>CAVWDE010000005.1:0-507347 GCA_963753685.1 uncultured Alphaproteobacteria bacterium
CGGGCGAGGTGACGACGCTCGCCACCTGCTGGCAGATCACACGCCGCGACGGCGTCGTGCTCGGCTTCACCGACCACGTCCGCGACCTCGAGGTGGACGGCGTCACCTACAAGGCGGCGAGCGGCTACACGCGCACGGCGATCCGCGGCACGGCCGACCTCGCGGTCGACAACCTCGACGTCGAGAGCGTGTTCTCGGACGACGGGATCACCGAGGAGGACCTGCGGGCCGGCAGGTACGACTTCGCCGAGGTCCGGATGTTCCTGGTCAACTACGAGAACCTCGGCCAGGGCATCCTGAAGCTCCGGCGCGGCTGGCTCGGCGAGGTCACGATCCGGGACGGCATGTACGTCGCCGAGCTGCGCGGCATGACCCAGCGGCTGCAGATGACCGTGGGCGAGGTCTACGCGCCGGACTGCTGCCGCCGACCTCGGCGATGCCCGCTGCGGCGTCGACCTCGCGGCGCTCGAGGAGAGCGGCACGGTCGACACCGTGACCAGCGCCACGGCGTTCGAGACCACGCTCGCCCAGGCGACCGGCTGGTACGACGGCGGCGAGCTCACCTGGACCGGCGGCGCCAACGCCGGCCAGACCGTGGCCGTGCGCAGCTGGGACGCGGCGACCGGCACGCTCACGCCTGTTCCTGCCGGCGCTCTACCCGATGCAGGCGGGCGACGCCTTCACCATCCGCCCGGGCTGCGACAAGAGCTTCGCGACCTGCCGGGCGAAGTTCGACAACGCGGTCAACTTCCGCGGCTTCCCGCACGTCCCCGGGACCGACCAGGTGCTGAGCTACCCCGATGCCCAGAGTTGAGGTCGCCGAGATCCTGGCCGCGGCGCGCACGTGGCTCGGCACGCCCTGGCGCCACCAGGGAAGGCTCAAGGGCGTCGCCGTGGACTGCGGCGGGCTGATCCTCGGCGTGGGGAAGGAGCTCGGCCTGCTCGACTTCGACACCCGCGCCTACGGCCGCATCCCCGACGGCCAGCAGCTCCGCGCGCTCTGCGAGCAGCACCTCGTGGCCGAAGCCGGTTGCCGAGGCGGCGCCAGGCGACGTCCTGCTGATGCGCTTCACCCGCCACCCGCAGCACGTCGCGATCGTCGGCGACCGGGGCGAGCCCTTCTCCCTGATCCACGCCTACGCCGATGCCGGCGCCTGCGTCGAGCACGGCGCCGATCCGAAGTGGCTCCGGCGCATCGTCGCCGCCTACAGCTTCAAGCAGCCCGCCTCCTGACCCATGGCCCAGCTCGCTGTCGCCGCCGCCGGCGCTGCCATCGGCTCGTTCTTCGGCGCGCCCCAGGTCGGCTGGCTGGTCGGCTCCTTCATCGGCGCCGCGCTGTTCGCCGGCGGGCAGCAGCAGAAGGTCGAGGGACCCCGCCTCGGCGACCTCCAGGTCCAGGCCTCGACCTACGGCATGGGCATCCCGCAGGTGTTCGGGTCGATGCGCATCGCCGGCAACGTCATCTGGGCACGGCCCCTGATCGAGAAGCGCAGCAAGTCGAGCGCCGGCAAAGGCGGCGGCGGGCAGACGGTCGTCTCCTACGCCTACTTCGCGACCTTCGCCGTGGCGTTCGCCAAGGGCCCGGTCGATGCCATCCGCCGGGTCTGGGCCGACGGCAAGCTGATCGTCGACCTCTCCGAGACCTCGATCCAGGGCAAGAGCTTCCGCTACGGCGAGCACATCTACCGCCTGCACCTCGGCACCGAGACCCAGGCGCCCGACCCGGTGATCGAGATGCACGAGGGGGCGGGCAATGCGCCCGGCTACCGGGGGCTCGTCTACCTCACCTTCGACGAGCTGCCGCTCAAGGACTTCGGCAACCGCATCCCCAACATCACCGCCGAGGTCGTCGCCGCCGGCAGCATCGTGCACCCGAGCCAGCACGTCGACCTGTCGTCCCAGGGCGTCGACAACTGGGGCAAGGCCGGCTGGCTGCTCGATCCCGAGCGGCCCTACATCTACAACGTCTGGGGCGGCTGGCTGCTCAAGGTCAACCGGGTGACCGGCCAGGTCGTCTACCGCGTCGAGATCGCGAGCAAGCCCGAGCTCGTCGCCTGGTGGGATCGAGCAGGGCTGGCAGGGCGGACCGGACCCCTACGCCTACGCCATCGACCCGGTCTCGGGCGATCTGTACCTCGCGCTGAACGGCCTCAGCCGCACGACCTTCGCCCGGCTCGATGCCGACACGCTGCAGCTCAAGAGCTGGTATCGGCAGGGCCTGTTCAGCCCCGGCGCCATGCTGGTCTACGCCGGCCGCTACCTCGCCTGCAAATCGGCCCTGGGCGGGCCTGTGGTGATCATCGACTTCGAGAACCCGATCGGCGGGCCGGTCGAGATCGGCTCGGTGTCCGATGGCCACCAGAGCACCGGGTTCGGTCTCGATCCGGACAAGAAGCGCCTCTACGTGATCAGCGAGAGCAACACGGGCTCCCAGGGCTGGGTCTCCTGGTTCGACGCCTCGTTCGAGCAGCACGGGCCCTGGCACCTGGTGGACGACCTCGGCCTGCCCGCGGGCTCGTCGCCCGCCGGCATCGCCTACGACCGCGCCTCGGGGCGGGTGATCGTCGGCGCCTCGAGCGGCCTCTTCGCCTGCGATCCCGAGACGCTCCAGGTCGAGCAGAGCCTGCTCGGCAGCTACAGCGGCGGGGGCTTCGTCGACGCCTGGGAGAACCAGCCGACGATCGATGGCGAGCTCTGGCTGCCGCACGCCAGCACGATCTGGCGGATCGACACGGTCACCATGACCCCGATCGCGAGCTGGAACGTCACGAGCCTGTACGGGCTCGGGCTCGACGCTGCCGTGCACGACCCGCTGACCGAAGCGCTCTGGACCAGCGATGGCGGCGTCTGGAAGCTCTGGTTCGACCGTGCGGGCCACGGCACCGTCACGCTCGGCGGCATCGTCGGCGAGCTCTGCGGCCGGGCGGGGCTGGAGCCCGCGGACCTCGATGTCTCCGAGCTCGACCAGGAGGTCCTGGGCTACATGGTGCCGCGCCCGGTCGCGGTGCGGGAAGCGCTGGAGAAGCTGCAGCAGGCGTATCTGTTCGACGTGGTCGAGAGCGACTGGACGCTCGCGTTCCGCAAGCGCGAGCGCGACCCGGTGCTGACCATCGGCGACGAGAGCCTGGCGGCGCATGAGCCGGGCAGCCAGCGGCCGCCGAAGCTGCTCGAGACCCGGACCCAGGAGGCCGAGCTGCCGCGCCGGGTGACGGTGCGCTACCTCGCCCGGGAGAACGACTACCAGGCCGCGGCCCAGCAGGCGCAGCTGATCCAGGACCTGTACGAGACCCGGAACGAGCTGGTGCTGGAGCTGCCGGTCGTGATGACCGACGACGAGGCCAAGCGCGCCGCCTGGGCGATCCTGGCCTCGGCCTGGGTCGAGCGCGACGGCTTCGAGCTGTACCTGCCGCCTTCGTTCCTGACCCTCGACCCGGGCGACGTGGTCGACGCCATCAAGATCACCGAGGCGCTCACCGCCACGATCCGTCTCCGCCTGACCGAGATCGACCTCTCCGGCGGCTGGCTGCTCAAGCTGAAGGGCGTCACCGACGACCCGATCGTCTGGCAGACGAACCACCTCACCGGCGCGCCGACGCCCGCCTCGGAGCAGACCGGCATCCCGTTCGAGGTGCCGTCCCAGGGCTTCTTCCTGAACCTGCCGGCGCTCTCGGCCGAGGACGGCCAGACGGGAGCCTTCTGGCTCGGCGCCGCGCCCGCCTGGTCGCTCGACAACACCAAGTGGCGGGGTGCTGTGATCTACCGCTCGAGCGACGGCGTCAGCTTCACCGACTACGCCGCGATCACCACCGCCGTGGCCTGGGCCAAGGCCACGACCGTCCTGCCGGTCCACGAGCGCTGGGGCGTCTGGGACCAGGACAACGTCCTCGACGTGCTGGTGCAGAGCCCGGGGCTGGAGTTCGAGAGCCGGACCGAGCTCGAGGTGCTGGACGGCGCCAACCTGCTGCTGGTCGGCCAGGAGATCCTCCAGTTCGCCGACGCCGAGCAGCTCGGGCCCTCGGAGTGGCGGCTCTCGAAGCTGCTGCGCGGCCGGCGCGGCACCGAGTGGGCGATGAGCACGCACCAGGTCGGCGAGGCCGTGCTGGTGCTCGACCCGGCGGCGCTGACCCGCACATCCAGCCTGGACGAGGTCGGCCTCGCCCGCTTCTACCGCGCGGTCTCGATCGGCTCGACCCGAGCCTGCCGGCGGCGGTCGCCTTCACCAACGAGGCCGCGAGCCTCAAGCCCTACGCGCCGGTGCACCTCCAGGGCAGCCGCAACGGCGGCGGCGACCTCACCATCACCTGGGTCCGCCGCACCCGCTACAGCGGCGAGTGGCGCGACCTGGTCGACGTGCCCCTCAACGAGGCGAGCGAGGCCTACGAGGTCGACGTGCTGGATGGCGCCGGGCAGGTGGTCCGGACCCTCGGCAGCACGAGCCCGTCCGTCGTCTACGCCGCCGCCGATCAGACCACCGACTTCGGCGCGCCGCAGGGCGCGATCGAGGTCGCGGTCTACCAGGTCAGCGCCGCCGTGGGCCGGGGCTTCGCCGGGAGGGCGACGCTGTGAGTGCCACCCCGAACCTCGCCATCGAGCACATCCTCCAGAGCCAGGCTCAGAAGGAGGTCACCGCCAACGAGGCGTTCGATGCCCTCGACCAGGCGATCGCCGGGCTGCTCGAGGTCGACGTCTCGGCCGGCGGCACGATCACCGTCGATCCCGCCGCGGCGCTCCCGTGCAAGATGCTGCGCCTGACCGGCACGCTCGCCGCCGATGCCGAGGTGGTCGTCCCCGACAACCGCAAGCCCTACTTCGTCCACAACGCCACCGCCGGCGGCTTCGCGGTCACGGTCAGGACCGCGGCCGGCGCCGGCGTCGCCGTCGGCGCCAGCCCCGACAACACCGCCGTCGTCTACTGCGACGGCACCGACGTGCTCGCGATCAGCGCCGGGACCGCGGGCGGCGGAGGCGGCGCCGGCGCGCTGATCGAGCTCGGCGACACCGACATCGCGCTGCGCAGCATCGCCGTGGCGCTCGCCAACCCCGACGCCGAGGCCGGCGACATCTCCGGCTGGACCACCACCGGCACCTGGGATGCCGGGACCGCCGAGGGCACGATCGCAGCGCCCCACGGCGGCAGCTTCTATTTCAGCGCGACCGGCGGCACCGACCCGGCGATCCTGGAGCAGACGGTCGACCTCATCGCCCAGGGCTTCACCGCCGCCGAGCTCGATGCCGGCGCCACCTTCGATGCCGGCGTCTGGGCGGCGAGCGAGTACCAGTCCGACACCGGCGAGCTCAAGCTCCAGTTCCTCGATGCCGCGGGCGCCGATGTCGGCTCGGCGTTCACGACCGGCGAGTTCGGCCCCAACGACGGCACGTGGGTCGAGCAGACGCTGACCGGCGACGTCCCGGTCGGCGCGCGCCAGGTCCGGGTCCAGCTGCTCGCCCACAACCACTTCGGCTCGAACACCACCTACGGCTTCGACGACCTCACGCTCAGCCTCTCGGTCCGCCGGCCGGTGACGGGCGACCTCCTGCGCTACGACGGCAGCGCCTGGGTCGGCGTGACCGCGGCGGAGGTCCTGGCCGACGCCGGCCTCGGCGATCTCGGCGACGTCGATGCCAGCGACACCACCCCTGGCTACGTGCTGACCCGCGAGGCGGACGGCAGCTTCGCCCTCCATGCCGTCGGCGGCGGCAGCGCCTCGACCAAGGTGTTCGACGGCGCCTCCGACGGCGGCGACACCTACACCCTCTCCCCGGAGCCCCAGGGCACGGTGCTGGTCTGGGTCGATGGCCTGCTCGAGACCGACTACAGCGTCGCCGGCGCCACGCTGACCTTCGGCACGGCGCCCGCCAACGGCGCCGCCATCGTCGCCTGGGACATCGGCGGCGGCGGTGCCTCCCTACGACATCGGCGTCTACTTCCCGGGCCAGCCCGAGGCCGGGGCGACCCTGCTCCAGCTCGTCGCCTCGCGCGCCTTCACGCTGCCCGCCGATCTGACGGACAGCCAGGGCTACGCCGGCACGGCACCGACCGCTCAGGCCGACCTCGACATCCGGAAGAACGGCGCCTCGATCGGCACCATCACCTTCGCCGCGGCCGCCAGCACCGCGACCTTCGCCTTCGCGAGCGAGGTCGCCTTCGCCGCCGGCGACCGCCTCACCGTGCTCGCGCCCGGCAGCCAGGACGCGAGCCTCGCCGACATCTCGATCACCTTCAAGGGCACGAGGAGCTGACCATGGCCTGGGGCAGCAAGATCACCGCGACCCAGCTCACCAGCATCACCACCGAGCAGGTCTTCGACCAGGCGCCGACCCTCAATCCGCGGGAGAGCGCCCACTGCCGGGTCGCAGGTCGACTTCCCCGCGAGCCCGACCGACGATGCGGTGATCTCGGTCTACGGCTCGCTCGACGGCACCGCCTGGTCGGCGACGCCGCTCATGGCCCTGGTGCTCGACAAGGACGTCGACCCGAACTCGATCGACTTCATCGTCACCGGCGTCTACCAGTTCCGGGTCGGGGTGAAGCGCTCGGGCTCGACCGACACGCTCGCCAGCGCCGACCTCGCCTTCCGCAAGGACGGCGTGAGCGTCTGACCCATGCTGTTCCGCAAGCCGCCGATCTGGAACCTCCAGCCGGGCCTGGTGGCGCGCCCCTGGCGCGAGCACTGGCGAGGCGTCAAGGCGGTCTTCCCGTTCTGGGAGCCGGGCGGCCGCTCGATCTATCCCGTCCCTCGCTGCACCCGCTGGAGCCTCAACAACGGCGCCGCCCGGCGGCTCACCCGCTACGGCCCGGCGGTCTACTTCCCCGGCAACAACTCGAACGAGGTCGAGACCGCCGACGGCAACCCGATCCTGTTCGACTCGGGCGAGCCCTACACCATCGCGCTCCTGATCCTCTGGACCGAGGATCCGGGCAACGAGGGCATCTTCCGCTCCGGCTCGGCGAACACCGGGAACTGGCTGTGGATGCTCTCGGGGGGCAAGCTCTGGGGCCGGCAGGCCAACGTCAACAGTCCCGCCTCGGGCAGCGGCCCCCTGATCACCGCCGGCTGGCACACGCTGGCCCGGGTCTGGGACGGGCAGGAGGTCCGGCAGTACGTCGACGGCCTGCGCACCAACACCACCGCCGTGACCGCCACCGGCAGCTGGCCGCTCTACCGGTTCGGCTATCAGTTCACCGGCAGCGAGGCGCTCGACGAGGCCTACGTGCCGTTCTTCGGCGCCTTCGGCGCCGCCTGGGACGACGCCATGGTCGCCCGCTGGAGCGCCAATCCGCTCGGCATGCTGTGGCCGGAGAGGGATGCGGCGTTCGTGGCGACGGGTGGCGGGGGACCGCCGGCCGCGGCGCGGCGGCCGGTGGTCATCATCGCCGTGGGTTAGCGCGGGGCCCGGGATAGGCGGACCGTAGTAGCCAATTGCATCCATCGAGTGAATGAAGCGCCGAAGACACTACCCAACCAGCCGTTCCAAAAGCGGCTCGAGCTGAGCCAGGGCATGGGTCGTCGCATAGTCGCTGATCGCATAGGGTAGGACCAGCCAGCCGTTGTGAATCAGGGAGCCACAGCTGTAGACCACATTCGGGACGTAACCGTCGCGCTCGTGATCGAGCGGTTCGAGCAGCGGCTGACGGAGACGCCCGATGACCCGGCGCGGGTCGTCGCGATCGAGCAGGGCGGCGCCGATGCAATAGTTGCGCATGGCGCCGACCCCATGGGTCAGGACGAGCCAGCCAGCCTCGGTTTCCAAGGGCGAGCCGCAGTTGCCGATCTGGATATACTCCCAGGGCGCCACGGGTTCCAACAAAACCTCGTAGTCTTCCCAGTAATGGACATCGTCGGAGAACATCAGCGTCATGTTCGCGCCGCCCTGCCGGCCCAACATGGCGTAGCGACCGCCGATGCGGCGAGGGAACAGCGCCATGCCCTTGTTGTGGGCGGCGGCGCCGTGCAAGGGGCCAAGCCTGAACCTCCGAAAATCCTCGGTCTCGATCAGCTGCGGCAGGATGTGATTGCGGTCGAAAGCCGTGTAGGTGGCATAGTAGTGGGGGCTGCCATCGTCCTCGCGAAAGCGCACGAACCGTGCGTCTTCGATGCCGCCCTGCTCGCTGGGCGACACCGGAAAGATCGCGCGCTCGGACAACGTCGACGAATTCGGGAACTCCAGCACGTACTCGCCGTGCGCCGCCCGGCGGATCGCGTCGCGCACGGACTGCTGTTCGTGCTCGGCCGTCGAACCGGGCCAACGCTCCGGGTGGCGCAGAAAATCTTCCAGCTCTCCGGGACCGAAGGTTGATCCAAGGTCAGCGAACGCGGCAGCAACGAAGGACTCGCCGATTCCCAGTTCCAGCAGGGTTGCGACGAAGTCGGCTTTGGAGCAGCGCGGGTAACTGATCTCGGGTGAGATCACCGACGGGGAGACCGGGGCAAATGCGAGGTCGCCGTCGACGCTGACGAGGCCTTCACGAAATTCGATCGACGAGAGGTGGCCCTCGCCGGTCGCGCGCAAGCTCATGACGAAGCGCAGCGCACCGGCAGGGACACCGTCCTGATCCGGGTGCGGGACGATCGAGGGATTGAACAGCGCCGACGACTGCAGGCTGTACTCGCTCATGAAGTAGGCGCCGATCAACAGGGACTGCGGCGGCGAGGGTTCCGCAGCCGGCGGCAGGAGGTGAGCCAGTTGCCGATAGCGATCGGAGAATACGGCCTCGATGCCCGCATGCTCGTGGCTCAGGCAGCGCTTGACATCCTGCAGGCCGGCCTCGACCTCGGACGGCGACATGCCGAGAATCCGCTCGATGATCTCGCGGACACGGCGATCGCTGCCGGGCAGAAACGGGCGCAGGAGCATGCGCGAGTTGTCGGGGCGCAGATACTTGCCTGAGCGGCCAACCGGGAATCTGTCGTCGGACGCGCTTGGCGCGAGGACTGGAGGCTTGATCCATGCTCTCCCATGTCTTACGAGTGTATCTCCGCGAAGCTCGGGCTCAAGCCTGGCAACCCATCCGGCCGCACGGTCCCCGCAGCCTCGGTCACCTCGGCGCTCGCCGCCGTGGCTGTCTGCAGGGTCGTCATCTCCTCTAGCGCCAGCAGAAAAGCCAGCGTGGATTCCGCGCCCTGGTTTAGATTAACGCGGTCGAAATGCAAGCCGTCATAGCAGCCGCCGGACGCCGGATTGTACAGTGGCTGGTCGAGGTCGTTGCGGCCGAGGAAACTCATGTTGGCCGGTGAGTTGGATGCGCGACGATGCCGCGATTGGTGATGCCGAGAGCCATGGTGCGAAAGGTCGCGCTTGTTGGCAGCTACCCACCGCGCCGCTGCGGGATTGCCACCTTCACCCGGGACCTACATGACGCGATGGCGTCGCACCTGCCGCCGCGCGGGGTCGTCGTGGTGGCGGTCGACGACCTTCCCGACTTCGACTTTTATCCCCCTGAGGTTGCCGTTCGACTCCGGGCCGATGCGCGCCGGTGCTATCGTGAGACGGCGAGGTACCTGAACGACTTAGGGGTCGAGGTCGTCTACCTCCAGCACGAGTTCGGGATTTTCGGCGGGACGGACGGCTCGTACGTGCTACACTTGGTCGGCGCGCTGGACGTGCCGCTGGTGACGACGCTACACACAATACGCGCCTCGCCGACCGGCGGCCAGCGTGACGTGGTGGAGGTACTGCTCGCCTCGAGCTCGCAGGTCGTTGTGATGAACCCTTCTTCCGTCAGTTGCCTGGAGCGCCTCCACGGCGCCCGCAACAGCCGCGTGCGCTTGATTCCCCACGGTGTGCCCAACTGGCCGCTCGTCGACCCCGAGGACGCCAAGGCACGTCTGGGACTACGGGACCGGCGCCTGCTACTCACGTTCGGGCTGCTGTCGCGCGACAAGGGCATCGAGGTCGTGCTGGAGGCACTACCGGCAGTGGTGGGAAAGCATCCGGATCTGCTCTATGTCGTGCTCGGTGCGACCCATCCGCACGTGCTAAAGTGGGAGGGGGAGTTCTATCGGCACTCTCTCAAACGCCGGGTCGACGAGCTGAGGCTCCGCCAACACGTGGCCTTCGAGAACCGCTTCGTGGATTTACGGACCCTGAGGCGATACCTGTCGGCTGCTGACGTGTACGTCTCGCCCCATCGGAATCCCGAGCAAGCAGTATCGGGCACCCTCGTCTTCGCCCTAAGCGCGGGAAATGCGGTGGTGGCCACCCCGTACCGGTGTGCGCGGGAGCTGATCACGGAAGGGCTCGGGCGCCTCTTCCCTTTCGATGACTCCTTGGCACTGGCGAGCGCCTTGCTCGATCTGCTCGACGACCCTCTCCTCGCCGCCCGGATGCGCCGGGCGGCCTACGAGCGGACGCGCGCCATGATCTGGCCCGTGGTTGGACACCGCTACTTTGAGCTGGCCGAGCGCGCCGTGCAGCCGCAGGCCGGATCGCTCCGAACGGGGTGCTTATGAGGCAAGCTCTCGGCGCGCTCGAGATCGATCTAAAGCACTTGCGGCGAATGACTTCTTCCGCAGGGCTCTGGCAGCACGCCCGGGGCGCCTCACCCGACCGTAGCTTCGGCCTCTGCACAGACGACAACGCCCGAGCCCTGCTCGCTATGGTCATGCACCACGGGCTGTTCGACGATCCATCGGTCCTGCCGCTGGCCGAGCGGTACCTGGCATTCCTCGAGCAGGCCTTCGATCCCGCGACGCTATGCTTTCGCAACCTTCGGTCGGGCGACGGAGGCTGGCTCGACTCGTCAGGCAGCGAGGATGCGCACGGCCGGGCCCTGTGGTCCCTCGCCCTGTTGCTCGAATTGGGCCGTCCCCGCGAGTGGCTCCCCCGCGCCGAGCGCCTGTTTGCTCTCGGCGTCCGGAGGGCCGCTTGCTTCAGGCACGTGCGGCCGCAGGCGTTCGCGATCCTAGCCTGCGACCACGCGCTCCGCGCGGGAGCGGACCGGCCGCCGGTCAGGCGATGCCTCCTCACCTCCGCGCGCCTCCTGCATGAGCGGCTCCGTTCCCACGCACGCGGTCGCTGGATCTGGTTCGAGGATCGCGTCACCTACGCCAACGCCCGCCTTCCCCACGCACTCGCCCGTGCGGGGGTGGTACTCGGCGACGTCTGCATGGTCCGGGACGCCGTCGCAGCCATGCGATGGCTGATCCAGAGTCAGATGACGCGAGGGGGAGCGCTGACGGTCGTCGGCAACGCCGGCTGGATGACGCAGAGCGGGCGGAGGGCATGCTTCGACCAACAGCCGATTGAGGCGATGTGCCTCGTACAGGCCGCCGCGGCGCTGGCGGAGACCGATAACGCCGCCGGCTGGCAGGAGGTCGCTCGGCGCTGCTACGCCTGGTTCCTCGGCGAGAACGATCTCGGACTGCCGATGATCGACCCGGCGACTGGCGGCTGTTTCGACGGTCTCACTCCCTCCGGCACGAACCCCAACCAGGGAGGCGAGTCACTGCTGGCGTGGCTCGTGGCCCGGCTTACCATGCTGGCCGCCGAGCGCGCGCCGGGAGCTTGAGCTGACCATGGAAAAAGAATCCTCCCATCTCACGGACTTCCTCGCCCACGTGCTCTTCGTCATTGCGCAGTCCTACTGCGGCGCATTACTGGTACTCCTGCTCGGCCCGCTCGTTCGCTTCCTCTGGTCAACCGACCTCACTGTTGAGTTGCTGCGCACGTCATTCCCGACGTTCTGGGTGCTTGCCCCGACGAAGTTCGGGGAGGTGCTGGTCGCCGCGGTGCTCGCGTATCCGATCGGCCTGGTTGCCGCGGAGTTCTTCTATCACACTGGCCGGCTCCTGGGTCTCCACAACGACCTCAACCTGGAGACCGATTTTGACGACGCGAACGAAAAGCAGCGGATCGAGCTCTTCCCGCCAGAATTGCCAGATCCAAGAGTCACCGTCCTACGCGCGCATATGGGAGTGGGAGAACTTTCAGTCCGCCGTGTTCTTCTATGCGGAATGGATCTCGCTGACTTTTACGGCATTGTACTCGGTATCGATTGCCGTTGCGCTGTTCCATGCCGGGGCAGCGTCCGGCGCGACCCGCTCGTGGATCCTGGCGGGGGCGCTTTGGGCGTTCTCACTCGTTTTCTTCCTCATCATGCGGCGCGCGCGCATCAGCAAGTACCAGAGCTTCCGCCTCGCGCATCGCGCCATCAAGGAGCTTCTGGCCGAGAAAGCCGCCGCGCGTCCGCCCACAGACACTGGAGATTGACAGACGTGAGGAGGCGGAGATCGGTGCTCGTCCGGCCCGGAGATGTGACCCCGTCGTCCGACGAGGTCGAGGTCGTCGGGGTCTTTAACCCGGGCGCGGTCGACGTCGAAGGAGTTGTCCATCTGCTGCTCCGGGTGGCGGAGAGGCCGCACGAGGGCAGGCCGGGATGGGTGGCGCTTCCCGCCTTTGGCCCGGGAGGCCGGTACGAAGTCGAATGGGTACGGGAAAAAGATGTCGCCGTGCTCGACCCGCGCGGCGTGGCGCTCCGGCGCGACGGGCAACACCGCTTAACGACGGTCTCCCATCTGCGCTTGGCGACCAGTCGCGATGGACGATCCATCGACTGGATCTCACCATCGCCGGCACTCGCGCCGGCGGCCCCATACGAGGCCTGGGGCATGGAGGACGCCCGCATCTCTCGCATCGACCAAGCGTACTATGTGACCTACGGCGCCGTGTCACGCGACGGCATTGTCACCGCTCTGGCGCGCACGCGGACGTTCGAGGCCTTCGAGCGACTGGGGGTGATCTTCCCTGTCGAGAACAAAAATGTCGTCTTGTTCCCGCGGCGCATCGGCGGCCTCTACGTCGCCCTGCATCGACCCAGTAGCCGGACGCCCATAGGCGAGCCCGGGATCTGGCTCGCCCGCTCTCCGGATCTCCGCTATTGGGGGCAACATGAGAGGCTCGCGATCCCGGGTCCGCGTGGCCGCTTCGTACGAACCGGGGCCGGGCCTCCCCCGGCCGAGACGGCGGAGGGCTGGCTGCTAGTCTACCATACCGTTCTGTCCCGCGGGCACGGGGTTGGCGTGTATGAGGCGCGGGTCCTGCTCCTGGATCGTGCGGACCCCTCCCGCATCATTCGGGTCCGCGACTTGCCCTTGTTCGCCGGCGATGCGCGCGCCGCGGAGGAGAAACCCCTTGGCGGCGTGGTGTTCCCGTCGGGCTGGGTACGCCGCAACAACGCGTACCTGATCTACGCCGGCGAGCGAGACGAGCAAACGACTGTACACATCGTTCCCGAGGAGGAGATCATCTGATGGCTGAGAAGCCCCGCGAGAACTGGTCCGCGCCCTGAGTCCCTTTCATTTGCCGAAGACAGGTGCTACGGTCGATTTCAGCAAGGCGGCCCAATGCCTGAACGGCCTGCTCGGGGTTGCTGACCAGGAAACCGGTCCTCCCGTCCTCGATCACCTCGCGGCAGGAGCCGAGGTCCATCGCGATCACGGGCACGCCCGCGGCGTTGGCCTCCGCCAGGACCAACCCGAACCGCTCCGGGATCGTGTTGAGGTGCAGGAGCGCGCTTGCCTGAGCGAACAGCTTGTTTTTGCCCGGCACACCCACGGGCCCGAGATAGTCGACCGTGCCGCCATTGACATGAGGTTCGATGCGTTCGTGGAAGTAGGCCTCGTCCTGGACGATGCCAGCGATGATCAGGCGCCGCCCAGTCCGGCGGGCGACCTCGATGGCGAGATGGACGCCCTTGTCCGGATGGATGCGGCCGAGAAAAACCAGATGATCACCGGCGCGTTCCTGGAAGGGATAGAGTGAGAGATCGATCCCGTTGTAAACCGTCGCCAGATAGTTCAGCGCGGGGGCGCGGTCGGCGTCGCTGATCGAGACGAAATAGCCGTCGCGATACTTTTCATAGATCGGCATGATCTTTGGCGATGAGAAGCCATGGATGGTGGTCAAAACCGGGGTCGGGACAAGGCGGCTGTAACTCAGCGCCATGAAGTCGTAGTGGCTGTGGATGAGATCGAACTCGGCGGCGTGCTCGAACGCTTCCGTGATGTGGAGGTATTCGGCGACCTTGGGATCGGCGGCGGGGTCCTCCTCATAGCCCTTGTCAACCACGGCGTGGAGCCGGGCGCGGGTGATCGAGTCCCCGGTGGCGAACAGGGTCACGTCCCAGCCGCGTGCGACCAAGCCTTCGGTGAGGTTGCTGGCGACCGTCTCCCAGGCGCCGTAGTGCCGGGGCGGGGTCCGCCAGGCGACCGGTGACAGGACTGCCACTCGTTTGGCGCGCTTGACCGCGTCGGGCGGGCCGGCCGAATCCGCCTGGACATCAGCATCTGAGTCAGACAAAGGCCGAGTTCCGGCGGCTGCGAGCTTCTTTTGGGCTCGCCCGGAGACACCACCCCCGCTCAGGCATGCCGAACCGAGTTGCCGCCCTTGAGAATCGTCTCGATCAGCGAGGCGGCTTCCTCGTGAGCCGCCGTACCGCCGTCGGCCTCCAGCGGTATGGAGTTGCGATGGGCGGTCGCCGCGTCCTCGAGGATCGCCTTGGCTTCGGCCTGATCGATGATCTTGTGCTCGGTGAGCGACAGCAGCATCGATTCGCAGATGGCAAGGGCCGCGTGCCCTGCCGCACCTGAAACGCTGCTCATGGCTTCCTCCTGTGAAGGGATGTGTGGGACCGGACGGCACGCGACCGCGGTCACCGGTCCCGGCAACGGGGGGAGACTACCCTTTCGAGAGCGGCGCCAGACTAATCTAGAGTAGTCACGGCTACCGCCTGCCCACTCGCAAAGGCGACGATCGGCAGCGCGGCGCCCGCGCCCGCGGTCATGGTTGGGGACGGAGAGTCCATGGCAGCGGGCGCGAGCGCTCTGGTTCGGAAATCTCAGTCGTTTCCTGCCGCTGAAGCCTGTCCAGCCGGCGAGCCTTGCCGGCCATGAGGCGCGGCGGCGCCCGACGTGGCGCTGAAAACGGTTCGGGCCGCCCGAAGGCGACCCGAATGCCTGATCAACAATCAGACTCAGCCCACGCGGCGCGGCGCGTCGTGCGTGCCGCCCGACAGGGGCCTGGCGAGCGCGCGGCTGGCTTTGGCATAGCGGTCGGCCAACTTCATCGCCTGTTCGCCCGCGTCCTGCATGGCCTTGCGCGCATGCGCGATCTGGATCTGCATGGCTTCCTGCATGTTGGCGGCGTTGATCACCGCCTTGGAAGCCTCGAACGAATCGTTCAGCGAACCCTGGGCATAGCTCAAAAGGTCGGTGTTGAACTCGATCAGCTGCTCGCGAGCGACCGATCGGGTTCCGCCGGCCTCGGCGCCGTCCATGCCAAAACCGGGCAGCTGCGAGAACATCTCCTGGTAACGGCTCAGGCCCTCCTTGACCCCGCGGCTCCACTCGTCGACGACGTGCTGGGTGGACTGCTGCGCTGCGCCCGCAACCTTACGGGCGGTATCGGCCGCGCGGTCGCTGCCCTTGCGGGCGCCGTCGGCGGCGACCCGAGTCGTGTCGTCGGCAACGCCACGATCTTTTGAATTGGCCATGATGATTTCCTGTTACTGCTAGATGTTTCGAGAAACGATTTCATTCCTCGTTGACATCAGATAGTCATGCGCAAGCCGATATTCAAGGTTGTTCATTAGATTCTGAAATATATATTATCAGGATAGGAGCCAGCTTGCCGTCGTCCGGCCCGAGTTCAGGCCGGGGTCACGGCTGGTCCAGGAGAGCGGCCGCGATTTGGACCGGACATGAAGCGGCCAGCACGAAGGCTGGGTAGTGTCTCAGAACCCGACCTTTTTCCACCGCCTGACGGCAGCTTCGCGCGCAGCTTCGGCCCGTTGTTCCGGCGTCATCCGCTCGGCTCGCGCCTTGCCGCCCTTGCGCCCCAGCTCGACCGCGGCCTTATCCTTGCCGGCGTCCGGCTCGTATTCCTCGTCTCGCTGCCCCGTGGCTATATCCATGACGCGCACGGCGTTGCCGACCACATCGGCCGGGCGCTTCTGGCCCTTGGGACCGCGTGGCATGGCTAACGTTCCTCGATCGACAGGGGTCCGTGGAAGCGCCGGTAAATGAGCCCCTCTGGCGGCTGTTTCTGAGTGCTCGGCGCACACTCGAATTTCCGAGCGTCCCTGGCTTCCCGCGCCGCTTCAACGTTCAGGGCTATTATTCGCCGAGCCTCGTTCTCAGATGTGGCCAGCAGCCAGTAGGATTCGCCGATGTCCCGGGCGGACCGCACGCGATAGTATGGCATTGAGCAGCTCCCCTTACTTTGCTTGGCGCTTAGCATACAGGGAGCCTGAGCCGAATGCGAACCTCGGCGTCGGCGGTCAGGAAATTCAAACTGAGACACTACCGAAGGCTGTGGTTCAGAGCCCGTGACCGGGGTAGCATAGAAGGATGACCGCGGTCGCGAGCGCTCTCGTTCAAAAGCTCAATCAATTCCTGCCGCTGAACCCGGAGGAGCTCGCGAGCCTTGCCACGCTCGAGGCGCGGCAGCGCCCGATCGCTGCGCACACCGAGGTCGTCCACGAGCGCCAGGAGGGCCACCGCGCGTTCATCCTTCTGGAGGGGTGGGCGTGCGCGTACAAGCTGCTGCCCGACGGCGGCCGGCAGGTGATCGATTTCTCGATCCCGGGCGACGTCATGGGCCTGCGCAGCGTGCTCCTGCGCACCTCGGACCACGCCTTCGCGGCGATCAGCGACATCGTCGTCGCCGAGGTCTCGGCGCGGCAGATGATCGATACCTTCCAGCGGGCGCCACGGTTGGGGGCGGCGATCCTGTGGGCGGCCTCGCGCGACGAGGCGATGGTGGTCGAGCACCTGGTCAACATCGGCCGGCGCAGCGCCCTGGTGCGCACCGCCCATCTCCTGGTCGAGCTGGGGCTGCGCCTGCAGCTCGTGGGACGCGGCTCGGACAGCGGCTTCGCCTGCCCGCTCAACCAGTATCATCTGGCTGATGCGCTGGGGCTCACCGCGATCCACGTGAACCGCGTCCTGCGGCAGCTGCGCGAGCGTCGCCTGGCGACGTTTCGGGAGGGTCGCGTCGAATTTCACGATCTCGAGAGCCTGCGCGACCTCGCCGAATTCCACAGCGGCTATCTCGACCAGAGCAACGGACCCGGGCTCTGAAGATCGCGCCGGCCCACCGTCCCGGCGGCCTCGATGTGCTAATCCAGGTTAGCTCGGCCCGGCGGTCGATCGGCTAGACGTGGTGCCTGACTGAGCGCTCGGCCTCGCGGCTGATCGGTTTGCCCAGATCCACCGTCCAACCTGGCGCCGCTTCTACATGCCCCTTCGCGTGCCTCAGCCCAATCTCCGTGTGCCGTCCAACGAGCGGCTGGGCGAGCTCATCGGACGTCTCACGGACGGACTTCTCAGTCGGACCCAGGCGCTCTCGAGCGCCGCCGCCGAACTCGCCCAGCCAGGCATCGCCGGCCTTGCTCGACCCGAGGACCTGCGGCGGCTGCTTAGCGCGAGCATCGACGACAATCGGTCTCTCACGGCCCGGATTCGCCGGCTCGAGACGGAACAGCGCAGCAGCTCGGTAGAGCTCGCCAGGCTGCGGGGGCAGCTGCGGGGCGCGATGCGCGATGCCCTGACCGATCCGCTCACCGGGCTGGCCAATCGCCGGGCGTTCGATCTGGAGCTGGAGGCGGTCGAGGCGCGCCCGAGCGGGCCGTCACCCGCGCACCTGGTGATCGCCGATATCGATCACTTCAAGCGGGTCAACGACGCTCATGGGCATGACAACGGCGACCAGGTCCTGCGCATCGTGGGCGAGGTCCTGCTGGCCAAGGTCAGGCGCGAGAGCCTGGTCGCCCGTCTCGGCGGGGACGAGTTCGGGCTCCTGCTGCCGGGAGCCAGCCCGCACTATACGGTCGGGATCGCCATTCGCCTGTGCGAATCCCTCGCGTCCCGCCCCCTCATCATGCGCGGCCACCCCGAGGTCAGCGAGCGCATCACCCTCTCGATCGGGGTGGCCGCCTGGCATGCAGGCGAAAGCAGTGCTGGATGGTATGCACGCGCGGACGCGGCGCTCTACCAGGCGAAGCGAAGCGGCCGCAACCGGGTCGAGGTCGATCGCCAGCAGCAGACCGTCGCCCGGGCCCTCTCTCCGGAGGCGTTCGAAGCGCCACTGCCCGCCGGAACTAATCGAGGTTAGTGCCGGCCGGGCCACTCGGTTGCTACAGGTGCCCTCGGTGAGGATCTCCACTCGCCACGCAGAGCGCCGATCTGTCGCGCTGCCGGGTCGGTCGCGCAAGAGGCCGGCCCGGCACTCTGCAAGGGGGGCACGAGCGATCGCCGCGGACGGCGACGAGGGGGGCCGCTATGCAGCAGACGATCGAGCATGCCGAGCGCCACGCCGGGGCGCACCGACCGGCCGAGCCGGATGCGCGGCACTGGGCGATGGCACTGGCCCCCTACCGCGAGCCGAGCCTCGCGCGCAGCCTGGTCGAGCTCGTCGTCACCCTGGTGCCGTTCGTGGCCTTGTGGCTCCTGATGCTGCTCAGCCTCCGCTATTCCTACTGGCTCTGCCTGCTGCTCGCGGTGCCGGCCGCGGGCTTCCTCGTCCGCCTGTTCATGATCCAGCACGACTGCGGCCACGGCTCGTTCTTCCGCGGGCGACGCGCCAACGACTGGCTCGGCCGGGTCCTGGGCGTGCTGACGCTCACGCCCTACGGCTACTGGCGGCGCACCCACGCCATGCACCACGCCACCTCCGGCCATCTCGGCCGGCGCGGCACCGGCGACGTCGACACGCTGACCGTGCGCGAGTACCAGAGCCTGCCGGCGTGGCGCCGCGCTCTCTACCGCCTGAAGCGCCACCCGATCGTCGTGCTCGGCGTGGCGCCGTTCTACCTGTTCGTGCTCAAGCACCGCCTGCCGGTGCGGCTCATGCGCGCGGGCCGCGAACCCTGGCTCAGCGTCATGTCGACCAACCTCGCGATCGTGGCGGTGCTCGGTCTCCTGGTGGCGCTGCTGGGGCTGCGCGACGTCCTGCTGGTCCAGGCGCCGATCACGCTCCTCGCCTCGTCCGCCGGCGTCTGGCTGTTCTACGTGCAGCACCAGTTCGAGCGCACGTACTGGGCGTGGGACGCGGACTGGAACCTCCACACCGGCGCCCTGCACGGCAGCTCGCACTACGATCTGCCGCCCCTGCTGCGCTGGTTCACGGCCAACATCGGCATCCATCACGTCCATCACCTGGCGAGCCGGATCCCCTGCTACCGGCTCGGCGAGCCGCTGCGCGACCACCCGAAGCTGCGCGCGGTCAGTCGCCTGACCCTGATGGAGAGCTTCCGCTGCCTGCGTCTCGCTCTATGGGACGAGGACCGGCGGCGCCTGGTGGCCTTCCGCGATGCCCGCTCTTCGGCAGGCCGCTACGCCCATCTGTCGGCAATCGGCCTGGTCGTCGCCCGCCGAAAGTACGAAGAGAAATAGTACATGGGTTTCTGAAGTTCCCAAATAAAAGTTCTTAACAACGCTGATGCAGATTAGCGGCGACCGGTCCTTGCAGGCCTAGACTTATTGTACAACGAACCCCGGGGAATGCCCTGGTGTGGTTGATGCAAGGGAGTGCACGCGATGGCAATTTCTTCTCAGTTCTTGTCGACCAACATGCGGGTCGCGGCGGTGCTGGCGACCGTGGCTGTGGCTGCCTGCGCGTCACCGCACTCGTTACAACAGGTGAGGGCCAACAATCCGAGTGTCACTTACGAGTATAGCGGCGATCAGGAATTGCTTCAGGCCCAACAGAACGCGGCGACGTTCTGCAATCAGTATCAAGCGGCGCCGCAACCGGCCAGGTTCACGACGGGTTCGAACGGCCAGAACAACAACGTGGTCTTCGAATGCGGTCCGAACTTGCCGACGACCATGGCGCGTCAGCAGGCGTTCGATCCCAATCTCACTTACAGCTATCGGACGGACCGGGAACTGCTGGACGCGTCGTGGAACGCCCAGACCTACTGCATGAACAACGGGTCGCAGCGGACGGTTTCGAACATATCCACCAACACGGACGGCTCCAGGACCGTGAGGTTCCAGTGCGCCCGAGGGTGACCTGAATTGCATAGGCTGCAGCCATAACCCCCACGGGGGCCGGGCAGACCCGCCTGACACCACCAGCCCGACTGGCTGGTGGTGAACGACGGTCGATCCGTCGGCCTTCACGCGGTGCCACCGACGCAGTTGCCGGTGGGGAGCCCCACGCTTGATGTTGGGTTGGTGGTGGCCGGCACCGTGGTGCTCACGGGGCTGCCGCTGCTGATCGGGATGCTGAAGCAAGCATCCTGGAAGGCCGTCAGCCCGCTCGGAACCTCCGGCGTGGGAGCGTTCTGAAGCCCACTTCACAACCGACGATGCGGCCTGCGACCCGTCTCGAGAGGAACGGCCTCAATCTCGGTCATCACAACGATCGCTCGAGGGCCGCTATCGCCCAGGTGGAGCCGGCAGCAGAGCCTCTGCTGCTGCCGAGCTCGGGCGGTCAGCGAAATCCAAGGAAGGACAGCACGGCAAGAACGACGACAACCACGCCAATAATCCAGAAGATATTGTACATTCCTTGTCTCCCATCCACTTGTGACGTGGTCTCGCTTGAGCAACCCATCGTCGATGACCCTGCCGGCGCACGCCGCGCCGGATCATCGGACAAGCGGCAGCCAGCGCGCCCACAGGGTTCGACATTTCAGCGCTCGGCGTTCGCCCGGCGCACTAACCGAGATCAGTGAACCCCCAAAATTCCCGAGACCGGGCCGGAGAGGCGGCAGCCAACCTCCGGGTCGTCGCCGTCCGGAAGTACGAGGGAAGTCGTACATCGGCTTCTGAAATGGCCAAATAAAGTCTTGCGGGCGCTGATGCAGGTTAGCAGTGCCCGATCATCGGCCGCCTAGATTGGGCTCTTCAACGAATTCCGGCCGATGCCCAGGCGTTGCTCAGCGACGCTGGGTCAAGGGCCCGGTGGCCCTCGGTGCCTGAGTTCGCAAACCCCTTTCCGGTAGACAGATCATGAAACGAATAGCCTTAGCGGCCAGCTTATCCCTTTCGCTCCTCGCGTTGGGCGCGTGCGGCACCAGCACATCGGATCGTGCCATCAGTGGCGGCGGGATCGGCGCTGGGGCTGGCGCGATCGGCGGCTGGATGCTCGGTGCTCCGGTCACAGGAGCGCTGCTCGGGGGCGCGGTCGGCGCCGGCGCCGGTGCGCTCACCAAACCGGATCAGATCAATCTCGGCAAGCCTGTCTGGAAGTAGAACCTTCCGAAGGCAGCTGCGGCAAGTCCTGGAGAGAACGATGGCGGAATTCACGAGATCCTGGCGACCGCTCCTGGCGGCCGTCGGTGTTGCCATGCTGGCGGCCTGTGCAAATCAGGGCTCGCCGCCGGTGGCGGCTGCAGCGCCGCAAATGGCCGGCGCCTGGTACCAAGTCTTTTTCGACACCGACAAGGCCGACCTCAGCCCGAGAGGGCAGCTGATCGTGAACAAGGTGGCTGAGGTCGTGACGCACAACGATGAGGTTCGGGTGACGGTCATCGGCAGAACCGATCGCGTCGGCACCGCAACCGCAAACATGGCTTTGTCGGAGCGGCGGGCGGAGCTGGTGCGCGACGCGCTGATCACCGCCGGCGTACCGTCCGCGCGCATCGACACGAGCTGGCTCGGCGAGGGCAAGCAGGACGTGCCGACTCTCGACGATGTCGTCAAGCAGCGCAATCGGGTGGTCGACGTCGTCGTCCAAGAGCCCTCGTGAGCGCGGGGCCCGTTCGCACATGCGCATGACTCAGATCCTGGGGGCCGTTGCTCTCGTGATCGGCGTGGTTCTCATGGGCCTTGCCTATCACGCCTCGAATGCGCCGATGGAGCAGGTGTCCAACGCGATTACCGGACGCTTCACCGACCAGACGATGTGGTACCTGATCCTCGGCATTGCCGCCGCCGTCGGGGGTGTCCTGCTTGTCGCCTTCGGCCGTCGGGGATAGAGTGTGGCCAAGCGCGATCGGCACTGCGTGCGGAACCGGCGTGGCAAGGAGCCTGCCTGAAGGCGGCAACGAGAGAAGGGCACGACGATGAGCGTCGGAACGATCCTGCTGATCATCCTGATCCTGGTGCTGCTCGGCGTTTTGCCGACCTGGCCGCACAGCAGGGGGTGGGGCTACTACCCGAGCGGCGGCCTCGGGATCATCATCATCATCATCATCGTGCTGCTGCTCTTGGGACGGCTTTAGGAGCTCCGCGACCACCTTCTGCGAGCGGGCCAGCAGCAACGCGGCGACGAACGACCGCCAGCAGGGCCACAGTCGCCGCGCGCCCGAGCTCGGCCGCCACATCTTGCTGGCCCGGCCTTGCAGCCGGGCCGGGCTACCGGCTGCTCAGCTTGCCGATCACCACGCCGATGCCGAACGCCGCCAGCAGGCTGATGACGGGACGCGCCTCGATCTGCTGCCCCACGGCGGCGACCCCCTCGCGGCCGCGTCGGCTGGCCTGGTTGGCGACGTCGTCCCACACCTCGCCCGCCCGGTCGGTCACGCGGCCCACGGCCTTGCGGACACGGCGCCCCGACGTCTTGACTTCATCGGTGGCGGCATCTCCGAAGGAGCTGACCAGCGAGCTGATCCCCTGGCGCAGGGTGTCAAGCTCCGCTTTGACCGTGTCGAGCTCGTCTTCCAGATTTCGCTTGGCGACAGCCATGTATCTTCCTCTGCTCTACGTGTGGGAACCATCAGATCATCTGCGGAATAAGCATCGACGGCGCTGATCCAGATTAGCGGGGCGCGGTCACTGCCGGACTAGATTTGGCTGTGTCGAAGAACTCCAGGGATTCCCCGGCGTGTTCGACGCAACGAGGGAGCACACGATGTACAAGCGACTGGTCATCACTTCGTTGACTTTGCTGGTCCTGGTCGGATCGGCGGGGCTGCTCGGCGCCTGCAACACGACCGCAGGTGCCGGCAAGGACATGTCGGCCGCGGGCACCGCGATCGAGAACAGCGCCGAAAAGAACAAGAGCTACTAGCATGGACAAGGATCGGGTCGAGGGTGCCGCCAGGCAGGCCAAAGGCGCCGTCAAGGAGGCCGTCGGCAAGGTGGTGGGCGATGCCAAGCTGCAGGCCGACGGCAAGGCCGACCAGGCGGCAGGCAAGGTCCAGAACGCGGTCGGCGGGCTCAAGGACGCGATCCGCAAGGCTTGAGGAAGTCCCGGAAGAGCCGGGACGCGCCGCGCCTGCAACTCGCCTTTGTGGGGGTTCGACCGGTTCAGGCCTTGTAGCGGCCGCAGCGAGCGGCGTGGACCTGTCCGATGCGGTGCCCCGCCTGGGCGAAAGCTTCCAGGGAAAGCGCCGTCCTGTGCGGTCGGTGTTCAGCGAAAGGGATCGACGATGCTTGGGACCGTTCTGCTCGTTCTGCTCGTTCTGCTGGTCATTGGCGCGCTGCCGACGTGGGGCCACAGCCGAAACTGGGGCTACATGCCGAGCGGCGGCCTGGGTCTGATCGTGATCGTTCTGCTCATCCTGGTGCTCATGGGCAGGCTCTGAGCGAGGGCCACGTCAACCGCCAGCGCTCACGGCCCGCGCGCGCTGGCAGGCCGCTCGATAGCCCCATCCGAGGCCCTTGCCCAGCCTGCGACGCCGTCGGGTCCGGACGGCGTCGCGCACTCTCTGAAAACTCGCGGCGCGGTCGCGGGGGCGGCGGAAGCTTACCGAGCGGAGGCCAGATGCTCGAGACCATCGGCACCGTCATGATCGCAGCCGCGATCGTGGTTCTCCTGATCCTCATGGCGCTCGCCTACCGGCGGGGCGGCGCCGAGCGGCGTCCGGCGGTCGCCGAGACGATCATCGCCGGCCTCGCGGCGGTGCTCGCGATCGGCCAGGGTCTGGCCGAGTTCGGGACGAGCCGCTCCGCGGGCGAGCCCCACGCGATGCTCGAGGTCGGCCGGTTCGGCATGGTCGGTGGCGCGTTGGTCCTGATGTGGCTCTGGGCCCGTCTGGAAGCGTCGGGGCCGGATCTCGCCATAGCCACCCGGGCGGCATGGCAAGCTCCGCAAGACCCGCGCCCGCCGAAGAGATCAACTGACGTTTCAAGTTTTAACTTCGCAGCTCGATGTAAATACCAAATCTGGTTCCCATATGTCATTAGAAACCGATGTGATTTGGCCAATCGGTCGAAATTATCGGGGCGTCTTTCCGAATTCGGCGAGCCGGTGTGTCTTCGCCGAATTCAGACCCTCCGGTGAATAGGCACATGCCAAGATGGAGAGACATCTGATGCCCGTGCGCACGAGCCGCAAGACCGTGACCTTCACGCGGCCGTTTTCTTTGAGCGGGATCGACGAGGTGCAACCGGCCGGTTCCTACACGGTGGAGACCGACGAGGAGGAGCTGCCAGGGCTGTCGTTTCCCGCCTATCGGCGCATCGCGACCCTGATCCTCCTGCGCTCGCAATGCGCCGGACGGGTCGTGGAGGAGGTTGTCGACATCGATCCGCTCGAGCTGCACGCAGCTCAGGAACAGGATGCCGGCCGCCACACCTTGGCCGACTATCACAGCGGCTATCTCGCCCGGAGCAGCGGCTTGATGAACTGAAGACCGCGCCAGCCCGTTAAGAAGGCCGCCGCGCCCCGCCGCGAGATGAAATCGGCGCGGTCTCCAGGATCCCCGATCGACGGCTTTCTCTGGCCCCTCTGAGCGGCGAGGTCGAGCCAAGCCGGTGGACGCCAGGCAAACTTCAGGAGACGAGTCATGCACGGACATAAGATCAGACTGAATAGCGCAACCTACTCATCGATCGCCGACTGGGTCAGGCTGAACAGCAGCGAGTTGACCTGGATCGCCCTGGTGACCGTCGTCCTGATCGCCGCCGGGATGTCGCGGTAGACGCACGAGCCAACGACATTGGCGGCTCTGTTGACGGCAGTGCTATGCCGATGTGAGCGCGGTTTCGCTCCGGCCCTGGCCTCGCGCTCGCTGATCCAGGCGCCGCCCAAGCGCTCGCCTGGTCGGTCGACGTCTGGCTGTTTTCCGCAAGTCCCATGCAGGTCTCGAGACGATTCGCGAGCTCCGGCTGCGCCGTCGAGCCGAATCTTGGTGCCGCGCTGATTCAGATTAGCAGAGCGGATCGCCGGCGCGGCTAAGAATGGCGGTCAAGGATTCGCCGCTCCGCCCGACGCCTGCGGCACGGACGCCAGGGTCGGCGGGCGTTTCAGCCAGATCTGCTTCAGTGCGAGGCAGACCGCTCCAGAGAGGTTGCCATGCAACAGCATCAAAACCAAAGTCTAGCGCAGCGCTTCGAACAGTACCGGCCGAGCAAGACGGCGCTCTTCTGGGCCTGCGGCGGCTGCGTCGTGCTCGCCACCATCGTCGGCTTCTCCTGGGGCGGCTGGGTGACCGGCGGCACGGCCCGGGAGATGGCGGCCGACTCGGCTTCACAGGCACGCCAGGAGCTGGCTGCGGTCGTCTGCGTCGATCGCTTCATGGCCGCGCCGAACGCCGGCGCCCAGCTCACCGCGCTGAAGCAGATCACCTCCTCCTACGGCCAGAGCAAGTTCGTCGAGGACGGCGGCTGGGCGATCATCGTGCCGGCGAGCGCTACCACGACCGACTACGAAGCGCGTGGCAATGACCGCAAGGCGGCCGGGCTATGCGCTGAGGAGCTCGCGAAGCGCGAGCTGGCCGCGTCTGGCAAGGCCGCTCAGGCCGGCGCCGACGCGACCAAGGCACAATAGCGCCGCGTGAGGGCACGGCGCGCGCGACAGCACCAACTTGAGTGAACCCCGTTTTGCGGCGGGCTCGACGATGCCCCTCTCGAGGGAGCAGCTTCGCGTCGATCCGGCCCGCCGAGGCGACGTCGCGCGGCCTCGGCTCCGCGCAGCAGCCTCCGATCCGCGCGAGCCGGTCACGCGGCGGGCGGCGGCGCTCGAGACCCTGTTCGGGATCGATTGGCAGCGCAGCGCCCGCAGGTGGCCCCGGAACCTGGCACTCACTGCCGAAAGTTACCGGCGCGCCCGGATCGTGGTCGAGCACGTTCTGGCGCCGGAGCTGGCCGCGCCGCTCACTCTTCTCGCTGCTCGGTACGCCTGAGGCGGGGGCCTTTCGGCAGGTGACGGGGCTAGCATCCGCACCGGCCGACCGCGACTGGAGGGCATGCTGATGGAAGCGCTCGCTTACGCCTGCCGCAGCACGCGTCCGCCCGTCTCACCGGCAGCGTGGGCGACCCGACACATCCTGAGAGTCGGGCCAAGCCGCGCAGATCAGAAACACTGGAAGACACCTGCAGATATCGACCAGAGAGGGCAGCCAAATGCCATCGCAGAACGGTGACGGCAACCGGGGCGGCCCCTGGGGCGTCCGGGCCGGATCCAGCCCCGACCTCGAGGGGCTGATCCGGCAGGGACAGGACCTGGTCAAGCGGATGCTGCCGCAAGGCGGACCGCGTGGGCTGAGGATCATCCTGATTTTCGGTCTCCTTCTGGCCGCCTTCGGCATTTGGTCGGCCTTTTACACGGTGCCGAGCAACTCCGTCGCCGTCGTGCAGCGCTTCGGCAAGTATCTCAAAGAGGTCCAACCAGGATTGAACTTCAAGCTGCCGCTAGGTGTGGACGTCGCCACCATCGTTCCGGTCAAGCGACAGTTGAAACAGGAATTCGGGTTCGCGACCCAGGGCGCCACCGATCCGTACCAAAGCGCTCAAGACGGTTCGAAAGAAACGCAGATGGTGACCGGCGATCTGAACGCCGCGCTCGTGGAATGGGTGGTGCAGTACCGCATCTCCGATCCGATGAAGTTCCTGTTCGACGTTCGCGAGCCGAGCACGACTCTGCGCGCTGTCTCGGAGTCCGTCATGCGGGAGGTGGTTGGCGACCGCACCGTCGATGAGGTCATTACGATCGGTCGTCAGGAAATCGAAGCGGAAGCTCTGATCAAAATGCAGGCGCTGTCGACAAAATACGAAATGGGCATCAGCATCGATCAGGTGCAGTTGAAAAACATCAATCCACCCCAGCCGGTGCAGGAATTGTTCAACGAGGTCAACCAGGCCCAGCAGGAGAAAGAGAAGCTGATCAACGAGGCCCGGCGCGACTACAACAAGGTGATCCCGCTCGCCGAGGGTGAGAAAGACCAGCGTATCCGCGAGGCCGACGGCTACCGGCTCAAGCGGATCAACGAGGCGGAGGGCGATGTCGCCCAATTCGGCGCCCTGCTGGCCGAATACCACAAGGCCCCCGAGGTCACGCGCCGCCGGATCTACATCGAGACTCTGCAGCAGGTCCTGCCGGGGATTCGCTCCAAGATCATTCTCGACACGCAGACGCAGAGCATCCTGCCATTTCTCAATCTCGATCGCCAGCCGGGAGATCGACCATGAATAGATCGATCCTCATCGGCATCCTTGCCGGTTGTGGTTTGATCGCCTACGTCCTGATGAGCTCGTTCTACACCGTGGGCGAAGTCGAGCAGGTGATCATCACCCAGTTCGGCCGGCCGGTCGGCGCGCCCGTGACCACGGCCGGCCTCAAGCTCAAGACCCCTTTCATCCAGGACGTCAATCCGATCGACAAGCGAATCCTCGAGTGGGACGGCAACCCGTCGGACATGCCGACGAAGGACAAGCTCTACATCGCGGTCGACCTGTTTGCCCGCTGGCGGATCAACGATCCGCTCCAATATTTTTTGCGGCTGCGTGATGAACGGAGTGCCCAGTCTCGACTGGACGACATTCTCGGCAGCGAGACCCGGAACGCGGTCGCGAAGCACGAGTTGATCGAGATCATTCGCACGACCAAGGACCGTGTGCCGCTGCGCGACGCTCAGTTGCTTCCGGACACAGAGAGCGACGTCGGCGCGCTGGTGCCGATCCAAAGGGGGCGCAAACTGGTCGAGCGGGAGATTTTCGCAGCTGCTTCAGAAAAAGTTAAGGTGTTCGGCATTGAGTTGCTCGATATCCGGTTCCGGCGCATCAACTATAACGAGAGCGTGCGTCCGAAGATCTATGATCGCATGATCAGCGAACGACGACAGATCGCGGAACGCTTTTTGTCGGAAGGCAACGGCGAGGCCGCCCGGATCCGCGGCAATCGCGAACGCGACCTGAACAAGATCCAGTCTGAAGCCTATCGCAGCGTCGAGGAGATCCGTGGCATCGCCGACGCGAAAGCCACCGAGATCTACGCGAGTGCTTACAACCAGAGCCCTGAAGCTGTGGAATTTTATGAATTTACGCGGACTATGGAGTCTTACAAGTCCATAATCGCGGAAAACACGACCCTACTCCTCTCGACCGACAGTGATCTATTCAAGTTCTTAAAAAATATGACTCCCGATAGCGGCAACTTTGCTGCCCAACGCGCCGCCGAAAATCGATAACGATGCCCGCCAATGGGTCAAGAAGGCGCTCATATGACTATGCGGTGTTTGGGTTTTTCTTCAATCCTTCGTGCGGAAAGGGGAGCGAGCGGGGGAGCGGGACACCACCACTTCCAGCGTGCGGGCCGCAAGTTTTCCCGCTACACGAACAGGCGGATGGAAAATTTCGCCGAGCCGATTGACAGCTCATCCGGCGATCCCAATATACCCGTCATTAGCACTCAGCGTGCGAGAGTGCTAACAAGCACTTCGACCAGCGAAACATACGACGTCGGAAGTCTTGCGGCGTGACCGTTCGACCCGTGGAACACGAGGAAGAGTCATGAAAATCAAACCGTTGCATGATCGTGTGGTGGTCCGCCGAATCGATGAGGAGGCGCGGACCGCCGGCGGGGTAATCATCCCTGACACGGCCAAGGAAAAGCCGATCCAGGGCGAGGTGGTGGCAGTCGGCCCGGGGGCACGCGACGAGAGCGGCACGCGGGTTCAGCCGGATGTCAAGGAGGGCGACACGGTCCTGTTCGGCAAATGGTCGGGCACCGAGGTCAAGATCGACAGTGAGGAGCTGTTGATCATGAAAGAATCCGACATCATGGCCATCATCGAAGGCAGGAGCGCGGTCAGCAAGGCGGCGTGAGCCAGAAGATCGCCGAAAGCAAGCAGAGCAAACCAAATAAGGAGACCTGACAGCCATGGCTGCCAAAGACATCAAATTCAACACCGATGCCCGTGCCCGCATGCTGCGTGGCATCGATATGCTGGCTGACACGGTCAAGGTGACGCTCGGCCCCAAGGGCCGCAACGTGATCCTCGAGAAGTCATTCGGCGCGCCGCGGATCTCCAAGGACGGGGTGACCGTCGCCAAAGAGATCGAGCTGGCCGACCGGTTCGAGAACATGGGCGCGCAGTTGCTGCGCGAGGTCGCATCCAAGACCTCGGACGAGGCCGGCGACGGCACCACGACCGCGACCGTACTCGCCCAAGCGATCGTCAAGGAGGGTTACAAAGCGGTCACCGCCGGCATGAACCCGATGGACCTCAAGCGCGGCATCGAGACCGCCGTCGCAGCGGTGATCGAGGAGCTGAGGCGGCGCTCCAAGACCGTCTCCACTGAAGCCGAGATCGCGCAGGTAGGCACCATCTCGGCAAACGGCGATCGAAGCATCGGCGAGATGATCGCCCAGGCGATGCAGAAGGTCGGCAGGGAGGGCGTGATCACCGTCGAGGAGGCCAAGGGCCTGCAGACCGAGCTCGAGGTGGTCGAGGGCATGCTGTTCGACCGCGGCTACCTCTCGCCGTACTTCATCACCAACGCTGAAAAAATGTCCGTCGAGCTGGAGGAGCCTTATATCCTGCTGCACGAGAAGAAGCTCTCCGGCCTGCAGCCTCTGCTGCCGGTGCTCGAGCAGATTGTGCAGTCGGGCAAGCCGCTCCTGATCATCGCTGAGGACGTCGATGGCGAGGCGCTGGCCACGCTCGTGGTCAACAAGCTGCGTGGTGGGCTGAAGGTCGCGGCGGTCAAGGCGCCCGGCTTCGGCGACCGGCGTAAGGCGATGCTCGAGGACATCGCGATCCTGACCGGCGGTCAGCTGATCAGCGAAGACCTCGGTATCAAGCTCGAGCACGTCACCGTCGACATGCTGGGCAAGGCCAAGAAGGTGCTGATCTCCAAGGAGGAGACCACGCTGGTCGACGGCTCCGGTGAGAAGAAATCGATCGAGGGCCGCTGCACGCAGATCCGCTCCCAGATCGAGGAGACCACCTCCGAGTACGACCGCGAGAAGCTCCAGGAGCGCCTGGCCAAGCTCGCGGGCGGCGTGGCGGTGATCAAGGTCGGCGGCGCGACCGAGGTCGAGGTCAAGGAGAAGAAGGACCGCGTCGACGATGCGCTGCACGCCACCCGCGCGGCTGTCGAGGAGGGCATCGTGCCAGGCGGCGGCGTGACCCTGCTGTACGCGGCCAAGGCCCTCGAAAAGCTGAAGCCCGAGAACGACGATCAGCGGGTCGGCATGGACATCGTGCGCAAGGCGCTCGCTGTGCCGGCCAGGCAGATCGTAGTCAATGCTGGCGCCGATGGGTCGATCGTGGTCGGCAAGCTCCTGGACAAGGACGACCTGGAGTGGGGTTACGACGCCCAGAACGACAGGTTCGTCAACATGTTCAAGGCCGGCATCGTCGATCCGACCAAGGTCGTGCGCACCGCGCTGCAAGACGCGGCGTCGGTCGCAGGCTTGATCATCACCACCGAGGCCATGATCGCCGAGAGGCCCAAGAAGGAGTCGGCCGGCGCGCCCGGCGGCATGGGTGACATGGGCTACTAGAATGGGTGATTCACGAAGGGTTCGGGCCGCTCCCAGGGAGCGGCCCTCCTGCTTGGTCGACGATCGCCCCATCAGACACGGTACCCGAGCGTCAGGAACGAGGAGCTGATAACGACACCAGCCGTGCCTGCCCCCGCGCACCAAGGAAGGTGAGGCATCGTTCAGAAGCCTGCGCGCATCATTTCCGACATTCGAATGCCACAGCCAGGCGGGCCCGTACCGGTGCGGCATCGTGATGGGCCGGTATGCTGGCCTCTGGCCGCTCGAGGTCCAGGTCGAAGACCGCTTCCCAGCCTCGCAGCGTTCTGCCCCCGCGGTACCTTGGAGAATCAATGGTTCTCCATGTATTCATCAGAAGATGTGTTATTCTAAACCTTTGAAATCCCACGCAGAGAGGGTTCGACCACAGTGTCGGGTAGCCGGGCAGGCCTTGCGGCCCGCCCAGCCCCCTCAGAACCGTACGTGCGAGTTGCCCCGCATACGGCTCAAGCATCGGCCAGCGCATTCGAAGTCGACCGCGGGGGCCGTCCGGGACGGCACCAGCGGTGGACGAGAACGCGGGTCGTATCTCCGGTGGCGGGGTCGCGGCGCACCACGATGTTGGTGTTGCCGCCCTGCTCGAGGTCAGGATCGAAGACCGCCTTGCAGGCCGCGCACCGGCCCGCCTGCCGTTGCAGCAGGTGGACGCGATGGAAGTGACTGGCTTCGCGCACCAGCCGCCGAGTGCGGCGATCCTCCCAGTAGTCGCGCAGGCTCGGGTCGAAGGGGCTGGCTTTGCCCCTGACCTTCACGAAGCGCGACACCCGGGTCTCGTTGTGGCGCGGGAGCCGGTTGCGGCCGTCCCACAGGTCCCAGCCGCGGCCCTGATCGACGCCGTAGTAGCGGTTGACTACCCAGCGCCGGTTCTTCTTGGGATGGCGGCGTTTGGCCCATTTGTAGGTGATCTGCCAGACGTGGTGGTCCAGGACCGCGAACGTGCGCTTGGCCACCGCGTAGCGGTAGTAGTTGCACCATCCCCGGATCACCGGGGACAGTTGCTTGATCACCTCGGCCGTCGGCAGCTGCCGGTTGGCCCGGAAAAAGGTGGAGAGCCGCCTGCGGTGCAGGGCGACCTTCTCCTTCTGGGGCCGGACCAGCAGCTTGCCATTGGGAAAGTGCCTGAGGTTGAAGCCGAGGAAGTCGAACCCGTCGTCGATGTGGACGATGCGGGTTTTGGCTTCGCTCAGCTCCAGCCCGCGGCCGGCGAGGAACTCGGCCAGGCGCGGGATGACGTAGCCTTCGAGGACCTCCCGCGAGGGGGCGGTGACCACGAAGTCGTCGGCATACCGGACGAGGTTGATGCCTCGATTATTCCCCCGCCGCAGGCAGGGGGTGATATGGCGGCCGTCCGGACGCTCGGCGCCGAACAGACGCTCCATGCCGTCGAGCGCGATGTTGGCGAGCAGGGGCGAGATGATGCCGCCTTGCGGCGTGCCCATCGTCGTCGGGTCCAGCGCGCCGAGCTCGACCACGCCGGCTTTGAGCCAGCGTCGGATCGTGGTGGTGAACACAGGCAGACGCGCGAGCAGCGCCGCGTGATCGATGCGATCGAAGCACTTGGCGATGTCGGCATCGAGGACCCACTGGCTGCTGCCCGACTTGGACAGCGTCCGGTGGAGGGCCTCGATCGCGTCCATGGTGCACCGCCCTGGCCGGAAGCCGTAGCTGTTCGCCTCGAAGCGAGGCTCCCATTCCGGCTCCAGCGCCAGCTTGATGAGCGCCTGCATCACCCGATCCAGCATGGTCGGTATGCCCAGGGGCCGCTCCTTGCCGTCGGCCTTCGGGATGTAGACCCGACGGACCGGCTTGGGGCGGTAGCCCTTGAGGCTCAGGCCTTTCCGGAACATCGCGAGACGTCTCGGCGGCACGTGGCACACCACGCCGTCGATCCCCGGTGTTCTCTTGCCGCGATTGATCTGGGTCGCCTTGCGGATCGCCAGAAGCTTCGCGGAACTCGAACGAACGAGGAGCTTTTGCAGGTTCTTGACCTTCGCCGGCTCGCCGTTCTGGCTGGCCCGAAAGATCCGCTCCTGCAGCCTGCGTACGTTGCGCTCGACCGCCGGCCAGTCGATGCTGGACCAGCTCTGGAGAGCGCCGCGTCCTGCCGTCGGTTCGGTGCTGATCACCGTCTAACGTCCCGGCAGGTACGGCAGGGCAGGGGCATCGCTTTCGGTGACACCCGCCGGAAGTCAGCTCCCTTTCGGGACGGGCATCGCCCTATCCGGCCGATTACCGGCCGGCCTTCGCTTTCTCCGGCATCCTCTACCCCCTGGCCCGTCCCCCTTCCTCGCGGTCGGGATACCGCCCTTGCGGGGCGGGGGCCGTGGGGCTTACCCAGTTGATCGAGATCGAGATGCGTCGTGGGGAGGCTGGGCTCTATAGCCCGGTGGGACATCCGGGTGCTGCCGCCGGCAAAGACAGGTCCGACGGTCCGTCCCACGTCGCCTTTTGGCTGCGGCCTGTCAGCCTCTTTGGCCGCTTCGGAGTGACGAGCCCTGCGAGCCTTCACGTTGTTCAGCCTTCCACGTCTCCCCTGGCCGCGCTCCGCCGCGAGGCTGGCAGGGCTGCCGACGTTGTCCCCGGAGCTTCACACCTTGGGTCACCCCGCAGCATGTCCGGGTAGGGGCACCTAAGCACCATAGGGTCCGGCCGGGCTGCCCCGACCGGCACTCAAATCTCGACCCTTGCAACATCCTCCCCTCGGGTGTGCTCGAAAGTAGAGAATGTTTCTGGTCGCAGCTCCTCTCCCTCCGCCAAGGAGCCCTCGGGCGATAGTCTCTCCGACCCCGGATCGGCGCGCTGAAGCCCAGGAATTCGGCCGTTTTTTTGCGGTCGGCTGTGCACCTTGAGCTGCGGCCGCGGGCCCCAAACTGCTCTCTGACGGCCGGCTTTCTCTCCGGCTGTTCACTTGGCCCGTTCGGTACCCACTGAAATTTTCCTCACACGAACAGAGACTTAGGCGAAACACGGCAAGACACAAGTTCGAACTTGCGCTTGGATAGGCGAACTAGAGCATATTCCTATTGCGTGGAATCGGAACCTGTGATTCGACAATATTGGTTGAAACAGCCGGGATTTGTCGCCATGCCAGCACCGATGTCCATGGACCTGCGGCTGCGGATCGTGCAGGTGGTCGAGAGCGGCAGCTCGATCCGCGGCGCTGCGGGGCGCTTTGCGGTCAGCGCGTCAGCCGCGATCAAGCTGATGCAGCGGCGCGGTGGTTGAGGCAGATGGCGCATTCGGCGGGTGGATAGGGTCCGAGGAGGTGGCCGATGGTCAGACCGGGAGTTCGTCCTTGGTGCGGGCCGCCGCCTTGCGCAGCAGTGCCTTGAGCTTGGCGAACAGCGTGGTGCTCGAAATCGGGTTCAAAGTCGAGGCGTCGTAGGGCGCTCGCACGGTAGAGGACCGAGGCACCGACCGCGGCGAGCGCCCGGCGGACGCCGTCGACCTTGTGGGCGGCGAGGTTGTCGAGCACCACGACGTCGCCAGGTTCGAGCGCCGGCGCCAGGGATTGCTCCACATAGGCACGGAAGGCGAGCCCGGTCATCGGCCCGTCGAGCACCAGCGGTGCCAGGATGCCGCTCTGCCTGAGCCCGGCGATGAACGTGGTCGTGCGCCAGTGGTCGCGCGCAGCCGGCTATGGTTCCACCTAAAGTGAAAGTGCTCTAGGATCGACCGGCTCCGAGAGGTCTCCAGCGACGCGGCGAGCGCGGCGTTGGTTCAGTTCGCCCGTTCGGCCTTCGCCAACCGGCGCACGCTCGTCTGGCCAGCCCAAGTCGCCGGCATTGAACGCCTGCACACGAACTCATCGTTCGTGCTCTGCACCCCCACGGGCTCTGGCAAGACTACCGTGGCGACCCTCGCTGTGGTGCAAGGCCTGTTCGCCGATCCACCCGAGGATCCGTTCGGTCTCGCCGCCCTTGGCCCTGGAAACCTCGTCCTGTACCTCGTCCCATCGCGCGCGCTCGCCGCGGAAGTCGAAGGTCGCTTAGCACAGGATCTGAAAGGAATCGCCGCTGAGCCTGTCATCGTCACCGGCCTCTACGGCGGGGTCGACTGGGGCCCAACCGATGCCTGGATCCAGACCGATCGGGCAACCATCGTCATCTGCACGTTCGAGAAGGCTGATGCGCTATTGCGCTATCTCGGCATGTTATTCCTCGACCGCGTCCGGTTGGTCGTGGTCGACGAAGCGCACATGGTCGAGCAAGACCAAGCGCGGCTCGGCGGACTTGAAGACGGCTCGTCCCGCGCCTTCCGCCTCGAACAGTTGGGCGCCCGGCTGCTTCGGGCGAGAGATGACATAGGTTTTCGGGTTCTCGCGCTGTCAGCCGTGGCCGCGCGCGCGGTCCCGGCCCTAGCTCGATGGATCACCGGCACGCCCGACGCCTCGCCGACAACGTCATCCTATCGAAGCACCCGGCAGATGCTTGGTCGGCTGGAGGTTAGCTCCGCCGGCCAATACACCATCCGCTACGATCTCATGGACGGTCGATCGCTCAGGTTCGATGACGAACGCAGGTCCGACACGCCCTTCGTCCCCAGCCCCTTCCCTCCGCTGCCCGGCGGCATAGCCGCCGACAAAGGGCCTGAGGTGCGCATGCGCGCGCCAAGCTTGTGGGCGGCTCTGCAACTTGCCGCTGAGCGCCCAGACGGTTCGAGGCCGTCGGTGCTGATCTCATTGACACAGAACGTCGAAGCCTTTTCCGCGACATGCGCCGACCTCATGGACCGCTGGCCGGAGGAAATGCTGCCCAATTATCGGGCTGTCGATGAAGACGATGATTTCTGGACCCGCTGCCTCGCCAGCGCCGCAGACTACTTTACGATCCAATCCGTGGAGTACCGACTGCTGCGGTGGGGGATTGCTGTGCATCACGGAAAAATGCCCGGGCTGCTAGCGAGACGCCTCAAGACTGTGATCGATCGCGGCTATGTGCGCGTCATCATCGCGACCTCGACCCTTTCCGAGGGCGTCAACCTTCCGGTCAACTTCCTACTGATCCCCAGCGTCTATCGAGCCGAGAATCCGCTTAGATTACAAGAGTTTACAAACCTGATCGGTCGCGCCGGCCGGCCTGGCGTCGCGACGGAAGGCAGCGCTCTGGTTGTGCTCCCCGAGCGAACGATGACGCGTGACCGCTATGGCCGGATGAGACTACCTTGGAATCGACAATGGAACGCTTATGAAGGGCTCATCTCCGAGATCGAAGAGACGACTGCTGCTGCCGGGGAAGGCGAACCCGAGGATGAGGCGTCCAGCCCGCTGTCGCATCTGCTTCGCGCTCTTGAAGCCGCCTGGGTTGAGCTGACGGACGGCGGAAGTCCTCAGGAATTCGAGAACTGGCTTGAGCAGACTGCGGTTGTCGAAGCGCCGGAGGATGGCGGCGCGGCCTATAGATATCTGGACTCTTTAGACGCCTTCCTTATCGCTGCCATTCAGGAATTCGAAGAGCTTCGGCACGGAGAACTGATGCCGGACCAGGTCGAGGTGGAGCTCACCACCATTTGGCGGCGGACATATGCCTATGCTGCGGCTCAGGAAGAGGAGCGGCTCGCCGGGATCTGGCTGGCGCGAGGCCGCGCGATCAAGGCTCAGTATCCCGACGCCGCCCAGCGTCGGCGCATCTACAAGACCAGTCTCTCACCGCGCTCGGCGACCAGCCTTCTCGATCTCGCGGACGCCGTTCGCGCGAAACTGCAGGAGGGGGCCGGCTACGCGCGCCTTTCGACTGAAGAACGCTTCACCTTCATCCGCGAGGTCCTGGCGCTCCTTTCGCAGGTGCCGTCCTTTCGGATCTCAACAACTCTTGGACGCAGCAAGAAATTTAAGGACTGGCCCAAGCTGCTCCGCTGGTGGCTTGCAAAGGACACCCTGCCGGCCCAGCCCGAAACGGACAAGATCACGAGCTGGTACGAGTTCGTCGCCAACAACTTCGTCTACCGCGGCGCCTGGGGACTCGGCAGCATCATAGGCCTACTGCTGGATGCACCGGTGGGCGAGCAGCCCATTCGCGCGCTTGAGATCGGAGACTGGCCCCGAAGTGGCCTTCCCTGGATCGCGTTCTGGGTAAAAGAGCTGATCACCTGGGGCACACTCGATCCTGTCGCTGCCTTCATGCTAGTGCACTGATGCAAACAGAGGAGTCACAAAGGCCGGCAGATGTGCGATGGTGGGGCCATGGCACAAGTCGTCTGCCCTTGGGTTTCGGCTGAGGATCGTGCTCGTTTGGAGGCGATCGTGGCCGATCGCAACCGCGCCCAGAAGCACGTGGCGCGGGCCCGGATCATCTTGGGTTCGGCCGACCGGCTGACGGTCGCCGAGATCGCCCGGCGCGCCGCGGCCGGCCGACCGGCGGTCTGGCGCTGGCAGCGGCGCTTCGCCGAAGCCGGCGTCGACGGCCTGCTCCGAGATGCGACCCGCAAGCCGGGCAAGCCTCGCCTGGACGACGCTACGGTGCAGCGGGTGGTCGCCTTGACCTGCGCCGAGGTGCCTGGCGAGGCGACCCACTGGACCGGCCGCGCGATGGCCAAGACCGCCGGGATCTCCCTGCGCTCGGTGCAGCGGATCTGGGGGGCCCACCGGCTGCAGCCCCACCGCATCCGGACCTTCAAGCGCTCCAACGATCCCGAGTTTGCCGCCAAGCTCGAGGATATCGTCGGCCTGTACGTCGAGCCGCCGGCGCACAGCCTGGTGCTCTCGATCGATGAGAAAAGCCAGATCCAGGCCCTGGATCGGACCCAGCCCGGTTTGCCGATCAAGCCGGGCAAGGCCGGCACTATGACCCACGACTACATCCGTAACGGCATCACCACCCTGTTTGCCGCTCTCAATGTTCTCGACGGCACGGTGCTCGGCCGTTGCATGCAGCGTCACCGGCACCAGGAGTTCCTGCGCTTCCTCAACGCCATCGAGGGCTCCGTGCCGGCCGGCAAGGTGATCCACGTGATCCTCGACAACTATGGCAGCCACAAGCCCCCCAAGGTCATGGCCTGGCTGGCGCGGCATCCGCGCTGGACCTTCCATTTCACGCCGACCTCGGGCTCCTGGCTGAACGCGGTCGAGACCTTCTTCTCGGCGCTGACCCGGCGCCGTCGTAAGCGCGGCACCTTCCACTCGGTGGTCGACCTCCAGGCGGCGATCCATCGCTACATCGCCGAGCACAACGCCGAGCCCACGCCGTTCACCTGGACAAAGACCGCCAACCAGATCCTCGCCAAGATGACTCCTCTGAATGCGCCTGTGCACTAGCGCGAGGAGAAGCCGTCGATCGGCCGCAAGCTGAAGCAGACGCTCAGGCTTACTATGAGGGTCTGCCGCAGGACGTCGACGCCAATGATGCGCTGGACCCGCGTCAGATCCGGGATTGGGTGGATGCGCGGCGCGTACACCTCGAAGAGCCCGTCGCCCGCCGGGAATTCGCGATCGAGGCTGCGCTGGCAAGGCCCGCCGCCGACTATCTGCGACCCCGTCTCACCGTTGCGCCGCTCGACGCTGACGACAGCCTGATCTGGGTTGATCCCGCCGGATACACAGTGGCGCGGAGTGAGGTACCTCACGGCTGGCAGGATCAACCCTCGTCCTTTGATTTCGAGCTGATCGTTGCGGACTCGACAATTGTAGGCGAATCGTATCTCCGCCACACATAGGCGCGAGCTACTGCGAACGCCCGCTGGCCAAAATCAGTCTGGAGCCCTCGGACTGGGCTTAATGGTCTCCAGCATGAAACTCGCCGCTACCATCGCCCGCTCGCTCCGGGTGGACATGCTGGCCGAGCTGCGTGGGATCGAGCGCGCCGTGGCCACCGGGACGCGAGACGCCGGCCGCGGGCTCAAAGCCGAGCTGCGCCGGCAGGTGGCGAGCGCCGGGCTCGGGCAGCGCCTCGGCAACAGCTGGCGCGACAAGCATTACCCAAACCGGAAGCTCGACGCCGCGAACCTGGTCTACACCAGGGCGCCAGAGATCATCCGTGCGTTCGATGAGGGCGCGATGATCCGGAGCAAGCGCGGACGCTTCCTGGCGATCCCGACCGGGAATGCACCCAGGAAGGGAACCGATGGCAAGCGGATCAGCCCCAGCACCTTTCCGGAGCACCGGTTCGGCCCTCTCCGTTTCGTGCCTCGAGGCCGCGGGCCGTCGCTCTTGGTCGTGGACGGCCTGCGAGCTTCGGTCAGCCGCAAGACCGGTCAGCTGCGCGGTTTTAGGCCGGCGACAGAGCGGGCCCGGCAACACGGCCAGGGCTTGGCCACCGTCGTGATGTTTCTGCTCGTGCCGCAGGTGAAGCTGCCGAAGCGGCTCGACGTAGCGAGCGCGGCGGAGCACTCGTCATCGCAGCTGCCGACGCTGATCGAGCAGCAGCTGCGGTCGGAGTGACGCGATGCCGGCGAGCAAGGCCGAGCAGGTGCTGGAGGCGATGAAGGCACTGCTCGAAATGGTCCCGGGCGCGGTCGTCGAGCGCAACAGCGTGCTGCCCGAGAAGATCCCCGACGGTGGCCTGATCATACTCCGGGATGGCGACCCGGGCGAGCCAGAGCAGGCGCTGGGCGGGTTCGGAAATGCCTATTACCAGCACGCGGTCGAGATCGAGGTCTACGTCGAGGAGGGCGATGCGGCGGCGCGTGACGCTGCCTTCGATGCCCTCCTGCAGCAGGTCGGGACAACCTTCAAAGCCGACCCGACGCTCGGCGGCCTCGCCTTCGGCCTGTCCTACGGCCGGCCTGAGACCTCGATCGAGGCGGTGGCAGGCGCACCGGCGATCAAGAGCGCGACGCTCACCGTGGCCGTCGACTACGAGACCGACGCACCCCTCGCCTGACGGTCTGAACACCCCCGGGAGACGACGATGGCGCGAGCCTATGGTTCGAGCGCGCACCTGCTCATGAAGCGCGAGACGACATACGGGCAGGCGGCAACCGGCAACTACATCCGCTTGCCCTTCAACCGCTGCAACCTCGGCAGTGAGCAGGGCCTGATCGACGACCCCGTGCTGGGCCAGGGGCGCGACCCGCTGGCGCCGCTCCAGGACGTCATCACCGACGACGGCGACATCATCGTGCCGGTCGACCCGCGCTACCTGGGCCTGTGGCTCACCGGCCTGTTCGGCGATCCCGACACGACCGACAACGGCGATGGCAGCTACGATCACGAGTTCGCCTCGGGCGGCGAGGACCTGCCGAGCTACTCGATCGAGGTCGGCATGCCCAAGGTGCCGGCATTCTTCGTGCATGCCGGCGTCAAGTTGAACTCGATCGCGCTGGAGTTCACCCGCTCGGGCGCCGCGGCCGCAACCATCAATGCCATCGCCCAAGGCGAGACCCGGTTCGGCACGACCCAGGGCGGCACGCCGACCAGCCTGAGCTTCAACCGCATCAGCCAGTTCCAGGGCTCGATCAAGCGGGCGGGCTCTGCGGTCGGGAACCTCACCGGCGGCTCGGTCACCTACTCCAACAACCTCGAGACGATCGAGACCATCCGGGATGACGGGCTGATCGAGGGCGCCGACCCGACGATCGCGGCGCTCACCGGCAAGGTCGACGTGCGCTTCGCCGACACGACGCTGATCGACCTTGCGGCCGGCGGCACACCGGTCGACCTCGAGTTCGCCTACACGCTCTCAGTGGCTGCGAAGCTCGTGCTTACGGCGCACGAGGTCTACCTGCCGAAGCCCAAGCTGGCGGTCGAGGGCGCCGGCGGCGTGCAGGCGAGCTTTGACTTCCGTGGCGCGAAGAACACCGCCGCGGGGTGCATGCTGACGGTCACCCTCACCAACGATCTGGATGGGACGGTGTACGCATGATCGACCTCAGCCAGCGCACCGAACCCTACGAGCTGGAACTCCCGTACGGTCTGCGCGTCACGGTGCGCCCACTGACCACCGCCGGCATGGCGGCTGCGCAGGCGGCGGCACGGCGAGCAGTCGAGGCGATCGAGCGGCAGGCCCGGGAGCGCACCGAGGCCGGACTGGCGCTGGACGGGCTGCCCGACCTCTCGGCGGAGGGCGAGCGCGACGGCTTCTACCAGGCGCAGCTGATCCGAGAACTCGCGGTCCGGCACGTGACGATGTGGACCGGCGTCGAATTCGGAGGCAGGCCGGCGCCGCCGACGCCTGAGAACATCGCCGCGGTGATGGAGCTCTATCCGGTGGGCGAGCGCTTCTTCCAGGAGTTTACGCTCCGGCAGGTGCTGCTGAACGCGGCAAAAAACGGATCAGGGCTCTCTGCCGCTGGCACTTCCAGCCGGGCGGAGGGCCCGAATACTGCCGAGCCTGCCGCGACGAGGGCTTGCCCTGCGCCCGAGGTGAACCGGGAGCCGGCTGCAGGATGTGCCCCTACCGCGAGCACGCCTTGATCAGCTGCCAGGAGCACGAGGCCTGGAACGTGCTGCTCGCCTGCCAGGGCCAGCTGCGGCTCGCGCCGAGCGGGCAGGTGATCGGGATCGATGTGAGCACCGCCTGATCGCGCCGAACTCTGAGCTGAGCAACTGGAGCCATCGGACGCGATCTAGCCGGAGATGACTAGTGTCGCCATCTGGCTAAGGGCCGCCTGTTGAATCGGACGAGGGGGCGTCCGCAATGGGATCGCGAACCAGACGTTTTTGAAGCTGACGCTGGAACGCGGGGGCACGAGGTTTCGGCTGGTCTTCGGCTCGCGCGTGTGGTCTGCAGCGGAGCGTCCTCGGGTGGGCGATGAGCCAGGGTTGGGGTGGACGACCGGGGCGTGACGAGCAGGCGCAGAGGATCCTGGTGGCGTCGCGCTCGGCGTGCTTGCGGTGCGCAGCGGGTGCGCCGCGCATGCGCACTCTGCGAACACGCGGTAGCCTGTACGGGATTGCGCCCGGCGCTGGCCTACTCCACCGGAGGCGCGCCCCGCATCTTCTTGGTCACCGCCCGCTGCTTCTTGACCTCCAGCCGACGGCGTTTGGCGCCGGCCGTCGGCCTTGTGGGTCGCCTCGGCGCTAGTGGCTGGGCAGACCGTTCAATCAGATGGACAAGTCGCTCCAGCGCGTCCTTGCGATTGCGCTCCTGGGTTCGGTGGCGCCGGGCGGTGATGATCAGCACGCCCTCCTGCGTCAGCCTGCGGCCGGCCAGCCGCTCCACGCGTGCCCGCACGTCCTCGGGTAGCGATGGGGAACGTCGGACGTCGAAGCGCAGCTGCACTGCCGTAGAAAGCTTGTTGACATTCTGCCCGCCCGGTCCGCTCGCGCGCACGAGCTCTCCTCGATCTCGCACTCGTCGATCGCGATGTCGGTGGTGATCTGGATCATGGCGGAGATCTATCGGAGCGCTCGCCCCAAACCAACAGTCCCGCCGCAGCCTCACACCGCGCAGCGGCTACAAAGGTAACGTCAAGAGTTGTGTGTCAGTGGGAAGGGGGTAGCAATTCCCTGGTTGAGGTTTTCGTGGGTGAAGACGGCGAACAGGATGCGGTCCATGGAGGTCTTGTCCTGGAAGGTGCCCATTGGGCGGGTGCGGCGGCGGACCTCGCGGAAGCGGCGCTCGATCGCGTTGGTGGTGCGCACCGCCTTGCGCTCGGCGCGGGTCGGGTAGCGCCAGCAGGTGAGCAGATCGTCGAGGTCGGCGCGCAGGCAGGCGACCGCCTTGGGGCAGAGGTCCTGCCAGCGGTCGGCGAAGCGGCGGGCGGCGCACCAGGCGGCCGGCAAGGTCGAGGCCTTCATGATCCGATGCAGGTCCGCCTGGATGGCCGGTTGGTCGGGCTTGCGCACCTTGTTCAGCACGTTGCGGATCTTGTGCGCCCAACATCTCTGCACGGGGAGGCCAGGAAACGCCGTCGGCAGGGCGGCGAGCAGGCCCGCGCCGCCGTCGACGCAGAGCCTCTCGAGGTGCTCGCCGGTCAGCCCGCGGCGGATCAGATCGCCGAGGAACAGCTGCCACTGGGCGGCGCTCTCGGCGGTCGCGAGGCGAAAGTCGATGACCTCCTTCTTGCCGTCGGGACGCAGGCCGAGCGCCACCAGCACCGGCCTGGCCAGGGCGCCGGCGCCGGTCTTGCGCTTGAGCACGACACCATCCAGGACCAGCACCCGATACTGGTCCTGCAGCGGCCGCTGGTGAAAGGCGACGACCGCCGCGTCCAGCTGCCTGGCGACCTGGCTGACGGTGCCCGGGCTGACCGGCTGCCCGAGGACGGGCAACAGCGCTCTCGCCACCTTGCGCGTCGACAGGCCGAGGGCGAAGCAGGCCAGGATCATCCGGTCGACGTCGCGCACCCGGCGGGCGTAGGCGCGGACCACCCTGAGCGCGCTGAACGTCCGCGTGCGCGGCACCGCCAGCTCGATCGCGCCGGGCTCGGTCAGCAGCCAGCGCCGGTAGCAGCCGTTGCGGCGATCCGCTTGGCCAAGCTCGGCGATGCGCTCGAGGTGCCGGTCGATGGTCGCGGCCATGCGGCCCTCGAGCAGCTCGGCCAGCGCCTGGCGGGCGGCCAGCCGGTAGTCCTCGCCCCATTCGACGTCTTCCGCCTGCATGGCCTTCATCATGCGGAACGCTGCTGGTAAGCTCTTGATCGTCGCAGTCTGCGGCATCGGCGGTGCTCCATCTTGCGGGTCTCATCAACTCCGCCGGGGAGTACCCCCTCCCGCCTCTGACACAAACTCCTATACGTCACCGCTACAAATGGACGGTTGACAGATGTCCATCACAAGATCTAGGTTTACCGTACGCTTGCGGAGCGTGTCTGAAGAGCCTGCCCGGGGAGACCTGCGGCGGGCTTTTCGCTTTCCTGGCGCCGGGCTGCGTCCGGTCTGCCTGCGCGGGGTGGAGCGATGGAGAGCAGCGAGCTGCCGCCTCCCCCGGAAGGAGCGAGCGTCGAGGCCCAGGTCTCCTGGCTGCGGATGCGGATCGTCAACGTCGAGAAGCGGCAGTTGCTGGTCGACGAGCGGGTCGGCCAGCTGCGGAAAGAGATCCAGGACCTGGGCCAGCGGGACGAGCAGGTCGTGGCCGAGGTGAGTGAGACCCGGCGTGCCCTGGGGCAGGAGCTGCAGACGATCGCCGGCAAGCTGGACAGCCTCCGCATCTGGCAGGCGGAGCTGAAGGGGTATGGGGCGATGCTGGTGATGGCGACCGCTGCGGTGATGGCGGTGGTGCAGCTGGGAGCGCAGTGGTGGCTGCGCGGGTAGACCTCAGACGTAGCGCAGTACAGGTTCATAGAACCTGGATGAACGAGCGTCAGCGCAAGATTAATTGCTGATCTTCTCGCGACAATGATGTTCGAAGATTATGGATAATCGAATGATGTCTCTCGATGATCTGGGTCTTTCCTTGACGAATACTGGTATGGGCGGGCCCAGCGCGACAAATCGCTAGCGACAGGGCCGGATTCCGGGTTCGCAGTTCGCACTACCCGTCGCAGCCAGCAGCCTGAACGTCGCAGGTTTCCTGAGCTTTCGAGGCCTCTGAGGGTGCGAACCTGCCTGCGAACCGTCGCACCCGTCGCACCAGGTTCGCACCACCCGTCGCACCAGAGGGTCGCAGTTGACCGACGCACCGCAGAGCACCGGGCTGGTCGCGCTTGCGGACCGGATCGAGCTCTGGCCGATCGATCGCCTGCGCCCGTACGAGCGCAACCCGCGCACGCACTCGGACGCGCAGGTCGACCAGATCGCGGCCTCGATGGTCGAGTTCGGCTGGACCAACCCGGTCCTGGTCGACGAGCAGGGTGGTATCCTCGCCGGTCATGGCCGGCTGCTCGCGGCGAGGAAGCTGGGGCTGACCGAGGTGCCGGTCATCCGGTTCGAGCACCTGAGCGAGGCCCAGAAGCGTGCCTACCTGATCGCGGACAACCAACTTGCCCTGCAGGCCGGATGGAGCGAGGAGCTGCTGGCCGCAGAGCTGGCCTGGCTCAGGGACGAGAGCTTCGATCTCGACGTGGTCGGGTTCGATGCCACCGAGCTGGAACGTCTGTTAGCGATCGCGGACGGGGAGGCCGGGTCGGACGAGGCGGAGGACGAGGTCCCGGAGCCGCCCGAGGAGCCGGTCAGCAAGCCGGGCGACCTTTGGGTGCTGGGCAACCACCGGCTGCTGTGCGGTGACGCGAGTGTGCTGGCCGACGTCGAGCGCGTGCTCGGCGGGCAGCTCGCCGACATGACCTTTTGCGACCCGCCGTACAATGTCGACTACGCCAATACGCCGAAGGGCAAGCTGCGCGGCAAGCACCGCCCGATCATGAACGACAATCTGGGTGGTGGCTTCGAGGGGTTCCTCCACGACGCCTGCGTCAACATCCTGAGCGTCACCAAGGGCGCCTCCTATGTGTGCATGAGCAGCTCCGAGCTGGACACGCTGCAGCGCGCGTTTCGGATCGCCGGTGGTCGCTGGTCGACTTTCGTGATCTGGGCCAAGAACACGTTCACGCTCGGCCGCGCCGACTACCAACGACAATACGAGCCGATCCTCTATGGCTGGAGGGATGGCACCGACCACTACTGGTGCGGCGCGCGGGATCAGGGCGACGTCTGGTTCTTCGACAAGCCGGTGCGGAACGACCTGCATCCGACCATGAAGCCTGTGGCGCTGGTCGAGCGGGCGATCCGGAATTCGAGCAAGGGGCGGGACATCGTGCTCGACCCCTTCGGCGGCTCGGGCTCGACGCTGATCGCCTGCGAGAAGGCCGGGCGCCAGGCGCGCCTGGTCGAGCTCGATCCGAAGTACGTCGATACCATCATCCTGCGCTGGCAGGGGTTCAGTGGCGGCGCCGCGGTCCTGGACGGCGACGGTCGGCGCTACGAAGAGATCGCCGCCGGGCGCGAGGCCGCGGCGGCGTAGTTGCTTGCCCGGTGTCGGGATCAGCTGACGATCCGGTAGACCGTGCTGCTGCCCTTGGCGCCGGTCTTGTTGGGGCCGACCTCGCGGATGCGGATCGCTTCGACGGTGAGGCCGAGCTTCTTCTTCAGTGCGCCGCTGATCGCGCCGCGGATGGTGTGGTGCTGCCAGCCGGTGGCGGCGGCGATCTGCTCGACGGTGGCGCCCTCGGGCCGCCTGAGCATCTCGATCATCTTCGCCTGCTTGGTGCCGGCGCGCGGCGTGGGCTTCGCGGTCGGCGCACTGCCGGCCGCTGCCTCGGGCTCGGTGGCAGCCGGCGCGGCCTTGGCGGCCTTCGCCTTGCCCTTGCGCTTGGCGGGCTTGCTCTTCGCCGGCGTGGCCGCGCCGTCGGCCTCGGTGGTCGGAGCCGGGGTCTCGACTGCCGGGGCGTCGCTCTCGGCCAGCCTCGGGGCCGTGTCGGGCACCAGGGCGTCGGCCTGACTGTCGCGGTCCATGTCGTCGCGCCGGGCGGCCCAGGCACCCTGGTCTGCGGGGGTGCCGCGGGTCGGATAGTCGTCAAGCGCGGCATTGCCGGCAGCGGTCGTCGGGCGCTCCTCGTCATCGGGCGCGACGCCGATCGCGGCCATACCCTCGCTGGTGATGACCACCCGCTGGGGTCCGCCGTCGGTTTCGATGATCCGGATGCCCGTCACCGGCCGGCGGACCGAGATGCTGAGCGCGAGGTCGTCGAAGCCGTAGGTGGTGTTCGAGCCGAAGTGGTTATGGGCGAGGAGCTGGACCCGAACCTGGCGCGCGCCGACCGGGACGTCGCCGGTCAAGGTCTGCTCCACCCACGTCCCATCGTTGGGGCCGAACTCGCCGGTCGTGAACACCGAGCCGACATCGGCGCCAGCAGCGTCCAGGAACTGGAGCTTGAGCTCGCCGGTGTCGGACTGGTACTCGCTCGCCGCCCAGACGCCGGCGTCGAAGATGGCGCCGGAATCGAGCTCGGCGGCGGTGAACCCCTGGGCGATGAGGTCGACCGTCTGCTCCAGGATCGCCGGGTCGGTACCGCCGGTCGCGCTGAAATAGTAGCTGCCGCCGTGCGGTGCTGCGATCGTGCCCTCGACCGTCCCGGCTTCCCAGGTGCCGGTGGTGCTCCAGCCGGAGGTGTCGCCGGGCTCGGCACCCGGGTTGGCGAGCGCTACGGCGATGCTACGGGGCGCGATGCTGGTGTCGCCGAGCTCGATCAGGGCGCCGGCTCCGACCCCGCCGCCCGCGGTTCCGGCCCTGATCGCGAGCATGTCGGCGCCGTCGCAGTAGACGACGGCGGTGTTGTCAGGACTGGCGCCGACGACGACACCCGCCCCGGCGGCGGTCCTGTTCTTCGCCCCGCGGAAGTCGAAGCTCGCCTGCACACCGCCCGGGCCCTCGACCGCCAGCTTGGGCTTGGGCAGGTACACCTCGTGCGCGGTCAGCACGAGCTTGGCCAGCGCAGACAGCGTGTAGGCAAACTCGAGGTCGACCGGCGTGCCGCCAGCTGCCAGGTCGATCAGCGTCGTGAGCCCGTCGCGCCAGGCGCGCTCGATCCCCGTGTCGGGCCCGGAAAGCTCGGCGCCGTCATGGCTCTCCACGAAGGTCAGGGCTGGTCATCCCGATCGCTTCAGAACACGAGCCTGGCCGCTTGTGCCAGGACCACGAGCAGCACCAGCACCACGGCGACGTAGCGGATGCCATCGACCAGGACCTCGCCCGTGCCGACAAACAACGGCTGACGGCGGAGCGTCCGCAACATCAGCGATCTCCTGGTGGTAACGATCAGCGCAGGCTCGGCCGAACCTCGGCGAGCTCGCCCAGATGTTCGCGCACATGGCGCTCGAGTGCGGTGTGCAGCTTGTGCGTGTCGACCTCGAGCTCGGCCGCCATCATCGCCGCCACGCGTGCGGGCCAGTTGACCCAGGCGTCGCGCTCGTCGCGGGCAAGCTTGAATACCTGCGCCACAGCCCTAGCGCGATCGACCAGCTCGCCCTTCATCCGCTGCAGGCGGACCCGGCGCTCCTGGGCCTTGAGCACCTCGTTCGCGGTCCGCGCCTGGACGAACGTCATGCCGCCTGCCGAGACCGGCTCGCCGTGCTCGCGCAGGGTCTCGCGCACCGCGCCAACCGCCGCCTCGGGCACCGGCTTCATCCGGGCCCTGGCCGGCTTGGCGCCGCGCTGTGGTCGGCGCTGCTGGCTCGGATCGGCGAACACCGGGAACTGGCTCTGGATGCTCTCGGGCGGCAGACTCTGGGGTCGGCAAGCCAACGTCAGCAGCCCGGCCTCGGGCACCTGCGGTGCGAAGAACCTCTTTAGCGCGCTCAGGCGCTGCAATTCGCCGAGCCGGGCTGCGACCCGCTGCTCGAGGGTCCGGTTCCACTCCTCGAGCTTGGCCGCCTGCTCCTGGATGGTCGTCGACGATCAGGACGCGTGGTGGCTCACGCATGGCCAGAACTAGCCCTGATCCTCGGCGAGGAACTGGCGAATCGTGCCGAGCGGCGCCCGCGGGCTGAACGGCTTGGCGACATAGGCATCGCAGCCGGCCGCCTTGGCCTTGGCGTCGTCGCCGCTGAGCGCGTAGGAGGTGACCACGACGACCGGAATCGCGCGCAGCTCAGGGTCGGCCTTGATCCGTCGGGTCTCCGACGCGCCTAGCACGAGCTCGACCCCGGCAAACGCCCGGACCGGCGGCACGGCGGGTGGCAGGCCGAGGTCGGTACCGAACCGCTTGCGCCAGGTGAACAGCTGGCTCGTGTTCACGCCGTGGCGCTGGGCGACCGCGTGCACGGTCGCGCCCGGAACCAGCGTCTCAGCAACCAGCCGACGCTTCGCCTCGTCCGACCAGCGCCGGCGCGCCTGCCCCCGGAAGATCTCGATCCGCGACATCCGCCCGCCCCAGCGACTGGTCTCACAACCCTCGTCAGGCCAGTCGCAGCGACGATACTCGCGAGCTTCACCGCCCGCGCAAGGCGGCCTTCACCGGAGGGTTACGCCCTCGACGGGTCGAACGCCGGCAAAGTGGGCCCGAGCGGCGGCCGTTCGGCTAGGGGGTGCACTGAAGTCTCCCGCTTTTCCCAGATGCGATGCGCACATCGCGCGCCTCAGTTTTTCGGAACGACCGCGCGGAAAGCTTTCCAGACATCCCACGCCGTCCGACGAAGCCATACCGTTGCGCTCGGCGACGCCAGAGACACCACATCCAGACTTAGCTCCAGGAGTTGATTGCGCCGTATGGCCCAGCGCGCGATCAGAAGAAGCGCCTGGACCCGCTCAAGTCCCTTTAGATGCTTGAACGCCAGCCGTATATAGTGCCGAAGCACGCTCCACTGAGGAAGCGACACCTGCCGGCAAAGCCTCTCATCCTGCCACCGCAGGCGCTCGTTGCGATCAAAGATTTGGTTCGAGCGCTTTGGGTGGTCCCGATTATACAGTCGAGCGTCTGGAACGTGAACAAACTTACCAAGCAGCGCGAGCTCCGCAAGAAGCGCGCGGTCCGAGCCCTGATAACTCTGGTGAAGGTCCGTTCTGCTCAACGCGTCTCGGCGAATGAGTCCGAAGATCTCGAAACACGCTAAGGCACCATTAATGATCACGGCAAAGCGATCGACCGGCGAAGCCGCCTGGAGTCCACGCAATTCATAGCCGATTGGATCAATGCAATTCCCGATCTCATCGACACATTGCGTGACTCCGTGGGCTAGCACGGCATCAGGATTGCGATCGAGGGCTCCGGAACATAATCTGATATAGTTCGTACTGAGCCAGTCATCGTGCGCAACCCACTTGAAGTATTCGCCGGTACATAGAGAGAACGCTTTATCGAAGTTTGGCCCGGCACCTATGTTCACCAAGTTTCGGTAATACTTGATTTCCGCGTGCTGTGCCACAAGTTGTCGACTAATGGTCTCAGTCTGGTCATTTGATGCGTTGTCGCAAATGATCACCTCGACGTCCCGAAAGTCTTGCTGGACCACTGAGCCAACGGCATCTCCGAGGAAATTCTCACCGTTGTGTACAGGGATGGCTATCGAGACCTTCGGGCCCATTGAATTCACTCCGCTACCCTGGCGCCCATAGGCGTCTTCGAAAGCTGGTCGTAGCGACGTTGCTGCGGGCGAGCACCCAAGGACGGACCAACGTTGGTGGATAGCCTCAGCGCCTGGTGACGCGGGCGTTCTGTCGGCCCGTTCAGGGAAGTCATCATACTTCGCCTCCGGCGTTGGAGCCGAGCATCGGGCCCTCCTGTCGAAGGCTTGCGAGCAGCTGCCATGCCCGGCGTACGAGTGGCTGGGCGATCAGCCAGAGGACGCCGACGTACGTCGCGACGCCAAGCACAACCGAGGTCGCCAGTAGCGGAATGGACCCAAGCGTCGTTGCCATGAGCTGGCGCCAACCGAAGACCGACACCGCCATGATGAGGACGGCACAAGCAATCGGCGCGTGCGCGAGCACCTGTTTGGAGAGCCGCATCCCGGTGAGCCTGCGTTCGATGTACAATTCGATTGGAAGCGTGAGAAAGGTGACAAAAGCCATGCCGGCGGCGACACCAACCAACCCCTTCGTGCTGCCGACGACGACGGCTGCGACGGAAACGACGGTCCCCAACAGGTTGACGCCAAGCACAAGATCCCACCTTCCCAGTGCCTGCAGGACGGTAGCACGGGTGATCGTCACGATGGCGATACTCATGCCCTGCAAAGCAAAAAGCTGAACGACGGGAATCGTCGCTTGCCACTTGTGACCGAGGAGCGCCGGCAAAAGCTCAGGCGCCACCATGGCCACGCCAGCGAAGATGGGAAGAGCGACCATCGCGTTAAGTTGTCGGACCGAGTATAGCAACTGGCGGAAACGCTCCGGGCCGCCTTGAACGCGTGAGAAAACCGGGAAAGCCACATCGTTCAGCGGCGCGACCGAGACCAGCCAGAGGATCTCGAGGATCCGCCAGGACACTGTATAAATACCAAGTGCGAGGGGGCCGAGGAGATATCCGATCAGGACCCGAGGGCTCTGCTGCTCGACGAGGATCGTGAGTCGAATGGCGATCATGTATGAACCAGAGGTTCGCAGATCTCGGAAATAGCGTTTGGAGACCTGCAGGCCGGGCCGCCAATCACTTGCTGCCCACAGCACGAGCGTGCCTACGATGGCCTGGGTAAGCAGATTTCCGACAAGGCTGAGCGCTCCTTGATCGCCCAAAGCCATGCCAATACCCACGACGCCGCCGGCTGCGACTGCAAGCAAGGAGCGCGTGGCGAGGACGCCGTACCTGATGTCTCGTTTCAGCAGGGCGGTCTGCACAGCCGCCAGAGTATTGAGCACCGGAAGCACGCTTAACCACCGGACCAACCTGGCGACCTCTGGCTCGTCAAAGAACCTTGCCACCGGTCCGGCTGCCGCCATTGCAACCAGCATCAGCGCGACGGCTAGTATCAATAGGGACCAAAACGCCGTGTCTAAATGGCCCGGCTCCAGGCTCTGACGCTGTATCAGGGGTACCTGAAGCAGGTCGCCAAGGGCCTGGGTGACCACGATGATCACGGTTGCCATGCCCACCAATCCGTACGCCTCGGGCGTGAGGAGTTGTGCAAGAACGAGGAAGACAACCAGACCAGCAGCTTCGCGTCCCAAACTGCCGGCCGCGGCCCAGACTACGCCTAGCGTCACCTGATGTTTCGTGGACATCAGTTGCGATTTCCTCGCCCAGTACCTACCGCCGCCTTGAACGGACAGTGAGCGAGGTCGAGCGCTGACGCGTCAGAAAGCATCGCTACTCCGGAGCCACGGAAGCCGGCGAGGCGTCTTTGCAATCGCAACAGACATCCTCCGTACGAGCGATCCGGATGTCGTCTGAATGATGGGCACGAGCGCCGTGAAAACCCAGCAAGGGCGGGCTGCCCGATTGGAAAGGTGCCGCCGTACTTGCGAATGCCCGACAAGGATGCCTCAATCTCAACCGGGCGTTGCTTCGGAACCGCCTATCGAAGCACCATCAGAGCGCCAATGGTCGCCAGGCTGGAGGCGATGATGCAGCCTGAAGCCGGGGCCAGCACCTCGGCCGTGGTGTAGGCACCGGATTGCGCACCCAGCCCGACCGCCGCGACCGGCACCACAACGCACAGCACAACCACCTTTCGTGCCGAGATCCCGTCACCTTACACACCTTGACCTGGAAACGGAAGCGATCTGAGATAGCAAAACATCGAAGTAAATTGTCGACGGTCAGTTGGACGCCTCGAAAGAACCACTAGCAGATGAGGCTGAACGTGATTCTCTGCCATATGTTGTGGCGAGGAGGCGTTCCTGGTAGGGTAGCCTGGGTTGACGCGGGGTACGCCGCCCTGTCGGCGCTGAGCGATCCGCTCGGGCGGCTGGCCGTGGGGGTCGACTTCGAACTCTTCCGGGCCCAGCTGGGAGGCCGGTCGCCGTCGAGCACATCTCCGCCGCCCAAAAGCGCCGGCTCGGCCTGATCATCCGCTCGCTCGGTCTCGCCCGCGCCGCCGCCAAGCTGGGCCTCGCGACAGTAACCTGGTGACCAACATGCGCCGCCCGTTCGGTTGCTGGTGGGTCGCGGCGGCGCGGCCGCCCAGCTGGCGCCGGGAGCCTCAGGCCCACGCGGTTCGGGTCGCGAACCACACACCGACGAGACTCTTCGCTCACCGCAATTCCCGCACGCCGCTCAGGCGGCGAGCCGGTTCTTCCAGGTGTCCAGTTGTCTTAGCGTCGTGTCTGTCGATCGCACTGAACTAGTGGCTAAGATCTAACGGAAGATTCCCATCTTACCAAGGCTATGGTAGGCTGATGCCATGCGCAAGGGGATCGAGATCGAAGTGGGCGGCGCCGATCGTGCTCGGCTCGAGGCGATCGTGGCGGACCGCAACAGCCCGCAAAAGCACGTCTGGCGGGCGCGGATCATTCTGGCGACCGGCGAAGGCTGCGGCACCGCCGCGGTGATGCGCCGGGCGGGCGTGGCGAAGCCGTGCGTGTGGCGCTGGCAGGAGCGGTTCATGGCGGAGGGCGTGGACGGTCTGCTGCGCGACAAGACCCGCCCGTCGCGCATCGCGCGGTTGCCCAAGGCCGCGGTCGAGCGGGTCGTGGCACGCACGCTGGAAGAGGCGCCGCCGGAGGGCGTGACCCACTGGACGGCGCCGGCGATGGCCGCGGCCAGCGGGCTCAGCGTCAGCTCGGTTCAGCGGATCTGGCGGACGCCCGGGCTGCGCCCCCATCAGGTCCGCAGCTTCAAGCTCTCGACCGATCCCAACTTCGCCGCCAAGGTCGAGGACATCGTCGGGCTGTATGTCGATCCGCCGGCCCATGCCGTGGTGCTGTCGATCGACGAAAAGAGCCAAATCCAGGCCCTCGACCGCACCCAGCCGGGTCTGCCCATGAAGCCGGGGCGGCTTGGCACCATGACCCACGACTACAAACGCAAGGGCACGACCACCCTGTTCGCTTCGTTCAACGTGCTCGACGGCACGGTCATCGGCCGCTGCATGCAACGCCACCGGCATCAGGAGTTCATCCGCTTCCTCAATGGCGTCGAGCGCGCCGTGCCGGCCGGCAAGCTGATCCACGTGATCCTCGACAACTATGCCGCCCACAAGCACGCCAAGGTGCGGCGCTGGCTGACCCGGCACCCGCGCTGGATCTTCCACTTCACCCCGACCTCATGCTCCTGGCTCAACGCCGTCGAGACCGTGTTCGCCAAGCTCGCCAAGCGCCAGCTCAAACGCGGCGTGTTCCCCTCGGTCGTCGCTCTGCAGGAAGCCATCAACCACTTCCTCGCGGCCCACAACCATGACCCCAAGCCGTTCGTCTGGCGCGCCGACCCCGAGGCCATCATCGCCGCCGCCAAACAAGGGTACCAAGCGTTAGATTCGATCCACTAGCTCTGGACCAAAGTGGCCGTCATCCTGGCGGTGTTTCAACCTGATCTCGCAAAATCTCCAGATGTCGGCGGCGCGCCTCTATTCCTTGCGTGCTCGGCAATCCGAACGTGTCGAGAATCACGGACCATCGATGGAGCCAATCATGCCTCCTCAACACATTGGCGACATTCCGACGCCGGAGCTGCTCGAGCCTAGCCGGATCTTGGTCAAGCTCTTCGAGAACGTCTGCTATGTCAGGACAATCAAAGGGGATTGGAATCACAAAGTCCGTCCAGCCAAATTGATCGTGAAACACTTTTGTGTCGGGATGGTCTCCAAGAAGAACGGTGCCGGCGGCCATCCCCTCGAAGAAACGATATCCGATTTCCTGTTGACCTTTGGTCTCATCTGAACTATTGAACTTTGCGCGATTGGCGATGAAGTATCGGCTAGTCTTGAGAATGTTCGAATACAATAGTCTATGTTCCGATGGATTACCAACAAGAAATGGTCCCTCGATGGTATCGTAGTAGTAGAAGCCGTTCTTGGCGCGCGCATAGCGCAGCAGGGCTTCATGAGTGATCGCTGAACGCCGTCCGACGCTACAAATATCAATACTTCGTGGCCTGAGATTCGGCCACGGGGAGAAGGCGATGGCATCGACTGCCGGGGGCAGATAGGTCACTGGACTCTGGATTCGCCCCGCTAACCTTTCGATGGTCCCGGCGCACGAGCAGAAGACATGATCGAATTGGTTGAGCACGTCGATTTCCGGCCCGAGCTCCTCGACGTCCTGGCACCACATCTCTTCCACCCAGCATGCTGCGTATTTGCTCTTGGCCCGCCAGTTCTGAATAGACTGAATTACGAGTAGCTGCTGGGCGAAAAGAACATCACATATCAGCAACTCACACTCATCGATGTGTACTTCCGATCGCAACCTGGTCCCGAATGTCTTGTAGAACCTGTTGTTCTTGATGGACTTCCCGATGCGCCGTCTATCTAGGCCGAGTTCCAGAGCCAGCTCGCGCAAGATTTCTTTCAGTCGCCCTTGCCTGCCGGAAATCGGCGCGACCACCGAAATGTCGTCGATGGCGCACACGACGTCTTCGAACTCGTAGCCGACACAGCGGGATACGTGCGATTTACCCGATCGGTTGCGCAGTGTGAACAAGGCAATCCTGGCACCCACAACTGTCCACCCTTTCCTACGAGGTGCGGCCGCCTCCCTGCCTCGGCACTCGGCAAGGTGAGAACCGTTGACGCATCCGGCTCGCCGCGATCGGGGACTTCTCGGCCATAAGCCTGCATGCCTTCCTCTCGGCTGACCTCGCGCCGGGCGCCACCGCCAGAACCGACGGTTGGTACAGCTATCCGGGCGCGCCCGACATCCGCCATGAGTCGCGCGTCATCGGCCCGATGGCCGCCCATGTCGTCCTGCACTGGGTAACACCGCGTGTTCGCCAACCTCAAGACCTGGGCGCTCGGCGTCTACCACGGCCTGCGCAGCCCGCACCTCCAGGCCTATCTCGACGAGTTCGTCTTCCGCGTCAACCGCCGGCGGACCCGCCACGCCGCCTTTTGAACCCTGCTCACCCTCATCCTCGCCCTCAAACTTGCCACCTCCAACATGTTGGTCGCACCAGACCAACGGCATAAGGCATTCTGAGAAACTAGTGCACGGGCGCATTCAGAGGATTCAGCTTGGTGAGGATCTGGGCCGGGGTTTTCGTCCAGATGAAAGGCTTGGGGTCATCGTTGTGCTCGGCGATGTAGCGGTGGATCGCGGCCTGCAGGTCGACGATCGAATGGAAGCTGCCGCGCTTGAGCCGGCGCCGGGTCAGCGCCGAGAAGAAGGTCTCGACCGCGTTCAGCCACGAACCCGAGGTCGGCGTGTAGTGGAAGACGAAGCGGGGGTGGCGGGCGAGCCAGCGCAGCACCTTAGGGTGCTTGTGGCTGCCGTAGTTGTCGAGGATGACGTGGATCACCTTGCCGGCCGACACCGCGGCCTCGATCGCGTTGAGGAAGCGCAGGAACTCCTGGTGCCGGTGGCGCTGCATGCAGCGGCCGAGCACCGTGCCTTCGAGCACGTCGAGGGCGGCGAACAGCGTGGTGACGCCGTTGCGCAGATAGTCGTGGGTCATGGTCCCGGCCTTGCCCGGCTTGAGCGGCAGACCGGGCTGGGTGCGGTCGAGGGCCTGAATCTGGGACTTTTCGTCGACCGAGAGCACGACCGCATGCTTGGGCGGGTCGACGTAGAGGCCGACGATGTCCTCGAGTTTGGCCGCGAATTGGGGGTCGTTGGAGCGCTTGAAGGTGCGGATGCGGTGCGGCTGGAGGTCATGCGCCGCCCAGATCCGCTGCACCGACCGCAGGGAGACGCCCGTGTGTCGGGCCATCGCCCGGCCGGTCCACTGCGTCGCCTCGCCGGGCGGCTCGGCGCAGGTCAGGGTCACCACCTGGCGGACCACCGCCTCGCCCAAGGGCGCCTTGCCGGGCTTGCGGGTGGCATCGCGCAGCAATCCGTCGACCCCGGCTTCGGCAAAGCGCCGTTGCCAGCGCCAGACTGCCGGCCGGCCGATGCCGGCACGCCGGGCGACCTCGGCGACGTTCAGGCGATCGGCCGAGCCGAGGATGATCCGAGCGCGCGCCACATGCTTCTGGGCGCGATTGCGATCGGCCACGATCGCCTCGAGATGAGCACGATCCGCACCCGAAACCAACGGACACACGATCTGAGCCATGGGCCCAGTATCGCACATCATTCAGCTTTTATGAATCCTATGTTTGCATCATTGCACTAGCTCTCCACGACCGTCAGGAGACGGCAGCAGCGACGATGGCGTGGTAGGTGACAGGACGGGTGCGGACCGCTCGCTGGATGGGTGGCTGAGGTTCTTGGCGGTGCGGCGGTTGAAGCGGAAGACGAACTCGTCGAGATAGGCCGGCAGATGCTTCTTCGAGACGGCGCCGTGGTGGGTGCCGAGCAGCCAGCGCTTGGTCAGGCCGAACACCAGATGGATCGCCGGCAGGCGCAACGCCGCATCGCCCCAGCTGGCGGCAGGTTGAGCGGCTCGTGGGCGGAGCCCTGGGCCTCGAGCCCGCCATAGCCCGACCAGCCGTCGGTCGCGATCATCGCCGGTTTGGCGACCGCGGCGGCCAGGAAGCCCTCGAGCCTGCGCGCCGAGACATCCGGCACCACGGCCAGCCGGAGCCGCCCCAGCCGGCGGCCTCGGGCCTCCCCGCGGCCGCTCTCGACCGCGCCGGCGACCTTGCTCTTGCCCCCGGCGCCGCGCCCCGGTTTGCCTGGCCGCGGCCCGCCGACATAGGTCTCGTCGGCCTCGACCCCCGCGCTCAGCGGCGCCCGCTCCGGCCGCACCATCGCCTTCCTGATCTTGTGCAGCCTGTCCAGGCGGTCTGGTAGCTGCCAAAGCCCATCTGCCGCTTGAGCTCCATCGCCGAGATCCCGCCCTTGCTCGAGGTCACCAGGTAGATTGCGAGAAACCACTTGGCCAAGCCGCTCTTGGTCTGCTCGAAGATGGTGCCGGCCAGCAACGAATGCTGCTTGCCGCAGGCGGCACATTCCTCGATCAACCGCAGCTTGTGGCGGTACGCGCGCTCGTGGCCACAGCCGGCGCAGCGGAAGCCTTCCGGCCAGCGCGCCTGGAACAGATAGTCCCGACACTGCGCGTCGCTGCCGAAGCGGGCCAGAAAACCAGGCAGGTCGTTCGGCAGCCCCGCCAGCAGATCGTCGCCCATTCCAGCCTCCGCGCTGGAGAGCTAGTTCTGAGAATATGAGCGTTCACAACCGCGTACCGAGTACGGCGATCTCGACGGCGCGATGCCGACGATCCGCTGCATCACCATCGCTTCGATGCTGTGCTCGACCTGGCCCTGGCCCCGAAGCGGGCGACAAACCGCTCGACCAACCCGATGGCCCGATCGCTCGCCCCGAGCAACGGTGCGCCGGCGTCCGAGGTGACCACGCCGCCGTCGAACCCGGCTGCCACCTGGCGGCCCTCGACGGCTTCATGTCCGAACAGGCCTCGGTTACACTCTGTCGGCATCGGGATCTCCTTTGCGTCGCGATAACTCTTTGTCGCAGAAGAACTATCGTCGAATTCAGGGCCCCGATGCACCGACTTCCTTGAGAAATCCGGGCTCGGTTGGACCCGCTTCGACTACTATCGGATTGCGACACGGTGGCTGAGATAGTATGATTTTTTCGATAAAGTGGTTCATGAGGAACTCTCAACCTCAACGCTGCGGGAAGCGCCGGAATGCGAACAATTCTTGTCACGGGCTCCGAGGGATTGATCGGCACGTCTCTCTCCGCCGAGCTTCGAGCGTGCGGCTTTCGGGTCGAAGGTCTGGATCTGAGATTGCCGGAAGGTCAGCCCGGGAAGTGCGACATTGCCGATGGGGGGCGCGTCGAGCACCTGGTGGATGGATGTTGCGGCATCGTTCACCTTGCCGCGGTCTCTCGCGTCGTCTGGGCAGAACGAGACCCGGCGCGCTGTTGGCAGACCAATGTCGACGGCACCCGCAACGTCCTGCGCTTTGCGCATAAGTCGCAGGCGAAGCCCTGGGTGCTGTCTGCCAGCAGTCGCGAGGTCTACGGCGAGCCGAGCCGTCTTCCGGCCAGCGAGGACACGCCGCTGCGGCCGTTGAACGTCTACGGCCGCTCCAAGGCCGAAGGCGAGAGGCTGGTCCTCGAAGCCAGGAAGCATGGCTTGAACACAGCCATCGTACGTTTTTCCAACGTCTACGGTCGGACCGATGACCATCCCGACCGGGTAGTTCCCGCGTTCGCGCGCGCTGTGGTCGAGGGGGCGGATCTGCGGGTCGATGGCAGCGGCTCCACGTTCGATTTTACCCACCTGGACGATACCGTGGCCGGCGTTCTGCTGCTGATCGATGCCATGCAGAATGGCGCGGCCACGCTTCCCACGGTGCACTTTTGCACCGGACGGGCCACGACGCTCGGCGAGCTGGCGCGGACTACCAATCGTGCCGGCGGCGAGCGCTCGAGGATCGTCGAAATGCCGCATCGCTCCTACGACGTAACGCGGTTCGTTGGGGACACACGCCGGGCTCGGGAACTCCTGGGCTGGCAAGCCAAAGTCGACATCGTCGATGGCGCTCAACGACTTGTGGGCGACTTCAGCCGTGACCGTTTGCTCTGGCCCACCTCGACCGCGGCGACGGGGCCGGCGAGGGCGGGCCCGTCCGCAGCAATCGTGTCTCCTCCTTGAGACGGCGCAAGGATCCTGGGGCACGTAGGTGACGACGTAGCACATATCGTACTGCACCGACGCAATCGTAAGAGTCCCCTCTGAGCATTTGGGTATGCTAACGTTTCTGGTCACAGTTGCGATCCGCCATGATCGCCTCGAGCCGAGCACGATCATCGGCGCCAACCTCGACCTCGATCCCCTTGCGCATGTCGACCGGGGGCGGATCGTGCTGCTGACCGGCGACGCGGTGGGCACGAGGGCGTTCCTGCGCGAGGTCGGCTGCGCCAAGGCGACGGTCTGGCGCTGGCAAGAACGGTTCGTGGAAGCCGGCGTCGACAGGCTGCTCCGGGACAAGAGCCGTCCACGAGGCAAGACGCCGCTGCCGAGAACGGTGGTCGAGCGGGTGGTCGAGCTGACCCTTGGCGAGCCGCCCGGCGAGGCGACCCACTGGACCGGCCGGGCGATGGCCGCGGCGGCTGGTCGCTGCGCTCGTGCATAGTTGTCGAGGATCACGTGGATCACCTTGCCGGCCGGCATGGCGGCCTCGATGGTGTTGAGGAAGCGCAGGAACTCCTGGTGCCGGTGGCGCTGCATGCAGCGGCCGAGCACGGTGCCTTCAAGCACGTTGTAGGCGGCGAACAACGTGGTGACGCCGTTGCGCAGATCGTCGTGGGTCAGGGTCCCGGTCTTGCCGGGCTTGAGCGGCAGCCCCGGCTGGGTGCGGTCCAGCGCCTGGATCTGATGGGGTGGATGGCCCCCTCACGGCATCGTCGTGCCAAGGTGGTGGCTGTCGAACAGCACCAAGGGGAGCCATCCAGATGGAGACTACAACGATCGGCCTCGACCTTGCCAAGCAGGTCTTCCAGATCCATGGCGTGAACGAGGCGGGCGACGTCGTCGTGAAGCGGCGCCTCCGGCGCGCTCAGGTCATCAGCTACTTCGCCTCGCTGCCGTCCTGTCTGATCGGCATGGAAGCCTGCGCCACCGCGCACTTCTGGGCGCGCGAGCTGCGCTCGCTGGGACACGAGGCGCGCCTGATACCGCCGCAGTACGTCAAGGCCTACGTGAAGCGTGGCAAGAACGATGCCGCCGATGCCGCCGCGATCTGCGAGGCGGTGACGCGGCCGTCCATGCGCTTCGTGCCCGTCAAGACCGAAGAGCAACAGTCTGCATTGACCATGCACCGGGTGCGCGAGCTGCTGGTCCGGCAGCGAACCCAGCTGATCAACGCGGTACGCGGGCACCTGGCCGAGTTCGGTCTCGTCGTGGCACAGGGGCCCTGGAACGTGCCACGGCTTTTGGCGAGCATGCAGGAGGATCGGCGCGTGCCCGAGCTGGCGCGTCAAGTCCTCGAGCTTCTCGCGGCTCAGCTCGACGAGGTCGGCCAACGGATCGCCGAGGTCGACGCCCGGATCATGGCTTGGCACAAGACGAACCCCGTGAGCCGGCGGCTCGTCACGATCCCGGGCATCGGGCCGCTGATCGCCACCGGCATCGCCGCCACGGTGCCTGACCGCGCCGCCTTCCGTGGCGGGCGGGAGTTCGCGGCCTGGCTCGGCCTCGTGCCGCGGCAGAGATCCACCGGCGGCAAGCAGAGGCTGGGCCGGATCAGCCGGCTCGGCGACCGGTACATTCGGCAGCTGCTGATCGTCGGCGCCCAAACCGTCCTGCTGCGCTCGAAGGCAGCCGGTCCAATGCGCGGATCCAGGGCCTGCTGGCGAGACGACCGCGCCTCGTAGTCGCCGTGGCTCTGGCCAACAAGATGGCGCGCATCGTCTGGGCCGTGATGGCGCAGGAGCAGACTTATCGGCAGGCGGTCCCGGCATAGGCGCCGAGCTCGCCTGCCCTGTGACGCTTGCGAGGGAAGGAACGTGATGGGGTGATCGGTTGTCGCCGACGGACCGGGAGCAGCCTGGAGAAGTGGAGGGACGAAAATCCCGCGGATCTGATGAGGCCCTGGTCCGCGCAACCCATCGGGGCCAGCGGTCATGCGACGACCGCGTCAACAGGTCGGCCACATGACCGCAAGGCAACCGCATTATGCCACACGCTAATTTTCCTCTTGCAAGCCGGGGGCCATCCACACATGGGACTTCTCGTCGACCGACAGGACCACGGCATGCTTGGGCGGGTCGATGTACAAGCCGACGATGTCGGCAAGCTTGGCGGTCAACTGTGGATCGGTCGAGTGCTTGAAGGTCCGGATGCGGTGCGGCTGGAGGTCGTGCGCCGCCCCGCGGCTGGCTCCCAGGGGCGACCACCGAGGTCGCCCCGGAGCGCCGCGCGCTGGACCGAGCGCAAGGAGACGCCCGTGTGCCGGGCCATCGCCCGACCGGTCCAGTGGGTCGCTTCGCCCGGCGGCTCTGCACAGATGAGGGTCACGACCCGCCGCACGGTCTGATCGCCCAAGGGCGGTTTGCCGGGCTTGCGGGTGGCATCGCACAGCGGGCCCTCAACCCCGGCCTCGGCGAAGCGCCGCTGCCAGCGCCAGACTGCCGGCCGGCCGACCCCGGCGCGCCTGGCGACCGTCGCGACGTTCAGCCGATCGGCTGAGCCGAGAATGATCCGAGCCCGCGCCACGTGCTTCTGGGCGCGATTGCGATCGGCGACGATCGCCTCCAAACGAGCACGATCCTCAGCCGAGACCACCGGACACACGACCTGAGCCATGGCCCCCCAGCATCGCACATCCGTCGAACTCTTGTGAATCCTTTGAATGCGCCTGTGCCTAGCCCGGATTTCTCACAGGGAATAGGTGCATCGGGGCCTCGAATCGGCGAAAGTCGTTCTGCCGGAATGACTTGAAGCCGATCAGAGGAGATCCCCCGATGCCGACAGAGTGTAACCGCGACCTGTTCGGTTATGAAGTGGTCGAAGGCCGCCAGGTGGTGGCTGCGTTCGATGGCGGCGAGGTCACCTCGGACGCCGGGGCGCTGCTGCTTGGGGCGACCGATCGCGCGATCGGCTTGGTGGCGAGGTTCGCTTCCTCCTTTGATGACGGTCGGGTCCAGTCGCAGGTCGAGCACTCGGTCGCGGCGATGGTGGCGCAGCGGGTGTTCGGCATCGCGCTCGGCTATGAGGACCTGGTCGATCACGACCAATTGCGCCACGACCCGGTGCTGGCGACGCTGGCCGGCAAGCTCACGGCGCGGCGCCAGGATTGTGCGCCGCTCGCCGGCAAGAGCACGCTCAACCGGCTCGAGCACGCCCCTTCGACGCCTTGCCGCTACCACAAGATCGGTCACGACGCGGTGGCGATCGAGGGCTTGTTCGTCACCCTCTTTCTCGAAGCGCACAGGACCCCGCCCGAGAGGATCGTTCTCGATCTCGATGCCACCGACGACCCGCTGCACGGGCGCGGCGCTCCGGGGCGACCTCCGGTGGTCGCCCCTGGGAGCCAGCCGCGGGAGGGCCGGTTCTTCCACGGCTACTACGACTGCTATTGCTACCTGCCGTTGTACATCTTCTGCGGCCGGCATCTGCTGGCGGCCAAGCTCCGGCGCTCGAACATCGCTGCGTCAGCGGGTGCTGTCGACGAGGTCGAGCGCCTCGTCGGCCAGATCCGCGAGAGCTGGCCGCGGGTGAAGATCGTGCTGCGGGCCGATTCGGGCTTTGCCCGGGACGAGTTGATGACCTGGTGTGAAGCGCACGGCGTCGATTACCTCTTCGGCCTCGCCCGCAACGACCGTCTGGTCGGCGCGCTTACCGAAGATCTTGCCGCGGCGGCGGCCGAGAGTCTGGCCCGAGGTGGCCCCGCGCGGCGCTTCGCCGATTTCGCCTGGCGCACGCTCGACAGCTGGAGCCGCGCGCGGCGCGTGGTCGCCAAGGCCGAGCACCTGCCCAAGGGCTCGAACCCGCGCTTCGTCGTGACCTCGCTGCCGGCAGGCGAGAGCCTCGCCCGCACCCTCTACGAGGACGTCTACTGCGCCCGCGGCGAGGTCGAGAACCGCATCAAAGAGCAGCAGCTCGACCTGTTCGCCGGTCGCACCTCAGCGGCGACCATGCGTGCCAACCAGCTCCGGCTCTGGTTCGCGTCCTTCGCCTACGTCCTGATCGAGGCGCTCAGGCGGATCGGGCTCCGGTTCACCCAGTTCGCCACCGCCACCTGCGGCACCATCCGCCTCAAGCTCTTGAAGATCGGTGCCCAGGTCCGCCGCAGCGTGCGCCGGATCAAGGTCGCGATGGCCTCGGCCTGCCCGTTCCAGACCGAGTCCCACCTCGCCTACCTCTACCTGAAGCGCGCCGCCGCCTTCTGACCGCCCCTGCCAACCTTTCGCGCCCCGCTCGCGAGCCGCTGTGGCACGCCCAAAATTCGGCTCGGCCACCGATCTCGAGCCCCAACCGCCAACCGCGCGACGCTCCTCACTGCGACTTGCCCAACCGCCAGCCGCACCTATCCGCTGTGAGAAATCCGGGCTAGCTCCTCGCCAACCCCAGGTCTCGCCCGAAGCACTCCCTCATACCGCCGAACGTATTCGGGGATCAGGGGCTCTCCCACCGACCTCGACCTCGCCGCCTGATCCATCCCACCACGTCCGCTCGGTGCCTGCGCCGCCCAATTTCAATCAACTCGCGACACAACTCATATCATGCTCTACTCTCGATGAGATCATCAGGATTGAGAATGGACCTCTGGCCCATCACGCTCTGGGCACCGCGTGTGCCGCCAAGGTCCTTCAGAGGGAGGGCAGGCATGCGCTATGACTATATTATCATCGGCTCCGGGGCCGGCGGCGCGGCCGCTGCTTGGCGGCTGGCGCGAACCGGGCGGCGTATCCTGATCCTGGAAAAAGGCGGCAAGCTACCCACCGACGGTAGCACGCTCGACGCCGACCGCGTCATCCGCCAGACGGCATTCACCAGCAGGGAGGTTTGGCTTACCCCCCGCGGCGGTCCGCTGACGCTCAAGGAATACTTCAATGTCGGCGGCAAGACCAAGTGGTCGGGTGCCGCGCAGGTTCGTTTTCAACGGCACGAGTTCGATGCCGACCCCGACTACCACTGCCGTGCATGGCCAGTCTGCTATGACGAATTCGAGGGCTACTACGCCGAGGCCGAGAACTTGCTGGGCGTACGGTCGTTCGACGTCGAGCCCGCGCTGCGCCGCATCCTGGATGGGCTTCTTAAGCTCGACTGCGCATGGGAGCACCATCCGCTTCCGCTCAGCCTGGCACCGGAGATTGTGAACTATCCCGAGGAGGCGCGCCGCTTCGATGGCGGCTTTGCATCGCCGCGGGGACTGAAGTCGGACGCCGAAGTCGCCTTCCTCGACCGGCTCAAGGGGCACAGCCACGTGGAGATCATCTGCGACAAGGAGGTGGTAGCGCTGGAGCCTGCGGCCGGCAATCCGAAGAGCATCGGCACGGTCACTTGTGCAGACGGCTCGAGCTACGGGGCGGCGACCGTGCTGCTCGCTGCGGGCGCCCTTCACTCGCCCCGGCTGCTCCAACGCTACGTGCGGCGCCACGGCGGGTCAGTCGTCTCGCCATGGTCCGAGCAGATCGGCCGCAACTACAAACGCCATGTGAATTCGGTCGTCCTGGCTGTATCGGCCCGTCCGATAACCGACATGTTGCGTAAGACGGTGGTGCTGCTTCACCCGTCCTGCCCGCACAGTAGCGTCCAGACGCTCGGCTGGATGGACGGTGAGGTTCTGCGAGCCCGTCTGCCGGGCTTGGTTTCGCAGACACTCGCGAATTCAATTGGCTCCCGCACCTACGGCTTTTGGCTGAGCACCGAAGACGGGTCCTCTCCCGAGAACCGGGTGATCGCCGCCGACGGCGAGGGGTATCCGACGCTGGACTACGATGCGGCCCGGCTGCCCGAGGCCACGGCCGAGCACTTGCGCCTGTGGCGGATGATGCGCAGACAACTGCTGCGGCTCGGTTTCGTCGCCTTGATCAGGAGGAGCCCGATCGAGAATCACGCGTACGCCTGCGGCACTCTGGTCACCGGCGACGATCCCGACACATCGGTGGTGGCAGGCGATGGGCGCGTGCACACGCTCGACAACCTCTACGTGGTCGATGCCAGCGCCCTGCCGCGGTCTGGTCGGGTCAACCCAGGCCTGACCGTCTATGCCTGGGGTCTGCGGGTCGCCGACCTTCTGAGCCGCAACGGTCAGGGCTAGCTGTGGTTGCTACGAAGGTTGTTCATCCGGGCGGGCCCGGTCAGGCTGTCGGTTGCGACACTGTCAGCCCTGATCGGGAGAGCGCCCGGATGAACATGCACAAGAATGCGCGTTTGACGCCGCAAGGTCGACTCCTGCTGGTGCAGCGGGCCACGGACCAGGGCTGGACATGGTCTCGGCTCAGCCGATCGGCGGAACGTCGCGACGGTCGCCAGGCGCGCCGGGCCCTGCTCAGCCGGGCTCCACGATCCGGCTCTTCGCCTCGCACACGCTCAAACCAACTACTGGCTGCGAGAAATGCGGGCTAGGGTGTCAGCGGTCGGGTGCAACGGGCGAGCCGGGGTGATGAGCCAGACGCTGTTGCCGTTCGAGCTGGATCAGCGGGCCGAGAGTGGGGCATTGACCGCCCATGGCGGGGTGCTGCTGCTGATCGAGGTGTTTCGGACCAGTGGTGTTGCGGCGATGCTGGCTGCGGGCGTGGTGATCAAGCGGCGCAAGCGGGTCTGGCGCCGGCCGTGGTGGTGGAAGGGCCGTTCGCGCTACGGGCGGCGGGCGGCGGGCGTTGCGAGGGTCTGACGGCGCTGCGCGAGGACGCGACCGACCACGGTATGCTCCCGCGCCTTTGCGAATCTCGGGCAAATGAAAAACGCTGTCGCACTTAATGGCCGCTTCAGCGGCACACCGCAGCCAACAGGCACGCAAACGGCGGCGTTTGGACTTTTCGATGCGATCGTCCGCTCGCCAGATCGCGCGATTTCGCTGGTCGTTTTTGCCGACCCAAACTTTCCCGGCGTGAACGAATGGACGGCCTTTCAGAGCGTCCGCCTTGTCCCGGTTCCATTGCAACGCTGGTCGCGCGGGCGGGCTCAGATATGGGAGCAAATCCAGTTGCCGCACCTCTGTAAAAAGTGGAACTGCACCGTCGCGCATCATCCGATTAACACGAGTCCCGCACGCAACCTCGGGGTGAAGCAGGTCGTAACACTGCATGATCTAAATTTTTACAATCATCCCGAGTGGTACACCCGGAGCTTTCGGCTGGTTTACGCAGTGACGGCGGTGGCTGGCCTGCGCAAGGCCGAACGCGTGGTCGCCATTTCTGACTACGTTCGCGACCACGCGGAAAAAGACCTCGGAATCGCGCCAGACCGGCTGCGTCGAATTTATAACGGCGTGAAGTTTACGGCGGTGGAAGCATCGTCCGCGCGCAGCGACGTTCCATACTTGCTCTGCGTGGGCTCTTTGCAACCGCACAAAAACCTGCCTCGGCTGATCAAGGCATTCGTTCAAGTCAAAGCCGCGATCCCCAGCCTGGAACTCTGGGTGGTCGGCCGTCCGCAACCGAGCTTCAGCGAAATGCCGGAGTTGCACGCGCTACTGCAAACCCCGGGCGTGAAGGTGCTCGGTTACTTGAGCGATGCGGAGTTACGCGTCGCCTACGCGAACGCGCTCGTTTTCTGTTATCCGTCACTCGAAGAGGGATTCGGATTGCCGATGCTCGAAGCAATGATAGCCGGGGCACCCGTGGTGACTTCCAATTGCTCTTGCCTTCCGGAGATCGCCGGCCCGGCAGCGGAACTCATCAATCCTTTTTCCGAAGACGCCATCGCGCGCGGCGTGCGCAAAATCGTCGATCTCACTCCTGACCAACGTGCGCAATGGATTCGGCGAGGTCGAAGCTGGGCGACAAAGTTCTCCTGGTCGAGTGCTGCGCGCGAATACCTGAACATCTACGCCAATCTCTTGTAGTGAACCAGATCTAATATTGTCAGCAGCGGTGTTGCGCGCGAACAGCGCACACTCAGCACCTGTGGTACAGAGCGCGCGCCGAGTTGTCAGGGCAAAGCTGGGTGTCGTCGACCGCGAAGTCGTCGAAGTAGATGGCGCCTTAGATGTGCCCGGTCTGCTCGGTGCGCAGTTTCACCCCACAGGTTAATCGGTCGGCTTCGAACATGCTGTGTACGACTACTGGCCGTCGTTGCGCCAGACGTGGAGATCTGCTTTGTAGAAGTAGGCGATGCTGACGATGTCTTTCTTGCCGTCGCCGTTGAGGTCGACCGCGATCGCGCCGTTGTGACTTTCCTTACCACTCGAGACCGTATGCGCTGTGAAGGACGCGCCGTTGCTATTGTTCTCGAATACGATGACGCGCATGGGGCTGAATATCTCTCCAATGATGATTTCAGGCCGCCCGTCGCCGTTGATGTCCGTGACGGAGAGGCTGTCGATCTCCGCATAGCCGCTGCCGATCTTGTGCTTTGTCCAGCTGTCGCCGGCTGCAGCGGGCTGCTCGAACCAGTACACGCCCGCCTTGCGGTTTTCTTCCACGGCGGCGATGTCGAGACGGCCGTCTCCGTTGAAATCGGCAACGCCGATATTTTTTACGGATGCCGCATCGGTATTGCCAATCTTGTGCGCCGCCCATCTGCCGCCGCCGTTGCCTGGATTTTTGTACCAATAGACGCCGGTCACGCCGTTTCCCTCGCCGGCGGCGACATCAATGTTGCCGTCACCGTCGATATCGCCGAGCCCAAGCCCTTTTTGCTCATCGTGGGTGGTCGAGGTGATCTTCACGTGGGGCCAGTTGCGGTTCGTCTGGAAATCGGATGGTACCTGGAAGAGGTAGTCGCCGCCACCCGCTGTCACGACGAAGTCGGGCTTGGGGTTGCTTGACACGAGATGGGCGGCGCGCATGGTGCGACCGTCGCCATGTCCGGTCTTTGGTAGATCGTCCGCAATCTTATACGACGTCCACGATCTGCCGTTCGCGTCGGTTGCGTGCAGCCAATAGACGTTCGGAAGCGCTTCCGCGATGATGTCGTTCGCCTTGCCGTCGCCATCGACGTCGATCAGAAGATGCGCATCCGCCGCCTGCGGCAAGGTTGTGCGCGTCCACGTGCCGTCCATTCCTCGGCCCGGATTCATATAGAAATATTTGCCGGAGACGATGTCCACAAACCCATCCTGGTTGAGATCGGCGAACCCGAGGCCAAAGTAGCCGCCGGTCGGACCTCCCGCCCTGCTCGCGTCGGCATGGATGTAATGCCAGCTGTCGAGCCCGATGCAGCAGGCAATTGTGCTCGACGTCGTGCCGCCGGTGGTGCCGGTCGTCGTGCCGCCGCAATGACTCCCGGGCCCGACCTTCGGTGGCAGTTGCGACATATTCTCAAACCATTTCACCGCGCCTTTATCGGGCGAACCGCTGTTCCAGTTGGTGCCGAAAATATCGAGGTCGCAGTCGCCGCCGATGTCGCCGACGCGGAGGTTGTGGATGCCGGAGGTGTCGATGACCTGGGTTTCCCACGCATCGCCCTTGCAGTCCTTATTGTACGACACGGCGATGCGGTGTTGCGACGATTGGTGCATTTCGCCCCACACCGCGTCGAGGCAGCCGTCGCCGTCCATATCGCGGAACTTGAACGTGTGCACATAGGAGACGCCTGTGATGATAGTGTGCTTTTTCCAGCTCGGCTGCTCGTACCACACCATCGAGCAGTTCGCGCTTTCGGAGCAGGTGATGCCGATATCGGTCTTGCCGTCATTGTTGACGTCGCCGGCGGCCATGCCGGTCATCGCGGGCCAGCCGCCGTCGATCTCATGGGTCTTCCAGGACGTTCCCTTGCCGTCCGCATTTTCGAACCAGCGGACGCCGTTGCCGCCGGAGCCGATGTCGAGATCGCCGTCGCTGTCGAAATCGCCGACAATGGTCCCTTCCTGTCCCGGGGATCCGATCGATACCTTCTGGAAGCTCGCGCCGTGGTTCTGGTTGAGGAAGAGGCCGGTGCCGCCCATGCGCGCTATGACATCGAGCTGTCCGTCGCCGTTGAAATCGCCTTTTTCGACGTCGTGCGAGCCCTGGGCGCCGATGTGATGCTCCGGCCATGTGCCGGTCGCGTCGCCGCCCGGGTTCTCGTACCAAAACATGTCGTTGCCGATGTTGCCGTCGGGTGTTTTTGGGATGATGACATCGATCCGGCCGTCGCCGTTGATATCGCCCACCTGCATGTCCGTCGAATAGCGGCCGCTGGAGCGAATGGGGTGTCTCGTCCAATTCGGCCACTCATACCACCAGAGGCCATCGCCGCCGGCGCTGCACACGACGACATCATTTTTCCCATCGCCGTTGAAATCGGCGATGTCTTTGCAGTGCGAGTTGGACGGTTGAGTGGTCGAATTGATGACATGCTTCGTAAAGGATGCCTGGGAAAATGCCGTATCGTTCGAGACACACCAATAGAAACCGATCGCCATCCCGACAATAATGAAGGGCGCGAAGCGGTCGAATTGCTGCGGGTCACGTAGACTTGTCTTCGACAACGGCGCCGCGCGCGCTGACCTCGACGACCGCCACGAAAACTTTCGAAGCGCCACTGTGATTACGGCGATGACCGGTCTCATATCAAGCTGCCTTTTGCAGAAATGAGCAGATCCTGCTCACCAGGCAGGTAGTCCAGGATCCGGAAGACCGCGCCGAACATGCGGATCACCTCCCTCCGTGTCCGGAAAACGACCCAGCCCCAGCCGCCCAGCTGAGTCGAATACGATGCTCTGATCTGGCGGGCCATCCTGACCAAGATTTCCCAGGTGTGCCCCGCGCCGTGGCCAGGAGCAGCCCTGTATTGGAGTAGGATTGCGATCCACCGTGAGGCCTCCTTCGATTTGATCCGACATTCGCCGGAAGCCAGCGGCTGAGGGTCGAGTTTGGACCCCTGCGGTGCGGCCGGCAACCCCTTGCGCGTCGGAATGTATGGAGCGCGTGAGTTGGCCGGTTTTAGCTTGGTAGCGCGCATCGCGATCACAAAGCTGCTCGACGGCCGCGGTCCGAAGACATTTGCCTCAGTGATCTTCCTCCCGCTCGCCGAGGCGATCCCGATGCTCGGCCAAGGCCAGCCCGCTGGCCGTGGCCGCGCTCCGGCAAGTCGCTCGCGGGGCGGCTCGAGCCTCGAGCACGGAGCGCTCGAGCAGCTTCGCGCGGGGGATCTCGAGCCGCACCCGGGTCCGTCCGGTTGCGAAGTGGACGAGAGGACGCGCCGCGCGGCGCCACCATGAGCCCCGCTCCGGCAGCAGGCGCCGCCTCGTCGCTTCGGCATCGGAGATGGCGTCTCGGATGAAGAAGGGCGGATGGATCAGGGGAAACTGCATCGCCTCGGTCGGTCGATCGCAGAAGTCGGCGATGAAAGTGGTATTGGTGGCGTCCGCCCCGAACCCGATGTTGTCGATCAGATTGACGTTCGGTGTCAGCGCCAACGTCTGCTCCAGCCAACAGCTCAGGATGTAGGGATAGTCCCAGGCATTCAGTTCGCCCCGATACACCCGTTCGAAGCGGATCGCCCAAAACTTGGCCATCCGCTCATTACCACAAAGGTCGATCAGCCAGCCGTTGTCTCGGACTTCCGGCCACAACCGCATCGACATGTCGGCCCTCTGCCAGCTGCGGCGCCAGGTCGCCCAACCGTGCAGCGCATGGAAGTTCGAGGCGTAGTAGCTCCAGCGGTTTCGGGCTTTGCCCATCAGAAAGTTGCTGCCGCAGATCGTGCCGATCCGCTCATCGTCCTGGTACCGATCCAGCAGTTCTTGACAGAACCGGAAGAAGGACGGATGCGGGACGCAGTCGTCTTCGAGCACAATCGCCCGGTCGACCTGCTCGAACACCCAGTCGAGCCCGCTCGCGATCCGGCGCCCGGCGCCTAGATTGACGGCAGAAAAATCGGTGCGGACATCGCAGGCCCAATCGATGCGCTCGATCAAGGCACGCGTCTGGGCGCATCTGCTCACGTCCTCCGGCCGCTCGGCACGCGGACCGTCGGCGATCACGAACAGCTGCCGCGGCCGGGCCGACGTGATCGCGTCCAGAACCGCCCGCGCATGCTCCGACCGATTGAAGATGATGAAGACGACGGGTGGCTCGAGCCGCGACTCACGCATTTGGACCTCGACCTGCCGTCACTGACGGTCCAGGAACCCGCCGCCACGGTTGCCCCCTGGACCGGCCGCGGCCGCGGCTCGACCGGCGCGATATCGACGAGATTGCAGCCGTGCTCCAGGAGCGCCCGGCGCATCGAGAAGGCGCAGTCCGACCCGGTCGTGGGATCTCGGGGGGGCCACAGGCTGCAGAAGCCGACCCTCGGGCCCATGGCCCCGGCCGGCGCGATGCGATGAGGGTGGCTGGCCGCACCACCACGGACCGCTCGAGCGGGTCATGCGCGAGGGAGCGCGTGCGCAGCAGTATGGACGGGGACGCGCGCGCGTATACGAGGTCTTCGAGATTCGGTTGCCTCACCGTCATCGCGGCTATGGACCACGGACCCGGGTTGCGTCCCGAAGTCTCTCGAGCCGCTCCACGACCAATGACGCCGGTGGCGCCAGGCCATGCGCCATCGCTCCGGCCGGCCGCACGCGAGGGACTGCGCGAGCGGCGAGCCGCATGCCGATGATCAGCCCCGTGCAGGTCCACAGCGGTAGCGACTGCAGCTCGGGAGCCGCAGCGGCGTGACACGCAAGCAGGCCGAGCACGGCCCAGCGCAACGCCTTGCCGGCTTCGGCGTCCTGGGTGCCGGCCGGCGGGACACGCGTCACACCTGCCATCAACCAGGCGAAGGCGAGGGTGCCGAGGACCCCTGTGCCGGCGAGCAGGGTCAGGAGACCGCTGTTGCTCCGATGGCTACCCAGGCCTGCGCCCAGGCCATAGGTGTCGAGGAAGATCCGCCAGGCCATGTGGTCGGCGTTGGCTCGCACCTCGTACGACATCGACTCTCCTTTGCTCCAAATCTGCTGCTCGATGACCTCTGCGACCGTCTCCCAGTAGCGATCGAGAAGCCAGAGGCCGCCGACGAGTATAACCAGGACGGCGACCCCAGCGACGACATGGGTGCCACGGATTCTGATCGGCTGCGCGGAAGCCGCGGCACCGGCTCGCCAGGCGCGCCACCGGTCAACGACCAAGTCGAAGACTGCGAGCGCCGCGAACGCCGCCAGCAGCAGATAGGCGGTCGTCGAGGTCGACAGCACCAGCGTGACCGCGGACAGCAGAAAGTAGAACTCGTCCATCAGGCGGCCGGTCTGGCGCCAGCGCTGCCAGAAGTAAAATATGTACATCGTGTAGAAATAGCCGAGCGCGGATGGCTCGGCAAACGGCCCGCTCGGCCGTGGCAGGCCCGCGATCCCTTGCTCCCAGGCGCCAGCGTGAACGCTCGAATGGAAGAAATCGCTCGGGAACCACAGGCCGAACGAGAACTGGGCGACCTGCCAGAAGACGATGACCACGGCCGGGCCGCAACTCCAGCGCATGGCGCGGTCGGTCCAAGCGGTCAGGTCGGCGGTGCCGAGCTCCGCGGCAAGGTGTGTCACGGCATAGACGAAGGCGAAGATGAGGCCGAGGTAAATCAGCTGGTTCACGTTCTCCGCTGTCAGTCGATAGGGTTGCTCGAAGAGGGGGTTGAGCCCGGCGCTGCCGGGCAGGACGGTAATTGTGCCCTGGAAGAACGCGAGCGCCAGGAGCAGGCTGGTCACGCATGCGAAGATGAAGACGGCAAGCGGCGCCAGCCGGCGGAGGACGTCGAGGCGCAGGCAGCTCTGCCCGAACCCGATTGACCAGAAAACACGACCACTCACCAGGAGGGCCACCAACCATCCGATCTGAATCGGCCGGCCGGCCGGATTGGCGATCGCGGCGTCGGCAAACACGCTGGCGGCGATCAGGATCGCGGGAATGCTCCAGGCGCGCGGCAGCCACAGCAGCCAAAGGCACAGAGGCAGAACCACGTAGCCGGTGCTGGTCACCGTCGTGGACCGCTCACTTGGCCTTGACCGGCAGCAGAATCGTGGCCGTGAACGTCGTCGTGTCCCAGCCGTCGTTGAGCCCCGGCCCCGGTGTCACCACCAGGTCGACCGTCGAGCCCGCCCGCAGCGACGCGGTGAGCGCGTAGGGCTGAGCTGTGCCGGGGGCGAGTGACCAGGCGCCGATCTTGCGGTCGTCGACGAGGATCATGGCCCGTGTGCCGTCGCCCGGCGACGCGCCGATCGCCATCTTGCCGGAGATCGTGACCGTGCCGGCTTCAGGAGAAAGCCAGCGGCGCACCACCGCGACCTGCTGCCCTTCGACGGTCGCCGGGTGCATCGCGCCGTCGGCGATCATCAGATAGGGCCAGTGCGGGTCCCCCCAGAAGTCGGCCCACTCGTTCTGCCGCCGTTGCAAGGCATGGAATTCCTGCCGCCCGTTGTACTCCTTGCCGGGTGCGAGGACCGCGTAGCCGTAGCGCCAGGGGCCGGCTCCGGCGGACAGGCTGAAGTCGGCACGGGAATCAGCGAGGACACGATCGGACCGCTGTTCGCGCAGCGCGCGGACGGGGCCGAGCAGAAAGACCGGCGTCGCGTAGAGGGGCAGGGTCACCTCGCCGCCGCGCGGCGTCCAGGACCGCGCTCGGCCCATGACATCGATCTGCGTGAGCGGCCCGTCCACCGCGGCCGTGAGCCTGGTCGCGCCCTCGGCGGACCAGGCGACGCGAACCTCCGTACCGCTCCGGTCGAACAGGTAGACCCGGGTGCGCGGATCAGGAAGCGACTCGCGGCGCACCTGGCGGGCCGCCCCCAGGACCCGGATCAAGGTCGCATAGGCCACATAGGCCGGATTGGGCGCGTAGCGCCCGTAGGAGCTGTCCGGCGCCCGGACCAGGCCAAACCCGTCGAAGCTCTCGTAGTCGCGCATCAGGTACCAGTAGATGCGGGCGACGTCGGCGCTCCGCAGCAGGGTCATCTCTTTGACCAGCCAGACGGCGGCGGCCCGGCGCTGCTCCGGACTTGGCCCGCCGCTGCCGGTCTCGGTGACCCAGATCGGCCGGTCGACCCCGTGCTCACGCATCAGGGCGCGCAGGCCCTCGATTTCGCCCTCGGCGCCCTCCGGCTCCTCCCGGTAAATATGGACGGACGCGACGTCGAGCCGGTCGAAGACGCCCCGGTCTGCGAGTTCGCGCCAGAACGGCAACGGCGCTCCGGCCGTGGCACCGCCGACCACGCTGACGTCAGGGGCGACCGCCTTCAGCGCCTTCCAGGCGGCGTCGAGCAGGCCGACATAGGTCCCGGCCCGGTCCTGCAGGCACGCGCCGTCGCACCAGTTGCCGTTGATCTCATTCCAGACCTCGAGCGCCCGGACCTGATCCGGGTAGCGTTGCGCCAGCGCGACCCCGTAACGGCCGTAAGCCTCCCTGGCCGCGGCCGAGGTCGGGGTCTTGCCGCCGTCATAGAGCGGGTTGGCGAACGTCATCGCGAGCAGCGGCTGCACCCCGGCCGCGCCCAGCTTGGCCATATAGTCCACCCAGGCCGGTGGGAACTCGAACGTGCCAGGGCTCCGCTCTACCGCTTGCCAATAGTGCTCGTCACGGACGTTGCCGATTCCGGCACGGGCCAGGAGCGGGACGAAGTCCGTGTCCCAGCCGTGGGCGACGTGCGTCATGACGCCGAACACCGGAGAGATGCTCTCGGGTCGCGGCAACACGGCATAGGCCGCCCGAGCGCTGCAGTCCGGCGCGCAACTCGGGGGCGCCACCTCCAGCTCGTAGTACCCATCGGGCGATCCTGGCACCTCGAGCGTCGTCGGGCCGGGGCCGATGGTGACCTCCCCGCCGGCCGTGCGGTTCCCTTGCCAGTCGCGCACGAGCCAGGTCCACCGCCCGGCCGGCCCTTCCGCCGTGAAGCGGATCGGGTCGCCGGGTGCGAAGACGTTGCCGGGCCGGTCGGTGGTCAGTCGAATGGTCGCGGTGGCCCAGGCGGTGCCCGCCTGACAGCCCGCGCCGAGGCTGGCGATGGTGAGCGCGACGAGCGCGCGGCAGGATAACCTGTTCATGACATCTCTCACTAACACGTCTGCGCCGGGCAGTCCCGTAGGTCGGGACGACGAGCCCGCCCCCCCTGTCTGCTCGCTCAGCGCGGCGGCGGGTGTCGTCCGGGTGGCGATCACCGGCACGCCATGCGCAAGCGCCTCGTAGGCGTTCATCGTGCCGGCCTCTTCCCAGATCGACGGCAGCACGAGCTGTCGTTTCGACGAACGTTGTTCAGGTGAACGAGCATCGGGCTCCCTGCTGTTGGAGCGTGACCGGCCCGGCGGTGCCGCCATTGACAAGGTCATAGTCGGAGAGAACGATGGCCGGCGGCGGGCTTTCAGACATGGTCGGCTTTGTGAGCAAAGCAGGCCGGCTCGATCGGATGGTCGCGCGGATTGCGCGCCTGGCGGGTCCGGGGCAGATCGGTGCACCGCCCGACGCGCCTTGGAGGAGGAGCTCTTGCCAACGCTTGCTGACTATGCTGCGACGCGCAGGGTGCGCTTCCCGGCCGGCGCACCGGCCTCGCCCACGCGCGTCTCGGTGATCACGATCTGCCTCAACGCCGAGCCGACGATCGGGCGGGCGATCGCCAGCATTCATGCCCAGCGTGCGGTTGATTTCGAGCACGTCGTCGTCGATGGCGGCTCGACGGATCGCACGCTCGAACTCGTCCGCGGCGCTCTGCGACTCGGCGATTTCCTGCTGAGCGAGCCCGATCGTGGGATCAGCGACGCGCTTAACAAGGGGATCGCCCTGGCGGCCGGTGAGTTCATCCAGATCGCGCACAGCGATGATTGGCTTGCGCCGGATCAGCTCGCCATCGCGCTGGCGGCGATCGAGCGGACGTCGGCCGAGTTCGTTTTCGGCGATGTTCGGTTCTACGAACGGGAACAGTCCAGCTTCCGTTATCTCGGCGAGCCGAACTACGCCGCGATCATCGACCGGCGCATGCCCAATCTCAACCATCCGACGGTGCTGGTGCGCCGCACGTGTTTCGAGCGCATCGGTCTGTTCGACCTGCGCTACCGCTGCGCCATGGACTACGACTGGTTCCTGCGGCTGCACCGTGCCGGCGGCCGCGGCGCCTACGTCCCGGCGATCTGTGGCAACATGAATCACGACGGCGTCTCGAACCTGCAGTTCGTACGCACCATGCGCGAGGTAGCGCAGATCGCGGTGGCCCACGGCCGGCCCGCGCCGCTGGCCTACGGCGCGATGAGCTTTCAGATCGCCAAGATCAGTGCCGGCCGCGTGATCAAGCGGCACGCCAAGCCCCTCTATCGGCTGATCCGCCGGCAGCTCAATCCCAGCTATCAGCCCCTCGACTGAGGGCCGGCAAGCCGCCCTGGCCAGACCGCGGTGGCGTGCCTCATCCTGTTTCGGCGGGTCATTCGGGCGCGGTCGGGACACCGGATCCGATCTCTTCGAGGGGAAGGCGACCGCCGAAGAGCCGCCGCTCGAGGACGCGGCCGCGGCCGGTGAGCGTCGGGCTCACGACGTCATCAGGTCGAAGCTCATCATCTTCAAGGTCTCGGGCGGCAGCCACCACCACGCGAGTTTGGCATGACAGCGCCAGCGGTCGCGCGCGAGCGGGAGATGACGCCGGATCGCCGCGACGTAGCTCCGATGCGCCAGGAGCAGCGGAAGCCCAATGCGAGCCTGCCGGGTCTGGGTTGACCTCCAGCACCGCGACGCAACGCTCGAGAAAACGCGGATCGAGTGAATTGTCGCTGCCCATCCATTGGAAATATCCGGTCGAGAGCTCGAACGTCCGATTGTGGTTATCGGAGACGCCGATATTCTCCGCATTTCCGATAGCAGCGGATGCACCGATTCCTGCGGGCGTATCCTTCGCAGAAGTCCGGGGTCGGAGTTCAAAATCGCCGAAGCTTTGGCACAACACCAATTCGACGGCGATGCATACCAGACCTTCCCGATTCTGGACCGGCCAGCCGATGCTGACGAGCGGTGCGGCCATGGCTGTCATTCGCTGGAGGGCGTGCGCGGCATCCCGAGGTCAGGTTTCGACAAAGTACGGGCTGTATTTCCGATAGTAGCCTTCGCGGTCCTCAAAACCATAACCGAGCGCCTGGTGCTGCCGGAGGTCGACATCGTTGAGGACACCGCCGATCAGCTTCACGCCGAAGGCGCGCAGGTCGGCGACCGCGACCTTCAACGCGCTGATCGGCGTCGAGTCCCAGCGCGTGACGAACATGACCATGCCCGCCAGTTGCCCGAGCAGGCGGGCATCGGCCAGACCCAAGGTGGGGGGGCAGTCGATAACCACCCAGTCGTAGCCATGTGAGATGGTCTTCAGCACCCACTGGAGATTTGGCGCAGTCAGAATCGCGACTGGATCGGCCGGCATCGCACGGGCCGGTAGCAGGTCAACGCCTTCGCTGACCTCCGGCACAATGCACGCGCTGATATCGCACTCGCCGCACACGATCTCGAAAAAACCACCGCTGCTGCTTTGGTTGAACAACCGCGTGATATTGGGCCGCCGCAGGTCCAGATCGACCAACAAGGTCCGAAAGCCAAGACGACCGAGGGTGATCGAAAGGCTGACCGCGGTAAAGCTCTTGCCCTCCTGCGGAAGGGACGAGGTCACGGCGAGAGTGTGGCACGAGCGGCGGAGGCTCTCTCGCTGGATCGCGATGACGACCGATCGCAAGCACTCCGCGAAGGCAGATCTGTCGGCGCCAGCCGCAATGATTGGCCGCCCCTCCCCGTGAAAGCCAGCGGAGCTCAGGCGAGGGATCAGGCCGAGGCAGTGCAGATCGGCATGATCCTGGAGGTCACGGCCGCGCCGGACGGTGCCGCGCATCCGGTCACGAAACACGGCGATCAGCGAGGCCCCGAACGTGGACGCGATCAGCCCGACGAGGCCGAAGAACTTCAGCGACAGGCGGTCGGGCGCATCGGGCGGCGCCGCGCGGGAGGCGATCCGTGCCTGCGGCTCGCCGAGATACGCCTGCTGTTTGGTCTCTTCGGTCCGCTCCAGAAACGTATCATAGATTTTCCGGGCCGCGTCCGCCTGCTGCTGCAGCGAGGCAAGTTGCGATGACACCTTGGCGATCGCGGATTTGGTTGCGGTCACCTGGTCGATCGCCTCACGGAGGCTGGTCTCCTGGCCGCGCGCCACGTCCACCTCGTAGCGGAGATCATTCATGATGCGCTCGACTTCAGTCTCGATCTTGCGGTTCAAATCGTCGCTCTGCTCGCGCAGCTCGATCATCCGCGGATGGTTGGGGCCGTAGGTCTTGCGCGCCTCCGACTCGCGCTGCGCGACCTCCACCTGCTGCTGCCTGATGCTCTCGATCAGCTTGGAATCGACCACCGCCGCAACCGCCTCGATCGACCCGTTGCCTTGGCGCAGCTCTTTGAGGCGGCTGAGGCGGCCGGCTTTCTCCTGCTCGTCTGCGGTCGCCTTGAGGAGCTGGTTGTTGAGTTCGATGAGCCGCTGATCGTTGACCTCGACGCCTTCTGTGACCGTGACGATGTTGTTCTCGGACTTGAACTTCTCGACCTCGCTCAGGGCCTCCTGCGCTGCCCCGCGCAACTCCTTCAGCCGGTCGGTGAAGGTGCCGCTGGCCTCGGATGCCGCTGAACGGGTCTGCTCGCGGAGCATCCTGATGTACTGGCCGGCCGCGGCATTGGCGATTTGGGCCGCGGTCGTGGGCGAGCGCGCACTGAAGGAGACCGCGATGACATAGGACCTGCCGACCACGCTCGCGTTCAAGCCGTTCTCGAAGGTGCGCAACACGGCGGGCAGCGCCGGGTCTTGCGGCTCGGCAACCTGGGTGTCGCCGACCTCCGGGTCGGATGGCGGCGCCGCGGGGTCGCCAACGGTGGCAGCGGGAAGGGCATAGGTCATGGTCGGCACCAGATCCTTGGCGGCGGATCCCTTGAGCGTGAAGGCGGCGATCAGTGCGTCGACGACCCAGGCTGATCGGGCTTCAGTCGGTCGGAATTCTGGATTGTTGGTCAGGTGCAGATCGTCGATGACCCGCAGCGCCAGCTCACGCGATTCCAGGAGCTTGGTGTGGGTCTCGAGCGTGGCGGCATCGATCGGAAGGCTCTCGACCCCCGAGTTGACCCTGATGACCTGGTTGTCGCGGGGCTGGACCATGATCAGCGCGGTGGCCGTGTAGTACTGCGGCTGGGCCAAACCGAGCAGGATCGCGATACCGGTTCCGAACGCGACCATGACCAGAATCGAACACCACTGCCGCCGGAAAATGTACCAGAGCTCCGTCACCGCGATGCCATTGGCGGCGGAGGCGGGGTTTCCAGGGGGCGCGGTCGCGGTGCTCATCGCGTTTTACTTTGTCCGGTGACCGCCGCGCTGGTCAGGCCCGCCAGCGCGCACCCTTTGCGGGCCGGTCGGGCCGCGGCTACCAAGCAACGGAACGGGTCGCTCCTGCAGCCCGAGAAGTGAGAGGAAACCCAGTGACGAGCCGGCCGAGGCGACCATGGTCGCGACCGCGCAGCCGGGCCCGCCGAAGCGCGGGACGAGAGAGCGAGGGGCGCAGGAGTGCATGGCGGCAACTACAGCGGCCGAGGCGCGGTGGGATGGCTGCGAGCGCAACCGCTCGCGGCTCGGGTGGCAGGATTGCTCGCCCCCCCCTCGAGGGCGTAGCTGTCCAGGATTTTCCGGGCCATGTTGATCGCACCGGGCGGCGCCGGACCGGCGCTCGGCGGCGCGCGCCGGGGCAGCAATGCGCGCTCGCCGAGCGCGGCCCGGACATGGGCGATCAGTCCGGCCGGATTGTCGCTGTTGGGTACGATCCGGATCGAGCTCGAACTCGCTACCGGAATTTCTCTGAGGCCGGCGACATCGCTCGCCACGGCCGGCACCCCCAGCGCCTGGGCCTCCAGAATGACATAGGGCATGGCCTCGTAGCGGCTGGTCAGCACCAGGAGATCGGCAGCAGCCAGAGCATCCCAGCCGCGACGGTTGCCGTGCAGCTGCACGACCATGGCCAGGTCACGCGTCCGGATCAGATCACGGACCTTCGCCTCGAGCTGGCCGTAACCGAGCATCAGCGCACGCATCTTGGGCAGTTCGGGCGACAACCCCGCCACCACGCCGATGAAGCGCTCCGGCGCCTTCTGCGGCACGAGCCGACCGATCCACGCCAGAACCAGCGCATCCTCCGCCAGGTCGAAGCTGGCACGTGCCCGCGCCCGGTCGGGAAGGTCGTCCGGAATCCGGACGCCGGAGGGGATGACCGTCGTCTTCTCGACCGGCATGCCTTGGCTGCGGGCATGCCTCGCTTCCTCGGTCGAGCTCAGGACCAACCGATCCGTGGCGTACCGCGCCAGCAGGCGCTCCACGGCGCCATACAGCATGAACCGGCCGCGCGGGCACTCCGGATCCATGGTCTTGAAAGCATGGGGCGTGTAGATCCGGCGCACCCCGAGGCCGGTCGCCGCCAGACGCGCCACGGCACCGGCTTTGGAGCTGTGGCCGTGCACGACGTCGAACGGGCCGGCGGCGGTGAGGTAGTGCCGCACGCGCCAGATCGCTGCGAGATCCTCCGCGCCAGGCTCCGGACCCATCGGCACCTCGGCGGCCACCAAGCCTTTGGCCTTCAAGACCTGCAGCGCATCCGCAAACCGTGGCTCCATCCGCCGCGGCGAGTAGGCGAGATGCACTTCCTGACCCAGCGTCAGGAGGCCCTCGGCAAGGTCGAGCACGTGCTGCCCCGCGCCCGCAAAACTGGCTTCGAGCACGAGAAGAATCCGATACCGGACCTGGACGGACCCGCCGGTGGGTGCGGGCCGGACTTCAGAAGGCGCGCGCATGGACATCAAGCCACCGCCAGGCCCAGGCCGTCTCGACGATCCGCTCGGACGAGACGGACAGCGGGAAATCGAGCCCGAGCTCGGCTCGGGCGCGGCGCGCATCCGCGATCAGCACGGGAGGGTCGCGCCCCGGCCGCCGGGGCCGCGATCTCATGCGGGACCTTGCGCCTACCGACGCGTTCCACGACCACCAGCAGTTCCCGCACTGTCGACTCAATTCAAAGCGCCCGTCGCTCGACAGGTGTTCCAGGTTGCTGCGCCGCGCCGCGAACTCATTGTCGACGCCCAACACTTCATGATCAGCCTTCACCAGCCATCTGCAAAGGAAGCTACCGCTGACAGCCGCACCAGTCCCGAGAACGAGCTTGCCGGTCAGGTCTTTCATCGCTCCTTTCTCCTCTGTATCAGAACCGGCACTGTCTTGAAGAGGATGAACAGGTCCAGTGATGGCGACCAGTTCTTGATGTACCAGTTATTGAGTTCGACGCGACGGTAATATTCCACATCGTCGCGCCCGCTCACCTGCCACATGCCGGTCAAGCCGGGGGTCACCCGCTGATAGAGGATCAACGCGGCGCTGTCATAGCGACTGCGTTCTTCTGGCAGCAGCGGGCGCGGCCCGACGAGACTCATGTGGCCGCGCAAGACATTGAACAGCTGCGGCAGCTCGTCGAGGCTCATCCGCCGCAGATAGGTGCCGATCCAGGTGATACGCGGATCATTCTTGAGTTTGAACTGGCCGCTCCAGGCCTCTCTCACCGCCGGATCGCGCTCTATCAGATCGCTCAGGACGCGGTCGGCATCCGGGACCATGCTGCGAAACTTCAGGGCCTTGAAGATCCGGCCGCCGCGGCCGATCCGTGCCGATCCGTAGAACGCCGGGCCGCCGTCCAGGCGCACGAGGCCGGCGATGATCGCCATGGCCAGCGACATGAGCACGACCAGCACCCCCGCGACCACGATGTCGAACAGCCGCTTCGCCGCCATCCGCGACCGGCTATGGGACCTCCGATTGCTGTTCAAGAAAAGCAGGTCATGACCGAACACATGGTCGATTCGCAGATCACAAATCGACAGTCCGCGTAGGTTCGGCACCAGCGACATCGGTACTTCGAAGTGGTCGTCGAGGATGCGCGCGATCTCCAAGGTCTCCGCGATTTCGCTTTCATCGAAACTGACCACGACGTGCTGTGCGCGACCGCCGTCCAGCAGCCCACTGACGCGATTGAGGACGTAGCCGCGCCCGTGTTTGATGTCGACGATCTCGCAGGGCAGGTAGCCCAAATGATGATCGGGGAGCAAAGTATCTGTAATCTCTTTGGCGCGGCCCTCTGTGCCGATGACGATCGTCGGGCAGCGCCATGGCCCGAGCCGGTACAGCGCTTGTTTGCCGACGATCCGAAAGCTCAGGATCAAGGCGAAGCCAACCAGCCAGTTCAAGATCACCCAGCCGCGCGACACCTCATACCGGTAGACGAACTGCAAATAGCCGTCGGCTAGACCAATGATCGCGATACCAGCCGAGATCCGCTCAAATTCGCTGAGCAAGGTCAGCCGTTGCGAGTAATGGCCAGTAGAGGCGAACCATAACAGTAGCGAAAGACTGAGAATAGCGACATGCTGGCTGCGGACGATCTCATCCGTGACAGTCGGGGCCGCGGGCGCCACGCCACGAATGAGTTGGCTGATGTCACTGCTCATCAAGGTTGCGAAAGCGAATGCGCCCGCAAGTGCTACTATGTCCGCGAGGAAAAACAGCCAACCCACCCGGCCGCTCAATGAGACAGCGGGTCTGGTGACGACTGTTCGAAAAGCTCCGCCTTCCATCCCAAAGGCCTCATCTATTAAACTGAGGCGACACTTTTGTTGCCAGCAACCAGCCGCAGCCGTGTTATTAGCACTCAACACAGCACGCCGGATCCAACACTGACTCCAGGCACGTTGCTAACTCGGACTCGCCCCCCCGTTTTGCGGCGGCTACGCTGGCCCTCCCGCGGGCCCTTCCACCAAAAATTGCTCCTGCTCTGCCATCAGAGATCAAATTTGGCACAAATGAACGCGTTTGTCCACAGGCCGCGACATTTCTACTATACGGACAGTTGGGGGCCCGGAGTTCTACTAAATAGGAAGCGATACTCGATAGTGAAGCTGCGGGATGGCTCCGCAAGCCCGCGATGTCGGTAGGCTCACTATTCCAAATAAGGCTCTGTGGAATTTGGCGGGAAATGGTCGGGACGCTTGGTGTCTTCGAGTAGTCGGAGCGCTTGGCGGCCGCGATCAGGCAGGCGGCATTCCCCTAGCCGATGTCCCGAGGAGCAGACCGAATAACACCTCAAGGACCGGCTATGCTTCATGTGCTTTTCTCCGATGGAACTCGGCGGGTGTATCCTGGAAGACACAACATGACCTGAATTTTTTCGGGAGGGAGCCGGGCGGACCGGCGCTCAAGCATGGGTGGCAGCCTAGGACTGAAGAGCGGCAAGACGCACGGATTCGAGGTCGAGCTACTCGAGGTCGTCGTGCCCGAGTTCGGCGGCAAGACTCGCGCCAACATTGATCGGCGGCACGGCTTGAACCGGTCCCGCCGCGAATACATCCCTTCTGGGATCGGATCAGCCGCTTCGCCGATCATGGGCGGCAAGAGATGCCGCCGCGCACGACGGGCACGGCTTGCGCAAGCTGTTGGACGGGTCCAAGAGGCCCCTTCCGATGGTCGTTACCGCCTGTCGGTCCGCCGCAAGCGAGCGCCAGGCTCGCGACGCAGGTCGAGCACGTCCTCGCGGCCGAGAAGGGACAGCCGAGAAGGGACACAGGGACCCGGTCGCCCGGATCATCGGCGTCGCCCCGAAGCGCGAGAGCCGTCCACGACACGACGTGCTGTCCGCTACGACCGTCTCCGCTTGCCCTATCCAAGAACCGGCGAACGTTCTAAGTATACGACCATGCGAGCGGCGTGGTTGCCCCGGGATCACGACACCTCATGATCGACCGCGAAAAGGCGCGCTTGATGGGACCGGGCGGGCCTCGGCGCTTGCCGTGCGCAGCTGCCACACCGTCAACCGACGCCGAGAGATGCACGGCAGTAAGACGAAGATGAGATCCGCAGCCCACTCCGGCACAAGCCGTCCCGACGCCATCGTGCCAGGCGGCGAAGGCTTGGCACCGCTTTCGGCCAGCGGCTGCCGGGTGACCATCGGCATGCCCGTTTACAATGGCGAGCCGTATCTCGAACGGGCGATTCGCTCGATCCGCGCGCAGACCTACACCGATTTCCGGCTGCTGATCCTCGACAACGCCTCGACGGACGGGACCGCGGAGATCGCCGCGCGCCATAGCGACCGCGATCCGCGGATCGTCTATCGGCGAAACGAGCGCAACTTTGGCGCCGGTCCCAATTTCAACAAAGTGTTCGGGCTCTCGGACAGCGCATACTTCAAATGGGCGGCCCACGACGACGAGGTGCACCCGCGCTACCTCGAGGCCTGCTTGCGCGCCCTGGACGGCGACCCTTCCGCGGTGCTCGCACACAGCCTGGTCGAGGAGATCGATGACGACGGCAAGGTCCTGCGCGTGTATGGGCCGGTCTCCGACCAGCTGGCCGCCGCGGACCGTCTGACCCGCTTTCGGAGCCGCGTCCTCGAGCGCGGCTCGTGCACCGAGATCTTCGCCGTAATGCGCGCGGACCAGCTCCGCGGCACCGCGTTGATCGCGAGTTATGCGGGCGCGGATCTTTCGCTAATCGTGGAGCTGACGCTGCGGGGGCGCTTCATCATCGTTCCGGAACCATTATTCCGCAACCGCCAGCACCCGAACCGCTATACCAAGGCCATCTTCGAAAATGTCGCCGTCGCCACCCGGCCCCGGGAGATCGTGAGCTGGTACGATACCTCGAAGCAAGGCGGCCGCTGGCACCTCCACTGGTGGAGGTTCCTGTTCGCCCTGTTCGCAATGATCAACCGCAACCTGGGGCTCTGGTCGGATCGCCGCCCCTATTATCGCGTGACACTCCAGTGGATGGTCAAACGCGAGAATCGGCGAGATCTGGCCAAGGACCTTCTGTTCGCGCTCAGCCCCCGCCTGCATCGGTGGCTCCTGCGCACCAGCAGACGGACCGCCACGGGTTCGGCCAATCGCCACCCCGTGGCACCGCAGAGCTGAGCTCGATGGCTGCGGGAGCCGCCGAAGCCGGACCCTGGCGGCCGCCCGCGGCACAGCCAGTAGCCGTCGGCGATGGCGCCGGTGCTGCCGTCGCGCACCCGCGCCAGGTATTGAATCTTCTCGGCGTAGGGCTTGGCGATGTCAGAGACGTCGAGGATCAAGAGGGTGCGCGCCCCGACCTTAGGACTGCCGGCGCCCAGGATCGCTTGGCCAACGTGATCGCCGAGCTCCGGCCGGCTTCAGCTCTACAGCCATCTCTGCGGCCCAAGACCGAGCATGCGGTGTTCGGTGCGGGAATGAGTTGAAAGCGGCGACCCTAGACCGCCCCGGGCGCGCACCTCTTGAGCAGGTCCGTGTCAATTACTGAAGCCCCGGGTCTCCCTCTGGGCGTTCCATGCAAGCGTCATCGGCAGTGGTCGCGAGTGCGAACACGGCCGCCATCACGGCAATAGTGGCTACGAAGCAAACACGAAATTTCGAGATCATTTTCCTGCCTCCTTTGATGCGGTCGCCGCGATCAGGTTCCACTGCGCTTGCTCGTCCAAAGGTTTAGGCGTGCGGTGAGTCTGCTCGTGTCCGCGCGTCGACCCGGATGCGACCAACGCGATTCTTGCGGCATGCTTTGCGTCTCGACCGTGGCCGTGCAGAACGCACTGGTGCAGATCGCGCTGAAGGGGGCGCCGTCCACGGCGATCATGACCACCAACATCACGCGCTTCATGATGGATGTCGGCGAGGTGCTGCTCGGAGGCGATCCGGTCGATGTGGCCGAGGCGCGCAATCGAGCGGTGCGGACGCTGCCCGCGATCATCGGCTTCGCCGTCGGCTGCGCCCTCGGTGCGGCGTGCGAAGCCGCTGTTGGCCTGTGGTCCCTGGCGTTGCCGGCCGGCCTTGCGCTGCTCGCGCTTGCGATGGCTTTTTCGCCCAGTGCCGATGACCGACCGCACCGCTGATCCGGCAACCCGCTCACGCAAGTACGAGACGAACGGGTCGATGCGCCGGGGGCGCGGCTGCCGCGGACCATAGACCGGCACCTCCAGGCCACGCGCGAGGTATTTGCGCACGGTCTTGCGATCGATGCCGAGCTGAAGAGCGATGGCCGAGACGGACAGGCCCTGCCGGTGCAGATCCAGGATCATGACGACTTCCCCAAGCTTGATCACCGTCCTGCCCCCTCCCGCATGAAGGGACAGCATCGATCATCGGTCCGCCGCCCGACCTTCCGGGGCTCGCCCCGGGAGGTCGACCCTCACCGCGAATTTGGGGAAAATTCAAACGGCACTTCTGGGGAAGATCACTCCGGTATCAACATCCTGTTCTTCGCGGTCCACGACGCCGATGCCGCGGGCACGCTGATCTACCAGTCCCTGCAGGAAGCGACGCGCGCCCGGCCGGGGCGCAGAGTCCGGGTGATCAATCTCGGCCTGGAGCCGGAGGAGGCGGTCGCGATGGGCCTCGAGCTCGAGGATGTCGAGGCGGGCGAGCGCCGCAGGCCGATCGCGTCCTATGTCCCTGCCGATTGGCAGAGCTGGCTGCTCCACCATCGCGTCGAGCTGAACGCGATGACGACGCCGCAGTTCATCGCGTGGCTGGACGATAAGATGGCGGCGTTCGGGAATGGCAAGCTGGTGCCGCCCGCGGCCGTGCTCACGACCGACCTGAGCGGCGTGCTCGAGCATCGGTTGCACCGGCAGATCACCGAGCAAATCCTGCGCGAGGCCCAGATCGACGAGCGCGTTGCTGCTGCGCTTCAAGAGATCGCCCTGCCACCACCGGAGGGCCTGCGCACAGCGGTCGACGATGCTCTTACCGACCAGCCTGCAGCCTCCTGGCGTGCGGCCATTGCGCGGATCGCGGACCAACTGCTCGCAGCTCAGGGTGAACCACAGGAGCGTGGTACATGAAGCGCGGCCGGAGCCGAACGACCTCGCTCAAGCGCTTCGACGTGGTCGCCGGCACAGCCTCGGCGCAGAAACCAGCCCGCCGGCCCGGGCGGGATTTCGAAGAGGTCCGGGAGAAGGATCCTGACGGTGCGATCGTCGTTCACCACCGGACAGTCGGTACCCTCGGCAAGATGGTGCGCGCCGGGACGATCACCCCGGCGATGCCCTCGCTGGTGATGACCACCCGCTGCGGCCCGCCGTCGGCGCCGATGACGCGAATCATGCCGCGGTTGCGGAGAGCGTCCATCACCTGGGCAAGCGCGCCGCCCTTGAGCTTGAGGCTGTCCGGCAGAGGCAAGACCGAGAGGTCGGCGCGCCTGTTCGATGCGCCCGAGGAGAAGAGCCTCCGCACGCTGCGCTACGAGCTCGACCTGACCGAGAGCACGATCGCGAAGCTGCAGGGTCGGATCGACGAGCTTCGCAAGTCACCGACCCTCGGCTTCACGACCTTCATCGACACCGCCCAGATCAGCGCGCTGCAGAGCAAGATCGACGAGCTGTCGCGCGTGCGCGGTCAGACCCAGGCGCGCATCGCCTTCCTCGAGGGCCCGCCGGAGCAGTCGCACGCGCCCGGCCAGACGCCGCCTGCGCCCGACGACACGGCCGGCGTCAAGGACCGGTCTGAGCGGCTGCAGCGCATTCAGGAGGGCCTGGAGAGCACGTTGTTCGGCATCACGCACGAGGGCAGCGAGCGGATCATCGCCGAGCACGAGCGCCGGGTCGCCGAGATTGAGGTGCTCCGCGCCAAGGACGGCAGCAATGCGGAGCAGGTCGACCGGCTGGTCGAGCAATCCGCTACGGTCCGCGAGGCACAGCTCTCCCAGCTGAGTGCTAAGGAGGCGGAGGCGGCCGACAAGGTCCGGGCCGCCAACGATCGGGTGGTCGAGGGGCTGAACGCCGAGCGCGCCGCGCTCACCAGCACCGGGCGCGAGCGGTTCGTTGCCCAGGCGATGAGCCGGCTGTCCGCCGAGGCGACGGCGGCGCAGCGGCGCGAGGTGGAAGAGCTGGCTGGCGCCTTGTACGACGAGCAGCAGGCGCTCCAGGCGCGCCAGCGGCTGATGGACGAGGGCCGCTCGGTCACCGACCGCACCCGGAGCGCGACCGAGCAGTACGCGGCCGAGGTCGAGAAGCTGGACGACCTGCTCGCCAAACTATCACCGCACCGATTGCCGGATTCCTGCAGGGCGCTCTCACCAGCGGCGGGTTCGGCCTGTTCCACGAGGGCGGGGTCGTGGGTGAGCGCCCATCGGGTGTCCGCTACGCGGACCCTGGCATCTTCGAGCATGCGCTCCGCTACCACGGTGGCGGCTTTGCGGGCTCGGGCCTCCTGCCCGACGAGGTGTCGATCATCGCTCGGCGCGGCGAGCTGGTAGTCCCGCCTGAGCGGGTGGTGCGGAAGGACGCGGCCGCCCCGGGCAGCGGCCGATCATGGTGATGATCAACGTCACCGCGGCCGACGCCAACTCGTTCCGAGCGAGTCAGGGCCAGGTCGCTGCCGAGATGGCGCGCGCGATCGATCGGGCGAGTCGGAACCGGTGAAGCTGGTATGAACACGTACCTCAGGATCCTGGCGGTCTTCTATTTGTATGGCGCCCTCGTCCATCTGGCCGACCTGCTCAGCCTCGGTCACCATCTCGGCCAGACACATAGCCTCGCCTTGCCCGAGATGAGCTTGCCGTGGCAGATCGGGACGGTTGGCTCCGCTGCGGTTGATCTGGTCGCGGCGGCTGGCCTTTGGTTGCGAGCCTGGTGGGGTGTCATGGCTTTCCTCGCGTTCGCTGGGTTCCTGACGGCAGACGGGGGATTGGTTGTGACGGCACTGCTGGGCGGACGAATGCTGGTGTGCGGGCGAAGTGCCGACGACGGACGGTGCCTATACCAAACACAAGCCGATTTTCGGCTTCCTGCCCGGGGCGTCGTGATCCCGTTGGCCGTATTGGTGCACCGGTGTTTGCTTTTCCGCAGGTGATCGCCTAGGGTCCCCAGGCGGCCAGCGACATCCGTTCTTCGACTTTCCCACGGCGTTCGGTCATGAGACTAAGCAACAAGAGAGCTCTGGTAACCGGTGGCGCCCAGGGGATCGGCCACGCCATCGCGGAGACGTTCGGCCGGGAGGGCGCGATCGTTTACATCGCCGACGTCAACGAGGAGACCGGCGCGGCGGCAGAAGCAAAACTGCGCGAGACGGGCACCAGGGCCACTTTCCTGCCGCTCAACGTCTCGCTGGAGGCCGACTGGCAGCGGGCCGTTGAGCAGATCGAGGATGAAACGGGCGGTCTCGACATCCTCGTCAACAATGCCGGCATCAACATCCGCAAGGTGATCGAGGACATGAGCGCGGAAGAGCTCGATCAGATGTACAATGTCAACGTCAAGGGGCCGTTCCTCGGCATCAAGTACGCACTGCCGGTGATGAAGAAGATTGGTGGCGGATCGATCATCAACATGTCGTCCGTCTGCGGACTGATCGGCCACATGTATACGCCGGAAGCCTATACGACCACCAAGGGCGCGGTGTCGCTGCTGACCCGGGCGGTAGCCGCGCGCTACGGCAAGTTCAACATCCGCTGCAATTCGATCAATCCGAGCACGGCCGACACGCCGCTGGTGCGTGAGATGCTCAAGGACCCCGAGCGGAAGAAGGAGAGGCTCGGAGAAGTGCCGCTCGGTCGGATGGCCAGCATGCAGGATATCGCCGAGGCGGCGCTTTATCTCGCTTCGGATGAGGGCTCCTTCATCAACGGCATCGCCCTACCGGTGGACGGCGGCGTCACCGCCTATTGACGCAAGACGGAGCCGTTGTGGCTGTCGGACCTGCAACAACAAGAATGCGGAGTTGCGCATGAGCGGATCAGGAAAGATCGACGAGCTGATCGAGGCCAGCCGGGAACTTTATAACAGGAAACTGATCCACGCGGCGGGAGGCAATACGAGCGTCCGGGACGGGGATGTCGTCAGGATCACCCAGACCGGCGCGGAACTGGGCAAGCTGACGCCGGAAAAGATCGTCACGGTCGACCTTGCGGGCAAAGTCCTGGAAGGATCGAGGCCGTCGAAGGAAATGGACATGCATCTGGCGATGTACCGGGCGAGAAGCAATGCCCAGGCGGTCGTCCATGTGCATCCGACCTATGCGATTGCCTATTCGACGCTGATCAGCGGGGAGTCGTCCAACGCAGTGCCACCCTATACGGCTGCGTTCTACGTGCGGGCGGGGCGGGTGCCGATGATCAAGTATCATCCCTCTGGCGCCCATTCGCTGCATGAAGCCGTGGCGGCGCTGGCGCCGGATTACCATGCGATCCTCCTGCGCCAGCACGGCGTCATTGTCGCCGGCGCCGACATGTCGGTGGCAGTAGGTGTCGTGGAGGAGGTGGAGCAGTGCTGCCAGATGGCCGTTGCGACCGGTTTGAAGGGCGCCAGCCTGACGGCTGACCAGTTGCAGGCGATCGACGATGCACTCGGGCGCAGCTGGAAGTAAACGAAGCTGATCGAGGCGACGATGAATCCTCTGCTTCTGGCCTTTTACGGCGACGATTTCACCGGGTCCGCTGACGCCATGGAAGCGCTGACGATCAACGGCGTCAGGACGGCTCTGTTCCTCGGGCACCCCACGGAAGCGCGGTTGCAGGAGAAGCTCCAGAGCCTTCAGGCGATTGGGGTTTCCGGCACCAGCCGGACAATGACGCCGGCGCAGATGGACGATGAACTGCCGGCCCAGCTCAAGCTTCTGAACGGCCTCGCCCCCCGGCTGATCCACTACAAGGTCTGCGCGACTTTCGACTCCTCGGCTAAGATCGGCAGCATCGGCCATGCGGCCGACATTGCCTTCAATGTCATCAAACCGGCGAGCGGCGTCATCGTCCAGGGCATCCCCTTGCTTGGCCGCTATATCGCTTTCGGCAACCACTTCACCGTCTACGGTGACCAGAGGTACCGCCTCGACCGCCATCCGGTGATGAGCAGACATCCGATCACACCGATGGACGAAGGCGACATCCGGGTGCACTTTTCCAAAATGTCGGATAAGTCGGTGGCGCTCATCGACCTGGTTCACCTGGAGGAGTCGCGGCAGGCGGTTTCGGACCGCTTCGACCGGTGCCTGGCGGCCGGCGCAGATATCGTTCTCTTCGATACCCTTAACGACAAGCACCTGTTCGATATCGGCCAATTGCTGCACGAGAAGTCCGAGAATGGAACAATCTTCGCCATCGGTTCCTCGGGGTTCGAATATGCGATGGCGCGCTACTGGCAGAAAAGCGGGCTGGTCGATGATCCGCCAGAGTTTCCGCCGATCGGGCCGGCGGAAAAGATGATCGTGATTTCCGGGAGCGCCGCGGCCAATACGGCCGAGCAGATCAATTATGCCTTAGCGCACGGCTTCGGCGGCGTTGCACTCAATACGGACCGCCTGGTCGACGAGACGGCCGCGAAAGACGAACGCAACAAGGCGATCAGAGAGGCGCTCGCGCATCTCAGCGCGGGCCGGAACCCCTTGCTGTTCGCCACCCTCGGTCCGGACGACCCGATCATCAAGAAGACCGTGGCCAGGGTCCGCGAGCTGGGCATCGATCAAAGCGAAACCGGCAAAATGATCGCCAGGCAGCAGGGCCTCATCCTTCGCGCGCTGCTTGAGGAGACCGGGATCGGCAGGGTCTGTGTCGCCGGTGGCGATACCTGCAGCTACGCCCTGCGCCAACTTGATATCCATTCGCTGGAGCTCTTGATGCCAATCGCGCCGGCGGCGCCGCTTTGCCTGGCGTCCTCGGACAATCCGGTTTTCGACGGACTGCAGGCCGCCTCAAAGGGCGGCCAGATCGGCGCACCGGATTATTTCCTTCAGGTTCTGGAGGGGCGAAGATAGGCGTTGTCACGTTAATTCGATGAGGTCAGGCGGATTTAGGTGATCAATGGATGCTAAGCAGCGGACATCTGAGCCCAGGTCACGAAGGCTCCGAATTGAAGGTGCTTGTAGTCGGATCGGCGCAGAAGGTGACGTTGGTGGTAGAAGGCGTTGTAGGTTGCGGCGTGGATGACCAGAAAGCGCTGGGTTGAACCAACCGATTTGAAGCACTGCATTTTGCGCTCGCGTGGTCGGACGGGTTGATGCGAGTTCTCAGTGCCATTGTTGGCCCTCAAACCCTGCCTGTGGACCCCGTCGAGATCAAGATTTCCACACGCACAGCGATAGGATCGCAGCTTGTCGGTCACGACCAGAGAGGGCCGTATCCCGTACTGCTGCAGGAGTTTCTTCATCAGCTTCGCGGCGACCTTGGCGTCTCGTCTTCGCTGGACCACAAAGTTCGGGACGTCACCCTCGTTGTCGACTGCACGCCAGAGCCAATGCTGCTGGCCTCGGATGAATACGGCCATCTCATCGAGATGCCAATGATCACTGGGCTTCGGGCGAGCCCACCTGAGGTTGGCCGCGATAGTCGAGCCGAAATTCAAGACCCAGCGGGGTACCGTCTCGTACGACACATCCAGGCCTCGGTCGGCGAACACCTGATCGACGTCACGCAAACTCAGGGTGAAACGAGCGGACAGCCAGATCGAGCTGGTGATGATGGCAGGCGGAAAACGAGAGCATCCGCGGACGTTAAACCATCTCGCGAGCGGAGTTAACGTGACAATGCCCCTCGAGGAGTTCATCAGACAGCCCGTAGTCCGGTACCACATGGCCCTTCTCGCGATACTCGGTGATCTGTTCAGCAGTCAGCATGGCGGTTCCTCTCCACTCGGATCATCCGTCTACGCCATCGTGCTGCTGCGGGAGAGGCGATGACAGGTTTCCACGAGGTCCGATTCCCGGACAACATCGCCTATGGCGCGACGGGTGGACCTGAGTTCGCGACCACGGTGGTGGTCACCGGCGCCGGCCACGAGCAGCGCAACGTCGACTGGGCCGAAGCGCGCGGCCGCTGGGATGTGGCGAGCGGGCTCAAGGACCAGGCCCAGCTGGACGAGCTGATCGCGTTCTTTCGCGCCCGCAAGGGCAAGGCGTATGGCTTCCGGTTCAAGGACTGGACCGACTACAAGGCGACCGGCCAGCCGATCGGCACGGGCGATGGCGCGATCAAGACCTTCCAGCTGGTCAAGCGCTATCCCTCGGGCAGCGTCATCGAGCTGCGCACGATCACGAAGCCGGTCGCCGGGACGGTGCGCGTCTACAAGGACGGCGTGGAGCTGCTCTCGGGCTGGTCGGTCGATGTGACGAGTGGCGTAGTCACCTTCAGCACGGCGCCGGCTGCCGGCGTGGCGATCACCGCCGACTTCGAGCTCGACGTGCCGGTGCGGTTCGACACCGACCACATGGCGATGACCATCGAGAGCTTCCACCTGCACCGCTGGCAGCAGATCCCGATCGTCGAGCTGAGGAGCTGACCCGACTAGGGGGCTGTCCGAGTAATGGCGGCAGAGGGGTGGACCGGCGGCGCCTGGCGTGGTTGATCAGCCTGCATGAGCAAGACCTTTCGGGCGTGGGACGTGGACCAGGTCTGGCTGTTGCCGCCGTCGGTCCACGACTTCGTGCCGGCGGGCCATGCGGCGCATCTGGTGCGTGAGCTGGTGCGCCGCGAGCTGGACCTGGCGGCGATCATGGAGCCCTACGAACGGGAGGAGCGCGGTCAGCAGCCCTACCACCCGGCGATGATGGTGGCGCTCCTGCTCTATGCCTACACGCAGGGCGTCTACGCCTCGCGGCGGATCGCCAGGGGCTGCGAGGAGCGGCTCGACATCATGGCGGTGACCGGCATGCAGCGGCCGGACTTCCGCACCATCTCCGACTTCAGGAAGCGCCATCTCGAGGCGCTGGCCGGGTTGTTCGTGCAGGTCCTGCGGCTGTGCCGGCAGGCCGGCCTGGTCAAGCTCGGGCATGTCGCGCTCGACGGCACCAAGGTCAAGGCCAACGCGAGCCGGCACAAGGCCATGAGCTACGGCCGGATGCAGCGGGCTGAGCGCGAGCTTGCCGCCGAGGTCAAGAGCTGGCTGGCGAAGGCCGCGGCTGCTGATGCCGCCGAGGATGCCGAACTGGGCCCGGACACCCGCGGCGACGAGCTGCCCGAGTGGGTCGCGGACCCCAAGGCGCGGCTGGAGCGCATCCGTGCCGCGAAAGCTGCCCTGGAGGCCGAGGCGAACGCGGACAGGCCGCCGCCGGACGCCGAGCCGGGCCCGTCCTCGGGCATGGTCGATCACGGCCGGCCGGCGCGCGCTCCGGACGGCGGTCCGCCCGCGCGGGCGCAGCGCAATTTCACCGATCCCGACAGTCGGGTGCTCAAGACCAGCGACGGCTTCTTCCAGGGCGACAACGGCCAGGTCGCGGTCGACAGCGTCCACCAGATCATCACCGCCCAGCGCCTGACCACCAACGGCAGCGACCAAGCCGGCCTCGTGCCGCTGCTCGAGGCGACCACGGCCGCGCTCGGCGGCGCCCCGCGCGAAGTCTCGGCCGATGCCGGCTTCTGCCGCGAGGACAACCTCGAAGCCCTGGCGACGCGCGGCATCCGCGGCTACCTGGCGCCCGGCCGCGGCCGCCACGGCAACCCCGATCCGAGTGGTCAACGCCAGATCCGGCCGGGCTCGCGGATGGCCGCGATGGCGGCCAAACTCAAGCGCGCCGGCCGCCGCTCGCGCTACCGCCTGCGCAAGCAGACGGTCGAGCCGGTGTTCGGCCAGATCAAACACGCCCGCGGCTTCCGCCAGTTCCTCTTGCGCGGCTTCACCAAGGTCAAGGCGGAATGGGCACTGGTCTGCACCGCCCACAACCTGACCAAACTGGTCAGAAGCCAGGCCGCCTGAGCCCATCCTCACCCTAATCTCGGCATCTGCCATGCCCATCAGCACGACCCACCAGCCCCCGCCATCACCAGCGCCACCCCGCTACCCATTACCCGGACAGACTCCTAGGCCGCGTTCCCGCCTCCGCGGCGAATATGACAGCGCTCGCTTAAGCCCGCCGGGGTGCCGCTGGCGGGAGAGCTCTATCGCGTCCATTTGTCGAGTTCGGGGGGCTGATTCTCCGAAGCGTAGAGATCGAATTCCAGGCGCACACCCAAAGCGGCGGCACGCTGGAGGGTGGGGGCAGAGAGCACGAAGCCTTTGTTCCAACCCGTGAAGCCAATGCCGAAGTTGAGCCGAATCTCGTGCTGCTGCACGAGACGCGCCCACAGAGACGCATCCGATGGCAGCCGATCGAGAAGGCACCGCAGGGCCAACTCCGGCGCGTCCGGTACGGCATCGATCTTCACCTGGTGAAGCCATGCGCCCGTCTGAAAGGAGTGGCCATCCGATCTGAGCCGGTCACCCCGACGATGGCTGTGCGTCGGCGGCAGCCCCAGCAACCGTGTAATATATAACTTCGTCGGGATCGAGGGCATCGCCATAGATGTCCAGCGACACGCTCGCATCGTCGACTGGGCCACCGACGCTGATGCCCCGCTCCGGGAAAGGAATGATGTTCTCGGAAGTCACCTGCCGGGCCTCCTCGGCCTTTCAGTGATCCAGCTGCTGCGAGCGGCACCTGCCGCTGTGCGGCAGCGCCCGGCGTGACGTGCTTTGCTTCGGTCGTGCGAGTCACGCGCGTCTAGGTTCACTTACTCCTACTGCCCCACCTGTTGGGAGTCTCTGGGCGGACATGAAGACCATCAGCTCCAGCCTCGCCCAGCACCTGGTGGGCGAGGTGATGACGCTCGCGACCTGCTGGCAGATCACGCGCCGCGACGGCGTCGTGCTCGGCTTCACCGACCACGTCCGCGATCTCGAAGTGGATGGCGTCACCTACAAGGCAGCGAGCGGCTACACGCGGACCGCGATCCGCGGCACGGCCGACCTTGCGGTCGACAACCTCGACGTCGAGAGCGTGTTCTCGGACGACGGGATCACCGAGGAGGATCTGCGGGCCGGCAAGTACGACTTTGCCGAGGTCCGCATGTTCCTGATCAACTACCAGGATCTCGGGCAGGGCATCCTGAAGCTCCGGCGCGGCTGGCTCGGGGGTCACGATCCGGGACGGCATGTACGTCGCCGAGCTGCGCGGCATGACCCAGCGGCTGCAGATGACCGTGGGCGAGGTGTACGCGCCGGACTGCTCGGCGGACCTCGGCGACGCGCGTTGCGGCGTCGACCTCGCGGGGCTCGAGGAGAGCGGCACGGTGGACACCGTGACCAGCGCCACGGCGTTCGAGACCGTGTTCGCCCAGGCCACCGGCTGGTACGACGGAGGCGAGCTCACCTGGACCGCCGGCGGCAACGCCGGCCAGACCGTGGCCGTGCGCAGCTGGGACGCCACCGGCGGCGTGCTCAGCCTGTTCCTGCCCGCGCTCTATCCGATGCAGGCGGGCGACGCTTTCACGATCCGCCCGGGCTGCGACAAGAGCTTCGCGACCTGCCGGGCGAAATTCGACAACGCGGTCAACTTCCGCGGCTTCCCGCACGTCCCCGGGACCGACCAGGTGCTGAGCTACCGCGCGCTGCACCAGGACTACAACCACAACAACTTCAAATGGGACGTGACGATGTACGGCCCGGCCATCGGCGCCGCGGTGCGCTTCTGAGTTGTGAAACAGGCCAGACCCGAGCCGGGCACTGAGATCGACTGCACAGGAGGACATCATGACACTCGCTCACGGCAACCCAATGCACTGCGCTGTGCTGCTCGCTGCGACCAATCTCGCCGCGGTCGGCTTCGTCCCGCTCGTGCTGGCGCAGGCCGATCGCTATGACGCGTTGGCCAACGCGCCATTCTCGGAAAACCTGCTGCCGGCGAGCGATGCCAGCGCATTCGATCAGCTCAAGCTGCTGGTCGACAGCGAAGGCCCGCACCTTGCCGACCCCGATTGGCTCGGGATGCTGGCGTCGATCGGCATCGTCAAAGGCAAGCCGTTCAATCCCGACGAGCACACCCAGGCGATCCTCGATGACGCTGCCAGAGCTGCTTACAAGATGAGCCGCGTGGTCGGTTTCGAAGAGGTCGTCTCAGGGCGGAATTTCAGGGTCTATCCGGATCGCCGCTGGGAATCCCGCTGCCAGGGGCACGCCTGAGGACCCAGGCGGTGGCGTGGACCTCGCCTGGCGCTCGACCGCCGGCCAATATCTCGATCTCGACGCCCGCATCTGGTTCTTCACCGACTACTATTCGATCAGTCCCGGAATGCTCTCGCAAATTCCGGGCAAGGGTGCCAAGTATCTGGTCGGCTTCACCGACAGCAGCGGCACGCCTCTGTCCGGCGAGGCGAATTACCGCCTGACGCTGCCGCCGGACATTCCGGCAGCAAACTTCTGGTCTCTCACGCTCTACGAAGCGGAAAACGCTTCCGGCCTGGCCAACGGGCAGCCGTTCCCTTCGCTCGGATCGCGCGACAAGCCCGCGCAAGAGCCCGACGGTTCGACCGTCCTCCATCTCGGCCCCAAAGCACCGGCAGGCGAGGAACACAACTGGCTCGCCACGGTTCCGGGCAAGGGCTACTTCGCGATCCTCCGGCTCTACAGCCCGACGGCGGCGGCAATCGACAACAGCTGGGTGCCCGGCGACATCGAGAAGACCAACTGAGCACCGAAGCGGCGCGAGACGCCTTGGCGATGGCCACCTGGCGTCTCTGCGCCTGCCTCGAAGCACCGAAGATGGAGGGAAGACCCATGAAAGTGAATTTAATCGCTGCGTCCCTCGGTGTGGCTATCGCGACCACGGGCGCAACCTATGGGCAGACCAGTTCGCAGGTGGCCTTTCCGGCCTCGCCTGCGGAAGTAACACAGCCTGCAACCGGCGTGCTGATGCATCCGGAATACGCCAAGGCCATAGCCCGGACCGCCTATGTCTGGGGCTGGCCGATGGTCAACATGACCAACCGCCGGGCCGCCGTTACCAGGTGTCCGAACCGGGCCGCCGTTACCCAGGTGTCCGAACCGGGCCGGCTGAACGGTGTCCTGATGGGCAAGCGCGCCCCGGCCGCGCGTGACCGCAGACCGGTGGCCTGTGAAGCCGGGCATGGCATCGGCTTTGGGAACAACACGGTAGGTGAGGCAAAGATGACCGGGTGACCATCGGAGGCAGCGCCAGGCCATCGTCCGAGCCAAACGCAAAAGGCACAAATGTTCTCCTATAACGGGCCGAAGCAGCAGGGCCTGAGCGTCGACGCTGCGGCGCACCGGCGCCGCCTGGCCTGGGTACTTTGGAGAATCGGTTATTCTCCATAAATTCATCAGATGACATGTTATTCTAAATTATTACAGTGCCGGGTAGCCGGGCAGGCCTTGCGGCCCCGCCCAGCCCCCTCAGAACCGTAAGCGTGCAGGTTGCCCCGCATACGGCTCAGGCCAGCCCCTTCGAGGACGACCGCGGGAACCGTCCGGGGTGGCACCAGCGGTGGACCAGAGTAGGGGGCGTAGCTTCGGTGGCGACGTCGCGGCGCACCACGATGTTGGTATTGCCGCCCTGCTCGAGCTCCCGAGGTGAGGATCGCATTTGCAGGCCGCCCACCGACCCGCTTGGGGTACCTTGGAGATTCGAAGATTTCACATGACGTCATATGTTACAGTGTTGAAATATAATAAGTCGCGGCAGGGACGGCGATTGCGATTGCTCGCCGCCCCCGCACAGATCCCGGCATGCGCTGCTAACTAACGCACAGGGCTCCCACCTCGGGTCATGAGGTCGAACCGCCAGTCGGGATAGGGGTGCCGGAGTTTGGCGGGGCTTGTCGCGCTGGGACGACGGGGACGTGCGGGCCGGGGCGGTGCCGCAGGCTCGCGCTCAGTCGAGCACGTGCGAGAGCAGCCCGTCTGCGAGCTTCGGCTCAAACCACGTCGACTTCGGCGGCATCAGCTTGCCGGCATCGGCGACGGCCATCAACTGCTCCATGCGCGTCGGGTGCAGCGAGAACGCGATCGCGGCGCGCCGTTCGCGCACGCGCTGCTCGAGGTCCATGACTCCGCGCACGCCGCCGACGAAGTCGACCCGCTTGTCGGTGCGCGGGTCGCCGATGCCCAAGATCGGCGCGAGCAGGTGCTCTTGGAGCAGGCTCACGTCGAGGCTGGCGATCGGGTCGACGCGCGGCACGAGCTCGGGCCGAATCCTCAAGCGGTACCAGCGATCGGCGACGAACATCCCGAACGTCTCCGGCTCCACGGGCTGCACGGCCACCGCGCTCGGCTCGACCCCGAAGCTCGCGCCGACCTTCGCGAGCAACGCTTCCGGCGAAAGCCCGCCCAAGTCGGCGACCACGCGGTTGTAGGCGAAAATCCGCATCTCGTCGTGCGGAAATGCGACCGCGAGAAAGAGCTCGTGGCTCGCGAGCGGCGCGCCGGCCGCGCGCCGCTGCAGCGCGACCTGCGCCGCGGCCGCGGAGCGATGATGGCCGTCTGCGATGTACAAAGTGTCGAGCGCGTCGAGTGCCGCGCCCAGCGCCTCGATCTTCGCTCGCGCGGTGACGCGCCAGACCGTGTGCACGACGTCGTTCGGCCCCGGCACGGAGAACAGCGCTTTCGCCGCCGCGGCCGCGTCGATCAGCTCGGCGAGCGCGGCGTTCGCGCGGTACGCGAGCAGCACGGGTCCGGTCTGCGCGTTCAGCGCCACGATGTTGCGCATGCGGTCGTTCTCTTTGTCGGGCCGCGTGAGCTCATGGCGCCGGATCCGGTTCGCCTGATAGGCCGCGACCGAGGCCGCGAACGCGACGCCGGTCTGGGCGTGGCCGTCCATGACCATCCGATAGACGTAGAACGACGGCTCGCGGTCGCGCACGAGCACGCCGCCGTCGCGCAGGCGCGCGAGATTCTCGGCGCCGCGGTCGTAGGCCGCGTCGGAGTACGGCGAGCTACCCGGCGGCAGGTCGATCTCGGGCCGCGAGATGTGGAGGAAGCTCGCGGACCGGTTGGCCGCGAGCGCGCGCGCCTCGTCGGTGCTCACGACGTCGTAGGGCGGCGCGATCACGTCGGAGGCACTCTCGGCGGTCGGACGCAGCGCGGCGAACGGACGGACGAGGAACTGCGAAGCCATAGGTGCTGACCTTCAATTGACGGCGCGTGGACGAGCCTTCGACAACTCGGGGGGGCGCGGTGCGGCTGAGCGGAGGCGACTCGGCCGCCTCCACGGCTTATAACCGAGCCGGCCGCACTTGCCGATGGCACCCGAGCTGCAGGTCACGTTGTGGACCTTTGGAATGCCCAGCCTCCCGGTCCGGCACCGGCTCCGCCGGGGTACCTTGGAGAATCCGCGGTTCTCCACAAATTCATTAGATGATATGTTATTGTAAGCCATTGAAATTCCACACAGAGAGGGTTCGACGACAGCGTCGGGTAGCCGGGCAGGCCTTGCGGCCCGCCCAGCCCCCTCAGAACCGTACGTGCAGGTTTCCCCGCATACGGCTCAAGCATCGGCCAGCGCATTCGAGGTCGACCGCGGGGACCGTCCGGGACGGCACCAGCGGTGGACGAGAACGCGGGACATCTCGCCGGTGACGGGGTCGCGGCGCACCACGATGTTGGTGTTGCCGCCCTGCTCGAGGTCGGAATCGAAGACCGCCTTGCAGGCCGCGCACCGGCCCGCCTGCCGTTGCAGCAGATGGACGCGATGGAAGTGACTGGCTTCCCGCACCAGCCGCCGTGTGCGGCGATCCTCCCAGTAGTCGCGCAGGCTCGGGTCGAAGGGGCTGGCTTTGCCCTTGACCTTCACGTAACGCGACACCCGGGTTTCGTTGTGGCGCGGCAGCCGGTTTCGGCCGTCCCACAAGGTCCCAGCCGCGGCCCTGATCGACGCCGTAGTAGCGGTGGACTACCCAGCGCCGGTTCTTCATGGGATGGCGGCGTTGGGCCCATTTGTAGGTGATCCGCCAGACGTGATGGTCCAGGTTGGCGAACGTGCGCTTGGCCACCGCGTAGCGGTAGTAGTTGCACCAGCCCCGGATCACCGGGGACAGCTGCTTGATCACCTCGGCCGTGCTCAGCTGCCGGCTGCCCCGGAAGAAGGTGGAGAGCCGCCCGCGGTGCAGGGCGACCTTCTCCTTCCGGGGCCGGGCCAGCAGCTTGCCATTGGGAAAGTGCCTGAGGTTGAAGCCGAGGAAGTCGAACCCGTCGTCGATGTGGACGGTGCGGGTCTTGGCCTCGCTCAGCTCCAGCCCGCGGCCGGCGAGGAACTCGGTCAGCCGCGGGAGGACGTAAGCTTCGAGGACCTCCCGCGAGGGGGCGGTGACCACGAAGTCGTCGGCATACCGGACGAGGTTGATGCCTCGATTGCTCCCCCGTCGAAGGCCGGGGGTGACATGGCGGCCGTCGGCGGGCTCGGCGCCGAACAGACGCTCCATGCCGTCGAGCGCGATGTTGGCGAGCAGGGGCGAGATGATGCCGCCTTGCGGCGTGCCCATCGTCGTCGGGTCCAGCGCGCCGAGCTCGACCACGCCGGCTTTGAGCCAGCGGCGGATCGTGGTGGTGAACACAGGCAGACGCGCAAGCAGCGCCTCGTGGTCGATCCGATCGAAGCACTTGGCCCCGATTCTTGGGCGATGTCGGCGTCGAGGATCCACTGGCGGCTGCCCGGTTTGGACAGCGTCCGGTGGAGAGCCTCGATCGCGTCCATGGTGCACCGCCCTGGCCGGAAGCCATAGCTGTTCGCCTCGAAGCGAGGCTCCCATTCCGGCTCCAGCGCCAGCTTGACAAGCGCCTGCATCACCCGATCCAGCATGGTCGGTATGCCCAGGGGCCGCTCGCCACCGGTCTTTGGGCCGTCGCCCTTCGGGATGTAGACCCGGCGGACCGGCTTGGGACGGTAACCCTTGAGGCTCAGGCCTTTCCTAAACATCGCGAGACGTCTCGGCGGCACGTGGCACACCACGCCGTCGATCCCCGGTGTTCTTTTGCCGCGATTGATCTGGGTCGCCTTGCGGATCGCCAGCAGCTTCGCGGAACTCGATCGAACGAGGAGCTTTTGAAGGTTCCTGACCTTCGCCGGCTCGCGGTTCTGGCTGGCCCGAAAGATCCGCCCCTGCAGCCTGCGTACGTTGCTCTCGACCGCCGGCCAGTCGATGCTGGACCAGCTCTGAAGAGCGCCACGCCCTGCCGTCGGTTCGGTGCTGATCACCGTCTAACGTCCCGGCAGGTGCGGCAGGGCAGGGGCATCGCTTTCGGTGACACCCGCCGGAAGTCAGCTCCCTTTCGGGACGGGTATCGCCCTATCCGGCCGATTACCGGCCGGCCTTCGCTTCCTCCGGCATCCTCTACCCCCTGGCCCGTCCCCCTTCCTCGCGGTCGGGATGCCGCCCTTGCGGGGCGGGGGCCGTGGGGCTTACCCAGTTGATCGAGACCGAGATGCGTCGTGGGGAGGCTGGGCTCTATAGCCCGGTGGGACATGCGGGTGCTGCCGCCGGCAAAGACAGGTCCGACGGTCCGTCCCACGTTGCCTTTTGGCTGCGGCCTGTCAGCCTCTTTGGCCGCTTCGGAGTGACGAGCCCTGCGAGCCTTCACGTTGTTCAGCCTTCCACGTATCCCCTGGCCGCGCTCCGCCGCGAGGCTGGCAGAGCTGCCGACGTTGTCCCGGGGGCTTCACACCTTGGGTCACCCCGCAGCATGCCCGGGTAGGGGCACCTAAGCACCATAGGGTCCGGCCGGGCTGCCCCGACCGGCACTCGAATCCCGACCCTTGCAACATCCTCTCCTCGGGTGTGCTCGAAAGTAGAGAATGTTTCTGGTCGCACTCCTCTCCCTCCGCCACCGAATCATGCAACATATTGTTATAACGGCCTTTTCCACGAAATCTTTGGCCAAACCCACACCCTTACCCACACATGCCGCCCGGGGCAAACTCGGGCCAGATCTGATCCGGCCGCCTCGAACTTCGCTTCTCGCCGAGGTGGCTGGCGCAAGCCGGACTCTGACGACTGGCCGCACGCGTGTAGCGCTGCGTACAGCTTTCTCAAGCGCGCATGATTGTAGCGAGCACGGTGGCCGCCTTGCCGCTGGCGGGCAGGCTGACGCGATTTCTGATCATCTCGAACACAATCTCGCGCAGGCCGTCGATGTCGCCCCGTAGGAGCGCCTTGCGACCGGCCTCGACCTGGCGCGCGTGGAGCTCGGGGTCGACGGCAAGGTATGTCTCCTCGGTGGCGCTGTTGAACACCTCGGCGACGAACGATGGCTCCGACCACATGACCTGGAGCGTGAGTGCACGCATCTCCTCGATCGCCTGCTCGGCGGTGTCGAAGCGGCTGCCTTCAATCTCACGCGCTGCGCTGTCAGCGAGCCCATCGAAACGCTTCGCCTGCCGGGCATCGGCGAGCTCTCGAGCTTGGTAGTTGAATGCGCTCTTTAGCTCCGTGAGCTGGGCGGCCATCGCCGCCGCCCGGTGATCCGGCTTACGAACGAGGCTTGCCACGTCCTGGCGCAAGTGCCGCGCGCCCTCGGCGACCGAGCGGTTGCTATCAGCGTCGAAGGTCTGCTGGTCCCGCTGCCGCGCGAGCTGCCTCCGCAGGGACTCCAGCTCGTCTGCAGAGCCGTCGCCCACGATCGCCTCGGCCTGCTCGAGATCATGCTCGGCCTGATCAAGCGCGCTTGCAGCGAGGCGCGCGCCGTCCTCTCCCTCGAACGATCGTTGGGTTTGCGGCACATAGAAACGACGCTCCGGGAGACGCAGCCTCTGCTCGGGCAACTCGACAGAAGCCGTGAGAATTCCGCGGTCGTCCATGAACCAGTGGAGGATGATTGGGTCGCCCTTCCGTAGCGCTGATCCTTCCGGGAGATCGCTGCCCTCGATCCTTACGGTGCCGACAAACAGGCTGAGCTCCGGTTGCGGGGCCTCTGGTCGATCCTGCTCGTATATCTCGATATCGACATGCCCGGCCTCGCCGGACTTGAGAGTTCGGGCCGCACGCACGGGCAGCTCGTCATTGTCTGGCAGATCGGCACCCTTTTGGAGGAAGATGTCCAGCGTGTTGCGTTCTCTGAACTCGCTCTCTCGGACCTTGACGGCGAGGTGGTGGGTCGCCCGAATGCCGCGGGCGCTCGCGTACGTGCGGACGATCATGAGCTCGGCCGAGGCGGATGCCACCGGCCGGCCCCGCGGATCGAACACCGTGGCGCGAAAGCGGTGCTCGCCGACCGCCCGCAGCGGTAGCTCGACTTCGAGGCCGTCCAGCAGCTCCTTGCGGCCGGACGTCCAGCCGTCATCGCAGTCGATCTGGACTTCGTATCCGGCCGCTTTGCTCTTCACCCGAGCTCGTAAGGGGACCTGCTCGGCCGTCGCACGGGCCTGACAATCGAAGGTCACATCCAACGCGCCAGCTGTTGTGAGCGAAGCCCGCGAGGGCTTGCGGGTGCTGCCTGCGGCGCTCCAGTCGCGGCTCTCGGCGAAGATCACCGCGCCCAGGGCAACCGCGGTCATGGGATCGGGACTGCAGTCGCCGGCGATGCCCGAGCTGCTGCGGCACCCGCTCGCGGATCAGGGGCATCTTGGTCGGGCCGCCGATGAACACCACGTGGTCGATGTTGTCGTGGCTGTAGCCGTTTTTCTTCAGGACTTTACGCGCCAGCTCGATCGTCTCGTCGATCCGCTCAACCACCAGCGCTTCCAGGTCCCGACGCGTGAGATCGATGTTGAGATAGATGTCCGCCCCGGACTCGTCCTGCACGCGGATCTCGTCGTCGGGGGCGTGGATGATCTCGCTGACCTCGGCTGAGATTTCGATCTTCGCTTTCTCGGCCGCGAGCTGAGCGATCCGGATCACCCGCTGGTAGCGTGGGTGTTTCTGCAGGTCGGTGGGGAGGTCGAAGTTCGCGAGCAGCCAGGGGCGCACGATCGCGTTGACGATCGCCTTGTCGAAATCGCGCCCGCCCAGCATGTTGATGCCTTCATGGTCGAGGATGCTGATCTCGCCATTCAGGGCCTGGACCAGGGCGAGATCGAAGGTGCCACCGCCGAGGTCGTAGACCAGGAACTGCTCGCTCTTCTTCTCACGCTTCATCATCGCCGCCATGGCGGCTGCGACCGGCTCATGGAATAGCCCAATCTTCTCGATCCCGGCCATCTGCGCTGCGCGCAGGGTCGCTTCGGACTGCATCTGGTTGAAAGCGGCGGGAATGGTGATGATGGCGCCGGTGATCTGCTGCTCGCCGCTCTCCAGATACGCTTGCGCCAGAAGCTGCTTCAGGATCTCGGTGCTGCACTCCTCGGGCGTCATTGATTGGGCGGAATCGCGAAACTCGAAGGGCGTCGAGGTCCCCATCAGCCGCTTGAAGCCGTGCGCCGTGTTGTCGGGCGAGAGAACAGCTTGGTCGTACGCGCGCTTGCCGTAGAGGCGGTGGGTCCGCTTGTCGATGTAGATCGCCGAGGGCAGGACGTCGGCGCCCTCCGTGGTCTTGAAGATCCGAAGGCCCGAGGTGCTGTGACCGGCAATCGCGCTGTTGGTGGTTCCGAGATCAATCCCGAGGTCCATCGTCCTAGTCTCCCTTTTTCAGGATCACCTTGCCCATGGCGACGACGCGGCCATTGGCGAGCAGTGTCGGTTCGAGCGTCTCCGCGATGACGAGGCCCTCGTTACCGTCGAGCTCATCGGCGTTCGCGACCGTCACCGGCAGGTTCGGGCTGTAGGGCTCATCGGCGTACGCGATCAGGCGGAGGCTCCGCGCGCCGAGAATCGCGTCCGGACGGCCACGCACGTAGCGGACCTGGGCGAGTCCCCTGGCTTGCCGATCCGGCTGCTGGTCGCGCACCAGCCGCTCAACCAGACGCAGCAGGCGCCAGCATTCCACCGTCAGCTCGGCGAGGCTGGCGACGTCTTCGGTGGGTCGGGGCTCGTCCTGCATCGTCATCCGTCCGTGGCTTGGAACAGGCGGTCTTGCGTCGGCCGGTCCCAGTCCGCATTGGTAGGGAGACCGGCACGGCGCTTGAACTCCGCAAGCGCCCGCCGCGAGCCCGGGCCCCAGATGCCGTCGATCGTCGTGGCGTAGTATCCCAGCGCAGCCAGCCGTCGCTGCACCTCCCGGGCATCTGCGAGGAAGGCCGCTGGACTGAGCAGCCGGGCACCCACCGTCGGCGGAGGCGCTGGTGAGGCGAGCGGATCGCCTTGCCACCACCGATCCGACAGCCGCCCGCCCGCCGTCGGCGGAGACGTTGGCCCGGGATCGGCGCGGGCAAGAACGCCAGCTGCTGCCAGAGCCCTGCCCTCACGCCGCAGACGGTCCTTTTGCGCGCCAAGGTCACGCTGGACCGCCTGCATGTTATCCGGCAGGTAACGATAGCGGGAGCAGCGGCTGTTCAAATCTTCGATCAGGTGATTGAACTGCTCAATCTGCGCATTGGTCGTGGCGAGCGGGCGAAACGCCTCCAGGCGCTCACCCTGAAAGAGACAGTAGCGGATCTGGTTGCTGGTCAGCAGCAGGTCGCTGCCAGCTGGCGGCGGTGATTCGACTGGGAACCGCGGCGTGGCGCCGAAGACCTCATCGTCTGATGATAGAGTGTCGCCCGCCGGAGGCGGTGATCCGGACGAAGGTCGAGCTGGGGCGCTAGCTAGTGTCCGTCCGTAAACGCTAGATGTTGGGCCTGCTTTTGGAGGAGAGACTGTATATTGTGTAGGCCAGAGCGCGATGGAGAGCTATTGGCGCGGGTGGTGACGCTGGTTGGAGGAGGTCAAGAAGCGGTTTGGGCGAGCTCGAGGCGTGCGTGGTGGCACCGGCGCCGTAGGGCCGGGTCGGGCGGGGCGCGCGCGAGGGGGCTCAGGCAGGTTTGAGGCGCACGAACAGAGCGAGATTGTAGGCGACCACTGAGGACCAGACGTAGGCCCTGAAGTGGCTGAGCCCGCGCCAGGTGCAGCGGGCGAGGCCGTAGGCGCGCTTGAGGCAGGAGATGTCGGCCTCGATGCCGGCGCGGAAGTTCCGGAGCTTGCGGTAGACCCAGCGGCTCCTGACCATGTCCTCGATCCTGAGGCCGCGTTTCTTGTGGAAGGCCAGGTCGCGGACGCCGCGCGCCTTGGCCTGGCTCAGATTGTCGCGCGTGGCGAAGCCGCCGTCGGCGGCGAGCTGCCGCGGCGCCTCGCCGTGGTGCGCGATGTGGCGCTCGAGCATCGGCATCAGCCGCTCGCTGTCGGCCGGGTTGCCGGCTTCGACCACCAGGTCGAGGATCAAGCCGGTCTGGCCGGTGGTCAGGTTGAGCTTGTGGCCGTATTCGACCTCACGGCTGCCTTTGACGATGATGTCGGCATGGGGCTCGAACAAGCTGACCAGCTTGTCGCCGGCCGCCACCGGCTCGCCTGCGAGCACCCGCCGCTCACTCTGGACGATGATCCGCTCGATCAGCGGCTGATAGTGACGAACCTTGGCCTGCCAGAGCTCGACCGCCCAGTTGGCCGCCAAACCGGTCATGCTGGCCAGCGGCGCCGCCGCTTGGTGCAGATAGGCCAGGGTGGCCCGGGTCGTTGTGATCAGCTCGCGATACAGCTGAACCCGCTTGGGTCGACCCCGGGTGAACTGGATCGCCCGGGCGCGCTTCTTCGCCGCGCGCCGGTGATCGTGCCACCGGAGCCCCGTCCGATCCAGCAACGCATCCGCCTCCCGCAGCAGGCGCACCATGACCCGGACCGCGTCCCAGAGCAGGCTGCTGTCGCTCGGCTCGTGCACCAGTGCCGCGGTGACCGTGCTGTCGAGTCGCACCACCCGGCCGCGCTCCAGCTTCAGCTGGCGAGCACTCGTCAGCAGCGCCCGATTGACCCGCTCCCAGGTCTCGGCGCGGATCGCGCTGATCGTCTTGTGCAGCACCGACTTCTGCGGGCTCCACGACCAGGGTAGCCGGGCGAACGCCCGAAACGACGCCGAGTCTTCGAGATGGAACGCCAGTTCCTGGTAGCTGAGCTGGCGGTGCTGCTTGAGCACGGCGCAGCGCAGCACCGTCTCCGCCGGCAAGCCCTGGCGCCCGGTCTCCTTGACGCCGTGCCGGCGCAGGTCCGCCGCGACCAGGCGGTACAGCTCGCGATGGTCATCGAGCCACGCCGACATCGCCTTCAGCTCGCGGCCGATCTCGTGCCCGGCAAAAAGATCGAATAGACTGGCCTGGACGGTGCGTTCTTGACGCATGGTTGGCTCCGGTGGCTGCGGGTTATGCTTTGGAATCAGTGGCTTGACGCCAAAGCCTACCTGAAGCCGCCGGAGATCGCTCCCCAAAAGGCTGGATTTCCACAACTATTTCAGCATGTTATCCTTTGTGGACGGACACTAGACTATGGCTTAGGCGCCTTTGCCGCCGGGGCTGACTTTGAGCTGGTCGGCCATGCGCACCAGCTCGGCCAACGACCTCGCGTGCATTTTGCGCATCACCTGGCCGCGATGGACCTTGACCGTGATCTCGCTCACCTCGAGGTTGGCGGCGATCTGCTTGTTCAGCCGTCCGGCCGCGACCAGCGCCATGATCTCGCGTTCGCGCGGCGTCAAGGCAGCGAAGCGCTGCCTCAGTGTGGCCAGGGCCGCCGCATCCCGGCGCTGGGCGCGATCCCGCTCGATTCCGAGCTGGACCGCATCGAGCAGCTCCTGGTCGTGGAACGGTTTGGTCAGGAACTCGATGGCGCCGGCTTTCATCGCCCGCACCGACATGGGAATGTCGCCGTGCCCGGTGATGAAGACGATCGGCAGATGAACGCCCGACTCGCCCAACTCCCGCTGCAAGTCCAGCCCGCTGCGCCCCGGCAACCTGACATCCAGAACCAGGCAGCCGGGTGCGTCGGGCCGGTCGCTCCGCAGAAAGTCCTGGGTCGACGGGAACGCGCGCACCTCCAGACCGACCGAGCGCAACAGGCCCGCGAGAGCCTCTCGAACCGAAGCATCGTCGTCGACCACGAAGACGACCGGTTGCTCCTCGCTCATGACACAGCACCGCCCGCCATCGGCGGTGCGCCGCGCCAGGCATCTGGTTTTGTGTTGGTCGGGAAGGCGCCGCCCTTCGCATATAGGTCCATGGTTGACGTTTGCTCCTCTGAGGGCCGGCCGCTTCCCGGTCCGGCCAGCGAAGGCGCGACGGTCGTTCTGACGGGTCCGGTTGCGCGACTTCGGATGCCCGCAGCGTGGGCCCGAGGCCCGATGGCGGTCTTGAAGGATGCTGGCAATTCGTTGAACGATCAGGGGAGCGGAGTTTGTGCTTCCGACCGCGGCCACCCCGATCGGACTCCGTCCCGTCAGGGACTGGCTCGGACCTGCGGCGAACCGCCCGCACCGCACACCCTTTGTGTCAGGTGCCGGTCCGCGGTTCGGCCGCCGCACGCGGCTAGCGGATGTCCTTCCTGAACTGGCCCGGCGTGACGCCCATCTTCGCGCGGAACATGCGGGTCATGTGCGCCTGATCGGAAAAGCCGCAGGACACGGCAATTTCCTTCAGCGCCAGATCGCCGATCCGCAGGAGATGCTGCACCCGTTCGACCCGCTTTTCGACGACGAAAGCATAGGCAGAGCAGCCGAGCGTGGCCCGCAATCGCCTGTTGAAGGTCCAGACACCAATTCCAAGCAGCTCGGCCATGTCCTCGAGGGTGATGGCGTCATGAAGATGCGCCTCGATGTAGTCTTCCAGCCGGGCGATCTCTTTTTTCGAGAACCCGCCCGGACCGGCCGGGGCTCGGTAGACGCAGGACGCGTAGCCTCTGAGAAGGCGCACCGCGAGCTGGACCGCCAGCGCTTCGGCATAGAGCGGCCCACCGAGGCATTGCTGCATGGCCTCGCGCGTCATCTCGTCCGCGACGTGGGTCACGATGGGATCGGACCCGCAAAGGAGATCGTGGAGATGAACCTCCGTGACCACTTTGCCCTGGATGTCGCTCGCGACGCGGGTCATCAAGCTGTCGGACAGGTAGATGTGCGATACATCGATTGGCGCCGTCCAGTTCCAGCGCGAATCCGCCGATCGGGACAACAGGGAGAATTGTCCCGGGCCGCATCGGGTCCGGGTCCAGTGTCCGTCGAACTTCCTGTCCATGGGCGTATCGCCGTGGCGATACGCGACGATCATGAAGTCGTCCAGGGCAGGAACCTCGACGTCCTGGCCTTGGTACCGATAGGTGCGCTGAGCTATGTCCTTCCACCCCAGCCCGTCGCTGGCGCACATGATCTCTCCGGGGACCCAGATCGGCAGGTCCGCGGGCGTGATCAGAGCCTTGGGATGCCTTTGCTCCTGCGGCACCTCGGCGTTCCTTTTCCCAAACACCGCGCCATCATGCGCGCGACAGGGTATTGCCTTTTGACCTGCTCCCCGGGCGTCCTCATTCATTTCGAGAGCCCGACAGCGTTATAGCGGCTGACGGGCTGCGACGAAAGCGGCCGGGCGGCGGGCCTGGCTGGGGTTGTGCGTGGCAGCGGGGCTCCAGGGGCAGCATCCGGAAGGCCTCCAAGAACCTGGGCGAGAGCGGCGGGAACTGCTCTACGGAGGAAGGAGCTGGGAGGCGAGCAGGATCGCGCGCTAGGTCGGGACGAGGGAGACGGAACGTGATCGAGAACTCCTACTACTCTCAGGAAGGCCACGGCCCCTACGCGATGCACGACATCGGCGACCTCGAGCTCGAGGAAGGCGGGACACTCCGCGACTGCAAGCTCGCCGTGGCCACCCACGGCAAGCTCAACGCGGCCAAGGACAACGCGATCCTGGTGCCGACCTGGTACTCCGGCACCAGCAAGATCATCGAGCAGGCGTACATCGGCAAGGGCCGGGCGCTCGACCCTGACAAGTGCTTCATCGTCGTCGTCAACCAGATCGGCAACGGGCTGTCGAGCTCGCCGCACAACACGCCGGCACCGGGCGGGATGGCAAACTTCCCGAAAGTGCGCATCGGCGACGACGTGCGCGCGCAGCACCGGCTGCTGACCGAGCGGTTCGGGCTGACCAGCCTCGCCCTCGTCGTCGGCGGCTCGATGGGGGCGCAGCAGACCTACGAGTGGGCGGTGCGCTACCCCGAGATGGTCGAGCGCGCCGCGCCGATCGCCGGCACCGCGAAGAATACCGGTCTGGCAGCGCTGGGTACGAGACGCGGTCCTCGCAGGCGCTGTGGATCTGCCGGGCTTCGCCTCGGACCAAGCCCGGCATCAAGTGGATTCCCCCGAAGTGGGACTGGGTCGACCCACTTAAGGACCGTAAGGCCGAAATCGAGGCGATCGACGCCGGGCTCAAGTCCCGCTCGGACGTCATCGAGAGCGAGGGCTACGACGCTGAGGAGGTCGATCGCCGCATCGCTGCTGACCACGCCCGCGAGCAGGAGCTCGGGCTCAGCTTCGGGCAGAAGGGGCAAGGTCAAGAGCCTGCCGCGGGTGCCCAGTCCGACCCTGAGCAGCGCGATTCTTCCAATACTTCGACCACCGAGGAGAACGCCGCGTAATGCGCCGCTGGTACGAGTTCGTGCCCGGGCCAGGGGCGCCGAGATCGTGATCTACGACGAGATCGGCGCCTTCTTCATCCCGGCCAAGGCCTTCCTCGACGAGCTGAAGGCGCTCGGCCCGATCGCCGAGCCCACGGTCCGGATCAACAACCCGGGCGGCTCGGTGTTCGATGGCGTCGCCATCTACAACGCGCTCAAGCGACACTAGGCGCGGGTCACGGTCTGGATCGACGGCATCGCCGCCTCGATCGCGAGCATGATCGCCATGGCGGGCGATGAGATCGTGATGCCCGAGAACGCCATGCTCGTACTCCACGACCCCTCCGGGCTGGTGGCGGGCACGGCCTCGGAGATGCGCTCGACGGCCGGCGCACTCGACAAGATGGCGACCGCGATGGTCGCCGGCTAGCTGTTGTTGCCAAGGAGGTTGTTCAGTCTGCTGGCAGGGGTAGCGGCGTGAATGCCGGCATGGGGTCGGTGGTGATTGTACCAGTGCAGCCAGGCCGGCATGGCGCTGGCCCGCGCCTTTGAGCTGGCGTAGGGCCGGCCATAGAGCCATTCGCGCAGGGCGGTCTGGATGAAGCGCTCGGCCTTGCCGTTGGTGCGCGGCCGGTAAGGCTGCGTGGTGAGGTGGCGGGCGCCGAGCTCGGCGAGGGCGGCCTTGAAGGCGCGCGCGTGGGTATAGGCGAAGGCGTTGTCGGTCATGACCCGCTCGATGCGCACCCCGAGGCCGGCGAACCAGGCGGCGGCGCGCGCGAGAAAGCCGGCGCAGCTTTCGCCGCGCTCGTCGGGCAGGACTTCCGTGTAGGCCAGGCGCGAGGCATCGTCGATCGCGACGTGCAGGTATTCCCAGCCAAGCCCGCGCGCCCGGTGGCCGCGCCGGTCGCCGGTGACCCGGTGGCCCAGCCCGGCGATCCGGCCGCGCTTCTTGGTGTCGATGTGGAGCAGCTCGCCGGCCGCGCGGCGCTGGTAGCGGACCACCGGCGGCTTGACCTCGAGCGCGCTCAGGCGGCCGAGCCCGAGCCGGCGCAGCACGGTGCCGATGGTCGAGACCGGCCGGCCCAGGGCGCGGGCGATGCGCGGGCCGCTCCAGCGCTGGCGGCGCAGGCGCTCGATCATGGCGATGGTCGCGGCGGGCAGCCGGTGGGGCGATCGGGCGGGCGCCGAGCTGCGATCATGGAGGGCGCGCTCGCCGCCCGCCCGATACCGTGCCAGCCAGGTGTAGGCGGTGCGTTCGGAGATCCCGGCCGCCGCCGCTGCGGCCATCACCTGCCAGCCGGCTTGGCGCACCCGCTGGACCAGAAGGAGTCGACCATGGACCGTCATGCGCGCATGCTTATGGACGTTCATCCGAGGCTCCCGGGGCAGCTGTTCAGGTCTCACAACCACAGCTTCAACCCCATGCCTCGGATGAACAACCTTCATAGCAACGACACCTAGCGCGACAAGTCCGGCACCGGGGATGCCGAGATCGAGGCGCTGATGGCGGCCGAGACCTGGCTCTCCGCCGAGGAGGCGCTCGAGCTGGGGCTCGCTGATCGCGTCGAGCAGCCCGTGCGCATGGCGGCGCACTTCGACTTTTCCCGCTTCCGCAACCCGCCGCCGCAGCTTGCGGCGCTCGCTGCCAGCATCGCTGTACAGACCGCCGAGGCAACAGCCGAACCGGGCACTTCGCCGGGAGTTGACGCCGGCAACGGCTCGAAGCTCACCCTGCAGCCAACCGCACAGGCCATCGATCTGGACACGGTGCGGACCAACGAGCGCCGGGCCACGCTCGCCTACGCCGCCGAGGTCCACGAGCTCTGTCTGATCGCCAACCGGAGCGACCTGTCGGCAGGGTTCATCGCCAAGGCGACGCCGGTGGCTCAGGTCCGTACGGCCCTGCTCGAGGTGCGCGCCATCGAGGACGAGGCCAGGCCCGGCCCGCCAGCGTCGACCCGGGACCAGCTGCGATCGACACCGCGGCGATCTACGCCGCCTGCAACCAGCACTGCCGATAGGAGGCATCCATGGCTGAGCTTCAGGAAGGCCAGGACGCCTGCGAGTTCATCGTCTCGTAGCGCAACGGCAGCATCTCGCGCGAGACCATCACCGTGCGCTCGGGCGCGAGCCTCGAGCCTGGTGCCGTCCTCGGCAAGGTTACCGCCAGCGGCAAGTACAAGGCGCTCGACCCGGCCGCCGCCGATGCCGAAGGCGTCGCGATTGTCCGGCTCGCCGAGGCGAACGCCGCCGAGCTGGTCTGGCCCGCCGGCATCACCGGCGGCGTGCAGACCACCGCCCTCCGCCAGCTCGCCGCGCTTTTCATCATCGCGAGGGCAGCCTCAACCTGGTCGAGACCACCGCCCGCGGCGCGCCCGCGATCCAGAACACGCCGGCCAGGATCGTATCCTCGAGCGCGATGTGCGGCACCACCAGCGAGCGGGCCTTGCGCTTGTTGGTGAAGGTCCAGAACGTGCGCGCCTTCGGCTCGGAGAGCATGCTCGACGGCGTCCAGGCGGTGGTCAAACAGCGTCTTTCCGAGATGGCGACCAAGATGGATGCCACTCTGGAGCATCTCCGGATCGGCACAATCAAGGGCCAGATCCTCGATGCCGACGGTTCGGCCGCGATCCCACGGTCCGACGAAGGTCGGATCTCGCCTCTGTTGTGACGGTTGATTGGTCCTTCCGGGCGATCGACCCGCGACCTGTTCACCGAGTTCGGCGTCAACCAGCACACCGAGATCGACTTCGCCTCAACAACGTCACACCGGCCACGACCGATCTGCATCCCGGTCCGGTCAAATCGGCCTTCTCGCGTTTTTGGCAGCAACTCGATTCCGACCGCAGGACGGGCTATCATCCAGGTGAACTGCCGGCCACCGAGGCCGTTCGACGGAGCGGCCCGCTTGGATTGGGAGAACGACTGCTTGCGGCTGCTGCTGAGTATTCTAATAGTGCTGGCCGTGGTCGTGGGCGGCTTGGCAGGGTTCTGGTGGCTCGGCGGGCCTGACGTGCACCGTTGGGTGGCACGCCGGATGCTCGAACTCGTTCTCAAGCGCGACGTCCACGTCGATGGCACGCTTGAGGTCGAACTCGGCGCCGAACCACTGCTTCAGCTGACCGGTCTTCGGATCGACAATCCCCCCTGGGCCGAGACGCCGACCCAGCTTCAGATCGCGCGCGCCCAGATCCGGATGGCGCTTGGCCCGTTGCTGCGGCGCAAGCTCGTGTTCCGGCTGGTTGCCCTCGAGGGGGTGACGATCGCTCTCGAGACCGCCGGGGACGGTCGTCATAGCTGGCAATCGGAACGTCCACAGCCGTGGGCACCACCGCGCGCGACGAGGGTTGTCATACCGTTGTTCGACCGCCTGTCGGTGAGCGATGCGACCGTCACCTACCACGACCGAGGGGACGGCCGGCGCACCCGATTGCACATCGTGAGCCTGACCGATCAACATGACGACACTTCTGGGGACATGCGGCTGGACGCCGATGGTGACATCAACGGCAAAGCCTTTCGGATGCGAGGAACGTCCGGGGACCTGGAAACAGCGTTGGCCGCGACTGCCCCCTGGCCTCTTGAGCTCGAGATCCAGCTGCCGTCGATCGATGCCAGGCTCGCGGGCGCGGTCGCCGACGTCGCCCACGCCGCAGGTCTGGACCTGCTGCTTGAGGCTCGAAGCCCGTCGTTGCTGGCTGCCGCCAAGGCGTGGAATTTGAGCGTTCCGGTGGATGGGCAGATTACGGTCAACGCCCGACTGGGCGGTGATCTCGCGGCGCTCTCGCTCGCCGCGGTGCGCGTCGAGATGATCAGCTCTGACCGTGATCACCTCCAGCTCTCAGGCGGCGTGGGCAACGTCTGGGAGGGCAGCGGGCTCGACGGACGTGTCACCTTGAAGCTCGATTCTGCGGGGCAGCTCGGCAAGCTCCTTCCCGTGGGCTGGCGTATCCCGAGCCAGATCGAAGCCGCTGCGAGTGTCGGCGGCAGTCTCGCCGCGCTGGCGTTCGACGACCTCTCGGCGGATATCCGTGGGCCAGGCGACAGCAGGCTCAGGCTCGCGGGGAGCTTCCGAGTTGCCACCCCGGAAGGCGTGCGCCTCGAACGGTTCGATTTGACCTCGAGCCTCGAGATCCCGCGCATTGCCGACCTGTTCGACGTCGGCGGCCCCGGGCTCGGGCGGTTCCGGTTCGAAGGCAAGCTGTCCGGCGCCGCGGGGCGGTTCGATGCCGACGGCCGGGCCGGGCTGGGCGAGACCCAATTCGATGGGGTCCTTACCGGCGACTTCAGTGATGCGCGACCGAGCTTCAAAGGCCGCCTGCATTCCCCGCAAGTCCACTTGGCAGATCTCGGCTTGACACCGGCGGCTTCAGGGGATGCGACCCCGGCGCTTCAGGCGCCCGCGAGCGCGGAGCCGCACCTGTTCGGTCGCGAACCGTTGCCACTCGACAGTCTTCAGAAACTCGATCTTGACTTGGAAGTGCAGCTCGACAGCCTCAAAGGTGTCGCGCTGGCCATCGATCAAGCCAAAGCGCGCGTCTTGCTCACGGAGGGCAGACTGCAACTGTCACCGTTGCGGTTCGACGTCGTGGGCGGCTATGCGGAGATCAACGCCGAGGTGGACGTGCGCGCGCCGACGCCGGAATGGCGGGTGCGGGCCGAGGCTAATGACGTCGATCTAGGCAATGCCTGGCGCCAGTTGGAGACTGATGTGCCGCTGAATGGCCAGCTCGACCTCGTCCTTGACCTTCAGGCGAGGGGCAGGTCGCCGCGGGACCTTGCCAGTTCGCTGTCCGGCGATCTCAACATCGCCTTAGAACGCGGTCGGATCCAGTCGCGGCTGTTTGGCCTGACCACGATGAACCTTGCTCACTGGCTCGTCGCCCCGTCGACGCGCCGCGGCTATGCCAGGATCAACTGCTTCGTCGCGCGTTCCCAAGTCGACAATGGCGTTGCCGAGCTGCGCACGCTGGTGTTGGACACGCCGAACGTGGTCGCGGCCGGCACGGGCTCCATCGATTTCGCGCGCGAAACGCTCGATGTTCAGATTCGTCCCAGCGCCAAGCAGAGGCGCCTGGTCGAGTTGGTGACCCCCTTCGCCATCACAGGGAGCCTTGCCAGGCCATCTGTGTCGGCCAGCACCACAGGCGCGGCCACGCGCGCGTTGGCGCGGGTCGCCCTTAGTCCAGTCAATCTCCTGGGTTCGTTGCTGCCGTTCGTCAACAATCGGGGCGCGGATCCAGACAACCCCTGCCTGACCCTCACGATGCCGACGCCATGAAGGTCTCGACGGCTTCCGAACCTTCGGCGCCCGGTCGCGCCCGCCGTTAGCGCAAGACGCGTGCGCGTGCCTCATCGTTCGACCGGCAAGCACCTGGCCCTATGCTTGGGCGATGTCGGGAGGGCCGCCGCCCGATCTGGACAGGTGTGCGGTGGATCGCGTCAAAGCGGAGCATGGCGTCACACGCCTTGCACCAGCAGGTCGAGGTCGAGGGATGAACGCCGGCCGAGGTGCTTTCCATCTGCGGCTAGGAAGGCTTCCGCCGAACGGCGCCCTTCGTTCCGCAGCATGCAGAGGAAATCCCACTCGGCGTTGAGCTTGGAGGAATAGCCGAGCTCCACCATCTGCTTGCTCGCGACGCGGTGGATGCGCATGCCCGCCCATAAGGCGCCCTCGCAGTCGCCGTGGTCGGCGACCTGGCGCAACAGTGCGATCATGCGCAGTTCCTTGAGCAGGACGGCGTTGAAAGAGACCTCGTTCAGCCGATTGAGGATGTCGCGCGCGGTCCGCGGCGTGCCTGGGCGCTCGACTGGGTTGATCTGGACCAGGATCGTGTCCTTCGACGCGCATTCGCGCACCAGCGGCGTGATGGTGGGATTGCCCGAATAGCCCCCATCCCAATAGGGCTCGCCGTCGATCTCCACCGCCTGGAACAGGGTGGGCAGACAGGCGGAGGCCAGCATCACGTCGGGCGTGATCTCGCGGTTGCGGAACACGCGACCGCGGCCGGTGTGCACGTTGGTGGCGGTGACGAACACCTTGATCGGCGCGCGCGCCAGCCGCTCGAAGTCGATGCTCTCGGCCAGGATCGCGCGCAGCGGGTTGGACCCGCCCGGGTTGAGGTCGTAAGGCGAGAACAGCCGCGACGCGAGATCCATGGCCACGAAGACCGGGGAATGGTCGAGGGTCCAGCGGCCCAGAAGGACGTCCAGCGGCGTCCGTCGCAAGGGGCTGTTGCGGGCCGCGTGCGACACGCTGCGCCAGAAGCCCTCCAAGGCGGCGCGGGCGGCATCGGCGCCACCCGCGGCGTGACCATCGGCCAGCACGGCCGCGTTCATGGCGCCGGCCGAGGTGCCGGAAATGCCATCGATGCGCAGCCAGGATTCCTCCAGCAGCCGATCCAGCACCCCCCAGGTGAAGGCGCCATGCGCGCCCCCGCCCTGCAGTGCCAGATCCACCAGAACGGGATCACCTGTCATGTCAGCCTCGAGTTGGTTCCGGGTGAAGGTGCCTCAGCCAGGAAGACGCTGTCCAGCTACCGGGTGGTCCGCAGCCGTTTTCAGGGCGTGATGTCACGCCGCGCCACTGGCGCGTCCGAACAGGACCGTCGCGAGCCATCGACCGGACGCAAATTGCGCGCTCAGGGTGTGCACGGCGATCATGATCGGGACGCCGATCAAGGCTCCCGGAACGCCCCAAAGGAAGCTCCAGAAGAAGACCGCGAACAGGACCATGAACGGCGACAGGGACAGGGCCGCCCCGGCCATGCGGGGCTCCAGGTAGCTGCCCAGGAGGAACTGGATCAGGTTCAGGCCCAGGAAGACGATGACGGCCATCTGCCAGGATTCGAACTGCGCGATCGCGAACAGGGTCGGGAACAGGGTGGCGACGAACGGCCCGATGAACGGAATGTAGTTCAACGCGAAGCCGATGACGCCCCAGGCGGTTGCCAGCTCGAGGCCGGCAAGCGCGGCGAAACCCCAGACCGCGATGCGGGTCAGCACGCTCATCAGGCTGCGCACGATCATGTACCTTTGCAGCTTGGCCGCGGTCTGCGCCGTCGCCCGCAGCAGGGCCTGACCGATCTCCTGGTTGCTCAGGCTTTCGAGCTTCTGCCGTGCCAGACCGACCTCGAGCAGGCCCAGCATCGTGAACACGACAGCGAGCAACGCAAAGCTCAACAAATTCTGGAGCCTGCCCGAGATCTCTCGAGCGATCGCGATCAGCCAGCCGACATTGAAGTGCTCGACGAGCGGCTCGGCCGCATACAGGCCGTGGTGCTCGAGCCAGGCGGCCGCCTGCGCGTAGAGCGGCTGGAAGCGGCCGGCGTTGCTGATCAGCCAGCGACCCGCCTGGCTGAATCCCCACACGACCAGCGAGCCGAGCGTGGTGACCACGACGACGGTCATGAGAACGGTGGCGGCGAGCGCGATGAGTTGCGGGACACGCGATTGCAGCCGCCTCTGCAACGGCTAGACCATGGCGATGATGAACAGCGAGAACGCGACCGGCGCGAGGATCGGGCGCGCGAAGTAGAGTGCGGCGACCGCCAGAATCGTGTTGCCCAGGCCCGGCATCGTGCGGATCCCATCGATTCCCGGTCATGCTTACCCGTTGCGCCAGAGTGCCGCGACCGCGGATGCCACGGCAAGTGCGGCCTCCCGAAGGCCTCCGCCTTCATCGGCCACCAAGAGCTACCCTATTGCTGGCACCGGTCGCGACCGCTAACGATGCGCCAGGACGTCGCAAAGAGCCGGGCAATGCGATCGAAGCTGGTCAAGATCCTGAAACGCGGGGCGGTGCTGTTGGCCGTGGTCGCCATGACGCTGTTGGCGGTCCGCATCTACGACACGCAGCGCCGCCCGCCACTTCAGCTCTGGCATACCTACGCGCCGCCTGAGCTGAGCGCCAAAGAAATCGATAAAGCCGATTGGAATCAATACCTCGCGGCCGAGCAGACGGCCTTCGATGCCGTGCACAAGGAGGTCGACGAGAAGCTGGCCCCTGAGGAGCGCGTGCCGGTCAACCGCTACTTCGAAGGCAGCCCCGTGCATCCGGCCAGATTCGCGCAGGACTGGAATCGATCCTACGTGCTCGAGCCGGAGGGCACGCCGGTCGGCGCGGTGGTGTTGCTCCATGGCCTGACGGATTCGCCCTACAGCCTGCGTCACATCGCGCGCCGCTACCGCGCGCATGGCTTCGTCGCGATCGCGATCAGGCTGCCCGGCCACGGCACCGTGCCAAGCGGCCTCTCGGACGTCCAGTGGCAGGACTGGCTGGCCGCCACGCGGCTGGCGGTCCGGGAGGCCCGCCGGCGGATCGGGCCGTCGCGGCCGCTGCACCTGGTCGGGTTCTCCAACGGCGGCGCGCTCGCGATGAAGTATGCGCTCGAGGCGATCGAGGACCCGCAGTTGACGCGTCCCGACCGCATCGTCCTGATCTCGCCGAATATCGGCATCACGGCATTCGCCCGCTTCGCCGGCCTCGCCGGCCTGCCGGCGCTCCTGCCCCACTTCGCGAAGGCCGCCTGGCTCAGCATTCTCCCCGAGTTCAACCCGTTCAAGTACAACTCATTCCCGGTCAACGGCGCCCGCCAGACCTGGCGCATGACGCAGGCGTTGCAGGAGCAGATCCTGCGGCTGGAGCGCCACGGCCGGCTGGCCCATCTGCCGCCGATTCTGACCTTCCAGTCGGTCATCGACTTCACGGTCAGCACGCGCGCCATCATCGCCTCGCTGTACGCACACCTGCCTGCCAACGGCAGCGAGTTGGTGCTGTTCGACCTGAACCGCGACGCCAAGCTCGGTCCGCTGCTGCGCTCCGCGTCTGATGTCATCCTGACGCGGGTGCTGCCGGCACCACCGCGCCCCTTCCGGACCACGGTCATCGCCAATGCCAGCGCCGACAGCAGCGAGGTCGTGGAACGCGTGACCGAGGCCGGCGCGGATACCGAGCAGGAGCGCCGGTTGGGACTGTCGTTTCCGCCTGGCGTCTTCTCGCTGTCGCACGTCGCCCTGCCGTTTCCCCCGAGCGACGGTCTGTACGGTTTCGATCCCGATCCGAACGAGGATTACGGCATCCGGCTGGGCACGATCGCGGCGCGCGGCGAGCGCGGCGCCCTGATCGTCAGCCTGGACACGCTGCTGCGCATGTCCTCGAACCCGTTTTTCCCTTTTTTGATCGAGCGCATAGAGGCAGGCATCGACGCGCCAACGCCCCAGGCGCCGGCGGCCCAGTAAGTTCAGAGCCTACTCGCGCGCGAGATCCAGCGGATCGGCCGACTAACCATATGATCTGCAGGGCGTTGCCGCCCGGACCTGCGTGGATCACGCTCTGCTATGTCAAGATGCGATCACAAATGCGTGACATCTTGACTGGAAATACGGGGGCGACTAGAGCGTTTGTCCTACGAGTGGGGCTACGCGTAGATAGCTAATGCAAAGACCGTGGCTTGACGGTTGAATCAAAGGGAGGAATGGCGGGTGTCCAGGTTTCCTGACCGGGGGCCGGCGAGGAGGGCGACCATCGCATTCTCGCTGCTGCCGTCAGCGTGGGTCGCGGTCGCGATCACCCTCGGCGCGATCGGTCCGGCCGCAGCCCAGGTCGATCCTGCCATCCCGCCCGATATCGACGATCGCCTGGCGTTCGACGCCGCCGATACCAATGGCGACGGTTACGTCAGCGAAGGCGAGCTCACGCGGGATGCCGCCGTCGGGTTCAGCTCGCTCGACAAGGATCGCAGCGGCACGCTGACGCCGCAGGAGCTCGGACCGCACGATCCGGCCGCGTTTGCCCGGGTCGATCGCAACGGCGACGGCGTCCTGTCGTTCACCGAAGTCATGATCAACAAGACCAAGGGGTTCGAGGCCGCCGACAAGAACCACGACGGCCTGCTGTCCTTTGAAGAGATGGTGAACGAGGTCAAGATCGAAGAGGGAGTCCCATGATGATCATGACCCGCGCCAGGATCGGGATCGCGGTGCTCTTCGGAAGCGCCGCTCTGATGCTCGCCGGTTGTGAGCACGGCGGGACGGGCTCCGCCGGGGTCGGCACCGTCGCCGGCGCGGCCGGCGGCGCCGGTGTCGGGCGCGCGCTGTTCGGCAACAGCACGACCGGCATGCTGGTCGGCGCGGCCGCCGGGGGTATCGCCGGCAACGCGCTGCTCGATCGGCCGGCCGAGCAGCGGCGGCAGCAGGAGGCCGAGGCCTCCCAGGACGCCGCCATGCGCCGCCAGCTGGACTTCGAGCGCCAGCGCGCTCTCCAGGCGGACGAGGTGCAGCGCGAGATCGAGGAGCGGCGGTTGTTCGAAGAATGGCAGCGCGAACGCAATGCGAAGCCCGCTCCGGCATGATCAACCGCGGGACCGGTCGTTCACGCGTCAGCTCCTGATCGCACGCGCGGCCGCAATGACCCGTCTTCGCGCCTCGATACGCGGCAATTTCGACCGCGCGGATGCCGAGAACGCGGCGGACACGAAATCAGCGTCCGGATCCGGGATGGTAGCGTGGCGGATGATCGGTGGCTGAGACGGCTGCGAGACTGACGTTGCGCGGAAGGAGGCGAAGCCCGTCGGCGATCTGCGACCTCCGGAGGATGCGATGAGTACGGGTCGCAATGGCTTGCCGAGGGATCGCGCCACGAGCCGGCGCAATGTTCTGCTGGCCGGAATGACGCTCGCAGGCACGGCGGTGCTGGGATCAAGCCGTTTGAGCCGGACCGCGCACGCGCAAGACTACGAGATCGAAGTGCCAGGGCTGCCGCCGCCGGCGCGTCCAGCCAGCAACCCATCCACCTTATTTGAGAATGTCCGAATCTTCGATGGCAAGAGTGCGGCGGTGTCGGCTCCCTCCAATGTGCTGGTCAGCGGCAACACCATTGAGCGCATATCGGTGGCCCCGATCAGCGTCGACATGAAGGCTGCGGTCCGTGTCGTTGCAGGGAACGGGCGCGTGCTGATGCCCGGCCTCATCGACGCGCACTGGCATGCGTTCATGGCGGCGACACCCCAGATGCTCCTGATGACCGCCGAGCTCTCCTACCTTCATCTGTTGGCCGCGCACCAGGCGGAAGCGACGTTGATGAGGGGTTTCACCACCATACGCGACATGGGCGGCCCGGTGTTCGGACTGAAGCGCGCCATCGACGAGGGCGTTGTCCGCGGTCCGCGCATCTATCCGTCGGGTGCTTTCATCTCGCAAACCTCAGGCCACGGAGACTTTCGGTTTCTCTTCGAGCTTCCGCGGACGCTCGGCGGCCCGCTCAGCCACTCCGAGGTCGAGGGCATCGCAGCCATTGCTGACAGTCCCGACGAGGTTCGCTTGCGCGCGAGGGAGCAGTTGAGACAGGGCGCGACGCAGATCAAGCTAATGGCGGGTGGCGGGGTCAGCTCACAATACAATCCTCTCGAATCGATCCAGTACACCGAACCAGAAATTCGGGCGGCGGTTGAGGCGGCCGCCAATTGGGGCACTTACGTGACCGTCCACGCGTATATGCCGCTGGCAATCCGCCAAGCGGTCGCCGCCGGCGTCAAGTGCATCGAGCACGGTCATCTGATCGACGAGCCCACCGCGAAGTTGCTGGCGGATCGAGGCTTGTGGTGGAGCCTGCAGCCCTTAACCTATGATGCAGAAGTATTTGCGCGGATGAGCCCGGCGTCGCAGGCCAAGGCCCTGAAAGTGTTTGCTGGCACGGAAACCGCGTACAACCTGGCGAAGAAATACAAGATCAGGACGGCTTTCGGGGCCGATATCCTGTTCGATGCGGCCGCTGCCAGCCGCCAGGGAGCCTATCTGGCCAAGCTGGCCCGCTGGTACACACCTGCCGAAGCGCTCAAGATGGCGACCGCGGATAATGGTGAGTTGATGGCCTTGTGCGGGTTCATCAATCCCTATCCCGGTAAGGTTGGCGTCGTAGCCGAGGGCGCCCTCGCCGATCTGTTGTTGGTCGACGGCAATCCTCTGGAGAATCTCGAACTGATTGCCGATCCCGCCAAGAATTTTCCGCTTATCATGAAAGATGGCACCATCTATAAAGACGAACTACCCAAGTGAGACCCCTCCGCAAAATTCGCCTCGTCAACGCCCGGATTGAGCGGACGCAGGCTTGTGATCGGGCACGCGCCGCATCGGCCAGGGTTTATCGAGCTGTCCCGGCGGTGGCCACTGAACCAATCACCGATCGGGCTGGTGAGGAGCACCGTCCGGTGCCATCGAGAAAGGTAGCGCGGGGTCACGTTGAAAGCCGCGCATGGGCGTCGCGTCTTGACAAGCAGGGGCAACGTTAGAGCAGAGCGAGCGTCTCGGAAATCTCGCACACACGGGAGGAATTCGGTTCCATGGAAAGGCGAGTGTTTCTCAAGGGCGCGACTGCGACCATGGCCGCCCTTGTCCCCGCGTCGGCTTCGGCAGCGGAGGCGCCGTCCGGCGATCTTGCGGCCGCACTGGCCCGCTTTCGCGCCTCGATCCCTAGCAACTTCGACCGCGAATATGTCGAGAATGCGGTCGTTCCCTTCTTCTTGAGTAGCATCTATCAAGGCGAGCGGCCGGCGCTGCCCATGATCGACCTCGCCTTCACCAAGGAGAACGCGCTGCCGGCCGATCTCTGGGGGCTGATCTACGAAAGCTGGGCGCCCACTCCCGAAGACGGCGTGACCGTGTTTTTGCAGGGGCTCGAGCAGCGGGGCGACCATAACCTGCGCAAACGGATCTATATGTCGGCGGTCACCCCTGACCTTTACCGGCCAATGTATGGCGATAAGGTCGTCGCCTTCTTCGACCAGCTGATGGACCCGCGATTCGTCGGCAAGCCGTTCATGCGGCACTATCTCGATTACTATTTCGACATCTACTGGGACCTGCACCTGGGTGTGAAGGGCGAGGCGATCCCGCCCCAGGTTCGGACCATCGGCGAGAGCTTCAACACCGTCCTCGCCTTCCGCGACCCGACGCAGCCGATCGTCTATGATAACTACATGACCGTCCGGGCGCTGCTCAACTTCCTCAAAGCCTGGATCGACGAGCAACTCGACGACGTCGCCAATGGCCACGTCGCCGATCCGGAGAAGACGATCGCCTGGTACTGGCTGAAAAATGCCGGCAACGGCGAGCACTTCAGCAAGAAGGACGTGGTCTTCGAGTGCTTCCACAATTTCGTCGCGCTCAGCCAATGGGGCAACACGATCTTCGGTATCATGTCGCGATTGAGCCGGGACGGCGGCGATGCCGACGTGCGCGCGTCCTTCGAGAAGACCATGGGCGGCGACTACGACAACGCGAACGGCGGGCCCTACACGCCGCTCGAGCTGTTCGTGATGGAATTGTTCCGCACGATCTCGCCGAACGGCGGTAGCATCTCCGCGCTCGAGGATGCCCGGCAAGCGAATGCCACTGATAACTACGGCGATAGCGCGTCGCCATTTCTGAGGTTCGGACTCCCCTACGAGCGGCACAGCTTCATCAACACGCCGCACACCTCGACCAGCTTCGACCCGCGCCACTGGCGCGATCCGCAGCAATTCGATCCCGAACGCTATCGGAGCGTGCCGACGAGCGACCAGATCGACGAGGCCAGATGCCGGCAGATCGGCTTTGCCCGGTGCCCGTTCGACATCACCACTCTCCAAGTGAGCGACGGTCGCAAAGCCGGGCTGACCAACAGCGGCTTCGGGACGGTGTTCGGCGTCGCGGATGGCAAGCCGTTGCCGGTCTGCGACTATGCCGGCTTCGCACCCTTCGGCTTCGGCTACCGGCGCTGCCCGGGTGAGCAGCTGACGATCCAGGTGTTCGAGGACTTTCTGCGCAAGGTGTGGCGGGACAAGATCACCTTTCATAAGCTCAATCTGCCGAATCCGGGACAAATCCCGATCGGGCCGGGCACGGTCATTGCCGACGATATCGCCTTCGCCAGGCCGGGCTAGCGGAGTGGACTGAATCCGTCGCGGCTGGCGGTGGCGAAGATCACCGTCCACTGCTATCGACGCGGGGAACCAGGGGAGGGAGTCATGGCTGACTTGATCTGCGTTGCCTTCGACGATCCGATGACCGCGGATCGCGCGCTCACGGAATTGACCGCGCTGCAGAAGGAATACCTGATCGAGCTCAAGGACGCGTGCGTCGTCGTCCGCTCCCCGGACGGGGAAGTTCACCTCCACCAGGCGTTCCCGCTCGTGAAAACCGGCGCGATCACCGGCGGCACCTCAGGCGCTCTCTGGGGCGGTCTGATCGGGCTCCTGTTCCTCAACCCGCTCGCGGGCATCACGATCGGCGCCGGGTTCGGCGCGGCCAGCGGGGCGCTCGCCGGCAAGCTCAGCGACTACGGCATCCCCGACGATTTCATCAAGGAGCTCGGGCAGACGATCAAGCCGAACTCGTCCGCCTTGTTCCTGCTGGTGCAGAAGGTGACGGCCGACAAGGTCCTGCCGAGGATGGCAGGCTTCAAAGGTCGCGTGCTCAAGACGTCGCTCCCGGATGAACGGGAACAGCGTCTGCGTGAGGCGTTGGGCGACACGGCGCCGAGCTCGGCCTGACGGGAGATCGATTCGAGCCGGGACCCGGGGGCCGGGTCCCACCAGGGCGGCGATCCATGGAGGCGAGAGGCGACCCCGAAGAGGCTGGCGAAGCCTCGCATGTCTCGACCGGCCAGCTGCCGTCTGCGGATCTTGTTCAAAGCCTGGTGGCCGAAGCGCACGAGCGCTTCAAGTCGGTCGCTGAAGGGAGCAACTCCGACGTCTATCCGGCGCTGGCAAGCGTGCCGAGCGACCTGTTCGGCATCTGCGTGGTCGGCACCAATGGCGGCGTCTATTCGGTCGGCGACGCGGAGCGCGCTTTCACCATCATGAGCGTCTCCAAGCCGTTCGTGTTCGCCCTGGTGTGTCAGGCCATGGGCCACGAAGAGGCCCGCCGACGGGTCGGTGTGAATGCTACCGGGCGGCCCTTCAACTCGCTGACGGCGATCGAGCAGAGCGGGGACGGTCGGACCAACCCGATGGTGAACCCGGGGGCGATCGCGACCACGAGCCTCGTCCCGGGCACGTCCGCCGACGCCAGGTGGCGGTTCATCCACGAGGGTATGTCGCGGTTTGCCGGTCGGACGCTGCCGCTCAACGAGGAAGTCTAGGCATCCGCGACCGCCACCAACTTTCGCAATCAGAGCATCGCGCGCCTCCTCCAGACCTACGACCGGATCTACCTGGATCCGGCCGAGGCCACCGACCTGTACACCCGACAATGCTCGCTGAACGTGAGCGCCGAGGATCTGGCGGTGATGGGCGCGACGCTCGCGGACGGCGGGGTCAACCCGGTGACCAAAGAGCGGCTGGTGGACCCGATCATCTGTCACCACACGCTCGCCGTGATGGCGACGGCCGGGCTGTACGAGACCTCCGGCGACTGGCTCTTTGACATCGGCTTGCCCGGCAAGAGCGGGATCGGCGGCGGCATCGTCACCGTCTCGCCGGGCAAGGGTGGCCTCGGCACCTTCGCCCCGCCGCTGGATGCCGCCGGCAACAGCGTCAAGGGGCGGCTGGTCGCCAAATTCCTCTCCCAGCGGCTGGGACTGGACCTGTTCGTGTCGGCACCCTGTGACCAAAGCGACGTGGAAAGAGCAGCATAGCCGACGCCCTCTCGCGAGCGGCGTCCATGAATCAGGACGAAAAACGAAAAGGAGTTGGCACCATGTCACAGCTTGACGCAGTCCTCTCCCGAATCGACGCCGACCTCGCCCCGGCCCTCGAGCGGCTGTTCGAGGTGCTGAGGATCAAGTCGATCTCGACCGATCCCGCGTTCGCGGCCGACTGCCGCGCCTGCGCCGACTGGCATGTCCAGGATCTCGAGAGCATCGGGTTCAAGGCGCGCGTGGATGCCACCCCCGGCCACCCGATCGTGGTGGGCCATGACCGCAGCGCGGCGGGTCCCTCGGCGTTGTTCTATGGACACTACGATGTGCAGCCGGTGGATCCGCTCGAGCTCTGGGACCACGACCCGTTCGAGCCCTTCATCGAAACCCGCCCGGACGGCACGCGCGCCATTCGCGCGCGCGGCGCTTCGGACGACAAGGGGCAGGTGAGAACCTTCATCGAGGCCTGCCGGGCCTGGAAGGCGGTCGCCGGCAGGCTGCCGATCGGGGTCTCGGTTCTGCTCGAAGGCGAGGAAGAATCGGGCGGTGTCAACCTGCCGCCTTTTCTGAAGGCCCATCCCGGCGAGTTGCGCGCGGACATCGGCCTGATCTGCGACACCAACATGTGGGATGCCGCAACACCGGCGATCCAGACGATGCTGCGCGGCCTGTGCGGCGAGGAGATCGTGATCACCGCCGCCGATCGCGACCTGCATTCCGGCTTTTACGGCTCGGCCGCCGCGAACCCGAACCACGTCCTCGCCCGGATCCTGGCCGACCTGCGCGACGCCGACGGGCGCATCACGGTCCCCGGCTTCTACGACGGCGTGCCTGAGCTGCCCGCGGCGCTGCGCACGCAGTGGGACCAGCTGCCCTTCGACCCGGGCGCCTCCCTGGGAGCCGTCGGCCTCTCGGTGCCCGCGGGCGAGAAGGGCCGCAAAGTGCTGGAGATGACCTGGTCGCGGCCCACCTGCGAGGTCAACGGCATGGGCGGCGGCTATCACGGCGAGGGCTTCAAGACGGTGATCCCGTCGCAGGCCTCGGCGAAGATTTCCTTCCGCCTGGTGTTCGACCAGGACCCGCACGCCATCCGCGCGGCCTTCCGTGATTTCGTGCGCGCGCGCGTCCCGGCCGATTGCAAGGTCGAGTTCATGGAGCACGGCGCAGGCCGCGCCATCCGGTTCCCGATCGACGCGCCGGCCTTTGCCAAGACGCGCAACGCGCTCACCGCCGAATGGGGTCGCGAAGCCTTCTTCATCGGCGGTGGCGGCTCGATCCCGGTGACGCATGAGTTGAAGAACGCCCTCGGGATGGACGTCGTCCTCGCGGGCTTCGCGCTGGAAGACGACCGCATCCACAGCCCGAACGAGAAGTACGATTTGGAGAGCTTCCGGCGCGGCGTGCGCTCCTGGGCGCGGATTCTGGACGCACTGGCGAACTGAAGGGACCGCCCGGGCCGGGCGGTCTGGGAATGGAACGGCACTTCCGACGACGGGGCGCGCGATCGCGCTGGCAGCGCTGGATGCGAGCCCGATCCGTCGGCGCCACAATGAGGTGATGCATCCATGGCTCAAATGAACGAAGCGGCGTCGGCGACCACCATGCAGAAGATTCTCGACGTCGTCGAACGCGTCGGCAACCGGGTCCCGCATCCGGTCATGGTCTTCGTCATCCTGATCGGGATCGTGATCGTATTGTCTCACATCTTCTACATGCTCGGGCTGAGCGTGTCCTATCAGGTGATCAATGTGGACACGGACGAGGTCGAGCAGACCACGACGGCCGCGCGTAGCCTGCTGACCGTAGACGGCATCCGGTTCATGTTCACGGGCGTCGTGCAGAACTTCATGAACTTCAACGCGGTCGGCGTGATCATCGTCGCCATGGTCGGCGTCGGCGTGGCCGAATTCGGCGGGACTCGTGAAGGCGCTGATCCGCAAGCTGGTGATCGTCACGCCGGGGCATCTGCTCACCTACGTCCTGGTGTTCGTGGGCATCCTGTCGAGCATCGCCGCGGATGCCGGCTATCTCGTCCTGATCCCGCTCGCGGGCGCCGCCTTCATCACCGTTGGCCGGCATCCGCTGGCCGGACTGGCGGCGGCCTTCGCCGCGGTCGCCGCGGCTTTCCTGGTCAACATTCTGATCGTGCCGGTGGACGGGATCCTGACCGAGATCACGAACGATGCGATCCACCTGGTCAACCCCGCGATCTCGATCGACCTCGCGGCCAATGTCTGGTTCTCGATCGCCTCCGTGGTCATGCTGACGGTCGTGATCGCGCTCATCACCGAGAAAGTCGTCGAGCCGCGCCTCGGCGAATATCATGGCGGCTATACTTTGGAGGGTGACGCCGCCCTGTCGATCGACGAGTACCGCGGCCTGCGGTTTGCGCTCTACGGGCTAGCCCGGATCATTCATGAGGGTGGGCGGGCGACGGTTTTTCGACGCGGGTGAGGGTGGCGCGGGCGGCGCGCTCGATCGAGGCTTGAGGGTGGCAGGGACGGGCTCGCTCGGGGCACGCTGCCCCGGGACTTAGGGCGGCAGCTTGACGACGCGGCGGGCGAGAAGTGCCCAGCTCTGCTGGTGGCGATAGCAGGTTGGCAGCGCGACCTTGATCCGGGTCTTCAGCTCGGTGACCCGGGCGGCGACCTTGATCAGCGCGAGACGGATGGTGTCGAACTGGGCGTCGCGCCAGAACGAGGTCTTGGGCGCCAGACCGCGCAGCGTGTGCAGGAGCCAGTAGGCGGCGGTGTGGATCAGCAGGCGGAACTGATTGGCCGCCGCGCTGGTGCAGGAGGTGCGGTCGGAGGCGAGATGCAGCTTGTGCGCTTTGATCAGGTTTTCGGCCTGGCCGCGTTGGCAGTAGACGCTCTCGTACAGCCAGCGCGGCGCACCGGCGAGGTTGGTGACAATGAATCGGCTGTCGCTGCCCTGGGGCGAGGCCTCGATGCGGGCGATGACCCGTCGCTCGACCGACCAGGTCTTGGCGGCATAGGGGAGTTCGCCGAAGCGGCGCACCTTCTCGGCCTCGCGCCGGACCCGGCCGAGCGCCGCGGCCTCAGCCAGATCGGCGATCCTGGCGAGCAGCACCTGGTTGCCGGCAAGGCCGAAGACGTAGCCGACGCGGTTGCGCTCGCACCACGTCATCGCCTCGGGCCGGCCGTAGTGACTGTCGCCGCGCACCAGAATGTCGACCCTGGGCCAGCGAGCACGGATCGCTTTCACGACGTGACGCAGGACGAGGGCGACTTCGGCACCGCCTGGCGTCTTGCCGGGCCGCAGGATCACCGCGACCGGCTTGCCGGTGGTCGCCTCGTAGATGTGGATCGGCAGGAAGCAGCGGCTGTCGTAATGGGCATGGAACAATGCCAGCTGTTGGCCGCCATGAACCCGATCCTCGGTGTCGTCGATGTCGAGCACGAGGCGCCGCGGCACCTCGGCGAAGCTGTCGCAGAACAGCTCGACCATGGCGGCCATCATGCGCTTCAGCGCGGGCGCTCCAGGGCGACCACTGGAGGTCGCCCTTGGGAGCCAGCCGCGCGGGCCGGGCAGGTTCTCAAGCCGGCACATGGTGGGCTGGGAGCACAAGTCGGCGTCGCGCTCGGGCAGCCGGCCGACCGCCATCTTGAAGGCCGGGTCGGCCCGCAGGGCATCGCAGTCGTTGCCATCCGCGTCGCCGGCCGCGATCAGCAAGGCGCGGCAGCGGATCATCTCGGCAAGCCCGTGCTGGACCCGCTCGGGCGCCCGCGGATCCTCGAGGCAGCGCGCCAGGCGCTCGGCAACGCCGAGGCGGCGCTCGACTTCGGCCAAAACCAAAACACCGCCGTCCGAGGTCAACCGTCCGGCGTCGCAGGTGACGTGCACAGGCTTGCCGGCGAGGGGTGACAAACCTGGGACAAACGGCGCTTGCTCGTGCCGATTCTGCTTCAGCACCAGAATCCTACACGATCCCAACGGCTTGGTCAGCGCCCGCCAGCACCTCGTGAATTTTCCGGGCTAGCGACTCGACGTTCCGGCAGAGTCGGCAGTCAGTCTTCATCGACGGCCTGATCGCCGCCGCCTGAGTTAGACCAAGACGCTACTCTAATCCATAACATCGCGGCGCTGCAAGGCTGGCTACCCGCTGGTGACGTATAGGAGTTTGTGTCAGAGGCGGGAGGGGGTACTCCCCGGCGGAGTTGATGAGACCCGCAAGATGGAGCACCGCCGATGCCGCAGACTGCGACGATCAAGAGCTTACCAGCAGCGTTCCGCATGATGAAGGCCATGCAGGCGGAAGACGTCGAATGGGGCGAGGACTACCGGCTGGCCGCCCGCCAGGCGCTGGCCGAGCTGCTCGAGGGCCGCATGGCCGCGACCATCGACCGGCACCTCGAGCGCATCGCCGAGCTTGGCCAAGCGGATCGCCGCAACGGCTGCTACCGGCGCTGGCTGCTGACCGAGCCCGGCGCGATCGAGCTGGCGGTGCCGCGCACGCGGACGTTCAGCGCGCTCAGGGTGGTCCGCGCCTACGCCCGCCGGGTGCGCGACGTCGACCGGATGATCCTGGCCTGCTTCGCCCTCGGCCTGTCGACGCGCAAGGTGGCGAGAGCGCTGTTGCCCGTCCTCGGGCAGCCGGTCAGCCCGGGCACCGTCAGCCAGGTCGCCAGGCAGCTGGACGCGGCGGTCGTCGCCTTTCACCAGCGGCCGCTGCAGGACCAGTATCGGGTGCTGGTCCTGGATGGTGTCGTGCTCAAGCGCAAGACCGGCGCCGGCGCCCTGGCCAGGCCGGTGCTGGTGGCGCTCGGCCTGCGTCCCGACGGCAAGAAGGAGGTCATCGACTTTCGCCTCGCGACCGCCGAGAGCGCCGCCCAGTGGCAGCTGTTCCTCGGCGATCTGATCCGCCGCGGGCTGACCGGCGAGCACCTCGAGAGGCTCTGCGTCGACGGCGGCGCGGGCCTGCTCGCCGCCCTGCCGACGGCGTTTCCTGGCCTCCCCGTGCAGAGATGTTGGGCGCACAAGATCCGCAACGTGCTGAACAAGGTGCGCAAGCCCGACCAACCGGCCATCCAGGCGGACCTGCATCGGATCATGAAGGCCTCGACCTTGCCGGCCGCCTGGTGCGCCGCCCGCCGCTTCGCCGACCGCTGGCAGGACCTCTGCCCCAAGGCGGTCGCCTGCCTGCGCGCCGACCTCGACGATCTGCTCACCTGCTGGCGCTACCCGACCCGCGCCGAGCGCAAGGCGGTGCGCACCACCAACGCGATCGAGCGCCGCTTCCGCGAGGTCCGCCGCCGCACCCGCCCAATGGGCACCTTCCAGGACAAGACCTCCATGGACCGCATCCTGTTCGCCGTCTTCACCCACGAAAACCTCAACCAGGGAATCGCTACCCCCTTCCCACTGACACACAACTCTTGACGTTACCGTACCCGACAGGGGCCGACAGGGCCTGACAGGGGCCGGAAATGGGCCAACCGGGCGCCGGACGCGGGTCCGGCCTGTGTCGGGTATTCGGGCGAGCCTTGCCGTATGTGCGGTTTCCTCAGATCTGGTTCAAGCATCGGCCAGCGCATACGCGGTCGACTGCGGGGGCCGTCCGGGGGCTCCGGGACGGCACCATCGATGGACGACAGCACGCGCGATGTGGCGTGGCGGGGGCCACGAGTTGATACTGCCGCCCTGCTTGAGGCCCGAATCGAAGACCGACTTGCAGGCCAGCACCGGCCCTGGGATCGAACTGTTCGGTTCAGCGTGTCCGCTGCAGGCCGGCAGAGCGGACCTATCAGGGGGAGGCTTTGACAGGCAGGTCGTGGACCCAGAGCTGCCGAGAGATTAGACGAACATGGGGCGTCCTGGCCCGTCGGACTCGGGCGCGCCCGAGAAGTAGAGGCGCGATGGCATCGACTACGCCCAAGGGTCCCATGTGCGGGTGGCCGAGGCGAAGCATCTGGCCAAGCTACGCGAACTGCTGGCGAGGGCCGCTCGCCAATCCACTCCGAACCACACTCGCGAACACGACATCCCGCACCCCCCGGTCCGGTCGCGCCGGAACCTGCCGGTTGCCACCGCAGGCCACTCCCCTGGCGCGAGGTCAGACAGATCCGCGTTCAGTCCTGGGTTCACCGGATCAACGCGAAAGCCTCGACCTGCACCAGGAAATCGCCGGGCAGTTGCGGTACTGGGGCGGTCGCGTTCCACTGCGACGGCGACCCGAAATAGCGCTGGCGTAGATCAGGGTACTTGCTGAATTCGGCCACGTCCGTGACGTAGTTGACCGTGCCAATAATGTCCTTGACGCTCGCCCCGCCCGCCGTGAGGCAGGCGCCCACGTTCTTGCCGACCTGCTCAATCTGCGCCCGCATATCGCCCTTGCCGACAACATTCCCGATCCCGTCGCGTGCGACCTGGCCGGCGACAACGACCCAATGCCCGCCATCACGCAATGTGACGACCGTGGACGGCGGCGAAGCGGAGCAGGGTGGTCCGACGATCACCGGGTCAGGCAGAGCTGCGACGGCAGGCCAGCTCGCGTTCGCGTGCTGGATGTGCTCCTCGGCGTTCTCTCGCCACTTCTGGATCCAGTAGCTGTTGTGCGCGAGGTAGAGTTTGCCGTCAACAATGGCCCAGGCCTCCGGATCGACGGTGTCCTTGTGCGCCGCCGCGTCGTTCGACGTCCCCATGGCGCAATAGCCGTCGTATTGCGGCGTGTAGTGCTCCGGATCCTTGACGAACAGGGCGCGATGCTCCCCGGTGGCGAAGCGCCAGCGCAACTTGTGCCAGATGTATTCGAATTCGGGACTGCCCTGAACGGGTCCCCCGTCGGCGAAATAGGCAACCGGATCGTAACCGCTGATTGAGAGCCGGGGTTCGTCGCACCGTGCGTTGGGCACGAGGACCGTAGCGAGCAGGAACCCGAGCACCGTCGCGAGCGGCCTCAGTCCAGACTTGCGCATGGCCTCCTCCTCCGCATGACAGCGGCGTCCAAATTTTCCGACTTTCCCTCCAGGTAATCGCGTATAGTGCGCGCTGTTCGCAGCAAGGTCAAATGGTTTCGCGACGTGCTTATGGTTGATGCTTTCGTCTCACCCTGTGAACGCTGATGGCTGAAATCCCGGAAATCAGCCCTCGGAAGCGGAAGCTCGCCGGCATTCTGCACGCCGACGTGGTCGGTTTCAGCCGGCTGATGGGTGAGGATGAGGCAGGCACGCATCGGGCGCTCTGTGAGCTCCGCTCCGCTGTCGACCCGCTGATTGGGGCGCATGGAGGGCGGATCGTGGGCACGGCCGGCGACAGTTTGCTGGCAGATTTTTTGAGCGTCGTCGAGGCGCTGAATTGCGCCATCGAAATGCAGCAGGCCGCGCGCGCTATCAACGACCCCATGCCGCCCCAGCGCCGTCTCGAACTCCGGATCGGTGTCAACCTCGGCGACGTCATCGTCGATGGCGACAACATCTTTGGCGATGGCGTTAACATCGCCGCGCGCTTGCAGGCGCTCGCGCAGCCGGGGACCGTATGTATCGACCACACCGTTTACCAGCAGGTGAAGCATAAGCTCGCTCTCAGCTACCGCGCACTCGGCAGCCATCACGTAAAGAATATCGCCGAACCGGTTCGCGCTTACGCGGTCGGCGTGCCGGCTGCGGCTCCCCGGCCAAGGATTGGGCGCCGATCTCTTGTCACTGCCGTGGGTGTCGCCACACTCTTCGCGGCAGGCGTTGTCGCGTGGCAGCTCCACGCAGGCGCAGGCCGAGCGCTATTCGGCCTCGGAGCAGCAAAGGCGATCGAAGTCGCGAGCCTCGCCGCGCCGGCTCGCCTGCTCGGACGCCCCGTCGTGGCTGTGCTCCCGTTCAAGAACCTGTCGGGCGATGACGGTCAGGATTTCTTCAGTGACGGCATCACCGAGGAAGTGATCACCGCACTCGGTCGATTCTCGAATCTGCTCGTCAGCGGCAAATCGGCAAGCTTTCAGTTCAAAGACCGGAGTGTGGCGCCTGCCGAGATCGGGCGCCAGCTCGACGCGCGCTACCTGCTTGAGGGTAGCGTTCGTCGCGCCGGCGACCGCGTCCGCGTCAATGCCGAGTTGACCGAGTCCGCGACCGGACGGCAGGTCTGGTCCGACGTTTACGAGGCCGAGGGCAAAGACATCTTCGGCGTTCAGGACGATATCGCCAGACGCGTCGTGGGCGCCGCGGCGGTAACGATGACCCGCTTCGAACGGGATCGTGTCCTTGCCGAACCCACCGAAAATCTCGCCGCCTACGAATACGTCCTGCGCGGCCGCGGATTCTTGTCGCACGCAACGCGCGATAGCAATGACGAGGCGCAGGATATGTTCCAGAAGGCGATCGACCTCGACCCGAATTACGCTGCCGCATATGCGGAACTGGGCTTGTCACTTGTCGAGGCGGTGGCGGCGGGATGGACAGAATTTGTGGCTGACGATCTCGACCGCGCTGAAACGCTGGCGCAGAAGGCCGTTGCGCGGGACCCCACATTGGCCTCAGCCTATCGCCTGCTCGCGGAGATACACTTGTCGAGGCGGCATTTCGATCTTGCCCTGGCGCAAAACGAGCGCGCTCTCGAGATCAACCCGAGCGATGCGGAAAATTTCCTCGAGCGGGGCGAATTCATGGTGTGGGCGGGTCGCGCCTCGGAGGCCTTGCCCTGGCTTGAAGGCGCGCTGCGCCTTGATCGCGGAAATGCCAGAGCGGCCTTGTCTCTCGGCGCTGCCTATTACTTCCTTGGTCGGTATGGAGATGCGATCGAACCGATGGACCGTGCACTCGCCGGCAATATCGGACGCGTCAAGCAGTTCGAGGGAAGGGCTATTTTGGCCGCAACCTATGCGCAGTTGGATCGACGAGAGGACGCCGAGCGAGAGTGGAGCGTGTTGATGCGTATGGCGCCGTTTGTCGATGCGGAGCGTTTCGCCTCCCAGTACGGCACGCAGACGGCGCACGACCATATGCTGGAAGGGCTGAAGAAGGCTGGATTTCGCTAAGGATACGACGAAGGAGGAGGAGGGGGCGTCTTCGGCCGTCCGCCGTCTTCGTCCCCGCGACAGGCGAGGGCTGGGCGCCGTCGACAATCAACGGCAACTGGCGGCGTGGCATCGGCATCCTCAACGACGAGCTATATATCGGCCCCCTCGTGTGGAATCGACAGAGCTTCATCATGGGCCCTGATTCTGGCCAGCGCGTTGCCTGGCCTAACCCGGCATCGGACTGGATTGTTAGTGACGTATCGAAGCTGCGGATCATCGATCAGGCGTTAGGGGACCGGGTGAAGGAACGGCAGCAGGGCCTGCGCCGCGTCGGGGATTTCCACGAGAAGCGGCGTCCGCTCATGCTGCTCTCCTTCCTGCTGAAGTGCGGAGTCTGCGGCGACGGGTTCAGCAAGGTCTCGGAGAAGCACTACGGCTGCTCGGCGGCGCGTAACAAGGGCGCCTGTGGCAACCGCCTGACAGTCCGGCAGGATAAGCTGGAAGGGCTGGTCCTATCCGCGTTGCAGGAGCGCCTGATGGACCCGGCGCTGTGCGAAGAGTTCTGCGCGTAATACACCGCGCACCTTAACCGCTTGCGCGGCCGAAAAACGCTTCTCACGCTGCCGCGAAGGTGGAACTCGACAAGCTGACGCGCGTGAAGGAACGCCTGATTTAGGCGATCAACGACGGCGTGCCGGCCGCAGAGGTCAAGGACGATCGCGCCCGGATCGCGGCGCGGCGCGAAGAGCTGGAAGCGCTGATCGAAGGAGCAACCGAAGAGCCCGGTGCTGCTGCATCCGAAGATGGCGGCGCACTACGGGAGTGAGGTCGCGAACCTTGTGCAGGCGCTGACCGCCGAAGAGAACCGACCGGAAGCCGCGGACCTGCTCCGCTCGCTTCTGGACCGGATCGAGCTGACGCCGAACATCGGCGGCAAGCTCGACATTGACCTGTACGGCGATCTCGCCGGCATCCTGAGCCTGGCCGCAAACAGGGACAGGCCGCTCGAAGCGAGCGACCCGTCTGTGCAGCAGGTTAAGGTGGTTGCGGGGGCAGGATTTGAACCTGTGACCTTCAGGTTATGAGCCTTCCGACCGGGGCTGTCCCCAAGGACCAAACACCAAATCACTGGCTGCTCCTCCCGGTTCAGCGGCGCATTCCCCAGCATCTCGGCGAGCCTTAGTCCCTTCGGCTGCCGCCCATCGAGGATCGCTTCTACAATATCCGGCGCAAGGCAGCTGAGCGGGAGCAGACGGCAGAAAGGCGTCCGTCACGCGCTCCTGTTCCGCAAGGTCGGTGATCGATTTCGCGCGGCCGCTCTCGATCTGTCGCCGCCAGCGGCGCGCGCAGACCAGCGCCTTGATACCAGGATCAACACGCGCCGCTCGCGGTTTACAAGCACATTCCGGAGATGATCGCGCCGGACGCGCCGGCTGGCTCGGGACACCGGAAAGCAGCCCGCGCTGGCATCCGGGCCGGCCGGGCCTGCTGACGAATTGCGAGCGGCCACGCCGCGCGGCCGCTCGTAGCGTCACGGTTGCCGGGGGTTGTCACTCCGATCCTTCGGCGCTAAAGCTGAGCCCAGACGCAGAGAGATACCATGACGGTGCAGACCATGCCGGCGGCCGGGCATGTCCTGGTCGACTGGCGCCCGGAAGACGAGGGCTTCTGGAGCAGTCGCGGCGCGGCGATTGCGCGCCGCAACTTGTGGATCTCGATCCCGGCCCTGTTGCTGGCATTCGCCGTCTGGATGGTGTGGAGCGCGGTGGTCGTCAACCTGCCGCGGGTCGGCTTCGCCTACACCGCCGATCAGTTGTTCTGGCTCGCGGCCCTGCCCGGTCTCTCGGGCGCGACGCTGCGCATCTTCTACAGCTTCATGGTGCCGATCTTCGGTGGCCGCCGCTGGACCGCGATCTCGACCGCGACGCTCCTGATCCCGGCGGCCGGCATCGGCTTCGCGGTCCAGAACCCGGCCACCCCCTATTGGCTGTTCCTGCTGCTGGCGCTGCTCTGCGGCTTCGGCGGTGGCAATTTCGCCTCCTCGATGGCCAACATCAGCTTTTTCTTTCCCAGGGCGAAGAAGGGGCAGGCGCTGGCCCTCAACGCCGGGCTCGGCAATCTCGGCGTCAGCGTGGTCCAGCTGGTGGTCCCGCTGGTGATCGGCGTCGGCATCTTGGGCGCTCTCGGCGGCGCGGCGCAGGGGCTACCCGACGGGAGCCGTCTGTGGCTGCAGAACGCCGGCTTCGTCTGGGTGCCGTTCATCGCGCTCTCGGCGCTCGCCGCCTGGTTTGGGATGAACGACATCGCCACCGCCAAGGCGTCCTTCGCCGAGCAGGCGGTGATCTTCCAGCGTCGACACAACTGGATCATGTGCCTGCTCTACACCGGCACCTTCGGCTCGTTCATCGGCTACTCGGCCGGCTTTCCTCTGCTGATCAAGGAGCAGTATCCTGAGGTCAACCCGCTCCAGTTCGCGTTCCTCGGGCCGCTGGTCGGCTCGCTCGCGCGCTCCTTCAGCGGCGGGCTCTCGGACCGGATCGGCGGCGGCCGCGTGACGTTCTGGGTGTTCGTCGTGCTGGCCCTGGGCGTCGCCCTGCTGCTGGTCTTCCTCGGCCTCGGCAACACCGCGGTCGGTTTCTGGGGCTTCTTCCTGACCTTCATGCTGCTGTTCGCCGCCACCGGCGTCGGCAACGCCTCGACCTTCCAGATGATCCCGGTGATCTTTCGGATCGACCGGGAACGCGCCTATGCCGAGCGCGAAGGTTCGGCGGTCAACGCGGCGATCATCCATCGGGAGGCGGAGCGTGAGGCGGCGGCGGTGATCGGCTTCACCTCGGCGATCGCCGCCTACGGCGCCTTCTTCATCCCCAAGAGCTACGGCAGCTCGATCGCCCTCACCGGTGGCCCGGAGATGGCGCTCTACGGCTTCCTCCTGTTCTACATTGCCTGCATCGTGATCACCTGGATGGAGTATTCGGGCCGCAATGCGGAGATCAGATGCTGACCGGCCAGCAAGGTCGACTGCACGCGCCCTGAACTCAGTCGTCGTTCGGCGGAGCCGATCATGAGCCAGTTCATCGATCGCCTGATGTTCTTCAGAAAGTACGAGGAACGGTTCTCGGGCGGACACGGCGTCGTCACCAATGAGAGCCGCGCCTGGGAGGACGGCTATCGGCAACGCTGGCAGCACGACAAGATCGTGCGCTCGACCCACGGCACCAACTGCACCGGCTCGTGCAGCTGGAAGATCTACGTCAAGAACGGGCTGGTGACCTGGGAGACCCAGCAGACGGACTACCCGCGCACCCGGCCCGAGATGCCGAACCACGAGCCGCGCGGCTGCTCCCGCGGCGCCAGCTACTCCTGGTATCTCTACAGCGGCAACCGGTTGAAATATCCGATGGTCCGCGCTCGGCTGCTCAAGCTCTGGCGCGAGGCGCGCACGACGCTCGCCCCGGTCGAAGCCTGGGCCTCGATCGTCGAGGATCCGGAAAAAGCTCGGCACTACAAATCGATCCGCGGTATGGGCGGTTTCGTGCGCGCGACCTGGCCCGAGGTCAACGAGATCATCGGCGCCGCCAACGTCTACACCGTCAAGACCCACGGCCCCGACCGGGTGGTCGGGTTCTCGCCGATCCCGGCGATGTCGATGGTCTCCTACGCCGCCGGCACGCGCTATCTGTCGCTGATCGGCGGCACCTGCATGAGCTTCTACGACTGGTACTGCGACCTGCCGCCGTCCTCGCCGCAGACCTTCGGCGAGCAGACCGACGTGCCCGAGAGCGCCGACTGGTACAACGCGCACTGCCTGATCCTGTGGGGCTCGAACGTGCCGCAGACGCGGACGCCGGACGCCCATTTCTACACCGAGGTGCGCTACAAGGGCGCGAAGAGCGTGGTCGTCTCGCCCGACTACAGCGAGGCGGCCAAGTTCTCCGACCTCTGGCTGCACCCCCAGGCCGGCACCGATGCCGCGCTCGCGATGGCGCTCGGGCACGTCATCCTCAAGGAATTCCACGTCGAGCGCCAGGTCCCTTACTTCGAGGACTACTGCCGACGCTACACCGACATGCCGTTCCTGGTCCGGCTCGAGAAGCGCGGCGAGGCGTACGTTCCAGGCGCCTTCGTCCGCGCCGCAGACTTGATGGGTGGGCTCGGCCAACAGAACAACCCGGAATGGAAGACGGTCGGCATCGACGAGCTGAGCGACGAGGTCGTCGTGCCGACCGGCTCGATCGGCTTCCGCTGGGGCGAGGCCGGCAAGTGGAACATCGACCATAGGAATGCCGCCGATGGCGCTGAGATTCGGCTGCGGCTCTCGAACCTGGAGCACAAGGATGCTGCGGTGGCCGTGCAGTTTCCCTACTTCGGCGGCCACGCCCGCGAATACTTCAAGAGCACCGACCATCCGCCGATCCTGACGCGCAACGTGCCGGTTCGCGAGCTCGAGCTCGCGGGCCAACGCGTCTACGTGGCCACGGTCTTCGACCTGATGGTCGCACACTACGGCATCGACCGTGGCCTCGGCGGCGAGGTCGCGTCGTCCTACGACGACCTGATGCCCTATACGCCCGCCTGGCAGGAGGCAGTGACGGGGGTGCCGCGCAAGCACGCGATCAGCGTCGCGCGCCTGTTCGCCAAGACGGCGGAGAAGACCGAAGGTCGGTCCATGGTGATCCTCGGTGCCGGGCTCAACCACTGGTACCACATGGACATGGCGTACCGCGGCATCATCAACATGCTGCTGCTGTGCGGCTGCATCGGCAAGCCCGGCGGTGGCTGGTCGCACTACGTCGGCCAGGAGAAGCTGCGGCCGCAGACCGGCTGGCTGCCGCTCGCCTTCGCCCTCGATTGGCACCGGCCGCCGCGGCACATGAACAGCACGTCGTATTTCTACGCCCACAGCAGCCAGTGGAAGTACGAGAAGGTCACGCTCGGCGAGATCCTTTCGCCGCTCGCCGATCCGGCGCAGTGGAGCGGCAGCCTGATCGACTGCAACGTGCGCGCCGAGCGCATGGGCTGGCTGCCGACCTCGCCGCAGCTCGAGGCCAACCCGCTCGAGGTCTGCCGGGCGGCCGCCAGGGCCGGCAAAGAGCCGGCCGCCTTCGCGGTCGAGGGCCTGAAGTCGGGCGCGCTACGGATGTCGTGTGAAGACCCGGACAACCCCAAGAACTTCCCGCGCAATCTGTTCGTCTGGCGCTCGAACCTGCTGGGCGCGAGCGGCAAGGGCCACGAGTATTTCCTGAAGCACCTGCTCGGCGCCAAGAACGGCGTGCTCGGCGAGGATCTCGGCGCGATGGGCGAGCTGAAGCCCGAGGAGGTCACCTGGCGGGAGAGCACGCCGGACGGCAAGCTCGACCTCATGGTCACGATCGACTTCCGGATGAACACGACCGGCCTGTTCTCCGACATCGTGCTGCCGACCGCGACCTGGTACGAGAAGAATGACCTCAACACCACCGACATGCACCCATTCATCCATCCGCTGACCGCAGCGATCGATCCGGTGTGGGAGGCGCGCAGCGACTGGAACATCTTCCGCGGCATCGCCGAGGCCTTCTCACAGGCGGCAGTCGGCCATCTCGGGACCGAGCAGGACCTGGTCCTGACGCCGCTCCTGCACGACACGCCGGGCGAGCTCGCCCAGCCGCAGGTCAAGGACTGGAAGCTCGGCCAATGCGACCCGCTCCCGGGCAAGACCATGCCCGCGATGACCGGGGTCGAGCGCGACTACCCGAACACCTACAGAAAGTTCACGGCCCTCGGACCGCTGCTCGCCGAGCTCGGCAACGGCGGCAAGGGCATCAGCTGGAACACCGAGGCGGAGGTCGATTATCTGCGCCACCTCAATCGCGAGGTCCAGGAGGACGGCATCACCAAGGGGATGCCGCAGCTCGTCACCGACCTGCACGCGATCGAGACCGTGCTGACGCTGGCGCCCGAGACCAACGGCAAGGTCGCGGTCAAGGCATGGCAGGCGCTCGGCAAGAACACCGGCCGCGAGCACGCCCACCTTGCGCTGCACCGCGAGGACGAGAAGATCCGCTTCCGCGATCTGGTCGCCCAGCCGCGCAAGATCATCAGCTCGCCGACCTGGAGCGGCATCGAGTCGGAAGAGATCACTTACAATGCCGGCTGGACCAACGTGCACGAGCTGATCCCGTGGCGGACCCTGACGGGGCGCCAGCACTTTTACCAGGACCACCCGTGGATGCTGGCGTTCGGCGAAGGCTTCGCTCTCTACAAACCGCCGATCGACACCAAGACGATCGACACGATCATCGAGGAACGGGACAACGGCAACCCGCAGATCGTGCTGAGTTTCATCACGCCCCACCAGAAATGGGGCATCCACAGCACCTACACCGACAATCTCCTGATGCTGACCCTGTCGCGCGGTGGCCCGATCATCTGGATCAGCGAGGCCGACGCCAGACGCGCTGGTATCGAGGATAACGACTGGGTCGAAGCCTACAACCGCAACGGCTCGCTGGTGGCGCGCGCCGTGGTCAGCCAGCGCATCCAGGCCGGCACGACCTTCATGTATCACGCCCAGGAGAAGATGACCAACGTGCCGGGCAGCGAGATCACCGGCGCACGCGGCGGCATCCACAACTCGGTGACCCGGACGGTGCTGAAGCCGACGCACATGATCGGCGGCTACGCCCAGCTCAGCTACGGCTTCAACTACTACGGCACGGTCGGCTCGAACCGCGACGAGTTCGTCATCATGCGCAAGATGAAGGAGGTCGACTGGCGCGACCGGCCCCTCTCGGAGAAACGAAAGTTCATGGAGCAGGTGGAGGCAGCCGAATGAAGATCCGGGCGCAGATCGGCAAGGTGCTCAACCTCGACAAGTGCATCGGCTGCCACACCTGCTCGGTGACCTGCAAGCAGGTGTGGACGTCGCGCGAGGGGGCCGAATATCACTGGTTCAACAACGTCGAGAGCAAGCCGGGCATCGGCTACCCCAAGGACTGGGAGAACCAGGACAAGTGGAAGGGCGGCTGGCGTCGCAAAGCCAACGGCAGGATCGAGCCGCGCATGGGCGGCAAATGGCGGATCCTCGCGAACATCTTCGCCAACCCGGACATGCCGGAGATCGACGACTACTACGAGCCGTTCGACTTCGAGTACAGCTACCTGCACAGCGCGCCGGAATCCGAGGCGGCGCCGACCGCGCGCGCGATCTCGCAGCTCACCGGCGAGCGCATGCAGAAGATCGAGTGGGGACCGAACTGGGAGGAGATCCTGGGCGGCGAGTTCGCCAAGCGCTCGCGCGATAAGAACTTCGAGAACGTCGAGAAGGAGATCTACGGGCAGTTCGAGCAGACCTTCATGTTCTACCTGCCGCGGCTGTGCGAGCACTGCCTCAACCCGTCCTGCGCCGCGGTCTGCCCGTCGGGCGCGATCTACAAGCGCGAGGAGGACGGCATCGTCCTGATCGACCAGGAGAAGTGCCGCGGCTGGCGGATGTGCGTCTCCGGCTGCCCGTACAAGAAGATCTATTACAACTGGCAGTCGGGAAAATCGGAGAAGTGCATCTTCTGCTACCCGCGCATCGAGGCGGGCCAACCGACGGTCTGCTCCGAGACCTGTGTCGGGCGAATTCGCTACCTCGGCGTTCTGCTGTACGACGCCGATGGGATCGAGGCGGCGGCGAGCGTCCCCAACGACCAGGATCTGTACGGGGCGCAGCTCGGGCTGTTCCTCGATCCGAACGATCCGGAGGTCGCCCGGCAGGCCCGCAAGGACGGCGTGGCGGACAACTGGATCGAGGCGGCCAAGATCTCCCCAGTCTGGAAGATGGCAATGGACTGGAAGGTCGCTTTTCCCCTGCACCCTGAGTACCGGACCCTGCCCATGGTCTGGTATGTCCCGCCGCTCAGCCCGATCCAGTCGGCGGCCGAGAACGGCGGGATCGACGTCGATGACGACCGCATGCCGGACGTCCGGTCGCTCCGCATCCCGCTCAAATACCTCGCCAACCTTTTGACCGCGGGCGACGAGACGCCGGTCGCGCTCGCCCTCGAAAGGATGCTCGCGATGCGCGCCTACATGCGCCGCAAGCACGTTGACGGCGTGCTCGATGCCGGGATCGTCGAGCGGGTCGGGCTCTCCGAGCACCAGGTCGAGGAGATGTACCGCTACATGGCGATCGCCGACTACGAGGATCGCTTCGTCATCCCGACCAGCCACAAGGAGCTGGGCGAGCAGGCCTACGACCAGCGCGGCACCTGCGGCTTTTCCTTCGGCTCTGGCTGCAGCGAAGGCAACAGCACCTTCAGCCTGTTCGGCCAGGACACCCGCAAGACCCGTGGGGAGCGCGCTTCATGAGGCGCGGTACGGAGCGTTCGTCCATGCTGACTTTCAAGGTCGCGAGCGCGCTCTTGGTCTATCCGGAGGAGCAGCTGATCGAGAGCCTGGGCGAGATGGCCGCAGTCCTGGAGGCCGAGGGCGCGTTGCCCAAGGCCGATCAACGCGGACTCGAGGAGCTGATCGCCGATCTCCGCACCTCCGATCTGATGGACGCACAGGCGCGCTATGTCGCGCTGTTCGACCACGCGCGCTCGCTCTCGCTGCACCTCTACGAGCACAGTCACGGCGAGTCGCGTGACCGTGGCCAGGCGATGGTCAACCTCTTGAGCCACTATCGCACTAAGGGGCTCGAGCTCGGGACCTCCGAGCTACCAGACTTCCTGCCGCTGTTCCTCGAGTTCCTCTCGATGCAGCCGGCGGACGAGGCGCGCGCCCTGCTCGGCCAGGCGATCCCGGTCGTGGCGCTTCTGCGGGCGCGACTGGAGCGGCGCGGCTCGCCCTATGCCGCGGTGTTCCGGGCGATCGAGGCGCTCGCAGGGCAGCGAGCCGACGAGGGGGCGATCCGCGAGACCGTGAAAGGGGAGGTGCCGGACGACACCCCCGAGGCGCTCGATCGCGCCTGGGCCGAGGCCCCCGTCACCTTCGGCAACGACCCGGGCGCCACCGCCGCCTCAGGCTGTGGCGCCGCGTCCGCCATGGTCGCGCGCTTCGCGCCGCGGTCCGGCTCCAGGACGACCGCTGACCGGAGTGGCACGAGATGACCTACCTCGATCAGTTCCTGTTCGGCTTCTACCCCTATCTCTGCATGGTATCCTTCTTCCTCGGCAGCTGGGCGCGCTTCGATCGCAGCCAGTACACCTGGCGAGCCCAGTCGAGCCAGCTCCTGCGGCGCAAGCAGCTGCTGTGGGGCAGCATCCTGTTCCACGTCGGCATCCTCGGCCTGTTCTTCGGCCACTTCTTCGGCCTCCTGACGCCGCCCGAGGTCTACCACGCGCTGGGCTTGAGCTCGAAAGCCAAGCAGCTGATGGCGATCGTCGTCGGCGGCATCCTCGGGGTCACCTGCTTCGTCGGCATGACCATGCTGATCCACCGCCGCCTGTTCGACGCGCGCATCCGCCTGACCAGCAAGCCGACCGACATCTTCATCCTGCTGTTCATCTACGCCCAGCTGATCCTCGGCATCGTCGGCATCCCGGTCTCGCTCGCCAACGGCGATGGCACCTACATGCTGGTGATGGCCGAGTGGGCCCGCAACATCCTCACCTTCCAGCCCGGCTCGCCGGAGCTGCTCGCGGGCGTGCCGTGGATCTACAAGATCCACATCGCGGCCGGCATGACGCTGTTCCTGCTGACGCCCTTCACCCGCCTCGTGCACGTCTGGAGCGCACCCATCTGGTACCTGTTGCGGCCCGGCTATCAGATCGTGCGCCGGCACGCCAACCTGTCCAAGGGGGGCATCTAGCCTTGGCGATCCTCGTGAATGGCGTCGAGATCAGCGAGCACGCCATCAATTCCGAGCTCCAGTATCACCCGGCGGGCTCGGTCGTGGCGGCGGCCGCGAAGGCGGCGCGGGCGTTAGTGGTGCGCGAGCTGCTGCTGCAGACAGCAGCACGGCGCGGGATCGATCGGCCGGACCCCCCTCCGCCGGGGCAGACGGACGCGCGCGAGACCGACGACGAGGCCCTGATCCGGACCCTGATCGCGCGCGAGGTCAGGACGCCCTCGCCCGACGAGGCGAGCTGCCGGCGCTTCTACGAGCAGAACCTGAAGCGCTTTCGCAGCTCGGACCTGTTCGAGGCGGCGCACATCCTGTTTCCGGCCGACCCCGCGGACGCCGACGCCACCGCGCGGGCCAAGCAGCAGGCGACTGCGGCGCTTCAGGAGGTGCTGGCGGCGCCGGAGCGCTTCGCCGACCTGGCGAAGGAGCTCTCGGCCTGCCCGTCGGCGGCGCAGGGCGGCCATCTCGGTCAAATCAGCCGCGGCCAGACGGTCCCGGAGTTCGAGACTTTCCTTTACAACCTCGAGCAGGGCCAGATCTGCCCGGTGCCGGTCAAGACACGGTTCGGCTACCACGTTCTGCGCCTCGACCGCCGAATCGAGGGCCGCCAGCTGCCGTTCGAGGCGGTCAAGGAGCGGGTCGCCGATTACCTGCGCGAGCACGTCTGGCGGCGCGCGGTCAGCCAGTATCTGCAGTTGTTGGTCGGGCAGGCGGAGATCCGGGGCATCGAGTTGAACGGGGCGAGCACGCCCCTGGTCCAATGATTCGCCTGCACGCTTGGGCAGGCGCTCGCAGAAGGCGGAGCTGGCGGTCATGATGCTGGGACGGGCGCTCAAGGAGCTGGCGCGCACCTCGGATGAATCGGTGGCCCTGGAACTGCTGCCCGATCTCGTGCTCCTCGGCCGCACCCAGGCCGCCGCGGCGGCGGCCGGTCTGCCCCTGAACCAATATGTGCTCGAGGCCTGCCGGGCGTTTCTCGACCGCGCCGGTGATGAGGAGTGGGCAACCCTCATGAGCCGGCTGCGCGACGGCGCCGAGCCGGGGATCACCCTGGTCGCGATGGCCGTGCAGTCGAGGTTCGATGGCGGAGCGTGCGGCTGCGGGCACGGGACGCGGGCATGAGCGGCCGCACGCCGAGCCGACGGCCCGCGAACACGCTTGTCGGAGGCTCGGCATGAGCGAGAACGTCGCGAGCTACTACTGGCGGGGGCAGGGGCCGCTCTGGAAGGTGTATTGGCTGTACGGCGTCCTCGGCAGCACCGTTCTCGCCGGGATCCTGCTGCTCCTGATGCAGCGAAGCGCGCCGGCCGGCGGATGGTTCCAGCTCGTATTGCTCGTTCTTGTGGCCTACACGGTCTGGATCGTAATTTCCGTGTGGCGCTGTGCCTTCAACGTGGAGAATCCGGTGTACGGCCACATGGCCCGCGCGCTGACCGTGGGTTGGGCGATCAACGCCCTGCTGGTACTGGGTTTCCTGGAGCTTCAGTTCCTGCAGGCGAGCGGTTGACGGCAATACCGCCCAGGCCGGGCAGCGGATCGGACAGTGCGCCGCGGGCCAGCTCGCCCCACGGAGCCTGGAGACCGCGTCGCCGCTGCGCATTCTGCAACGTCCGGCTGAAAAATCGTCGATCGAACAAATCATGACTCGGCGTTATACGCTCACAACCGATACCGCGAACCGCAGAGATGATGGCTCAGACGTGATCACCCCCGGGCAGATCCGGGCGGCGCGGCGTTGCTCGGCATGGACCGGCGGGCGCTCGCCGCTACCGCCGCCCTCCAGCGCATGGAGGCGAGCGAGGGCGCCTGCCCTCTGCCCGAGGCGAGCCCGGAGCCGACTGCCGGCTCTGCCCCTAAAAGGTCCGCTGACTGCCTGCTTGCCGCCATTTCGGAGCACATGCGTCACTTCCGAGTCTGACCCTACCGGTCTTTGACGTGGGAGGAACTGGCCAAGATCGGCGCGCGCATTGTGCGCCATGGCCGCCACGTCGTGTTTCCGCTCGCCGAGATCCCGCATGATGATATCTTATCAGAGTATCGGGGTTGATAAGGGCGCTAGAAGCCATGCCCGCCGAGACGACCGAGACGCAGGGAGGCAACGGCGGCGAGCCGGCTCCGGCCGAGGCGGGTGCGATTGGTGAAGGCGTCTCGGCTGAGCACGGAGCCAATTCGTCGCCGGTCGTTCCCCCGGAGTCCGGCCACCGGCTGACGCGATGGCGAAAGCTGCTGATCGGCGTGCTGGGCGCGCTGGTTGTTGCAGGCGTCGCCGCTTTCGGGGTTCCCTGGATCGAGCTGACATTCAGCACCGTCTCGACAGATGACGCCTATGTGAACGGGCATGTGACGTTTGTCGCTCCCCGTGTCGGAGGCCAGATTTCTCGGGTTCTGGTGGACGACAACAACCGAGTGCGCAGAGGAGATCTGCTGGCCGAACTCGACAAGGAGCCTTATCAGGTCGCCGTCTCCCAGAAGAAGGCCGCCGTCGACACGGCGAATGCGGACCTGCAGGCGGCGATCGCCAGGGTGCGCGGCATTGAAGCAGAGGCGAGAAGCCGACGCTGGAACTTGCAACGCGCCGTGGAGGGTGTCGACAACCAGATAGCTCTCCTGCATGCAAGGGTTGCTGCCCTCGACAAGAGCAAGGCCGCGTTGACGCTGGCGCAAGTTGAATTCGATCGGGCAAAACGGCTGCTCTCCACCGCTGCTGGCAACCGTGAGGTGTACGACCAGCGGCAAGCGGAGTTGACGACCGCCAACGCCAACGTCGCCGCGGCGCTTGCTGAAGTCTACCAGGTCCGCGCCTCCTTAGGGCTGCCTGGACAACCCGAAAACGGCGAAAGCCTCGGCCAGGTGCCGGAGGGTCTCGATCAGACCTTCTCCTCGGTCCTCGAGGCGCAGGCAGGCCTGATCGAGAGCGCGGCTCAGATCGGCGTCATCCACTCCTACGACCAGAGCCCGAAACAGATGCTCGAGGAGTTCGCAAAGCTGGGTGACATCGACCGCGTCTTCACTCAGCTGACGGCGACGGCTCCGGCGGTCAAACAGGCGGAGGCCAAGCTCGAATCTGCCAAGCGCGATCTCGCCCAGGCCGAACTGGACCTTCAGTATTGCGATATCGTGGCCGACATCGACGGTGTCGTCACCCGTCGGAACGTCAATCCGGGCAATTACGTCCAAGTCGGCCAGAATCTCATGGCCATCCGCTCGCTCGACGAAATCTGGGTCGATGCCAATTTCAAAGAGACACAGCTTAGCGACCTGCGCATTGGCCAGTCTGTCGATCTGTATGTCGACATGTACGGCAGCCGACACGTCTTCAAGGGTCGGGTCGCCGGCTTTACGATGGGAACCGGATCGACCCTGGCGCTGCTGCCGCCGCAGAACGCCACCGGTAACTTCGTCAAGGTGGTGCAGCGGCTACCGGTCCGGATCGATCTCGCCGGGTATGACCCGAACGAGGAGCCTCTGTTCATCGGGACCTCCGTCGTTCCCTACGTTCATATCGACGAGCCGCCGACCGGACCCGATGCCGGGAAGTTTCTGCAGGCCTACCAGCCTCGATCGCAATCCGCCGGTTCGTCCCAGAGCGCGCCGGACGCCAGCAAATGACGGATGCGGCACTCTCGGCGGCCAGACCCCATGCCGCGGGGAGCCCGTGGCTCCTGGCCGCCACGGTCGTGGTGCCGACGTTCATGGAGGTGCTCGATACCACGATCGCGGTGGTCGCACTCCGGTATATCGCCGGCGGCCTGTCAGCCACGGTCGATGATGGTGAATGGGTTCTCACGAGCTACCTTGCCGCCAACGCCATCATCCTGCCGATCACCGGCTGGCTGAGCGCGCATCTCGGTCGGCGAAACTACTTCCTGCTGTCGATCGCCGTATTCACCCTGGCTTCCGCACTATGCGGGATGGCCAGCAGCCTCAGTCAGCTGATCCTGTTCCGCGTCATCCAGGGCCTGGCGGGCGGCGGTCTGCAGCCCTCCAGCCAGGGCGTGCTGCTGGACGCCTTCCCCCGGGAAAAGCAGGGCGTTGCGATGACGCTCTTTGGCCTCGCGGCCCTGATCGCGCCGGTTGTCGGCCCGACCCTCGGGGGATGGATCACCGACCAGTACAGTTGGCGATGGGTCTTCTTGATCAACGTGCCCGTCGGGGTCCTGGTATTTGTCGCCTGTTATGCCCAGCTCCGCGACCCGGACTATCTCGTCGCCCAGCGCCGCGAGCTGAAGAAGCAGCCGTTTCAGTTCGACTCGATCGGCCTGTCGCTCCTGGTCATCGCCATGGTCAGCTGGGAAGTGATGCTGAGCAAGGGGCAGGAGTGGGACTGGCTGAGCGATCCCTTCTGGCGCGTGCAGACTTTGGCCATTTTGTTCGCTGTCGGCCTGGTCGGGCTCGTCTTTTGGGAATTGCGGCACCGCAGCCCCGTGATCAATTTCCGGCCACTACGCGAACGCAACTTCGCCGCATGCTGCGTCATCATCTTTGGCGCTTACCTCGTGCTCTATGGCGCCAGTACTTCGCTGCCCGGATTGCTTCAGTCCCTGTTCGGCTATGATGCGATGAGCGCGGGGTTGGTCATGTCACCGGCCGGAGTCTTTGCCATCCTGGCCATGCCCATCGTCGGCTTCACGCTCGGTCGGGGGACGGACGCCAGGTGGCTGATCGCCGCCGGGCTGCTGGCGATGACGGCCGGGAACTATTGGATGTCCCAGCTGAACCTGGACATCAGCCCAGGCCAGGCGGTCTGGCCCCGGGTGGTCCTGATCGCCGGACTGGCGGTATGTTTCGCACCTTTGAATGTGGCAGCCTACCTCTATACGCCGAAGGAGCTGCGTGGGGCGGCCGTCGGCCTGTTGAGCCTTCTGCGCAACGAAGGCGGCAGTGCCGGAACGTCGTTGGCGCAAACCTTTCACGAGCGCCGCGACCAGTTCCACAGTCTGCGTCTTGGCGAGTATCTCGATCCCTTCAACGCGGCCGCGCGGTCCTTCATCGGCCAGGCTACGGCCTTCTTCCACCAGCAGACCGCCGATCCGGTCGCTTCGCAGCAGCTCGCTTGGCGGGGGCTCGAGATTCTCCGCCAGCAGCAAGCCTCGGCGCTGGCCTATTTCGACACCTTCTGGGTCTTCGCCGCCTTGACGCTCGCGCTCGTGTTCGTGGTTCTGCTCATGAAGCGCTCGGTGGCTGAAAAAGGCGCTCACATCGGTTCCGAGTGAGCGATCGCGCTCCCTGTCGTAAACGCCCGCGGAAGGAACCCGGCCAGGATCGAGGAGCCCGCGACGCGGTGCGTCCGGGCGACCGGCATTCCGTGCCCATCGAGCCGGCAGACATCCGACCCCATTCGCCCCTCGCGATCGGACCGCGCTCGATCCGGTCCGCTCGAACCTCAGTTCCCGAATGGGGTCGTCAGTTCCCTCTCCACTCACTCTACTGGCACGAGCGCCGGAGCGCCTTTGTCCTTGATCAACAACACCAAGAATTTTGCCGGCTTGGTACTGCTTGCGTTCCGGTCAACGACATGAACATCGTCGGGACCTTCATAGAAGGTCTGACCGGCTGTCAGCGTCACCGGTTTTCCACCCTTCACCTGCATCACGACGGAGCCCTCCAGTACGTAAACAAACGCCTGTGCATTGTGTCGATGGATAGCGCTCGAGCCGCCGGGCGCATGCTCTACTGTGATCATCAGAACTTCCTTGCCGGGATCCTCCGTAAGATCTTTCGACATGAGCGGCGTGACCTTAGCTTCCTGAGCCATCGCCGGGCCGGTCATGAGGCATAGCAGAACCAGCGCACCGAGTTTGGTCGTCATAGTCCCCTCCTTCGTTCGTCGCCCGAGACCCCCGGGTGCAACGCCCCGCTCGGGCATTTCACGATCACGGCACCGATGGTATCAGCGCCGGCCTCGCTGGGAAGAATCCTTCCCATCTCTTCTGCGGCACCACATGGTTTCCAACCCGTCCGCCCACGTCGCAATATTCCCTTCGCCGAGTCCTCCAGCGTCGCTCCAACCAAGACCACCTCAGAAGCATATTGCGGTGACTCGGGGTTCCCAGTCTGAATGTTTGCGCGAAGCGCCGAGGGCGTGCCAGCCAGCTCGCGACAGCGGGTGAGATCCCTGGGCCCACCTCGGATGCAGGATCAGGCTCCTGTCCGTGAGCGGCGGAGCCATTCGTCGAGAGCGATGCGACCGAGGCGCGCTTCGCCCAACGGCACCAGCGAGCGTTCCTCGACCCGGCCGCCGGCGTATCGGGCCTCGGGGTCGCTCACCACCTCACGCGGGTCGCCGACCGCCTTCAGATAGCGGGCGACGATTTCGTTGAACGGCGCTCGTTCGGGGCCTGCGATCTCGACGATGCCGTTGTGCGGCGCGGCGAGCGCGACATCGGCGACGATGGCAGCAACGTCGTCCGCCGCGATGGGCTGGAACAGGCCGGGCGAGACCCTGACCAGGTTTCCATCCGCACTTGCATCGGCGATGTAGCCGAGGAATTCCAGGAACTGGGTCGAGCGGATGATGGTGTAGGGGATGCCGGAGGCCTCGATCAGTTTCTCTTGGGCGACCTTGGCGCGGAAGTAGCCGTTGTCGGGCGTCCGGTCGGTTCCGACGATCGAGAGCGCGACATGGTGCCGCACGCCCGCTGCGGCCTCCGCGGCGAGAAGGTTGCGCCCGGAGGTCTCGAAGAACTCCAGCACCGCCTTGTCTTCAAATGAGGGCGAATTGGCGAGGTCGATCACCACCCGCGCGCCGGCCATGGCCTCTTTGACGCCCTCGCCGGTGATGGTGTTGATGCCGCTTTTGGGCGAAGCGGCGACGACCTCGTGGTCGCCCTGGCGCAGAATGGCGACGGTCTTCGAGCCGATCAGGCCGGTGCCGCCGATGACGACGATCTTCATGGTTGACCCTCCCTTGTCGATGACTGGCGATTCTTATTTAGTGGTTCAGGCCCGCCCGGCCACCGGTCCAAAACGACTCCGCACAGAAGCGCACTCGAGACGGCGGCCGGCAAGGCTTCCGGGGGGCTCAGGGACCTCGGCCGCCACGCCGAGCTGCTGCAGACCGGCATCCGCATGCTGGGTGGCGCGCTCGCAGGTGTCACCACGGCCGGCGGCCTCGCCGCGCTGGTGAACCCCCGATCTCGGCCGCGGATGCCATCGGCAAGACCGCGGACAAGGATCGGGGCCGAGGCACTGCAGGAGCTGCGGTTTGCCGCGAAGGCCTCCGGCGTCGAGCAGCAGACCCTCGACATGGCGCTGCAGCGCTTCACCCGGCGGACGGCGGAGGCGGCGCAGGGCACCGGCGAGGCCAAGGACGCGCTGGCTCAGCTGGGCATGACGCTCCGCGACCAGGACGACATCTGCGTCAGAGCGAGTAGAACTCTGCAGGAATCGCATCGATCATCCCTCTGGCCAGAAAGGCGCCGGCGGGAGGGCGAGCCTCCCGCCGGAACGGCACGTCAGTGACCCTGACCCTCCTGAAGGGTGCCGAGGACCTCATCCATGTTGAAGCTCGCGGGCTTTTGGCGCGGCGGGACCTCACGCACGCTTTCCAGCTGCTGCGCCACCAGCGCCTGCGCCGGCACCAAGAGGAACGCGTGCCGGATCCACCACCAGAATGTTCGGCCTCGAGGCCTGTGCTGCGCCGATGCCGTCGTGATCACGGCTTGCCGCTACTGACGGCTCATCGCCTGCTTGGCAGCGGCGGCGGCTTCCTCCTCCGCAGTGTTCTGGAGCATCTGCCCCGAGACGTCTGCCGTCACCTCGAAGATCGTGCCGGTGAAGGCGAACGGCGGTTCGTAGAGTTGCGATACCGACGAGCCGGCATTGCGGCCGACGCTGAGGCCGCCGCCGAGCCCGATCAGCAGCGGGATCGTGTACGGCAGATCGAACTGCCCGACCAGCCGGTCGTCGATGAACAGCTTGCCGTTGCCCGGCGCGCCCTTGCCCTTGGCGATGTCGGGTTTGCCCGTGGGCGCGAACTCGTAGCGCAGCTTCGCCTTGCCTTCCGGCACGGCCTCGCTCGAACTCGATGTGAAATTCCTCCGCTCCGACATAGTTGTGCACGTAGTGCAGCTTGCCGTCCTTGACGAACAGCGAGTAGCCGCCGGCGTTGGAGCCGTGGCTGATCAAGACGCCTTGCGCGCCGCCGCTCGGCACTTCGACATCGGCGGTCAGGCTGTGCGCGCGATTGAGCACCTTCACGGCGACGTTTTCCGGCACCGTTTGCGTGTGCGGGTAATAGACGTAGGTCTGCCGGTCCTTGGTCAGTTGCGGGCGCTCGTCCGCGAAGCGCGCCGTGCCGCGGCTGTCGAGGGGTAGCACGTTGTACTTGCCGGCTTCGACGTACCACAGCGCGATCATCTCGATCAGCTTGGGGCGATTGGTGTCGGCAAGGTTGTTGGTCTCCGCGGGATCGTCGGCGAGATTGTAGAGTTCCCAACCCTTGGCATCGAGCTCGCGCAGCTTGTCTTCGGTGAGCTCGAGCTGGCCGAAAAAGGCCTTCGCCTCGGTGAAGGAAGGTCCCGGGAACGGGCACACGGCGCGCCAGCCGTCGTGGTAGATCGCCCGGTGCGCGAACATCTCGAAGTATTGCGTGTGATGCTGCGAGGCCGCATTCCCGTCGTCGAACGTGTGGGCGAAGCTCACGCCCTCGATCGGCGATTGGGTGACGCCGCGGATCTCCTCGGGCGGTTGGACGCCGAGCGCGTCCAGAACCGTCGGCACCATGTCGATCGCATGCGCGAACTGGGTCCTGATCTCGCCCTTCGCCTTGATCCCCTTCGGCCAATGCACCAGGAACGGATCGGAGACGCCGCCGCGATAGGTCTCCCGCTTCCAGCGTTTGAACGGCGTGTCGCCGGCGAAGGTCCAGCCCCAGGCATAGTGGTTGAAGTATTTCGGGCCGCCGAGCTCGTCGAGCGCCTTGAGGTTCTGCTGCAGATCGTCCGGTACGTTGTTGAAGAACTTGTTCTCGTTGGTCGAGCCGGTCGGCCCACCCTCTGAGCTCGCACCATTGTCCGAGATCAGCATGATCAGCGTATTGTCGAGCTCGTCTGTGGCGGCGAGAAAATCGACCAGGCGGCCGATCTGATGATCGGTGTGCTCGAGAAATCCGGCGAACACCTCCATCATGCGCGCATAGAGCTTGCGCTCGTCGGCCGACAGCCCGGTCCAGTCCTGCACGTCCGGATCGTGGCGCGAGAGCGTGGCGTTCTGTGGGATGACGCCAAGCTCCTTCTGCCGGGCGAAGGTCTTCTCGCGATAGACGTCCCAGCCGTCGTCGAACGCGCCTTTATATTTGTCGGCCCACGCCTTCGGGACCTGATGCGGCGCGTGCTGGGCGCCGGTCGCGAAGTACATGAAGAACGGCTTGTCCGGCGCCAGCTGTTTGGCATCCGCGATGAAGCTGATTGCCTTGTCGACCAGGTCAGGCGTCAGGTGGTAGCCCTCGTCGGGCGTCTTGGGCGGCTCGACCTGACGGTTGTCGTACACCAGGTCCGGATAGTACTGGCTGGTGTCGCCGCCCAGGAAGCCGTAGTAGCGCTGGAAGCCGCGCCCGAGCGGCCAGCGGTCGTAGGGGCCGGCGGCGCTGATCTGCTCGGCCGGCGTCAGGTGCCATTTGCCGAGCGCGTAGGTGCTGTAGCCTTCGCCGAGCAGGATCTCCGACAGAAAGCCGTTCTCGAACGGAATGACGCCGTTGGCGCCGGGGTAGCCTTCCGAGCCCTCGGTGATGCAGGCCATGCCGTTCGAGTGATGGTTGCGGCCGGTCAGGATGCAGGAGCGCGTCGGCGAGCACAGCGCCGTCGTGTGCATGTTGTTGTAGAGCAGGCCGCCCGCGGCGAGCCTGTCGATGTTGGGCGTCCGGATCGGCGAGCCGAAGCAGCCGAGCTGTCCGAAGCCGGTGTCGTCGATCACGATGAAGAGCACGTTGGGGGCACCCGGCCGGGCGCGAATCGGCGCGGGCCACGCAGGCTTGGATTCGCCGATCGTGCGGCCGATGACGCCCGGGAACGTGGTTCCGGGCTTGTACTCCAAAAGATCGGCGCGCGCGGGCCGCGCGAGGCCGGCGCCCAACGCGGCCGAGACCGCAAGGGAGGATCCTCCGGCGAGCAGCAGATCGCGGCGCTTGATGCCGCCCGCTTGCGGCGACGGTGTGCCTTTAGACTTGTCGCTGGTGTGGTCGTCACTCATGTCCGTGTCCTCTCTGCTCTCAGGATGCAGCGGAAGCCCAGATGGCTGGTCGAGGTGTCGACCGGCTGGGCGTGGCGGGCGGCCGGCCGGTAGCGCTGGCAGTAGTTGGGCGCGCACAAGTGCGAGCCGCCCTTGATCACCTTGCGCGGGATTCTGATACTCGGTTCGCCGGGGTCGTAGCTCTCCTGCTCGCGGCCGCCGCGCGGGTTTTCCGGGATGCAGCAGGGCTTTTGGGCATCAGCCGCGTGCTCGGCCGTGAACCAGTCGGTCGTCCATTCCCAGACGTTGCCGATCATGTCGTGGACGCCGTAGCCGTTGGGCGGGAAGGCGGTCACCGGCGAGGTCTGATCAAACCCGTCGAGGCGGCTGTTCTCATGGGGAAAAGCGCCCTGCCAGGTGTTCGCCATCTGCCGGCCGCCGGGCGCGAACTCGTCGCCCCAGGCGAACTCGGCGCCCTCCAGCCCGCCGCGCGCGGCGAACTCCCATTCCGCCTCGGTCGGCAATTCCTTGCCCGCCCAGACCGCGTAGGCTTCGGCGTCCCGGTAGGCGATGTGGACGACCGGATGCTCTGTGAGGCCGGCGATCGAAGAGCGCGGGCCATAGGGCCGCCGCCAGTCGGCGCCGAACTTGAGCCGCCACCACTGCGACCAGTCGTCGAGGTCGACCGGCCCCTTGGGCGCGCTGAAGATCAGCGAGCCCGCCCGCAGCATGTGCGGCAGGGCACCGGGATAGTCCTTAGGGTCCGGCGGCCTCTCGGCCACCGTGACGTAGCCGGTCGCTTTGACGAAGCGGCGGAACTCGCGGTTGGTGACCGGCGTCCGGTCGATCCAGAAGCCGTCGACCCGGACCCGATGCGCCGGCGCCTCCTCCGGATAGTGCCGGTCGGAGCCCATGCGGAAGGTTCCACTCTCGACCCGGACCATCCCCGCCCGCCCCGGCGATTCGGGCGCGGACTGACCAGTGCGCATGGCGTCGCTGGCATTGGCTGCGATCATGAGACTCCCCGACCCCACCACGCCGACCGGAGCCGGTGTCGCACCGGCCCCGACCGTTTTCAACAGCCGCCCGCCGGCTGCGGCTCAACCGGCGCGCGGTCTTGTCGTCCACCTCCGATCAACGACTACGGCAGCTCGATCAATTCCGTGGCGCCGCCACGCTATTGAGCAGATCGAGCGCCTGTTGGATCTGGGCGGTCCGGTAGCTCAGACCACCACTCAGTGAGCCGCCGGTTGCCGGCGGATAGTCTTTGAGGGTTGCGGCGAACTTCGCGACCTGCTCCTGGGCCGGCACGAAGGTCCAAAGCAGATCCGCGTACCACCGGACATACATCGCCAAATCGTGCGGCGCAGACTCGAACGGGTCGGCACGAAGATTGACGATAACCGGCCAAGCCGGCGTCTTTCGGTAGGCCGTGTTGATGCCGCCTTCGGTAATCGCGAAGTTTATCTTCCAGTCGTCGTAGCGGATGGCGTTCAAATTCCCGCCCTGGTCAAAATAAAAGATCTCGTGACGAGGGCTCTTCGGCTCCTTGCCCTGAAAGAAGGGCAGGAAATTATAGCCGTCAAGGTGCTGCTTGAAGACACGATCGCCGAGCTTGTAGCCCTTGGCCACCTTCTCGACGACGTCCGGGTCGCCGGCGGCGGCGAGCAGCGTCGGCATCCAGTCCTCGTGGGAGATGATGTTGTTGTAGACCGTTCCGGGCTTGATCGTGCCGGGCCAGCGCACGAGCAGGGGCACGCGGAACCCGCCCTCCCAAGTGGTCCCCTTTTCACCGTAAAAAGGCGTCGAGCCGCCGTCCGGCCAGGTGAGCTTCTCGGCACCGTTGTCGGTAGAGTAGATCACGATGGTGTTGTCGGCGATGCCGAGGTCATCGAGCTTCTTCAGCACTTTGCCGACCATTTCATCGTGCTCGACCATGCCATCGGGGTAGAGGCCGATGCCGGTCTTGCCTTCCGACTCCTTCTTGAGTCGGGTCCAGACGTGCATGCGCGTGGTGTTGTACCAAACGAAGAACGGCTTGTGCTTGCCGACCGCGCCATCGATGAATTTCATCGCCGCCTCGTGGATCTCCTGATCGATCGTTGGCATGCGGGCGGTTGTCAGCGGCCCCGTGTCCTCAATCCTTTGCGTGCCGTCGGGATTGGCCCATGAGTGGAGTACCCCACGCGGACCATACTTCTTCCTGAACTCTGGATTCTTCGGATAGTAATAACCCTCCGGCTCCTCCTCGGCATTCAAGTGATACAGGTTGCCAAAGAACTCATCGAAGCCGTGGTTGGTCGGCAGGTGCTCGTCCCGATCACCGAGGTGGTTCTTGCCAAACTGGCCGCTCGTGTAGCCAAGCGGCTTCAGCAATTCGGCGATGGTGGGCATGTTCTCGGTGATGCCCTGTTTCGAGCCGGGCACGCCGATGGTCAGGAGGCCAGTGCGAAACGGATTTTGCCCGAGAATAAAATCGGCGCGACCGGCGGTGCACGATTGCTGGGCGTAAACGTCGGTAAAAAGCGCGCCCTCGTTCGCGATGCGATCGATGTTCGGCGTTTGGTAGCCCATCATGCCGCGGCTGTAAGCGCCGACGTTCCAGAACCCGATGTCGTCACCCCAGATCACGAGGATGTTCGGCTTCGACGCCCCCTGCGCCGATGCCGTCGAGACCGAGAGCGCCAGGAGCGCTCCCGCCATCAAGCCTGTCCGTATCATCGCGTCCTCCTTTCGACGGTTGGGTATTCGTCGGCGTACGGGCTTCGTTCCGCTACTTCGGAAACAGGAACTGGAGCTGGAAGCGCATGATCCACTCCGGGCCGTACTGCGGGTGCTCGACGTTGTAGAAGCCCTGCAGCTGGGCGTTCATCGGCTGGTTGCCGATCTTGAAGATCTTGCCGAAGCCGCCGCCGACCGGCACGGTCCAGGTGTTGTCGCTGTCCGCTTCCCAGTTCGCCGTGATGACCGGCGAGGAACTCAGATACCAGCCGTCCGCCATGTTGTAGTTGACGAACGGCTGGATCAGCAGCTGGCTGACGTCCTGGCGGTCGCTGTCGCCGGCGAACGACCACAGCTGGCGGACCAGGCTGCCGATCACCCACGGCCCCGGCTGCGCCAGCGCAACGGCTGCCGGCCCGGCGCTCCATTTCTGGGTGCCGATCTTCTTGTCGGTCGCGGTCGGAATGGTGAGCGATGGCCCGATTCCCCAGATCACCGGGCCAGAGTTCGCCGGCGAGAAGTAGACCGAGTGGTTGATGTCGCCGAGACCGAACGTGCTGCCGCCGCTCACGCCCTCCGGCAACTCCGGCAGCCCCGAGGTCACGTCGGGCAGATAAATGAGCGGCACGATCGTGCGATTGACGATGTTCCAGTCGCCGACCGTGAACGGGATCACCGGCTGGATGTTGAGGACGTTGGCCGTGTCGTCGTCCGGGCCGACGCCGAACAGGGTGTTGTTCTGGAACGGCAGGCTGATCATCGCCGCGACCGGGTTCTGCGCCGCCTTGGCGAGATCCGCCTGGTCCTGCGCGAACGCCGCCGATGTCAGCGGCAGCAGCGCGGCTGGCAACAGCCAGAGTCGTGTCGTCATCGTGCAAGTCCATAGGTTGGGGCGATTCCGCGAGGACAGCCGCCGGGCGAGCCTGCCCACCGACCTCCACGGCAACGAGCAGCGGCGAAGCCACCGCCATGTGATGGCTCGATGTCGCTAGGGCTTTGCCCATCGCTTGGCGCCCTCCTCGTCGAAAGCCGGGTGGGTTGACGACGAACGGTCCGAGTCTGGCTACGGATCGCCACGCCATCCGGATCACTGCGTTGAGGCCCCATCTCAACATTTCCATGCCCCGGGTCGCGCTCAGAACCGCACCGCGGCGCCCAGCGCCGGGCCGTACATGGTCACGTCCCACTTGAAGTTGTTGTGGTCGTAGTCCTGGTGCAGCGCGGGGTCGCCGACCGCGAAGGTCGTCGGGTGGCCGAAAAGGGTCGCTTCCAGGATCACGGGATCGTCCCTCGCTTGCCAGGCGCGCCGCGGCGGAGAGGCGGGCTGCGTCGAGGCGCCTCCACCCCGCGGCTTCCTGAGGTGGCTGCCGGCGCAAGCTAGCCGGCGCCGCCGGGGTCAAGCCCTGTCGGAGGCAGGCCGTGGTGGCAAGTAAGTTACGGTAAGCTTACCCCGACGCCGGCCGCGGCGAGGCGAGGTCGGCAGGCGACGCCGGGGCTACCCCGCCCGGCTTTGATCACGCCGTCGATGACATCGGGCACCCCGGGCCCACTCGAAGTGAAGGCTGACAATCGTCTCGCGGTGACCCCAAGCGGGTCGTACGTTCGAACGCGACAGGCCGGCGACCTGAGCCGGCGACGGGTCAGATCACGAAGGCCGTGGCGCCGGCTCGATAGCGAGGCCGGCCTTGCGCAGGCCGTCCGCCATGTGCTTGATCTGCGGGTCCGGAATGTTCCAGGTCCGCGCCATATCAAAGAAGCGCTCGGAGACATCCGGCTTGCGCGTCAGGGCCGCTTCGATCACCGGCTGCGCCTCCTCGCTCCGACCCAACTGGCCGAGAATCATCGCTCTGTACAGCAACCACCAAATCTGGCCGGAGTCTTCCTGTCTTTGTGAATCCATCAATGCCTGTTCATAATTCCCGGTTTCATAGTGGTAATAGGTGAGGGGGTTTAGGTACCATTGGGGATGGGCGGGATTGAGCGCGATCGCTTGGGTCACCAGCGCAACACCACGCTCCCAGTCCCCTATGTAGGTCAGCCGCATGCCGTAGTGGGCCAGCAGGTCGGGATCATTGGGATTGAGGTCGATCGCCCGCTCTCCGGCTGCCCTGAACCCCCCGAGATCATGCCGATCGAACAGCACGTTCGCGAGTATCATCTGGGCGGTCGGGTTCCTCGGTTCGAGCTCGACTGCGCGGTTTGCCGCGGTGAGGGCGCGCCCATGGGGATCGTAGAGCTCCGGTCGCGGATTGTAGCCGAATCGGTATTCCTGAGCATAGACGTTGGCCAGCACGGCCCACGCGTCCGCATAGTCGGAATCGAGCTCGACAGCCCGCTCCAGGCAGGCGCGGATCTTAGCGTGCTCCTGTTGATCGACGGTTCTTTGGTAGTGATAATAGCGAAGGACGCAATCATAAGCGTCAAACGACTGCGGTGCGCGGCTTCGCGCTTTCGCCAGATCCGCTTGCGCGATCAGACCGTAATTGTTGGCGATGATTGCCGACACCTGCCCGGCGACGGCTTCCTGAGTTTTAAACACACTGGCGGGGATGAGCTTGTCATTATAAGTATCTGACCAGATGATCCTGCCGGATTCCGCCTCAACCAGACGAGTCGAGATTCTGATTTGGTCGGCTTCGCGCCGAACGCTGCCGTCCAGCAGGTAGTCGACGCCGAGCTCTTGAAAGAGATGTTGAGGATCGGCTGACTGTTCCTGGTAGTTAGCGGTGGCATCGATTGACAAGACGAACAATGCCTTGAAGCGCGCGAGATCGGTCACGATCTGGTCGGTCACCCCTTCGGCCAGATAGGCCTGCCCGGGATCGCCGCTCAGGTTCAGGAAAGGCCGCACCGCGATCTTGGGCCCCCGAGGCAGCGCCGTCGCTGCGTGCTGGCTGCCGTCTGACCACAGTCTCGGAGCCAGCACGCTCGTGCCAAGCCATCCTAGCACCCCAAGCATTGGGATGGCGAGGAGGGCGCTCGTGAGCCAATACCGACGCCGCCTCGCGTCGTCCGCCGCGAGGAGCGGCGACGGGCCAGGAACCGGCTCCCGTCGCTGTTCGAACGTCGGCACGTAGCTGCCCTTGGGGATCTGGATCCGGACCGGATCGGCGCGGCCGCCCCCGAGATAGTAGAGGTCCAGTCGGCGGCGCAGCTTGCCCGCCTCCATGCGCACGACCGGATCGTTCTGGGGATCGAACGCGGGGTCGCGGCCGAACACCTGGACGGCGATCGTGTAGCCCTTCAGGCGCTCCGCGCGCCCGGCGAGCGCCTCCTCGACGACGAATCGCAAAAAGCTCTTGAGCCGGTCGCTGGCGTTGAACTCGGCGCTCGCGAGGACCCCTTGCAGTTCCTCTCGAACCGCCTCCGGCGACGGCTGGCAATCGCCCTCGCCCGTCGGGCCGGGCTCAGGAACGGACACAGGGCCTCCCCACGAGGGCGTACCTCAAGCTTGGCACAAATACGCTCGAAATTCGCCGGGCGAAACCCTGAAGTGAGGTGCAGGGCGAAAACCGCTGCAGATCGCACGTTCCTGGAGGTAAGCTTACAGTAAAACACTCAGGTCGACGCCGCCAACGCCAAGTCCGCCGACGCGCAAGCGGCGGCGGCCCATTGCACCGACGTCTGCCAGGCGACCTGGAAGAAGACGCAACGGATGTACGAGCAGAGCCTGCGGAAGTAGAGGGCATCCGCCATTGGCGGCTGGGGGAGAGGATGCCCGTGAGCCAGGGTCCGCATCCTCCCCGACCGGCCTCCGGCGCCGGCAGAGCGCCCGCGGGATCGTGGTGGGCCCGATGATGAAGGAACTCAACGCCCCGGGCGCGGCCATCCGGGCCGCGGCTCCGTCCGTGGCGTCGGGAAGTGCCCCCGTCGTTGGTCGCAGGCGACCGCTTCGTCGAGCTTCGGAGGTCGACCGCCACGTCGGGGCGCGCATCCGGATCCGACGCATCCTGCTCGGGCTGCCCCAGCATCAGCTGGCGGACCTGATCGGCGTCACCTACAGCAGCAGCACAAATACGAGCGAGGGGTAAACCGGATCTCGGCCGATCGGCTGTTCGCGCTTGCCCGGGCGCTTGGCGTCAGCGTCGATGCCTTCTTCGTCGGGCTGGACGGGCCGGCGTCGGAGAAGCACGACCTGACGCTGGCGCTGGCGCGGGGCTTCGTCGGGATCGGCGAGGCACGGCAACGGGAAGCCATCTTTCGGCTGGCGCGGGTCCTGGCCGATGACGCTGCGCCGTGAGTCGCAAGTCCGGGATCGCGGGTTGTCCGTGCTCCCGCCGGCCGGCGCGGCTCAGCCGAGCGTAAGCTTACAGTAATTTACTTGCCGAGGTCGGCGAACGGGCGCCCTCTTTGCCGAACAGCGATCGAGAGGAACACGTCGTCGATCATGCCCAGGATCACACATCGCGTCGTCGCCCGTTTCCCAGATCACGAGCTGGCGATCGAACGCTTGGTCAGGAGCAGCGAGAGTTTCAAAGAGATGTGCGAGGAATACGATGAGGGCATCGAGGCCCTCGAACGCTGGCAACAGGCCGCGCGCCCACAAACCGAGCTCGCCGAGCTCAGGGACTCGCTGGCCGATCTGGAGGCGGAGATGCTCGCGGCGCTCCAGGAGGATGCGGCGCCTGGCTCCAGCCGTCGTCGCCGCTCGAACAGGCCTTGATCCGGATCCTGCTCGCCGGCTCGACACATCATCACACGAGCGACAAGGAGGGACGTCCGATGCTTATGACCCGTAGACTGGTGCTGGGAGGCGCACTCTCGGCGCTGGTCGGCTGCGCGTCCAGCATGTCCAGCACACCCGACGAGCAGAGCGCGAAAAGAGCGCAGATCGATAGCGCCGCCGACGCCGCCCTGAGCCAACTCCTTGCGGAAGATCCCGCGGCGAAGACCCTGGCCGGTCGGGCCAAAGGCATCGCCATCTTCCCGAACATCGTCAAAGCCGGTTTGGGTGTCGGGGGCGAGACCGGGGACGGCGTCCTTCGCGTCGGTGGCAAGAGCGTGGCCTACTACAACACCTCGGGCGCCTCGATCGGCCTCCAGATCGGGGCCCAGTCGTACTCGCAGGTGCTGATGTTCCTCACCGACGATGCGCTGGCGCGCTTTCGCGACAGTTCCGGCTGGCAGGCCGGTGTCGACGGCTCGGTCGCGGTCCTCAAGACCGGCGCGAGCGGCAAGATCGACACCACCAACATCTCCGATCCGGTGGTGGGCTTCGTGTTCGGTCAGGAGGGGCTGATGGCGGACGCCACGATCGAAGGCTCGAAGTACACCAAGCTCGATCTCTGAGCTGCGACCTTGGTGCCAGGCGGGCACGTCGTCGCCGACCGGGCCGGTCTCCAGTTTTGAGACGCAGGTCCGGGAGCGACGCAAGTCACGGTCACGGAAGTCGACCGAGGAGGAGACCATGGCCCTGAATTTGATCGATCTGCTGGAGCAGATGCTCGGCTCCAATGAAACGCTGTCCAGGCTCGGGGCGCTGATCGGGCTCAGTCCCGATCGGGTCAAGGGCGCGATCGGCGCCGCGGTGCCGGCGATCCTGGCAAGCCTCGTCGGCGCGGTGCAGACGCCGCAGGGTCGCGACCAGGTCGCCGGGCTGACGCGCACTCAGGACACGAGCCTGCTCGGCAATCTCGCCGGTGCGCTCAGCGGCGGCAACGAGAAGTCGCTGATCCAGACGGGCAGTGGCCTGCTGAGCTCGCTGCTCGGGCAAGGCAAGCTCGACGCCTTGTCGGGAGCGATCAGCAAATTCGCCGGCCTCAACCAGAGCTCGACCGGATCGCTGCTCGGGGCGCTCGCCCCGGTCGTCATGGGCACGCTCGCCCGCGAGCAGCGTGCGCAGGGCCTCGATGCCCAGGGCTTGGCCAGGATGCTGAGCGACCAGAAGGACCATATCGTCCAGGCCCTTCCGGCCAACCTCGCGAGCTCGCTCGGTTCGGCCGGGCTGCTCGAGGGCATCGCCGACCGGCTCGGTCAGGGCGTGAGCGCCGCCAGTCAAGCGGGTCGGGCGACGGCCGCCGAGGCTGCCCGAGCGGCCAACGTTGCCGCCACGGCCGCAGCCACGAGGGCCGGGTCGGCAGCCAGTACCGCGCCGCAGCGGCGGCTCGATGGTGGGCTGGGCGGTCGGCGCGGTGGTCGTGCTGGCCGTCCTGTGGGCGGGTTATCATTTCCTGTTTCCCGGCGGGCAGGTGCAGCAGGCGGCCGACAAGGCGCGACACCGCGGCCCAGGTCGGTGAAGCGACCAAGAACCTGACGGTCGGCGACGTCGACCTTGGCAAGCGAGTGACCGGCGTTTTCGATAGCGCGACCACGGCGCTGAACGACGTCACCGACAGCGCCTCGGCCAAAGCGGCCGCAGCGAAGTTGAACGAGGTCGACGACAATCTGGCCAAGATCAAAGGGCTGGTCGACCAGCTGCCAGCCGAAGGCAAGTCGGCGCTCGCCGCTCTGGTGGCGGGGGCGCTACCCGACCTCGAAGCTCTGATCACCAAGGTCAGCGCGATCCCCGGTGCCAGCGACGCGATCAAGCCGATCACCGATCCGATGCTGGAGAAGCTGCGGGCGATGAGCGCGTGATCGCGGGTGCGGAAGCGCGACACGCCGAAATGGCGGCACCGCGCTCCTAGGGAGGAGCAGACCTCATGCGCACCTCGGAAAAGCGGACCCTTTTGCGGCGATTGTGAAGGCCCCCGAGCGAGCTCCGCGGCTCATGCTGCGATTGGCGGAGCCGATGGGTATCCTGGTCGAGGCGCCTCAGCTCGGCAGCGGGATCCGGTGGCGGGTCAGCGCTTCGGTCTGGCGGCGTTCCAGGGCGGCGGGGTCGAAGTCCGCGATCAGCTCCTCGAACAGGCGGTGCCAGTTGACCTTGGCCTGGAGGCGGAGAAAAACCGCGGACAGACCGATCGCGGCGCGGTCCATGATCACGAACTCGCGCGGCACGTCGACCCCGCCCGCCTGGTGCAGTTCCGCGATCACGCGCTCGGCGGTGGCGCGGCCGTGGATCTCGCCGGTGAGCGCGCCGAGCGTCTGGCTCCGGTCCTCGAGCAGGGGTTCGAAGACGAACCGGGCCCAGACGTTGAGCGCTTCGATCACGTCTGAGGTCAGGTTCTGGAAGCGCCAGGTGTGGTAGGCCTGGGCCGCGAGCTCGAGGTCGCCGCTCTGGACGGCGCGGTAGAGGTCGATCACGCCCTGGACGAGGGCCGGCGGGAAGGCGCGCAGGCAGCCGAAATCCAGAAGATTGAGCGCGCCGTCCGCCTGCACCGTGTAGTTGCCGAGATGCGGGTCGCCGTGGAGCACGCCATAGTCGAAGAAGGGCACGTACCAGGCCCGGAACATGGTGATCGCGAGCTCGGTGCGCCGGGCCTCGGGCCACTCCAGGCAGCCTAGGATCGGCTCGCCCTCGAGCCAGGTCATGGTCAAGAGACGGCGCGTGCTGAGCTCGGGCACGGGCTCCGGCACCTGTATTCGGGCCTCGGCGGCCAGCATCTCGCGGTAGAGCGCCATGTGCCGGGCCTCGAGGCCGTAGTCCAGCTCCTCGCGCAGGCGGGCCTCGATCTCGGTGCGGACGTTGCCCATAAGCAGGGCGCGCTGATACTGCTGCAGGATGCGCAGCATGAGGTCGAGGCCGCCCAGATCCGCCTCGACCGCGCTCTCCATGTCGGGGTATTGCAACTTGCAGGCGAGCGCCCGGCCATCGAGCCCGACCGCGCGATGCACCTGGCCGAGCGAAGCGGCCGCCGCGGCGGTGCGCTCGAAGCTCCGGAACCGGTCCTGCCAGCGATCGCCGAGCTCGGCCCGCATCCGGCGGTTGACGAACGCCAGGCCCATGGGTGGCGCCTGCGACTGGAGTGCCACCAGCTCGGCGACATATTCCGCCGGCAGCGCCCCCGGCACGGTCGCCAGCAGCTGGGCGAGCTTGACGATCGGGCCGCGCAGGTTGCCGAGTGCCTTGCGCAGCTGCTGGGCGAGCTCGGCCTGGTCCTGGACGATCCCGAGATAGCGCTCGGAGGCGAGGCGCGAGACGAACCGGCCGAGCACGGTCGCCATGCGCACTTGGCGGGCGAGCCGGCGCGGCAGGCTGCTGGCGCTCATGCCGCCGGCGCGCCCATGAGCGGGACGTCGCCCGCCGCGGGCCCAAGCCGGCGTCCCGGACGATGTGCAGGCGGTCTCATCGTGGCTGCGACCATCGGCCAGCCTTCAAAGTTGCGGACAGGCGCTCTACATCTGCGGTCTTCGCGACCCAAGGCTCAAGTCCGACGAAGTGGCAAGCGTGGCGCCTGGTTTGGTACTCTTGTGCGTCTTCTGACATGGTTCGCTCGCCCGATGCCGGCTAGCGCCGGCGCGCTGCATTTCCGGCCGCGCCTCTGGCCGAGTCTCGCGACGCTGGCGGCGCTCGCGCTGCTGCTCGGACTCGGCACCTGGCAGGTCCAGCGGCTGCACTGGAAGGAAGGCCTGATCGCGGAGCGTACCGCCCAGCTCGCGGCGCCGCCGGCACAGCTCCCGGCCACGGCCGACGACTGGCGCGTCTGGGACTTCCGCAAGGTCAGCGTCCGTGGCACCTTCCGCCACGACCTCGAGCAGCGGTTCGGCGCCTATGCGGTCGACGGTCAGTTCGGCCAGCACATCCTTACGCCCTTAGTTCGGCCGGATGGCGCCGCCATCCTGGTCGATCGCGGCTGGGTCCCGGCCGAGCGGGCACCGGTCGAGACCAGGCGCCAGGGCGAGCTGTCGGGCGACGCCCTGATCACCGGCATCGCGCGCTACCGTGGGGCTGACCGGCCAGGCTGGTTCACGCCCGCCAACCAGCCGGCCGACCGGATCTGGTACTGGTACGATGTCCCGGCTCTCGCGCAGACGGTCGGGCTCGAGCTTCTGCCGGTCGTGGTCGAGGCGGACGCGACCCCCAACCCGGGCGGTCTGCCGATCGGCGGCCAGACCCGCATCGAGCTGCCGAACAACCATCTGCAATACGCGATCACCTGGTATGGCCTCGCACTGGCCCTGGTCGCGGTCTACATCGCTTTCTGCTTCGACAAGGGCGCGCGCCGATGAGGGCGCTGCGCCGGGCGGCCGGTGCGGCGATCGTGCTGGCCTTCGGCCTGATCGTGCTCGGCGCCTGGGTGCGCGCGACCGGCTCGGGGCTCGCCTGTCCCGACTGGCCGACCTGCTATGGCCACTGGCTGCCGCTGCCCGCCACGATCCCGGCCGAGGCTGGCTACAGCTACGCCCAGGTGCTCTCGGAATGGGCCCATCGGCTGATCGCGGGCGTCATCCTGGGGCCGCTGGTGCTGGCGATCGGCGCTCTCGCCTGGCGCGCCCGGGGCGCCAACCCGCGCCTGCCCGCCTATGGCGTCGGCCTGATCCTGCTGCTGCTGGTCCAGGCGGCGCTCGGCGGCCTCACCGTGCTCGATCAGAACAGCCCCTGGACGGTCGCCCTGCATCTCACCACAGCACTCCTGCTGTTCAGCCTGCTGTGGCTGATCTTCGAGCGCGCGCACCCGCTCGGGGGACCTCGCGCGCGCGCGCTCGATGCGCTCGCGGGCCTGGTCTGGCTGCTGGCGCTCGGCACCATGGCGAGCGCCGCCATGATGACCAAGAGCGGCGCCTCGCTCGCCTGCTCGACCTGGCCGCTGTGCAACGGCGCCCTGATCCCGGATCTCGGGGACGCCCTGGTGCGCCTCAACTTCGTCCACCGGCTGCTGGCGCTCGCGACCGGCGTCAGCCTTCTGGCGCTGCTCTTGCGGGCGCCGGGACTGCGCCCGCTCGCCGGCCTGGCGCTGGTGTTCATGGCCATTCAGATCGGGCTCGGCGGGATGTTCGTCGTTCTCGAAGCGCCGCTGTGGGCGGGCCTTGTGCATCAGGCCTTTGGCGTGCTCACCTTCGGCCTCCTGTCGCTGTTGCTGTGGCGCTCGGGCGGCGATGCCTCCGAGGCTCAGGAGAACCCTGCCCATGCCCGCCTATCGCGCGCTTGAGGACCGCTTCAAGCAGCTGGCCGACCTCAGGGGCGCGCTCGCGATCCTGAACTGGGACCGGCAGACGATGATGCCGGCGGGCGGCAATGGCGTGCGCGCCGACCAGATCGCGACCCTCGAGCAGATCGCCCACGAGCGCCTGACCAGCGCCGAAACCGGCGCGCTGCTCGATCAGGCGGAGCAGAAAGCTGACGACCTCGACGCCTGGCAGGCGGCGAATCTGCGCGAGATGCGCCGCAGTTACGTCCGTGCCACGGCGCTCGAGCCGGAGCTGGTCGCGGCGCTCGCGCGCGCCACCGCAAAGGCCGAGATGGTCTGGCGCGAGGCGCGGGCAAAGGCCGATTTTTCTATGTTGAAGTCGTCTTTAGAGGACGTTCTTCGGCTGACGCGTGAGGAAGCGGCGGCCAAAGGTGAGGCGCTTGGACTGGCTCCCTATGACGCCCTGCTCGAGGGCTACGAGCCGGGCCTGACCGCGGCGGAGATCGATCGTCTGTTCGCGCCGCTCGCGACCTTCCTGCCGGACTTCCTCGAACGGGTGCTGGCCCACCAGGTTGTGCCGCTGCCGCTCGCCGGGCCGTTCCCGGCGCACAGCCAGAAGGCGCTCGGTGAGCGTCTGATGACGGCGCTCGGCTTCGATTTCGAGCACGGTCGTCTGGATGAGAGCGCCCATCCGTTCTGCGGCGGGGTGCCCGACGACATTCGGATGACCGCCCGCTACGACGAAAGTGATGCTGCCTCGGGCCTGATGGCGGTCCTCCACGAGACCGGGCACGCCCTCTACAACGCCGGCCTGCCCAAGGCCTGGCGCGGCCAGCCGGTCGGCCGGGCGCGCAGCCTCGCCGTGCACGAGAGCCAGTCGCTCCTGATCGAGATGCAGGTCTGCCGCTCGCGCGCCTTCCTCGGCTACCTCGCGCCGCTGCTGGCCGCGACCTTCGGCGGCGACGGCGCGGCGCTGGCCGCCGACAACCTCTACCGCCGGGCGATCCGGGTCGAGCGCAGCCTGATCCGGGTCGATGCCGACGAGGTCACCTATCCCTTGCACATCATCCTCCGCTACCGGCTCGAGGCAGCACTGCTGGCGGGCGACCTGCCGCTGGCCGACCTGCCCGGGGCCTGGGACGAGGGCATGCGCGAGCTGCTGGGCGTGACCCCGCCCACCGATCGCGAGGGCTGCCTGCAGGACATCCATTGGCCGGGCGGCGCCTTCGGCTATTTCCCCTGCTACACGCTGGGCGCCATGATGGCAGCGCAGCTGTCCGAGGCCATGCGCGCGGCCCTGCCGGAGATCGAACTCGGTGATCGCGCGCGGCGACTTCCGGCCGCTGCTCGCCTGGCTGCGCGCCAACGTCCACGCGCAGGGCTCGCTGCTCGATACTCCGACATTGCTGACCCAGGCGACCGGCCGCCCGCTCGATCCGCAGCCCTTCCTCGATCACCTCCAGAGCCGATATCTGGCCTAAATTCACGCCGCGGAGCATCACCGGTTGCCCGGGCGCTGGCCGACGCTGCTGTTCCTGATCGCGCTCGCGACCCTGGCTGTCCAACCCAGGATCGTCTTTTCCAGCACTGGTATCTTCTATGAGTTTGGCCTCCAGCACATCCTGATCGGCCTCGCGCTGGTCGCCAATGCGTTGGTCTACGGGCTCCGGCGCGTGGTCAATTGGCCGATCCTGGCGCTGATCGTCGTCCTGGCGCTGAACCTGGCGTTCGGCCGTCCGCATCCCGGGCTCACGGTCGGCTTGATGCTGATCAGCCTGTTGATCCTGGGTCTGCCGTGGTGCTTTACCCAGGTGGTCATGGCGCCCGACGCACGGCGCGCGGCTGCCCTGATCATCGCGCTCGCGCCGCTGCTCAGTCTCGCCGCGGCCGGCGTCCTGCAGGCGGCCGGCATGCTCAAGGCGCATCCCGTCCGGCTGCAGGGTGCGGCCGGCGACCCGGCGATCTTCGCCGTGCTCGCCTTTGCCGCCTTCGCGGTGGCGCTGCACGAGGCGACGCGCTCGGGGCGACCCTGGCCAGCGGGTCTCGCGGTGCTCAATCTGGCCTTTGTGATCCTCTCCGGCACCCGCATGGCGATTTTCGCGAGTGGCCTGTTTGCGGCGGTGTACGGGCTGACCTCGGCCGAGTTCCGGCGCTGGCTGCGGGCGCATCCAGTCCTGGTCGTGATCGCCGGCTGCGTCCTGGCTGGCGTTCTGATCTGGTATTTTCCGATCCTGGAGCATCGGATGACGCGCCGGGGCGGCTTCCGCTGGTCGGGAAGAAATTTCCTGTGGCAGGTCTATTTCGAGGACCTCCGGAGCAGCCCGGTGTTCGGGCGCGGGTTCGGCGCCGGCTTCGTCACGGGCGGCGAGCTGCCGCACAATGAGTACCTGCATCTCTTGGCGGTCGGCGGCGGGGTCGGCTTCGCCCTTTGCATCGCCGCAATCGTGCTCTGGCTTCGCCAGCTGCTGTCGGTGGTGACCACGGGTGATCGCGCCTTTCTGATCGCGACGATTCCGGCCGTGGCCGTGTACTGGCTGAGCGACAATCTCCTGATCTACCCGACCGCGCTCGCCCTCTACGCCTATCTCGGCCTCCTGATCCCCAGCCGCGGGCGCGCGAGGTCGCCTGGCCGCAGGCGCGGCCGCGGTCGGGATCGGGACGGGCCGGCGGCGGAGGCCGGATGAGCTGGCTTTGGCTACCCTCCGGCTTGCCTGGTACGTGCGCTTGCTCTACCCAGTCGCGCCACGAGCGGGATCGCGTCGAGTACCGACCATGACCCTACGTTACGTCAGCACCCGCGGCGGGGTGCCGCCCTGCGGTTTCGAGGCGGCGCTGTTCGCCGGCCTCGCGGCCGATGGCGGGCTGTACCTGCCGGATGTCTGGCCGCGGCTCGGACGTGACGAGCTCGAGGCGTTGCAGGGGGCCTCCTATCAGGAGGTTGCCGGGCGGGTGCTGGCGCCGTTCGTCGGCGACGATCTGAGCGAGGGCGACCTGCGCACGCTGATCCACGCGGCCTACGCCAGCTTCGATCATGCCGCGATCGCGCCGCTGCGCCAGCTGGGGGCCAACGACTGGCTGCTGGAGCTGTTCCACGGCCCGACGCTCGCCTTCAAGGACGTGGCCATGCAGCTGCTGGCGCGCCTGTTCGAGTTCTTTTTGCACCGGCACGGGGCGCGCCCGATCACGATCGTCGGCGCGACCTCGGGCGACACCGGTGCGGCCGCGATCGAGGCCTTTGCCGGGCGTGCGCGGGTTACGGTCATGATCCTCCATCCGCACGGCCGGATCTCCGCGGTCCAACGCCGCCAGATGACCACAGGAAGCGCGGCGAACATCCACAACCTCGCGATCGAGGGCACCTTCGACGACTGCCAGGCGCTGCTGAAAGCGCTGCTCGGCGACGCCGCGCTGCGCGAGAAGCTCAACCTTGCGGCCGTCAACTCGATCAACTGGGGCCGGATCATGGCCCAGGCGGTCTACTACGTGAGCGCGGCGCTGGCGCTGGGTGCGCCCTGGCGGCGGGTCGCCTTCGCGGTGCCGACCGGCAATTTCGGCGACGTCTACGCCGGCTACGTCGCCCATCGGATGGGCCTGCCAGTCGTCCAGCTGATCGTCGCGACCAACCAGAACGACATCCTGGCCCGGTTCTTCGAGACCGGCGTCTATCGGGCGGGCGCGGTCGTGCCGACCACCAGCCCGAGCATGGACATCCAGGTCGCCAGCAACTTCGAGCGCCTGCTGTTCGATCTCTGCGGCCGGGACGGTGCCGCCGTCGCCGGCCTGATGGCCGAGTTCCAGGCGCAAAGGAGCCTTGGCGTCAGCGCCGGCGCCCTCGGCCGCGCCCGCGAGCTGTTCGACGCCGCCCGGGTCGGGGAGGACGAGGTCGCCGCGACCATGGCCGGGATCTGGCGTGCGACCGGCCAGCTCATCGACCCGCACACCGCGGTTGGCGTCGCCGCCGGCCGCCGCTGCCGGCAGGGTCCGGAAATCCCGCTGATCGCGCTCGCAACCGCGCACCCGGCCAAGTTCCCGGATGCCGTCGCCGCCGCGACCGGGGTCACGCCCCCGCTGCCGGCCCGCCTCGCCGACCTCGAGCGGCGGCCCGAACGCTTCACCCTGCTGCCCAACGATATCGCGGCGGTCCGCCGCCAGATCGAGCAGCTGGCCCTGGAGGCCGCATGACCGAGACCACGAAGATCACGACCCTTGCAAGCGGCCTGCGGGTCGCGACCGAGACCATGGCCAATGTCCAGACCGCGAGCGTCGGCGTCTGGGTCGACGTCGGCGCCCGCTACGAGGCCGAGGAGGTCAACGGCGTCGCCCACATGCTCGAGCACATGGCGTTCAAGGGCACGGAGCGGCGCTCGGCGCGCGCGATCGCCGAGGCGATCGAGAACGTCGGCGGCCAGCTCAACGCCTACACCTCGCGCGAGCACACCGCCTACTACGCCCGCATCATGGCCGCCGACCTGCCGCTCGCGGTCGACCTTTTGGCCGACATCCTGCAGCATTCGGCCTTCGACGAGGTCGAGCTCGCGCGCGAGCGTGGCGTGGTGGTGCAGGAGATCGGCCAGGTCCAGGACACGCCCGACGATCTGGTGTTCGATCTGTTCCAGGAGACCGCCTTTCCCGGCCAGCCGATCGGCCGCTCGATTCTGGGCCCGGCCGAGCTGATCGCGGCCATGCCGCGCACCGCGCTCGTCGACTACATGGCGGGCCACTACGGTCCCGCGCGCTTGGTGCTCGCGGCCGCGGGCAAGGTCGAGCACGACCAGCTGCTCGAGCTGGCTGAGCGGCTGTTCCGGGAGCTGCCCGCGCCGGTCGTGCCGCCGGTTGCTCCCGCCCGCTACCAGGGCGGCGAGCGGCGCGAGGCGCGCGATCTCGAGCAGGCGCATCTCTTGCTTGGCCTGCCGGCGTTCTCCTATCTCGACGGCGACTTCTATGCGCTCCAGGTGCTCTCGACCATGCTCGGCGGCGGCATGTCCTCGCGCCTGTTCCAGGAGGTCCGCGAGAACCGGGGCTTGTGCTACTCGATCTTCTCGTTCGCCTCCAGCTACGCCGACACCGGCCTGTTCGGGATTTACGCCGGCACCGGCGAAAAGGAGGTGTCCGAGCTCGTGCCCGTGGTCTGCGAGGAGTTCATGAAGCTGATCGCCGAGCCCGGCGAGGAGGAGCTGCTGCGTGCCCGCGCCCAGCTCAAGGCGAGCCTGATGATGGCGCTCGAGAGCTGCTTTGCCCAGAGCGAGGAGCTCGCGCGCCAGCTCCTGGTGTTCGGCCGGCGCATCCCGCCCGACGAGATCATCGCCAAGGTCGATGCGGTCGACCAGGCAGCGATCCGCCAGGTCGGCCGCCGCCTGCTGGCCGAGGGCGGCCCGACGCTCGCCGCGATCGGCCCGCTCACCAACCTCCCGGACCTCGACACGATCCGCCGCCGGCTGCAGTAGCCGGACGCGCCGCTCGCGGCCCCTTGCGTGCAGCGCAGCAAGGTCTAGGTTTCGGTCGCGATCGAGGCGGCTTTCGCGAGGTGAGCCATGGATATCGTCGAGACTGTGGCCGAGCTGCGTGCGGCGGTGGCGGGGTTCCGCCGGCGGGGCTTGCGGGTTGGGTTCGTGGCGACGCTCGGCAATCTGCACGAGGGCCACCTCAGCCTGATCGACCTCGCGCGCGCGCGCGGCGCCGGCGCCGTGGTCGCCAGCATCTTCGTCAATCCCTTGCAATTCGGCCCGCAGGAGGACTTCGGCGCCTATCCGCGCACGCCCGAGGAGGACCGCGCGGCGCTGATCAGCCGGGGCACCGAGCTGCTGTTCGCGCCCGCGCTCCAGGTCATGTATCCGGGCGATCAGGCGGCGGCCACGCGGGTCGAGGTGCCGGGGCTCTCGACCATCCTGTGCGGCCACTTCCGGCCGGTCCACTTCGGCGGCGTGACCACGGTGGTGAGCCGGCTGTTCAACATGGTCCAGCCCGATCTCGCCGTGTTCGGCGAGAAGGACTACCAGCAGCTGATCATCATCCGGAAGATGACCCAGGACCTGGCCTTCCCGATCGAGATCGTGCCCGGACCGACCGTACGGGAGCCGGACGGGCTCGCGCTGAGCTCGCGCAACCGCTATCTCTCGGCCGCGGAGCGCAGGGTCGCGCCCGAGCTCCAGCGCACGCTGCGGGACGCTGCGGCCGCGGTCGCCGCCGGCGAGCGGCCACTGGCGGCGATCGAGGAGCGCGCGCAGGGGCGGCTCGAGGCGGTGGGCTTTCGACCCGAGTACGTCGCAGTGCGCGATGCGGCGACGCTTGCCGAGCCAACCCCGGACCAGCGCCGGCTGATCGTGCTGGCCGGAGCCTGGCTGGGTAAGACCCGGCTGATCGACAACGTCGCCGTGGACGCTGCGTAGCCGTGCGACGGCCTGATCTGGATCGGCGCCCGAGGCAGTGGCCGCTGCGCCTCGCCGGCAGCCTGTTCGGGCTCGGCGCCGGCGTGGCCGGCCTGTTCAGCCTGCTCGGCCCGGCCGGGCTCTCCGATCTCGAGCGCGAGCGGGCGGCGGGCTTCGGCGTCGCGGCGCTGGTGGTCGGCGCGGTGGCGCTGCTCGGCTCGCTCGCGACCCGCGACGTGCACGCTCTCTGGTATTGCTCGCCGCGCCGCTGGCGGGCGTTCCGCGCCGACCTGCTGGACGGCCCCCTGGTCCCGCCCGCTGCTGCGACCCGGGAGCCGCTCAGGCCAGCGGATGACGCCAGCGCAGGCCCTTGAAGCGGGCGAAGTCGGCGTCGTTGGTGACCAGCTCGCAGCCCTGCTCGATCGCCAGCGCCGCAAGATAGGCGTCGGGCACGAGATTGCCGATCGCGCCGCTTTCGCGGCAGATCCGGGTGAATATGCCCCAGTGACGCGCGCCCGGGCGCACCACGACGCAGTGCGCCGGCATCAACAGACGCTCGGCGAACTCGAGGGCCAGATCGAGGGGGCTCGAGGGGCGGAAGATGCGAGGGTTGGTGACGATGCGGATGAAGCTGCTGAGTACGATGCTCGCCAGGCCATACGCCTCCTCGCCGTTGGCGAGGCCGAGCAGCCAGCCTCGATAGCGTTCATGATCACGGGACTCGGCTCGGAAGGCGTACACCAGGACATTGACGTCCGGCAGGATCACTCGATGCCTTCCATGAGGTCGAGCAGAGCGGCGTTACTATCGAGATTGACGCCCGGTTGAACGCCACTGCCTTTGAAGACCGGGAGCTCGATCCGCGGGCGCGTGGTCGCCGCCTCGCGCCGCGCCAGCGTCTCCCGCAAAGCATCCTCGATCAGCTGGGTGAGCGTACGCTGGGTGGCGGCCGCATGGGCCTTGGCTTCGCGCAGCAGATCGTCGTCGAGTCGCACGGTGGTCCGCATGCATCAAAGCATACCGCTGGATCATCGATATGTCTATTGACCTCGCGGCCTCAACGGTCACAACTAGGCGGCAAGGGAGGCTTACCCACAGCAGGAGCGCATGAGCGCCGTCCGGAGGTTGCGTCGGGTGGTCGAGCGGTTGCTCGAGGCGGTGTGCATCGCGCTCATGGTCGGGCTCGCGGTGGTCGTGGTGCTCGCCGTGATCTTCCGCAAGGCCGGCGCCTCGCTGGTCTGGTACGACGAGGTGGCGGCGATCATGCTCGCCTGGCTGACCTACTACGGCGCCGCGCTGGCCGCTCTGCGGCGCGCCCATCTGGGCTTTCCGGGCTTCTACGCCAGCCGCGCGCCCGTCTGGCGGGTGCCGATGCTGATTGTCGCCGAGACCCTGATGATCGGCTTCTTCCTGGTGCTCGCCTGGTACGGCTTCGAGGTCATCAGGATCCTCGCCGGCGACACCCTGACCAGCCTGCCCTGGGTCCCGGTCAGCTTCACCCAGTCGGTGATCCCGATCGGCGGCGCGCTGATCGCGCTGGCCGAGGTCCTGACCCTGCCGGAGCGCTGGCGCGAGGCGCGCGCGGGGCACCTCCGGCCCGGCCACGGGGAGCCGGTCGGGTGAGCGCCCTCCTGATGCTGCTCGCCCTCATGGCACTGGTCCTGATCAACCTGCCGATCGCGGTCGCACTCGGGCTGATCGCGACCCTGGCCATGGTCGCCAAGTCCGGCCCGGACAGCCTTTTGACCGCGGCCGTGGTGATGTTCGAGGGTGCGACCAAGTTCCCGCTGATCGCGATCCCCTTGTTCGTGCTCGCGGGCGCGATCATGAACGCGTCGGGCATCTCGCGCCGGTTGATCGCCTTTGCCTCGGCGCTGCTCGGCTTCGTGCGCGGCGGCCTGTCGATGGTGACCATCGGCACCTCGCTGTTCTTCGCCGAGATCTCGGGCTCGGCGGTCGCCGACGTCGCGGCGATCGGTTCGATCCTGATCCCGGCGATGGCGCGGCGCGGCTATCCCAAGGAGTTCGCCGCCGCGGTCACTTCGTCCTCGGCCTCGCTCGCGATCATCATCCCGCCCTCGATCCCGATGATCCTCTATGCGGTGATGGCCAACACCTCGGTCGTGCAGCTGTTCGTCGCCGGCATCCTGCCGGGGCTGATCGGCGCCGCGGGGCTGATGGCGCTGTCGTTCTGGTTCGCGATCCGCTACGCCTTCCCGGTCGAGGAGACCTTCCGGCTCGGCCGGCTGTGGGCGACCTTCAAGGATGCGGCATTCGCATTCCTGCTGCCGATCATCATCCTGGGCGGCATCTTCGGCGGCCTCGTGACCGCGACCGAAGGGGCGGGCCTCGCCGTCGTCGCGGCGCTCGCGATCGGGATTCTCGTCTATCGCGAGCTCGATCTCCGGCAGTTGCATCAGGCGCTGATCGAGGGCGCGGTGCAGACCGCCGTGGTCATGCTGCTGGTCGCATCCTCGGCGCTGCTCGGGCTCTACCTCACCGAGTCCCGCCTGCCCCAGACGCTCGCCCAGAACATCGCCGCGCTCACCGACAACCGCTACCTCATCCTGGCGCTGCTGAACGCGTTGTTCCTCTTGCTCGGCTGCTTCCTGCACGGCGCCGCGGCGATCATCCTGGTGGTGCCGATCGTGCTGCCGATCGTGCAGGCGATCCACCTCGATCTGGTCCATTTCGGCCTGATCGTGACCCTCAACCTCGCGATCGGCCAGCAGACCCCGCCGGTCGCGAGCGTGCTGATCACCGCCTGCTCGATCGCCAGGGCCGACGTCTGGGAAGTGACCAAGATCAATGTCTATTTCATTGCCGTGCTGTTCCTGGTCCTGATGCTGGTGACCTATGTGCCGATCGTGCCGCTGGCTCTGGTCGAGCTGTTCTACCGTTGATGCCGTCGAGGGAGGGATGACATGGACTGGACGGGCGGCTGTTTGTGCGGCGCGGTCCGCTATCGGGCGCGTGCCGACCCGATCCGCGTCGTGAGCTGTCATTGCGGCGTCTGCCGGCGGGTGTCCGGCGCCGCGTTCATGACCTTCGTGCATTTCCCAGCGGATGCGTTCGTCTGGACCCGCGGCAAGCCGCAGCGCTACCGCTCCTCGGCCGAGGCCGAGCGCGGCTTCTGCCCGGTCTGCGGCAGCACGCTCACGATGCACGAGGCGGTCCTGGCCGATCGGGTCCAGCTCAGCCTCGGCAGCCTGGACCGGCCGGACCTGGTGCGGCCGGACGATCACGTCTGGACCTCGAGCCAGCTGCCCTGGCTCGAGGTGGTCGACGACCGGCCGCGTTTCCCGACCGTCAGCGACGCTCTGCCCTCGCGCGCATTGGACCGGGACGATGCCGGCTGAGGCCGACGCTCCGGCTGGCCCGCCTCCGATGCGGCGGCTGGTCGGCGGCTGCCACTGCGGCAATCTCGAGCTCGTGTTCGAGACGGTTCGGCCGCCTGCCGAGCTTACGGTGCGCGCCTGTGGCTGCTCGTTCTGCCGGCGCCATGGCGGGCGCACGGTCTCCGATCCGGCCGGTCGGGTCGAGGTTTTGGTTAGAGATCCGGCCGGGCTCAGCCGCTACCGGTTCGGGCTCGGGACGGCCGAGTTCCTGGTCTGTCGCAACTGCGGCGTCTACGTCGCCGCGGTCATGACCGAGGCAGGCTCAGCCTACGCGATCGTCAACGTCAACGCGCTGGCGACGCCCGAGGTCTTCGCGGCGACCACCGTCCCGGTCAGCTACGACCGGGAGTCGGAGACCGAACGCCGGGCGCGGCGCCGGTCCCGCTGGAGCCCGGCCCGGGTGAGCGAGCCGGCCGGCCGGCGCTAGCTAGATCAGACGAGGGCAGGGCCGGCAGGGCCTCCGGAACCGGCGAGCGGCGCCGCGTCGCCGGCGGCGTTCAGCTTGCGCAGGATCTCCGCCGCGACCTGCTGGTTGTGCGTGCGCACCATCGCCGGCATGCGCACCAGGTCGATCAGCCACCAGATCGAGCCGACGCTGGCGGTCACGAACAGCGACACCCACATGATCCCGGACATCGCCCAACGGCCGAGCAGGCCATAGTGACAGTAGATCAGCGAGGTCAGATACGCGAACGCGAGACTCCGCGATTGTTTGTGAAAGGCTTTCAGGAACTCCGTCTGCTTGGCCTCGGGCAGGCGTGCCAGCTCGATGACCACGCTTTCGGGCAAAATTGCGATAATTTCCCGCGGAATGATCAGCTGAGATGCGACTGATGACAACTCATCATTATTTATAGGCATCTCAGTCATTACCGGATCTCCAAGCAGATGGGCGCACTCGTACTTGCTCATCTTACGAAATCTGAATTAACGGAAGGTTGTTGCGGCTCGATTTCCCGCTGGGACCGAGCGACGTCGGCGGTTGGCAGGGCGCGCCGGGCCTCTACAATGCCGCCGACGGGCGTCGGCTTGTCCGGTCCTGAAGGAGGGAGCAGCGATGGCGGCAGGAGTCCTGGTCGAGCGCGAGGGCGCGGTTGCGCGCGTGACGCTCAATCAGCCCACCCGGCTGAACGCGGTCAACACCGCGATGTGGCAACGCCTGGGCGAGGTGTTCGGCGAGCTCGACGCCGACCTGGAGCTGCGCTGCGTGGTCCTGGCCGGCGCCGGCGAGAAGGCCTTCAGCGTCGGCGCCGACATCAGCGAATTCGAGGCCAACCGCAGCACGGTCGAGCAGGCCAGGGCCTACGCCGGCCGCACCCACGCCGCGATGACCCGGATCGCCGGTTGCCGCCATCCGGTGGTCGCGAAGATCCAGGGCCTGTGCGTCGGCGGCGGCCTCGAGCTGGCGCTGACCGCCGATCTCCGGATCGCCGCTGCCGGCGCCCGTTTCGGCATCCCGGTCAAGCGGCTGGGCCTCGTGGTCGCCTATTCCGAGCTCGAGCCGCTGCTGCAGCTGGTCGGCCCCGCGAACGCGCTCGAGATTCTGCTCGAGGGGCGGATCTTCGGCGCCGACGACGCGCTGCGCATGGGCCTGATCAACCGGGTCGTGCCGGACCTGGAGCTCGACGCCGAGCTCGAGGCGACCGTCGCCCGGATCGCCGAAGGCGCGCCGCTCGCCGCGCGCTGGCACAAGAAATTCACGCGCCGCCTGCTGCAGCCGGCGCCGCTGACCCAAGACGAGCTCGACGAGAGCTATCACTGCTTCGGCACCGACGACTTTCGGACCGGCTATCAGGCGTTCCTGGCCAAGACTAGGCCGGAGTTCCGGGGCCGCTGAACGCACCGCAAGCAAGGCTCCGGCCGGGCCCGTTCCGAGCATGGGAGACCAGATGATGTCGTTCGAGGATAGGGTTGCCCGACATTACGGCTCCGGTGATCAGGGTGATATCGCCACGATCATTCTCGAGGCGCTGGCGGCGTCCGGCAAGGACACGAGCCATCTGACGCTCGAGGACCTGGCGCCGGTCGACGAGTTCCACATCCGCGGCCGGGCGGCGACCGCGGAGCTGGCGCGCGGCCTGGGGCTCGCCGCCGGCATGGCGGTGCTCGACGTCGGCTGCGGCATCGGCGGTCCATCCCGCTATATCGCCGCGACCTATGGCTGCCTGGTCACCGGCGTCGATCTGACCGAGGCCTACTGCCAGGCGGCGGCGCTGCTCGCCGAGCGGGTCGGGCTGGGCGAGCGGGTCGACTACCGGCAAGGCAGCGCGCTCGCCATGCCGTTCGCCGAGGCGGCGTTCGATGCCGCGTATACCCAGCACGCGGCGATGAACATCGAGGACAAGGCCGGGCTCTATCGCGAGATCGGGCGGGTTCTGAAGCCGGGCGCGCGCTTTGGCATCTACGACCTGCTGCAGGGCGCGGGCGGCGAGGTGCGGTTTCCGGTGCCCTGGGCGCGCGACGCCAAGATCAGCTTTCTCGCCCGGCCCGATCAGCTGCGCGCGCTGCTCGAGGCGGCGGGGTTCGAGCCCCTGAGCTGGCGCGAGACCGCGCTCGAGGCCCGGGCCGCAATGGCTGACGCGCTGACGCGCCTGGCCGAGCCGACGACACCGCCCACGACGCTGCGCCTCCTGCTCGGTGCGGACGCCGCGCCGATGGTCCGCAATCTGGTCCAGAATCTCTCGGAGGATCGGGTCGTGCCGACCGAGATCGTTTGCCGCAAGCGCTGAGCGCGGGTTAAGACCGGAGCCCGGTCCGGGTGCAGGGGAGAGCAGCGATGGGCCCGCTTGCCGGCCTGAAAGTGATCGATCTGACCCACGTCATGGCGGGGCCGACCTGCACGCTGATGCTGGCCGACATGGGCGCCTCGGTGATCAAGATCGAGAAGGTGCCGGGCGGCGACGACACCCGGCGCGGCGTGCCGGCCATCGAGGGCGAGGCCGCGGCCTTCATGATGGTCAACCGCAACAAGCGGGGCATCGTGCTCGATCTCAAGACCGCGGGCGGCAAGCGGGTGCTGAAGCACCTGCTGGCGGACGCCGACGTGGTGGTCGAGAACTATCGCCCCGGGACCATGGCCAAGCTCGGCTTCGACTACGAAGCGCTACGCCAGAGCAACCCCGGCCTGATCTACTGCGCCCTCTCGGGCTTTGGGCGGACGGGACCTTACGGCCATCGCGGCGGCTTCGACCTGGTCGCCCAGGCGATGAGCGGGATCATGAGCATCACGGGCGAAGGCCCGGGTCGGCCGCCGGTCAAGTGCGGCTCGCCGATCACCGACATCACCTGCGGCATCCTGGCCGCCATGGGCATCCTCGCGGCCTACACCCATCGCCTCAAGACGGGCCGGGGCCAGATGGTCGAGACCTCGCTGCTCGAGGCCGGCATCGTCCACACCTACTGGCAGTCCGCGATCGCGCTGGCGAGCGGGGTGGCACCCGGGCCCATGGGCTCGGCGCATCCCCTGAACGCACCCTATCAGGCCTTCGAGACCGCCGACGGCTGGGTCGTGATCGGCGGCAACAACCAGCGCCTGTGGCAGCGCACGCTCGAGGTGCTGGGCGCCCCGGAGCTGGCCGACGACCCGCGCTTTCGCGAGAACCACAGCCGCATGGCCCACCTGAAGGAGCTCGAGGCGGTGCTCACGCCCCATTTCAAGCGCCGGAACTCGGCCGAGCTGCTGGCCGCCTTCGAGCAGGCAGGCGTGCCCGCGGGCCCGGTCTACGACGTCCTCCAGATGCAGGCGGACCCCCAGGTCCAGGCGCGCCAGATGGTGGTCGAGGTCGAGCACGCCAAGCTCGGTCCGGTCAAGACGCTGGGCCTGCCGGTCAAGTTCTCGGACACGCCGGGCGGCGTTCGCACGGGCGCCCCGGTCTACGGCCAGCACACCCGCGAGGTGCTGGAAGAGCACGGCTTTTCCGACTCCGAGATCGCGGCGCTGGCCGCCGAAGGCGCGGTCGTGCTCGGGGAACTCTGAACCCGGACGGACGCGTGATCCAATCGCTGCGCGGCAACGACGTCTTCCCGGCACCCGAAGGGCTATCGGCGCTACTTTCGGGGCTTGCGGGCGCACATCGGCCGGGGAGCCTGAGGTGCCGCTGGTGGCCGGGGCGAGGGTGGTCCGTCCGGCCGTCGCCTATTGCGTCGGGGTGATCCAGCCCATGACCGCGCCGGCGGGGTCCTGGACGATCGCGATCCGGCCGACGCCGGGGACCTCGAAGATCGGGCGCAAGAGCTTGGCGCCGGCCGCGGTCGCCTTCTGGAGGCGGTCGTCGACGTCATCGACCGCGAGATAGGCGAACCAGTGGTTGGGGATGCCGTCGAAGCCCGGCCGGTTCATATCCAGGATGCCGGCCACCGGCTGGTCGCTGTCCTTGCACACCCAGTAGGTGCCGCCATCCGCCATTGCCATGCTGTCGAACCGCCAGCCGATCTGGGCGCCATAGAACGCCTTGGCGCCCTGCGGATCGCGTGTCATCAGCTCGTTCCAGTAGAAATGCCCGTGCTGCGCCATCTTTTCCCTCCGTTCCCTGCCGGGTGCCAAGCCCCCAATCTAGGGTGACCGCCCCGATCGGCCAACCGCGCGGGGCGCGATCGTGATCACCAGCCTGACAAACTGCGCCGCGCCCTGTACAGCTCAGTGACAGTCCCACGGCCGCAGGATCGCAGCCATGCCTCACCGCACGCTCGCCAATCTCACGATCGAGGCCGCCTATCGCGAGCGTACGCCGGGCTCGGCCCGGCTCGCGGAGCGGGCGCGCGGCCTGTTCCCGAGCGGCATCACCCACGACGGCCGCCATCTCGCGCCTTATGGCGTCTCCATCGAGCGCGCCGACGGCGCGTACAAATGGGACGTCGATGGCCATCGCTACATCGACTACTACGGCGGCCACGGCGCGCTCCTGCTCGGGCACAACCATCCCAAGGTCGCCGCGGCGACCGCCGAAGCGCTGGGGCAGGGGACCCATTTCGGGGCGAGCCACCCGCTCGAGGTGCGCTGGGCCGAGGCGATCCGGCAGCTCGTCCCTAGCGCCGAGCGGATCCGCTTCACCAGCTCCGGGACCGAAGCGACCCTGATGGCGGTGCGCCTCGCCCGCGCCTCTACCGGCAAGAGCAAAATCGTCCGCTTCAGAACCCATTTCCACGGCTGGCACGACCACATGACCGCGGGCTTCACGGGCCACTTCGACGGCTCCCCGACGCCCGGCGTCCTGGCCGAGGTCGCCCGCAACGTTGTGCTCCTCGACCCGAACGATGAGGGTGGCCTGCGCGACATGCTGGCCGCGGACGACGACATCGCGGCCGCGATCATCGAGCCGACCGGCGGCTCGTTCGGCATGACCCCGCTGCGGCCGGGTTTTCTCGCGGCGCTGCGCGAGCTGACCGCGGCGAGGGCTGTGCTCCTGATCTTCGACGAGGTGGTGACCGGCTTCCGGGTCGCTCCCGGCGGCGCGCAGGCTCATTTTGAGATCACGCCGGACCTGACCGCGCTCGCCAAGATCGCGGCCGGCGGCCTGCCGGGCGGGGCGGTGGTCGGGCGCGCCGACGTGCTCGACCGGCTCGACTTCGCGGCGGCCGCCGCGCAGGGTTTCGAGAAGATCCAGCACCCCGGCACCTTCAACGCCAATCCGGTGTCGGCCGCGGCCGGCATCGCGGCGCTCGAGGTGATCGCCACGACCGATGCCTGCGCCCGCGCCAACGCCGCCGGCCAAGCGCTCCGGCAAGGCCTGAACCAGGTGCTCGAGGCGGAGGACGTGCCCTGGGCGGCCTACGGCAGCTTCTCCGGCGTGCATCTCTTCACCAACCCGAAGCGATGCGCCATCCGGCCCTCCGACTTCGATCCGTTTGTCCCTGCCTTACGCCGAGCTCAAGGCACGGGACACGAGGCTCACCCATCGCCTGCGCGCTCGGCATGCTGGTCCAGGGCGTCGACCTCAACAGCTGGCCGGGGGCCATCCTCTCGGCCGCGCTCAGCCCCGCCGACCTCGCCGACACGGCCGACGCTTTCCGGGACGCGCTCCGCATGCTCAAGCGCGAAGGCGACCTCGACCGCTGACGTCCGGCGGCTCAGCCGTCGTCCGGGCGCAGCTCGCGCGCGTAGCGCTGCCAGTTCTGGACGTAGTGCTCGGCGGCTGCGCGGATGCGTGCGACGTGCTTGTCCTCGAGCTCGCGGACGACCTTGCCGGGTGCGCCCATGACCAGGGAGTTGTCCGGGATCTGCTTGCCCTCGGGCACCAGCGCCTTGGCGCCGATCAGGCAGTTGCGGCCGATCACCGCCCCGTTCAGGATCACCGCGCCGATCCCGATCAGGGAGTTGTCGCCGATCGTGCAGCCGTGCAGCATGACGAGATGGCCGACGGTCACGTCCTTGCCGATCGTGAGCGGGAAGCCGGGGTCGGCGTGCAGCACCGAGCCGTCCTGGACGTTCGAGTTCTCACCGACGGTGATCGGCTCGTTGTCGCCGCGCAGCACCGCGTTCCACCAGACGCTGGCGTTACGCGCGAGCTTGACGTTTCCTATCACCACGGCGGTCGGCGCGATCCAGAACGCGTCGTCTTCGGTGGTCACGCGGACGGGACCCAGGGCGTAGCGCATGCGGCTTCTCCTGATAGCGATCGGCGCATCTTAGTGGCCGCGGCCGATCTCGAAAGGGGCCAGCGCCAGGCGGGCGATCTCGCGCGCGCGCGCTCGGCCTCGCCCGCTCGCTCGCGATCTACTACGGCCAGCCCTGGCGCCTCGCCGGCCTCCGGCGGCGCTATCGCGAGTTCGTCGGTCCGGGCGATCTCGCCTTCGACGTCGGCGCCCATGTCGGCAACCGCACCCGCTGCTTCCGCGGCCTGGGCGCGCGCGTGATCGCGATCGAGCCGCAGCCGGATTTCGCCGCCTGGCTGCGCCGGCAGTTCCGAGGCGATCCGGGCGTCACGGTCGCAGAGGTGGCGCTCGGCGCGATGCCTGGCCGGGCGACCCTGCTGGTCAGCCGGCGGACGCCGACCGTGACCACGCTGTCCGAGAGCTGGACCCACAAGGTCCGGCGCGGCCGCGGCTTCGCGCGGGTCGCCTGGCAGGGCCGCTGCGAGGTCGGGGTCACCACGCTCGACGAGCTGATCGCGCGCCATGGCCGGCCGCGCTTTTGCAAGCTCGACGTCGAGGGCTCCGAGGCCCTGGCGCTGCGTGGCCTGTCGGAACCGATCCCGGCCCTGTCGCTGGAATACGTGCCGGCCGCGATCGAGGTGGCGCTCGAGGCGGTCGAGCGCCTGGCCGGCCTCGGCCGCTATCGGTTCAACGTCACCCTGGGCGAGCGCCTGCGCTGGCTCTGGCCGGACTGGCGAACGGCCTCGGCGACCCTCGCCTGGCTGGCGCGACGGCAGCCCGGGCAGCGCTCCGGCGACGTCTGGGCCCGGGAGGATGCCACTTGAGCCGGGAACCTGCGACCACAGGGGAGGGTCAGGGCGCCCGGCTGCTGGGCGCGCTGGTCTGGCTGTCGCTGGTCTGGAACCTGCCGGTCGCGCTCGGCAACCTCGACGCTCCGGCGCTGCTGGCGCTCGCGGGCGAAGTCGCCCTGCTGTTCGGCCTGCTGGCACTGATCGCGCCATTGCGCGAGGGCCGGACCGGGCGGGTGGTCGCCTGGGTGGTCGGCGTGGCCACGGCCGTGGTCGCACTCCTGAAGGTCGCGGAGCTGGTGATTCGCGCGAGCCTCGCGCGGCCGTTCAACCCGCTCTTGGATCTGCAGCTGGCATCGGCCCTGATGCACCTTTTGACCGGCACGCTCGGCGTCGTCCTTGGCTGGCTGGCGCTCGCGGGCCTGGCCCTGATCCCGATCCTGGTCCTGCTCGTGAGCATCAGGGCGGTGCGCGTCGCCCAGCGCGTGCTCGCCGGGCGGCGCTGGCGGCGGGCGGCGCTCGGCGTCGCGGCGCTGGCCCTCGTCCTGATGGTCGGAGAGCAGCTCGTGCCGCAGGCCTTCGCACTCTGGCGCCCGGTGCCGCTGCGCACCAGCCAGATGCTCGCCGAGGAATGGCGCCAGGGCCGCACCATGCTCGCCGACCTCGCCGAGTTCAGGCGCAAGGCGGCCGACGACCCCTTCCGCGCCACGCCCGGCGACCAGCTGCTGAGCGGCCTTGGCCGCGCCGACGTCCTGCTGATCTACGTCGAATCCTACGGCCGCAGCGCGCTCGAGCAGGAGCGCTACGCCGAGCTGCTGCTGCCGCGGCTTGCGACCTTCCAGCGCCGGCTCGCCGACGCCGGCCTGATGGCGGCATCCGGCTATCTGACCTCGCCGACCATGGGCGGCCAGTCCTGGCTCGCGCATGGCACCCTCGAGAGCGGGCTCTGGATCGCCGACCAGCAGCTCTACGACCTCCTGGTCACGAGCGATCGTCTGACGCTCACCAAGGCGTTCGACCGGGCCGGCCGACGCACGGTCACGGTGCGGCCCGCGATCACCATGCCCTGGCCGGAGGGACCACTCCTCGGCTACCAGCAGATCTACGCGGCCAAGGACCTGGGCTACCAGGGCAAGCCCTACAACTGGATCACCATGCCCGACCAGTACACGCTGGCCGCGTTCGAGCGGCTCGAGCGGCTGCGGCCGCATCCGCCGCTCTACGCCGAGATGGCGTTGATCAGCAGCCACGCGCCCTGGACGCCGATCCCGCCGGTGCTCGAGCGCTGGTCGTCGATCGGCGACGGCCAGATCTTCTCGCAGTGGGCCGACCAGGGCGATCCGCCCGAGGTGGTCTGGCGCGATCCCGAGCGGGTGCGCAAGCAATACGCGCTCGCGATCGACTACGTGCTGGGCGTGCTCGCGTCCTACGCCGCGCGCTTCGTCGACGACCGGACCCTCCTGATCCTGATCGGCGACCATCAGCCCGCCCCCCTGATCACCGGCGAAGGTGCCAGCCGCGACGTGCCGATGCACGTGATCAGCGGCTCGCAGGCGCTGCTCGAGCCCTTTCTCGCCTTCGGCTTCACGCCCGGCATGCGCCCCCAGCACGGGCCAGCGGTCGCGCGCATGGATCAGTTCCGGGACCTGTTCCTCGGCGCCTTCAGCCAGCCCGCCAGGGCTCCGAAGGCCAAGGCTGCGTCGTGATCGTCCGGGTCGAAGGCGATGCTGGTCACCGCGGCGAGACGACACCCCGGCGGGTATGGTTCGACGGCCGCCCGGTCGAGCTGGTTGAGGTCCAGGACGCCTGGCTGGCGCCGGACCGTCGCTACTTCAAGATGCGGGGCGCCAACGGCGCGACCTACATCCTGCGCCACGATCCGCGGACCGGGCTCTGGCAGCTCACGCTCTACCAGGCGCGGCCGCGGCCGCCTCGCAGAGAAATGAGGTGCCGGTGCCGGACTGGCTCGCAGACAGGGAAAGAACACTGTGACCACCATCATCGCTGCTCTTGTGGCTGCATTCGTTGCCATGATCGGATGGTTTGTTGGTCATCTTCTGGTCAGCCTCCGCGAGGACAGAACGAGGCGCCTGGAGATGACGATCGAGCACGCCGAGCGACAGATTGGCGAGTTTTACGCTCCCCTGCTGGGTCTTCTTGAACAGTTAGATACGATCTTTCGTGTTAAGGATGAGATGGTGCGCCAAGAACCACAACACCGGAAGGTGGTTGAAAGGATAGCGTACACTGAGTATTTCCTACCTTTGCATCAGGAAATCCGGAATATATTAAAATCAAAGATTCACCTGTTTGAGGGCGTGCAAATTCCTGACAGTTTCGTTAAATACATCCATCATTTCACGTCAGAGAGCATTTATTGGCGTTTGACCGAAGAGGAGAAGATCGAGTCGTCGGTGACGGTGAGTGAATTCCCGAGCCGATTCTATGATGACCTTAAGAGGGATCTTGATTTCGTGCTTGCTCGGTATGAGCGAAGCATGCAGGAGCTCCGCCGCGGAATCTTTCCGCTAAAAGATTGGCTCGCTCCGACATAATAGAAGCGGCACCACCCCTATGGCGACCCGGTGACCGAGCGCTCACGCCAGGCAGCGGGCGACCGCGGCCAGAAGCTCGTCGTCGGCATAGGGTTTCTTGACGATCGCGCACGCGAACGCCTCGACCCCTTCGGCCTTGGTGACGAAGTCGGGGAAGCCGGTCGTGATCAGGATCTTGAGCGCATACTGTCTGGCCAGCTCGGTGGCGGTGTGAATGCCGTCGACGTCGATCTCCAACATCATGTCGACGATCGCCAGCCCCGGTCGATGACGCTCGACCAGTTGCATCGCGTCGTCGGTCCGGCCGGCGACGCCGACCACGTGGTAGCCGGCCTGGTCGAGCAGCAGCCGCAGCCGTTCCGCGCTCAGAAAATTCGCCTGAACAAGCAGGATGCCAGCCGGTTGCATGGTCCCAGAGTCCCCTCGCCCCGGCGCGAGCAGGGCATGATCGAGCTTGCCCAAGGCTCAGCTCAAAGGAAAGCGAATCGTGCAGCGGACCCCGGCCGGATCGAACTCGAGGCTGGTCGTGCCGCCAAGATCGTGGGCGATCCCGCGCTCGATCACCACGCTGCCGAACCCCCGGCTTTCGGGCGGCGTGATCGCCGGTCCGCCAAACTCGGTCCAGGTGATCAGGAGGTGCGGGCCCTCGGCCGCCGGCTCGACCGAGGAGTGGATCGTCACCCGCCCGCCCGGCACCGAGAGGGCGCCGTACTTGGCCGCGTTGGTGGTCAGCTCGTGCAGCGCCAGGCTCAGCGTCTGCGCCGCCCGCGCGCTGAGCATCAGGTCGTCGCCGGTGATCGCGAGCGCCGCACTGTCCTCGCCGACATAGGCGGCGAACTCGTTCGTGATCAGCTCATGGAGACGCGCCCCCTGCCATTTCTCGCGCGCCAGCAGGTCATGGGCGCGCGCCATCGCGTGCAGGCGGCCGATCAGGGTGTCGGCATAGTCGGAGACCGAGCGCGCGTGCCGCTTGGTCAGCAGGACCATGGCCTGGATCGAGGCCAGCAGGTTCTTGGCGCGGTGATCGATCTCGGCCATCAGCAGCACCTGGCGCTCCTGCGAGCGCCGGCGCTCGGTGATGTCGCGCAGGATGCCGGTGAAGCGGCGCTCGCCCTCCAGGCGGAACTCGCCGATCGAGAGGAACAGGGGAACTTCCGAACCGTCCTTGCGTCGCCCGGTGACCTCGCGGCCGATGCCGATGATCCGGGCCTCGCCGGTGCGCAGATAGTGGGCCAGATACTGGTCATGGCGCTCGCGGTCGGGCGAGGGCATGAGCACGCTGACATTCTGACCGATCAGCTCGGCACGCTCGTAGCCAAACAGGCGCAGGGCCTCGGGATTGACCAACTCGATGACGCCGCGCTCACCGATCGTGATGATGCCGTCGGCGGCGGTCTCGACGATCGCCCGCAGGCGCGCCTCGCCCGCCTGCAACGCCGCCTGGCGGGCCTGGAGCGAGGCCGCCATGCCGTTGAAGCTGGTCGCCAGGCGCCGCAGTTCCGGGCTGCTGCCGCGCTCGAGCTTGGCACGCGCCGCGAGGTCGCCGCCCTCCATCCGTCCGACCACCCGCTCCAGCGTCGCGACCGGACGGCGGATCCAGATCTCGCCGCACAGCATCGCCGCCACCGCCGCCAGGACGAAGGCGAGGGTCGTGAGGCTCGCCGCGCGCCAGAACATCCGTTCCGCGTCGGCGACCTCGGCGGCCCAGGGCAGGCCGACGACCGCGAACAGATCGGCCGAGGCGAGCAGCGGTGCGAAGCCATGCATGCGATCGACGCCATCGATGCCGGTCGCCTCCAGCACGCCCTCGCGCTGAGTGAGCATAGTCCGGGTGAAGGCGGCCTCGCGCACCTGGTGGCCGATCAATTCAGGAGCCGGCGGCGTGCGCGCGAGCAGGATGCCGCTGCCATCGACCAGGCTCATCGTGGCGCCCTTCGGCAGCGGTGTGGTCAGCAGCGAATTGGACAGGCGCCCAAGGGCGAAAGCCAGCACGACGACCGCTTTGACCTCGCCGGCGTCGTTCAGTGCCGGATAGGCGAAGTTGAGGCTCGGCTTGCCGCTCAGGCGTCCGATGATGAAGCCGCTGACCGCGAGCCGCTTCTCGCGGGCGGCCGCCTGGAAGTAAGGGCGATCTTTGATGTCGACGTCCCGACCCGTCGCATCCTGCCGGCTCGTGCAGAACTGGACGCCGTCGGGTGCGACCGCGCCGATGCCGTCGATGGTCGGAAACAGCGCGGCGAATTCGACCATGCGGGCGTTGCAGCCCGCGGCGTCACGGTTCTGAACCTCTGGCAACTTGGCCGCCGCGCCGAGCAGATAGCGCGCGCCTTCGATGAACTGGTCCTGCTGCGCCGCCGCCAGGCGGGCGAAGGTCAGCGCCTGCCCGGCGATCGTGGCCTTGCGCTGCTCGCGGTCCGCCATCAGCGTGTGCACCTGCAGAGCCAGAAACGGCAGCGCCGCGAACAGGACCAGGATCAGGAGGCGGACGCTGAGCTTCATGCAGGTGTGGCCTCGCCTCGACCGCAGCCGCCTGGGGACCGGAGAGCAAGGCGCTGTTTGGCATTGAACGCGGTCCGCGCCAAGCCCAATCCCGAGGTCGGATCGAAGGCCCGGTTGGCAAGGTCCTGGCCGGCGACCAGGCCGCTCGGCCCGGCGGCCGGGTCCACGCTCCTCACACGAGCAGGGACTTCAAATGGTCAGCCAGGCGCAGCGCCAGCGCGGTCAGGCTGAGCGTCGGGTTGGCGCAGCCGCCGGTCGGGAACACGCTGCTGCCGGCGACATACAGATTGCCGACCCCGAACACCCGGCAGTCGGCATCGACCACGCCCCGGGCCGGATCGTTCGCCATCCGGGTCGTGCCCATCTGGTGGTAGTGGCCGCCGACGTCGTCGCTCCAGGCGTCGTCGTCGCGCGCGAGCCAGTCCTCCATCTGCAGCCGGCCAACGTCGAGACGGGCGATCTCCTGTCCGACCAGCGCCACGAGGGTCCGCGCACTCCGCTTGCCGAGCGCGCTCAGGCGCCAGTCGAGATTGGCGCGGCGCATGCCCAACCGGTCGTGCTCCTGGCCAAGCACGACCCGACTGTCCGGATTGGGCGCCTGCTCGGCCTCCATCATGACGTAGACGGTCGAAATCGACCCGCTCGTAGACGCCGCGCACGACGCCGCCGAGATCGTCCAGAATGTTGAGCAGGTGCCGACCGAGATCGTCCGGGATCTCGCCCTTGGCGAGCGCGTTCTTGATCTGGGAGAGCGAGGAGTAACCGGCCGAGCGCACCCGGTCCACGGCCTTGTCGCCGAGCATCAGCATCGGGTTGAGGATGCCCTCGCGGGCCTGAACCTCGGGGCTTGCGGTCAAGCCGCAGCGCACCTGATGGCCATCGCGGGCCAGTTCGACGTAGGCCTGGTACCAGTCATTCTTGGTCGACATGACGGACCCGGCGACGATCCGGGGGTGCTCCATGAAGAAGCGGCCGACCAGGTCGTGCTGGTTGCCGAGCCCGCCGGCGACCACGGAATCGGAGCTGAGCAGCAGGCGCGGGGTCTCGATGGCGCCAAGCGCCAGGACGTAGGCCCGGGCCTCGACGCGCGCAGCCTTGCCGTCGAGCGTCTGGATGCGAAAGGCCGAGACGCTCGAGCCGCCAGGACCGGTCTCGATCTCGATCAGATTGGCGTGCAGCAGGACGTCGATATTGCCCGCCTGCGCCAGCGGCTCCCGGTAGGCAATGCCAAAGTTGGTGGGCGGCGTGCTGTAGCGCCACATCTTGGGCTGGATGCGATCGGGTCGGAAAGCCAGGAATTCCGTGCCCGGCGGTGCGATCTTTGCGGCCGCGTAGGTGTACGGGCCGAGCTCGAGCAGCGGGTGGGCGCGGATGTAATAGGGCTCCAGATCGGCGGCCGTGATCGGCCAACCGCTGTACGGGACCCAGTCGCGTTGCTCGAAATCGATCGGGTCGAGCGGCGCGCACATGCCGCCCCAATGGTTGGTCGCGCCGCCGAAGAACCGGACCCGCGTGGTCTCGAGGTCGAAGTAGGGGTGACCGAGATTTTTCCCGACGTAGAGCTCCTGGGTCGCATCCTCGAAGTCCAGGCCGCCACTCTCGAGCAGAACCACGCGCTCGCCACGGCCGGCGAACTCGAGGGCGACGCTGATCCCGGCAGCACCGGCGCCGGCGATGCAGAGGTCACAGCTGATCGGCTGGTCGCCGTCGAAGGTCGCGAAATCGCGGATCATCAGCCAGGGGCCGGAGACGCCGCACCGGCTGCCAGCGCGACCGCGGCGCAGGCGCGGCATTCACTGCGCGCCAGCACCCAGCCGTCGAGCAGCACCGTGTCGCCGCGCTCGAAGTCCTCGCGGACGCGCACGCGCAACGCCGAGCGCGCGGCCGTCGGGTCGCCAGCCCCGGCCCGGCGCAGGTCGTCCGCAAGCGCCCGCGCTCCGGCGCCGTCCGGATAGTGGCTGAGGTAGCGCCGGCCGATCGCGATCGCGCTGTCCGGGTGCTTGAAGGCGAACGCCAGGTCGGCGCCAGGTGCCGCCTCCGGAGTCGCTCGCGGCCAAGCCGGTGGCCGCCGTCCGAAGGCCGCGGCCGCGGCCGCGGCGAGCAGGAGAAAGGTGCGGCGGCCAAGCTGGCCAAATGGGTTGGGCATCGGAGCCTCCTTCAGACGCGCGGCCGGAAATCGCGCAGGCCGGCGGGCGCGAATCCGCGCCTGGAATTGCACCTGCCAGGCAACGCCGTCGACCACTGTCGCCGACATATACCGAAAATCGAAGCGTGGTGCAGCCCGATCCATCGCGTTTGGCGCTCGCAAAGGCGACCCTCGAGCGCCTTGGGTCGGTCAGAGCCGCTTTTCCATGAACAGGCAGAGCGGGTCCGGCCGGTAGGCGCCGAACGGGCCGCGCTCGATGTAGCCGAAGGCGCGATAGAGGGCGAGCGCCTCAGGCTGCTTCACTCCGGTCTCCAGCTGCAGCAGGCGGACCCCTGACTGCGCCGCGCTGCGCTCGAGTTGCGCCAGCAGCGCCCGCCCGATGCCGCGACCCCGGGCCGCAGGCACGACGAACAGGCGCTTGACCTCGGCCTGGCCGGCCGGGCCGAGGGCGAAGCCGACGCAGCCGACCGCGCGACCCTCGAGGCGCGCGACCAGCAGCCGGACATTCGGCGCCGCCAGCGCCTCGAGGTCGATCGCATGCCGGCTCGTGGGCGGATAAAGCGCCGCGAGATAGGTATCGGACTGCCCGATCAGCTCCGCGATCTCGGCCTGGCGCGCCAATTCGACCTCGATCGCGACCCCCATAGCTGCGGGCCGCGTGCCGGTCAGTCCGGGACCTCGGTGTGCGCCCGCTGGCGGCGGGCGTGGCGGACCTCGAAGAAGACGCTCATGGCGAGCATCAGGACCACCAGCGACCAGAGCACCCAGGTCAGCGGGCTCGAGATCAGGATGCTCCAGTCGCCGCCGCTGATCGAGAGCGCGCGGCGGAGGTTGGTCTCCATGATGCCGCCCAGCAGCAGGCCCAGCACCACCGGCACGAGCGGGATGTCGAGCTTGCGCAGCACGTAGCCGAGCAGGCCGAAGCTCGGTGATCAGCAGCAGATCGAAGATGCTGTGGTTGATCGAGTAGACCCCGACATAGGCGATCATCACCACGCCCGGCATCAGGATCCAGGGCGGCACGCTCAGCATGCGTGCGAATATGCCGACCAGCGGCAGGTTGAGCACGAGCAGCATCAGATTGGCGACATAGAGCGCGGCGATCAGGCCCCAGACGACGTCCGGATGCTGCTGGAACAGGAGCGGCCCGGGGGTGATGTTGAGCGAGATCAGGAGCGCCAGCAGCACGGCGGTCGTGCCGCTGCCCGGCACGCCCAGGGTCAGCATCGGAATCAAGGCGCCGCCGGCCGCGGCATTGTTGCCGGCCTCCGGCGCCGCGACGCCACGCGGGTCGCCCTTACCGAAGGTGTCGCCCTGGTTCGAGACGCGCCGTTCGAGGGTATAGGCGACGAAGCTGCCGAGTGAGGCGCCGGCCCCCGGCAGCACGCCGGAGATGAAGCCGACCGCGCTGCCGCGCAGCATGGCGCCGAGCGAGAAGACCATGTCCTTGATCGAGACCCGCACCCGGCCGAGCGGCTGATTGGCGAAGTGGGTGGCGCCGGGGTTCTCGATGAAGAACAGGAACTCGCTGACCGCGAACATGCCGACCAGCGCGATGATGAAATCCAGGCCCTCATACAGCTTGTAGATGCCGAAGGTGTAGCGCGGAATGCCGGTCTGCGGATCGGTGCCGATGGTCGAGAGCAGCAGGCCGAGCAGCGCCGCGATCAGCGACTTGATCGGGTTGCGGGTGGCGATGCCGCTGAGCATGGCGAACGCGAGCACGAACAGGGCGAAATATTCGGCCGGCCCGAAATGGATCGCGAGCTGGGCGAGCAGCGGCGCGAACAGGGTGAGGCCGATGGTCGCGAGCGTGGAGCCGACGAACGAGGCGACCGCCGAAAGGGCGAGCGCGGTCGCGGCCTGGCCCTTCTGGGCCATGGGATAGCCGTCGAGGGTGGTCATGACCGCGGGCTCGTCGCCCGGGATGTTGAGCAGGATGCTCGAAATCCGGCCGCCGTACATGGCGCCGTAGTAGAGGCTGGCGAGCAGGATCAGGGCCGAGGACGGCGGCAGGCCCAGAGCGAAGGCGACCGGGATCAGGATCGCGACGCCGTTGGTGGGACCCAGCCCCGGCAGGGCGCCGACCACGGTGCCGACCAGGCAGCCGACGAACGCCATCAGCAGGTTGAAGGGCGTGAGGGCGACCGAGAAGCCGTAGGCGAGCGAGCTCAGGACGTCCATGGGGGTCAGCCGGGCAGCCGCAGCACGCCCGCCGGCAGCGGCAGGCCGAGCAGATTGTTGAACAAGAGGAACAGGACCAGCGCGATCGCCAGGCCGCCCGCCGCCGACTGCCAGAGCCTCGCCCCGAGCAGCCACCCGAGTGCCGCGACCGCGAGCACGCTCGCGACGATGAAGCCCAGCGGCTCGAGCAGGTAGGCGTAGGCGACGAAGGCGATCAGCGCCAGCGCCTGCTTGAACAAGATCCAGCCGCGCGCCCAGTCGGGCTCGGGGTCGGGCCGCGCGATCAGGTAGAGGCTGAGCAGGCCCAGTGGAATCGCCAGCACCAAAGGGAACATCGCCGGCCCCAGCGGATCGCCGAACGACAATTCAAAGCCGCTGGCCGTGACCCCGTAGGCCACGGCCAGCACCAGCAGCGCCAGCCCGGCCAGCCGGTCGCTCATCGCGGGTTGCCTCTACCGGGCCCGCGGCACGCTCATTTGATCACGCCGATGTCCTTCGAGATCTCGCGCATCTTGGCGACCTGGTCCTGGACGAAGCTCTGGAAGTCGGCGCCGCCGCGCCAGATCGGCGTCAGGCCGTTGTCGAGCGCGATCTTCTGCCATTGCGGGCTGTCGAACACCTTCTTGAGCGTGTCGACCCAGAAGGTGTAGGCCTCATCCGGCACCTTGCCGCCGGTGTAGAAGCCACGCCAGTTGTAGCCGGTGACGTCGAAGCCCTGGCTCTTGGCGGTCGGCAGCGTGGCATACTTGCCGGGCAGCGGCTCGTCGCTCATCACCGCCAGCACCTTGACCTGCTTGGCGTCGACGAAGCCCGCGATCTCGCCGAGGTCGGTCGAGACCGAGGCGAGGAAGCCGCCCAGCATCTGGGTCACCGCATCGGTGCCGCCGTCGTACTGGACCCAGCGGATCTTCGCGAGGTCCTTGTTCGGCACGCCGGCCGCCTGGGCGAGCAGCAGCAGCCGGAGATGATCCCAGCCGCCGACCGCGCTCGAGCCGCCGAACACGACCGAGCTCGGATCGGCCTTGATCGCCTTCACCAGGTCATCCAGCGTCTGATAGGGCGAGTCCGGCTTGACCAGGACGACGCCGGAATCGGCGTAGAGCATCCCCAGCCAGCGCATCGCGTCCATGTCGGCCGGGTAGCGGTTCTGGGCGATCTGGGTGATCCCGACCGTGCTGGTCGCGACGATCAGGTTGGGGTCTTTGCTGCGCTTGGAGAGGACGTTGGCGTAGGCGGTGGCACCGGTGCCGCCTGGCATGTTGGTGACCTGCACGGTGCCCGGCACGAGGCCCAGGTCGGAGAGCAGCTTGCTGACCTGGCGGCAGGTGAAGTCCCAGCCGCCGCCGGGGTTGGCGGGTGCGATGCATTCCACGTTCTGCGGCGTGAAGGCGGCAAGGAACAGGCCGGCGGTCAAAGTCGCCGCTACCAGGGCGGTCTTGCGCAGGAACATCGGATCGTCTCCCTTGTCGTTCGGCCTCGCGGTCGGTGGGCATCCGGACGCAACTGGCTCGGCCCGGATCTTTCCGCAATTCGGCCGGGCAATCCACCCCTGTTGCTGAAACAATTGAAACCTTGCCGGACATCGTTCTGTAACCGAAGCCCTGCAATCTGCGCCGGATCGCCGCTTCGGGCAATGTCGTCCGGCCGGCGCGCGGGAGGGACCCTGCCATGACACCGGAGCAGATCCTGCTGGTGCGGAGCAGCTTCGCCAGGCTCGGAGCCCATGGCGACGTCGTCGCCGCCATGTTCTACGAACGCCTGTTCGCGCTCGACCCGGGACTGCGGCGCCTGTTCCGCAGCACCGACCTCACGGCGCAGCGCGCCCGACTGATGGCCGCGCTCAGGACCGTGGTCGACGGGCTCGACCGGCTTGATCAGATCCTTCCGGCGGTACGTGAGCTCGGTCGGCGCCATGGCGCCTACGGCGTCGAGCCGGAGCACTACGCCACGGTCGGCTCGGCCCTGATCTGGACCCTCGAGCAGGCGCTCGGCATCCACTTCACCCCGGCCGCCCGGCGGGCCTGGGTGGACGCCTACAGCCTGCTCGCCTGGACCATGGTCGCGGCCGCCGAGGCCGACCTCCGCGACCGTCTCGCCGCCTAGCGGGTCAGCCCCCGGGCGGTCTCGGTGGTCAGCTGCCACGCGCGCTCGACGTGGGCGCGCGTGGTGCTGAGCTGGCCGATCGTGAACCGGATCACGTAGCGGCCGCGCACCCGGTTCTGGGTGAGGTAGACGCGGCCGCTGTCGTTCAGCGCGTGCAGCAGGCGCTCGTTGAGCGCGTCGAGCGCGGCGTCGCCTTCGACCTCCGGCGGCCGGTAGCGGAACGAGAGCAGAGCAAGGCTCGGCGGTGAGGTCAGCTCGAAGTCGGGCTCGGCGCGGATCCAGTCGGCGAGTTCGGCCGTCCAGGCGATGTGCTCGCGAAGCATCGTCTGGAGCCGCTCGACGCCGTAGCTCCGGATCACGAACCAGAGCTTGAGGGCCCGGAACCGGCGCCCGAGCGGCACGCTCCAGTCCCGATAGTCGATCACCCGGCCGACCTCGCGCGACTTCAGGAAGGCGGGCAAAATCGAGAGCGTGCGGATCAGGGCGTCCGGGTCGCGCACGAAATGCGCCGAGCAGTCGAAGTTCGTCAAAAGCCACTTGTGCGGGTTGAAGACGAAGCTGTCGGCCGCCTCGATGCCCTGGATCATCCAGCGCTGCTCCTCCAGGAGCAAGGCACTGCCGGCCCAGGCGGCATCGACATGGAGATAGAGCCCGTGCTGGCGGCAAATGTCGCCGATCGGCCGTAGCGGGTCAATGGCGCCAACCCCGGTCGTGCCGAGGCTCGCCAGCACGCCCGCCGGCCGCCGGCCGTCCGCGAGGTCCGCCCGGACCGCCGCCGCGAGCGCGTCGGGGCGCATCGCGAAACGGGCGTCGGTCGCGATCAGGCGCAGGCTCTGGCGCCCCAGGCCCGCGATCTTGATCGCCTTCTCGATCGAGGAATGCGCCTCCTCGGAGGTGTAGAAGCAGAGCTGCGGGCCGCCTGCCAGGCCCTGCTCGTTCGCCCCCCAGTCGGTCGCCCGCTCGCGCGCGACCAGGACCGCGCAGAGCGTCGCGCTCGACGCGCTGTCCTGGATCACGCCCGTGAAGCCTTCCGGCAGGCCGATCATCTGGCGCAGCCAGTCGAGCACGCGGGTCTCGAGCTCGGTCGCCGCGGGCGAGGTCTGCCAGAGCATGCACTGGGCGCCGAGCGTCGCGGTCAGCATCTCGGCGAGCACCGAGGGCGGGCTCGAGTTGGCGGGGAAATAAGCGAAGAAATTCGGGGACTGCCAGTGGGTCATGCCCGGCAGGAGGATGCGCTCGAAGTCGGCGAAGATCCGCTCCAGCGGTTCGCCCGTGGCCGGCGGCGTCGCGGGCAGTTGGCCAGCGATCTCGCCTGGCTCGACCTGGGCGCGCACAGGGTATTGCTCGATGCTCGCCAGATAGTCCGCCATCCAGTCGACCAGCCGATGGGCGTGTCGACGAAACTCGTCCAGGTCCATGGCGTGTCCTCCCGCGCGCGACGTGACCGCCCGCTCTTTGCCGCCGCCGTTCTCTAGCACGCCGTCCCGTCCGCGAGGAATTCCGAACGGGCGGCCTGTCGGGCACGAAACCTTAAGCTCGACGGCCGCATTCTGAAGGGTGCCATGCGCGGCGAGCGAAAGGTGGTGGGTTCGGATGTTCCTGACGGCTGGCCCCGAGGAGCTGCGCGCGTTGCTCGACGCCTTCGGGATGCCGATGTTCGTAGTGGACGTCGAGCCGGACGGCACGCTCCGCTATGTCGCGATCAACGCGGCGCTCGAGGCGGCGCTCGGCCGGTCGGGCGCGGAGCTGGTCGGCAAGTGCCCGAAGGACTGCCTGGCACCCGAGGTCCTGGCGCAGGTGATCGGTCACTACCGGACCTGCATCGCGACCGGGCGAATGGTCCAGTACGAGGTCGACCTCAAGGGACCGGTCGAGCACTACCGGACCACGCTGTCGCCGCTGGTGGCAGACGGCCGCGTCATCCGACTGATCGCGGTCACCGTCGACATCAGCGATCTGCGCCGCGCCGAGCTCGCGCGACAGGTGAGTGAGCAGCGGCTGGCGATCGCGCTCGACGCGGCCGACGCCGGCCTCTACGACATCGACCTGAAGAGCGGCAAGGCGAGCTACAACGCGCGCGCCGAGACCATGCTGGGCTACGCTCCGGGCGAGCTCAGCAGCAGCGCCGAGCCGTTTCACGAGCGGGTCCACCCCGACGACCGGGCGGCGATGCATCAGCGCCTGGAGGACCACGTCGACGGCCGCGCCCCGATCTGCCGGTCCGAGCACCGCCACCGCATGAAGGACGGCAGCTGGCGCTGGATGATGGCATCCGGCAAGGTGATCGAGCGCGACCCCGACGGCACGCCGCGGCGGCTCCTGGGCATCCGGATCGACAGCCACGACCGCAAGTGCGCGGAGCTGCTGGTCGAGCAGATGGCGGTCCAGGACACGCTCACCGGCCTGCCCAACCGCCTTCGTTTCGACCAGGAGCTGGAGCGCGCCCGCGCGCAGGCGGCGCGCAGCGGGCGGCGCGCCGCCCTGCTGGTGTTCGATCTGGACCATTTCAAGGAGGTCAACGACACGTTCGGCCACTCGGCCGGGGATGCGCTGCTGGTCGAGGTCGGCAAGCGCCTGCGGCGCTGCGTGCGCGCGAACGACCTGGTCGCCAGGCTGGGCGGCGACGAATTCGCGATCATCGCCGGCGAGCACGACGATCCGCAAGGCGTCGCCGCCCTCGCCGAGCGCGTGGTCAAGACCCTTTGCGAACCCTTCGCCTTCAACGGCACGCTCCTGCGCACCGGGGCCAGCATGGGCGTCACGATCCTGCCGGACGACCGCGGCGACAACGAGCAGCTGCTGGCGCATGCCGACGTCGCGCTCTATGCCGCCAAGAGCGGCGGCCGCGGGGGCTGGCGACTGTACGACCGCTCGATGCACGATGCGGTGCAGCAGCGCCGGTCGCTCGAAAGCGAGCTCCGCGACGCGCTCGAGGGCGGCGCCTTCGAGCTCCACTACCAGCCCGTGATCGATCTTCGCCGCCGCAGCGTCGCCAGCGTGGAGGCGCTGCTGCGCTGGAACCGTCCGGGGCGCGGCCTGATCCCGCCGGCCGAGTTCCTCCCGCTGGCGGAGACCAGCGGCTTGATCGTGCCGCTGACCGAATGGGTGCTGCGCCAGGCCCTGACGCAGGCCCACCTCTGGCAGACGCCGCGGTTGCGCAATCTCGGTGTCGCGGTCAACCTGTCCAGGCGGCCGCTCAAGACCGCAGGGCTGATCGACTTCGTCGTGCGCACGCTCGCGACCACCGGCACCGAGCCGCGGCACCTGATCGTCGAGGTGACCGAAACCTCGCTCGCCGACGAGACCCATACCGTGCCGGTGCTCAATGCGCTCCGCCGCCTCGGCGTCCAGGTCGCGGTCGACGATTTCGGCACCGGCTATTCCTCGATGGGCCGGCTCAGGGACCTGCCGGTCGACCGGCTCAAGGTCGACCGCTCGTTCGTCGCCGACATGATCGCCGACCGCAGCCGCGCGGCGATCGTCGAGAGCATGATCAAGCTCGCCGACAGCCTGAATGTGCGGGTCGTGGCGGAGGGCATCGAGACCGATGCTCAGCTGCGCCTGCTCGAGCAGCTCGGTTGCCACGAAGGCCAGGGCTTCGTGTTCGCCCGACCGATGCCGGCGGCAGAACTCGCCGGCTGGGTCGAGCGCTGGTCCGCGCCGCGCGCGGGCGCTAAAGCGGTTCGCCGTCCCGCCTCCCGAAGCGCCCATCGTCGGGTCAAGGTCGCGGCCGGCGGCGCCTGACCGTCGCGCCCCACATCGGTCCGAAATCCTCGCGAGCCGTCGACTCTGGCCAAGCCGGAGCGCGCAGGCCATGCTGCGCGCTGACGGCATCGGGTCAGGCAGGGCAGACGACGGGGGGAGCCATGACGGAACGGCGGATCGGCATCATCATGCACGGCGTGACCGGGCGGATGGGCATGAACCAGCATCTGCTCCGCTCGGTGCTCGCGATCCGCGACCAGGGCGGCGTTCCGCTCGCGGACGGCACGCGCCTGCTCCCTGATCCGCTCCTGGTCGGCCGCGATCGGCGGAAGCTCGAGGCGCTGGCGGAGGCGCACGGGATCGCGCGCTGGACCCTGGACCTCGACGCAGCGCTGGCCGACCCGGACTACGAGCTGTTCTTCGATGCCGCCTCGACCCGGCTGCGCGCGAGCGTGCTGGAGCGCGCGATCGCCGCCGGCAAGCACGTCTATTGCGAGAAGCCGATCGCCGCCAACCTCGAGGGCGCGCTCGCGGTCTGGCGCGCGGCCGAGGCCGCCGGGATCAGGCACGGCGTGGTCCAGGACAAGCTCTGGCTGCCGGGGCTCTTGAAGCTCAAGATGCTGATCGAGGCTGGCTTCTTCGGACGCATCCTCGCGGTCAAGGGCGACTTCGGCTACTGGGTGTTCGAGGGCGACTGGCAGCCGGCCCAGCGGCCGTCCTGGAACTACCGCAAGGAGGACGGCGGCGGCATCATCCTCGACATGCTCTGCCACTGGCGCTACCTGCTCGACAACCTGTTCGGCGCGGTCGAAGGGGTGTTCTGCCTGGGCGCCAACCACATTCCCGAGCGGGTCGACGAGCGCGGCGAGGCCTATCTCGCCGACGCCGAGGACGCCGCCTACGCCATCTTCCGGCTCGAAGGCGGCATCGTCGCCCAGATCGCCAGCTCCTGGTGCACGCGCGTGCGCCGGGACGATCTCGTGATCTTCCAGGTCGACGGCACCCACGGCTCGGCGGTCGCGGGGCTCACCCAATGCTTCGTCCAGCCGCGGGTCGCGACCCCGCGCCCGGTCTGGAACCCGGATACCGGGCTCACGCCGGACTATCGCAGCCAGTGGCAGGAAGTGCCGGACAACCAGACGTATTCCAACGCCTTCAAGGCCGAGTGGGAGCTTTTCCTGCGCTACCTCGCCGGCGATTTTCCCCAGTTTCGCTGGAACCTGCTGGAAGGAGCCAAGGGCGTGCAGCTGGCCGAGCTCGGCTACCAGAGCTGGACCGAGCAGCGCATGCTCGACGTGCCGCCGCTCGCGACCTGAGCTCTCGACGCCCGCAGGCGCTTGCGGCGCAAGGTCCGGACATGGCGATCGTCACGACGCTGCGGCGGCTCTGGGCCGGCCAGCTGCCGCTTGCCACCGCATTCTGGACCTGCGCGATCATCTGGGGGACCGCGCTCAACCTCGCGGCGACACTCGCGGCGCTGGCCCTGCTGGCGGCGGGCGCACCGGCGGCCCTCGCGGCGGCGCTCGCCGCTCTCCCGATCCCCTTCAATTTTCTCGTGCTGGTCGCGGTCTGGCGGAGCGCCCAGGCCTATCAGGGGCCAAGGCTCTGGGCCGAGCTCGCGCGCGTTCTGAGCCTGATCTGGGCGCTGGCCGCCAGCGCGACCTGAGCGATGATCCTTTGCGAGCCCTCGCGCTCGCGGCGCGGCTGGGCTAGGTGAGGGGCGGGGCGCGGTGACCCCGGGGAGACAGCCTGGCATGAACGGGGCGGAGAGCCTGATCAGGACCTTGATCGCGGGCGGCGTCGAGGTCTGTTTCGCCAATCCCGGCACCTCCGAGATGCACCTTCTGGCCGCGCTCGACCAGGTGCCCGGCATCCGCTCGGTGCTGGGCCTGTTCGAGGGCGTGGTGACCGGCGCCGCCGACGGCTATGCGCGCATGGCGGGCAAGCCCGCGATCACGCTTTTGCACCTCGGCCCGGGGCTCGCGAACGGGCTCGCCAACCTGCACAACGCGAGACGCGCCCGTTCGCCGGTGGTCAACATCGTGGGCGAGCACGCGACCCATCACCGGGGCCTCGCCTCGCCGCTCGAGACCGACCTCGAGGCGGTCGCCCGGCCGTTCTCCGACTGGGTACGGACCGCCCGGACGCCGGCCGAGGTCGGCCGGGCGGCCGCCGATGCGATCGCCGCCGCGCGCACCGCGCCCGGTCTGATCGCGACCCTGATCCTGCCGGGCGATGCGGCCTGGAACCAGGGCGGCGAGCCGGTGACGAGAATAACGCCGGCGCCAGCGCCGGCCCCGGTGCCCGCGGGCCGGATCGAGGCGATCGCGACCCTGTTGCGTTCGGGCGCGCGCTGCCTCCTGTTCATGACCGGCAAGGCGCTGAGCGAGGCGGGTCTCGCGGCCGCCGGCCGGATCGCGGCGGAGACCGGTGCGGTGCCGCTTGCCCAGATGAGCAACGCCCGCACCGAGCGCGGCGCCGGCCGGGTGCCGGTCGACCGGCTGTTCTATCCGGTCGATCAGGCGCTGGAGCAGCTGGCGGGCTTTCATCACGTGGTCCTGGTCGGCACCCGCGAGCCGACGGCGTTTTTCGCCTATCCGGGCAAGCCCAGCCGCCTCGCCCCGGAGGGGGCGGCGATCCATCGTCTGGCCGGGCCCGACGACGATCTGGTGGGCGCCCTCGAGGAGCTGGCCGATTGTCTGGGCGCGCCCCGGCAGGCGGCACCGGTCGCGGGCTTCGAGCCGCCGGCGCTGCCGCAGGGCGCGCTCACCGGCGACAAGATCGCGATCGCGGTCGCGGCGCTCTTGCCCGAGCACGCGATCGTCGCCGACGAATCGGTCTCGGTCGGGCGCAACTTCTTCGCGCTCACCCGCAACGCCCGGCCGCACAGCTGGCTGCAGGTGACCGGCGGTGCCATCGGTTGCGGCCTGCCGCTCGCGACCGGGGCGGCGATCGCCTGCCCGGAGCGCCGGGTGATCTCGCTCGAAGCCGACGGTAGCGCCATGTACACGCTGCAGGCACTCTGGACCCAGGCGCGCGAGGGCCTGGACGTGACCACGGTGATCCTCTCCAACCGCAGCTACGCGATCCTGCAGGGCGAGATGCGCAACGTCGGCGTCGAGCGCCCGGGCCCGACCGGCCGCGACATGATGGAGCTCGATCGCCCGGCGCTCGACTGGCCGGCGCTGGCCCGGGGCTCAGGGGTCGAGGCGGCGTCGACCGACGATGCCGCCGAGTTCGCCCGCGTGCTCGAGCGCAGCTTCAGCGCCCCCGGACCATTCCTGATCGAAGCCCGACTCTGAGTCGGAAGCTTACCTCGCCCGCGGTACCGATCAATCGGTCCGATGGTAGCGCAGAATCGTCGCGATATTCTCGTAGGACAAAGCGTGCTTCGGGTCGACTTCGATCGATTTCCGATAGTCGATCAGGGCCTCGCGGTAATGGCCCAGCTTTTGCTGGATGTATCCGAGATTGTAGTATGACCAGAAGAAGGAGTGATTGGCGGCGATCGCTGCCCGGTAGTGTTTGATGGCACCGGCGTAGTCGCCGTGCTTCTGGAGGATGTAGCCGAGATTGTAGTGGGCGAAGGCATGTCGCGGCGCGTAGCGGAGTGTCAGCAGGTACTTCTGCCGCGCGCCTTCCTCGTCGCCCTGTTGCTGCAGCAGATAGCCCCAGTCGTAATAGGTCGCGGCGTGCTGCGGGTTGGCGTCGGCGGCCATGCGGTAGGCCTCGATCGCCTGCGCGACATCGCCCTTCTGCTGCAGCCGATGGGCGAGTTCGTACAGCGGATCGTCGTCCTCGGCCTGCGGTTCGGTCAGCGCGGCAGTCCGGACCTCGACCGCCGTGAACTTACTGCCGGCAGCGAGACCCGCAGTCCCGGGGTCGATCCGGGGTGGCGTCTGCTGAGCCGCCGCGCTGAGCTGCTCCAGGCCGGGCCGCGCCGGCGCGGGATCGCTCGACGCGGCCGCGGCCGCCGGGACCGGTGCTTCGGGGGCGCTCGAGGATCTGGCAGGCTGGAGATCGCCGGTTGCGGCGGTCACCGCCGGGACCGGTGCTTCGGGGGCGATCGATGATCTGGTGGGCTGGAGATCGCCGGTCGCGGCGGCCACCGCCGGAACCGGTGCTTCGGGAGCGCTCGAGGATCTGGTGGGCTGGAGATCGCCGGTCGCGGCGGCGGCCGTGCGAACCGGGGGGGCGGTCTCGACGGAGGATCCCGAGGGGACGGAACCGGTGGCGGCGGAGGCCGCAGGGACCGAAGGGGTGGCTTCGACCGGGGGTCCGGAAGGCTCGAGATCAATCGCCGTGGCGGCCCCGTCGGCGACCAATTCGGTCGCGGCCGGCGGATCGGGCGGCAGGTTCGCGATCAGCTGCGGGTCGCGGACCGTCTCCTGCGTCGGACCATTCGCCGGCGGATATCGATCGGGCGTCGGAGGTGCCCGGACCAGACCGTCGGCGAGCGTCGGCAAATCGCTGGTCTGGGCGCGGTCCTGGCCGCCGGTCAGCTCGAACGGCGCGATCAGCGCGATCAGCGCGACGGACGCGATCCCGGCTCCGGCGGCCAGTACGGCCGTGCGCAGCAAGCTCGGCGGGCCGAGCGCCTGCCCGAGGCTAACGCGCGACGCCCAGTCACCGCGCCGCGGCCGAGCGAACCGCGCCGGGGCCTCGGCCAGACCCGCCTGGCCACGCGCCTCCGACTCGGGCGGATCGCCGGGCGGGATCGCGCCCCAGGCCCCAGGGTCCGGTCCCAACGCCCCGGCCGCCTGGATCGCCGCGACGAAGCGTGCGAACCGCAGACCGCGTCCGGGCCGCGGCGCCCAGCGTCGATCCTCCAGACGGCCGGCGGTATTCGGGGAAGCGCCGTTGTGCATCGCAAAGCCGCGCTCGGACGGGGTCAGGCCCAAGTTCACCCGGGCTGGCCCTGCGCGTAGGAAACGTGGCTGGATCACGGGCCGCGATCGCGATGGCGCAGTCTGGAGGCGTGCCGGCAGCGGCCGAAAGACCGGCGTCCCGAGTTTGGTCGCCGCATCGTCGCCTCCGTCACGATCCACGGTCATGGCCCTGGAGTCCTGGAAATGATCGGCCGGGGCGCGGCACGGTCGATCATGCGAGGCTTGGTTGTTCGGTTCTGCGCAACATCCCCATCACAAATCAGCCACAGACTAGCAAAGGAACAGGAAGAATCAAGCCGGATAACACTATTAAGGGTTATCTGCCCCGGTCATGACCAGATACGGTGGTATGAGTTTCATGCGCCACAGGATATGGTAGCGCGGTCGGGCGGGCAACCGACGACGCACGGTCCCAGCGGCGCCGGCGCCGCACCCGCAACCGGGCTCTTTGAGCCAGTCATGAGGCTTTCGACCCGATCCGCGATCCGTGCGGCCACCACATCCTCGCTGCCGCACCTGGGAATTGCAGTCCTGGTCCCGCGCAGGTGGTCGTGCTGATCGACCGGTAGTTGGCGAGCGGTGGGAGGCAAGCCCGCCTCTGGCCGGCGCCAAGTTTTTACCAGCGCGTCACGACTGCCTCACAAATCGTCAGCTCAGGCGCAGAATGTCGACGAACAGGACGCGCAGGCAGAACAGGAGCGCGATGCAGCCGAACAGCGTGCGCACGAGATCGCGCTCGCCGTCCGGATTGCGATAGGTGATGCCGTGATAGGCAATCGCGGCCGTGACCAGCACGAAGACCCAGTTGACCAGGCTCTCCACCGCCAGGGACCGTCAATAACAGGGTGGGAGATAGCAGGACTGATACCAGGGGGCCAGCTGGGCGACGGTCGCGGCGCCGGTCAGCAGAGTGCCGAAGATCACGGTCAGCCAGAGGAAGTAGCGCAGGCCCCGGTTGTACATGTCCATGGACAAGGGTTTGGGCAGGATGCCGTAGGCCTTTGGGTCCAGGCCGCCGATCTCGGCTTTGGCGACCACCTCGCGCGCCAGCTGGCGAACCCAGAGCGGCACCTGACCGTGGAACATGTAGGGCAGATAGAGCTGCTCGAGATCGCGCTCGGCAATCCTGGTGCCGTACCAGCGCCGATAGGCGATGCCGAACAGCTCGAACTCGGTGACCTCGAGGAGCGCGGCCGACTCCAGCACGTCGGCGACATCCGCCGACATCTTCTTTTCGTCGAAGAACAGCCGCCGTGTTCGCATTCAGGCTCATGCTCTGGCCGGGCCCGGGCTCTGCCGGTCAGGATAGCCGCCGCGGCCACGATACGCCAACGGTGATGATCTCAGCCGAGTTCCAGGAGCGCCTGCAGCTCGCGCCACTCGCGCGCGCTGAGACCGCTGTCCGCCTGCTCGACCGGCTCACCCTTGATCAGGCGGCGGACGGCCGCGAGCGCCTTGGCCGACAGCGCCCTGCCCTCGAGCCGGTAGTCGACGAAGGCGGCGTGGGTCAGCGGCACCCAGCGATGCACGACGTCGAGCAGGACCTCGGCATAGGCCCTAATCTCATACTGAGCATGAGGATCTGCTCGTAACATAATGAAATGAAGGAGATTGTGTAGATCAGTCTTCCAGTACCACTCGGTGTAGGTATTGAGCGGCAGGACGATCCGCGCGAGCTCGCGCGCGAGCCCGGCGCGATCGGGATCGAGCGGCTGACCGGCCTCGTCCAGGTTGAGCAGGCCGAGGTAGCGCTCATAGGCGCTCTCGGCGTTGCGCGCCAGCATGCGCTGCACCGCCTCGGCCTCGGCGCCCTCGAGCACGGCGCCGCGGCCCTGCCGGTTGCCGGTCGACTGGACCGCGAGATGGTCGGCCGCCGGCTGGTAGAACTCGTCCTGCATGACCGAATAGCGGGCCGAGTACTCGTTGACGTTGGCGGTCCGGTGCCGGATCCACTGCCTGGCGACGAAGATCGGCAGCTTGACGTGCAACTTCAGCTCGCACATCTCGAATGGGCTCGTGTGGCGCATGCGCATCAAATAGTTGATCAGGCCGCGGTCGTCGCTGACCTGCCTGGTGCCGCGGCCATAGGAGACGCGCGCCGCCTGCACGATCGCGCCGTCATCGCCCATGTAGTCGATCACCCGCACAAAGCCTTGATCGAGCACCGGCAAAGCCTGGTACAGGATCGCCTCCAGCGCCGGCACCACGGCGCGCCGGGTCGGCGCGGCGCCTGCGCGCAGCGCTTCGATCTCCTGCTCCTGCTCCCTGGAGAGCGGCATCGCTCGACTCCTCGCTGACCGACGGCGCCGGGCCGCCCGCGGTGATTGGATCACATCGCACCCGACCGGTCGAGACTGGCTTGCAGCCACAGGATCGGGTCTCTAGCCTGCCCGGCATCGATCGCAGCGGACGGAGGCGGCGATGCGGCGGCCCTTGGCCATCGCGCTCGCGCTGGCGCTCCAAGGAGGGGCAGGGGAGGCCCACGCGATGTCTGGCTGGAGCGTCTACGGCGGCGATCCGGGCGGCACGCGCTATTCGCCCTTGGGCGAGATCGACCGCAGCAACGTCGCCCGGCTCGAAGTCGCCTGGAGCTACCGGACCGGCGAGCTCGGCGCCGGCTTCGCGACCCGGGACAAGCTCGCCTTCGAGGCGACGCCCATCCTGGTCGACGGCCGGCTCTATCTCTCGACCCCGACCGACCAGGTGATCGCCCTCGACCCGGCGAGCGGGCGCGAGCTCTGGCGCTACGATCCCAAGATCGACCGCGGTCGCCGCTACGCCGAGGCGACCTCGCGCGGGGTCAGCGCCTGGCGCGACCCCGATGGCGATCCGGCGGGCCCTTGTGCGCTCCGGATCTTCATCGGCACGCTCGACGGCCGGCTGATCGCCCTCGATGGCGCAAGCGGGCGACCCTGCGCCGATTTCGGCGCCGGTGGTGCGGTCGACCTGAGCCGGGACATCAGGCCGACCCAGCCCGGCCAGTACGCGGTGACCTCGCCGCCCGCGATCGCCGGCGACCTGGTGATCACGGGCTCGGCGATCGGCGACAACCGGGCGGTCGAGCTCGAGCTCGGGACGGTGCGCGCATTCGACGCCCGGACCGGCCAGCGGCGCTGGGCCTGGGACCCGATCCCGCGCGCCGGGGACGACCCGGAGCATGGCAGCTGGCAGTCGGCGCAGGTGGCGCGCACCGGCGCCGCCAATGCCTGGTCGATCCTCTCGGTCGACCCGGACCGCGATCTCGTGTTCATCCCGACCGGCACGCCGAGCCCGGACTTCTATGGTGGCGAGCGCCTCGGCGACAATCGCTACGCCAACTCGGTCGTGGCGCTCCGGGCCTCGACCGGCGAGCTGATCTGGCACCAGCAACTGGTCCATCACGACCTCTGGGACTACGACCTGCCGGCCCAGCCGGTGCTGGTCGATCTGGCACGGGACGGCGGCCCCATCCCGGCTCTGATCCAGGCGACCAAGATGGGCGCGTTGTTCACGTTCGACCGGACGAGCGGCAAGCCGCTGTTCGCGATCGAGGAGCGGCCGGTGCCGCAGGGCGGTGTCGCCGGCGAGCAGCTGTCGCCGACCCAGCCGTTCCCGCTGGCGCCGCCGCCCTTGGTCTCGCAGGCGCCGGTCACCCCGGCCGACGCCTGGGGCCTGATCCTCTGGGACCAGTGGCGCTGTCGCAAGCTGATCGAGCGCTACCGCTCGGAGGGCATCTATACGCCGCCCTCGACCCAGGGCACGATCATGAACCCGGGCTACGCCGGCGGCGTCAACTGGGGCAGCCTCGCGTTCGAGCCCGAGCGCCAGCTCGCGATCGTCAACGCCATGCAGGTGCCGATGGTGGTGACCCTGGTGCCGCGCGCGGACCTCGCGGGCATGGCGGGCTCGAAGGAGTTCGAAAAATCCGAGTTCGGGCGCCAGGAAGGCACGCCCTACGGCATCCGCCGCGAGGTCCTGATGTCGCCGCTCGGCATCCCCTGCACGGCGCCACCCTGGGGCACGCTCAGCGCGGTCGACATGAAGGCGGGCACGATCCGCTGGCAGGTGCCGCTCGGCACGACCCGCCGCGAGGCCCCGCTGGCGCTGAACTGGGGCATGCCGAACCTCGGCGGGCCGATCGTCACCGCGGGCGGCCTGATCTTCATCGCCGCCGCCACCGACGATGCGCTCCGCGCCTTCGACGTCGACACCGGCCAGGAGCTCTGGCACGCCGATCTGCCGGCCGGCGGCCAGGCGACGCCGATGACCTACCAGCTGGACGCCACCGGCAAGCAATACGTGGTGATCGCCGCGGGCGGCCACGGCGGCCTCGACACGACCCGCGGCGACTTCGTGGTCGCCTTCGCCCTGCCCGATCGGCCGCGCAAGTAGAAAACCGCTCGCGAGGGAGGGATGGGCCCGTTGAGCGATCGCGGTGCTCCTTGCCCAACAAAACGAAAGTTCGTTTGGCAAATCGAAGCCGCCCGCTCCGCCAGCGCAATCCCAGGCGGGGGCCAGACGAGCCACGCGGCCGCCCGCGCAGCCGGTCCCCCTTCCAAGGTGCCGGCAGGGTCCCTATATTGGGAATGTCGGCCTCGGTCGACTATGGCGATAAACGCCGTTCGGAATAAGCGTAGCGGACCCGGGGGCAGTACCCGGCGCCTCCACCAAATCCCGCCTGGGGCGACCCGGTCGGGTGCGCTTAGGGGGGCGAAACAGGCTCGACGCGCGTGGTAAAGGGACGGTTTTTGCCCGGCATGGTACCGCCGTTATCGGGCCAAGCTTAGAGATGCCAACGACAACCGTATGGCTCTCGCTGCCTAGTCATAGGTAAGCGCGGCTCGGGGGGCGCCGGGCAACAGAAGCCCCCCACTTCCATGCGGTCGCGGGCCCGGCCCCCGATCGAGCCGAGGTCCGTGGATCGACCACGCCAGCATGCCCGCACCCCAACTCGATTACGGCCAGCTGGTCGAGCGCGCGCTTCGGCGGGTGGTGCAGGACGCGCTGCAGGTGGTCGCCGAGCAGGGCCTGCCCGGCGGGCATCATTTCTACATCACCTTCCGCACCGATCATCCCGGCGTCGTCCTCGACGAGGCGCTGCGCGCGCGCTACCCGACCGACATGACCATCGTGCTCCAGCATGAATACTGGGGCCTCGAGGTCGGGCCGGACGGGTTCGCCGTGACCTTGAGCTTCAATACGATCGCGCATCGCCTCGAGGTGCCATTCGAGGCGATCCGGGTGTTCGCCGACCCGAGTGTCGAGTTCGGCCTCCAGTTCACGGCCCCTGATGCACCGGTCGAGGCGACGCCGGCCGCCCCGTCGGCGGCGGTCGCGGAGCTGCGCGCGCCGTCGCCGGAGACCGCGGGCCCCGCGCCGGATGCAGCACCCGCCGAGGCCGGTAGCGCCGAGGTTGTGACCCTGGATCGATTTCGCAAGAAGTAGCGGCGCCTCCGCAGACGGCCGGACGCGCGCCCTTCGGCGATTGACAGGGTTCGGGCGCCGGGCCTTGATGGACGGGCGGCGATTGCAACCACAGGTGTAACGATGTCCGGCGACAAGCGAATGCGCGTTGAAACCGACACCTTCGGCCCGATCGAGGTGCCAGCCGATCGCTATTGGGGCGCCCAGACCCAGCGCAGCCTGCAGAACTTCCGGATCGGCACCGAAACCATGCCGGCGCCGCTGGTGTGCGCGCTCGGCTTGGTCGAAGCGCGCCGCCGCGCGCGCCAATCGCGACCTGGGCGTGCTCGAGCCGCGCCTGGCGGATGCCATCGTGCGCGCGGCCCAGGAGGTGGCCGACGGCAAGCTCGCCGAGCATTTCCCGCTGGTGGTCTGGCAGACCGGCTCGGGCACCCAGAGCAACATGAACGCCAACGAGGTGATCGCCAACCGGGCCAACGAGATGCTGGGCGCGCCGCTCGGCAGCAAGTCGCCGGTCCACCCCAACGACCACGTCAACCGCAGCCAGTCCTCGAACGATACCTTCCCGACCGCGATGCACATCGCCGCCGTGCAGCAGGTCCACCAGCAGCTGCTGCCGGCGCTCGAGCACCTGCTGGCCGGGCTGCAGGCCAAGGCCGCCGCCTTCAAGGACGTCGTCAAGATCGGCCGCACCCATCTCCAGGACGCGACCCCGCTGACGCTCGGCCAGGAGTTCTCAGGCTACGTCCAGCAGGTCGCCTACGGCATCGCAAGGGTCCGGCAGACGCTGCCGCGCGTCTCCCAGCTGGCACAGGGCGGCACCGCGGTCGGCACCGGCCTGAACGCCCCGCCTGGTTTCGCCGAGCGCTTCGCCGAGGAGGTCAGGGCGCTGACCGGCCTGCCGTTCACGAGCGCCGACAACAAGTTCGAAGCGCTGGCCGCCCACGACGCCCTGGTCGAGCTCTCGGGCGCCTTGAACGTGGTCGCGGTCAGCCTGACTAAGATCGCGAACGACATCCGCCTGCTCGGCTCGGGCCCGCGCTGCGGCTTCGGCGAGCTGCGCCTGCCCGAGAACGAGCCCGGCTCCTCGATCATGCCGGGCAAGGTCAACCCGACCCAGTGCGAGGCGCTGACCATGGTCACGACCCAGGTCATGGGCAATCACGTCACGGTCACCATCGCCGGCGCCAACGGCCACTTCGAGCTCAACGTCTACAAACCGGTGATCATCTACAACGTGCTGCAGTCGATCCGCCTGCTGGCCGACGGGGCGCGCAGCTTCACCGACAAGTGCGTGGCCGGCATCGAGGCCGATCGCGAGCGGATCGAGGAGCTGCTGCACCGCTCCTTGATGCTGGTGACCGCCCTCAATCCCAAGATCGGCTACGACAATGCCGCCAAGGTCGCGAAGAAGGCCTACGCCGAGGGCACGTCCTTGAAGGAGGCCGCGCTGGCGCTCGATCTCCTGACCGCCGAGGAGTTCGACCAGCTGGTCCGGCCCGAGCGCATGCTGGGACCGGCCTGAAGTCTTATGAACGATCCCAGGCGGGCGCCAGACCGCCGGGATTGACGATCCGGCCGCCCGGGCGGGCGAGGGCGAAGATCTCGGCCATCTCGGCCTCGGACAGGGAAAAATCGAAGATCTCGAGATTGGCCTTGGCGTGCGCCTCGCGCGAGGAGCGCGGGATCGCGCGTGACGCGGTCCTGCTGGAGCAGCCAGCGGAGCGCCACCTGACCCGGGTTCTTGCCGTGGCGCTCGCCGACCCGCAGCAGCACCGGGTCGGCGAACACGCGCCCTTGTGCGACCGGCGAATAGGCTGTCAACGCCATGCCCTGGGCGCGCAGCTCCTCGAGCACGGCGCGCTGGCTGAGATAGGGGTGATATTCGACCTGGTTGACCAATAGCGGCGCCTCGCTGGCAGCGACCAATTCGCGGATCAGGGCGGCCGGCGAGTTGCTGATGCCGATGTGCCCGGTGAGGCCCCGCCGCTTGGCATCGTTCAGTGCGCGGATGGTCTCGGCGCGCGGCACGTTCGGGTTCGGCCAGTGCAGCAGGAGCAGGTCCGGCACGGTCCCGAGCCGGCGCACGCTCTGCTCGGCCGCCCGCTGCAGCGCGCCGTCCCGGAAGTTGTCGGGCCAGATCTTGGTGGTCAGCCAGATCTTATCCCGTGGCACCGCGGACGCCGCGATCGCCTCGCCGACCTCGGCCTCGTTGCCGTACATCTGGGCGGTATCGATGTGCCGGTAGCCGATCTCGAGCGCATAGCCGACCATCCGCCGCGCGGTCCTGCCGTCGAGCCGGAAAGTGCCCAGGCCGAGGGCCGGAATCCTCACCCCTTGCACCTCGACATCCTGCATCGGGTCCCTCCCTCGCTGCTCCGGCTCAACATAGTCGGCCCCGGAGGACCGCCAACCCCACCAGGCGAGGCCGTTCCGGGACGCGGTGTCACAGCCGGTCGATGGCGCAGTCCTCGATCAGGGAAGGTTGGAGTGCGGTCTTCGCCGCGATCCCCGACGCTCCCTGGGCAGGCGGCCGGCTAGATCAGCTTTTCCTTGTTGAAGAAGGCCTTGCGCCAGCGCACCACCTCGATGCCGGCGAACAGGCCCGCCTTGGTGAACGGGTCGTTCTGGATGAACGCCTCGGCCTCCTTGCGGTCCTCGGTGTCGACGATGATGATCCCGCCATAGCCGCCCTGGCCATCGTCGGCGACCTGCGCGCCGGCGGCCAGCAGCTTGTCCTTGTTCTTGGTCAGATACTCGACATGCACTTGGCGGGTATCGTTGCGCAGCTGCAAAGAGTTCGGCTTGTCGCGGGTGATGATTGCATAGGGCATGACGGCCTCCCGGTTTACGAGCCTCCCTTGTAGCCGGCCCGCGCACCCGCTCAAGGACAAATCGCGACCGAGGTTAAGCAGGGGTTCAAGCGACCCGCTTCACTTGACGAATTGCATCATTTTTGATACAGGCTGACATGGATGGCTTGAAAAGGCTTCCGGCGCTCTTCTACCAGACCGGCACGGGCCGTGAGCCGGTGCGCGAGTGGCTGAAGGACCTTGACCCCGCGGATCGCAAAGTCGTTGGCGACGACATCCGTGACTGCGAATTCGCTTGGCCCGTCGGCCTGCCGCTCTGCCGGGCGATCACGGGCCGGCGCGGGCTCTGGGAAATCCGAAGCAACCTGCCCGGCAGACGGATCGCCCGCGTCCTGTTCTGCGTCGAGCACGGGCACATGGTCCTGCTACATGGCTTCATCAAGAAAACCCGACGCACGCCCGAGCGGGAGATCGACCTCGCCATGCAGCGCATGAAGGAGGGCAGCTGACTCGTGGACAAGAAACACCTGGGATCGAGCTTCGAGGGCTTCCTGCGCGAGGAAGGCACCCTCGAGGAGACCACCAACCGCGCGATCAAGCGCATCCTCGCCCGCCAGCTGCGCCAGCTGATGGCGGAGCAGGGGCTGTCGAAATCGGAGATGGCAAGGCGCATGCGCACGAGCCGCCCGGCCCTGGAGCGCCTGCTCGATCCGGACAACGATTCAGTCACCCTGAACACGCTCCAAAAGGCGGCCAAGGCCGTCGGTCGCGAGCTACGCCTCGAGCTGGTGTAAAATAGCCGGCTCCAATGGGCCTCCTACAGTTCATCGCCTGGATCATTGATTCTCTGGCTTGGCCGAGCGCATTTGCGTTGGCGGCATTCCTTTTGCGAAAGCCGTTGTTTTAATCTTGTGCCACGACTACGTTCGCTCAAATACAAAGATTGGCAGGCCGATTTTGGCGAGGGGCTGTCGAAGGTCGAGCAGCAAATCGAGACTCGTGAACAACGACCGGAACTGCCGCCGAACAAGCAGCGCGAGGAGCGGCTATTGAGCGCTGCCAACTCCTCTCCGAATTTGCCGTTTTGGAGGCCTGGCTGAATGTCGAGGATGCGCTCAGGACGGTAGCTCGTCAAAATGCGATCGACTTTCGACGAGGGTCATCGCCGCTCTACCTGACACGTCGGCTCAGGTCGCAAGGCATCATAGATGCGCAGACAGCGGCCTTGCTCGATGACCTTCGTGCCCTCCGGAACCTGGCAGTTCATCCGGACCCGGAACGGTCGATTTCGGTCGAGGAGGCGCGGCGATATGGCGAGCTCGCAAACGAGGTTAGTGCATTGCTTGAGCAGCAGCGTCCTCCGCAACGATCCTAGGACAGGACGCCAGTCCCGACCCATCGGCCAGTCTTGGCCGATTGAAGGATCGCGTCGCAGACGCGTTGGGTCTGGAGGGCGGTGCGGAAAGTGGGCTCGGCCGGGGTGCCAGTCTCAAGGCCTTGGAGGAAGTCGGCCAGCGTGTGAATGAAACTGTGCTCGTAACCGATTGAAAGACCTGGCACCCACCAGTGGCTCATGTAGGGGTGCTCGAAGCTGGTGACGTGGATCTTGCGCCAGCCGGCGGCGTGGCTGTCGGTTTTTTCCCCGCTCGAGGGATGTCGGTACTCGAAGAAGGAAAGCCACTGGGCGTCGTGCAGGTCGAAGGCGAGCGAACCGTCGGCCCCGTTCAGCTCGAAGGTCTTGAGCGCCTTGTAGCCGCGGGCGTAGCGCGTGCTCTCGAACAGGCCCATGGTACCGTTGGCAAAGCGCGCCATCACCATGCAGGCATCGTCGATCCCGACCGGCTCGACCTTGCCGGTCTCCTGGTGGTGGCGCTGCTTCACGAAGGTCTCGGTCTCGGCCATGACGCGCGTGATCGGTCCGTTCAGCCACATCGCGGTGTCGATGCAATGGGCAAGCAGATCGCCCGTGACGCCCGAGCCCGCGGCGTTCACGTCCAGGCGCCAGAGGGCGGGCCCGCCCTGGGGCACTTCCGGACCGATCGTCCAGTCCTGGAGAAACTGGGCGCGGTAGTGGAAGGGGCGGCCGATCCGGCCCTCGTCGATCAGCTGTTTCGCGAGCGTGACCGCCGGTACGCGCCGATAGTTGTACCAGACGAGGTTCGGCACGCCGGCCCGCTCGACCGCGGCGACCATCGCCTCACCCTCGGCCGCACTCATGGCGAGCGGCTTCTCGCAAAGCGTCATCTTGCCGGCCGCGGCGGCCGCGAGCGCGATTTCGCAATGCAGGTGGTTCGGCACGCAGATGTCGACCAGGTCGATGTCCGCGCGCTCGATCAGGCGCATCCAGTCCGTCTCGACGCTCGCGTAGCCCCAGACGTCCGCGAACGCGGAGAGCTTGGCCGGATCGCGCGCCGCGACCGCCTGCAGCACCGGCTGGTGCGCGAGCTCCGGGAAGAAATTCGCGACCCGCAGGTAGGCGTTGGAATGCGCCCTGGCCATGAAGCCCGAGCCGATCAGACCGACCTTCAAGCCTTTGCGCATCGGGAGCGCCCTTCGTCGCCGTGTTGCCCGGGCCCCGAGGTCGGGCTCAGCCGGCCGCCGCCCAGCCGTCCCGGATGGTTTCGTAGCCGACCCGATAGACCTCCTCGGGGCTGGGGAAAAGATCGCGCCAGATCCTGGTCGCGGCGGCGAGCGCGGGCAGTGCCGAGCCGAACGCCTCGATCGTCAGCCAGCCGTCGTAGCCAGCCGCGCGTAGCGCCTTGAAGGTCGCGCGGAAGTCGATGTGACCCTTGCCCGGCGTGCCGCGGTCGTTCTCCGAGATGTGCACGTGGCGGATGACGTCCGCGGTCTCGCCGATCGCGCCGATCGGGTCCTGCTCCTCGATGTTGGCGTGGAAGGTGTCGTAGAGCGCGCCGAAGCTCGGATGCCCGACGCGCTGCACGTGCGCCCTGGTGTCGGCCATGGTGTTGAGGAAGTAGCACTCGAAGCGGTTCAGCGGCTCGATCGCCAGCATCACCCCGGCCGCGGCCGCGATCTCGGCCGCCTGACGGTGGACCTCGACGGCGCGCGCCTTCTCCGCTTCGGTCGGACCGCTGCCGGAGAACACCGCGAGCGGCTGATGAAAGGGGCCGCAGAGCAGGGTGCTGCCGAGCTCGGCCGAGCCTTCGATCGCCCATTTGAGATGGTCGAGCGCGCCCGCGCGGCTGCTGGCATCGGGGCTGATCGCGCTGTGTGCCTGGTCCGGCAGCGTGGTCGCCGTCGTGCAGGCGAGACCGGCCTCCCGGAGCGCTCGCGCGAGCCGCCGGAAATGGCCGGCGTCGCCCTCGAACAGCGGGATTTCGACGCCGTCGTAGCCGGTCGCCTTGAGCTTCCCGAGCAGCGGCAGGTGGACGTCGGTGACGTGGGTCGTCCAGAGCAACAGATTGAACCCGGCCCGCATGCGCCTCCCCCGGCCCGGTTCGCCGGGCTCGCTGGCGTCAGCGGGTAGCGCAACTGACCCGCGGTTGACAAGCAGAGAAGCCGGAGCCGTCGCCGCGATGCCCGCTGTCGCCAGGGCGTCACCTGCACTTTCGTGCATCCTGGTGAGCTCAAACGGTTTGTGTCAGGAGCTACGAGCGTCGATGCCTGTTCAAGCCCGGCGCCATGGGATCGCGCATGTCGCGGCCTATTGTCGCCCCAGCGCGCCCGACCGGCGCGGCGTCCAGCGGCGGTCAGTGGATGTGGTCCGTCTTCAGCCGTACGTAGGCGCCGTCCTTGAGCTCGTCGAACACCTCGCCGACCTGGGGGTGCTCGACCGGATCGCCGGAATCGTCGATCATCAGGTTCTGCTCGGAGACATAGGCGACATAGTAGGCATCGGCATTCTCGGCCAGCAGGTGGTAGAACGGCTGGTCCTTGCGCGGCCGGATTTCCTCCGGGATCGCCTCATACCACTCCTCGGTGTTGCTGAATTCGCAATCGACGTCGAAGATCACGCCGCGAAACGGGAACAGCCGGTGCTTGACCACCTGTCCGATCGCGAACTTGGCCACCCGCTGGGTCATCGTCGGCACGCTGTGGGTCATCGTCGATGTCCTTCGCATGGCCATAATGTAGGGGCTTGCCCGGCGGGACGCTAGCGCGCCGACGGTCGATCCGGAGCGCCCGGCCTTCAGGGCTCGACATCGCCGTGGCCGAGTGGCCGGCCGAGCACAGTCCAGCCCCTGGGCCCTTGGGGTTGGGGCACCGCACAGTCACCGACCCGCCCGCTCCCCGCACAATCCAAGCCGTTGTTGCGCAGCTTTGGAACGGAGCATAATCTGCGATCGTAAGGGCGCGAGCAGACGTCGCGGGTGAGTGCACCATCGTGCGGCCCAATCAGAGTTTCAACCGCCGGCCAGCGGCATCCCGGGCAGTTGGGCTGGTGTGGCGAGCCCTTCTGGCTATTTCAGTCGCGGCGATGTTTCCATGCTGGGGGGCGCCGCTGGAATTGGACGCGCTTCGCAAGGCCGCGACGGGCGGTGATCCGCAAGCGCTATTTGAGCTGGGCACCATGTACGAACAGGCCGACGGCGTCGGGCACGATATCGAGCGGGCGGCGCAGTACATGCGGCTCGCGGCCGAACGAGGACACCCCGAGGCGCAGTATCGGCTGGGCCTTCTGTACGCTGCGGGTCTCGGTCTGCCGAAGGATCTCGAACGGAGTTACCAGTGGCTGACGCTCGCTGCCGCAGGCGAGGGGCGAATCCCGCTGCTGGCCGAAGCCCTGCGTGAGACGGTCGCGGCCGACCTCGCACCGGAGGCGGTGACGCGCGCTCAGGACCTGGCGGCGCACTTCCAGCCCACCAGGGAATTGCCGAAGCTGCCGGAGGCGCCGGGCGCGCAACCGATCATCGCCGGGGTGGCGCCCGTGTCCGAGCCGTTCGCTGAGCTGAGCACGCTCCTGCCGCGCACGAACTGCGGCGCGCCGACCCTGACCCGAGACGAGAGAGGTCGCCTGATCGCGGTCGGCTATCGGCCAGCTCACGAATCGACGAACCTGGAGGATGGGGAAATTGCGCAACTGATCGAGCGTCGCGGCGTCACCCTTAACCTCACGCCGCTGGAGCCGCAGCTGTGCTCGGTTCTCGACCTGATCGCGGCGGCACCCGCGAAAGTGGAGCCGCCGGCCGAAGTGGTGCTGAGCGATGCCGGAGGCACGCCGAAACAGGTGTTCCGAAACGCCGAACACCTGGTGGTGGCGCTGCCTCCGATCGCAGAAGCGCGCTACGCCACCATCGACTATTTCGTGCATGACGGCAGCGTGGTCCACATGCTGCCCTCGCGCGCCTATCCCGACAATCGGCTGCCGGCGGGCAAGCGACTGGTGCTCGGGCAACCGAAGGCAGGCGGCCAGACCTGGCAGATCAGCGCGCCTTTCGGGCGTGATTTGCTGGTCGTTTTTCTATCCGAGCGTCCGCTCTACGAGGGTGCGCGCGCGGGCGTCGAACCGATCGACGCCTATCTCGAATTCCTCAGGCAGCGCCTGGCAAGCACCCTGCCCAACGATACGGTTCGGGTCGGCTATCGCGTCATCCAGACCACGAGCGGATAGCAGTGAGCGAGCGATGTTCGGGCGTCCTCAGATCCAGCGTGGCATGAGATCGCAGCCGTGACCGCCCTGCGCAGTCCCATGTTCTGGCAGGGCCTGGTGGCCGTGGTCGCGATCGCGGGGTGGTGGCTCAACAGCGCGGCCGTCCGGGCCATATTGCCGCTGCTGGCCCTGCTGGGGCTGGCGTATGTCCTGACGAGGCTGGTCCTGACTCGACGCGCCCAGGCCCGGGCCGTTGCCGTTCATCCTCCCGATCGGACGCCGGCAGCCTCGCCGCCGATTGTCGGCACCGTCGGTGTCAGCGAGACGCCTTTGACGATCGATCCTGAGGCGGCGCGTAGCTACTTGCACTCCCGAGTGCTGGGCCAGGAACTGGTTGCCGACCAGCTGGCCCGCGGCATTTATCGCCGCATGGCGCAAAGCCGGCGCGGCCGGCCGGTGTTCACCGCATTGCTGAGCGGACCCACGGGGACCGGCAAGACCGAGATGGCCAAGGCCGTCGCCGACTTTGTCTATGGCAGCCATAGTCTGTTTCGCGTCGATTGCGCCAACGTGATCGGGGAGGCCGGGCTGCAGACGCTGATCGGCTCTCCGAAAGGGTATGCCGGCTCGGGCTCCTGGGGCGCGCTGACCGCGCATCTTCGCGCCATGCCGCGCTCGGTGCTGCTGTTCGATGAGATCGAAAAAGCGGTGCCCTCGCCCAATGCCCCGCTCGCGAAGCTCCTGCTGTCCCTGCTCGATGAGGGCATTTGCACCGAGCAGAGCGATGGCACCCGGGTCAGCGCGACCGACACCGTCGTCATCCTGACCTCGAACGCCGCCGGCGCCAGTCTGGGCGCGATTTATCAGCAGTTCAAAGACCAACCCGAGCAACTGATCCGTTCGACCAAGGATGCATTGCGCGATACCTTCGCGCCGGAATTTCTCGCCCGCATCGACCTCGTGACCACGCTCGCCCCCCTCACGGATGAGGCTCGAGCGGCGATCGTGGCCGCGCATGTCGGACGCATCAGCCGCTCCTACGGGGTCGAGATCGCCGGCATCGATGCCTCGTTCGTCAACGAAGCGCTCCGCCGCTGGACGGCCCTGCAGGGCTATGGCACGCGCGAGGTCATCCGCTGGATTGAAGAGGCCACCGCCGACGAGATGATCAAGGTGCGCGGCCACGATACGACGGGCCTGTGCCTGCGCTGGCACAACAATCGAGCTTGGGTCGAGACGACGTGAACCCCATTCCAGCTGCGCCCACCCTGCGCTCGACCTTCGTCCACCTGTGGCGGCGCGACGCCCTCTTTGCCCCGGCACTGGTCGTCGCTGGTTTCGGGATCGCCGCCACCGCTTATGCGCCGCCGCACTGGGTACTTCGCCTGCCCGCAGCGGTCAGGGACGTGGCGACCGGCGAGCGCGACGAGCTGCGCCAGCAGCTCGATGAGACACGCGCCACCGCGGCCGCCGCGGCCAGTCGGGTGGACGAGCTGCAGAAGGCGCTGGCAGGGGCTCAGAGCCAGCTGGATCAGAGCCGGACGCAGGCGGCGCGGGACGCGGAGCAGCTGACGAGCCGGGAGGCCGAGGTCGCACGGCTCAAGCAGACGGTCGAGGGGACAGGCGCCGAGCATGCCGCGCAGCTGGCGGCGGTGCAGGAGGCGGCGGCCACCGCGGCGCGTCTGCAGCAACAGCTGAGCGCGGCCCAGCAGCAGGCGTCGGCGCGCGAGACAGAGGTGGAGCGGCTGACGGCCAACCTGCAGTCGGCCACGACCGAGCGTGATCGGCTGCGCGGCGCGGCCAGTCAGGTGGACGACCTGCAAAAGGCGCTGGCTGCGGCTCAGAGCCAGCTCGAGGAGAGCCGGGTGCAGACGGCGCGGGGCGCGGAACAGCTGGCGGCGCGCCAGGCGGAGGTGGAGCGCCTGACGGCGAGCCTGCAGTCGACCGCGACCGAGCGCGAGCAGTTGCGTGCGGCGGCGGGTCAGATCGATGAGCTCCAGAAAACCCTCGCTGCCGCGCAGAACCAGCTGGAGGAGAGCCGGGCGCAGACGGCGCGGGGCGCGGAACAGCTGGCGGCGCGCCAGGCGGAGGTGGAGCGCCTGACGGCAAGCCTGCGGTCGACCACGACCGAGCGCGATCAGTTGCGTGCGGCGGCGGGTCAGATCGATGAGCTCCAGAAAACCCTGGCTGCCGCGCAGAACCAGCTGGAGGAGAGCCGGACGCAGGCGGCGCGGGGCGCGGAGCAGCTCGCGAGCCGGGAGGCCGACGTGAAGCGGCTGACGCGGAGCCTGCAGTCGACCACGACCGAGCGCGATCAGTTGCGTGCGGCGGCGGGTCAGGTGGACGAGCTCCAGAAAGGCCTGGCTGCGGCTCGGAGCCAGCTGGACGAGAGCCGGGCGCAGGCGGCGCGGGGCGCGGAGCAGCTCGCGAGCCGGGAGGCCGACGTGAAGCGGCTGACGGCGAGCCTGCAGTCGACCACGACCGAGCGCGATCAGTTGCGCGCGGCGGCGGGTCAGGTGGACGAGCTGCAGAAGGCGCTGGCTGCGGCTCAGAGCCAGCTGGACGAGAGCCGGACGCAGGCGGCGCGGAGCGCCGAGCAGCTCGCGGGACGGCAAACCGAGGTTACGCGGCTCAACCAGGTGGTCGAGGCGGCCGGGGTCGAGCATGCGGCGCAGGTGGCGGCGGTGCAGGAGGCGGCCGCCAACGCGGCGCGTCTGCAGCAACAGCTGAGCGCGGCGGAGCAGCAGGCGGCGGCGCGCCAGGCGGAGGTGGAGCGGCTGACGGCCAGCCTGCAGTCGGCCACGACCGAGCGCGATCAGCTGCGCACCGCGGCGGGTCAGGTGGACGAGCTGCAGAAGTCACTGGCTGCGGCTCAGAGCCAGCTGGACAAGAGCGGGGCGCAGACGGCGCGGGACGCGGAACAGCTGGCGGCGCGCCAGGCGGAGGTGGAGCGGCTGACCGCGAGCCTGCAGTCGGCGACGACCGAGCGCGATCAGCTGCGCACCGCAGCCGGCCAGGTGGACGAGCTACGGCAGGCGCTGGCGGTCGCTCAGGGCCAGCTCGGCGAGAGTCGGGCGCTGGCGGCGCGGGGCGCGGAGCAGCTGGCGGCGCGGCAGGCGGAGGTGGAGCGCCTGACGGTCAATCTGCAGTCGACCACGACCGAGCGCGATAGGCTGCGTGCCGCGGCCGGTCAGGTGGACGAGCTGCAGAAGGCGCTGGCGGCGGCGCAGAGCCAATTGGACGAGAGCCGGGCGCAGACGGCGCGGAACGCCGAGCAGCTGGCGAGCCGGCAAGCCGAGGTCGCACGGCTCAACCAGGCCGTCGAGGCAGCCGGGACCGAGCATGCAGCACAGGTGGCGGCGATGCAGGCGGCGGCGACGACCGCGGCGCGCCTGCAGCAACAGCTGAGCGCGGCCGAGCAACAGTCGGTGGCGCGGCAGACGGAGGTGGAGCGCCTGACGGCCAACCTGGCGTCGGCCACGACCGAGCGGGATCGGCTGCGCGCCGCGGCGGGTCAGGTGGACGAGCTGCAGAAGTCGCTGGCTGCGGCTCAGAGCCAGCTCGACGAGAGCCGGACGCAGACGGCGCGGGGTGCGGAGCAGCTCGCGAGCCGGGAGGCCGAGGTGGCGCGGCAGACGGCGAGCCTGCAATCGACCACCAAGGAGCGCGATCAGCTGCGCGCCGCGGCTGGTCAAGTGGATGAGCTCCAGAAAGCCCTGGCTGCGGCTCAAAGCCAGCTGGACGAGAGCCGGGCGCAGGCGGCCCAGGGCGCCGAGCGGCTGGCGAGCCGGGAGGCGGAGGTCGCGCGCCTCAACCAGAGTGTCGAAGCGGCCAATGCCGAGCGGGCGGCGCAGGCGGCGGCAGCGCGGCAGGCGGCGGCGACCGCGGCGCGCCTGCAGCAACAGCTGGCAGACGCGCACGTGGACAGCCTGCGAGAGCTCAAAAAACTGCAAAGCGCCGAAATCATGCGCCTGCTCGGCGTGCTGGGCGTCGCCGAGGCGAAGGTGCGGGGACAGGCGCAGACCATTCGCGACCTCGGCTCCGATGTCGCGGCGGCGGCTCAGATGACCCGGCTGGGCCAGTTCCGCTCGGAATTCTTCAGCCAGCTGCACGCCGCTTTGGCGCAGCGCAAGGACGTCCAGATCGTCGGCGATCGCTTCGTGCTGCCAGCCGAGATCCTGTTCGAGTCCGGGTCGGCCGAGCTCGGACCGAGCGGCAAGGCCGAGCTGCGCAAGGTTGCGCAGGCGCTCAGGGAAATCGGGTCCAGGATCCCACCTGAGGTCAACTGGGTCCTGCGGATCGATGGCTATACCGACAAGTTGCCGATCAAGACCGCGCAGTTCGATTCCAACTGGGACCTCGCGGCGGCCCGTGCGATCGCGGTCGTCAAATTCCTGCTTGCGGAGGGGATCGATCCGCGGTGGCTCTCGGCCAATGCTCTTGGCGAGTATCACCCGCTTGACAGTAGCGACAACCAGGCGGCGTATCGCCGCAACCGGCGAATCGAACTCAAGCTGACGCAGCCATAGCTCGTCGCAGCTTCTCGGGCTCCGATCACCGAGGTCGACGACGACGCCCAGCGGGCCAAAGGCAAGTCGAGCGGCGCAGGCTGCTGCCCAGTGGTCGCGATTGACCGCGCCGATTGCTCGACGGTCGGCGCTCCCAGCGGCACTTGGCGCATCTCCAGGGTCGGACAGACGCGAAAATGGCATGCAGCGCCGATCACGTCCCGGATGACCGCATGACGGACCTGGTCGAGGTCAGCCGGTTCGGCGCACGTGCCGATGCGGAGCAGCGAGCGCTCGTGCTCGCGGCGGTCGGGATTCAGTCCCACCTGATCGCGGACGCCGGCGAGGTCAGCCTCTGCGTCGCCCCGCCGGAGGCCGGGCGCGCGCGCCATGAGCTCGCCTGCTTCGAGCGCGAGAACACCCCGCAGCGGCGGCCACGGTTCCCCGCGCGGGCCGCCCTGCGGCGGGCCGAAGGTGCGCTCGTCTACGCCGCAGTTCTGCTCTTCTTCTTCGCTGCCCAGCGCCGGCAGTTCCTGGCGATCGACTGGTTGAGCGCCGGGGCTGCGAACGCCGGCCTCATTCTTGCCGGCGAGTGGTGGCGAACCCTGACCGCGCTCGCTCTGCATGCCGATCTCGGTCACCTGATGGGCAATCTGGCCTTCGGCGTGGTCATCAGCCTGCTTCTGGCCGAGGTCCTGGGCTCCGGTCTCGCGTGGCTCGCAGCCCTCGTGGCGGGAGCCCTCGGCAATGCGGTGGACGCGCTGATTCACCCCGCCGATCACACCGCGATCGGCGCCTCGACCGCGCTGTTCGGGGCGCTTGGCATCCTTTCGGGCTACGCGCGGCGGTCCCGCATCGTCCCGTGGCGGGGCGGGCTCCGCCGCTGGGCGCCGATCGGCGCCGGGGTCATGCTGCTCACCTTCCTCGGCATCGGCGACGAACATACCGACGTCGGGGCCCACGTCGCGGGCTTCTCGGTCGGCGTGGTGATCGGGTTCGCCCTTGCCCATGCCGCCGGCCGGGTGCCACAGGGCGTCCTTGCCCAGGGCATCTATGGGGCGCTGGCGGGCGGCCTGTTCGTGCTCGCCTGGCTGCTTGCCCTGTAGGCAGAGCCGGGCCTCGAAAGCGGCCGCGACACGGCGAGATTCACCCACTGCATCTCCGGCGGCGCAGCAGGCCGGTGCCAAGATACGGTCGCCGGCGTCGCTCCGGCGACGCGCCTACGGCCTGCGCGACCGGTTCGTCTTTGGCATCGAGCCGAGCTGGCTCGGCTGAGGCTGACCCCGCCGTCCCTGGAAATGCGCGCGCCGGCACGCCGACGAGCAGTACCGGGCGTCGGGCCGGTCGGTGGAGAAGTTCCGGTTGCATTCGACGCAGATCCGTTTGAACGAGCTCTTGGTGGGCATGATCTCTCCGCCTTTCCGGATCCGAACGTACCACCCGCGGAGGATCGGTGAAAGGCGCTGGGGTCCGAGGCGGCGGTCGATTGGTGGTCAGAGGCCGACTTTGTCCACTCCTTGTTGCTTTGGTCTCGATCTCGTGCTACCGCCGCGATGAGGGTCATTTACGGGAGGGCGTCGTGCTTCTCGCAGACTTGATCGAAGGCGTCGCAAGCGACACCGCGCAGCCGAAGACCGTGGTCGAGGCCATCGTACGCGGCGTGATTGCCCGGATCGAGGGCACGGTCGGCAAGGGTGAAACGGTGAACCTGGTCGGTTTCGGCCGGTTCGAGGTCTATGAGCGTAGCGCCCGGCGCGGCCGCAACCTGCGGACCGGCGAAACCTTGAAGATCCCAGCCACCACGACCGTGCGCTTCAAGATCGGCAAGCACCTCCGGGAAGCCGCCGCCGGATCGAAGCGCAAACGCGGCGGCAAGGGTGCGAAATAGCTATCGGAGACGATAGCGCGCCTTCCTGAGGGCCCGACCGCCAGCTGGTCACGGGACTTGCCCGGACCTGCGAGCGGTGAAGGCCACGGGATGAAAGCGTCCCCGGCAGGTTGGCCGAGGTCTCGGACTGGCAAACCCGGCATCGCCGTTGCCCCGGGCGGATTTGCTCGCCTGCACGCGTGCTCGCCCCGGCTCAAAATGCCCAGCGGAAGTCGACTCCCGGAGCACCTGTGACGCCCGCCAAGCGCTCCCGCAGCGGGTGCGCGGCGAGCAGGACGGTCTCCGATCCGGACCTCGAATAGGCACCGCGAACATCATGGCGCCGCCACTCCGTCGGCGGCCCGCGTCCGCGCCAACTGCGGGTCGGGCGGGCTTTGCGGGACGGGTCCGGAGCCGAGGCGGTCCTGAATCTGCAAGTGGTACTTTCGGCCACGAGACAAACGCTCTATCCTGGGAGGCGTATAGCTGCTCTATTGCTTCTCCTGAAAAGTGCTGTCTCTCCAGCCCAAGAGCGCGCAGGCCGGAGGTTCGCGGAGGGAACGGGATGCCGTCGTCTCTTTCCTCGAGGCCGACCGGGCGCCAACCGCTGGTCGCGCGCTGCAGGAGGACCTGCGTCCTTCTCGTTCTGTTGCTGCTGGCGTACACCGTGCCGGCACGGGCGCAGGAGTGGGTGTATACGGTGCGCCCGGGGGACAACCTGCGGGCGCTCGCGGAGCGCTATCTGAGCGACCCGGGCGACCTCGCGAGACTGCAGGCGCTCAACCAGGTCGCCGACCCGGCCCAGCTCCAGCCCGGCACCCGTCTCAAGATCCCGGTCGCATGGCTCAAGGTGCAGCCGGCGCCGGTCGAGGTCCTGCACGTGCGCAACGACGCGACCGTGGTGCGGGCGGGTCGGAGGGGCAGCGAACCGCTCGCGGCCGGCATGCGGCTCGCGGCCGGCGATCACGTCCATACCGGCGCCGACAGCAGCGCTTCCCTGCGCTTTGCCGACGGCGCCCGCCTGGTCATGCAGGCCGAGAGTGATCTCGTGCTCGATCGCATCAGCAGCTACGGCGGGACCATCATCGTGGATAGCTGGGTGCGGCTGCAGGACGGCCGGGTCGACGTCCGCGCTGCCGGCGGCGGCTCGAGGTTCCAGATCACGACCCCGGCCGGGGTGTCCTCCGTGCGCGGTACCGAGTTCCGCGTGGGCATGGCCGAGCGCGAGGGAGTCATGCGCACCGAGGTCGTCGACGGCGTGGTCGCGGTCGAGGCGCAGGAGCGCGGCCGGCGCATCGCCGCCGGCCTGGGAACGCTCACCCCGGTCGGGCAGCCACCGCAGCCACCGGTGCGCCTGCTGCCGCCGCCAGACATCAGCGCGATCCCGACCTATCTCGATCATGTGCCGATCGCGTTCTCGATCCCGCCACTGCCGGGCGCGGTCGCCTACCGCCTCCAGATCGCGCCGGATGCGACCTTCGATGCGCTGCTGTTCGACGTCGTCGTGCCGACACCCGATTTTCACGGGCCGGCGGCTCCGGACGGCACCTACACCTGGCGGGTGCGGGGGATCGACGGCCACGGCCTCGAGGGGCTCGACGCGAGCAAGAACCTGACCCTCAACGCCCGCCCCGGCGCGCCGCAGAAGCTCACGCCGGATGATGGCACCACCACGCCCGACCGCCGTCCGACCTTCCGCTGGCAACCGACCGAGGAGGCCGGGACCCAGCACTTCCAGCTCGCCGACAATGCCGGCTTCGAGCATCCTCTGATCGATGTCCCGAGGCAGCCTGGCGCGGCCCTCACGCCCGCGGCCGAACTGGCGCCCGGCGACTATTTCTGGCGCGTCGCGAGCGTCGATCCGACCGGCGACGAGGGACCGTTCAGCCCGCCGCATCGGCTCGAGGTCGAGTCGTCGTCGCTGCTGCGCTACCTGCCCTTCGCGATCGTGCCGGCGGTTGTCCTGTTGGTCCTGCTGCTATGATCCTCGGCGGGTTTCGCGGCCATCTCGGCGAGATCGGCTCGACCCTGATCGTGATCTTCTGCACGTCGGTCCTCGCCTATAGCGATCTGCTCTGGCGCGTCGACCGCATGGTCTACGACATCTATCTCCGGTCGTGGTCGCGGGCGCCACCCGATGATATCGTGATCGTCGCGATCGACCAGGCGAGCCTGGCGGAGATCGGGCGCTGGCCCTGGCCGCGCCGGGTGCACGCCGAGCTGATCGAGCGGTTGGCCGCCGCGGGTACGCGGGCGGTCGCTTTGGATATCGCCTTCACCGAGCCCGCACGTACCGACCCCGCGGGCGATACCGCTCTTGCACGGGCGATCGCGCACCACGGCAGGGTCGTGCTGCCGGTCCTGCCGGCCGAGCTCGGCCCGGGCGGCCAGCTGATCGAAGTCCTGCCCATTCCAGAGCTGGCGGCGGCCGCTGCTGCTCTTGGTCATGTCGAGGTGGTGCCCGACGCGGACGGGATCGTGCGCCGCCACTATCTGCGCGCCGGGCTTGGCTCGCCCTATTGGCCGTCGCTGGCCTTGGCGATGGTCAAGCTCGCGCTCCCGGAGGTCGCGACCGGCGTCCTGACCCAGGGCGACGGTGACCCGACGCCCGCCGCCTCGCCCTACGTTTGGACCCGCGAACACGAGATGCTGGTGCCGTTCGCCGGCCGGTCCGGAACGTTCCGCCGGCTGTCGGCCGCCAAGGTGTTGGCAGATGCCAGCTCGCTCGACGCGCTGCGCGGCCGCTTCGTGCTGGTGGGCCCGACCGTGTCTGGCCTGAGCTACGCCTTCGCGACCCCGGTCGGCACACCGCTGTCCGGCGTCGAATACCACGCCAACGTCCTGGACGCGCTGTTGCACGGCGTGGCGCTCCGCGACCTCGGGCTCGGCGGGCGCCTCCTTCTGACCGCGCTGCTCGTGGCCGCCGCCTGCGCGGTCTGCATCCTGCTGTCGCCACGATGGTCGCTGCCGGGCGTCCTCCTGATCGGGCTCGGTGGGCTGGTCGGCAGCTTCCTTCTGTTCCGTTATCTTCGCCTCTGGTTTGCGCCGGCGCCGGCGCTGGTCGGGGTCGCGCTCACCTACCCGCTCTGGAGCTGGCAACAGCTCCGGCAGACGGCCCGCGATCTCGAGCAGGAGCTGCAGCTCTTGACGCGCGAGCTGGCGATCGAGGCAGATCCGGCCAAATCGACGCTGGAAAGCGCGGTCGAATTCGTGAGCGGCGTGCTGCCGGTGACCGGGGGTACGCTGCGCGATCCGGCCGGCCGCGCCCGGGCGGCCTGGGGCAGTCCGCCGCAGTCGCCTGGCGGCAGTGACGAGGCGATGTCCGAGGATGCCGCTGTCTGGCTTACCGTCAGCCGTCCGAATGGGCTCTGGAGGGCGGGCTTTCGTTGGCGACGGACACGGGCCGCGGGGGCCGACGAGCGCAATCTGCTCGGTGCCTTTGCCCAGCGCCTGATCGAGCTGGTGTCGGGCGCGGGGCGCAACGTGGGCGGCTTCGGATGGTATGGTCGGCGTGCCCTGCAGATTCATGCGGCGACCGCGCGACTGCACTCGCTGCGCCAGTTCATCATCGACAGTCTCGCGCAGATGCCCGAGGGCGTCCTGGTCGTCGACTGCCTGGGCGGCACCATGTTCGCCAACCGGCGGGCCGCCATCTATCTTGGCCAGGCCGGCCGGGCCGAGCTGGAGCGGCGCCCGTTGCCCCGTCTGCTGGCGGCCCTGGCACTCACCGACGGCAGCGCCTGGCCGGACGCGCTCCGGGCCGTCCTGGTCGAGACGGCGACCGTGCAGCTCGCCGCCCGCAGCCCGGACGGACGTGACCTGCTCGTGCAGATGGCGCCCTTCGGGCAGGAGCTCGAGATCGCCGCCGGGATCATCATCAACCTGGCCGATATCACAGACCTTCAGACCGAGGATCGGCTGCGTACCGGCCGGCTGCTGTTCGAGGCCCAGCAACGCGCGCTCGTGACCTTGCATTCGATCGCCGACGCCGTGATCTCGGTGGATGCCGGCAGCACGGTCGAATACCTCAACCCGGCGGCCGAGCAGCTGACCGGTTGGCCGCTCTGCGAGGCGCAGGGAAGGCCGCTCGAGGAGGTCTTCCGTGCCCTCCACGAGAGCAGCCGCAAGCCCATGCACCTGCCGACCCCGGCCGAGCTCGAGAGCGGCACACCCGCCCGCTTCGCCGCGCCCTGCGTGCTGATCGGCCGCTGGGGCGAGGAAGCCATCGTCCGCACCTCGGTGGCGCTGATCTACGGTCAGGACCGCGAGGTCGCTGGCATGGTGCTGGCCATCAGCGACATCACGGAGGCGCGCCGCCTCGCCGCACGCATGGCCTATCAGGCGACCCACGACACGCTCACCGGCGTGCCGAACCGGGCCCTGTTCGAGGACCGCCTGGGTCAGGCGATCGCCCGCGCGCACCGGACGGGTGACCGCCTGGCGGTCCTGTTCATCGATCTCGATCGCTTCAAGACGATCAATGATGGGTTCGGTCACAGCGCCGGCGACCAGCTCCTGATCCTGGTGGCGGAACGATTGACCAAATCCCTTCGTCAGACGGATACGCTCGCGCGGTTCGGTGGCGACGAATTCGTGGTCGTGGTCGAGCGGCTCAATCAGAAGCGCGACATCGATCGCGTCGTCCGCAAGCTGCTCGAGGCGTTCACCCGCCCGTTCACGGTCGAGGGCGACGAGGTGTTCATCAGCGCCACGGTCGGCGTCGCCGTGTTGCCGCAGGACGGGAGCAACGTCGAGACGTTGCTGAAGAGCGCCGATCAGGCGATGTACCGCGCCAAGCAGGTCGCCCGTGGCAGCGTCCAGTACTTCGCCGAATCATCGCGGGCCCGGTCGCTCGATCGGATCCTGATGGACACGGGCCTGAGGCGGGCCCTCGAGCGGCGTGAATTCGAGCTGTTCTATCAGCCTCAGGTCGACATCAGGGACGGACGGATCATCGGGGTCGAGGCGCTTTTGCGCTGGCGTTCGAAGCAGCGCGGCCTGCTGACCGCCGCCACCTTCATCGCGGAGGCTGAGGAGACCGGGCTCATCACATCGATCGATGAGTGGGTTCTGCGCACCGCCTGCGAGCAGGCGCGCGCCTGGCAAAATGATGGCCTGCAGTTGCAAGTCGCGATCAACCTGTCGCCCCGGCAGTTCCTGCGACCGGACCTTAGCGCGCTGGTCCAGGACACCTTGGATCGGCGTCGGCTGCCGCCCGAGATCCTGGTCCTCGAGATCACCGAAAGCGTTCTCGTCCATGATCTGCCGCGCGCCATCGCCAATATGAAGGCGCTCAAGTTGCTCGGGGTCGGACTGGCGATCGACGACTTCGGCAAGGGCTTTTCATCTCTGAATTATTTGAAGCATTTTCCGGTCGACCAGATCAAGATCGATCGATCGTTCGTTTGCGAGATCGACGTCGATGCCCACGACAGCGCCATCGTGACCGCAGCCATCAGCCTGGCCCACAGCTTGAGGTTGAGGGCTCTGGCCGAGGGGGTCGAGACCTGGGCCCAGCTCGACGTGATTCGCGCCTGCGGCTGCGATGAGTTCCAGGGCTTTCTGTTCAGCGAGGCCCGTCCAGCGGTCGACGTCGGCGCCATGGCCAGGACCGGTAAGGCCAGTGGCGCCCGGCTGCCATGACGGCCGCCGCGCCGACCGATCCCGCGTCGCCGGCGGCAACGCGCAAACCCGCTTGACACGGGTTTAGTTTAGTTCAATAAGTTCACTAAACCGACGCCCCAACCCGGCCCGGCGGCGGCGGGGAGGCCGCACCCATGGGTGCAAGACTGGGAGCACAAGCGATGATCCGATCTAAACTCGCCCTGATCGTGGCGGCTTCGGCCCTGGCGCTTGGAGCGACGGCGGCGCAGGCGCAGGACAAGCAGCTCACGCTCTGCTGGGCGGCCTGGGACCCGGCCAACGCGCTCGCCGAGCTGTCCAAGGACTTCACCGCCGAAACCGGCATCCAGATGAAGTTCGAGTTCGTGCCCTGGACCAGCTTCGCCGATCGTTTCATCAACGAGCTCAACTCGCACGGCAAGCTGTGCGACCTGCTGATCGGCGACAGCCAGTGGATCGGCGGCGGCGCCACCTACGGCCACTACGTCAAGCTCAACGACTTCTTCGCCAAGAACAACATCTCGATGGATGATTTCCTGCCGGCGACGGTCTACGCCTACTCGACCTGGCCCAAGGGCACGCCCAATTACTGGGCCCTGCCGGCGATGGGCGACGCGCTCGGCTGGATCTACCGCAAGGACTGGTTCGCGCGGCCCGAGATCCGCGCCGCCTTCAAGGCCCAGTACGGCCGCGAGCTCGACGTCCCCAAGAACTGGGACCAGCTGATGGAGATCGGCAAGTTCTTCCAGGGCCGCCAGATCGACGGCAAGACCGTTTATGGCATGGCGATCTACACCGAGCGCGGCTCCGAGGGCATCACCATGGGGGTGACCGCGGCGCTCTATACCTGGGGCTTCCAGTACGAGGACCCCAAGAAGCCGTATCACATGGAGGGCTTCGTCAACAGTCCGGACGCGGTCAAGGCGCTCGAGTTCTACAAGGAGCTGTTCAAGTGCTGCACGCCGCCCGGGCACACCGACGCCTACATGACCGCCAATCTCGACGCCTATAAGTCGGGCCAGGTGGCGATGCAGATGAACTGGTTCGCCTTCATGCCCGGCATCCACAAGGACGCCGACGTCGGCGGCGACAAGTCCGGCTTCTTCGTCAATCCGCCGGAGAAGGTCGAAGCATCGGTGCTCGGCGGCCAGGGCATCTCGGTCGTCTCCTATTCCGACAAGAAGGACCTGGCGCTCGAGTACATCAAGTGGTTCGCGCAGCCCGCGGTCCAGAAGAAGTGGTGGTCGCTCGGCGGCTATTCCTGCTCCAAGGCGGTGCTCGAGGACCCGAACTTCCCGAATACGGCGCCGTTTGCCGCCGACTTCCTGAAGGCGATGAGCAACGTCAAGGACTTCTGGCAGGAGCCGACCTACGCCGAGCTGCTGCAGTCGATGCAAAAGCGCGTCCACGACTACGTGGTCGCCGATCAGGGCACGGCCCAGGAGGCGCTCGACAAGCTGATCCAGGACTGGACCCAGGTGTTCGAGGACGACGGCAAGTATAATAACTGAGCTGGATGGCGCACGACGCGGCCGGCCGGGAGCGCGCCCGGCCGGCCGCCGCCGCCGCCGAGCCTGATCGAGCTGCCCCCGAGCCTGGTCGAGTTGCAATGACCGAGACGACAGCCACCGCCCTGAACCGCCGCGTCGGCGCGTCGGTCGCCGGCCCGATGGTCCGGCCGGTGCGCGGGCTGTCCGACCGGCTGATCGCCTGGTGGTTCATCGCGCCGACCATTCTGCTGCTCCTGGCGATCAACATCTTCCCGCTGCTCTGGACGATCTATCTCAGCTTCACCGACTACCGGGCCAATCAGCCTGGCCGCGCGGTCAAGTGGATCGGCACCAGGAACTTCGAGCGCCTGCTGCAGAGCGATGACATCTGGGGCTACCTGCAGGTCACGGCGCATTTCGTCTGCTGGTCGATCTTTCTCCAGGTGCTGCTCGGGCTTGGCCTCGCCTTGCTGATCAATCGACAGTTCAAGAGCCACGGCTTCTGGACCACCCTGATCCTGCTGCCGATGATGCTGTCGCCGGCGGTGGTCGGCGTGTTCTGGCGCTATCTGTTCCAGCCGCAGGCCGGGATCTTCAACTACATCGTCAATTTCTTCATCGGCGCCGGCGACTTCACCATGATCGGCGACGTGAATTTGTCGCCCTGGGCGATCATCCTGGTCGACACCTGGATGTGGACGCCCTACGTGATGCTGATCTGTCTGGCCGGTCTGCGCTCGATCCCGGACTACATCTACGAGGCCGCCGAGGTCGACCGCGCCTCGCCGTGGCGCCAGTTCTGGAGCATCACCCTGCCGATGGTCCTGCCGTTCCTGATGCTCGCCGTGCTGTTCCGCGCGATCGAGAACTTCAAGATGTTCGACATGGTGGTCGAGCTGACCTCCGGCGGCCCGGGCTCGATCACCGAGCTCGCCTCGATCAACCTGAAGCGCGAGGCGTTCGAGAACTGGCGCACCGGCTACAGCTCGGCCTTCGCGATCATCCTGTTCGTGACCGTGTTCGGCGCCGCCAACATCTACGTCAAGGCGCTCAATAAGGTGAAGCAGCGATGAGCGCCCAAGCCGGTGCCGCCCGCTCGGTGATCGCGCCCTCGGCGCGCTCGCGCCAGGTCGCGGCGTTCCTGGTCATCGCCTATGCGCTGGTCGCGACCATCCCGCTGGTCTGGATCTTCTGCACCGGCTTCAAGACGCCCTCCGAAGCGATCGCCTACCCGCCGAAAGTGATCTTCGAGCCCTCGCTCGAGGGCTACGTCAACCTGTTCACCGAGCGCACCCGCCAGACCCCGGAGTACATGGCGAGCCTGCCGCCGCCCGTGACCTGGTACGACCAGCTGGTGCGCTCGCGCAACATGGTGATCACCGGCCCCTCGCGCTTTGCCGGCCGCTACCTCAACTCGCTGATCATCGGCTTCGGCTCGACCTTCCTCGCGGTCTTCCTGGGCACGCTCTCGGCCTACGCCTTCTCGCGCTTCAAGGTGCCGCTCAAGGACGACCTTTTGTTCTTCATCCTCTCGACCCGGATGATGCCGCCGGTCGCGGTCGCGATCCCGATCTATCTGATGTACCGGGCGCTCGGCCTGTCCGACACCCACCTCGGCATGATCATCCTCTATACCGCGGTCAACCTCAGCCTGTCGGTCTGGCTCCTGAAAGGCTTCATCGACGAGATCCCGCGCGAGTACGAGGAAGCCGCGATGACCGACGGCTACACGCGCTTCCAGGCGTTCTATAAGGTGGTGCTGCCGCAGGCGACCACCGGCATCGCCGCGACCGCGATCTTCTGCCTGATCTTCAGCTGGAACGAGTATGCCTTCGCGCTCCTCTTGACCAGCGGCCAGGCGCAGACCGCACCGCCGTTCATCCCGATCATCATCGGCGAGGGCGGCCTCGACTGGCCGGCGGTGGCCGCCGGCACCACTTTGTTCCTGTTGCCGGTGGTGATCTTCACCGTGCTGCTGCGCCAGCACCTCTTGCGCGGCATCACCTTCGGGGCGGTCCGCAAATGAGCGGGCTGCGCCGCCTGTTCCGCCGCGGGCCCTGGGAGAACGCCGCGACGCTCTTGATCGGCGCCGGCGTCGTCATGCTCATGCAGCCGCTCTCGATGACCCTCTTCAGCCACTCCTTTGCGGTCATCCTGGTCGGCACGATCGGCTTCGTGATCGTGAGCCACTTCCCAGAGGACTGATGGTGGACTGATGGCCGAGATCCGCCTCGAGCACGTCGGCCAAGCGCTTCGGCGAGTTCACAGCCGTGCGTGACAGCAGCTTCGTGATCGAGCATGGCGCGTTCTTCGTACTGCTCGGGCCGTCGGGCTGCGGCAAGACCACGACCTTGCGCATGATCGCGGGCCTGGAATTGCCGAGCGCCGGCCGCATCCTCCTGGACGGCCTGGACGTGACCCAGAAGCGCGCGGCGCAGCGCGACATCGCCTTCGTGTTCCAGCTGTTCGCGCTCTACCCGCACATGAACGTGCGCCGCAACCTCGCCTTCCCGCTCAAGGCCGAGGGCCGGCCGCGGGCGGAGGTGCGCGAGCGGGTCGCCGAGGTCGCAAGGCTCTTGCGCATCGAGGACATCCTGGATCAGCCGGTCTCGGGGCTCGCGGGCGGCGACCGGCAGCGCGTGGCCCTCGGCCGCGCGATCATCCGCCGGCCCAAGGCTTTTCTGATGGACGAGCCACTCGGCGCCCTTGACGCTGCATTGCGCGAGGTGATGTGCGAGGAGCTGCGCCGGCTGCACGAGCGGATCGGTGCGACCACGGTCTACGTCACCCACGACCAGGTCGAGGCCATGGCGATGGCCGACCGGATCGCGGTCATGAACGCCGGCGAGGTCCAGCAGCTGGCGGCACCGTCGGAGATCTACGCCCGGCCGCGGACCCGCTTCGTCGCGGGCTTCATCGGCAGCCCGGCAATGAACTTTCTGCCGGCCGTGGGCCCGCTCGCCGCCGGGGCTACCGCGCTCAGGGTCAATGGCTCGGAGATCACGGTGCCACGGCTGCACGAGCCGCTCGGTCACGGTGACGCGATCCTCGGGGTCCGGCCGGAGCACATCAGGGTCGCCGACGATGCGGGGCTGCGCGGACGCGTGTTCGGCGTCGAATACATGGGCGCGCGCCAGCTGATCACGGTCGACACCAGCGCCGGCCGCCTCAAGATCCGCGCTCCGAACACGTGCGCGCGCGCTTCGGCGAGACCATCGGGCTCGACTTCCGGACCGAGGCGCTGGTCGTGTTCGACGGCCGCTCGGAGCGCGCCCTGATGAGCGATCTGTTCGAGGCGCCCGGCCATGGCTGAGGTCGTGCTGTCGGCCGTCACCAAGCGCTTCGGGCGCACGACCGCCGTCCAGGGCCTCGACCTCGAGGTCCGGGACGGCGAGTTCGTGGTCCTGCTCGGGCCGACCGGCGCCGGCAAGACCACGACGCTGCGCCTGATCGCCGGCCTCGAAGAGCCCGATCAGGGGCGGGTCGCGATCGGCGGCGTCGATGTCACCAGAGCGCCGCCCGCGGCGCGCGACACGGCCCTGGTGTTCCAGCAGTACTCGCTCTATCCGCACTTGAGCGTCTTCGACAACCTCGCCTTTCCGCTGCGCGCGCCCGGCCGGCGCTGGCCGGAAGAGCAGATCCGCGGTCGCGTCGAGGAGATCGCCCGCCTGCTGCGGATCGAGCCCAAGCTCGCCAACCGCGCGACCCGGCTCTCGGGCGGCGAGATGCAGCGGGTGGCGATCGGCCGCGCGCTCGTGCGCCAGCCGGCGGTGTATCTGATGGACGAGCCGCTCTCCTCGCTGGATGCCAAGCTGCGCGAGGACCTGCGGATCGAGCTCAAGCGCATCCAGGTCGACCTCGGGGCCACGATCGTCTACGTCACCCACGACCAGATCGAGGCGATGACGCTCGCCGACCGGATCGGCGTGCTCGACCACGGCCAGCTCGTGCAGATCGGCGCCCCCAGGGAGATCTACCAGGCGCCGGCCAACGTCGAGGTCGCGCGCCGGCTCGGCTCACCGCCGATCAACCTTTTGCCGGTCGACGCCTTCGGGCCGATCGCAGCACCGGCCCATGCCGCCACCATCGGCATTCGACCCGAGGACGTCCTGATCGGCCGCGGTGGTCGTCAGGCGACCATCCGCCAGGTCGAGCACCTGGGCGCCGAGACCGTGGTCCTGCTCGAGGTCGCGAGCAGCCAGCTGCACGCGCTCGCGAGCCCGGGGCTCGAGGTCCGGCCGGGAGCGACGACGACCGTCGATCCGGCGCTCGATGTGGCTCTGTTCTTCGGCGCCGACGGCCGCCGGCTACCGACGCCGGCACCGGCGGTGAGGGAGAGGATCCATGGCGGCTGATCTGGTCGGCCGGCTGCTCGACGCCGCGGTCGCCGCCATCCGGGCGGATGCCGGGCGGCTGACCGCGCTCGACCAGGCGATCGGCGACGGCGATCACGGCGTCAACATGCGCCGCGGCTTCGATGCGATCGCGGCGGCGCGCGCGGAGCTGGTCGCCCTGCCGCTCGGGGAGGCGCTGCAGAAGGCCGGCATGGCGCTGGTGATGAAGGTCGGGGGCGCCTCCGGCCCGCTCTACGGCAGCCTGCTCATGGCCATGGGCAAAGCCGAGCCGCAGGAGATCGAGGCGATGCTGCGCGCTGGCGTCGAGGCGGTGAAGCGGCGCGGCAAAGCCGACGTCGGCCAGAAGACCATGCTCGATGTGCTGGTGCCGGCGCTACGGGCGCTCGAGCAGGCAAGCGCCGACGGGCTGGTGCCGGCAAAGCTGCTTGTGCAGGTCCGAGCCGCGGCCGATGCGGCCCTCGCCGCGACCGGGCCGATGCAGGCGACCGCCGGGCGCGCGTCTTATCTCGGCGCGCGCTCGATCGGTCACCTCGATCCCGGCGCCGCGTCGAGCGCGCTCCTGATCGGCGCGGCCTGCGATGTGCTGGCGGGCGAGGGCTGAGCCATGGCCGAGCGGGTCGCGATCGTGATCGTCTCGCATTCGCAAAAGGTCGCCGAGGGCGCGGCCGACATGGTGCGTGAGATGGTCGGTCTGGAGGTCAAGGTCGCCCATTGCGGCGGCAACCCCGAAGGCGGCCTCGGCACCGACGTCGCCAGGATCAAGGCCGCGATCGAGGAGGTCTACGGGCCCGCGGGCGTGGCCATGCTGGTCGATCTGGGTGGTGCCGAGACCAACAGCGAGATGGCGATCGAGCTGTTGCCCGCGGACTGGCAGGAGCGGATCGTGATCTGCAACGCGCCGATCGTCGAGGGTGCCGTCATGGCGGCGACCGAGGCTGCGGGCGGCAGCCCGCTCGCCGAGGTTCGGGCCACGGCCGAGGAGCTCGCCCCGTGAGGAGCGGACATGGACATCGCTAGCCCGGCCGGGCCGGAAGTCGTGCGCGCCAGCGGCGGGGCGGTCGTGCGCGACCCGACCGGCCTGCATGCTCGTCCTGCGGTCAAGCTCACCAAGCTTGCCAAGCAGTTCGAGGCGACGGTCCGCATCCGGGCCGGCAGCAGCGACGACTGGGTCAATGCCAAGTCGCCGAACCGGGTCATGAAACTCAAGGCCCGCCACGGCGAGACCGTCTCGTTCGAGGCCGAAGGCGCCGATGCCGCCCACGCCGTGAGCGCGCTGGTGGCGCTGGTCGAGCGCAATTTCGATGACTGAAGTGCCCCCGATCGTCTTCGAGGGCATGTCGGCATCGCGCGGGCTGGTGGTCGGCCGCATCGCGCTGTCCCGTGGCCAGCGCGCACAGCACCGCATCGCCGGCACGCCGGCCGAAGAGCGCGCCGCCCTCGAGGCGGCGATGGCGAGAGCGGCGGCGCAGCTCGAGGCGCTGGCGGCGGGCGCCGACCGGATGGCGGCGGCCATCCTCGAGTTCCAGATCGCCCTCCTCGAGGACGACGATCTGACTGGGCCGATCCTGGCGAGGATTGCCGCGGGCGAGCCTGCGGAGCGCGCCTGGATCGCCGCTCTCGAGCGCGAGATTGCCGACTACGCCGAAGGCGGGGACGAAACCTTCAGCGCCCGCGCGGGCGACCTCGCCGATCTGCGCGACCGGGTCGTCGCCGCGCTCGCGCCTGGCACGCCCGGACCGGCCGGCAATGGCGCCGAGCGGGCGATCCTGGTCGCGGAGGATCTGACGCCCTCGCGCTTTCTCGAGACCGACTGGACCCGCTATCAGGGGGCAGCGCTCCAACGCGGCAGCCTGGCCGGGCATGTGGCGCTCCTGGCGCGCGCCCGCGGCACGCCGCTGGTGGTCGGCCTCGGCCCTGCCTACGAGCGCCTGAACGACGGCGCGCTGGCGGTTCTCGACGCCGATGCCGGCCAGCTGATCGTCAACCCCGATGCCGCAACGCTTGCCGCGATCGAGACCCGCCTCGGCGAGAGGGCGGCGCGCCGCGCAGCCGAGGCGGAGCTGCAGGGCCGGCCAGCCACCACCGCGAACGGCGAGCGGGTTGCCGTGCTCGTCAATGTCGACGATCCGTCGCTGCTCGCCACGCTCGATCCCGGCCATTGCGATGGCATCGGCCTCACCCGGACCGAGTTCTTGTTCCAGGGCCCCGAGCTGCCCGACGAGGACCGGCAGCTTGCCGCCTACGCGGGAGTGTTGCGCTGGGCGGCCGGCCGGCCGGTCGTGATCCGCACGCTCGATGCCGGTGGCGACAAGCCGGTTGCGGGCCTCACGCCCGAGGGTGAGCGCAATCCCTTTCTTGGCCTGCGCGGGCTCCGGCTGTCGCTTGCCCGGCCCGACGTGTTCCGGGTCCAGCTGCGGGCGCTGGCGCGCGCCGCTGTGCTCGGGCCGCTCAAGGTCATGGCGCCGATGGTCAGCGCCCCCGACGAGTTCGAGGCCTTCCGGCGACTGTTCGAGGCCGTGCTGGAGGAGCTCGCTGCCGCCGGGATCGCTGCCGCCCGGCCGGCGCTCGGGATGATGGTCGAGGTGCCGGCCGCCGCTTTGAATATCGGCGCCTTTGCCGCCGAGTTCGTCTCGATCGGCAGCAACGATTTGATCCAGTACGTGATGGCGGCAAGCCGCGACGAGCCGGCGGTCGCCGGCCTCTACCGGCCGCGCGATCCGGCCGTGCTCGAGCTGATCCGGCGGGTCGTCGAGGTCGGCTGTGCCCAGGGCAAAGAGGTCAGCCTGTGCGGTGAGATGGCATCCGAGGCCGCCCTCGTACCGGTCCTGCTCGAGGCTGGCCTGCGTCGCCTGTCGGTGGCGCCGGCCGCGATCGGGCCGGTCAAGGCGGCGATCGCCGCCTGGCGTGCGCCGCCGTCCGGGCCGGTCTCCGGAAGCGGCCGGGATGGATGAGCCGACGCCGCCGGTCGCATCCCGAGAGGAGGCGGTGCGCGCCTACAAGCGGCTGCTCCAGACCTATCTCGACCGCCGGCCCTCGGGCACCCGCCAGAAGATTGCGCTGGCGCTGGGCAAGAACAAAAGCTTCGTCACCCAGATCACCAACCCGGCCTATTCGGCGCCGGTGCCGGCGCGCCACCTCGGCACGATCCTCGAGATCTGCCATCTGGCCCCCGAGGAGCGCTCGAGCTTTCTCGCCGCCTACCGGGCGGCGCACCCGATCCGCAGCCAGACCATGGCGCTCGAGCCGCCGCAGGAGGGCGACCACGTGATCCAGATCCGGGTGCCGAACCTCGGCGATCCGCGCCTCCAGCGCGAGCTCGAGGAAACCATCCGGCACACCGCGAGCCGCATCATCGCACTGCTCACCAGGCGCTGAACCAAGACCACGAGCCAAGAGGGAGGCTGGTCATGAAAAAACTGATCAACGCGGTCGACGCCGTGCTGCGGGAAAGCCTGGACGGGTTCGCCGCGGCGCACCAGGGTCTCGTCAAGGTCGCGCACGCGCCGACTTACGTCGTGCGCGCCGATGCGCCGGTCGCGGGCAAGGTCGCCCTGATCTCCGGCGGCGGCTCCGGGCACGAGCCGATGCACGCGGGCTTCGTCGGCCGCGGCATGCTGACGGCCGCCTGCCCGGGCGAGGTGTTCACCTCGCCGACGCCGGATCAGATGGTCGCGGCCGCCGAGGCGGCAGACGGCGGCGCCGGCCTGCTGTTCATCGTCAAGAACTACTCCGGCGACGTCATGAACTTCGAGATGGCGGCCGAATTGCTGCCGGGCGAGCAGGCGACCGTGCTCACCAATGACGACGTCGCGGTCGAGGGCTCGACCTGGACCACCGGCCGGCGCGGGGTCGCCGGCACGGTGATCGTCGAGAAGATCGTGGGCGCCGCCGCCGAAGCCGGCGCCGACCTCGCCGCCTGCAAGGCGCTCGGCGACCGGGTCAACGCCGCTACCGGCTCGATGGGTGTGGCGCTGACCAGCTGCACCGTGCCGGCGGCCGGCAAGCCCACCTTCGAGCTCGCCGGGGACGAGATGGAGATGGGGGTCGGCATCCACGGCGAGCCGGGGCGCAAGCGGGTCAAGCTCGCGCAGGCCGATGCGATCGCCGAAGAGATGCTCGGTGCCATCTGCCAGTCGCTCCAGCCGCAGCGGGGCGCGCCCGTGCTGCTGCTGGTCAACGGCTTCGGCGGCACGCCGCTGATGGAGCTGTACCTGATGTACGAAGCCGCCCGGAAGCTGTGCGCCGCGCGTGGCCTCGAGGTCGCCCGCTCGCTGGTCGGCAACTACACGACCTCGCTCGAGATGGCAGGCTGCTCGCTGACGCTCGCCCGCCTCGACGACGAGCTGATCCGCCTTTGGGACGCCCCCGTCCACACCGCTGCGCTTCGTTGGCGCTGCTGATGGCAGGCGTCCCGCTCCGTCGCCCGATCGATCAGGCGACGGCCGCGTGCGGGCGGATTGGCTCCGCCGGTTGCAGCCATGGGGTGAGCTCCGCGGGCTCCGGAGCAGGCGCTCGAAACAGCCCGAATTCCTGGGGCTGCAGCATCACCCGGGCGCCGGGCGCCAGGCGGAGCGCCTCGAACCGGCTCTTGGCGAGCTCGACTTCGACCGTCTGATCCGCGGCGCCGAGGCGGCAGACCAGACGATAGGCGGGCCCGGTCGTCACCACCGTCTCGAGGCGCGCCGGAATGCCGTCGGTAAAGCCGCGCCCGACCTCCAGGTGATGCGGCCGGACGAACAGGACCGCAGCGCCGTTGCCTTCCTCGTGGCCGGCAGGCGCCGGGAAGCGCGCACCCTCGACCTCGATCCAGCCGTGCCGCAGACGGCAGGGGATCCGGTTGGCGCTGCCCAGGAACTCATAGACGAACGGCGTCTGCGGATGGTCGTAGATCGCGCGCGGGGAGCCTACCTGCTCGATCCGGCCCTCGCGCATGACCACGACCCGATCGGCGAGCTCGAGCGCCTCCTCCTGGTCGTGGGTGACGAACACGCTGGTGAGCCCGAGCCGCTGGTGCAGATCGCGCAGCCAGCGGCGAAGCTCCTTGCGGACTTTGGCGTCGAGGGCGCCGAACGGCTCGTCGAGCAGGAGGATGCGGGGCTCGATCGCGAGCGCACGGGCGAGCGCCACCCGCTGCCGCTGGCCGCCCGAGAGCTGGCTCGGCTGGCGGCCGGCGAGGCGCTCGAGCTGCACCAGCTGCAACAGCTCCATCACCCGCGCGCGGATCAGGGCCTCGGCCGGGCGCGCCCGGCGCGGGCGCACGCGCAGCCCGAAGGCGACGTTCTCGAACACGCTCATGTGCCGGAACAGCGCGTAGTGCTGGAAGACGAAGCCGACCTGGCGCTCGCGCGCATCGCGCAGGATCACGTCCTCGCCCGCGAAGCGGACCGCGCCGCTGATCGGGGAACTCGAGCCCCGCGATGATCCGGAGCAGGGTGGTCTTGCCCGAGCCGGACGGCCCGAGCAGGGCGCAGAACTCGCCCCCCTGGACATCGAGGGTGACCGCGTCGAGCGCGGTGTAGGTGGCGAACGTCTTGGTGAGGTTGCGGATCTCGACGTGCATGCGGTTCTCCTCCGCTAGCCCTCGGGCGTGACCAGTGCCTGGCGCGCGCGCCATTCCAGCCCGAGCTTGAGCGTGAGCGTCAGCAGAGCCAGCAGGGTGAGCAGGGACGCGACCGCGAACGCGGCCACGAAATTGTACTCATTGTAGAGGATCTCGACGTGCAGCGGCATGGTGTTGGTGAGGCCCCGGATGTGCCCGGAGACGACCGAGACCGCGCCGAACTCGCCCATCGCGCGGGCGTTGCACAAAAGGACGCCGTAGAGCAGGCCCCAGGTGACGTTGGGGAGGGTTATGCGAAGGAAGATCTGCAGGCCGCCGGCGCCGAGCATGCGGGCGGCCTCCTCCTCCTCGGTGCCCTGCTCCTGCATCAGGGGGATCAGCTCGCGGGCGACGAACGGCAAGGTGACGAACACGGTCGCGAGCACGATGCCGGGCACGGCGAAGACGATCTGGATGTGGTGCGCCTGGAGCCAGGGGCCGAGCAGCCCCTGGGCTCCGAACAAAAGGACGTAGATCAGGCCGGCGATCACCGGCGAGACCGAGAACGGCAGGTCGATCAGGGTGATCAGCAGGCTCTTGCCGCGGAACTCGAACTTGGCGATCGCCCAGGCGGCGGCGATGCCGAACACGAGGTTCAAGGGCACGGCGATCAGGGCGACCAGGAGCGTCAGGCGGATGGCGGCGAGCGCATCCGGTTCGGTGATGCCGGCGAGCCAGGCGCCGAGGCCCTGGCGCAGCGCCTCGACCAGCACCGCCAGCAGCGGCAGCAGCAGGCACAGGCCGAGAAAGGCGAGTGCTGTGCCGATCAGCAGGGCGCGCACCGCCCACCGGTCGTCGCTGACGACGCGCGGGCCTGGCAGGCTGGCCGTGGCGAGCATCAGATCTTTTGTCCCGTCAGGCGCTGCGGGCGCGCGCCCAGCGCTGCAAGAGGTTGATCGCGAGCAGCAGAAGGAACGAGGCGGCGAGCATGGCGGTGCCGATCACGGTGGCGCCGGCGTAGTCGTACTGCTCGAGCCGGATCACGATCAGCAGCGGCACGATCTCCGAGACCTTCGGCAGATTGCCGGCGATGAAGATGACCGAGCCGTATTCGCCCAGGCCGCGCGCGAAGGCGAGCGCGAAGCCCGTGAGCAGCGCCGGCAGGATCGCCGGCAGGATCACCCGGCCGAACGCCTGCCAGCGCCGGGCGCCGAGGGTGGCGGCGGCCTCCTCGACCTCGGGATCGAGGTCCTGGAGCACCGGCTCCACGGTCCGGACCACGAACGGCAGGCCGATGAAGATCAGCGCCACCACGATCCCGAGCGGGGTGAACGCGACCTTGACGCCGAGCGGCTCGAGGAACTGCCCGAGCCAGCCGTTGCCGGCGTAGAGCGCGCTCAGCGCGATGCCGGCGACCGCGGTCGGCAGCGCGAACGGCAGATCGATCAGCGAGTCGGCGAGCCGCCGGCCGGGGAAGCGGTAGCGCACCATCACCCAGGCGACGATCAGACCGAAGACGGCGTTGACCAGCGCGGCGAGCAGCGCGGTCCCGAAGCTCACCCGGAACGCCGCGAGCACCCGCGGCGAGGCGAGCGTCTGCCAGACCGCGAGGCCCGCCCCGGCGGCCTTGAGCACGAGCGCGCCCAGCGGCAGCAGCACGATCAGCCCGAGGTAGGTGAGGGTGAAGCCGAGCGTCAGCCCGAAACCAGGCAGGACGCTCGGCTGCTTGAGGCGCAGGGCGCGCACGGGCGAACGGCCTATTGCGTGGCGATCTGGTCGAAGATGCCGCCGTCGGCAAAGAACCTGGCCTGCGCCGCCTGCCAGCCGCCGAACAGCTCCTCGATCCGGAACAGATCCGAATGGGGAAAGCGCGCGAGGTCGGCCGGGTCGGCCTGCTCCGGGTGGACCGGCCGGTAGAAGTGCCTGGCGGCGAGCGCCTGGCCGGTCGGCGCGTAGAGATACTCCAGATAGGCGGTGGCCACCTTGACCGTGCCGTGGCGCTCGGCGTTGCCGTTCACCACTGTGACGGGGGGCTGCGCCAGGATGCTGATCGAGGGCACCACCATCTCGAACTGATCGGGCCCCAGCTCCTGGAGCGCGAGGAAGGCCTCGTTCTCCCACGCCAGCAGGACATCGCCGATGCCGCGCTGAACGAAGGTGTTGGTCGCACCCCGCGCCCCGGTGTCGAGCACCGGCACCCGCTGGTAGATCCCCTGGACGAACTCCTTCGCGCGCGCCTCGCCGCCGCCCTGCGTCTTGAGCGCATAGCCCCAGGCGGCGAGGAAGTTCCAACGCGCCCCGCCGGAGGTCTTCGGGTTGGGGGTGATGATCTGGAGGTCGCTCCGGACCAGGTCGCCCCAGTCCTTGATGCCCTTGGGATTGCCCTTGCGCACCAGAAACACGATGGTCGAGGTGTAGGGCGCGCTGCCCTCCGGCAGCCGTGACTGCCAGTCCTTCGGCAGCAGGTGCGCACGCTCGGCGATGGCGTCGATGTCGTAGGCGAGCGCCAGCGTCACCACGTCGGCCTCGAGGCCATCGATCACGGCGCGCGCCTGCTTGCCGGAGCCGCCGTGGGACATCCGGACGGTCACGTCCTCGCCGGTCTTCTGCTGCCAGGCCTCGGCGAACGCGGCGTTGAACGCCTGATAGAACTCCCGGGTCGGGTCGTAAGACACGTTGAGAATCGTCGTTTCGGCGCGCGCCCTGCGCGGCAGAGTGGCGCCGAACGCCACGCCGGCGGTGGCCAGCAGGCCCAGGGTTTCTCGTCGTGTCGCTCGTCGCATCGGGACCTCCGCAGCCGTTGTCGACGTCGGTAGCGGTAGCCGACTTACTCCATCTTGTCTACTAGTATAGTCGTGTATTCTGCGGCAGGCCAGGGGTCGGCGCGTCGAATCCAGGCCAGGGAGGAAAGTCGGGCGTCTCTTCGTCCGGCGTCGCGAATGCCCCGGGCGATGGTGGAGCTAGGCGACCTGCTGCCGTTCGGCCGCGGCCGGCGCGGGCACGCCGTCGAGCCCGCCCGGCGGTGCGCCCGCGAGCGCGTCGGCGATCGTCGTCCGGTCGAGCACTTCGCTGGTCAGCTGATGGGTGCGCGCGAACACGCGGCGGATCGCGCAGCTGTCCTCGCCAGGGCAGTCCTCGCAGCGGCGATAGGCCATTTTGCTCAGACAGGGCAGGGGCGCCAGCGGCCCGTCGATGATCCGCACCACCTGACCGAACGAGATCTCGCTCGCCGGCTTGAGCAGACCGTAGCCGCCGTGGCGGCCGCGCCGGCTTTGCACGAGGCCATGGTGCTTGAGATCGAGCAGGATCTGCTCGAGGAACTTCTTGGGCAGATTGTGGCGCTCGGCGACGTCCGAGATCAGCACCGCCCGATCGTCACCCGCCTCGGCCAGAGCCAGCAGCGCACGGAGCGCGTATTTCGCTTTTTGCGAGAGCATGGGGAAACCGTCTTTCATAACCGCAGACAATCTACGTCCGCTGACGTCGACCGGTCAAATGTAATGCCGACTCAAGACCATAGGAAATACGTAAATTCGTCAAAATTTGTGTCGCCGGCGCAACGGAGACGCGACGGCGAGGCCACAGCAGGGCGGTCAGAACGGCCACACCAGGGGGATCATCAGCAGCGCGACCACGATCACGATCGCCTCGAGCCCCAGCCCGACCCGCGCGTAGTCGCCGAAGCGATAGCCGCCCGGCCCCATGATGATGGTGTTGTTGTGATGCCCGAACGGGGTGAGGAAGTCGCAGGACGCACCGATCGCGACCGCCATCAGGAAGGCGTCCGGCGAGACGGCCATGCGCTCCGCGATGCTGATCACGATCGGCGCCATGATGACCACGGTCGCGGCATTGTTGAGCACCGGCGTGATCGCCATGGTCGTCATCAGCACGACCGCGAGCATGCCGTGCGGACCAAGCGATCCCGAGACCTTCAGGATGCTGCCGCCGATCAACCCGGCCGCGCCGGTCGACTGCAGCGCATCGCCGAGCGGGATCATGGCGCCCAGCAGCACGATCACCGGCCAGTCGATGCTCTCGTAGATGCGCGCGGGCCGGATCGCGCCGGTCAGCACCATGGCCACGACCACGCTCGTGAACGCGGCCGCGGCCGGCAGGATGCCGGTCGCCGCAACGGCGATCCCGAGGATGAACAGGCCGACCGGCAGGGCGCTCCGGCGCGGCTCGAAGGTGAGCTTGCGGTCGGCGAGCGGCACGCAGCCGAGATCGGCGATCGCCGCCCGCAACCGGCTCGCCTCGCCCTCCAGGAGGAGGACGTCGCCGGTGCTGAGCGTCGCATCCCGCAGCCGGCCCTCGAAGCGCCGGCCCTGGCGCGCGACCGCGATCAGATCGACGCCGTAGCGGCGGCGCAGGTCGAGCGACGAGGGGCTGCTGCCCTGGATCACGGCGTTCGGCAGGACCACGGCCTCGATCAGGCTCTCGCCCGCCTGATCCGGAGCCGTCCGTCGGCGGCGCGCGACCGGCTCCAGGTCGTCCTGCTCGACGGCGCGCTCCAGGGTGCCCGTGTCGGCCTGCAGCAAAAGGATATCGTCCGCCTGCAGCACCGCCTCCTGGATGCGGCCGAACAGGCGGCGTCCGGCGCGCAGCACCCCGAGCACCACGACCTTGCGGCTGGCCTCGACCTGGCCCACGGCCTGGCCGATCACCGGCGAGGCCGCGCGCACGCGGGCCTCGGTGACGTAGTCCTCGACCTCGAACGCCGCCTGCTCGATGCCCGCGCGCCGGCGCTCGGGCGGCAGCAGGCGCCAGCCCAGCAGGACCAGATAGGCGACCCCGGCGATGCTCAGCGCGAGCCCGGTCGGCGCGAAGTCGAACAGCATGAAGCGCTGGCCCGTCGCTCCGGCGCGGAACGCCGAGATCAAAAGGTTGGGCGGGGTGCCGATCAGGGTCGTCATCCCGCCCAACAGGGTGGCAAAGGACAGCGGCATCAGGAGCAGGCCCGGCGGGTAGCGATGGCGGCGCGCGGTCGAGAGCGCCACGGGCATCAGCAGCGCCAGCGCCCCGACGTTGTTCATGAAGCCGGACAGCAGCGCGCCCAGACCGCAGAAGGCGAGCAGATGGCCCATCGGCGAGCCGCTCGTGCCAGTGAGCTTGCCGACCAGCGCGTCGACCGCGCCCGATCGCGCGAGCGTCCGGCTGATCACGAGCACCGCGGCGACCGTGATGACGGCCGGGTTGCTGAAGCCCGCGAACGCCGCCTCCGGCCCGATCAGGCCGAGCAGGACGCAGGCCATCAGGCTGGTCAGGGCGACCACGTCGTAGCGCCAGCGGTCCCAGACGAACGCCGCCAGCGTGCAGCCGAGCACGGCCAGAATCGCGGCCTGGTCCCAGGTCATCGCGACGCGCGACAATCGACCATCGCCATCCGTTGTCCCGGGGCTCCCGACAGCCCATCCGACCCGCAACGGACTGTGGATCGGCTGACGGCGCCCGGTCAACAGGCGCCGCGACTCCGATGTCGACCAGCGCGCGGCTACTCGCTCAGGATCTGCTTGATCCGCGCGATCGCCTCGTCGACCGCCTGCTCAGGGCTGGTGCCCTCGGTGACGATGCGGTGGACGGCGTTGCCCCAGACGTGCTCGCTCCAGATCGGGCCCGACTGCCATTCGTGGTCGCGGACGTCCATGCTCATCAGGTGTTGCCGGGTCATGATCTGGATCGCCCCGCGCATACGATGGGGGTCGCTCGCGTCCAGCCAGAACGGCTGCTCGACCAGCTTGCGCATCGGCGGCATGAGGCGGTCGCCGGCGAAATCCAGCCAATGGGCAAGCCAGCCCTCCTCGGCGAGGAAGCGGACGAAGTCCTCGGCGAGCGCCGGGTTCCTGCCGGCCTTGAAGACCACGGCGCGCTGGATGGCACCAACGATCACGAGCGGCTGGCCGTCGGCAGCGTCCGGCCAGTCGATGGTGGCGGCGTTCTTGTAGTAGTCGTCGGGCCGGGCGGTGCGCAGCGCGCCCGGAATCGAGAGCGACGTGTTCGGCGTCATCACCACGGTCTGGGCGAGGAACGCCTTGTTGTTGCCGATGTTGGTCCAGCTCGTCGAGTTGGGCGGCGTGCAGCCCTTGCGCCAGATCGCGGTGTAGGCCGTCAGCGCTTTGATGATCCCTGCCCGCACGACGGGATCGTCGACCTGAGGCCGGCGGTCGCGGTCGAGCCAGGGCGTGCCATAGGCGAGATCGAACTGCAGGAGCTCGTCGTCGGTGTCGAGGGCCGCGGCCGACATGGGCAGCCCGACGCCCCAGATGTCGTCGCGGCCCAAGACCTTGCGCACGGCGGGCTGCACCTGCTCGCACCAGAACGACCAGAACGCCTGCCACTCCTTCGGGATGTCGGCGAGGGTGAACCCGGCCCGCTCCAGGAGGCTGCTCCAGACATGGATGTTGTTGGAATACCGGCCCATCGGCAGCGCGTAGAGGCCGCGTCGGCCGGTCTTGCCATCGAGCAGGGTGGACGCTCCGATGGCGTCGGCATCGAACAGGTCCAGGACCGGGGCGAGGACGCCCGCGAGGTCGACCAGCCGGTCCTCGTAGGCCCACTGGGCGACCCCGTAGGTACCGGCGGCGCTGCCGAACAGGAAGTCGGGCGGCTGCCCGGCTTCAAGTGCCGCCTGCGCTTTTTGAAGCATCTCACTTTGCGCGGCTTGGACGAGCTCCACCTGTTTGCCGGTCTTCTGCGCGAAGGCGGCGATGATCTCCGCGATCGCCGCGTCCTCCTGGGGATAGAATCCCTTGTCCCACCAGACGACGAGGTTGGCGGCCCAGGCGGCGGGCGATGCCATCACGAGCGCTACCGCCAAAACCACGGCCCGGCTGTGCATACTATGCCCCTCCAACTGACAATGCCCGCGGTGATCAGCGCATCGGCGAGGCTTTCCGCGGATCGGGTCCTCCGCCTTCAGGTCCCCTGGCACCGGTAGACCGCGATGGCGCCGCGGCCTCTGAGCTCGATCGGCCCAAGCGGCGTGCAAGGGCAACGATCCTTGACCTGCGCGAATGCGTCGCCGCTCAGGTAGACGGCGGCCTCGGAGCCGAGCCCGGAGAGGCGGGCGGCGACGTTCACGGTGTCGCCCCAGAGGTCGAAGCTGAACTTGCTCTGGCCGACCACGCCGGCGACCACGGGGCCGACGTGAATGCCCACGCGCAGGCGCCAGCGCGCCGGGTTGCCGGCCGCGGCGGTCACCATCGCCTGCGCGCAGCGCACGCTCGCCATGACCGGGTCGGCAAGCGGCTCGAGCAGGTTGCCGGTCGCGAGGAAGCCATCGCCCACGGTCTTGATCTTCTCCAGGCCGTGCGCGCTCACCAGGGCTTCGCAGTCGTGGGCGAGCCGGTCCAGGTCGGCGACCACCTGTTCCGGCGCATGGGCTTCGCACCAGGCGGTGAAGTTCACGACATCGGCGAACATCACCGCCACGTCGTCGTAGCGTCGCGGCAGGATCCGCTCCGACGCTTTCAGCTCGATCACCGCCTGCGCCGGCAGAATGACGTGCAGCAGGCGATCGGCCCGCTCGCGCTCCTGCTCGATCTCGCGCCGATAGGCGACCTCGAGGTCGTGCCAGCGCTTCTTCTCCAGGCACGCCCCGATCCGCGTCTTGAGCAGCACCGGGTCGAAGGGCTTCGGCAGGTAGTCCTCGGCGCCGAGCTCGATGCAGCGCAGCACGCTGTCGAGCTGACCGAGCGCCGAGATCATGATCACCGGCAGGTGGCGAAGCTCGGGGTCGGCCCTGATCTGCCGGAGCACCGCGTAGCCGTCGAGCCGCGGCATCATGATGTCGAGCAGGACGAGATCGACCGGCTCCCTGGCCAGCAATTGGAGCGCCGCTGCGCCGTCTGGGGCCGAGATCGTCGCGTGGCCGAGCAGCTCCAGCTCCTGCTCGAGCAGGTCGACGTTCAGGGGCTCATCGTCGGCGATCAGAATCCGCGCCCGCCGCGTTTCGAGCTCCGGCGCCATGGCTAGCGGGCATCGAGGAGAAGGCGAAGCTTCTCGAACAGGAGATCCTCATCGATCGGCTTTTGCAGATAGTCGTCGCAGCCGCAGGCGCGCGCCTTGGCCTCGTCGCCCTGCATGGCGTGCGCGGTGAGGGCGATCACGGGGATATCCATGAGCTCGCGGTCGCTCTTGAGGCGCCTGGTCGCCTCCCAGCCGTCGACCACCGGCAGCGACAGGTCCATCAGGATCAGGTCGGGCCGCTCCCGGCTGGCGAGTTCGAGGCCCTCGGCCCCGTCGGTCGCGGTCAGGATCTGGTAGTCGTCCTCAAGAAGCTGCACGAGCAGGTCGCGGTTCAGCTCGACGTCCTCGACGATCAGGATCCTTTTCATCATCCGATGCTCCAGCACCACCTCGGCAATAGGCCGGGAGCGCGCGCCGTACTTCGGCCAGCAGGGCGGCGCGATCCAATCCGCGTTTCTCTATGACCGTGAGGACCCGGCGCTGGAGCAGGGCGCGCTCGTCCGCCCCCAGCTCCTTGGCCGTCAAAACGATCACCGGCAGGCTGCTTGACGCCGGGTTCTGCTCCAATTGCTCGATGACCCCAAAGCCATCCAGACGTGGCATGAGCAGGTCGAGCAGCAGGACATCGGGCCGGCGCCGCGCGATCGCCGCGAGCGCTTCCTGCCCGTCGGCGGCCGCTTCGACCTCGCAGCCTTCACCCTCGAGCAGCTGGCGCACCAGATCGACCACCATGGGATCGTCATCGGCGACCAGGACGCGGCAGGGCGGCGCGGCGATGCGCTGCAACGTTGCCACCAGCGCCTCGCGGTCGAAGGGCTTCAGGAGGTAATCGAAGGCGCCGAGCCGGTAGCCGAGATCCTTCTGGTCGACGATCGAGAGCAGGATCACGGGGATGTCGCGGGTCAAAGGATCGGACTTGAGCTCGTGCAGGACCTGCCAGCCGTCCTTGTGCGGCATCAGGATGTCGAGAACGATCGCTGCGGGCCTGATCTCGCGCGCCCGGCGCAGGCCCTCGTCGCCGCCCGCTGCGGCCACCACCCGGTAGCCCGCCTCGCCCAGATTCTCGCGCAGCAGCTCGATCATGTTGGGATCGTCGTCGATCGCGAGGATCAGCGCTTCGTCGCCGTCGAGCGTGGCATGGTCCCGATCGCCCTGGACCGAGGCGGGCGCGACACCGGCGCCGGTTTTCTTGGAGGGCTCCGCGCTCACATGCCGGACGGGCAGGGTGACGGTGAACGTGGAGCCGGCGCCGAGCCTGCTCTCGAGCGTGATGTCGCCGCCCAAGAGGCGCGCCAGATGGCGACTGATCGGCAACCCCAGACCGGTGCCGCCGTGCTGGCGCGTGCTGCTGCTGTCCACCTGCCGGAACTCCTCGAACACCAGCTCCTTGGCGTGCTCGGGAATGCCCATGCCGGTGTCGGCGACCGAGAGCGCCAGCAGGTCGCCCTGCCGGCGCGCGCGCACCGTGATCCGGCCGGCCTCGGTGAACTTCACGGCATTGCCGAGCAGATTGATCAGGATCTGCCGCAGCTTGTCCTGATCGGTGACCAGGGTCGATGCGTCCGGCTCGACCTCCTTCTCGAGCCGGATCTCGCCTTTGACCATGGGCTCGACGGTGCGCAGGCACTGGTCGATCAAGGGCTCGAGCGCGAACTTCGTCGGGTGGACCTCGGTCCGTCCGGCCTCGATCTTGGACAGGTCCAGGACCGCATTGATCAGCGACAGGAGGTGCTCGCCGCTGGCCAGGATCTTGCCGAGGTTGTCGTATTGCTTCTCCGGCAACACCTCCCTGCCGCGACGCATCACGAGCCGCGTGAAGCCGATGATGGCGTTGAGCGGGGTGCGCAGCTCGTGGCTCATGTTGGCGAGGAACTCGGACTTCGTGCGGCTGGCGAGCTCGGCCTGCTCCTTGGCCGCGCGCAGCGCCTCCTCGACCCGCTTGAGGTGGGTGAGATCGTAGTAGGTCAGCATCCGTCCGCCGTCCGCCAGCGGGACGCACCGGTATTCGAAGATCCGGCCATCGGCGAGACGCAATTCGGCCGGCAGCGCCGGAGCCCGCTGGATCTCCTCGATCCGCCGGCTCGACATAGTCGCTCCAGTCCTCGTCGGGCACGTCATGGGCGCCACCCTGCCGGACATAATCGAGCACGTCGTGAAAACGCGGCCGCCCTGCGAGGCTTTCGGGCGCCACGCCCGACAGTTCGCAATAGGCGCGGTTGTAGACACGCACGCGGAGGTTCGGCTCGAGCATCACGACGCCGTAGTCGATGGTCTCGAGCAGCGCGTGCAGGTCGCGCAGGTTCTTCTCCTCGACCTCGACCGCGGTGTCGCGGAACACCGTCAGCGCCTCGGCCATGCGGTCGAGCTCGTCGCGCCCGCCGGCCGGCGGCAAGGGTGCGCGCAGATTGCCGCCGGCGATCGCGAGCATGCTGTCGCTAAGCGCGGTCAGCCGCGCGATCAGATTGCGGCCCACGTACAGCCAGACGATCAGGGCGGACGAGAGGAGGCTCAGCACTACGACTGCGACCAGCACGCCCGAGCTCAAGCGTTGCACCGAGAGCGCGTCGGCAGTGGCGTTGGCGATGTCCTCCTTCGCGTCCCCGACCAGCCGGTCGACCGCATCGGTCAGCGCGCGCGAGAGCCTGGCATTCTCATCCAGGAGCCGGGTCGCATCAGCGATGACGCCGAGCTCGGCCTGGCGGGCGTCGACGATGCTGTTCGAGCCGTCGATCAGGGCCTTGAAGTCGGCGATCCGCTCGATCAGGCGCGGCCGCAGCTTCTCATCGAACTCGCTGGCCAGCGCCTCGAGCGTGAACAGCGAGCGGCGCAGCGGAAAGGCGAGCAGCGGCAGGTCCGCCTGGGTCGGGGCGGCGGCGGTCTTGAGGAGGCCGTCGTTGATCGCGGAGAGCTCGATCTGCGCCCGCTGGTGCGGCAGGAAGGTGGCGATCTCCTGGCCGAGCTTGGCGGTTGCGGCACCGCGCCCCTGCTCGTCGAGGCTAGGCTCCGCATTGGTGCGGCGCCACTCGGCGATCTTCGAATCCATCACCAGGATGCCGGGGGCGACCAGGCGCTGGGTTGCGATGTTGGTCGCCGAGAGCTGCCGCAGCAGCTCCTCCTTGCGCGCCGCAATCGCCAGCCGTTTGCCGATCAGCGCATCGAGGGCGATGAAATTGCGTTGCACACCGTCGACCGCCGGCTCGATTGCGGTGAGCGCCTCGGGATGAACCTCGCTGCCTTTGACGTCCCGGAGACCGTCCTGGAGCTTCGCGACCTCGCCCGCGATCGATCCCGAGACCGCGCGCAGCTGATCGTTCGAGGTGACCGCGAGCAACGCGGGCGCGGCCGCGACGATGCGCTCGGCCTGGCGCGACAATTCGAGGGAGGCGAGCGCCGATGGCACGCGCTGCTGGGTGATCCGGCCGAGCATGCTGCCGACCTCGGCGAACGAATACATGGCCGCCGCCGCCGCGATCACCGCAAACGCGCTGATCCCGAAAAACGCCAACAACAGCCGCCAGCGAACCCCCAAGCGGCCAAGCACGCTGGCCGCCCTGTTGGTTGTTGCCTCGATGTGACTGGCGGCACCCACTGCAATCGTCTCTTGCGCAAAGCGCGACTCGAGCCGTTAACCTACTCCTCGGTTTTGCTTTTCTCCAGCGGTACGTACGCTGTCGTCCGCCTGCCAGACGTACAGTCCCAGGATTTGCAGCGGGCCGGAGCCAAGAACCCGCCTTGCGGCCCTCGCCGGCGCCCGCCGGTCGTCTTCGGACATCATGTCGACGTCACGACCCGCAATCGGTCTGGACCGGCGGCGCCGAGCCGGTCATCATGCCGGCCGCGGAAACTCCTCCATGACGGACGGCATGTCCTCCAACCAGATCAGTGGCCGGAGCGCCTTCATCGAGCTGTTGAAGGCCGAAGGCATCACGCGGATGTTCGGCAATCCCGGCACGACCGAGCTGCCGATCATGCATGCGCTGGCCGACCACCCGGACATGGGTTACGTGCTCGGCCTGCAGGAATTGGTCGTAGTCGCCATGGCCGACGGCTATGCGCGCGCGTCGGGCCGGCTCGCGGCCTGCAACGTCCACGTCGCGCCGGGGCTCGGCAATGCGATCGGCGCGCTGTACACGGCGCACGTCTCCGGCACGCCGCTGATCATCACGGCCGGCCAGCAGGAGCAGGGCCATGGGCTGATGGAGCCGCTGCTCTATGCGCCCCTGGTGCCGATCGCGGCCCCGGTCGTGAAATGGGCGACCGAGGTCACCAGGCTCGCCGACCTGCCGCGCATCGTCCACCGCGCCGCCAAGATCGCGCTGACGCCGCCGACCGGACCGGTCTTCATCTCGCTGCCGGGCGACATCCTGAATGCCTTCGATGCGCTCGAGCTCGGCGAGCCGACCCGGGTCGATGCCGCGAGCCGGCCGTCGGATGCGACCTTGCGCAAGCTGGCGCTGCGACTGCTGGCGGCCGAGCGGCCGGTCATCCTCGCGGGCAGCGAGATCGTCACGAGTGACGCCTTCGCGGAGGCGGCGCGCTTCGCCGAGGCGCTGGGTGCCCCGGTCTATCAGCAGACGGTGGTGAGCGGCGCTCATTTCCCGTCCGAGCATCCCCTGTTCCTGGGCCAGCTGTCGCGTGACCAGCGGCGCGTGCGCGAGCTCTTGAGCCCCTATGACACGCTCGTCTGCATCGGTGCGGATGTGCTCCAGATGTCGGTCTGGAGCCCGGTCGAGCCGCTGCCGCCGGGGATGGCGGTCGTTCAGCTGGGGCTGCGCGACTGGGAGATGGGCAAGAACTATCCGGCCGAGCTCGCGCTGCGCGCCGATGTCAAGGCGACGCTCGAGGCGCTCAACCCCATGCTCGCCGAGCTCGGCGGCGGGGCGCGCCGGCAACGCGCCGAGGCTACGCTCAAAGCGCTCGCCGACCACAATTGGTCAGCAGAGCGCGCGGCCCGGCGCCGGACGGCGGCCGACAAGGCCGACGCTCAGCCGATCGACCCCGACTGGCTGATGATGGCGCTCTGCGAGCAGCTGCCGGCGGATGCGATCGTGGTCGACGAAGGCCTGACCACCGCCCGCAGCCTCTACAACTATTTTCCGTTCCGCGACCGCTATGCCTATTTCGGCAACATCAGCGGCGGCATCGGCTGGGGCATCGCGGCCGCGGTCGGCGTCCAGCTCGCCCAGCCGGCGCGGCGCGTGGTCGCGATCATCGGCGATGGCAGCGCCATGTACGGCATCCAGGCGCTCTGGAGTGCCGCGCACCAGAAGCTGCCGGTGACCTTCGTCATCTGCAACAACGGCGGCTACCGGATCCTCAAGGAGCGGCTGAAGGCGTTCCACGGCGACGAGCGGTTCATCGGCATGGACTTCGAGGACCCCGCGATCGATCTCGCGGGGCTCGCGCGCTCGTTCGGCATGGCCGCGCACCGGATCGACGACGGCGCCGCCTTCGAGGCCCGGTTCGCAGAGGCGCTGGCGGCGACGGAGCCAGTGCTGCTCGATGTGGTCGTCGAGGGCAGCGTCTGACGCGCGCGGCTCAAGCGCCGGCCAGGCGGTCCAGCTCCGGGGTCGCGGCCTCGAGGGCGCGCGCGAACAGCGCGACCGCCTCGTCGCAGTCCGCCTCGGTGATGCAGAGCGGCGGCGAGAACGGAATCACCTCGATGAAGGGCAGGGGCCGGACCATCAGGTCCAGCTCGAGCGCCTTGGCGCTGACCACCCGGTGGGGGTTGGTGCCGGCCGCGAACGGCCGCCTGGCCGCCCGGTCGGCGGTGAACTCGACCGCGATCATCAGACCTTCGCCGCGCAGGTCGCCGACATAGGGGTGCTCGCCGATCGCATCGCGCAGGCTCTCCAGCAGATAGGTGCCGACCCGGGCCGCATTGTCGACCAGACCCTCGCTCTCCATGATCTGCAGATTGGCGAGGCCAATCGCACCGCCGACCGGGTGGCCGGAATAGGTGAAGCCGTGCATGATCGGCCCGAACTCGGGCGAGGCCTGCTCGAGCACCTTCCAGATCCGCTCGCCGATCACCGAGGCCGAGAGCGGGAAGTAGGCGCTGGTGATGCCCTTGGCGAGCGTCACGATGTCGGGTTCGAGCCCGTACAGGCCGGTCGCGAACCACTGGCCGGTGCGGCCGAAGCCGGTGATCACCTCGTCGGCGATGAACAGGATGTCGTGCTTGCGCAGGATGTCCTGGACGCGCCTGAAGTAGCCCGCGGGCGGCAGCAGCACGCCGCCCGTGCCCATGATCGGCTCGGCGATGAAGGCGGCGATGGTGTCCGCGCCCTCGCGCTCGATGATCGTCTCGAGCTCGGCGATCATCCGATCGCAGAACGCGGCCTCGCTCTCGCCCGCCTCGGCGAAGCGGTACCAGTGCGGGCAGCTGGTGTGGAGGACGCCCTCGATCGGCAGGTCGAACGCCTTGTGGTAGATCGGAATGCCGGTCAGGCTGCCGGCGGCCACGGTCAGGCCGTGATAGCCGCCGGTGCGCGCGATGATCTTCTTCTTCTGCGGCCGGCCGAGCAGGTTGTGGTAGTAGCGCACCAGCTTGACGTTGGTGTCGTTGGCATCCGAGCCCGAGCAGCCAAAGAAGACGCGGGCCAGATGGCGGGCGCCGGCGTTCTCGCGCAGGAGCGTCAGGACCCGGTCGGCGAGACGGATGATCGGCTCGTTCGAGGCGCCGCCGAAGATGTGATAGTAGTTCAGATCCTCGATCGCGGCGCGCGCCGCCTCGGCGATCTCCGGCCGGCCGTAGCCGACGTTGACGCACCACAAGCCAGCACCGCAGTCGATCATCTCGCGGCCCTGCCGGTCGCGGATGCGCACGCCCTTGCCGCGGCCGACGATCAGGGGTCCGCTCTTCAGGTGCGTGGCGATCGAGGTCAGGGGATGCAGGACGCTCTGCCGGTCCATGTCCTCGAGCGAATAGTTCGGCCTCTCGTCGAGCATCTGACGCCTCCGCTACGCCGTGCCGGCTGACCGTGACATCGGCTGGTTCGGCGCGGAGTCAATCACAACTGGCCGCCCGTGACCAGAGGCGGCACCGGAGGCGGCCGCGCTCAGGCCGACAGCGCGCCCAGCCCGCGGCGCAGATCGTCCAGGGTCAGAACCGGCTCGAAGCTGACCGCCGCGTTCAGGCTCGAGAACAACGGCTCGGCGATCTGCGGCAGCTCGGCGACGTCGGCCACGTCGAACACGACGGTTCCCGCCCGCTGGCCGTCCTCGATATGGAAATAGGCCGCTTCGGGCTGCCGCGCTGCCAGCAAGGCTTCGATGGCCGCCGCCAACGACCCATCCTTGGCGGCCGCGTTGCCGCGCTCGACCGGGATCGTGAACCGCAACATCATGCGCATGACGTTTCCCCCATCTCAATCCACGGAAGGCTCGGTCGCATGGCAACGATCAGCCGCGCAGCGCCCGGGCGACCTCGAGCGCGGCATAGGTGAGAATGCCATCGCAACCGGCCCGCTTGAAGGCGAGCAGCGCCTCGAGCATGGTCCGCTCGCCGTCCAGCCAGCCGCGCAAGGCGGCCGCCTGGATCATCGCATACTCGCCCGAGACCTGATAGGCGAAGGTCGGCACCGCGAACGCGTCCTTGACCCGCCGCACCACGTCCAGATAGGGCAGGCCCGGCTTGACCATGACCATGTCGGCGCCCTCCGCGAGGTCGAGCGCCACTTCGCGCAAGGCCTCGTCGGAATTGGCCGGGTCCATCTGGTAGCTATGCTTGCCGCCCTTGCCGAGCGCGCTCGAGGAGCCGACCGCGTCGCGGAACGGTCCATAGAAGCCGGATGCGTATTTGGCGGCGTAGGACAGGATTCGGGTGTGGCTGTGGCCTTCCTCGTCGAGCGCGCGGCGGATCGCGCCGATCCGGCCGTCCATCATGTCCGAGGGCGCGATCACGTCGCAGCCGGCCGCGGCCTGGACCAGCGCCTGGCGGACCAGCACGGCGAGGGTCGCGTCGTTGGCAACCTCGCCATCGTCGTCGAGCAGGCCGTCGTGGCCGTGGCTGGTGTAGGGATCGAGCGCCACGTCGCAGATCACGCCGAGGTCCGGCAGCGCCGCCTTGACCGCGCGTACCGCCCGGCAGATCAGGTTGTCCGGGTTGGTTGCCTCGCCGCCGTCGGCGCTCTTGATCGCCTCGGGCGTGACCGGGAACAGCGCGATCGCCGGGATGCCGAGCCCGGCCGCCTCGCTCAGCGCCGGCAGCAGCCGGTCGATCGTGAGCCGCTCGACCCCGGGCATCGAGGCGACCGGCTCGCGCCGGTCCTCGCCATCGAGCACGAACACCGGCCAGATCAGGTCGGCCGTGTCCAGCCGGTGCTCGGCGACCAGGCGCCGCGACCACGGGTCGCGCCGGTTGCGGCGCAGCCGCGTGGTCGGGAACGGCGCTGCGATCGGGGCGTAGTGGGGACGTGACATCGAAGGCATCTCGCTGGGATGGCTATGTCGCTGGCGGTCGCCATCTCGTTAGGGCAGCACTTGCCGAAGCCGATGCGGCGCTTATAGCCTGGATGAGGGCGGCGACCTAGTATTCCGGACCAGGGTGCGATCCTCCGACGCGGATCGGCGGACCCTGGACTGCAGTGGGGTGGCGGCGGTCATGGACTTCGAGCTGAGCGAGGAGCAGCGCGCCTTTCAGGACATGGCGCGAAGTTTTGCCGAGCAGGAGCTGGCGCCGCACGCGAGCGAGTGGGACGAGGATTGCACCTTTCCCGTGGCGACGCTGCGCGCGGCTGCCAGGCTCGGCTTCGCCGGCATCTATGTCGGCGAGGAGCACGGTGGCGCCGGGCTCACGCGCCTGGATGCGGCGCTGATCTTCGAGGAGCTGGCGACCGGCTGCACCTCGACCGCGGCCTACCTCTCGATCCACAACATGGTCGCCTGGATGATCGACGCCTTCGGCACCGAGGCGCAGCGCGCGCGCTTCCTGCCCGACCTGATGACCATGGAGCGCCTGGCCAGCTACTGCCTGACCGAGCCTGGCGCCGGCTCCGATGCCGCGAGCCTCGCAACCCGCGCCGAGCTGCGGGCCGGCGACTACGTCGTCAGCGGCAGCAAGGCCTTCATCTCGGGCGCTGGTGCGAGCGACCTCTACGCCTGCATGGTGCGCACCGGCGGCCCTGGCCCGGGCGGCATCAGCTGCCTCCTGATCGAGTGCGACACGCCCGGCCTGAGCGTCGGCAAACTGGAAAAAAAGCTCGGCTGGCATTCGCAGCCGACGGCGACGGTGATCCTCGAGGATTGCCGCGTCCCCGCGGACCAGCGGATCGGCGCCGAGGGCGAGGGCTTCAAGATCGCCATGCAGGGTCTGGATGGCGGCCGGGTCAACATCGCCGCCTGCGCGCTCGGGGCCGCCCGCGCCTGTTACGAACGGGCGCGCGCCCATCTGCTCGAGCGCCACCAGTTCGGCCGGCCGCTTGCCGAGTTCCAGGCCCTGCAGTTCAAGCTCGCCGACATGGCCACCGAGCTCGCCGCCGCCCGGCTGATGGTCTGGCGCGCGGCGGCCGCGCTCGATCGCAGTGCCGCGGATGCGACGCTCGCCTGCGCGATGGCCAAGCGGTTCGCCACGGATGTCGCGTTCGAGGTCTGCAATGACGCCTTGCAGTTGCATGGCGGTTATGGCTACATCAAGGAATACGAAATTGAGCGCTACCTCCGCGATGTCCGGGTGCACCAGATCCTGGAAGGCACGAACGAGATCATGCGTGTGATCATCGCCCGCCGCCTGCTCGCGAACTGACGCCATGAGCAGCGAGCCCGAGATCCGGTTCGAGCACCGGGGCGGCTTGGTCGTGGTCACCCTGAACCGGCCCCGCGCCCTGAACGCGCTGTCGCTGCCGATGTGCCAGGCGCTCGACGCCGGCCTTACTGACTGGCGTGCCGACCCGGACGTGCAGGCCGTGCTGATCAAAGGGGCGGGCGAGCGCGCGTTCTGCGCCGGCGGCGACATCCGCTGGCTGCATGGCGTCCTGACCACCGAGGGGGTCGGGGCGGCGGCGCGCTTCTACGCCCTCGAGTATCCGATGAACGCGCGCCTGCACCATTTTCCGAAGCCCTACATCGCGCTGCTCGACGGCATCACCATGGGCGGCGGCGCCGGTGTGTCGATGCACGGCTCGCACCGGGTCGTGACCGAGCGCACGGTCTTCGCCATGCCCGAGACGACGATCGGTTTCTTCCCGGACGTCGGTGCCACCTACGTCCTGCCTCGCCTGCCGGGCCGGATCGGCCTGCATCTCGGGCTGACCGGCGCCCGCCTCGGCGCCGCCGACTGCCTGTACGCGGGGATCGCCACCCACTTCGTCGCGGCGGATCGGCTCGAGGCGCTCGAGCAGTCGCTGGCGGATGCCGATCTGGCGGGCGACGCCTTCGCGGCGGTCGACCGGGTGCTGGCGCGTTTTCGAGCGGATCCGGATCCGGGCAATTTGCTTAAATTGCGCGCGCTGATCGATAGGTGCTATGGTCAGCCGCGCCTGGAGGGTGTGGTCGAAGCGCTCGCCGCGGAGCCTTCGGGTTGGGGCGCGGCGCAGCTCGAGCAGATCCGGGCCAAGTCGCCGACCAGCCTGGCGGTCACCTTCCGGCAGTTGGGCAGCGGCGCCACGCTCGACATGGATTCGGCGATGCGCCTGGAATACCGGCTGGTCCATCGCTTTTTGGCGGGGCATGATTTTCGGGAAGGCGTACGCGCGCTGATCATCGACAAGGACAACCAACCCCGCTGGCAGCCCGCGCGGCTGGCCGACGTGACCCGGGCCGAGGTTGATGCCTACTTCGCCCCACTGCCGGCAGGCGACCTGGTCCTTGGCGAGTTGACCTGAGGGGGCGAAGAGGGCTGGAGCATGGCAGTCGTCGGCTTCATCGGGCTTGGCAACATGGGGCTGCCGATGGCGCAGAACCTGATGCGTGCCGGGCACCGGCTGCGCGCGTTCGATGTCGTGCCGGCCTGCCTCGAGGCGGGGGTCGGGGCCGGCGCGCAGCGGGTGGGGTCGGCCGCCGAGGCCGCGAGCGGGGCGGAGCTGGTGATCACCATGCTGCCCGAGGGTCGGCACGTGCGCGAAGTCTATCTCGGCGCCGAGGGCGTGATCGCCCATAGCGATCCGGCGGCGCTGCTGATCGACTGCTCGACGATCGACGTCCTGAGCGCGCGCGCCGTCAATCAGGCAGCCTCGGAGGTCGGGCTCGAGATTCTGGACGCGCCGGTGTCGGGCGGCGTCGCGGGTGCCGAGAACGCGACCCTGACCTTCATGGTCGGCGGCAGCGAGGCGGGTTTTGCGCGCGCGCAGCCGATCCTGCAACAGATGGGCAAGGCGGTGATCCATACCGGACCCTCGGGCAATGGCCAGGCGGCCAAGATCTGCAACAACATGCTGCTCGGCATCTCGATGATCGGCGTCGCCGAGGCGTTCGTGCTTGCCGACCGGCTCGGGCTCAGCGCCGCCAAGCTGTTCGAGGTGAGCCGCCAGTCGTCCGGCCAGTGCTGGTCGCTCACCAACTACTGCCCGGTGCCGGGGCTCGTGCCCAGCTCCCCGGCGAACCGGGCCTACCGGGCCGGCTTCACCGCGGCGATGATGGCCAAGGACCTGCGTCTGGCGCAGGATGCGGCCTTGAGCGTCGACGCGCCGACCCCGCTCGGGGCCCAGGCGCGGCAGCTTTACGCCCTGTTCACCACCGGCGGGCGGGGTGGACTGGACTTCTCTGCGATCATCAAGATGCTGGCCGGCGAGTTGTAAACAAAGGTTGCAAATCGGTCGCCGCCATGCTCGTTATTCGCTAGCTGGGTGAACGAGAACAAAAATTCGAGGCCACCGTGAAGCAGAGCTACCTGGAGACCATTCGGTTGATCGAGCGTCTCCACCGACGCTTCCTCGATGTCATCAAGACGGAGCTCGACCGGCTCGGCATCGAGGACATCAACAACGTGCAGAGCCTGATCCTGTCCAACATCAGCAACGAGCAGCTGACGGTCGGCGAGCTGACCGCGCGCGGCTACTATCTCGGCTCGAACGTCTCCTACAACGTCAAGAAGCTGGTCGAGAACGGCTATCTCAACCAGGAGCGCTCGCCCCACGACCGCCGCATGACCCGGGTGCGGGTGTCGGAGAAGGGCCTGGATCTGTGCGGGCGGATCGACGAGCTGTACGAGAAGAACGCGGTCCAGCTCGAGCGCGAGGTCATCTCCCGCGAGCAGCTGACCTCGATGAACCAGGTGCTGAGCGCGCTCGAGCGCTATTGGAGCAACTACATCACCTACTCCCGCTGAGGCGGCGCGCCGGCGGCGCATGGGGGCGCAGGCAGGATGAGCGATCCGCCTTGCACCAGGTTCGACGTCCCGGCCCTGGACGCCCTGCCCGGCGACCTCCGGGACCGGATCGAGGCGGTGCGCGCCAAGACCGGCTTCATCCCCAACGTGTTCCTGGTGATGGCGCGGCGCCCCGACGAGTTCCGAGCATTCTTCGCCTACTACGATGCCCTGATGCTGCGTGAGGGCGGTCTCACCAAGGCCGACAAGGAGATGATCGTGGTCGCGACCAGCGCGGCCAACCAGTGCCCCTATTGCGTGGTCGCGCACGGGGCGCTGCTGCGCCTGTTCGCCAGGAACCCCAGGCTCGGCGACCAGGTTGCGGTCAACTACCGGAGCGCCGAGATCGGCCCCCGCCAGCGGATCATGCTGGCGGCGGCGCTCAAGCTTGCGCAGGCGCCGGAGACTTTCGGCGAGGCCGACCTCCAGGCACTGCTGGCCGCGGGCTTTGCGCGCGAGGACATATGGGACATCGGGGCGATCACGGCGCTGTTCGCGCTCTCCAACCGGCTCGCGCATCTCGCCGACATGCGGCCAAACCATGAATTCTACAACCTCGGGCGCGAGGACCGGGCGCCGTCCTGACCGCAGGCGGCGACCGATTGCCGCGGCCAGACGTTGCCTGGACCGGTTCAGAGCGGTTCATTCGTCTCCGCCTCCACCTGACCGAAGTGCTCCTCGATCTCGCTCAGATACTGGAGTTCGTCCTCGGTGCTGGGCCGGCCGAAGATCGCGTTGCGGTGGGGGAAGCGGCCGAACCGGCGGATGATCGCCACGTGCTGCTCGGCGAACCGGCGGTTCTCGGTCATGCCCTCGCTCTCGAACAGCGCCAGCGCCCGCAGCTGATTGCCGAGGCGCTCGCTATGCATGAACGGCAGGTAGAGGAACTGCTTCTGCTCGCTCGTGAGCGCGCGATCGTAGCCCTGGGCGAGCGCGTGCTCGGCGACCGCCACGGCCTTGTCGTCGGTCGCGAAGGCGCGCGACCCGCCCCGGAACATGTTGCGCGGCATCTGGTCGAGCAGGATGCAGAGCGCCAGGCAGCCCTCCGCGCTCGCCTCCCAGGCCCTGAGCTCGGAGGTCGCCGCGCGCGCGTACAGCTCGGCGAAACGCTTGCGAACGGTCCGATCGACCGCCGGGCTGGCTTGGAACCAGGACGCCTTGACGTCGTCGTCGAACCAGTACTCGAGAACCTCCTGAATGCCATCCATGGGCAGGTTCAGCCTCCGCTCCCACCTCCGCAGGCAGATGGTCCGCCGCCCGGGCAGTGCTCGCTCGGCCGCCATCGACGAAAAAGAAAGGTTGCTGGTCGTCGCTCAGGTGTAGGCCGACAGAGGCGCTCCGGCAACCGACACGAACACCTGAAAGGCCCGCGGGTGACGGGCGCAGGCCACCCCATCGGCTCAGACCTGGAGCTCGAAGATCTCGGTCGGCGCGTCACGGCCGCGCAAGCGGTGCCAGCCGAGCGAGGTCAGGCGCGGGTCGGCGGGCAGGGCCCGCGCCGTCGTGGCGCCCAGGAGGATCGCGACCTCGGCCTCGGGCCGCAGCTCCTTGGCCATGGCCTCGAGGCGCTGCGCGACGTTCACCGTGTCGCCGACGACCGTGTAGTTCATGCGCGCCGCGGTGCCGATGTTGCCGACCACGACCGGGCCGCTGTGCAGGCCGATGCGGATCCGGACCGGCAGCTCGCGCGCGCGGTTGTCGCGCTGGATGGCGGCCGCGATCGCGTGCGCCGCGCGCGCCGCCCGGGCGGCATGATCGGCCTGCGCGTCGATCGCGTTCCAGAGCGCCATGACGCCATCGCCGATGAACTTGTCGACCATGCCCGCCTCGGCCTCGATGCCGGCGGTCACCAGGCGCAGGTGATGATTGAGGAACTCGGCGGTCTGCTCGGCGCTCAGATTGGCCGTGCGCCCGGTGAAGTCGACGATGTCGGTGAACAGCACGGTCACCTCGCGGTGCTGGGACGCGAGCGAGACCGCGATCCCGCGGCTGATCAGGCTCTGCACGATCGGCTTGGGCACGTAGGTGGCGAACACCCGCAGCGCGCGCAGCATGGCGTTGAACGCGATCGCGGCCTGGTCGATCTCCCGCAGCCGCGAGCGCCGCAGCGGTGCCAGATCGTCGAGGTCAAGGGTGCGGATCGCGGTCGCCGCCGCCGCCAGCTGCGTCACCGGAAGGCTCACCCGCCGACCGAGCCAGAGCGCCGCGAACCCGGCCGCGACCAGGCCCAGCAGGCCGAGACCCAGCGCCAGGAGCAGACGCTCGAGCTGGAGATCGACCGCCGCGACCGAGAAGTAGCTGCCGACCAGCCAGCGCGGGTCCAAAGGCGGCGCGAGGCTCTGGTAGAGGAACAGGTAGCGGGTGTCGCCGACCCGGTTCCAGTGGCCCGACACCTCGCCCTGCAACCGGCGGTCCTGCCAGCCCTGGCTCCAGATCCCGAACAGGACCGGATCGCCGATCTCGGTGACCCGCGGCAGGGGTCGTTTCGGCCCGAGCCCCGGGAAGCCGAGCGCGAGCGTGCTGTGCGCCAGGACGAAGTCGCGATCGTACAGGATGAAGGCGTTCTGCCCGAGCTCGGTCTCGATGCTGGTCATGAACGCGGACAGCGCCGGCATGGTGATGGTCGAGACCAGCACGCCCCTGGCCTTGCCGTCGACCAGCAGGGTCCGCTGCAGGTTGACCAGGGTGATGCGCTGATTCTTGACGTAGACCGGTGCGCCCCAGTAGGCCGTGCGCTGGCGTCGCGCCAGCGCCTGCTCGATGGTCCGGCGCCCCGCGGGCTCCCGGTGCCAGTCGGCGATATCCGGGGTCGGCACCTGGCCCCCCTGGCGGGCGGCCATGAGCCATCCGGACGGATCGAAGTACACCATGGCGCTGACCTGCGGGCTGGCGGCGAGCCCGGCCTCGAGCGCCCGGAACAGCTGTTCCGGATCCGCGGGATCGAGCCGCCCCGATTCGATCAGGCGCGCGACCGCCTCGACCTCGGCCGCAGCCGGCTCGAGGAACAGCTGGAGCTCCCGGGCGATGCCGGTGATCAGCAGCCGGCCCTTGTCCTCGAGCAGCTCGAAGGTGTTGCGGGTGGCGATCGACAGGGTCACCAGCAAGACCCCGCCGACCGCGAGGATGACCAGCGCGCTCACCCCGAACACGAGATAGGTGACGATCGGCAGGCCCTTGCGGACCTCGGCGGCGGCGACGGTGGCCATGCGGCCAACTTAGGGGGCGCCCGACCTTTGGCAATGCGACCGGGTTCGCCGAGGCGGGGGCCCGAAGAACGCGCGCGCGTGCCCCTTGCGGCAACGTCACGCGCTCCCCTGATCCGCCCGAGCCTGCTAGAAGGGGCGATCGCGTGGTGACGAGGTCAGCTCCATGATTGCCCGCTACTCGCGGCCCCAGATGGCGGCCATCTGGGCGCCGGAAAACCGGCTCCGGCTCTGGCTCGAGGTCGAGCTCTGCGCGCTCGAGGCGATGGCCGGGCTGGGCCGGGTGCCACCGGCCGCGGCCGGTGCGGTCCGGGCCGCGGCCGAGCGCCGGATCGAGACCATCATCGATTCCGCGCGGATCGAGGAGATCGAGCAGACCACCCGCCACGACGTGATCGCGTTTTTGACCCACGTCGAGGAGGTGGTCGGCCCCGAGGCCCGCTATCTGCACCTGGGCATGACCTCCTCGGACCTGCTCGATACCGCATTTGCCTGCCAGCTGACCCAGGCCGCCGACCGGCTGCTCGCCGACCTCGATCAGCTGCTCGCGGCGCTGCGCCGCCGGGCCTTCGAGCACAAGGACACGCCCTGCATCGGCCGCTCGCACGGCATGCACGCCGAGCCCACGACCTTCGGCCTCAAGCTCGCGGGCTTCTATGCCGAGTTCGAGCGCAACCGGAAGCGGCTCGAGACCGCGCGCGCCGAGGTCGCGACCTGCGCGATCTCGGGCGCGGTCGGCACCTTCGCCAACGTCGATCCCGCGGTCGAGGCCGAGGTCGCGGCCAGGCTCGGCCTCGCGCCCGAGCCGGTCTCGACCCAGGTGATCCCGCGCGACCGGCACGCCGCCTTCTTCGCCGCGCTCGCGATCACCGCGACCGGCATCGAGCGGCTCGCGACCGAGATCCGGCACCTGCAGCGCACCGAGGTCGGCGAAGCTGCCGAGCCGTTCGCGCGCGGCCAGAAGGGCAGCTCGGCGATGCCGCACAAACGCAACCCCTGGATGAGCGAGAACCTGTGCGGCCTGGCGCGGCTGGTCCGCGGCTATCTGGTGCCGGCGCTCGAGAACGTGGCGCTCTGGCACGAGCGCGACATCGCGCACTCCTCGGTCGAGCGGGTGATCGCGCCGGACGCGACCATCGCCCTCGACTTCGCGCTGCACCGCCTGACCGGGATCGTCGAGCGCCTCGAGGTCGATGCCGTACGCATGCGGGCGAACCTCGAGAGCAGCCACGGCCTGATCCACTCCGAGCGCGTCCTTTTGGCCCTGACCGAGGCCGGGCTCGGCCGCCAGGACGCCTATGCGATCGTCCAGCGCCATGCCATGCGGGCCTGGCGGGAGGGGCTGCCCCTGCTCGATCTGCTGCGGGCCGACCCGGAGGTGACGGGGCGGATCGACGAGGCGGCGCTCGCCGGGCTGTTCGATCTTGGTCATCACATCCGGCACGTCGATCAGATCTTCGCGCGGGTGTTCGGGCAGGCCGGGGTGCCGGGCCCGTGACGTCGCTTCGTTGCGTCGCGCTGCTGGTGGTCGTGGCCTGCTCGGCCCTGGCGCCGTTGCCGGCGAAGGCGGCGGTGCTGATCGAGGCCGAGAAGGCGGGGATGGCGCTCCGGCTGGTAGTCGATCGCAGCCAGGAGCGCGTGTTGATCACCGCGGGCGAGGTCCGGGCCCTGGTCGACCTCGCCGCGGGCCTGATCTACGTCGAGCCCAAAGGTGAGCCGGCGAGTCGGGTCCATGCCCGGTTCCGGCCAGGCCATGACGAGCCGGCGCCCTACCGGGTCGAGCGTTTCGGGCCGGGGCCGATCCTCGCCGGCAACGCCAGCACGTACTACGTCCTGTTCGATGAGGATCGGGTCTGTGCCGAAGCGATGCTGAGCGGCTGGATGAGCCCGTTCGTCGATCCGGCGGTGCGTGCGATCGCCATCCTCGAGCGGCTGACCCCGCCCGCGGCCGGCGACCCCTGTGCGGCGATCCCCTTCACGACCTATGCCGCCGCCGGCTGGCCGCTGCTCGCCGGCAAGATCGACCGGCCGAGCTTCGTCACCACCCGGATCGAGTTCGACTATCGGCCCGCGGCGGACGAACTGGCGCCGCCAACCGGGGCGCGCGATCTGGCGATCGAGGAGCTGGCGGCGAAGGTCTCTTTGCCGCCGTCCTGAGCCCGGGGCTCCGGTGCACCACCATGGTCGTGGATCACGTGGTCATGGTCGTGCCGGGCTTGGCCGCCATGGCCGTAGGCGGGACCTCGGAACAGCTTCCCGACCGCGATCAGGATCGGCCAGAACGCGAAGACTTGGAAGAAGGTGACCAGATAGATCCCGATGACCGCGATCTCGCCGAACCGATCCGGCAGGGCGGCGGTTGCCCGCCAGCCCAGATAGAGCAGGTAGCAGCCACCACCCCACAGCGACAGGGCGAGCAGCGTCGTCCGGTCCCTGGCGTGCTGCCGGCGTGGTTCCTCGGCGCAGAGCTCGCGATTCATGGGGTTCGGCCGTGATCCGCGGGGTCGGCGCGAAGAGGCTAGTCCAGCAAGGTTAAGCCAGTCTGTATCGGTGGCCGCCGCGCCTGCGGGCGGTGCGGTTAAAGGTCGGGCAATCTGTTTGCGCTATGGCTCGGGGCAACCCACGCAGGAGGCTTGCCCCATGTCGGTCCGTCGGATGCTGTTCGCCGCCGCCCTTCTGAGCATCCTGCCCCGGCTCTCGGCCGAGGCCGCGATCCTGATCGAGGCGCACAAGTATGGCGAGCCGTTCCGCATGGTGATCGACAGCGAGCGGCAACGCGCGCTGATCAGCACGGCGCGGGGCGACAGCCTGGTCGACCTGCAACAGGGCCAGATCTACGTCCGGGGCCCGGGCGGCGTCGCCCGGCGGGTACCGATCGGGCCGGCGCCGCTCCCCGTAAGCCGCCTCTACCGTGTCGAGCCGTGGGGTCCGGGGCCGGTGGTCGCCGGCCAGTCGACCGTCTACCACGTGATCACCTACGGCGATCAGATCTGCGCGGAGATGCTGGTCAGCGGCTGGATGAAGCCGTTCGTGGCGCCGGTGGCCCAGGCGCTCGACCTGCTCGAGGACCTGAGCGGCACGCCGCGCGGCCATGGCTGCGAACGCATCCCGTTCTCGGTCTACGCCGCGCAGGGCTGGCCGATCATGGCCGGCAAGATCGATCACCTGACCTTCGAGACCCGGAGCGTGCGCTTCGACTACCAGCCGCCGGCGCGCGAGCTGGCGCTGCCGGTGCACTACGAGACCACGCGCCCGGACCAGACCGTGCTCCAGGCCTTCGCGCCCAAGCCTTGAGGGGCCGGTCAATTCGGCGGCGACTGGCGCTTCACTCGTCATCCTCGCCTGCGGCCTCCGATAGCCGCTTGGATTCGGCCCCGATAGCCGCGCGCAGGAGCGGCAGATCTTCGCTGATCGCGGACCAGAGGAGATCACGCTCAATTCGGAAGTACTGATGAGCAAGCCGGTCACGCAACCCCGCGAGGCCATGCCAGTCCACGCCCGGGTGGCGGCTCCTCATCTCTGCCGGCAGGCTCTTGATAGCTTCGCCCAAGACCAGGAGCGACCAGGCCACGATCGATATCGTGTCGTCGTCGAGCTCAGCATCGGTGGTGGCGCCGACCGTCCGAACCCGGCGCTCGATGCGTTCCAAGGCGACCATGATGTCGCCGAGGCGGTCTGCCATTGGACGAGCCATGGCGGCCAAATGTCAGAAGACCCGCACCGCTTCGCGCTCGAACTCGCCGCGCAGCGACGGGCGTAGGGCGGTCCGCGTCCCCAGATCCACGCCGCGCTGCAACCATTGCTCGAGGTCGTGGGCAATCGATCCTTGGGTGACGATCGAGAACCGGCTGTCCGGGTCGACTTCGATCGCCAAATCCACGTCGCTGTCGACGCGGGCATCGCCGCGAGCGACCGAGCCGAACACGAAAAGGTGCTCGACGCCGCGCCGGCGGAGCTCCGGCGCGTGCGCGCGAAGCGTCGCCATGACCTCGGCGAGCTTGGGCGGCTCAGCCTCCTCGCGCGCCAGCAGCTCCTCGATGGTATCGCCGAGCAGCCGCTGCAGGCTGACGCCACGGCGCGCGGCGACGGCCTTGAGCCGGCTCCGCAGCGCAGTCGGCAGGCGCACGGAGAGAAAAGCGGTGTTGTCGCTCATGTGCACAAGTTAGCAAGCGCACAGCTGCGCCGCAAGCACAACCACTACCAGCAGCCTTGCCGTGGATGCCGTCGAGACCCTCTGTAGTAAGGCGCGGCCCTCGCCCACATCACATCAGCCGCTGGCTCTTGAAGCTGGTGTGGCGGTTCTTGCCGACGATCACGTGGTCGTGGACCGAGATCCCGACCGGGGCGAGCGCCTGGACCACCTGTTTGGTCATTTCGATGTCGGCGCGCGACGGGGTGGGGTCGCCGCTCGGGTGGTTGTGGACCATGATGATCGCCGAGGCCTGCAGCTCGAGCGCCCGCCTCGTGATCTCGCGCGGATAGAGCGGCGTGTGGTCGACCGTGCCGCGCTGCTGGACCTCGTCCCGGATCAGGATGTTCTTGCGGTCGAGAAACAGCACCCGGAACTGCTCGATCGGCTCGTGGGTCAGCGCCACCTGCAGGTAATCGATGAGCGCGGTCCAGGAGCCGATCACCGGCCGCTCGCGGATCTGCTCGCGCAGCACGCGCTGGAGCAGTTCCTGGACCAGCTTGAACAGGATCTCGGTCTCGCGCCGCCGCCAGAGCCGGACGACCTCCCACTGGCCATCCTTGTCCTGCTCGAAGGCGCGCCAGCGCTGGCCCGCCTCCGACAGCTGATCGGCCGGCGCGTCCCGATCGCGCTGGCTGTCATCCGAGAGCCGATAGGCGAGATAGCCGTCGATCGCCGGGTCGTCCTTGCGCAGGTCGTGAAACTCGGCGAACTGGGCGGGCTCCGCCTTGAGCGCCGCGCCGAGGCCGCCGTACCGCGCCAGCAGCTCCTTGGCGAGCGGTTTGGTGTCCTTGACGTCGATGCTGAAGAACAGCAGCAGCTCGAGCAGCTCGTAGTCGGGCAGGGCCCCGGGACCGGCCTCGAGGAAACGCTCGCGCAGCCGGTTGCGGTGGCCGGCGTTCTGGGCGGTCTTGCGCAGGCGCGCGAACGAGCGCGCCTCGGGCTCGTAGGGCGTCGGCGCGTCGGCGAGCCCGGGCGACGGTGCCTGACCATTGGCGGGCAAAGCCGCGGCCAGCTCACGTAGCGGCTCGGGCGACGAGAACGCCCAGCTCTGCCGGTCACGGTCCCAGCTGCCGCCGAAGCGCTTCAGCAGCTCGCGGTTGGCGAAGGTGTTGCCGGAAACGCGGTAGCGGGTCGCGCCCGCCGGGTCGGCATCCTCGTGGAGGTCGAGCCCCGCGCGGCCCAAGGCGTCGATGAGCGACGTGATGGCGGGATCGGTCCGCAGCCCCTGCATGCCGCGGCGTATAGCAAAACAGTTGCTAAATTTCCATTAATAATCTACTATGAGTAGAAATCCTACCAATCAGGATGGTGCAGCCCCGCCGGCGACAGGGTGAACACCTCGCAGCCATCCTCGGTCACGCCGACGGTGTGTTCGAACTGGGCCGAGAGCTGGCGGTCGCGGGTGATCACCGTCCAGCCGTCCTTCTTCAGCTTGACCTGCCAGGTGCCGGCGTTGACCATCGGCTCGATGGTGAAGAACGTGCCGGGCTTGAGCACCAGGCCTTCGCCCGGCTTGCCATAGTGGAGCACGCTCGGCGCGTCGTGGAACACGCGGCCGATGCCGTGGCCGCAGTAGTCGCGCACGACCGCGCAGCGCTGGCTCTCGGCGTAGCTCTGGATGGCGTGGCCGACGTCGCCGAGCGTCCCCCCCGCGCGCACCGCCCCGATCCCCCGCCACAGCGCCTCGAAGGTCACCTGGCACAGGCGCCTGGCCTTCAGCCCCGGCGTGCCGGCGAAGAACATCCGGCTGCTGTCGCCATGCCAGCCGTCCAGGATCACCGTGACGTCGATGTTGAGGATGTCGCCCTCGAGCAGCCGCCGCTCGCCCGGAATCCCGTGACAGACCTCGTGGTTGATCGAGGTGCAGATCGACTTCGGATAGCCGCGGTAATTGAGCGGCGCCGCGAGCGCGCCATGGTCCCGGATGAACGCCTCGCACAAACGATCGAGCTCGCCGGTCGGCACCCCCGGCTGGATCGCGGGCGTGATCATGTCGAGCACCGCGGCCGCGAGCTGCCCGGCCCGGTGCATGCCGGCGAAGTCGGCCGGCGCGTGCAAGGGCACCTGGACCTCGACCTCCCGGCGCCTGGCGATGTTGACCTGCTCGTGCATCATCCCGCGTACGACCATGACCTACCCGACGACCGGCAGCGGCCCCGCCAGCCGGATCTCCTCGACCGTGATCCGGCAGGCGAGGCACAAGGTCTCGACCCCCGCAACCCTGGCCGCACCCGCCGCCTGCGCATAACCCGGGTCGAGATCCGCGGCCAGCCGGAAATCCGCGCAGTCGGTCCGCTGCACCACGTACACCATGACCGCCCGGGCGCCGTCCGCGACCCGGCGGCCGAGCGCGCCCAGATGCCTCGCCCCGCGCGCGGTCACGGTGTCGGGGAACTCCGCGCCCGCCGTGCGCTTGAGATGTACGTTCTTGACCTCGACAAAGCAATCCGGCCGCCCGCCGCCGGACAGGAGGAAATCGACCCGGCAGCCCCGATCATAGGCGACCTCGCGCCGGATGCTTTCGTACCCCGCGAGCTCCGGCACGAGCCCCGCCCGCAGCGCCTCCTCGACCAGCCGGTTGGGATGCATGGTATTGATCCCGACCAGCCCGCCCTCGACCTCGACCAATTCCAGCGTCAGCGGCAGCTTCCTCGAGACGCGGGCCGAGCGCGACAGCCAGACCGGCGCCCCCGGCGCATCCAACCCCAGCATCCGCCCGGGATTCGGGCAATGCACCGTGACCAGGCCGCCGTCTGCGAGCGCGACATCGGCCAGAAACCGCTTGTAGCGCCGCACCAGACGGCCGGGGATCAAAGGCTCGGGCCAGCGCATCTTTTCCCGGTTTTTCCGAACGGAGGACCGGCGCTTCTGTCGACCATCCGAGGGCGGTCGTCAACCGCCTTCCCGGCCTCCATCGCCTCCATCCGGAGGCTCAATCGGATCAATCACGCATCACTCGGTGTATAAATCGGCCCTTTTTCCCAGTCTCGCCCTGACCTCGTGAGCCTTGAACTGGTGCCCGCTCGAAACCTGTTGCGGCTCAATCGATCCCTTCGCGTAGATTGTATCGTGTCCTAAGCATGTGCAATAATTCCAAGATGTTTGGCGGCACTTCAAAATACAAGCCGAGGAAATGCGGCCGACATTCGGGCGACGATGGCGCACTTTATCTTGCTCATGCGACACTTCTGTCGCCGAAGTGGCGCATCCTGGTCTTGAGTGAAGACGATTCTGTAGCATGTCCCGGAAGTTGTCGGCCGCATCAACCAAAACTAAAGCTCGTTTATAGCAGATGGATTTCGTATTATTCTGCTCGAAACGCCCGGTTTCCCTCGGGTTTCGGCCACATCGGCGCCGATCGGCACCGCCCGCCACCGCTGCCGATTGATCCCGGATTGATCCAAAGAGCCTGTCGCCTCCATGCGTCAGAAGTGTCGCATTCCTGCACGGCCGAGGCCGAAAAGGTCCCGACATGTTCCTGACACCGTTCCTGACACCTTTCTCCCCGCTGACACCTTTCTCCCCGCTGACACCTTTCTCCCCGCTGACACCTTTCTCCCCGAAAAGCGAGCAGACCGTCACTCGCCAAAAAAACTCAGCGGGGACATTTCTGAGCTCGCCTCCGTCGCTTGTGCCGCAAGCTGTTCTAGGTCGTGACGCGTGTCGTCGGGCAGCCACTTTTGGCGGCGGGCAGTTCGTGCCGGTGAGCCGCGCGGCGAGGCCTGGGGCATACTTTTCAGCTTGGTCGATCTTAGCGCGAATAGCGAGGCCGCGGATCCGGGCGTCAGAAACCTCGTGGCCACAGGCGAGGTCACCGAGGTACGCGGCGAGCTTGCGGTTGTAGATTTGTTTGTTCCACTTGGACAGGGGCCAAGGAAACGGCTGCGGTTGCGGATTCGTGGAACATCACGTTTGGTTGCGATCCCAAGTACAGCCACACACTCCAAGGCCATGCCGCAACCGGCGGCCAAATCGTGGTTTGCACCGCGCCCTTCAGGCGCTCGACCGCTTTTTCCCGCCGGCTAACATCGGCAATAACCACCGATAGCTTTGCCATTATTTGGTCTGCGTCAGTCTTCTCCATCGGCTGAATGGTGCTGCCGCGCAAATCGGTCAAGTACCAATCCGCGTAGTCACTCCCAGTAAGAGCATGCCACAGCAGCGCCCCTTGCAGATCGGCCCCCCGGAGTTTCGCGCCGGTAAGGTCGGCGCCCTGGAGGTGAGCGTCTCTAAGGTCAGTGCCTTGAAGCTGAGCGCCTGCAAGGTCGGCGCCCTGGAGCTTGGCGTGCTCGAGGACGGCGCCGCGGAGATTCGCGGCCTTGAGATCGACGCCCGAGAGGTCAGCGTTTCTGAGATCGGCGCCCTCCAGATCTGCGCCCGCGAGGTCAGCACCTTGCAGCTCGGCGTGCCTCAGGTCGGCGGCCCGGAGGTTGGCTCCGACAAGAGAGGCACCTTGGAGCATGGCGCTCCTCGGATTCTGGTCGCTATCATCGAAGGAGAAATTGGTCCAATCGAGGTCGGCGTGATCTAGGACAGCGCCCGTCAGGTTCGCGCCCCGTAGGTCGGCATTATCGAGGAAAGCCCTCGACGCGTCGGCAAACGCGAGGTTGCGATCGCTTAGCTCGACCCTCTTGACCTCATCCCATTTTCTGTCACTCCAGCCCCAGCCCTCGGGCTTCTGTGCTAGCTCCACCTCGTCCAGGTCGGCGTAGGTCCGGATACCGATGACGTTGAGAGCGTTTATGCCCTTCGCTACCCACGTGTCGGGACCACGAGGATTGTCGCGGAATGCGCTGATCGAGGACACGACCAGGCCGACCGTCAACCAGCGCTGTGAGCTTGTCGCAGGCGCAGTTCGCGCGAGCTCGTGCCAGGCACGCGATCAAGAATGCCTCGCCGTCGATGACCTGGCGGCTTGCTGCCAGACGACTGAGGAGGTCTGACCCTGCAGCGCGGCGCCGGGCGAGCCGGTAAGTGTGCCGGCCGAAGAGCGTCGTGAGCGCCGATCAGAAGGACCAGCCAGCTCGTGCCGAGCCAGCCGTGGGCCGGGAGGTAGCGGGCCCACAACGCGAGCAGCGTGAGCGGCACCAGCCACCAGGCAAGGAACACGGCGAGCAGGTTCTCCAGGCGCGCGAGCGGCGGGGCGTTTGTACGAGGGGCTTGCACTTGAGACGGACCAGGTTGGTGAGCAGCCAGGGGTCGGTCTTGTCGTCGAGCTGCCACGCCATCCGGGAAAATCGCTGGCAGGGTCGCTAGCGTCCGCCACAGCCGCTGCAGGTAGAAGTGCAGGTAGCAGTAGACCGCGGTGAGGATGGTGGCGCCGACCACGTAGAAATTGGCGATCGGGATCGGCGTGTTGATGATCGGCAGCGGCGAGCTCGCGGTGTTCAGGATCAGGGCGCCGTCGTGGGTCGTGCCGATCACCAGCCAGGAATAGACGCAGGCGGCGAGCAGTCCGATGAAGATCTTGCGCGCCTCGGCGGAGATCGCCTTGACCTGCTCCAGCGCCGGGAATTTTGCGATCTCCTCCGGCAGCTTAGCGCGCGTGAGGTCCGCGCCGGCGAGGTGCTCGGGTAGGAGCCCCTCGACCTCGGTCAGATCCCAACCTCGCAGGTCCCGGCCGCGCAGCTCCTCGGCTCGCAAGTTGCAGGCGCTGGCCGCGTCCGGTGCGAACGACGCCGGGGCTTCCTCGAGCCCTGGCGGGCCGGCGGGTTGGGACTGATCGTTCAAGGCCTGCGCATTTCGCTGGCGCGTCAATTCCTAAGGTCGCGGTCAAAACCTTAGCGCGAGCGACGGGAGGCGAGAAGGTCTTTGTCCGCGCTGCGCCCGATCCGGCCTGCCGGGTCGCGATCGGGCTCGAGCCCGTAGCCGTCTATCCCGTACATGCGTACAGCGCCCCTACCTCAATTTAAGGAGCCGTGATGCGCATTTTGGTGTTGTCCAGCGCCTACAACAGTCTGACCCAGCAGGCCCATGTCGAGCTCGCGGCGCAAGGCCATGTCGTGGCGGTCGCGAGCGGCATGCGGGTTGTGGGGATGCGGGCGGCGGTCGGGCGGTTCCGGCCTGATCTGATCCTCTGCCCGATGCTGAGCCAGGTGATCCCGCGGGATATCTGGGAGCGGCATCCGTGCCTGATCCTGCACCCCGGCATCGTCGGCGACCGCGGCGGCCATTCGCTCGACCGGGCGATTCTCGACCAGGAAGCCGAGTGGGGGGTGACCGTGGTGCAGGCGGCCGAGCAGGTGGATTCGGGGGCGATCTGGGCGAGCTGGCGCTGTAAGCTGCGCGCGGCCAGCAAGAGCAGCCTCTATCGGGACGAGATCACGGCGGCCGCGATGCGGGCGATGATGGTCGCGGTCCAGCGCTTCGAGAACGGCCTGTTCGTGCCGGCGCCGTTGGACTATTCGCGGCCGGGGGTGCGGGGGCGCTATCGGCCGCTGCTGCGGCCCGAGGAGCGCGGGATCGACTGGTCGGCCGACCCTGTGGCGACGATTGTCCGAAAAATCCGGTCGGCCGATGGCTGTCCCGGGGTCCTGGACGAGATCCTGGGCGAGCCGGTTTTTCTGTACGGCGCCCATGAGGAGGGTGGCCTCGTCGGCCGGCCCGGCGAGGTGATCGCCAAGCGCCATGGCGCGATCTGTCGTGCGGCCGTCGATGGCGCGGTCTGGATCTCGCATCTGAAGCGCGCGGGCGGCGCCGCGGGCGAGCACTTCAAGCTGCCGGCCGCCCTGGTTCTGGGCGAGCGGCTGGCGGGCGTGCCTGAGGTGGCACTGCCGGTCGAGGCCGTGAGCGCGTGCCGGACCTACCGCGACATCTGGTACGAGGAGCGGAACGAGGTCGGCTACGTCAACTTCCGCTTCTACAACGGCGCCATGGGCACGGACCATTGCGAGCGGCTGGCCGCGGCCGTGCGCCATGCCCGCGGGCGGCCGACCAAGGTGATCGTGCTCTCAGGCGGGCGCGACTTCTTCTCGAACGGCATCCATCTCAACCTGACCGAGGCCGCGGCCGATCCGGCTGCCGAATCATGGCGCAACATCAATGCGATGAACGATCTGGTGCATGCGATCCTGACCACGACCGATCGCCTCACGATCGCGGCGCTCTACGGCAGCGCCGGGGCCGGCGGGGTCATGCTGGCCTTGGCCGCGGACCGGGTGCTGGCGCGCGACGGCATCGTGCTCAATCCCCATTACAAGGGCATGGGCGGGCTCTACGGCTCGGAGTACTGGACCTACTCGTTGCCGAAGCGGGTCGGGCCGGAGAAAGCCCTGGAGCTGACCGAGCGGTGCAGGGCGATCAGCATGCACCAGGCGCAGGCGATCGGCCTGATCGACGACGTGATCCTTGAGGATCATCTGGGTGAGAGCTCCTTTGGCCGGTTCCGCGAGCAGATCGTGCGGATCGCGGAGGGCCTCGCAGGGAGCCCCCGCTACGCCGGCTGGCTCGCGCGCAAGCAGGCGACGCGGGCGCGGGACGAGCGGTGCAAGCCTTTGCGGCAGTATCGAGCGGACGAGCTCGAGGAGATGAGCAAGAACTTCTGGGGCGCGGATCGCAGCTATCACCTGGCCAGGGCGGCTTTCGTCCGCAAGCAGCCCCGCCGGGGCGAAATGAGATGGCCCGGGGCGCACGCGATCCTCGGTGGCCATAGGCACGGTGGACAAGAAAGACGTGCCACGGGGCCCCGGGCTCATGCGCGGTCCTGGTCCCTGGGCCGAACCGGGCGCCGCGCCGCGTAGCAGGCGCCGGCGGTAGGGCGCAGGCGCACGGACCGGGCCGCCGCTCCAGACCCTCCGAACTCATGAGCGGCGGCTCCTCTATCGGGCAAGACGCCGAGCCGCGAGGGCTCGTGAACACAACCCGCAGGTCAGGGCGGCCGGAGGGCGTGTCCAGACATCTATTCGGTGGTGCCGGGCTGGGTCGCCAGCTCCCGGTTCCCGCGTTCGACGTTGGGTTCTGATGGCCGGGGTCAATCCGCCGGGCTAAGCTGTGCCAGAAGAGCGGACGCACGGGAGGTGTCGAATGGGCAGCTCGGAGCAACCGGTGAGCGCGTGTCTGATCATCATCGGCAACGAGATTCTCTCGGGGCGGACGGTCGATGCCAATCTGCCGTATATCGCGCTGAAACTCGGAGAAATCGGGGTGCGGATGAGGTCTTCGTTGGCCCTTGATGGACGTTGCCTCCTTCCGAGGGCGGCTTGACATATTGCCATCCAGTTCATATGGTTTGCCATATGAAGACTACGCTCAATATCGACGACACGGTCATGGCTCAGCTGAAGCGCGAGGCGGCGCGTCAGAGGCGTACGATGTCCGAGCTGGTCGAGACGGCGCTGCGCAACCTGTTCCGATCCCAGAAGGACGTCGCGGAGCTGGCTCCGTTGCCGACGTTTCACAGCGGCGGCGCGTTCGTCGAGGTCGCGGACCGGGATGCCCTCTACCAGGCCATGGAAGGGCGCTAGTGGGTGATCGTCGTCGACACCAACATTCTGGTCTATGCCGCGGATGCGGATTCGCCCTGGTACGCCAGGTCGCGCGACTGGCTCGAGCAGCAGCGAGGCCGGCCGGACGCGTGGTACACGACCTGGCCCATCCTGTACGAATTCATGCGGGTCACCACCCATCCGCGGGTCATGAGGCGGCCTTGGAGCGCGTCGGAGGCGTGGGCCTTTGTCGCCGCCCTGCTCGGCTCGCCGGGGCTGGGCGTGCTGGTCCCGACAGAGCGGCACGCGGATGTCGCCCTGCAGGTGATCACGGAGCTTCCCTGGCTGGCCGGCAATCTGCTCCACGATGCGCACACGGCCATCCTCATGCGCGAGCATGGGATACGCCAGATCTGCACGCGGGATACGGACTTCCACCGTTTCGCCTTTCTCAAGGTCGTCGAGCCGCTTTGAGTTGCAGCGAACGTTCTTGCGGGTCAACTTCACCGTCGGCGCTGGGTTGAAAGCTTCGCCGGAAGAGCGGTCGCATGGGAGGGGGCGATGAGCGGGTCTGAGCAACCGGTGAGCGCGTGTCTGATCATCATCGGCAACGAGATCCTCTCGGGGCGGACGGTCGATGCCAATCTGCCGTATATCGCGCTGAAGCTCGGAGAAATCGGGGTGCGGATGCGGGAGGTGCGGGTGGTGGCCGACGACGAGGCGGCGATCGTCGAGGCGGTCAATGTCTGTCGCGCCCGGTATACTTATGTCTTCACGACCGGGGGGATCGGGCCGACCCATGATGATATCACCGCGGCGTCGGTCGCGAAGGCGTTCGGGTTGCGCTATGGGCGGCATCCGGAGGCCGAGCGGCGGCTGCTCGCGTACTATCCGCCCGAGCGGGTCAATCCCGCGCGCATGAAGATGGCCGACACGCCGGAGGGGGCGGAGTTGATCGACAATCCGGTGAGCGTGGCGCCGGGGTTCCGGGTCGAGAACGTGCACGTGCTGCCGGGGGTGCCGAAGATCATGCAGGCGATGTTCGATGGCCTGCTGCCGACGCTCAAAGGTGGCGAAAAAGTGCGCTCGCGGGCGATCACCGTGTTCGCGCCCGAGGGCGATGTCGCCAATGCCGGGCTGGGCGACATTCAGGCACGGTTTTCCGGGATCGAGATCGGCAGCTATCCGTTCTGGCGGCCGGAGGGGCCGGGGACGACGATCGTGTTCCGGGGCACCGATCAGGGCGCGATCGATCAGGCGGCGGCGGCGCTGCTCGGCCTTGCCGCGGGGCTCGGGGCGCAGACCAAGGAAGATCCGAGCCGCGAGGAGCCGGCCGGCGGGAGCGCGAGCGCGACCTAGGCGCAGAACGGCCGCGCTCAGCCGCCGCTGACCAGCCGCCACTGGCCGTCGGGCTGGCGGCAGGCGGTGCCGTAGACCTCCTGGACCTGGCCGCCGATCGCCGCCTGCTGCTGGAATTCGCGGCAGTACTCGCCGCTCGTGCTCTCGTAGGTGTGGGTCGGCGTGATGGTGCCGGAGTGGCCGCTGTCGGGGTTCTGCCAGGTGGTTTCGGTGCCAGAGGGGGCGTATTCGAGGGCGTGGTACTCGGCGCTCGAGGCGTACAGCTTGTCGGTGCGATCCATCGACTTGCCGACCTCGCTGCCGAGCAGGCCGCCCAGGAGGGTGCCCGCGGCGGCGGCCGCGAGCTGGCCGGGGCCGTGGCCGAACTGGGCGCCGAGCAGGCCGCCGCCGGCGGCGCCGGCGAGGCCGCCCACGGTCTGTTTCGGGCCGTAGCCGCTGTCGGCGCAGCCGGCGAGCGCGAGTGCCATCAGCGCGGCGAGTGCGGGACGGGGTAGCCTGGACATCTCGGGTCCTCCAGGGGGGCGCCGGTTTCGAGGGCGCCAGCCCCATGGCAAACCCTAGTCTTTTGGTGTTGTCCGGGGCCTGAACCGGTCGTTCAGCTGCGGTTCATCTGGCGGGCGCAGGCCGGTCAGGAAGCGGCTGCGGCGGGCAGATCGAGGCGCACGCGCAGGCCGCCCGAGGGCGCTGTATCGAGGGCGAGGCGGCCGCCATAGAGGAGGGCGATGTCGGCCACGATCGCAAGGCCGAGGCCGGAGCCCGGCACCTGCTCGTCGAGGCGGCGGCCGCGCTCGAGCACCAGGGCGCGGCGCTCGGGGGGCAGGCCGGGGCCGTCGTCGTCGATCGTCACCAGGAGGCGGCCGGCCGCGCGCTCGGCCTCGACCCGGACGGCGTGCGCGGCCCATTTGCAGGCGTTGTCGAGCAGGTTGCCGAGCATCTCCTCGAGGTCCTGGCGGGCGCCGCGGAAGGCGAGGTTTGGCGGGCAGGCGACCGCGATCGCGAGCGTCTCCCGGCCATGCCGGTCGGCGTGGATGCGCTCGAGCGTGCGGGCGAGGTCGGTCAGCACCAGCAGGACGTCGGTGCGGGCGCCCAGGACCTGGCCGGTCGCCATGGCGCGGGCGCGCGCCAGGTGGTGGTCGACCAGGCGGCGCATCTGGGCCACCTGGCGGCCGACCAGGGCCGCGAGTGCGCCGTCGCTGCGCTCGGCCTCGTTGTGCAGGACCGCGAGCGGCGTCTTGAGGCCGTGGGCGAGGTTGCCGACGTGGGTGCGGGCGCGCTCGATCAGCGCCTCGCCGTATTCGAGGAGCGCGTTCAGCTCCTGCGCCAAGGGCTGCAGCTCGCTCGGCAGGCGGCCCTCGAGCCGGCGCGCGCGGCCGGCGCGGATCGCGGCGAGGCCGGCCTCGATCCGGCGCAAGGGGGCGAGCGCGATCCGGACCTGGATGAGGAGCGCGCCGAGCAGGCCGAGGAACAGGCCGCCCAGCGCCAGCGCCAGCAGGCGATCGAAGCGCTGCCGCTGGGCGCGGATCTCGGCGCGGTCGCCGGCGACCGCGAACAGCAGAGGCGCCTTGGCATCGGGCAGGGTGATCGCGCGCACCAGGAGCCGGAGCGACTGGCCCTCGGGGCCGGTGATGTCGCCGGTCCAGGGGCCGGTCCCGGGGCTGGGGTTGGAAGCCTGATCGCTGAGCGCGGGCGGCAGGGCCAGGGTCTGGTCCCAGAGCGAGCTCGAGCGCTCGAGCGGATGGTCGGGGGTGCCGATCTGCCAGTACCAGCCGGAGAGCGGCTGGGTGAAGCGCGGCTCGCCGAGCTGCGCGCGCAGCTGAAGCTTGCCGTCGGGGCCGAGCTCGCTGCCGGCGACCAGGCCCTCGAGCAGCACGCCGAGCCTGGCATCGAAGGTGCTCTCGACGGTGTCGCCGACCAGCGCGGACAGGAGAAATCCGGCGCCGCTCAGGACCAGCGCGCACCAGACCGCAGCGCTCGCGATCAGATGAAAGGCGAGCGAGCTGCGGCGCATGTTGTCCGAACTCAGGCGGTGGCCCGGGCTCAGCCGGGCGCCTGCACCCGGTAGCCGAGGCCGCGCACGGTCTGGATCACCTCGACCCCGAGCTTCTTGCGCAGGCGGCCGATGAACACCTCGATGATGTTGGAATCGCGATCGAAATCCTGATCGTACAGGTGCTCGGTGAGCTCGGTGCGCGAGACCACCTTGTCCTGGTGATGCATCAGATAGGCGAGCAGGCGGTACTCCTGGGCGGTGAGCTTGACCGGCCGGCCCTCGACCGTGACCCGGGCGCTGCGGGTGTCGAGCAGGACCGGCCCGCAGGCGAGCTCGGCCGAAGCGTGCCCGGCCGCGCGCCGCACCAGCGCCCTGAGGCGGGCCAGCACCTCGGCCATGTGGAAGGGCTTGGCCACATAGTCGTCGGCGCCGGCATCGAAGCCCGGCGACCTTTTCGCTCCAGCGATCGCGCGCGGTCAGGATCAGGACCGGCATCCGTCGCCCGGCCGCCCGCCAGCGCTCGAGCACGGTGATGCCATCGACCACCGGCAGCCCGAGATCGAGCACGACCGCATCATAGGGCTCGCTCAGCCCGAGATAGTGGCCCTCCTCGCCATCCGCGGCCAAGTCGACCGCATAGCCCGCCTCGGCCAGACACTCCTTGAGCTGCCTGGCGAGATCCCGATCATCCTCGACCACCAGCACCCGCATGTTTTTCCCACCTGCCGCGCGCCAACCGGGCTGCGCCGGACTTCTCCGACGCCATGCCCGCGAGCCAAGCACCGCCAAGCTTAACCGTTTCTGAACCGGGGTCGGAGAGCAGTCTGACGTCAGGTGGCGTCGGCGACGTCGACGGTCAGCCGCTTGCCGAGGGCGGCCAGGGCCTGCTCGATCTGATCGAGGCGCGAGGCGTGGCCGAGATCGAGCAGCCGGTCGACCTGCGGCCCTGCCAACCGAGCCGGCGCGCGAGATCGGCCTTGCGCACGCCCGCCTCGCGCATCGCCAGGTAGAGCAGGACCTTGCCCGCGGTCAGCGCCGGCAGGGCCACAGACGGGCGGCTGGCATGCGGCGAGGGTAAAGGAATGTCCTCCCGATCATCGATCCGGGCCGCGAGCACGGTCTCCAGGGCATCGACCGCGCGCAGCAACGCGTCGGCCTCATCCTCACCGAACGTGGTCGCTTCGCGAAAGTCCGGAAAAGTCGCCAGCAGGGTGCCGTTGGTGTCCGGGGTCAGCTCGATGGGATAGGCCAGCATCGCATCCGCCTACTTCAAGCCGAGCTCGCGTTGAGCTGGTTGATTAAGCCTGCGCCCGCCGCCCTCATGCATCAGCACGGGATGACACGAGCATGGGACCTTGCAATTCCATCTTATCCGGAATTATGTAATGCCACAGCTGTTTGTCACCACACGCTTCCCAAGCTGCACCGAGTGCATAGGCATTCCTAAAGCGGCTTTGGACCATTGCGTGCGTCATCACGTACGCATTGGACCATGACGTGCGAAACAGCCCCCACGGCAACTCGTACGCATTTCATCACGTCAGTAAATACGACCTCCCGCGCTACCGCGATGGCTTCCGGTCCGGTTGCAACACGCGGCCAATGGTGGATGCCGTGTTTAGATGCCGTGTTTCCAAGGCGCCGAAGCGAGCGGCTTACGCACCGTCAACCTCAACGCCATAAACTGCGACTTGAAAAGAGTCCGGTTTTGGGTATATATGAATGAAAAGGCGCGCTATGTCGCCTTTCGGAAGACCGAACCTAGGGGCTACCGATGCAAAGTGGGTTTCCTGCGACGGTGGCGGTTCACTACCGTTTCATCGAAGGCTATCACGTGTTCACTTCTCATGAGGTGTACGGCCTGTATGTGGCCAGCAAAGATCCGCAAAGGGCCTATCAGCGCGTTGGCCCGGCCATTGAACAGTTACTTAATGTGAATGAAGGGGTTTCGTGCCAAGTTGAACCTGCAGTCTCGCTTAAGGAATTCCTTCGATCTCTCAAAGGCGCTCCGCATGAAGCCTGGCACATTGACCGCATGAGTTCACGTCGGTTCGTGCTTCGGCCAGCTGCCTAATGGGGTTTGATCGGACTACGCGGAAGGTCGTGCTGGTCGATTAGATCATCCAGCATCCAATCGGGATAGCCTCCGTTGTCCGGCTCTGGCACGAGAAAATGCCGCCCATCGGCTCGGCGCCAAAGCTGGCTTCCGTCGTCGTTCTCACGGACCTTCTCACAGCCGCGTCGCATTAGCTCTGAGGCGAACTCCTCGGCTGAGTATATCCTCATTGCCATGTGTAGATTATTCTCCTGCGCTCAGCTGAGGGTGACCGGTCGGGCCCTAGGCAGCCCATCGCGCAGGCCGAAACTTCAAAGCGCGGCAGCGTTGACCTGTTAGGCGGCATGACGATTCACGGCCAGTAAGTCCGCTACATCATCCGGATCAGCGGCGCCAAAAATGCTGCCACTACCGGCTTCCGGCGTAGCCTGCCCTTGCGCGGATACGTCGGGAAGACGGTACCGCCCCTCCGGGCTCCGATCGAGGATGCCATTGCGGGCAGCCACGGAAAGGAAGCTGGTAAGCGAACGTTCCTTGATGGATGGATCGCGATTTTGCGCAATCGCATTGATCTCGCGGGATGTGAGGCCCTCAGGACGTTCGTTCAGGATGCTGAAGGCCATCTCCCGCATTTTCGACGGGCGTTTCGCACGCATATTCTGCTGACGTGTATCAGTTCGGCCGACTGGCGCCTGGGCAGTCCCATGCATCACACGAGCGTAAAGAGCGCGCGCGTGTTCGAGGCCGGCAAGACGCCCCTTCAGATCTGCGATCTCGGCGTCCAGGCTCGCAAGATACTGGTCAGTCATGGTCATCCCCAGTTCGAGCCTGCATCATAGGATCTGCTCCGCCGAAAGGCAAGCCCGCTAAAACTGGCATGTCAGTAGCACGTGTCGATTCCATCCGCAAGACCGCGCGGACGCTCTACGGGCGGGCCGCTCGGTGCCTCCAGGGGCTATAAGGCCTGGGGGATATAGTTGGTAAGGTTAGCGCCGAGCCAGGGTCGGTCACGAAAGTTTCTTGCCCGCGCATGTCGAAATCGGGTGGGGTCGGGCGTCATTGGGGTGGCGGGGCGCGGGGCTCCGGTCGTGAAAGTGGAGAAAAAACCATGCAGTACCTGTTGATGATCTACGGCAACGAGGCGGCGATGCAGAGTGCCGGCAAGCAGGCGGTCGAGCAGATGCATGCTGCTTATGGCGCCTATACCGGGGCGTTGCAGGAGGCGGGCGTGATCAGGGGTGGCGAGCGGCTCAGGCCGAGCAGTGCGGCCAGCACCGTGCGGGTCGCGGGCGGCAAGACGCAGGTGCTGGATGGGCCCTATGCCGAGACCAAGGAGCAGCTCGGGGGCTACTATCTGATCGATGTGCAGGATCTCGATCAGGCGCTGTCCTGGGCGGCGCGCTGCCCGGGGGCCGCGCATGGCGTGATCGAGGTGCGGCCGATCTGGCCGATGTAGTTTTTTCCCACTTAGCATTCGGAACTCTTCGTTGAGCGGGGAAGGCGACCAGGGGGCGCGGGCGGCTGCCGAGGTGGTGGCGCGGCAGAGCTACGGCAAGCTGGTCGCCTGGCTCGCGGCGCGCACGGGCGATGTCGCGGGGGCCGAGGACGCCTTGTCCGAGGCCTTCGCGGCAGCACTCGTCGACTGGCCGGCCAAGGGCGTGCCCGAGCGGCCGGAGGCGTGGCTGCTCGCGGTTGCGCGCCGGCGGCTGATCGATGCCGCCCGCAGGCGGCGGACCGGCCAGGAGGCGAGCGGCCATCTGCGGCTCTTGGCCGAGGAGCTGGAGGCGGCCGCGGCGAGCGCTGCGGAAATTCCGGACGATCGGCTCGTCCTGATGTTCGCGTGCGCCCATCCGGCGATCGCGCCAGGCGTCCGGGCGCCGTTGATCCTGCAGACCGTGCTCGGCTTCGATGCCGGGGCGATCGCGTCCGCCTTCCTGGTGTCGCCGGCGACCATGGGCCAGCGGCTGGTGCGGGCGAAGGCCAAGATCCGCGAGGCCCGGATTCCGCTCAGGGTGCCGGAGCGGGCCGAGCTCGGCGCTGCGGCTCGAGGCCGTGCTGGAGGCGGTCTATACCGCCTTTGCCGAAGGCTGGTCCGATCCCGCCGGCACCGAGGCGCGCCGGCGCAACCTGGCCGCGGAGGGGATCTGGCTCGGCCGGCTGGTGGCGGCGCTGCTGCCGGATCAGCCGGAGGCGCTTGGCCTGCTGGCGTTGATGCTGCATGCCGAGGCCAGGCGTGGTGCCAGGCGGGACGCCAAGGGCGACTACGTGCCGCTCGGCGCGCAGGACCCGGCGGCCTGGGACGGGCGGCTGATCGAGGAGGCCGAGGCGCTCTTGCTGCGCGCGAGCCGTAGGGGCGCGCTCGGGCGCTATCAGCTGGAGGCGGCGGTGCAGTCGGCGCATGCCGCCCGCCGGCTTTCCGGTCGCACCGACTGGGCGGCGATCGGGCAGCTCTACGATGCCCTGTGGGCGATCACGGGCTCGCCCGTGGTCCTGATCAACCGGGCGATCGCGCTCGCCGAGACCGAGGGGCCCGAAGCTGGCCTTGCCGCCCTCGATCCGCTCGCCGGCGAGCCGCGGCTCGCCGACTATCAGCCCTACTGGGCGGCGCGCGCGCGGCTGCTGGCGGCGACCGGCGCGCACGCGGCGGCCGACCAGGCCTATCGGCGGGCGATTGGTCTGGAACCCGATCCGGCCGTGCGACGTTTCCTGCAACGGCGCCGGGATGCGCCTGGCGGGCGCTGCGGGAGTGCGCCGGGCGGCGCGTCGTCTTCAGAATGACGTCTTCTGTATGAAGTTGTTTGAATGTCGCGTGCGCGCACGGAACTGTCGTCGGGCGGAGCTATCCCGAAGCTGTCCGGGGTGGACGCGACCTGCGGTCGCGGCCGGGCGGCGGATGCGGGATTTCGCGCGTGGCGCGTCTTGTGCGATGGCGAGGCCGCGCTACGTATATGGCAGACGGCGGGTGGTTGCCCGAGATCGGCGGTTGCGCGGCGCTGGCGCCGAGAGATCGAAGGGATGTCAGGATCGATCGGAGTGGCGCCGGTCGTTCGGTCGGCAAGGGCCGGCGAGATGTGAGCGCGACCGAAGCGTTCCTCGCAGGCGACGCCGTATTCGCGCCGACATCGCCCTGCCAGGCCGCCGGGCCTCTCAACCAGCTCGTCGGGCCCTGCTCCAGGTGGCGCGATCCACTCTCGCGCGAAAGTCTCTGTTGGCTTTAGCGCCCTTTGCGGTATAGTGGCCCCACCCAAGCGACCTAGGGGGTAAGCGTGAAAGTCAGAGTCGAGCGGATCCGCCGCGGCCAGAGGACCGCCGAGGTGGACTACATCTTCACCAAGGCGCCGCGCAAACGGCGTCTCGCGCCCGAGGGCGACGGCGGCGGCGCCAACCCGTTCGAGCCGGCCAGCGACCCGTGGAACATGGCCGGGCAGTCGGCCTCCGAGCTGCGTCTGCCCTGGCGGCTGAACTCCCGCCGCGGTTAGGCGAGGCGTGACGCCGGCGCCCCGCTCTCGGGCGCCAATCCTCTCGGGCGACCAACCGGCGATCAGGCGCGGCGGCGTCCGACGCCGTCGGGCGCGGAGCCATACGGGTTCCAGCGAACGCTTCATCTGCGCGCGGCGTGCCGGCCGGCCGCCACCTCCGGCGCGCAGACCGGGCGCGAACGTCAGGACTTCCTGCGCTGGGTGTCAGTGGACGTGCAGGATTTCGCCGGTTCGGGCATCGGCCGTGATGTCGCGGACCGTGCCGTCGTCGCCCAACCACTTGATCCGATAGACTGAGCGGCCGTCCCGCTCGATGACGCGTGCCGTCAGCGCGCGCCCGGGATAGCGCTGGCCGATCGTGCGCAGCACGACGCCGAGCGGCGGCCCGTCGGCGACCCACAGGAGCAGGCTCGGCGGGTCCCCGGCCGCGGCCGCCGGGCCCAGGGGGACGAGCGCCGCGAGGACCAAAAGAAGCGGCAGCAGACGCATTGCCGGGCGTCCTACGCCAGGACGCGTGAACGGCGCATGAATGCCAGGCTCAGGCCGGGTTCAAAGTACGACTGGCAAAATTGCCGCGAATTCGTCTAGAATGCCTGACAAAGGGAGGCCTCCTCATGCGTCGATCGATTCTGCTCGCAGTGATGCTGGCCGGCGGTCTGACCCTGGTGGCCGGGGCCGAGGCTGAGGCCCGCCAGGGCGACCGCGGCGGCCAGGCATGGATGTTCCCCCGCAGCCAGGCATGGGTGTTCCCCCACCGTCAGCAGTTCGCCCAGCCGTCCAGCCTGCGGCTCTACCCCCTGTGGCAGCACGGGCCGCGCTTTGCGCCGGGACGTCGGGTGGGGTGTTTCGGGTATCCGGCCTGCGGGCCGCGCTTCCGCCCCCGGCCGCCTGTCGTCCGCTTCGTCGGGCCGGGGCCGGTCGTGCCGCTCAGCCAGCAGCCGGGGTTCCGGGTTCTGAACGGCCGCAACATCCTGCCCACCGTTGGCATCCCGGTCCGACCGCTGGTCGTGCGCCCGGTCCGACCGGTCATCGTCCGGCCGAGCTATCACTTCCCGACCTACGTGCGGGTCGTTCCGGCCCCGGGGTTCGCGCCCCGCCCGGGCTTGGTTGTCCGCGATGGCACGTTCGGCATCCCCCGCCGGGTCGGCGGGCTGACGATCGTGGTCCGCGATCCGGCCGGCATCGCGCCTGGGCAATGACGCGCACAGGTGGCATCCTGGCCCCGGGGCTCCGCTGGGCGGCGCTGGCGGGCCCCGGGATGCCGTAGGGCGGAGCCGGCGGGCCGCGGGGGTTCGCCGGACGCAGCGGGCAGCGAAGCACTGCCGACCATGGCGACGACGATCCGGATCAGGCCCTGCGGCGCGGCGCTTGGTGCCGACGTGGCGGGCGCCGACCTCGGCCGGCTCGGCGACGACGACTTCGAGGCGATCCGGCAGGGCCTGCGGGCGCATCTGGTGCTCCGTTTCCGGGGCCGCACGATCGACGACCGGGACTTCATCGGCCTCGCGCGGCGCTTCGGCGAGATCGAGCCGCCGGAGGCGCACACCCGCACCGCCGAGATGACCGTGCCCGGCTTCCCGGAGATGAGCATCATCTCCAACCTGATCGAGGACGGCATCGCCAAGGGCGAGGCGGGCGACGGCGAGCTCCGCTGGCACACCGACCACGGCTTCATGGAGCGGCCGGTGGCGCTCAGCATGCTGCTCGCGCGCGCCGTGCCGGCCGCCGGCGGCGATACCAGCTTTGCCAACATGTATCAGGCCTATGACGAGTTGCCGGCCGGGCTCAAGGCGCGGGTTGCCGGGCTCAGGGTCAAGCACCAGGGCAGCCACTCCTCGACCGGCAAGCGGCGGCCGGGCTATCTGGACCTCGAGAGCGACGATCCGCGCGAGTTGCCGGGTGCTGTGCACCCGATCGTCCGCACCCATCCCGAAACCGGAAAAAAAACGCTCTACCTCGGCCGCCGGTTCGGCGCCTACATCCCGCCCCTGCCGCTCGCGGACAGTGAGGCGCTGCTGGACGAGCTCTGGGACCACGCCGCAGCGCCCGCATCTTGCCTGGACCCAGCGCTGGCAGGTGGGCGACCTGATCGTCTGGGACAACCGCTGCACCCTCCATCGCCGCGAGGCCTTCGCCGGCCACGGCCTGCGCCGCCTGCACCGCCTGATGACCAAGGGCGATCGCCCGGTCTAGCGCGGCCGCCGCGCCGCCCGGATGGCCGGGTTCAGCCGGACAACGCCTCGCGCATGGCCTCCGGCTCCAATTGGGCGGGCCGCCGGCGGAGGTTGACCTCGGACCGCAGCTGCGCCGGCCCGTCGAGCATGTTGCAGAGCAGGGTCCACCAATGGTTGAGCTGCCGCACGTGCAGTTTGTGCGCGATGCTATCGAGCTTCGCCTGCAACAGATCGTCGTCGTCCGTGCCCTCGGCGAGCAGGAGCGGTTGCAGGAGCTTGCGGCCGCGACCGCTCAGGCCGCCGAGATCGAGAACGGCGATCATGTCGCGGATGCCGCGTTCGCGCGCCTCCAGGAAGCGCTCGGGACCGAGCTCGATCAGCAGCTGCGCCTGGGCGATCCAGTCGATGACTTTGACCAAGCCAAAGGGCGATTCCACGTAGAGCCGGATCGGGTGCGCGGTCGCGAGGTTCTGGGCGTCGCTGATCTCGAGCTGATTGAGGCGGAACTTGATCGACGAATCGATGCCATCGATCAGATCGAGCGGGAACGCGCGTCTAATTGTCTGGCACTGCGCCACCTCGCGCTTGATCCTGAGCTTCTTCGGCAGGCGATCGATCAGCACCCTGACGCCGAGCGAAGGATAGAGGCCGGACAAGAAAGCGATGCCGAGGACGGCGGCGACCGTCATCTGATCGGCGAACCCCAGTGCCGCTACCACCTGGCGCAGCGTCCAGGCGACGAACACGGTGAGAAGGATGTGGGCCGAGGTCCGAAGGAAGCTCAGCGGCATCAGGTCGAAGTTCGCGACCCGCAAGATCAGGTACTCGATCGACCAGATGTAGGCGCCGACGAACCCGGCGCCGACCACGAGTGCCGTCGCTCTGTCGAACGCCAAAGGCGCGCCGTCCTCCGCGCGCAGCCCGCTCAGGAGGATCTTGGCGGCAGCCGCCCAATCGCTGCCGAGCCCGACCACGAGGCCAAAGCCGCAGACGCTCAACAGGACGAAGATGGTGGTCGGCAGCAGGTAGATGCCGATCTCCTTGAGCCAGGCCAGGATGCGTGCGCCGCCGGCGCCGCAGTCGAGGTAGCGCATCCGGATCAGCTCGAGAGCAGGCGGGAGCTTTCCCCCGTCCTCCGGGCACCCCAGCACCTCTTCCAGGTGCTCGATCAGTCGTCGTCGCCCGAGCCGCACGTTGCGTCGGCCGACGAAGATCGAGAGCGGTAGCAGCAGGCTCAGCAGCAAGACGAGGACGATCTGCGGCTGCCCGAGGTGTTCCGTGACTGTGGCGAAGGACCAAAGGGCTCCATTGTCAGCCTCCAAGGCGCTCTACGCCGACACGTTGGTGCGCCAGCGCGTTAATCGCAACCAAAGGTAGCGTCATCAGTTCGCCTTGCCTGTGACGGAGTTCACAGCCTGGGCGCGATGTTCCAAGACGATGCCTGGTGAAGTGTTGGCGGTGAACGCTTGGACCGGTGGCCGGGATCGCCGCCCGGATGGGCAACCGCCTGATTGATCGCCCGCAGGGCCGAGCCATATCATCGAGCAGGGCGGATCGACGGCCGGCGTGATCCGGTGTAGAAGTCCGCCGGGCAGTTCGAGGTGGGAGGCAAAGCCAGCCGATGGCGGAGACGGCAAGTCTGAGCAGGCCGCAGGCCGGCGCGCCCGAGCTTCAAAGAAGCGGGCAGGGGGTGAGCGCCCTCGAGGTCGAGGGCCTGAGCCATAGCTTCGGCAAGCGCCAGGCGCTGATCGAGGTCGGCTTCAAGATCGCGCCCGGCAGCTTCACCGTCCTGCTCGGCCAGAACGGCGCCGGCAAGACCACGCTCTTCAGCCTGATCACCCGGCTCTACAACAATCGGACCGGCAGCATCCGGATCTTCGGCATCGAGGTGCGCGCCCGGCCCACGCAGGCGCTTTGCGAGCTCGGGGTGGTGTTCCAGCAGCGGACCATCGATCTCGAGCTCAACGTCATGCAGAACCTGCTCTACGCCGCCGGGCTGCAGGGCATCGCGCGCGCCGAGGCGAAGCAGCGGGCCATGGCCGAGCTCGCCCGGTTCGAGATGACCGAGCGCGCAAAGGACAAGGTCCGCCAGCTCTCGGGCGGCCAGATGCGCCGGGTCGAGATCGCGCGCGCGCTCTTGCACCAGCCGAAGCTCCTGCTGCTCGACGAGCCGACCGTCGGCCTCGACATCGGCTCGCGCCAGGCGATCCTGGAGCACGTCCGGCGCTTGTGCGTCGAAGACGGCATCGGCGTGCTGTGGGCGACCCATCTGATCGACGAGGTCGGCGCCGAGGATCAGGTGATCCTGCTCCATCTGGGGCGCATCCTGGCGATCGGCGACGGGGCTGCGATCTGCGCCAAGGCCAAGACCAGCGATTTGCGCGGCGCCTTCACCAAGCTGACCGCGGCGCGCGCGGCATGAGCGCCAGGGTGTCCCGATGAGCGTCGCGAGCCTCGACCAGCTGGCCCCGGCCGCGGGCCGCGGCCTCACGCCTGCCCACTACTGGCGGGCAGCCGCGGTGATCATCAAGCGCGAGGGCCTGCGCTTCGTCCACCAGCGCGGCCGCTTCGTCTCGGCGCTGGTGCGGCCGCTGGTCTGGCTCTTCATCTTCGCAGCCGGCTTCCGCTCGGTGCTCGGGGTCTCGATCCAGCCGCCCTATGAGACCTACATCCTCTACGAGGACTACATCACGCCGGGCTTGTGCGCGATGATCCTCCTGTTCGCCGGCATGCAGAGCTCGCTCGCCATGGTCTACGACCGCGAGATGGGCTCGATGCGCGTGCTCCTGGTGAGCCCCTTGCCGCGCTGGTATCTCCTGGTCTGCAAGCTGCTCGCCGGCACCCTGGTCGCGGTCCTCCAGGTCTACGCCTATCTCCTGGTCGCCTATCTCTGGGGCATCGAGCCGCCGCCGATCGGCTACATCACGGTGCTGCCGGCGCTGCTGCTCGCGGGCTTCATGCTCGGCGCCCTGGGGCTGCTGCTGTCGTCGGTGATCCGCCAGCTCGAGAACTTCGCGGGCGTGATGAACTTCGTGATCTTCCCGATGTTCTTCGCGTCCTCGGCGCTCTACCCCTTGTGGCGGGTGCGCGAGGCCAACTACCTGCTGTGGGAGATCTGCCAGGCCAACCCCTTCACCCACGCGACCGAGCTGATCCGCTTCGCGCTCTACGGCCAGATCGAGCCCACCGCCCTTCTGGTCACGCTCGGCTGCACGGTGCTGTTCCTCGGCGTCGCGATCCTGGGCTACGACCCGGCGCGCGGCTTCATGCAGGCCCGCCGCCCCGCCTGAGTTCCGCTGGCAGCGGAGCGGACCGACCTCGCCCGATCAACCTCCTCGCGATCGAGGGGGCTGGAGCGCACGGGCCCGGGCGCTCCCCAGCCGCCACAAGAAATCGCCCTGCGCCCCTGCCGGGCTCGGCTGTGGTGCCCGCTCAGCTCGGCTTGGCCGAAGAGAACCGGCCGCGCATCGCCTTCCACAGGGCAATCGGGAGCGCAAGGACCAGGAACCATATCTTCTTCAGGAACAGCAGAGCGACCAGCAGCACGCCTTTGCCCAACTTTGCTCCCAGCGCTGCCGCAATGAGGCCGCCGGCGCCGATCGCTGCCACTTTGTCGCCGTGCTTGAAATCGGCGTACTGGCTGCCGGGCGCGAAATGATAGGCATCGGCGACCCGATTGGCGATGATCTGGGCGTGCGCAGGTGCAAAATCGGCACTTGGCTGGACTAACGTCATTTGTTCGTAACCCGCGCGCCCGAAGTCATAGATCACCATGTTGACCACTGGGCTCTCGTCCCCGAATTGCGCCTCAATCGCATAATAGGCAACCGAGTGGGCGCGGTCGAGGGTCGGTTTGATGATCCAACCCAAGGGGCGGACGTTGGCGCCAATCTCTTTGGACTGTTGTTTCGTGCCATCGACATAGGATGCCCATAGCTGCTCAACATTCACGTCCTGCCAATCATCCATCTTGATGTAGCCGACGGGATCGTAGGAAAAGTAAACATCAAATTCCGGGGCCGACCAGTAGGCCTCGAGTGACGGATCGGTGCTTCCTTGTGACTCGATGGAGACCTTGTCGAGCGTGTCACGGTCGGTGGTAACGAACTCCGCGGCGTCGGTCTCAAGAGTACTGCCGCGCGGCAATGTGTGGCTGACTTGCGCGGCGCCGACCGGGGCGGCCGTCGAAGCCAGGAGGACCAATGGGAGCAGGGTCCGGATGATGCGCACCATATCGTCTCTCCACGAAAATGCGTTTGACCAACAATCTACCGTCAGATCGGACGGGAAGGTACTCCACCTGCGCGTTCCCTGCAAGGGGGCGCGATCCGGCCGGCGCGCGGCGCGGCGATGGTCGGGAGCGCAACAATCGGGTCGCGCGCCGACGCAGGCGCGCTGCCTGTCCGCACGTCCGCTTTGCCGCGCCCGGCTGTTATGCGGCCGGGTCGCCCGCGCTGAGGCGGATCGCGCTCAGCCGGTGAGGCGTAAGCCCGGGAGGTCGCGGTCGAGGAGGTCGTGGCGGGCGCGTTCGATCGCGCTGTCGTCGAAGCGGTCGGCCGGGCGGAGCGGCACGTCCAGGACCTCGAGCACGCGGGTCGGGCTGGGCGAGAGCAGAGCGATCCGGTCGGCGAGCGTGATCGCCTCGCGCAGGTTGTGGGTGACGAACACGACGGTCGCCGGATGCGCCTGCAGGGTCTCGAGCAGGAGGCGGCGCAGGCGCTCGGCGGTCGGCTCGTCGAGCGAGACGAAGGGCTCGTCCATCAAGAGCACGGTCGGCTTGATGATGAAGGCGCGGGCCAGCGCCACCCGGCGCGCCATCCCGAGCGAGAGCCGGGTAGGAAAGACCGCGCGCACGTCGGCGAGCTCCATCTGCGCGAGCCAGCCGTCGATCGCGCGCTCGGTCGCGGCCGTCTTGGGCAGGACCAGGCGGAGGTTGTCCTCGACCGTGAGCCAGGGCAGGAGGCGCGGCTCCTGGAACATGTAGCCGATCCGGGCGGCGGCCGGCAGGGCGACCTCGCCCTCGAAGTCGGCGTCCAGCCCGGCGATCAGGTTGAGCAGCGTGGTCTTGCCGCAGCCGGACGGCCCGAACAGGGCCATGAAGCCGTCCGGCTCGAGGTCGAGCACGAGGTCCTGGATGACGAGCTTGACCGGCGCCTCGGCGACCGCCGGGAAGCGCTTCGCCCGGATACTGACGCGCAAGGGTGCCTGGCGGTCCAAGACGTCAGCGCCGCCAGCGGCTGGCATGGCGCTCGATGGGCAGCAGCACGGTCCATTCGATCAGCTGGATCACGACCACGAAGGCGACGGTGTAGGCGAGGATGCCGGTGACGTCGAACAGCTGGAAATAGAGGCCGATCTCGAAGCCGACCCCGTTGGAGCGGCCGAGCAGCTCGGTCACCAGCACGATCTTCCAGATCAGAGCGAGGCCCGAGCGGGCGGCGGCCGCGAGATAGGGGTAGAGCTGGGGCAGGACGACCCGCTGCAGGGTCCGCCAGCGGCCGATCTTGAAGCAGGCGGCCATCTCCAGCAGGTTGCGATCGAGCGCGCGCGAGCCTTCCCTGAGCGTCACCATGACGTTTGGGATCTTGTTGGCGGCGACCGCCACGATCAGCGCGGTCTCGGTCAGCCCGATCCAGATGTAGGCGAGCACGATCGTGACCAGCGCCGGGATGTTGAGGAAGAACACGAGCCAGGGATGGCCGAAGCGGTCGAGCACGACCGAGCGGCCCATGGCGATGCCGAGCGCGGTGCCGATCGCCATCGCGAGCACGAAGCTCGCGGCCACCCGGGCGAGCGTGATGCCCAGCTCATAGAACAGCTCGCCACTCGCCCCGAGCTGGACGATGGCGACCAGCACCGCGGCCGGTGAGGGCAGGCGACGCGGGGTGTCGGCATACAGCGCCGCGAGCTGCCAGGCGAGGATCAGGGCCGCGATCGAGAGCGCCGGCAGCAGCGCCGGTCGCAGGCGTTCGAGCAGGCTTTCGCGCCGGGGCGGCGCTGCCGCTCGCGCCGGCCGGGTGGTGACCTGCGACTCGAGCGCCCGGGCTTCGCTGGTGCTCGCCACGCGTCCCGCCTCAGTAGCTCACGGTCGGCCAGAAGGTGCCGGGGGCCAGCTCCTTGGCCGAGCCCACCAGCTTCTCGCCGCCGAGCTCGGCCAGGACCGCGTACAGCTTCGCGGCATCGGCCCGCTCCGCCTCGCCCCAATGCAGGACGATGCCCGCCTGGTAGCTCCGTTTGAGCGCCTCGAAGGTGGCGTCGTCCTCGGCCTTGGTCAGCGGCCGGATGCGGTCCCACTCGGCATCGGTCATGAGCAGCTGCTTGGCATCCCTCGAGGCCTCGGAGAACGCTTCGATCAGGCCGGGATGGGCCTTGCCGAAGCTGTCCTGGAACACGTAGCCGATCTGGGGCGGGACGCTCTCGACGCCGAGCTCCGCGATCGCGTCGGCGACCGATACCAGGGGCCGGTAGCCCTTGGCCTCGAGCCGGGCGGCGAAGTGCCAGTAGTTGAGGACGGCATCGAGCTCGCCCTCCTCGATCTTCTCATTCAAAAGCGGCGGCGCGCCGTAGACCGGCTCGGCCACCGCCGCGAGGTCGATGCCGTCGCGCTTCTCGGCGAGCCCCCGGATCAGGAGCCAGCTCTTGTCGATCGGGCCGCCGGCGACCCCGATCTTCTTGCCCTTGAGGTCGGCGAGGCTCCTGATCGGCGAGCCGGGCGGCACCATCACCGTCCCGACCGCGCTCGAATAGGGGATGAAGGTCAGGAGCTCGCCGTCGGCGCGCTGGCGCGACACCCAGAGATAGTCGTCGACGATCGCATCGACCGCCCCGCCCTGGAGCGCCACGTTGGTCGCCTGGCTGCTGCCGAAGCCCTGCACGGCGAGGGTGAAGTCGTGCTTGGCGTCGAGCTCGTGATGCTTGATGACGTCCAGCTCCCAGTTGACCGTGCCGAACGCGAGCACGCCGACCCGGATCGTGCCGAGACCCTCCGCCGCCGCCGCCCAGCTCCAGGATGCGGTCAGGAGCGCCAGCACCACGGCCGGCAGGATACCTCGATGCGTCAAGAGCGCCTCCCTGGCTCGGCCGGTCGCCGGCGGTTCGCGACCGGTCCGCCGTCGCCTCCTGTGGTCGGGACCCGGAGCCCCCGACTCCCCTAAGGTAATGGCCTGAGCCCGCGAGGCAAAGGGCCGAATGCCACCGGCGCGGCCGCGTGCCGCTGGTGCCGGCCGGTCAGACACCCGGATTGTCGTCCAGGGTGCCGATGACCTGCTGGTCGAAGTCGATGATCGCCCCGGTCATCAGGCCGGACTCGTCCGAGGTCAGGAAGGCGAGCACGCGCGCGACCTCCTCGGGCTGGATCAGGCGGCCGAAGGGCTGGCCCCGGCTGACTTCTTCGAGCCAGTTCTCGGGCCGGCCGTGGACCCGGGTCTGGACCAGGTGCTCGCGCGGCGTGTTGGTCCAGCCGATGTTGAGGGTGTTGATCCGGATGCGCTCGCGCTTGAGGGCGTTCGCGAGCCCCCGGGTCATGGTCATCAAGGCGCCCTTGGAGGCCGAGTAGGCGATCAGGAACGGCGGCCCGCCGTAGGCGACGATCGTGCCGATGTTGGCGATCGCACCCTGGATCTGGTGCCGGCGCATGACCTCGACCGCGCGCTGGATCAGGAAGAACTGCGACTTGACGTTGAGCGTGAACAGCCGGTCCCAGACCTCCTCGGTGGTGGTCTCGAGGCTGCCGCGGTCGGTCGCGGCGGCGCAGTTGATCAAAACGTCGAGCCGGCCGAAGCTCGCTTCGGCGCTGTCGATGAAGTTGCGGCAGTCGGCCAGGCGCTCGAGATCGGCATGCACGTACTCGGTCGGGCAGCCGGTGCCGCTGATCTCACGCGCGACCCGCTCGCCCTGCTCGAGGTTGCGGCCGCAGATCGCGATGCCGGCCGCGCCGCGCGCGGCGAGCAGGCGCGCGGTCGCCTCGCCGAGCCCCTGGGTTCCGCCCGTGATCGCCGCCACCTTGCCGGCGAAGTGTGCCTCGGTCGCCGCTGTTGCCATGGTTGCCTCCGACTTTACGCCCCCACCTTGCGCCCCACCTTGCGCTGAGTGGCAGGCCATGCTGAGACAATGCGCGAGGTCTGGCAAGCGCGGCCATGGGCAGGGGGTGGAGCATGGGCGAGATCCGAATCGGGCTGATCGGCGCCGGCTGGATGGGCAAGGCGCATGGCATCGCCTATCAGAACGTGGCTGCGGTGTTCGGGACCGAGCCCGCGGTGCCGAAGCTCGAGATCGTGGCCGATCTCAATCCGGAGTGGGCGCGGGCGGCGGCCGAGACCCTGGGCTTTGCCCGCTGGACCGCCGACTGGCGCGAGGTGGTGGCCGATCCCAGGGTCGATGCGATCGACATCACGGCGCCCAATCACGTCCACGCCGAGGTGGCGCTGGCGGCGCTCGCGGCCGGCAAGCCGGTCTATTGCGAGAAGCCGCTCGCCAACAGCGCGGCCGAGACCGGACGCATGGCCAAGGCGGCCAAGGCCGCGGGCCTCGCGACCCTGGTCGGCTTCAACTATCTGAAGAACCCGGCGCACCCCTATGCGCGCGAGCTGATCCAAAGCGGCGAGCTCGGCGAGATCACGCTGTTCCGCGGCACCTTCGATCAGGACCTGCAGGTCGATCCGGACTTTCCGTTCACCTGGCGCCACGAGCGCAAGGTCGCCGGCACCGGGACGCTCGGCGACATGGGCTCGCACACCCAGGCGTTCGCGCAGTATCTGGTCGGCGATACGGTCGAGGTCTGCGGCCTGCTCGAGACCTTCATCAAGGACCGGCCGGTTGCGGCCAGCGGCACCGGCCAGAGCGCGCGGGCGGGTGCCGGCGCCGCCCGGCGCCCGGTCGAGAACGACGACGTGACCCAGTATCTGCTGCGCTTTGCCAATGGTGCTATCGGCACGATCGGCTCGAGCCGGATCGGCACCGGCCGCAAGCTCGGTCTCGACTACGAGATCCAGGGCACCAAGGGCGCGCTCCGCTTCACCCAGGAGCGGATGAACGAGCTCAAGTTCTACCGCAACACCGACCCGTCGGCCGAGCGCGGCTACAAGACCGTCTACATCGGCCCCGACCACCCGGGCTACGCCGCCTTCCACCCGATCCCAGGGATCGGGCTCGGCTACAACGACCAGAAGATCCTGGAGGCGCGCGAGCTGATCTGCGCGATCGCCGAAGGCCGTCCGGCCGAGCCCGATTTCGCCTTCGGCGATGCGGTGACGCGGGTGATCGACGCGGTCCAGAAGTCCGCGGACGAGCGCCGCTGGGTGCGGATCGACGAGATCTGAGCGAACGCGGAGGCGGCCGCTTGAGCGCGCAGCCGATGATTCGCGCTGCCCTCGAGAGCGACCTCGAGGGGGTGCGCGCGATCTATACGCCCGAAGTGCTGGAGGGGACCGCCTCGTTCGAGCTCGAGCCGCCGGATCTGGCCGAGCTCACGGCGCGCTGGCGGGCGGTCCGGGCGGCGGGGCTGCCCTATGTGGTCGCCGAGCTCGAGGGCAGGGTCGCGGGCTACGCCTATGCCGGGCCGTACCGGACCCGGGCGGGCTATCGCCATACCTGCGAGGATTCGGTCTACGTCGCGCGCTCGGCGCGCCGCCTCGGGGTCGGGCGGCTGCTGCTGGAGCGGGTGATCGCCGGCGCAAGCGCGAGCGGCCGGCGCCAGATGGTCGCGATCATCGGCAATTCGGCCCATCTCGCCTCGATCCGCCTGCACGAGCAGGCCGGCTTCCGGCTGGTCGGGACCCTCCAGGACGTCGGCTGCAAGTTCGGCCGCTGGCTGGATACCGTGATCATGCAGCGCCCGCTCGGCGCGGGTGCCTCGTCGGTGCCGGCGGAAGCAACGCCGACTGGCCAGGGTGGGACGCGCTGGTAGAGCCTATGGCCTCTCCCGCTCATCCTCGAACCACGCGCTTGGCGTTGCGGGCGATCAGCGGCACCAGCACGGTACCCAGGGCACAGGTGAGGAGCAGGTACCACATCGCCCCGCTGTAACCGGCCATGAAGGAGTCCCTGAAGATCGGCAGGATGTGGGCCTCGAGGCCCGGCGCGAGTCCGTGGAGGACCCGCTGCGCCTGGCTCGGGTCCGAGAGCAGGCTGCGCACCAGTTCCTGGTCCTGGCCGGTGAGCGTGATGTTTTCGCGCGCCAGGGCGCTGGTGAGGGCGCGCCGGTCAAGTTCCTCGAAGATCAGGCCGCCGACCGCCAGGCCGACGCAGGAGCCGAAATTCCAGATGGAATAGAGAATGCCGATGATCAGGCTCGCCGAGGTTGGCGGGAAGGGCGAGGTCGCGGCGAGGGCGGAGGTCGCCTGCTGCAGGCCCCAGCCGAACCCGAACAGACCCAGACCGACCAGCACGATCCAGACCGGACTCGCCGGCTCGAAGTAGATCTGCACCAGCGCGGCGAGCGCCAGGCAAAGCTGGCCGGCGACCAGAAACGGCATCGGACCGGTGTCGTCGACCAGCCTGCCGATCAACGGCGGTACGATGACGACCAGACTGGAGATCGGCAGCAACATCATTCCGGCAATAAAAGGCACCTCGTTGCGCACGGTTTGCAAATAGAGGGGCGCCATGAAGCTGCCCACGGCGATAAAGCCGCCGAGCGTCAAGGCGACCACGGCACAGGCAAGAAAATCGCGGCGCTCGAAGAGCTCGAAATCGATGATCGGGAACGCGACGCGGCGTTCGATCCAAATGAAAACGGCGAGCAGGATACTGGCGGCGGCAGCGGTCGTCATGGTGGCCGGGGCATCCCAGCCCCAATTGTTGCCCTTCATGATCACCGTGACCAGGGCGGCCATCCCCGGCGTCAGGAGGGCGAGGCCGAGCCAGTCGACCTTCTGGTCCTCCTGTCGCGGGGTCTCCTCGACCGAACGCCAGGCGAGGAGGAACCCGACGATCACGACCGGGACGTTGACGTAAAAGGCCCATCGCCAGGAGAGGGTCGAGAGGAACAGGCCGCCCAGCACGGGCCCGATGGCCATGCCGAAGCCGGTGATGCTCATGAACACGGCCAGCGCCCTGCCTTGCTCGGCGTCGCGAAAGTGATGATTCACCAGGCCGACCGAGCAGGTGAGCATGACGGCGCCGGCGATGCCCTGCGCGAAACGGCAGCCGATCAGGAACCAAGGAGTATCGGCCGTTCCCGCGAGAAACGATGCCAGGGCGAATACGACCACGCCGATATAGAGGGCACGCCTTCGGCCATAGATGTCGCCCAGACGTCCCATCGTGACCATGAAGACCGTCAGCATCAGGAAGAACGCGTTCATCACCCACTGCAGCTGGTCGACGGTGGCGTGCAGTTCCCGCTGAATGCCGGGCAGGATTGTGTTGACGATGGTGAAATCAATGAAGACGACGAAGCATAAGATGCTGATCGCGATCAGAGCCAGCCACCGCTTTCGCGACGCGTGGGCGACAAATCTGTCCGTTGCCATTGCGTCGCCTCTGCCTCGTTTGAAGTGCTGGCCCCGGTCCCGTGGCCGGCGCGACGGCCGCTTGGCGGAACTTAGCTGGACTGGTTGCCCTTCTGCTTGTCGTAGATCGCGAGCGCCTCCGGCATCAGCTGCTGCAGACGCTCGACGCGCGTGCCCTCGGAGGGATGGGTCGAGAGGAACTCGGGCGGCTTGTCGCCGCCGAGCTTCTGAAAGTTCTGCCAGAGCTCGATCGCCTGGCGCGGATCGTAGCCGGCCTTGGCCATCAGGATCAGGCCGATGTGGTCGGCCTCGCTCTCCTGGGTGCGCGAATAGGGCAGGGTGACCAGGAGATTCGCGGCCTCGGCCGTGAGCTCGGGAGGGAGCCCGGTGCCGATCCCGACCGCGGCCTCGCCGAGCTGGGTCGCTATGCCCTGGGACATCCGCTCGGCGCCGTGGCGCGCGATCGCGTGGCCGACCTCGTGGCCGAGCACGGTCGCGAGCTGGTCGTCGTTCTTGGCGACCTTGAAGAGGCCCGTGTTGACGCCGACCTTGCCGCCCGGCAGCGCGAAGGCGTTGGGGTCGTCGTTCTGGAAGACGGTGAACTGCCAGTCCCAGTCCGGATGGCCGCTGACCGCGGCGATCCGCCTGCCGACCTCCTGGACCTCCTGGTTGAGCTTAGGGTCGTTCGAGACCTTCTCCTGTTTCTTGATCTCCTGATAGGCCTGGAGGCCCATCTGCGCGTCCTGGGATTCGGGCACCAGGATCAGCTGATGCCGGCCGGTGACCGGCGCCTCCGCGCAGCCGGCGAGCAGGGCCGCGAGGGCGAGCCCGGCGGCCGCCTTGCGCCCCGCCGCGCGGCGCACGACGAGGCCGGGCTTGGCCCATGGTGTCATCGTCGCGATCCCTCCATCGCGATCGGGCGGCAGGCCTCACGCTCCGCCCGATCATACAATTCCAGGCCAAAGATCGGCGATCGGCGGCGGTCCGGCAAGGGCTGCCGGGGGCCGGCGACCGCTCCGCTCAGGCGGCCCCCTGGGCCTTGCCGGCGGCGCTGGCCGCCCCGACCTCGGCCAGCCGGCCGCTCCTCACGTCGTAGATGTAGCCGTAGATCGGGATCGTCCGCGGCACCAGCGGATGGCCGCGAATCCGTCGCACGTCCGCGACCACGCTCGCCGCATTGTCCTTGATGGTCAGCCAGTCGACGAACGCGGCCTCGCTCGAGCCGGGGCCGGTGCCGACGTCGTGCCAGCCGCTGGCGTCGATGGTCGCGGTTTCCAGGCTCTTCGCCAGCAGGCCGCGCATGATCTCGTCGGTGAAGGTCTCCATGCCGCAGTCGGTGTGATGGATCACGAACCACTCGCGCGTGCCGAGCAGCTTGTAGGAGATCACCAGCGAGCGGATGGCGTCGTCGCTGGCCCGGCCGCCGGCGTTGCGGATCACGTGGGCATCGCCCTCGGCGAGGCCGGCGAACTTGGCCGGATCGAGGCGCGCGTCCATGCAGGTGAGCACGGCAAACCGCCGGGCGGGCGGCATCGCCAGCTTGGCTTTGTCACCGAACGCCTTGGCATAGGCGTCGTTGGCCTGCAGCACCTGATCCCGGATCATGCTCATGCTCCCGCTCCCCCGAGGCTCGTATGGGTTTGAAGCTTGACGTTAGGAGAGATGCCAATCGCTTTCCATGCCCTTGATTGCAGGGCCGAGCTGAATGCGCCTCAGGGCCGGCCGCTGCCGGCGAGCCGTCTGGCATTGCGCGCGATCCGCTGGTTGTAGGGCAGGGCGGCAGCGGCGCTGCCGGCCGCGCCGAGCGCAGCCAGCCGCGTCGACAGGCCAGCCAGGCGCTCGAGCGTGCCGGCGAGCGCGCTCGCCTGGACCCCGAGCGCGGCGGCGGGGGTAGCGGACCGGGCGAGGCCAAGCGTGGCGCGCGTCACAGCCCCGACCTCCTGCCACCAGTGGCGCGCCAGCAGCCCCTGGATCTTCGCGGACACTTCGAGCAGCGCCGCGCCCGCCAGCATCGCCGCTTCGACCTTTTCCTGACCCATCCGCGCGACCTCGGCGTGATCCGCCCGCAGCGGATCGGCGCCCGCCAGGCGCAGCACCTCGCTCCGCCGCGCCACCACCTCGAAGGCGCCGAGCGCGGCCGCGCTCAGCTCGGCGCCGGTGCGGGCCAAGCTCGCGCCCGTCCGGGCCAGGGAGCGCGCGCGGTGGGCGCTGCGGCGTGTCTTCGTGACGGTCATCGGCAGTCTCCCCTGGGTGCGGAACGGTCCGCCCGCGACGGCCGGATGCTAGCACCAGGCGCGTTAAGACGGCACGCGCAAGCGCACATCCGACGGCATGCGGGCGAGGGCCGGCGACCCATGCCGCCGGCCCCTGGTGATCCGACCACCTCCGCGAGCCGTCAGGCGGCGGCCTTGAGCGCGGTCTTGTTGACGTCCGACATGGCGATCTCGTTCAGCTTCTGATCGGCATGCTTCTCCTCGTCGAGGGTCTCGCTGAGCAGCTTCATGACCTCCTTCTCACCGAGCGCCTCGGCGAGCGCCCGGGCTGAGCCGTAGCTTGCGATCTCGTAGTGCTCGACCTTCTGGGCGGCGGTGATCAGCGCCACATCGAGGACCTCGGGCGTGGTGATCTCGTCCATCAGCTCGTTGGCCTCCTCGATCAGGCCCTGCATTGCCTCGCAGCGCTGGCCGCGCGCCCGGGCGCCGAGCTTCTCGAACACCTGCTGGAGGCGCTCGACCTGGCCGTTGGTCTCCTCGAGATGATGCTCGAAGGCATGGCGCAGCTGGTCGGACTTGGCCGCCTTGGCCATCTTCGGCAGCGCTTTCACGAGCTGCTGCTCGGCGTGATAGATGTCCCGGAGCTCGTCGATCAGCAGGTCATTGACGGTGTTCAGGGTCATGAAGGTACCTCTCCTCGGGTGATCCCATGATGCGCGGGTCGGTCGGGCCCGATGCCTCGGGCGTGATCCCCCAACGCTGACCGCAAGGAGTGGTTCCCGCCGCGCGGACCGTCGGGGATCGCCGTCGGATCAGCCGCAAGTGGCAACCGTCCGCGGGCGCTGCGCGCTCATTGGTGCGCCGGGGTTCGTGGCGATCTCCAAGGGGCGAGCCGCCGGTCCTACGCCTGTGCACCGCGTGCGGGCGCAATTGCTGGTCGGTGGCCCCGAGGTGGTTTTTCGCCGTTTCGCTTTGACCAGGCCGGCTTCGCGGGCCTAGAAATGGGTATTCGGGCGGCAAAGCCCGAGCGGGCGACAAAGAAGAGGGGTGGGTGATGCTGGATTTCCTGAACGATCTGTTGTGGAGCAAGGTTTTGATCGTCGCCCTGATCGCGGCCGGGGCGGCGTTCACGATTTTCTCGCGGTTCGTCCAGTTCCGCTATTTCGGCGCCATGTTCGGCATCCTGCTGCAGGCCTTCCACCGCGAGGCCGGCCACCTCAGCTCGTTTCAGGCGCTGATGCTCTCGGTCGCCGGCCGGGTCGGCGCCGGCAACATCGCGGGCGTCGCGGTCGCGATCACGCTGGGCGGCCCCGGGGCGGTGTTCTGGATGTGGGTGATCGGCCTGATCGGCATGGCGACCAGCTACTTCGAGTGCACGCTCGCCCAGCTCTACAAGAACGCCGAGCCGGACGGCACCTACCGCGGCGGCCCCGCCTACTACATCGAGCGCGGCCTCGGCCAGAGGTGGCTCGCCGGCCTGTTCTCGGTGCTGCTGCTGGTCACCTTCGGCTTCGGCTTCAACGCGCTCCAGTCCTACACCGTGGCCTCGTCGTTCGGGGACGCCTTCGGCATCCCGACCTGGGCCACCGGCATCGGCCTCGTGATCGTGCTCGGCCTGATCATCTTCGGCGGCATCAAGCGGATCGCGGCCGCTGCCGAGATCATCGTGCCGATCATGGCGATCAGCTACATCGCGATCGCGGTGGTCGTGATCCTGCTCAACATCACCGCGGTGCCGGCGGCCTTCGTGCTGATCGTCAGAAGCGCCTTCGGGCTCGAGCCGGCGTTCGCGGGCGGCCTTGGCGCCGCGATCGCGATGGGTGTGCAGGCGGGGTCTGTTCTCGAACGAGGCGGGCCTCGGCTCAGCACCCAACGTCGCCGCGGTCGCCTACGTCCGCCACCCGGCCAACCAGGGCATCGTGCAGGCGTTCAGCGTGTTCATCGACACGCTCGTCATCTGCTCCTGCACCGCGTTCATGATCCTGCTCTCGGGCATCTATACCCCGGACCTGCAGGCGAGCAGCGGCGTGGCACTCACCCAGTCGGCGCTCGCCGACCACGTCGGCGAATGGGGCCGCAGCTTCGTCTCGATCGCCCTGATGCTGTTTGCCTTCAGCTCGATGATCTACAATTATTACCTGGGGGAGAACAGCCTCAACTTCTTCAGCGAAGAGAACAAGACCCTGTTCACCGGTTTCCGGGTGCTGACGCTGGTCCTGGTGCTTTGGGGCTCGCTGCAGGACCTGTCGACCGTGTTCGCGTTCGCCGACGTCACCATGGGCCTGCTGGCGGTGGTCAACCTCGCCGCGGTGCTGCTGCTGATCAAGGTCGGGCTCAGGCTGATCCAAGACTTCGACGCCCAGTTGCGCGCCGGGATCGCCCAGCCCCTGTTCGACCCGGCCAAGTTCCCGGACCTCGACATCGACCGCGAGGCCTGGCCAGGCGAGGCGGCGGCCACGGCCGCGACGGCGGATTAGCCCGGCACCCGGTCAGTTATCGGGTTCGCGGACCATCTGGGCCACACCCCGACGCTAGAACATGGTGTTGGGGTTGGCCGCGGTCTCTGGGATCGGCTGGATGACGTCCCAGTGCTCGACGATCTTGCCGTCCTCGAGCCGGAAGATGTCGACGATCGCATTGCCGCGGGTGCCGGGCTCGCGCACGGCATGGACGTGCAGGATGACGTAGTCGCCATCCGCCCACGCCTGCTTGATCTCGCTGTGCGAGTTCGGGAATTTGGCGCGCAGGAACTCCAGGAACTTCTTGAAGCCCGCGGGGCCGTCGGCGGCCAGCGGGTTGTGCTGGATGTAGCTTTTGCCGAAGTATTGCGAGGCGGCGGCAAAGTCCTTCTGGTTCAGACCCTGCTCGTAGAACGCCAGCACGACCTTCTTGTTTGCTGCCTCCTGCGGCGTCTCGGCGGCGCTCACGGGCTGCAGGGTGAATACTGCCCAAATTGCGGTGGCGAGCACGAGACCGATCCGGTGCATGGCCTTCTCCTTGCTTTTTTGGGGTGTGCGCGTCTGGGTTTGTGCGCGCGACGGGATCAGCGGGTGAGATCGCAGCGCAGCACGGGCCGGTGCGGGGCCCGGCGCGCGACCTCCTCGAACCCGAGGCGGAGAAAGGTCGAGGCGCGTCCGGTGTAGATGGTGCCCGAAGCCTTTTTCTCGCCGATGTCCCAGGGGTAGGCCTCGAGGCAGGAGCAACCGCCCTGCTTGGCATACGTCTTCGCCGCCTCGATCAGCACCTGGGTCAAGCCTTGGCGTCGATGACGGGCCTTGATGAAGAAGCAGGAGACCGACCACACCGGCCGGTCGTCGACCGGCGCGAGGAGGCGCGCGCGCTCGAGGCCGGGCAGATCGGCGCGCGGCGTCACCTGGCACCAGCCGACCGGCTGATCCCCGGCATAGGCGAGCAGTCCTGGCGGCGGCCCGGCGGCGACGATCGCCTGAAACGCCCGGCGATGGGCTTCGCTGCCGGCGGTCCGAAAGCCGGCACGCGGCCGCCGCCACCACATGCACCAGCATCCCGCGCAGGCGCCGTTCGGCCCGAACAGACGCTCGAGGTCGGGCCAGCGCCCGGGCGTGAGCGGTCGGATCGCAAGGTTGCCCGGCGGGGTCATGTCGTCCGCGCTCCGGCTCGAGGAGCCGCGAGCCGCTCCAGCTCCTCGATCGTCCTCGGCCAGTCCTTCCTCAGCAGGCGCGAGAGGGAGCGGTCGGCGAGCAGCTGGCCGCCGGTCTGGCAGCGCGGGCAATAGTTGGTCTCGTTGTCGGCGTAGCGGATGCGCTGCACGAGCGTGCCGCAGACCGGGCAGGGCTTTCCGTACTTGCCGTGCACCGCCATGTCGGTGCGGAAGGCGGTGACCTTCTCGGGGAACGTGTCGCCGTACAGCCGGCGCAGCCGCTCGGTCCAGTCGACGAGTGCCGCGCGGGTCGCTTCGAACAGGCGTTGGATCTCGTCGGGCCCGAGCTTCTCGGTCATCGCCAGCGGCGAGAGCCGCGCCCGGTGCAGGATCTCGTCCGAATAGGCGTTGCCGATGCCGCTGAACAGGCGGGGATCGGTGAGCGCGCGCTTGAGCGTGTGGTTCTCCTCGAGGAGCGCGTCGCGGAACGCCTCGAGATCCGCATTCAGGACCTCGAGGCCGCCCGGATCATGCTCGGCGAGTGCCGCCGCACCACGGACGACGTGCAGCGATGCCCGCTTCTTGGCGCCTGCCTCGGTCAGCGTCAGCGCGCCGTTCGGGAAATCGAACGCGGCCAGCGCATAGCGGCCGGCGAGCCTGGCGCCCTTGCCTGGCTCCCAGCGCCGACTTGGTGTCGGCGCGGAGCGGCAAGCCTGCCAGTGCAGGCGGCCGGCGATCATCAGATGCAGCACGAGCCAGAGCTCATCCTGCTCGTCCTCCCCGGGGCCCGGCTCGAGGCCGAGCGCGATCCGCTTGCCGAGGCGCCGGAGCGCCCGCACACGCCGGCCGTGGGTGGCCTTGATCGGGGGATCGACCGTGCGCAGGAGGAACGGGCTCGCGAGCCGCACGCCCTCGAGCGGCTGGCCGAGGATGCGCGGCTCGAGCGCCTCGAGGTAGAGGGTGATGTCCGGCAGCTCGGGCATCGCGCTTTCGCGCCTCCTGCGGCTCGCCTAGGATGGCTCTGAACTAGCGGAGCAGGGGAGGCTTGCCAATCATGACGGGAACCTCGGCCGCACGCGCGGCGCTACAGGCGAAGATCGACGCTCAGCCGCGGCTGCGCCTGGCCCATCTGCCGACCCCGCTGGAGCTCTGTCCAAGGCTGAGTGCGGCGCTCGGCGGCCCGGAGATCTGGCTGAAGCGCGACGATCTGACCGGGCTCGCGTTCGGCGGCAATAAGACCCGCCAGCTCGAGTTCGTGTTCGCCGAGGTCCTGGCGCAGGGCGCCGATACCGTGGTCGCGGGTGCCTACACCCAGTCCAACTGGTGCCGGCAGATGACCGCGGCGGCGAAAAAGCTCGGCCTCGAGGTCGCGCTGGTGCTGCTGCACGGCGAGAAGGGGCCGGCGCTGCAGGGCAATCTTCTGCTCGACCGGCTGATGGGCGCCGACGTCACGGTGGTCGATCTCGACAGCATGGAGCGTCTGACCCCGCTGCTCGAAGCCAAGGCCGAGGAGCTCGAGCGCGCCGGCCGCAGGCCCTACGTGCTGGCGCCGTTCGCGGTCGACCGGCTGGCGCTGGGCGCGATCGGCTATGTCGCCGCCGCGCTCGAGCTCGACCGGCAGTTCGACGCGGCCGGCATCGATCCCGACTGGCTCTATCTGTGCGGCGCCAACATGACGCCCGCCGGCATGCTGGTGGGGTTGCGCGCGCTCGGCCGGCGCACGCGGCTGGTCAACATCACGCCGATCCGCTGGAGCGAGCCGCGCCCGGCCGAGATCGCCCGGATCGCGAACGCGACCGCCACTCGGCTGGCACTCGATGTGCACCTGGCACCCGCCGAGATCGAGAGCCACGACGACTACATCGGCCAGCGCTACGGCGTGGTCAGCGAGGGCGGCCGCGAGGCCATGCGGCTGCTCGCGCGCACCGAGGCAGTGATCCTCGATCCGGTCTACAGCAGCAAGGCGATGGCCGGCCTGATCGACCACATCCGCAAGGGCCGGATCGGCCGCGGCGAGACCGTGGTCTTCGTGCACACCGGCGGCACGCCGGCGCTGTTCGCCTACGCGGCCGACCTCGGCCTCGGCTGAGCTGGCCGGTCGAGGGCGGTTGGCCGAGGGCCGGGCAGAGTTCAGTCGGAATGCCGTGCATCGAAACGTGATCGAGGCGCGAAGAGATTGCCAATCAACCGATGACGGAGCGGTCCTCGGCGGGCGAGCCTGGACGAATTCGCGCGGCGCGGCATTAAGCAAAAGTTAACCTTTGGCGCGTAAGTGGTTCTTCGGATGGTCCATGCGAGCGTGGGAATCCGTGCCGCGAAAAGACGGTGGGCGGACGAAGTCGCAGGCTCTCATGGACCATCGGGCCGGCAGCCTGAACGACAACGGTTGATGAAAGATTAACCGGGCGGCGTTGGTGAGATCCGCTCTCGCTGACCATGCCGTAGCGCCGGCCATTTGCCGACCGTTAACCTTTGGCGCGTAATGGTTTCTTCGGATGGTCCATGCGACCGTGGGAATCCGCGCCTCGAAAAGACCGCGGGCGGACGAAGTCCAGGATCTCATAATGAGATGGACGCCTCCCGCTGACGGCATCGAGGTGCCAAAGGTGGAAGTCGGAACAACCACGAACGCGGGAGACGTCCGAGATGCAAGCTACCACGATCGGGCTGGACATCGCCAAGAGCGTGTTTCAGATGCACGGTGTCGACGGATGCGGCCGCATGGTGCTGAAGAAGCGGCTGGCGCGCGGTAAGATGTTGGAATTCTTCGCCAATCTGCCGCGCTGCGTGATCGGCCTCGAGGCCTGCGGCGGGGCTCATCACTGGGCGCGCGAGCTGATCAAGCTCGGGCACGACGCGCGCCTGATGCCGCCGCAGTACGTCAAGGCCTACGTCAAGACCAACAAGCACGATGCCGCCGATGCCGAGGCCTGCTGCGAGGCCGTGCAGCGGCCGAGCATGCGCTTCGTGCCGGTCAAGAGCGCGGAGCAGCAGGCCCTCTTGATGCTCCACCGGGTCCGCGACCAACTGATCGGGCAGCGCACCGCGACGATCAACGCGCTGCGCGGCCATCTGGCCGAGCTCGGGATCGTCGCGGCGCAGCGCCAGGCCGGCCTGCGGCAGCTGCTCGAGATCCTGGGCGAGCTTGAGGACGATCGCATCCCGCCGTTGGCCCGCGAGGTCCTGCAGACGTTGGTCGGGCATCTTCGCGAGGTTGCGGACAAGCTCGCCTGCCTCGACCGGCGCCTGGTCGTGATGAGCCGCGCCGACCCGGTCTGCCGGTCGCTGGCCGAGGTCCCGGGCGTCGGCCCGGTGATCGCGACGGCGTTCGCAGCGACCGTGCCCGATGCGACCACGTTCCACTCGGGGCGCCATCTCGCCGCTTGGCTGGGGCTGGTCCGAAGACAGCACGCCACCGCCGGCAAGGAACGCCGGCTCGGGATCAGCAAGCGCGGCGACGGCTATCTGCGCCGCCAGCTGATCCACGGGGCGCGGTCGCTGGTCAAGGTCAGTCCGGGACGAGCCGGCAAGCTCTGGTCTTGGATCAACGCGTTGCGGGCGCGCCGACCGTTCAACGTCGTGGTCGCGGCGGTCGCTAACAAGCTGGCCCGGATCCTCTGGGCCATGCTGAGCCGCGGTGAAGCCTATCGGGCCGCAGCCTGAGCCACGACGACGGGGGAGCTTCCACGAGCTGCGCGGGCGACTTTCGACACGATGACAGGATCGGTCAGACCGAGGCCGGCAGAACCCGTGATGGTCCACGAGCTTCGAGCTCGTTCCCATGATTGGGCGCCGGTCCGCGGATCTCATCAAGGCCAGCGGCCACCCAGCCGCAACCACAGGCCGAATGGATGGCAGCAGCCAAGATCCGTCAGAACCTCGAAAATAACCCTTGCAGAGCGGGAGGCGTCCATGGATGGACCATCGGCCGATAGCCTGAACGGCAATCGTTGATGACAGGTTAACCTGACCGCATCGGGTGCGGCGGGCATTCCCGCGGGTCAAGCCTGCAGTCGGCTGGGCAGGGAGCTGCTCGATGGGTTTGGTCTTGGATAGAGGTTGTTGGCCGCCGGAATTAAAGTGGTGGGTGAAGAGCTAGCGCCGCCAGCAGAAAACCAATCTCGGCGAGTTGCTGGGCGGCGCCCAGGACATCGCCGGTGTGGCCGCCGATCTGGCGTCGGGCGAGGTTGCCGATGACCAGCGCGCCGCCGGCGGCGGCGAGCAGTCCGGCCGCCGCCATGGCGGGAGGCAGCAGGGCCAGGGCGGTGAGGATCGCGATCGCCGCGCCGGCGGTGGCGCGCAGCGGGTGCGGGCGGCCGGCGCCGGCGGCGAGGCCTTCGTCCCGGGCCGGCGCGAGGCTCACCATGATGACCGGCAGCGCCGCGCGCGAGGCCGCCCCGGCGGCGATCAGGACTGCCGTCACCAGCGCGGGACCCTCTAACGCTGCGAGCGCGCCGATCCGGGCGAGCAAGGTCAGGATGAGCGCCATGGCGCCGAAGCTGCCGATCCGGGAATCGCGCAGGATCCGCAGCTTGTCGGCGCGCGTGCGGCCGCCGCCGAAAGCCATCGGCGACATCGGCGAGGCCATCCTCGTGCAGGCCGCCGGTCAGGAGGATCTGAGCCGCGACCGTGAGCAGGGCGGCGAGCATCGGTGGCAGGCCGAGCGCGGCCGCGAGCGCAAAGACGAGGCCGCCGGCCGCACCGACCAGGGCGCCGACCAGCGGGAACATTGCCGAACTTGCGGCCAGCGCGCCGGGCGGCGAGCGCGAGGGCGGCGCCCCGACCGGCAGCCGGGTCAGGAACTGGAGCGCCACCTTGCACTCCTCGATTGTCGCGCGCACCATCACCGCCCCAAAACCACCATCGCGCTTAGCAGGATTCCCGACATGCCGCCGGCGAGACCCGATCTCGAGCCTTGATGACCTCTGCCGGCGGCTTCGGCAACTGCCGGCGGCCGACCAGGATGCGGCCGCGGCAGCGCGCGCGCATCAGGACCGGCTCACCAAGCCTTTGGGCGCGCTCGGCCGGCTCGAGGAGCTGGCGATCTGGCTCGCTGGTTGGCAGAGCCGCGAGCCGCCGGGACTCGACCGGGTCGCAGCGCTGGTGTTCGCCGGCAACCATGGCGTTGCGGCCCAGGGCGTCTCCGCCTATCCGAGCGCGGTCACCGCCCAGATGGTCGCCAACTTCGAGGCCGGCGGAGCGGCGATCAACCAGCTCTGCCGGGCCGCAGGCGCCGAGCTCAGGGTCCTGGCCCTCGACCTCGACCGACCGACCGCGGACTTCTGCACCGCACCCGCCATGTCCGAAACCGAATGTCTCGATGCGCTCAACCGGGGCCTCGCGGCGGTCGCACCAGACCTCGATCTGCTGGCACTCGGCGAGATGGGGATCGCCAACACCACCTCGGCCGCGGCCTTGTGCGCCGCCCTGTTCGGCGGCCCGGCCGCCTGGTGGACCGGGCCGGGCACCGGGCTCGATGCCCACGGCCTCGCGCACAAGGCGGCGGTGGTCGGGCGCGGCCTCGCCCGCCACGCCGAGGCGTTCGGCCAGCCGCTCGAGATCCTGCGCCGGCTCGGCGGCCGCGAGCTCGCCGCCATGGCCGGCGCCATCCTGGGCGCGCGCGAGCGGCGCATCCCGGTCCTGCTCGACGGCTACGTCGCCGGCGCGGCCGCGGCGGTTCTCCAGGCGCTCGAGCCGTCGGCGCTCGACCATGTCCAGGCGGCGCACCGGTCGGCCGAGCCCGGCCATGCGCGCCTGCTCGAGCGCCTGCGCCTGCGCCCGCTGCTCGAGCTCGACATGCGCCTCGGCGAAGCCTCGGGCGCGGCGCTCGCCGTGCTGCTCTGTCGCGCCGCACTCGCCTGCCACACCGGCATGGCGACCTTCGAAGCCGCCGGCGTCAGCAATCGATCCTGAGGTTCAAAATGACCCCGATGCCCTGGCGCTCGCGCTGCGCGTGCCGGCGACGCGGATCGGGGCGATCATCCGGAACCACCGGCCGCGGGCGGTGACGAGGTCGCGGTCTATTTGATCAGGCCGAGGCCCTCGAGCTTCAGGAGAATACGGTGGGCGGCGACGTCGGGGGCTTCGGCCTCGGTGTCGATCACCACGTCCGGACGCTCGGGCGGCTCGTAGGGGTCGTCGATGCCGGTGAACTGCTTGATCAGCCCGGCGCGCGCCTTGGCGTACAGGCCCTTGGTGTCGCGCCGCTCGCAGACCGCGAGCGAGGTCGCGACGTGGATCTCGACGAACGCGCCGTGGGCCTCGACCAGCTCGCGCACCCGTCTGCGGATCGAGGCGTAGGGCGCGATCGGGGCGCACAGCGCGACCCCGCCCGCCTTGGTGATCTCGCTCGCGACGTAGCCGATCCGCAGCACGTTCAGGTCGCGGTGCTCCTTGGAGAAGCCGAGCTCGCTGGACAGGTGCTTGCGCACCAGATCGCCGTCCAAAAGCGTCACCGAGCGGCTGCCGAGCTCCATGAGCTTGGCCATCAGCGCATGCGCGAGCGTCGACTTGCCGGCGCCGGAGAGGCCGGTGAACAGCACCGTGAAGCCCTGGCGGTGGCGCGGCGGGTAGCTACGGCGGAGCTCGTCAACGACCTCCGGATAGCTGAACCAGGGCGGGATCTCGATGCCTTCGCGCAGGCGCCGGCGGAGCTCGGTGCCGGACAGGCTCAGCACCGTCTCGCCGGCCTCGACCTCGTCGACCGGCGCGTACTGGCCGCGGTCCTGGACGTAGACCATCTCCTTGAACGGCACGAGGCCGATGCCGAGCTCGCCCGAAAGCTGGGCGACCAGCTCCTGGGCGGCGTAGGGCGGGTAGAACGGCTGGCCGGCGCCATCGTTGCCGGGGCCGGCGTGGTCGCGGCCGACGATGAAGTGGCTGCAGCCGTGGTTCTTGCGGATGATCGCGTGCCAGACTGCCTCGCGCGGGCCGGCCATGCGCATGGCGAGCGGCAAAAGGCTGAGGTGGGTCGTCTGCTCGGGGTAGGTCTTGAGCAGGTGCTCGTAGCAGCGCACGCGCGCGAAGTGGTCGACGTCGCCGGGCTTGGTCAGGCCGACCACGGGATGGAGCAGAAGGTTGGCCTCGGCGATCTGGGCGGCGCGCTGGGTCAGCTCCTGGTGCGCCCGGTGCATGGGGTTGCGGGTCTGGAAGGCGACCACCCGGGTCCAGCCCCACTGCTCGAACTTGTGGCGGAGGTCCGCGGGCTCGTCGCGCAGCTGCTTGAAATCGTATTCGGTCGGCCGGGCGAGGCCGCGCAGGCGGCCGCCGAGGTAGACCGGATGGGTGCGGTTGAGCAAATGGTCGACGCCTGGATGGGTCTCATCGAGGGTCCCGAACACGGCGTCTGCCTCGCGCCGCCGGTCCGGCTCGAAGATGTCCTCGACGGTCATGACCGCGATCAGGAAGCCCTCGGCATCGCGCAGCCCGATCGGATCGCCCTGGCGCAGGCCGCCGGCAAACTTCTCGCTCACGTCGAGCATGACCGGGATCGGCCAGAGGGTGCCGTCGGCAAGGCGCATGCGCGCCAGCACGGCCTCGTAGTCGGCCTCGCCGAGAAAGCCTTGAAGTGGCGAAAAACCGCCGCTCAGCAGCAGCTTCAGATCGCACAGCTGGCGTTGGCTCAGGTCCCAGCAGGGGTAGGCCCCCGCCTTGCGCCGCAAAGCTGCGGCCTGGTCGTCCGGCAGATAGAGGACCTGTAGCGTGCCCCCGTGCGGCTCGATCAATGCCATCGTCTCTTCCCATCCTTCGATCGCGCGGGCTCGGCTCGCCCGGTCATTCGATCCCCGTTGGCGCCGCAGAATCGGGCGCACGCACGCCTTTGCCACCATGTCGCGGGCGGCGCAAGCCGGGCTCCGCCCGCCGGCTGCTACAGCCAGCCGCGGCGCTTGAAGTACCAGTAGGGCAGGATCGCCGAGACCACCATCAGGGCGAGCGCCAGCGGATAGCCGAATGGCGAGCTGAGCTCGGGCATGTCCGCAAAGTTCATGCCGTAGATGCTCGCGATCAGGGTCGGCGGCAGGAATACCACGGCGGCGACCGAGAAGATCTTGATGATCGCGTTCTGCTCGATGTTGATCATGCCGAGCGTGGCGTCGAGCAGGAAGTTGACCTTGTTGTTCAGGAACGAGGCGTGGTCGCTGAGGGAGACGATGTCGCGGCCGATGGTCTTGAGGCGCGCGCCGATCCCTTTGCGGCCGCGCGCCTGGCTGCCCTGGATGGCGAACGCCAGCAGGCGGCCGAGGCTGACCAGGCTCTCGCGCGCCTTGCTGGTCAGATCGCCGGCCCGTCCGATCCGGGTGATCAGCTTCTGGAAGTCGCGGCTGGTTTCGCTGCTGGTGCGCGAGAAGACGTCCCGCGACATCCGGTCGAGATCGGCGCCGACCGCCTCGAGGACGTCGGCGGTCCGATCGATGATCGCTTCGAGCAGGCCGGTGAAGACCGCATCACCATCGCCGCACGCATTCGGATGGCGCAGCGCGAAGGTCGTGAACGCGCGGAACGGCAGCGGATCGGCGTAGCGCACCGTGACCAGCCGCGCGCCCGCCAGGATGAAGGTCAAGGCGGTGCTCTCGGGCGTCTCGGTGTCGGCCTTGGCGACCAGGGTCGCGGTCATGAACAGCGCCCCGTCTTCCCGATAGAGCCGGCTCGAGGCCTCGATCTCCTTCATTTCCTCCCGGGTCGGCACCTCGACGCCCAACGCGCGCTCGATCGCCTTCTCTTCGGCGCCGGTCGGCTGCAGCAGGTCGAGCCACACCGTGCGCTCGGGCAGCTGCAGCTCGTCGCCGGCGAGCTCGGCGCTCTTGAGCCGGCCGTCCTCGAGGTAATAGACGTGCAGCATGGCACCGCCTCCGGGTGATGCTCTTTGGCCCGCAGGCTCAGCCACGCCGGGCCCGATCACAAGAGGCGCATTGTGGGACCGGCGATCCGGCGGCAGAATGCCGCGGACCGGCAGGATCGCACAAGATCGCAAAAGCGGGCGCGCGCAGCCCGCCGGGGAGGGAGGGCGTCATGCTGAACATCTGCCTGATCGGCGCCGGCCGCATCGCCGTGCTCCACGCCGGGCACATCGCGCTGCACCCGAAGCTCCGCCTCGCCGTGGTGGTCGACGTCAACCTCGAGGCGGCGACCCGCCTGGCCGAGCCCTACGGCGCCAGCTCCAGCGCCGACGTCGGCGGCGCCATCCGCGATGCGGCGATCGACGCCGTCCTGATCGCGTCCTCGTCGAACACCCACGCCGAATTGATCCTGCGCGCGGTCGAGGCCGGCAAGCCGGTCTTCTGCGAGAAGCCGCTCGACCTCGATCTCGCCCGCGCCAACGCCTGCGTGCGCGCGATCGAGGGCAAGGGGGTGCCGGTGTTCGTCGACTTCAACCGGCGCTTCGATCCCAACCACGCCGCCCTGGAGCGCGCGCTGCGCGCGGGCGAGGCCGGCGCCGTCGAGCTGGTCAGCATCACCTCGCGCGACCCCGAGCCGCCGCCGGTCGGCTATCTCGCCAACTCGCCGGGGGCGCTGTTCCTCGAGACCATGGTCCACGATGTCGACATGGCCCGCTGGCTGCTCGGCGAAGAGCCGGCCGAGGTGTTCGCGATGGCGAGCTGCCTGATCGAGCCCGCGTTCCGGCCTCTCAATGAGGCCGACACCGCAGTCGCGGTGTTGCGCACGGCCAACGGCCGCCTCTGCCAGATCAACAACAGCTGGCGCGCGACCTATGGCTACGACCAGCGGATCGAGGTGCTGGGCTCGGGCGGCATGCTGCGCTCCGACAACGTCCGGCGCACGACGCTCGAGCGCTACGACGCCGCCGCGGTGCACAGCGACGTCTTCCCGTACTTTTTCACGGACCGATACATCGAGTCCTACCGGCGCGCGCTCGACCATTTCGCCGACGTGGTCGAGCACGGCGAGGAGCCCTTCATCACCGCCGAGGACGGCCGCCGGGCGCTGGTCCTGGCCGATGCCGCACGGCACTCGGCCCAGAGCGGCCAGCCGGTTCGGATCCGCTATTGAGCCAGGAGCCACCCATGCAGCTCGAGATCGCGACCGCGCCCAACTCGTTCGGCGTCTGGTTTCCCGAGGACGACCGGCAGATCGGCTGGCGCCGTTATCTGGACGAGGCCGCGGCCGCGGGCTACCGCTGGACCGAGCTCGGGCCGGTCGGCTATCTGCCGTCCGAGCCCGAGGTGCTGGCGGCCGAGCTCGGGACGCGCGGCCTTCGCGCCTGCGGCCAAGTGGTCATGCTGGCGCTCGAGGATGAGGCCATCTGGCCCGAGCTCGAGCGCCAGATCCTGACCGCCGGCGCCCTCCTCCAGGCGCTGGGTGCCAGGCACCTGGTCCTGATCGACGACATGTACACCGACCTGCACACAGGCGCGCTCAGGCAGCCGCGCGAGCTGGACGACGACGGCTGGCGGCGCCTGGTCCTGACGACGGAACGGGCCGCGAGGCTCGCGCGCGAGCGCTTCGGCCTCGCGCTCGCCTTCCACCCCCACGCCGAGACCCACGTCGAGACCGAAGTGCAGATCGAGCGCCTGCTCGCCGACACCGACCCCGACCTCGTCCGGCTCTGCTTCGATACCGGCCACCACGTCTATGCCGGCGGCGATGCCCAGGGCTTCATGCGCCGGCACCAGGCCCGGGTCGACTACCTGCACGTCAAGAGCGTCGACCCGGCGGTGCTGGCGCAGGCGCGGCGCGACGGGCTGCCGTTCGCGGCCGCGGTCGCGCGCGGCGCGTTCTGCGAGCTCGATCGCGGCGCGGTCGATTTTTCCGCGTTCGGCGACCTCCTGCGCGAGGTCGATTTCCGGGGCTTCGTCGTGGTCGAGCAGGACATGTACCCCGCGCCGCCGGACAAGCCCCTGCCGATCGCCCGGGCCAATCGCGACTATCTGCGCCGGCTCGGCTGGGGCTGAGCGCGCTCAGGGCCTGGTCGCGGTCACGATGTGGGCGGGCGAGGCAAAAGCGACGCTGCCATCCTGGCGCGTGAAGCGCTCGAGCTCGGTCTGCGCCGCCAGCAGCAGCTGGTGGTACTGCGCGTCGTCGATCAGGTCGGCGAGCGTCCAGCCCTTGACGTCGGTATGGACCCAGGCCTCGATCGAGGGGAAGCGCGCGCCGCCGGTCTCGGTCGCAATCTGAATGTCGGGCATGCCGGCGGCCGCGAACAGGGTCCGCAGCTCGGCCGGATTGCCGAGCACGAATGGGGCACGCAGGCCGGCCGCGACTGGCTCTCCGAACAGGCGCTGCAGCAGCGCGGTCATCGCCGCATAGCCGGGCGAGGTCTCGAGGCGGTCCCAGACCGCGACCGCAAGCCGGCCGCCCGGCCGCAGCACGCGCAGCATCTCCTGGAGGGCGCGCTGCCGGTCCTCGAAGAACATCAGCCCGAACTGGCTGACCACCACGTCGAACTCGCCGGCGTCGTAGGGCAGGGCCTCGGCCATGCCCTCGCGCCAGGCGATGGCGGGGGCCTGACGCCTGGCGACGGCGAGCATGCCCTCGTTGCGGTCGAGGCCGCAGACCTCGCCGCCTGGTGCGGCGCGGCGTGCGGCTTCGCGCGCCAATACGCCCGTGCCGCAGGCGACATCCAGGACCTTCTGGCCGGGCCGGATCGCGGCCGCCGCCGCGACCCGCGGCGCCCATTCCTGGAACAGCGCCGGGACGAAGAACTCCTCGTACACCTCGGCCGCGCTGCGCGTGACCTGGCCGCGCTCGATCGCGGCATCCTTTGGCTCGGCTGCTGCCGACATGGCCTGACACCTCCATGGGTCGGTTCGGGCGGCCACTCTGGCAAGCGCGTGTCTCCGCCGGCGTGACAAGCGCGGGACAAGCGGGCAGCATGCGCTGATCGCGAGAGGCTCTGGCCGATGACGCTCCTCTATCTCGATCTGCTCGGCGGCTTCGAGTGCCGCCCGGCCGCCGGCCCGCCGTTGATCTTCCCGACCCGCAAGGTCCGGGGGCTGCTCGCCTATCTCGCGCTCAACGGGCCGCGCGCGCAGCGGCGCGAGCAGCTGGCGAGCCTGCTCTGGGGGGATCAGGCCGAGGCTGAGGCGCGCGCCAACCTCAGGAAGACGCTGTCCCGCCTGCGCGAGGCCCTGCCGGCGGCCGTCCGCGACTGCGTGATCGCCGATGCCAGCCAGGTCGCGATCCGGGCGGACCTGGTCGAGATCGATGCGCTGCGCTTCGGGCAGCTGGCGGCCGACGCCACGCCCGAGACCCTGGAACGCGCGGCCGACCTCTATCGCGGCCCACTGCTCGACGGCTTTGCCGGCCCCGGTGAGGCGTTCGACGACTGGCTCGCGACCGAGCGCCGGCGGCTGGAGGAGACCTTGCAGCAGGTGCTGCATCGGCTGCTCGACCACTACGTCGTGACCGGCGCGATCGAGCGCGCGATCCAGGTCGCGCTGCGCCTGCTGGCCCAGGACGCTCTGCAGGAGGGTGTCCACCGCGCGCTGATCCGGCTCTACATGTACCAGGACCGGGTCGGCTCGGCGCTCGACCAGTACCGCCGCTGCCGAGAGCTGCTCGCGCGTGAGCTCGGCGTCGCGCCGGCGCCCGAGACCGAGCGGCTACGCGCCGAGCTCTCGCGGCTGCTGCCGGAGGCGCCGCCCGGCCCCGAGGTGGATGCGCCGCCCGAGCGCGGGGCGGTGCTCGAGAACGCGGCCGCGGAGCGGGCGCGCCGGCGCGCCGAGCCGACCGGGCGACCGGCGATCGCGGTGCTGGGCTTTGCCGCTGAGGAGGGGGATCGCCATCTGGGCGATGGCATGGCGGAGGATCTCGCGACCGAGCTCGGCCGCTTTTGCGAGCTCGACGTGATCGCGCCGGCGACCGCCTTGGCTTACCGCGCGAGCGCGCTGCCGCCGGAGCGGGTCGGCCTGGAGCTCGGCACGACCTACGTGCTGGGCGGCAGCCTCAGGCCCGCGGGCGAGCGCCTCCGGATCACCGTGCGGCTGGTCGAGACCGCAAGCGCGCGTCAGCTGTGGGCCGAGCGCTACGACTGCGCGCGGGGCCAGGTCTTCGACATCCAGGACGAGGTGGTGCGCCGGATCGTCGGCACGGCGATCGGCCGCATCGAGGACACGCGCCTCGCGGCCGCCCGGCGCCAGCGGCCGAACGACCTTGCGGCCTACGATCTCTGGCTGCGTGGCTGGGGCGCGCTCAGGCGGCCCGATCTCTCGGCGCTGGCCGACGCGCGCGGCTGTTTCCAGGCGGCGGTCGCCAGGGACCCGCAGTTCGCGCGCGCCTACGTCGGGCTCGCCATGGCCTATCTCAACGAGTGGGCCTGCTTCTCCTGGAACCACTGGTTCTTCCTGCGCCGGGAGGCGCTCGATCTGGCGCACAAGGCGGTCGAGCTCGACGAGCGGGATCACCGGGCGCATTGCGTGCTCGGCGTCGCCAGGCTCTACGGCCGCGACTACGAGGGCGCAAGGCGACAGTTGCTGCGGGCGCTCGAGCTCAATCCGAACGATGCCGACGTGCTCGCCCATGCGGCCGCCGCGATGGCGCTGATCGGCGAGCCCGAGCTCGCGGTCGAGGCCGGCCGGAGCGCGCTCCGTCTGGCCCCGCATCACCCGGAGTGGTACACGGCCTTTGCCGGGATCGCGCTGTTCAGCGCCCGCCTGCACGACGAGGCGATCGCGACCATGGCGCCAGCGCCGGAGGCGCTCTGCAACACGCCCGCCTTCATCGCCGCCGCCTACGCCCATCTCGGCAACCTCGAGGCGTGCCCCGGCCACCGCGACACGGTCTACCGCCACCACCGCCGCCAGCTGGCCCGCGGCCTCTTTCCCAAGGGCACCAGCTGCCTGGACTGGCTGCTGGCGATGGACCCGTTCCGGCGGCCGGCCGATGCCGAGCACTATGCCGACGGCCTGCGCAAGGCGGGCTTCGCGTGAGCTCGCGCTCGGCAATTCGCCTCCCGGCAGCGGCGGTCAGGCGATCGTCTGAAGATCTATCTCCCGCGACGGCGGTTGAGTTCCAAGCCCCGACAGGGCCTGCCCAGCCCGAAGACTTCTTGGTCGCCGATGCTCGGCCAGATCGTCCCGGGACGAGGAAATTCCTAGCCAGACGTTGAGATAGCGGGCGAACACGGGCTGCGGAGACATGCTCGGCGTTCACGGATGCTGCGGATGTCCTCAGGTGACAGCGCCCGCACCGGGGTGAGGCAGGCGTCGTCGAACTCGCGCATGGTCCGCTGGATCGAGCGGGCATGCCGACCTTGCGCAGTCGCAACTCCACGTGCCCGCTATACTCATGCGAGTAGGCTGCGCAAGTCGCCATCGACTCGCGGCCTACGTCTAGCTGGTCACGATACGACCGAAAAAATCAGCGCTGCTCGGCGCTATGCCGCACTCAAGACGATTTCGACGACTTTCGGATCGCGGATCGTCAGTAGCGGGCTCCGGCGGTGCCGTCGAGTTCCCAGGCGGGCCGCGGGCTGAAGCGTTTGACCAGGAAGTCGACCAGGGCGCGGACCTTGGGCGAGAGGTGGCGGGCGTAGGGGAAGACCGCGTAGATGCTGGCATCCAGCGCGCTCGGGCTGACCTGGTAGTCGGCGAACACGACCTGGAGGGTGCCCTGGCGGAGGTCCTGGCCGACCATCCAGGTCGGCAGGATTACGAGGCCGAGGCCCGCGAGTGCTGCGGTGTGCAGGGCATCGGCATTGTTGGCCCAGAGCGAGCCCCTGACCTCGACCTCGTAGGTCTGCTCCCGGTCGCGCAGCCGCCACAGCGCGCGGTTCGACTGCCGCTTGTAGACCAGGCAGTTATGGGCGCTCAACTCGGCGGGCGCGGTCGGCACGCCGGCCCTGGCGAAATAGCCCGGGCTGCCGCAGATCACGCGCACGTTCGGCGCCAGGCGTCTCGCGATCAGGCTCGAGTTCCTGCAGCTCGCCGATCCGGACCGCGAGATCGACCCCCTCCTCGACCAGGTCGACGAACGCGTCGGTCAGGCAGAGGTCGATGCGCAGCGCCGGGTAGTTGGCCAGGAACTCGGGCAGGGCCGGGGCGATGTGCAGGCGGCCGAAGGTCACCGGGACGCTGAGCCGGAGCATGCCGCGCGGCTCGGCCTCCAATTGCGTCACCGAGAGCCGGGCGTCGTCGATCTCGGCCAGGATCCGCTTGCTGCGCTCGTGATACAGCCGCCCGGCCTCGGTCAGGCTGAGCTTGCGCGTGGTGCGGTTGAGCAGGCGCACGCCGAGCTCGTCCTCGAGCGTGCCGATGCCGCGCGCCACCGACGAGGGCGCCAGGCCCAGACTGCGCGCGGCCGCGGAAAAGCTGCCGCCTTCGACCACCTCGGTGAGCAGGCGCATGCCGGAGAAGGTGTCCATCGCGAACCGCCGACTTTGCATTGGATGCACAGATCCTAGGCCGAATGTCGTGATTATCCAACCCCACGCCAAGGCTTATCTCGGGCTAACAGCGGCCGATCGGCTGCCGGTTGGAAGGATACCGAGATGCTGAGCTTCGAGTTGAACCAGGGACCGCGCCGCCTCGAGGACTTCGACATCGAAGAGCTCGAGGCCTTCATTCAGCGCGGCCGCACCTTGCAGGCGCGGGCGATGGGCCGCGGCCTCAAGGCGTTGTTCGCCGCTCTCGTGTCCGGCAGGAAGCCGGCGGCGGCGCGCACCGAGCAGGGCCGGCTGGATTGGGAGCAGGTCCTGGGGTTGGCGTCGCCGGACCGTGACCCCGTGCGCGGTGCTTCGCGCTGATCGACCGACCCGTTCGGTACGCCGACCGGCGCCGACCAGCGGAGTTTCTGGGATTGCTCTGAGGTGCTCGGGTCTAGTCGTCGATCAGGCGCAGATGACGCGGGGGAATCCGATCGTCGCCCGGCTCGGTGACGCGATCGATCAGATGCAGGAACGAGCCCGCGACCGCGCCGACGCGGGCGCCGAGGCGACCCAGCGGCTGGCCGCGCGCGTCGCTGGCATCGAACAGAGGCGGCGCGTCGCCGGTGTCGACCAGGCTCGCGTAGTGGAACTCGTGGCCCCGATAGGTGGTGCCGGCCTGGCCCAGCGGGCTTGCCTCGAGCAGCTTCAGGCGCCGGTAGCCGAGCTGCAGGCGGGGCTCGGCGAAGCTGGTTGCGACCGGTAGCAGGCCAGCCATGGCGTGGTGCTCGCCGGCGCCGTCCGTGAGCGTCCCGCCGAGCGCCATGTAACCCCCGCACTCGCCGTAGATGAAGACGCCGCGCGCCGCCGCGGTGCGCAGGCCGTGGAGGAATTGCCGACTGGCGGCGAGGCGGCCGGCGTGCAGCTCGGGATAGCCGCCCGGCAGATAGACCGCATCCGCGGCCGGGTCCGGCGCCTGGTCGGCGAGCGGTGCGAACGGCAGGATGTCGGCGCCGGCGACCCGCCAGCCCTCGATGGTCGCGGGGTAAGCGAAGGCGAACGCGATGTCGCTCGCGACCGCGATCCGCTGGCCGAGCGGCCGCAGCGGGCGCGCCGGCGGCCCATAGAGGCCGAGCCCGAACGGGCGGGCGAGACGGACCAGCCGGTCGAGGTCGGTGCGTTCGCCGATGATTTCGGCGGCCCGGTCGAGCCAGCCCTCGAGCTCCGGCAGCTCCGCGGCCGGGACCAGGCCGAGGTGACGCGCCGGCAGCTCGAGCCGCGGATCGCTCGGCAGGCAGGCGAGGACCGGCTGGGCGAAGCGGTCGTCGCAGGCGCGCCGGAGCAGCGCCTCGTGCCCGGCGCTGGCAACCCGGTTGAGCAGGATGCCGGCAATCTCGACATCGTCGCGATGATGCGTGAAGCCCTCGATGAGGGCGGCCGCCGAGGCGCCCATGCCGCGCACGTCGACCACCAGCAGCACCGGCAGATCGAGCAGGGCGGCCAGATCCGCGGTCGAGCCCTGACCGTCGGCGGCGCCGTCGAACAGCCCCATGACGCCTTCGCCGAGCACCAGGTCGACGCCGTCCGCGACCCGATCGCCGAGCCCGGCCAGGGTCTCGATGCGCATCGCCCAGCTGTCGAGGTTGACCGACGGACGGCCGGACGCGCGGGCGTGGAACATCGGGTCGATGTAGTCGGGACCGACCTTGAACGCGCCGACCTTGCGGCCCTGGCGGCGCAACGCGCGCAACAGCGCGAGCGTGATCGTGGTCTTGCCGCTGCCCGAGGCCGGCGCGGCGATGATGATCCCCGGCGCACTCACTTGCGGGTCCTCATGGATGCGCGCTCACCGGTACCGGCATGAGTACGCGCTCGGGGGTACCGCTCATGGGTACGCGCTCGTGGGTACGCGCTTCGTGGATGCGCCTGATCGCTCCGGCTCTTGCCGAAGCCCGGCGGCTGGATGAAGATCGCCCGGGTCATGGTTTGGCGAGTGTAGCCCGAACCGGGCCCGAGGATGAAGCGAGCGTAACGGGATTATCGGCGCCAGATGGGACGCAAACCGAATCCGGAGCTGCGCCGGGGCTGGACCACCGGGGCCTGTGCCGCGGCGGCGACCAAGGCCGCCTATCTGGCGCTCTTGAGCGGGCGCTTTCCCGATCCCGTGTCGATCCGCCTGCCCGGCGGCGAGCAGCCCCGGTTCGATCTGGCGGAGCATGCGCTCGCGGGCGGCGAGGCCATGGCGGCGGTGATCAAGGACGCCGGCGACGACCCCGACGTCACCCATGGCGCCCTGATCCGGGTCTGCGTCAGCCGCGGCGAGCCGGGCAGCGGCGTCGTGTTCATCGCGGGCGAAGGGGTGGGGGTGGTGACCCGGCCGGGGTTGCCGGTTCCGGTCGGCGAGCCCGCGATCAATCCGGCGCCGCGCCGCCTGATCCGCGGGCTGGTCGAGGCGATCGCGCGCGATCAGGGCGATGGCGGCGACCTCGAGGTGACGATCGCGATCCCGGGCGGCGAGATCCTGGCGCGGCGCACCGCCAACGGCCGGCTCGGGATCGTCGGCGGCCTCTCGATCCTCGGCACGACCGGGGTCGTGATCCCCTATAGCTGCGCGTCCTGGGTGCATGCCATCCACCGCGGCATCGACGTCGCCCGCGCCGCCGGCCTCAGCCATGTCGCCGCCGCCACCGGCTCGACCTCGGAGCGCGCGGTCCAGGCGTTGTACGGCCTGCCCGACTTTGCCCTGATCGACATGGGCGACTTCGTCGGCGGCACGCTCAAATACCTGCGCCGCCACCCGATCGCGCGGGTCACGCTGGCGGGCGGCTTCGCCAAGCTCGCCAAGCTCGCGGCCGGCCATCTGGACCTGCATTCGAGCCGCTCGGCGGTCGATCTGCCGGTGCTGGCGGAGCTGCTCGCCGAGCGCGGCGCGGCGGGCGAACTGGTGGCGTACGCCAAAGACGCCGATTCCGCCCATCAGGTGCTCGAGCTGGCCCAGGGCGTCGGCCTGCCGCTCGCCGACGATGTGGCTCTGCGGGCCCGGCGGGTCGCGCTCAGGGAGCTGGAGGGCGCGGCCGCGCTCGAGGTGATGATCTTCGACCGCGACGGCGGCCTGATCGGCCACGCCCGGGGGTGGTGACGGCCCGCCCGGGGTTCGAGCGACGCGACGGGGTGCCCGCACTCTGCGCGGCCCGTACGAGACAAACCCGACAGGACCTGTTGATGACATCTTCACCCGTGGCCCGCCGCCAGCCTCGCCTGCTGCGTCCGGTGCGGCCGTCCGCGCCGTGACCGCCGCCAGCGCAGCGGCCTGGATCGAGAAGCTGCAGCGAGCGATCGAGGCCGCGTCGGCGGAAGCCCGCGGCGCCTTTTTCTATTACGTCGGCTTTGGTCTGTACTTCACGCTGACGGTTGCCGGGACCACCCACGAGGATCTGCTGCGCGGCTCGACGGTGACCATGCCGGGGCTCGGGATCGGCATGCCGATCGAGGGCTTCTTCCTGTTCGTGCCCATGCTGTTCGTGGTGTTCCACGTCTACGCCCTGCTGCAGCTCGTGATCCTGGCGCGGCGGATCGGCCTGTTGCAGCGGGCGATGCGGAGCCAGCGCGGCTCCGAGGCCTGGTACGGGCAGGACGTCCTGCTCAGCCCGTTCGCGGTCAGCCAGCGTCTGTTCGGCGAGCCGCCGGGGCTGGTGCCGCGGACCCTCTTGCGGGTTTCGATCTGGTCGACCCTGGTGCTGATCCCGCTGGCGGTGCTGATCGCGACCGAGGTCCGCTTCCTGCCCTACCACTCGGAGAGCGTGACCTGGGCGCACCGCCTGTACATCGCGATCGACATCCTGCTCCTGATGCTGCTCTGGCCGACGATCGTCCACCCGCGTGGCCGGGGCGCGCTCCAGCGGCTGCGCGCGCGCCCGAGCTGGCGCCGGCGGAGCCCACTGGCACGGGCGCGCTCGCTGGCGGAGCTCGCCCGGCGGCGCCTGCTGCGGCCATCGCGACCGGGCGGCGCCGGCCGCGAGCCAGGGTGGAGCGCCTTCCGCATGCTCGGCACCGGCCTCCGCCTCGGCCTGGTCGGACTGGCGCTGTTCATGACCTTCGTGGTCGCGACCGTGCCGGGCGAAGGCATCGAGCGGGTCCTGCTCGGTGACGGCCCGGACGACGCGCGCGCCGCCTGCTCGTCGCTCTGGCGGGTCGGCAGCTGGCTGCACAAGGTGCGCCTGCCCGATCAGCGCGACGTCCTGTGCGTGACCTATGCCATGTTCGAGGCGCCCGCGACGCCCTTGGGCCTGCGGCGCAATCTGGTCGCGCGCGGCGTCAGCCTGGTGGTCGCGGAGCCGACGGACGAGCTGATCCGCGAGGTCGGTCCCAAGCAGGCCTGGCAACGCAAGGGCAAAGGCGTCGACCTGCAGGGCCGTGATCTCCGCTTTGCCGACCTTTCCGGCAGCGATTTGCGGAGCGCGGACCTGCGCGGCGCCAATCTCAGCGGCTCGGTGCTGCAGCAGACCAAGCTCACCGCCTCGATCGCCGGCGACATCGCGCGCTCGGAGGTCGGCGGCTGTGCCTACCAGCTGGTCGACGACTACTGCCTGACCGGTCTTGTGGGCGCCGATCTGACCGGCGCCGACCTGCGCTATCTGCAGGGCTGGAAGGCCGATCTCCGGGAGGCCAACCTGACCGGGGCAGCACTCCAGGAGGCCGCACTCGGCCAAGGGCGGCTCGATGGCGCGCTGCTGGTCTGGACGCACCTGGACGGTGCGGATCTGCAGGGCGCGGTTCTGGCCGGCGCGGTTCTGCGCGAAGCGGTCGCGCCCGAAGCGCGGCTCGATGGCGCCGATCTGCGCTATGCCTTTCTGCGCCAGGCCGATCTCGCGGGCGCTCAGCTCGCCAACGCCAGGCTGGACGACGCCGATGTCGGCGGCACCGATCTGGTGGGCGGGGGTGCGCCCGCGGACCTCGACTATCAGACCAAGCTCACGTTCAGCCTGTTTCGACGCGCGTGCGACGAGCAGGCGGGATCGGCCCATGGCGTGGTCGCCAGAACTCTGGCATGAGCTCGATTACTCCGCGAGCCACGACCGGGCGGGCTACGCCGGCATCGCCAGTCTGCGCTATCTGCTGGCGAGACTGATCCTGTCGCCTGCGGCGTGCCCGGCGGCCGCCGACGTGCGCGATCAGGACGTCTGCCGTCTGCACGACTTTCTGGACCGCTGGAGGGCGATGTGGCGCGACCAGCCGAAGCCGCTCGAGCCCCAGCTGGAGCGCAGCTGGAGCGATCTGCGCGCGCTGGTCTTCGCCGGCCGGCAGCCACCCGTCCAGGAGGCTGCGACCGGGGCGGCGAACACGAAGACGGTGGCCGACATCTGGTCGCAACTGAACGCGCAGCTGGTCGCAGAGCGACCCTGCCGGGACTCATGAGCCGCGCGCGGTCCGCCATCGCCGGGCCCGGCCCGACCCGGGAGCCGACATGCGGGTTCTGATCCTGGCCGGCACCCCCGAGGCGGGCGCGCTGGCGGCGGCCTGTGCCGGCCGGAGCGATCTGGAGGCCATCAGCTCGCTCGCCGGCCGCACGCGGACCCCGCAGGCGCCGCCGGGCGAGCTGCGGGTCGGCGGCTTCGGCGGCGCCGCCGGCCTCGCGCGGTTTCTCGAGGACCGGCGGATCGACCGGGTGATCGATGCCAGCCATCCGTTCGCCGCGCAGATCGGCCGCCATGCCGATGTCGCCTGCCAAGCGGCCGGCGTGCCGCGGCTGCGCCTCCTGCGCCCGCCCTGGCCGCGCCAGGACGGCGATCAGTGGATCGAGGTCGCGGACCTCGCGGAAGCCGCGCAGCGGCTGCCGGGCCTCGGGCGGCGGGCGTTCCTCACCGTTGGCCGCAAGGACCTCGACGCGTTTGCCGGCCTCGAAGGCGTCTGGCTTCTGATCCGGACCATCGAGCCGCCGCCCGACGCGCCGCTCGCGCACGCCCATTGGCTGCAGGCCCGCGGGCCGTTCGCGCTCGCGGCGGAGCTCGAGCTGCTGCGCGCGCACGCGATCGACGTCCTGGTCGTCAAGGCGAGCGGCGGCGAGGCGACCTACGCCAAGCTCGCGGCCGCGCGCCGCCTGGGCCTGCCGGTGCTCATGGTGCGCCGGCCGCCGCCGCCGCCCGGGCCGGTGGTGGCGACGGTCGCCGACGCCCTCGACTGGCTCGGCGCGACCTGCTAGCGGGCGGCGGCGCGGTGGCTCAGGCCGGCCGCTCGAGCCAGGCCTGGCACCAGCCCTTGGCGCTGACCAGCTGGCCGCCGAAAGTGTCGCAGGGGCCCCAGGCGGCGCCTTTGTCGCCGTGGAACAGCTGGCAGTTGGCGCAGTCGTGGCCGGCCATGTAGTCGGGCCATTCGTTGACGTCGACCTTGCTGGCGTCCTCGGTGTAGCCCAGCTGCTGGGCGAGCTCGTCGTCCGGCTTCAGCTTGTCCTGGGCGCGCGCCCGCCGCATCACCAGCATGCCGCCGAACGGCGCGGCCGCGACCCCGGCGGTCGCGAGCTTGAGGAAGCGGCGGCGAGCTTCGCGAGAAACGGCGTCGGCCATGATCGGCCCTCCCTGTCGTTTGGTTGATCGGCAGCGCGGCCCTCGCCTGACCCGGCGCCAGGCCGCTGTGGCGTGGAACGCCCTGAGCCTAGCGCATGTTCCACCGCCGCTCCACCATGCCATCGAAGCGCCGATGCCGCACTCAGCGCAGCACCGGGTAGCCATGGCGGGCGGCGAGCCGGGCGAAGGCGGGGATGCGCAGGTAGGCCGAGGGTGGCAGGAGCTCGATGCCGTCGAGCAGGAGCTGCTCGCGCGTGGCCTCGAGCTCCGGATCGGCGAGCGCGGCCCGGAGCGCCGCCTGCAGATGCCGGACCAGATCGTCGCCGGCGTCCGCGCGGGTGACGTAGGGCGGCGCCGGCGCGCTCGCGGTCCGGCAGAGCACGCGCGTGCCGGCCAGCGCCTGCGGCCGGTGCCGGGCAAGCAGCGCATGGCTCACGCAGTCGATCGCCGCGACCTCGGCCGCCCCGCTCGCGACCAGGGCGAGGCTCGCAGCATGAGCGCCGCTCACCTCGACCGCCGCGAAGAAGCGCCCGCCACGGCTCAAGGGCGCGATCAGGGCCCGGAGCGCGTTCATGCCGGAATGCGACTCCGGGTGGTTGATCGCCGCGACCCGGCCACGCAGATCCGCGAGCTCCTGGATATCCGAGCTCTCGGCGACGACCACCAGGCTTGCATAGCCGGCAGCCGTGCAGCCGGGTGCTCCGTACCTGGGCGTGGCGACGACCCGCAGTCGGCCGGTATAGACGCCCGTGAGATCGGCGCCACAACACTGGCTAAGCAGCAGATCCGGATCGGACCAGGCCTTGGCCGCCGGCTGGTCCTGGCAGAGCGCCGCTGGCACCTGCGCCACGCCTTGCTCCGCCAAATGACGCACGATCCCGGCCCAGAGCGCTTTGTGCGCGGTCCGCAGCTCGGGCAGATCGTACATCGGCAGGCTGGCGTTCATCGGACCGAAGGCCTTAGAACCTCTTCGCCAGACCGGCCTGTTTCAGCGTGTGATTGGCCCAGTGTCGGGATTTAATCCGGGCGTCGACCATGAATCGACGTTCGGTGATCGGGCTGTACCAGATCTCGTGATCGCCTTTCCCTTGGCGTTCGAAGCGGCAGCCGGCCTCGCGCAGAAACTTCCTGACCGCCGGCGTGAAGTTGTCGGCCATCAGGCCGCGCGCGGCGCCAGCTCGTGCCGTTCGGCGATGATGGCAAACGGAATGTCGCTCAATTCGTCCATCGACAAGAGGCCATTGGCCTCGAGCAGCTCCGGGATGACGACCTTGAGCTTCTGCACGAGGTCGTCCAGCGTGTCGGCTCCGGTCGCCAGCCCCGGCACGTCATCGCTGGTCGCCACCCAGACCTCGGCCTCGGCGTCCCAGGCGCAATGCACCGTGTAGGTTCGATCTGCCACGCCAGTATCTCCTCTGTGCTCGGGCCAACTATAGCCCATCCCGCGACGCCAACGAAGCCTCCCGAGATTGGCGACCCGTCAGGCAGCGTCACGCACCTCGAGCACCAGACGCTTGCCGAGGGCGGCCAGTGCTGCTTCGAGCTGGTCGAGGCGCGAGCGGTGGTCGAGATCGAGCAGCCGGCGCACCTGGCGCGGATCGCAGCCGAGCCGCTCGGCAAGCCCGACCTGGCTCAGGCCTGCGTCGCGCATGGCCCGGTAGATCGCGAGCTTGGCCGCGACCTGCGGCGGTAAGATGGCAGAGGCCTGGCCGCGCCTGGGACTCGACGGCTGCGGGATCGGCTCGCCTTCGGACATGAAGTGCGCGAACAAGGTGATGAGGGCATCGACGGCTTGGGCGACGGCGTCGGCCTCGTCGCGGCCTACGGTGAGCGCGCCCGGCGCGTCGACCGCCTGGGCGATGATCGTGCCGTTCTGGTCCGGCTCCAGGATCAAGGGATATTGCATCGGGTCCCCTCTACAGCACGCGCTTCGGGTCCAGGCCGAGCTGCTTGCAGAGATCACGAATGAAGTCGGGGCCGATGTCGCAACGACCGTGAACTGGGACGGTCGTCTGGCGGTTGCGATAGCGGACGATGACGTGACCACCCTTGCCACGGCTATCACTGACCTCGACGCCGGCTGCCTTCAGTCGGCGGATCAGTTGCCGGCCCTCATCAAGGGCCAGCATAGGACAAAAATGTCCTTAGATCAAACCTCGGTTCACGCCCTTCGTTTGGCGCCTTCGAGGCGGGCGGCGAGGACGCGGGTGAGGTAGGCGCCGGTGTAGCTGGCGGCGGTGGCGGCGACCTCCTCGGGGGTGCCGGCGGCGACGATCCGGCCGCCGGCGTCGCCGCCCTCGGGGCCGAGGTCGATGACGTGGTCGGCGGTCTTGATGACCTCGAGGTTGTGCTCGATCACGACCACCGTGTTGCCCTGCTCGACCAGGGCGTGCAGCACCTCCAGCAGCTTGCGCACGTCCTCGAAGTGCAGGCCGGTGGTGGGCTCGTCCAGGATGTAGAGGGTATCGCCGGTCGCGCGCCGGGAGAGTTCCTTGGCGAGCTTGACCCGTTGCGCCTCGCCGCCCGGAGAGCGTGGTCGCCGACTGGCCGAGCGTGATGTAGCCGAGCCCGACCTTCTGCAGGGTCTCGAGCTTGTGCCGGATCGGCGGCAGGGCGTGGAAGAACTCGGCGGCGGTCTCGACCGTCATGTCGAGCACGTCCGCGATCGACTGCCCCTTGTAGCGCACCTCGAGGGTCTCGCGGTTGAAGCGCCGGCCGTGGCAGACGTCGCAGGTGACGAACACGTCGGGCAAAAAGTGCATCTCGATCTTGATCAGGCCGTCGCCCTGGCAGGCCTCGCAGCGGCCGCCCTTGACGTTGAACGAGAAGCGGCCGGGCTTGTAGCCGCGCGCCTTGGCTTCGGGCAGGCCCGCGAACCAGTCGCGGAGCGGGGTGAAGCAGCCGGTGTAGGTGACCGGATTGGAGCGCGGCGTGCGGCCGATCGGCGACTGGTCGATGTCGACCACCTTGTCGAGGAACTCCATGCCGTCGATGCGCACGTGCGTGCCGGGCACGAGGCGCGACTTGTGCAGGCGCTTGGCGAGCGCCGGGTAGAGGGTGTCGAGGATCAGGGTCGACTTGCCGCTGCCGGAGACCCCGGTGATGCAGGTGAAGGTGCCGAGCGGGATGCTGGCGTCGACGGTCTTGAGGTTGTTCTCCGAGGCGCCGATCAGGCTCAGCCAGTGGCCGCGCTTGGCCTGCCGGCGCACCAGCGGCAGGGGGATCTGGCGGCGGCCGACCAGGTACTGGCCGGTCAGGCTTTCGGGCGAGGCCAGGATCTCTGCAGGGGTGCCCTCCGCGACCACGATGCCGCCGTGCACCCCGGCGCCCGGGCCCATGTCGACCACGTGGTCGGCCTCGCGGATCGCGTCCTCGTCGTGCTCGACCACGATCACCGTGTTGCCGAGGTCGCGCAGGTTCTTGAGCGTCTCGAGCAGGCGGTGGTTGTCGCGCTGATGCAGGCCGATCGAGGGCTCGTCGAGCACGTAGAGCACGCCCGTGAGGCCCGAGCCGATCTGCGAGGCCAGGCGAATGCGCTGGCTCTCGCCGCCGGACAAGGAGCCGGAATCGCGCGCGAGCGTCAGATAGCCGAGGCCGACGTTCTTAAGGAAGCCGAGGCGCTCGTTGATCTCCTTGAGGATCCGGCTGGCGATCTCGGTCTGCTTGGCCGTGAGCTCCGCGGGCAGGGCCTCGAACCAGGCGGCCGCGGCCTCGATCGCGAGCTCGGTGACCTCGCCGATGTGGCGGCCGCCGACCTTGACCGCGAGCGCCTCGGGCTTGAGCCGGTGGCCATGGCAGGCCTCGCAGGGCGCGCTCGAGAGATAGCGGCCGAGCTCCTCCTTGAGCCAGGCGCTATCGGTCTCGCGCCAGCGCCGCTGCAGGTTCGGCAGCACGCCCTCGAACGCCCGCTTGGTGCCGTAGCGCCGAACGCCGTCGTCGTAGCTGAGCTCGACCTCCTCTTCGCCGGAGCCGTTCAGGATCAGCTCCTGCATCGCCTCCGGCAGCTCCTCCCAGGGCGTGTGCAGGCTCGCCCGGAAGTGCTTGGCGATGCCGTCCAGGGTCTGCAGGTAGTAGGTCGAGGACGAGTTCGACCAGGGTTCGATCGCGCCGTCGTAGAGGCTCTTCTCGGGATCGGGCACGACCAGGACCGGGTCCATGTAGAGCCTGCGGCCGAGGCCGTCGCAGGCCGGGCAGGCGCCGTGCGGGCTGTTGAACGAGAACAGCCGCGGCTCGATCTCCTCGATCGTGAAGCCCGACACCGGGCAGGCGAACTTGGAGGACAGGGTCAGCTGCTCGCCAGAATCGGCGTTCTCGACGATCAAAAGGCCGTCGGAATGGTTGAGCGCGGTCTCGATGCTCTCGGCCAGGCGCTGCTCCAGACCCCCACCTGCCGAGGACTGCGTCAGGACCAGGCGATCGACCACCAGCTCGATGTCGTGCTTGAGCTTCTTGTTGAGCTTGGGCGCCGCATCCAGCTCGTACAGCTTGCCGTCGACCTTGACCCGCTGGAAGCCCGCGCGCTGCAGCTCGGCCAATTCCTTGCGGTACTCGCCCTTGCGGCCGCGCACGATCGGGCTCAACAGATAGAGCCGCGTGCCCTCGGGCAGGGTCATGATCCGGTCGACCATCTGCGAGACGGTCTGGCTCTCGATCGGCAGGCCGGTGGCGGGCGAGTAGGGGACTCCGATGCGGGCGAACAGCAGGCGCAGGTAGTCGTAGATCTCGGTGACCGTACCGACCGTGGAGCGCGGGTTTTTCGAGGTCGTCCTCTGCTCGATCGCGATCGCCGGCGACAGCCCGGTGATCGAATCGACGTCCGGCTTTTGCATCAGCTCGAGGAACTGGCGCGCGTACGCCGAGAGGCTCTCGACGTAGCGGCGCTGACCGTCGGCGTAGATGGTATCGAACGCGAGCGAGCTTTTCCCGGACCCGGAGAGGCCCGTGATCACGACGAGCTTATTGCGCGGCAGATCGAGGTCGATCGCCTTCAGATTATGCTCACGCGCACCGCGGATGCGGATGAAGTCGTCCATTCGAACCTGGTTCGGGTCTTGTAGGTCTGACCGCGCCCGGTGCCGCCGCCCGCTTAGATGCCCTTTTGGCCGGGACCAGCAAGAGGGTCCACGGCACGAAGCGGTGGATAACCGGGGCCGTTTCCGTTCGGCATGCCGGATACGCTCCTCGGAACGGCTCCCGGACGATGGCGCGCGATAGACCTTCGTTAACCGGATGCCCCTACTGTGGGATGCACCTCGCGCCTTCGGTCGAACGAGGCCGCCAAGCGCCTCGTGGTCGACCGAGCCGCCCAAGACTTTTCAGGAGATGTGCCGGTCCTGCGGCGAGCACAACAAGATGATCGGAAACTGGCTGAAGAGAAAGATCCAGTCGAAATCGGTGGCGTCGATTGGCATGACACAGCCGTTGTTTGGTCGCTGCGCGGTCTAACGGCTGAGGAGCTCGGCGTCCTGGTTGCGATTGCTACGGCAATCAGGGTCAGAATGGCAGATGCCGGTTTTTTTCCAGCGCATGCGTTGACGTTATCAGGCCATGATTTCCGCTTCCAGCTGGAATTGGCTAATCTCGTGCGTACATTCCAGGAGGAAGGCCAGCCGTCGGATGCCGCGGCTGCCATGATCTGGCTCCACACAGTAAGAGCTCTCGGGTGTCCTGAGGCTCGAGAACTTGGGCGAGAGATGTGGAATGAGCTAAGACGCGGCTTCGCTCATGCGGAAGAGGCGCTGACTGACATCGAAGTGCTGGCGCAAAAGGAGATTCCGACCGAAGCCTGGGAAGCATATGCCTTCGTTCCTATGGATCTCGACCCCGCTCAGCAGCGGAAGCACGACTGATGGCTGGCGTGGCTTGATCACGGAAATGCTGATCCGGAGAGCCTGATCGATGGCAACCTGGCAATTTGTTGTCTTAGACTTTCCGGAAGCTCAACCGCTCGCTGACCTCACAGGTGTCGAGCAGGATCTCGAAGTAGCAGCATCGTTCTGCGATCTACTGCTCGAAGAACAAAGGAAGCTTGGTGGAGAATGCGACAAGACACCGCCGAACCCGATTTTTTTGGAGGCACTGACGGTAGCGGCGTCGATCCGGTATGCACGCGCCTTCCCGAAAAATCAACGTGCAAAACGCTGCAATATGATGCTTAAAGATGTAGTGAAACATCTACCTCATCAGCTGGCCAATGACCACCAACGATTTATCAATTTCCGAGACAAGTACATTGCACATTCAGTTAATTACTTCGAGGAGAACCTAGTCGTAGGCACATTAGTACCGCAAGAGAGAGGATCTCCAGGAGTTGCGTCAGTTTCGGTTCACCATAACCGATTGCTCAGCCTTGGGGTCGAAGATGCGAAGTGTCTGAAGACTCTGTGTGTAGAGATGGGTCGCCGGATCTCTGATTATCGAGGCTGAAATGAGGCGGGTCCTGGAGATGCCCGGCAACTGCCAATCGATGCACTGTACTCTCGAGTGAACCCGCCGCCGCGCGTTGCTCCGTGGAGCGACGTGCGCGAGCGGCGGTCAAAGTGGACCATTGGTGGCGACCTCTGAAGCACGGCGTCTGCGTTGCGACTGATCGGTGCTCGCTCGGAATCGCCGACTCCCATGTCGCTCCGTGACAGCGGTATACGAGGCACGTGCAGCGTAAGACCATGCAAGGCAGGATGCCATGGCAGAGCCGGTTCAGCGGGCCAGGGCGAGGCCCTTCGATCGGATCACGTTCGATCCCGAGGTCATAGGCGGTCACGCCTGCATCCGCGGCCTGCGGGTGACGGTCGCGACGATCGTCGATCAGATCGCCGACGGCGCTGCCGTCGAAGACGTGCTTGCCGAATACCCCTACCTCGAGCGGGAAGATGTTCGCCAAGCCCTCTCCTATGCGGCTTGGCTGATGACGTCGGAGGAGACGCGCCAGATCCTGCGCCATACCTCGCGCGATGAGCCGGAGTTCAGGAATCTGGCCGATCTGGCTGAAGCCCTGTTCGGTCCGAACGGCGTCGACCTCGGCCACATCCGCCGGTCCCAGCACGCAAATCGAACGATCTCGAATCTTGATCCCGGTGCCCGCGGTCAGTGCACGCGCGACCGGCTGCTGGCGATCCGGCGGCGGAACTGGGTGGTGCGGATGAACTCGCGGATGCGCGGCTGGATCTCGGTGCGCCAGCGCGTGCCGTTGAAGACGCCGTAGTGGCCGACGCCCTCCTGCACGTAGTGCAACTTCGTTGCTCGCGGAATGTCGGTGCACAGGTCGTGCGCCGCCTCGGTCTGGCCGAGCCCGCAGATGTCGTCGCGCTCGCCCTCGACCGTCATCAGCGCGGTGTCGCGGATCGCCGGCAGTCGACGCGCGTGCCGCGATGCATCATCGTGCCCTTGGGCAGCGCGTGCTCCTGGAACACGGTGCTCGATCGTCTGCAGGTAGAACTCGGCGGGCAGGTCCATGACCGCGAGATACTCCTCGTAGAAGTCCTGGTGCTGCTTGACGCGGATCGCAGTCGCCCTTGACCAGGTGGTTGAACAGGTCGACGTGCGCGTTCATGTGCCGCTCGAGGTTCATGGTCATGAAGCCGGTGAGCTGCATGAAGCCCGGGATAGACGCGGCGCATGAAGCCGGGGTGGCGGCAGCGGCACGCGGTCGATGACGTTGTGCTCGAACCAGTTGAGCGAGCGCGACTCGGCGAGCTGGTTGACGCCGGTCGGGTTGCGCCGCGTGTCGATCGGGCCGCCCATCAGCGTCATCGAGGCCGGCTGGCAGGGATCGTCGCGTGCTGGCCATGTGCGCCGCCGCGGCCAGCACCGGCACCGCCGGCTGGCAGACGGCGATCACGTGGGTGTCCGGTGCCGATGAACGCGGATGAACTCGATGACGTGGTCGATGAAGTCGTCGAGATCGAAGCGGCCCATGGCGAGCGGGATGTCGCGCGCGTCGCATCCAGTCGGTGATGTAGACATCGTGCTCGGGCAGCATCGCCTGGACGGTGCCGCGCAGCAGCGTCGCGTAGTGGCCCGACAGCGGCGCGACGATCAGCACCTTGGGATCGTAGCGCGTGCCGCATGACCCGGTCGTCGCGGTCGAAGTGCAGAAGATTGCAGAACGGCGTCGCGGCGACGAAGTGCTCGCGCACCGGCACCTCGAGATTGATGATCCGCGTGGTCTTGAAGCCCCACTCGGGCTTGCCGTAGCGCCGGGGGTCAGGCTCTCGAACACCTCGCAGGATGCGGCCGCCATGAGGCAGGGGGGCAAGCCGCCGATCGGGTTCCAGGGAAACTCCAGGAAGTGCCGGAGCGCGCTCGCCTGGCTGCGCAACGGCGCCAGCAGGGCGTGGGTCAGCTCGTAGGTCTGGTATTGCATCGCCCCGGCTTGCGGCCTCCCGTGCTTGCTGCTTTTTGCTATTCTTCCGCAAGCAAACCACGTGCCAGGGTCGCACAAAACGCCCGCAGCTCGCTCGCTCCCACATCGTCGAGGCGCTGTACTTCCGCAGAATCGCGTCGTGACCACCGCGCCGACTTCGCCTAGAAAGGGCGCTCCACCGCGCTTGAAAACGTCTTGGTTGTGAGAGTTGTGGGGAACCGAGGCATGACAGAGGTGCCCTCGCCGGACTGGCTGAGTTGGGGATTCTGGGCTCAGAACTCGGCGAGCATCAGAGACCTCGTAATCATGATCGCCACGGTCGTCGGCATCCCGTTCGTGGTCTGGAGGGAATGCCTTCACTATCGTCAGACCAAGGCTGCTTTGCAGCAGGCCGCCACGGCTCAGTTTCGTCACGAAGCCCAAATGGAGACCGACCGAGATCGCCGCATCACGGACAACTTCACGCGGGCGGTTGAGCAGCTCGGGAGTGACAAGCTGGAGACCCGCTTGGGAGCGATCTATGCTCTCGAACACATCGCTCGAGAGAGCCAGGATCACCATTGGCCGATCGTCGAGACCTTGACGGCGTTCGTGAGAGAGAAGGCCCGACTACCCTATCCCGACCATGAGGCCGTGGAGCGGCAGAAAGAAGATGAGCAACGAGCGCCCCGGCTGCCGCCGGCCGACGTGCAAGCCGCTTTGACTGTCGTCGGGCGTCGACGCCCTGACCGTGATCCCCATGGCGAAAATCTGAACCTGAGCGGCACGAACCTATCGCGAGCAAATCTTCGAGCGGCTCAACTGGAAAACGCCAATCTTTCAGGCGCTTTCTTAATGCACGCGCTTCTGGTCGAGGCGTGTCTGCGAAATGCCTATCTCAGCGGCGCTCACTTAGAGAAGGCCATTCTCCAATTTGCAGAATTGAACCGTGCATCTCTCGAGGGAGCCCATTTGGACGGGGCCCACCTTCTCGGGGCCGTTCTCGATACAGCCAACCTTACAATGGCCACACTCTCGAATGTCCGCCTAGTCGGAGGCGACCTACAAGGAGTGGCGGGTCTGACCCAAGAGCAGCTCCACGACGCCTGGGGAGACGACACAACCAAGCTGCCCGAAGGCTTGACGATACCACGTTGTCCGCGATGAAGCCCGAACCGCCCGCGCTCAACCTCTAGCGCGAAAATCATCACGAACGCGACGAGAGAGGTCCGGTCAGTCGGGACCCTCCAACTGCTTGCGCGCATGGCGCTGGAGGTTTTGCGAGGCGAGGCGGACCAAGCCGGGACCGATCATTTAGTGGTATGGGAAACGCCCCACGATAGTCGCCGAAGTGATCGTCACACGCCTGGGTAGTCACGCCGGCTGGTGGTTCGCGACCAGGCGCTGGAGCGTGATGTAGGGGACCTTGCCGAGCAGCCGGTCGACGCACTGGCCATCCTGGAACAGCAGCAGGGCCGGGATACTCTGGACGCCGAGCTCGTCCGCGAGCTCGCCGTTGGTCTCGATGTCGACCTCGAGCACGGTGAGCCAGGGATGGTCGGCGGCGAGCTTCGCGACCATCGGCTTGACCGCCCGGCACGGGCCGCACCAGGGCGCCCAGAAGTCGACCAGCACGGTCCGGTGCGCGCCCAGCGCCGCCCGGCAGGCGGCGCCATCAGCGGCAACCGGCTGACCGGTCATCGACAGCGCTATTCGGCGGCGACCTGGGGCTCGCCCAAGGGGTAGGTCATGCCCTTCGGATATTTGCTGTCGTCGGCGCTGTCGAGGCGCATGGTGATGTTGAACTTGTTGCCGAAGTTGAACACGCTGCAGGCGAATACCAGCTCGACGATCTCGTCCCTGGTGAACTCCGCGCGCAGCTGATCGTAGAACGCATCCGGGATGAAGTTCGGATCGCCCGCCATGTATTCGGCCAGGCGCACGCCCAGCCATTCGCGCCGGCTGAGCTGGGTCGGGTCGATCTCGCCGAAGACGGCGGCTTCCTTGGGCCGCACCGCATCGCGCACGCCGGCGGCGCGGACCGTCGCGCAGTAGGTGCACTGATTGATCTCGCCGGTCTTGAGCCGCATCAGCTCGAACAGCGAGGCGGGCAGCCGGCCGGCCATGAAGAAGGCCTCGAACACCGGCACGATCTTCTTGAGCAGCTCCGGCTGCCGGCCGATCACACCGAACATGGCGGAATCGTTCCACCAGCCGTCGACCGCGCTCTGCAGCAGCCGGTTGACCTCGGCATCCGGCGATTCGCCGGGCGTGAGTGGCTTGACGATGGACGACATGGCTTGCTCCCTGATCTGCCCGGGCATGATGCCCGTGCCTGCGATGGCATTGGCTGCCACTCGAATATCGACGTCCGATGATGGCCAACGGTGGCGATGATGGCGCAACCGCGTCCCCCGGACAACCGCCAGGCCATCGACCTCAGTCGATCGTGATCGGTGTCATGGCGGCTCGCCTCGCGATGCCGCAGGCGTGGTCACGACCCGGCGCGTTCTGTTACCTTGGCGGTGAACCCGGCGAAAGGTTGGCCAATGGCCGGATCGTCAGCCCTGGAAGCGCGCGCGCGGCCGCGTCGCCGCGTCGAAGCAGCCTTGCCCGCCCGCTACCGCGCGCGCGTGCTGGCGACCTTCCCGGGGCGGGTCGAGCGGATCGTGCTGTTCGGCTCGCGGGCGCGCGGCACGCCGCATGCGGACAGCGACTGGGATTTCGCGGTGTTCCTCGACCGCGAGCCGAGCAAGCGGGACCGGGAGCGCATCAAGGAGATCGACCAGCGGCTGCAGGACGTCAGCCGTGATCTCATTCAGTCGCACGTCTTCGCGGCCGCAAAGTGGCTCGCCACCGATGAGCTGGCATGTAACATTAGACACGACGGGTTGATCATTCACGGCCCGGACCATGTGCCCATGATTGAACGTCCCGTGCTCGAGCACGCCCACGCTGCGCTCGCCAAGGCCGAGCGGTACGCGGAGCTTGCTGCCGAGACGCTGGACCAGCGTTTCGAGGGCGTGATCCACGGCGCCTACTACGCCATGTTCCATGCCGCGCGGGCGGCGTTGCTGGCGGTCGAGGGTTCGGCCGGCACCAACCACGGTCGCGTCGTCGAGACGTTCGTGCGGATGGCCAGGCGCCGGCGCGGCAAGGCGCTGCGCGAGCATGCGACGACGTTAGAGGCGGCCTGCAGGTTGCGGATCGAGGCCGACTACGGCAGCGAGGATCTGACCGAGGTGGGACGTCAGCTTCGAGGACAGGTCGCGCCGTTTCTCAATTGCTGTCGTAGAATCGTCGATCAACAGGCTGGCAAAGGCTGAATTTTCACCGGCGAGCGACCCGCCAGGGGGCGCGCCGTCAGTCCGGTCTCGCATCCGCCGCCGGGCGTGCTAGACTGACGCTCAAGCACCGAGCGAGGGAGCGGGCACCATGGCCGGCAGCGTCAACAAGGTGATCCTGGTCGGCAACCTCGGCCGCGACCCCGAGGTCCGCACGACCCAGGACGGCACCAAGATCGTGCATCTGGCGATCGCCACCTCCGAGCGCTGGCGCGACCGCAACAGCGGCGAGAACCGCGAGCGCACCGAGTGGCACCGCGTGGTGATCTTCAACGAGCGCCTCGGCGAGGTCGCGGAGAAATATTTGTCCAAGGGCCGCTCGGTGTACCTCGAAGGCCAGCTGCAGACGCGCAAATGGCAGGACCAGTCGGGCCAGGAGCGCTACACCACCGAGGTCGTGCTGCAGCGCTTCCGGGGCGAGCTGGTGCTGCTCGGCGGCCGCGACGAGGGCGGCAGCGCGAGCGCCGGCCCGCCCGGCGACGATCAGTCGGACTGGGGCCGGACCCCGAGCCAGCCGGCGCGCGGCGGTGGCGGCGGCGCCGGCCGGGCTGCCGGCGGCGGGGCCAGGCGCGAGCCGTCGTCCGAGAACTTCGACGACCTGGACGACGAGATCCCGTTCTAGCCGCGACCAAGTCGCTCCCGTTTCCGATCGGCGGGCGTTGCGCCGGCCCCGTTGCGCGCCGCCTCTTGCTGCTCATCCATGGAGGACCGCCTGAGATGAACGATGCCGCCCCCACACCGTCGGTTCGCGCTCCCGACACCGGCGGGGTTGCCGCCGAGCGCCTGCGCAGCTTCGTCCAGCGGATCGAGCGGCTCGAGGGGGACAAGGCGGGGCTCGCCGAGGACCTGCGCGAGGTCTACGCCGAGGCCAAGGGCGAGGGCTTCGACACCAAGGTTTTGCGCAAGCTGATCAGCCTGCGCCGGCGCGATCCGCGCCAACGCGCCGAGGAGGACGAGCTGCTCGAGCTCTACCTCTCCGCGCTCGGCGAGTAGATCCGGCGCAGTTGCCGACCTCGGAACTCGCTGGCGTCATCGCTCCGTCCTCCGACCGCTCTGCTGGCCGATCACGAAAGCGGCCGCGGCCGGAAACAGCGTCTGCAGGACGTTCTGTGCCCAGGCGCGCATCTCGTGATCGGCCGAGAACAGGTAGATGATCAGGCAGATCACGAGCGCCAGACCCGTAGCGCCGAGCAGGGCGTAGAAGCTGACGAGCCTCATCTGCCGTTCGGCATCCGCGTCCTTCTCGGCAATCGAGCTGACCGTGGCCGCATACTCCGGCCGCTTGGCCAGCTCGTTCAGATCGATGGCCGGCACCGGGCCGACCTCACAGCCCCACGATCTCGGTCTCGAGCGCGTCCTGGTCGCGGGCGATGCCCACGTGCTTGCCGCTCATCTTAGCTTTATGGGCGACGTCGAGCAGCGCGATCGCCTTGCGAAAGACCTCGCTCTTGGTGCCGCCGGTTTCCTCGGCGATGTCCTCGAGGATCTGGTTGAGCTCCTTCGAGACGTCCACGGTCAAACGCACCTTTCCGGCAGCCATCGACCTCTCCGCATCGTCATCCGTTGCCATACGGCTCTTATGTAGGCCGTAATAACGTCGTGCAAATGCCGTAGAGACGTCAGCCCAGCGGCATGGCCCGGACGGCCTGAGCGCGGTCCCGGGCGGCGGTGAGCAGGAACGGCAGGTCGTTGCCGGCGAGCACCAGGCGGAAGCCCATGGCGATGTAGCGCTGCAGGAGGCGCGGCTCGTAGACCCCGCCGAGGCCCGCGTATTTGCCGTGCGCGCGACAGGCGGCGACGATCCGCTGGAAGGCGTCGACCACCCGCGGATGCTCCAGCTGGCCGGGGATGCCCATCTCGATGCACAGGTCGTTGGTGCCGACCAGGAGCACATCGAACCCCGGCACCGCGGCGATCCGATCGAGGTTGTCGACCGCCTGGGGCGAACTCGATCATCAGGATCAGGAGGGTCGCGTCGTTGACCGCCTGGGTCCACTCGGCCATCGGATGGCTCTCGAAATCGAGCTGCGGCACGGCCCCGGTCACCGAGCGATGGCCGACCGGCGGGTAGCGGCAGTGGCTGACCATGCGGGCGGCGACCTCGGGCGTGTCGACATGGGGCACGACGATCCCTTGGGCGCCGGCGTCGAGCACGCGCGTGGCGTGGAAATGCTCGAAGCCCGGCACCCGCACGACCGGCGTGATGCCGGCGTCCTGAGCCGCAATGCTGAGCTGCGCCGCGAGGTCGACCGACATCGAGCCGTGCTCCATGTCGATGAACAGGAAGTCGTAGCCCGCGGTCTTCATCAGCTTGCCGATCTCGACCGTGCGCGCCAGGCGCAGGCCGACGCCGAGCGCCAGCTCGCCCGCCTCGAGGCGCTCCTTGGCAAGATTGCGGATGCTGACCATGGTCCCGTCTCCCGTCCGGCGTTGTCCGTTGCCGCTTCTCAATAGGCGGATGGTACGGCGGATTCCAGTGGCCAGGCGGGGGCGGCGGCCCGAGAGCCCGAGGAAACGTCAATGCGAGCTGTCGCCATAATCGAGCAGCGTCGCGAGCCCGAGAGCGGCGAACGCCAGCACCAGAACCGCGCGCGCCAGCATCGTGAGCCAGTCCGGGGGCTCCTGCTCGGGCAGCATCGGCAAGCGGCGGGAGTTGCGGGTTGGGGCGGGGCCGAGCCGCGACGCCGGGCCCGCGGGGAGCGCCAGCCAAACCGTGAGCCAGACCAAAGCGATTGCGCAACAGAACAGGATAACGGTCTGCTTTGCCGACCAAATCACCGGATCGTCTCCTTCGACAGCAAAGCGTTCGAAGGTTGCAGAATCAAATCCGCAATCTACCCTGAATTCTGGACCGAATCTGTGAACTGGTTCACACCCCGGCCAAGCAACCGGGGCGCGCGCCGGGCGGCGTTCGGATCGCCGCGGCGGGGGCCGCCGATCAGCCGAGCGCGGCCAGGTTCAGCTGCCAGCTGTCGCCGAGCCAGATCACATGGGCGCTGTGGTCGGCCAAAGCGTCGCCGGTCTCGGGGTGGACGAACACCGTCAGGCCCTGGCGGTTGAGAGCGAGCCACGGGATCAGCTCGGCAAACAGGTCCGGCCCGAACGCGATCTGATAGCTGCCGGAGGGATGGGGGCCGATCGGCTGGTCGTGCCAGCGGCCCAGGCTGACCTCGAAACGCCCGGCGACCGCGTCGCGCAGCTGGGCCGCGACCGGCTTGCTGCGCTCGTCGTAGTACACGTGGGCGTGATAGCCGGTGATCGCGCCGACCGGCTCGCGGGTTGTCAGAACCATGGCGACATCTCCCTCCACAATCGCGCCGCCTGGCCAGCCCGCCGTGCGCGCGATCGGTGACGTTGTCCCGCCACGATAATCGAAGTTTGGCCATGCTGCCCAGCGCAAGAACGGGGCTGCCACCGGCGGCCCGAGCGGTTGTGATCGGTCGTGGGATGACCGGTGCGCGCCGCCGTGGCATCTCTGCGTGCGCAAGCCTGGCTGACCGTGGCCGGCCGCGCGGTATAGACCCGCTCTCGTGCCCGACCGGCACCGACGCCATCCGCAGACCACGACCTGGGAGATCGAGATGAAGGCACTGGCCAAGCCGCAGCCGGCCGCGTCCCTGCGGATCCTTCTTCGCATCGGCTTCGCTTTGCTACTCGGAATGGCACTGCACGGCGGGCCGGCGCAGGCCGGCGGCGTCATCAACAGCTCGTTCCTCGGCAGCGTCGCGATCGATGGCTACGACCCGGTCGCCTATTTCACCGCGGGCAAGCCGGTCGAGGGCTCGAGCGACTTCGAGTACCAATGGATGGGCGCCACCTGGCGGTTCGCCTCGGCCGCGGACCGCGACCAGTTCGCCGCCGACCCGGAGAAATATGCGCCGCAATACGGCGGCTACTGCGCCTACGCCGTGTCTCAGGGGGCCACCGCCGACATCGATCCGGAGGCCTGGCACATCGAGGACGGCAAGCTCTATCTCAACCTCAGCAAGAAGGTCCAGTCGATCTGGATGAAGGACATCCCGGGCTACATCAGCAAGGCCGACACCAACTGGCCAAAGATCAAGGCCGGGCTGTCCGGCTGAGGATCGCGCCGCCTCGGTCACGGGTGCCATCCCGAGCATGGGTTCGCCGCCGGCCCGGTCCGGCGGTTTTTTTTCGCCCCGCGCTTGACCTTCCAGTGACTGGAAGGACCATCTCCTTCCTGACCTTGCAACCGTCCAGCGCGATGGGGAGCGAGAGCCCATGCCGGCGACCGCCCGACGTTCGGATTCCAACCACGCCGAGAACGCCCGACCGGGGCGCGATCCGGTGTGTGGCATGACGGTCGACCCCACGACCGCCCGGCACCGCCGCGAGCACGGCGGCCAGACCTGGTGGTTCTGCTCGGAAGATTGCGCGCGCCGGTTTGAAGCGGCGCCCCAGCACTATCTGCCGCGCGCGCGAGCGCAGCCGGAGCGGGCGTCGGAGGATGCCATCTACACCTGCCCAATGCACCCCGAGATCGAGCAGCCAGGCCCGGGCGACTGCCCGATCTGCGGCATGGCGCTCGAGCCCAGGACGGTCTCGGCCGAGGCGGGACCGAGCGCCGAATACCTCGACATGCGGCGCCGGTTCTGGGCCAGCGCGGCGCTCGCCCTGCCGCTGCTGCTCTGGGTCATGGGCGACCACCTGTTCGGGTTTGCTCACCTGATCCCGCGCCCGCTGGCGCACGGGCTGCAGCTGGCGCTGGCGACCCCGGTCGTGCTGTGGGCCGGCTGGCCGATCTTGAAACGCTGCTGGGCCTCGTTCCGCAAGCTCAGCCCGAACATGTGGACCCTGATCGGGATCGGGGTCGGCGCCGCCTATCTGTACAGCGTGGTCGCGACCCTGGCGCCCGGCCTCTTCCCGGCGGCCTTCCGCGGGCCGGACGGCCAGGTCGACGTCTATTTCGAGGCGGCGGCGGTGATCACGGCCCTGGTCCTGCTTGGCCAGATGCTCGAGATCAGCGCGCGCGAGCGCACCAGCGGCGCGCTCAAGGCGTTGCTGGGCCTGGCCCCGAAGACCGCGCGCCGGGTGCAGGGCGACGGCGCGGACGAGGAGGTGGCGCTCGAGGACGTGCAGGTCGGCGACCGGCTGCGGGTGCGGCCGGGCGACCAGATCCCGGTCGACGGCGTCGTCCTGGAGGGCCGCAGCACGGTCGACGAATCGATGCTGACCGGCGAGCCGGTGCCGGTCGAGAAGACGGCGGGCGAGCAGGTGAGCGGCGGCACCCTCAACCAGCGGGGCAGCTTCGTCATGCGCGCGGAGCGCGTCGGCAGCGACACGATGCTCGCCCGGATCGTGCAGATGGTCGCCGAAGCGCAGCGCTCGCGCGCGCCGATCCAGAGCCTGGTCGATCGGGTCGCCAGCTGGTTCGTGCCGGCCGTGGTCGGCATCGCGATCGTCGCCTTCATCGCCTGGGCGATCTTCGGCCCGCCGCCGGCCATGGCCTATGCCCTGGTCGCCGCGGTCTCGGTCCTGATCATCGCCTGCCCCTGCGCGCTCGGCCTCGCGACCCCGATGGCGATCATGGTCGGCACCGGGCGCGGCGCCCAGGCAGGCGTCCTGATCAAGAACGCCGAGGCGCTCGAGCGCTTCGCCAGGGTCGACACGCTGGTGGTCGACAAGACCGGCACGCTGACCGAAGGCAAGCCCAAGGTCACCACCCTCCTGGCGGCCGATGGCATGGACGAGGCCGATCTGCTGCGGCTGGCCGCCAGTCTCGAGCGGGCGAGCGAGCATCCGCTGGCCGCGGCGATCGTCGACGCCGCCAAAGAGCGCGGTCTCGACCTTTGGGACGCGAGCACGTTCGAACTCGATCACCGGCCAGGGCGTGCGCGGCACCATCGACGGCCGTGATGTCGCCCTCGGCAACCGGCGGCTCCTCGAAAGCCTCCACATCGACCCCGGCGGCCTCGCGCAGCGTGCGGAACAACGGCGCGCCGAGGGCGAGACCGTGATGTTCGTCGTGGTCGACGGCCGGCCGGCCGGGCTGATCGGGGTCGCCGATCCGATCAAGCCGACCACGCGCGCTGCCCTCCAGGCCCTCCGGGAGGAGGGGCTGCGGATCGTCATGCTGACCGGCGACAACCGCACCACCGCCGAAGCGGTGGCGCGCAGGGTCGGGATCGAGGAGATCCAGGCCGAGGTCCTGCCCGAGCAGAAGCACGAGGTGATCCGGCGCCTCCAGGCCGAGGGCCGGATCGTCGCGATGGCGGGCGACGGCATCAACGACGCGCCAGCGCTCGCCCAGGCCGACATCGGGATCGCCATGGGCACCGGCGCCGACGTCGCCATGGAGAGCGCCGGCATCACGTTGGTCAAGGGCGACCTCACCGGCCTCGTGCGCGCCCGCCGCCTGTCCCAGGCGACCATGCGCAACATCCGCCAGAACCTCTTTTTCGCATTTGTCTACAACGCGCTGGGTGTGCCGCTCGCGGCCGGCGTCCTCTACCCGTTCACCGGGCTCCTGCTCAGCCCGATCATCGCGGCCGCGGCGATGAGCCTGTCCTCGGTCTCGGTGATCGGCAATTCGCTGCGCCTGCGCGCGGTCAAGCTTTGATCCGGATCAATTGCGAGCCCGCGAGCGGTCGATAGTCTGCCCGCCGGGATCCAGCCAGGAGGCGAGGTCATGACCAAGAGCCAAATGAGGGTTGCAGGCCTGGTGGCGGCGCTGATGATCGGCGCGGCGGGCGTGGCGACCGCCGAGGCCCACGCCGGCGACGAAGGGCCCGGCTACTACGGCATGGGGCCCGGGATGATGGGCCCCGGCTACTACGGCATGGGCCCCGGCATGATGGGGCAAGGCTACGGGATGGGGCCGGGCATGATGGGTCCCGGCTACGGGGGCCCCGGACAGCAGCAATGGCCGATGGGCCCGGGCATGATGGGTCCCGGGCAGCAGCAATGGCGGATGGGTCCCGGCATGATGGGTCCGGGCTACTATGGCATGGGCCCGGGGATGATGGGTCCCGGCTACAGCATGGGTCCTGGCATGATGGGCCCGGGCTACGGCATGGGTCCCGGGATGATGGGCCCGGGCAATGGGGCGGGCCCCGGACCGCAGCCCTGGGCCGCCCCGCGCGTCACCCCCAGGATGGACCTCAGCACGGACGATGTGCGCTCGTACTTCGAGGGCCAGCTCGCCGCCGAGGGCAACAAGCGCCTCAAGGTCGGCAAGGTGCAGGCGCTCGACGACAACACCATCGAGGCGCAGATCGTGACCGTCGATGGCTCCCTGGTCGAGAGCTACAGGGTCGACCGGCACACGGGCGCGATCGCGCCCGCGGGCTGAGCGGATCGCCGGTGTTGAGGATCGCAGCCAAGCCGCTCCGCAGCTATTCCTGGTACCTCTGGCCGTTCTTCTGGAGCCAGCGGCGGAAGTACGGCCAGGTGCTGGACGCGGCGCTGCTCTGGGCGCGCTCGCCGCGGCTGTTCCTCGGCATCGCCGCGCTCTACGGCGCGCTCGACCGCCAGCGCTCGCCACTTCCGCCGGCGCTGCGCTCGTTGCTCACCGTGCGCGTCTCGCAGCTCAACCACTGCCGCTTCTGCGTCGACCTCAACTCGGCGATCCTGCTGCGGCGCGGGGTCGACGAGGCGAAGCTCCTGGCGCTCGACGACTGGCGCGCGAGCAACCTGTTCAGCGCCGGCGAGCGGGTCGCGCTCGACTACGCCGAAGCCATGACCCGATCCGACCTCGGGGTCGACGACGCGCTCACGGCGCGCGTCAAGGAGCACTTCGACGATGACGCGCTGATCGAGCTGACGGCCCTGATCGCGTTTCAGAACCTGTCGAGCAAGTTCAACGCCGCGCTCGGGGTGCCGCCCCAGGGCTTCTGCCGGTTGCCGCCTGCAAGCGCGCGGGCCGGGCAGACCCCCTCGTAGTTGGAGAGAAGGTGATGAGGTACGGCTGGCGCATCGCAATCATGGTCGGCGGCATGGCGCTCAGCCTGCCCGCGATCGCGCAGGCGCAGCAGGGCATGCCCTACGGCTACGGCCCGGGCATGATGTGGGACGACGGCGGCGGCTGGTTCCACATGCTGTTCGGCTTCTTGATGATGCTCCTGTTCCTTGGCGTGATCGTCGTGCTGGTGGTGCTCGGCGTCCGCTGGCTGGGCGCTGCCGAGCACTCGCCGTTCCGCCATCCGCCAGTGCCCGGCCCGCGCAGCGCGCTCGACATCCTCAAGGAGCGGCTCGCCAAGGGCGAGATCGACGTCGCCGAGTTCGAGGAGCGCAAACGCGCCCTCGGCGACTGACCGCGGGTCGGCCCTGATCCGTCATCGTCCTCGTCAGCCGCCCCATGACAGTTCGATGTCGAACTTGAGGGTGTCGTCAGGGGTGGCGTCGGTCAGGCCGAACAGGAAGCCCCCGCCGATGCTGAGCTCGAACGGATCGAAGCTGGTCTGGTAGTAGGCGACCGGTCCGATCCGGTGGTCCTGGTCGGAGAGCCTGGGCGGATCGGTGGCGAACTTTTCGATCTCGCCGTAGGCCTCGAAGCCAACCTTCCATCCGTGCGGGGCCTTGTAGAGCGTCTGCCAGGCGTAGTCGAAGGACGTCGACGCGCTCTCCCGGTCGTCGCCGAACTCCTGCTCGAACAGGAGGTTGGCAGTGTTGCTGAAGGGCCCGAGCCAGACCTGGACCAGGGGGCCGCCCTCCAGGCTGTGGATGTCGTCCTGAACCGAGCCTTCGTACTCGAGCGACAGGCCGAGGTTGGCGAAACAGGTGTTGGTCGGCAGCAGCTGGAACGTGTTCTCGAGCCCGATCGAGTTGACCTTCAGATTTTCGTGCTTGAGCTGCTGGAGCGTCAGCTCCAGCTCCGGCTCCCACCAGTCGGTGACGCCATAGCCGATCGACAGCTCGTGGAACTGGCGGACCTGGTCCTCGTCCTCGTCTTCGTCGCCGTGGGGAAAGCCCCACTGGACATTGCCGTGCGTTTCGAACTCGAGCTCACCCTCGTCGACCAGCGGCGACTTGATCTCGAACTCGTCGGCTTGCGCCGGCCGTGCTGCCAGAGCCATCAGGGTGACGGCGACCGTGGCCAGACCCGACGCAAAGGTGGCGCCAACGGCGCGTGAATAGCGCTCCATGATGAGATCCCCCCCGTTCGTTTCACGTCTTTCGGGGCCGCCCGACGCCGCCAGCCGAATCGCCCGGCTGGCGCGTCCTGGTGGCCCCGTGATGTCTGCGATCGATGTCCGGCTGGTGCCGGAAGGGCGGTCAGTCCTTGACCACGACGCCCCAGGGATAGCTGCCGACCTTGATCGACTTCAGGACCTTCTCGGCCGCGACGTCGATCACCGAGATGTCGTTGGAGACGCCATTGGTCGAATAGAGGAACTTCTGGTCGGGCGAGAACGCCATCTGCCAGACCCGTTGGCCGACCAGCAGGTAGTTCTTGACCTCGTAGGTCTTGGCGTCGATCACCGCGATCCGGTTGGCGGGCCCGAGTGCCACGAACGCCTTGCCGCGGTCCTTGGTGATCCGGATGCCGACCGGCTGGATCGCCTCGGCGGGCACGCCCGGGATCGCAAAGCTGATCTTGTGAATCACCTTGCGGGTCTGGTTGTCGATCACGCTGACCGTGCCGCCGACCTCGGAGCTGACCCAGACCTGGGCGCCGTCGTCGGTGAACATGGCGGCCCGCGGCCGCTGGTCGACCAGCACGTTGTCGGTGATCTTCTCCGAGGCGACGTCGATGAAATGCGCCATGTTGGTGGTCTCGGACGTGTTGACCACGGTCTTGGCATCCGGGCTGACCGCCACGCCTTCGGGCTCCACCCCGACCGGAATCTCGGCGACCACCTGGCGGCTCGCGGTGTCGATCGCGGTGACCTGGTTGTCGTCCTCGTTGGCGCAGTAGAGCGTGCTGCCGTCCGGTGACAGCGCGATCACCTCGGGGTCCGCGCCCGAGGGCAGGGTGCCGATGACCTCGAGCTTGTCGGTGTCGATGATCTGGACGGTGTCGTCATCGCTCGCCGCGATGTAGAGGGACTTGCCGTCGGGACTGATCGCGATGCCGCGCGGCCGCTGGCCGACCTTGATCGTCTTCGTGAGCGTCAGGCTGTCGCCATCGACGACGCTGACCGAATTGCCCTTCTCGTTGGTCACAAAGATCGTGCGCGCCTGGGCAACCGCGCCCGGCGCCAGCAGCAGGGCCGCTGCCGCGGTCATCACCCGCAGATGGGTCTGCATGCGATCCCCCCCTCGGTTCCCGTTTGTGCGTGAGCCGCCATTCACTGCAGGCGGCAGTTGGATTCCGGCTCGTCGAAGCCGAGCGTGTCGAGCGGCGTCCGCTGGTGCAGGAAGCCCTCCTGCGGCGACACCGAGATCAGCATGCGCGGCGTCGCCAGCAGGATCGGCTGACGCATCTGCTGGTTCCAGGTGCGGAAGCTCAGGCCCTCGCCCTTGAAGGCGCCGAGCTGGAACTTGTCGCCGCGCAGATAGGCGCGCAGCACCTTGGGATCGTTGCTGCTGGTCCGGGTCACCGCCTCGCCGATGCTGCGCACGCCGAGCCAGGCGGTGTAGTCGCGCTCGCGCATCCAGCGGTGCGCATGCGCCTCGAAGCGGTGCTGCATCTGGCTGCCGGCCCACTGCTCGTGGACCCGGCTCCAGGCGGTCGGCACCATGCCCTGAGTGCCGGCGACCGGCCGCGGGTCCCAGGTGTGGTAGGGCAGGTACTCGCCGAAAGTGTCGCTCTCGTCGGCGACCAGCAGGACGTCGTAGTCGGGCACGTTCTGGGTGAACACCCGCATCTGGTTCTGGACCTGGACGTGGCCGGTCTCGGTCGTGCGCGAGGTCGGGTTGTAGGCATAGGCGCGCTCGGCGACGATCTTGCCGTGGAACTTCTCGGCCGAGTGGCGGAGCGCCGCGGCGAAGGCGAGGTCCTCCGGCTGGGTGCCATGGACCAGGAACCAGCGGGTCCATTGCGCCCAGATCAGATACTGGATCAGGGCGTCGGCCTTCATCGCCCGGCTCGGGATCGTGTTGAACACGTTCGCCCGACAGCTGTCGGTGCGCAGGTCGTCGTCCTCGGCGCGGCCGTTGAAGATCAGGGCATCCTTGGCCGCCGGCAGATCGGCCAGCGCCAAAAGGTCAGGCTCCTTGAGGTCGGCGACGATCAGGCGGTCGCCGGCGGCGAGCTTGTCCTTGAGTGCTGCCGCGAGGTCGCCGTCCTCGGGCAGGGTCAGCTGGTCGAGATCGTAAGTCTGGCCGAGGAAGCTGCCGGTGGTCTGGTTGTCCTTGATCGCGAGCGTGGCGCCCGCGAGCCCCTCGTCGGTCAGCTGCCGGGGCTCGACCAGCGAGAGCGGCGGCAGCTTGGAGGGCTCCGCCCGGGTCACGTAGAGGATCTTGACCTGGAGGGGCGTGGCCGCACGCGCCGGCGGGGCCAGCGCGCCCGCGATCACCAGCGCGAGCAGCGCCGCCAGGCCGCGCCCGGCCCCTCTGACCCGCCCGCAGGCGGGCAGCCATCGCATCATGTCCATGAGCCTCCCGTCGGACCGTCGAGGTCAGGTTCGTGGCTCCAAGCTATCCGGCACGCTCGGGATCTCAACGGCCTCATCGGATTTTAATCAAATCCTCATAAATTCCTCATACCGCGCTCGCGCGCCGTGGCTTATTGTGCTCGGCGAAGACGTTGCACGAGCGAGCGGAACCGTCTGATCTGTGATCGACGAACGAGCCGATACCGTCTGATCTGTGCTGCGCGGGCGCGCCGAAACCGGCTGACGAGGTCATGCTCAGGACCAAGCTCGTCGTCGCCTTCCTCGGGCTCCTGGGCCCGGCCTTGATCATGGGATCGCTGCTCTACTGGGGCCCGCGGCAGATGGAGAACCGGCTGGAGCGGGCGCTGATCGCGCACCAGCAGGTGCAGGTCTATCTGGAGCTGGCCCTGGAAGCCTACCGCCACTTGCAGCAGTTGAGCTCGGGCGCCAACCGCGGCCACCCGGTGAGCGCGGCGGAGCTGGCGGCCAGCCGTCACCGCCTGACCGACATGCTGGCCGACCTGCGTCGCCTGACCCTCGACGAATTGGAGTTCGTCGGCCAGAGCGAGCCGGCCGAGAAGGCCGAGGTGAACCGGATCGATCGCTTCGAGGCGCTGCTGAATCGCGCCTTCGCGGTCGCCGCTCAAGGCGAGAGCGAGGGCTGGACCGAGGCGCTGCGTGGCTCGATCGACGGGCTCGACCGGGAGCTCGGCGCGCTGATCAACGAGGTGGTCGACGACGAATCCGAGGAGGCCCTGAGCGCCGACCACGAGGCCCGGCTGCTGGTCCGCCACCTGACCCTGCTCGCGATCGGCGTGGTCCTGGTCTCGGCGGTCTGCGTCGTGCTCACGGCGCTGTGGGCGCGCCACCGGATTCAGGCGCCGATCGATGCCCTGATCGAGGGCACGCGGGAGATCGCGCGCGGCGGGCTCGACCACCGGGTCAGCGTGTCCGGCCAGGACGAGCTCGCGAACCTGGCGGCGAGCTTCAACTGGATGGTGGCCGAGCTGGAGCGCCGGCGCGCGGACCTCGACCACTCGCGCGCGGACCTCGAGCGCAAGGTCGAGGAGCGCACCCGGGAGCTGCAGCAGAGCAACCAGACCCTGCACCGGGTCGACCAGGCCAGGCGGCGCATGTTCGCCGACATCAGCCATGCGCTGCGCACGCCGCTCACCGTGATCCGCGGCGAGGCCGAGGTCACGCTGCGCGGACGGGACAGCCGGCTCAAGGACTATCGCGCGACCCTCGGGCGAATTGTCGACACCGCCGCCCAGCTCAACAGACTGGTCGAGGATCTGCTGCTGGTCGCGCGCTCGGAAACCGCGACGCTCGGCGCCGAGCGCGCCACCATCGTGGTCGGCCGGCTGCTCGACGAGGTCGGGGAGGACGCCAAGGCGCTGGCGGCGCCCAAGGGCATCCGCGTCAGCTGCTCGGTGCCCGCGGCCGCGATCCAGGTGCGGGGCGATGCCGACCGGCTGCGCCAGCTGCTGTTGATCCTGCTCGAGAACGCCTGCCGCTACACGCCGGCCAACGGCCAGATCGCGATCGCGCTCGAGCGCCGCCAGTCCGATGTCGTCGTCACGGTCAGCGACAGCGGGATCGGCATTCCGGCGGAAGAGCTGGACCAGGTGCAGAATCGGTTCTATCGCGGCTCGAACGCGGCCCGCATGGCGCCCCAGGGGGCCGGCCTCGGGCTGCACGTCGCGCGCTCGATCGTGGAGGCCCACGGCGGCGATCTCGAGGTCGAGAGCGAGCTTGGCCGGGGCACCTCGGTGCGCGTGCATCTGCCCCTCCTGGACCAGGCGGAAGCGGTCGATGAGCGTGCTGCTGGTTGAGGACGACGAGCGGATCATCGAGTTCGTCCGGCGCGGGCTCGAGGCCGAGGGCCACCGGGTCGACGTCGCGCGCGGCGGTCGCGAGGCGCTGCGGCTCGCCCAGGCGAGCGACTGCGGGGTGATCATCCTCGACCTGTTGCTGCCCGACCTCGACGGCCGCGAGGTCTGCCGGCAGCTGCGCGCGGCCAGGCTCGCCACACCGATCCTGATGCTGACCGCGCTCGACACCCTCGAGGACAAGGTCCAGGGGTTGCGCATCGGGGCCGACGACTACCTGGCCAAGCCGTTCGCCTTCGAGGAGCTGCTGGCGCGCGTCCAGGCGCTCGCCCGGCGCGGCAACGGCTGGTCGCCGGAGGCGCCCGAGCTGCGCGTCGGCGATCTGATCCTCAACCGCGAGACCCGCGAGGTCCGGCGCGGCGACCGGCCGGTCGAGCTGACGCCACGCGAGTTCGCGCTGCTCGAGTACCTGATGCGCTCGGCCGGCAAGGTCGTGAGCCGGGCGCTCATCCTGGAAAAGGTCTGGGGCTGCTCGAGGCACCCGCTGACCAACGTGGTCGAGGTCTATATCCGCCAGCTGCGCCGCAAGATCGACCGCGACCCTGCCGCGCCCCTGATCCAGACCGTGCGCGGCTTCGGCTACAAGCTGCGGGAGTTCTGATCCGGAGCTCCCTGCCGCGCAAGACGTCTCGCCCGACTGTGAAAATGCGCTAGTTTAACGGCGCGAGGTGGCAGATCCCTCACGAGCTGTCCACGCGATGGTGAACGGCGGTGTGCTCGCATTGGCGGCGGGGCGTTCCCACGTTCGGGATCGCGGGCGGCGCCGGACAGGCGGCCCGGCAGATGACGGGAGCCAGAAGATGCTTGCACGACGTCAGTTCGCGATCGCGGCGGCGGCGACCGCCTTCACGGGAGCAGGTCTCATGCGCTGGTTTGGACAGGATGCCCACGCCGAAGATCAGGGCCAGTTCGAGGTCACCCACACCGACGAGGAGTGGCAGAAGCTGCTCACCCCCGAGCAGTACTACGTGCTCCGCCAGCACGGCACCGAGCGCGCCGGCACCAGCCCCTTGAACCACGAGACGCGCGCCGGCACGTTCGTGTGCGCCGGCTGCGATCTGCCCGTGTACTCGTCGGAGACCAAGTTCGACAGCGGCACCGGCTGGCCGAGCTTCTGGGCGCCGCTCGACAACGCCATCCAGACCTCGGAGGACAAGAGCCTGTTCTTCACCCGCACCGAGGTCCACTGCCGGCGCTGCGGCGGCCATCTGGGCCACGTATTCGAGGACGGCCCGCCGCCCACGGGCCTGCGCTACTGCATGAACGGCGTGGCGATGAAGTTCGAGCCGGCCGGTACCAAGACGCCGGGGAACGCGTGATGCGCCGTCGTCTGATCCCGACGCTCGCGGTGGCTGCGATCGCCTTCGCCTCGGCGGCGATCGCACAGGACCAGGCCGCCGCCCCGGCCGCTGCCAAAACGGCGGTCGCGACCTTCGCGGGCGGCTGCTTCTGGTGCGAGGAGTCGGCCTTCGACCCGGTCGAGGGCGTGATCAGCACCACCTCCGGCTACACCGGCGGCACCAAGGTCAATCCGACCTACCACGAGGTCTCGGCCGGCGGCACCGGCCATGCCGAATCGGTCGAGGTCATCTACGATCCGAGCAAGGTCACCTATCAGAAGTTGCTCGACGTCTATTGGCACAACGTCGATCCGCTCGATACCGGCGGCCAGTTCTGCGATCGCGGCAGCCAGTACCGGTCCGCGATCTTCTACCATGACGACGAGCAGAAGCGATTGGCCGAAGCCTCGAAGCAGGCGCTGACCGACAGCCATCGCTTCGACCGGCCGATCGCGACCGAGATCGTGGCGGCCGGACCCTTCTACCCGGCCGAGGACTACCACCAGGACTACTATAAGAAGAACCCGGTCCGGTACAAATTCTACCGCTGGAACTGCGGCCGCGACCAGCGCCTGGCCGAGCTCTGGGGCGCGCCGCCGACCCACTGAGCGGCGGGGTCAGCCGGCAGCGGCGGGCGGCCGCACCAGATCGAGGCCGGTCTGGGCGATCGCGGCGGTCGCTTCGCCGCCGCCGGCGACCGTGACGGTCGGGAAGGCGAACCTGATGCCGTTGGCATCGAACGCCTTCTTGATCATGCCGTAGGCGCGGCGGCGGATCACGAACTGCTCGCCCGGTTTGGTCATCATCTTCATCCGGATCTGGATCGCGAAGTCGCCGAATTGCTCGACGCCCTGCATCTTCAGCGTCTCGATGATGTGCGGCTTGAATTCCTCGTTCTCGGCCAGCTCCTTGCCGATCTGCTTGATGATCCGCTTGGCCAGCTCGAGGTCGGTGTCATAGGTGACCCCGATGCTCAATTTGTCGATCACCCAGTCGCGGCTCATGTTCTCGACCGCGCCAAGGGTGCCGAACGGCACGGTATAGAGGTAGCCGCGATGGTGGCGGAGCTTGATCGAGCGCAAGGAGAACGACTCGACCGTGCCTTTGTAGCTGCCGCTGATGATGTACTCGCCGACCCGGAAGGCGTCGTCGAGCAGGTAGAACATGCCCGAGATGATGTCCTTGACCAGGGTCTGGGCGCCGAAGCCGATCGCCACGCCGACTACGCCGGCGCCGGCGATCAGCGGCCCGATCTCGATCCCGAGCGCCGAGAGCGCCATCAAGACGGCCATCACGACCAGAACCACAAACAGCAGGTTCTTGAAAATCGGCAACAGCGTGCGCAGCCGCGCCCGGCGGCGCGCCTCGTCGCCCTCCACAGGCCCGGCCGCGCTGGCGCCGGCCAGCCGGAAGTCGATCCAGGTGCGGGCGAGATGCCAGGCGAAGTCGGCGGCCAGCAGGATCACGACCGCGTTGACCGCGCCGCGCAGCAACCGGTTTGCCATGGTGTCCTGCATGGTCATGGCGACCAGATCGAGGCCGAGCAGCCAGGCGATCAGATAGGCGCCGCCGATCAGCAATACCGCCCTCAGCCCCCGCTCGAGCGCGACCGCGGTCAGCGACGGCACGGCCGCGGCGGTGTCACTGCCGGCCGGGCGCAACAGGTGGATGACCGCGAGATCGACGCCGCGGATCGCGATCGGCAGCAGCAGGACGACGACGCCGACGTAGAACGGCGCCGGCGAGCCGGTGAACAGCAGCAGCCAGACGACCACCAGATAGAGCGACAGCAGCCAGGCGCCGAGCCGATGCGTGCGGCTCGCGGGCACACCGGTGCCCCGCTCCGGATGCCGCCAGACCACGTACAGCGCGAGCCCGACCAGGACCACGCCGCAGGCGAGCCCGACCAGGTAGCCGGCGGCGCGGTCGATCCCGAGCATCGCGAGCCCGCTGAGGGTGAACTTGACGAAGAAGAACCAGCCGACCAGAAGCGCCGACCAGACGAACCAGAAGCGGGCGGTCGCGGTCGCCATCGGCACCAGCCGGAAGCGCTCGGCGCCGGGCGCCAGCAGGATCCGCCCGAGCACGAGCACCAGCCGGACGATCAGGAACACCAGGAGATAGCCGAGCACGACGTGCTTGAGCAGCGGTGGCCAGTCGAACAGCAGGAAGGCGCCGATGCTGCCGACCGCGAAGGCGAGCAGCACGAGCAGACCGTAGGCCATCCGCAGCCCGACCGCGCGCAGGCGATCCTGCGGGGTCTCGAGCGGGCTCGCGATCAGGCGCTGGCGAAACCCGGCGGTCGCCCGCCACACCAGCCACTCGAGGCCGAAGCCCAGCGCCACGAACATGGCGACCAGGACGATCGGCCGCTGCCCGCCCCAGGCCTCGCGTTCGGCGACGAAGGTGGCCCAGGCGCGGCCGAGCTCCGCGGGCAGGGCGGGCACCGCCGCCGTCAGGTCGCGCAGGAAGGCGCGCATGGTGTCGAGCTGGCTGACCATCATCGCCTGAGCGCCCGCCGGCTGGCTGGGTGCAGCAGGCGCGGCCGCGGCGTCCGGCTGGGTCCGGTCGGCCTGGGCCTTGAGCCAGGACTGGATCGCCGGATCGCGCAACAGCCCGGCCAGCGTGCGCAACTGCTCGGGGCTCGGCTCCGCGGTCTGCGCCAGAGCCGGCGTCACGAGCAGCAGCCCGGCGAGCGTGGCGAGCAAGGTCAGCAGTCGGCGCATGGCGGCCCCCCTCAACGCGTAGCTAGGTAGCACGACCGGCGCGCCAGGTCTGCCGCCAACCGTTCGATCGGCCAGCTCACGCGCCGGCCGCCCCCGCCCGGCTCGGTCCGAGCGAGCAGTTCTCCCAGATCGCGACCATGACCAGCACCAGGGTCGCGGCCGCCGCGCACACCCCCGGCGCCGCGCCGGTCATCGGCAGCGGCACCAGCAGGACCAGAAGCAGGAGTGCTGCCAGATGCGAGAGCGGCAACCGCCCGGCGGTCGCCCACTTGAACAAAAGGTTGCCGGCGAGGTAGAGCGCCGGGCCGCCGAGCACCGCAAGCGTGGTCGCCGGCCCGGTGTGGCCGGTGGGATGCGCCAGCACCAGCTCGTCGGCCACGGCGCTGACGATGATGCCCGCGACCATCAGGAGGTGGATGTAGGTGTAGGCGAGCCGCGCCAGGCGTCCGGGGTCGGCCGAGCTCGCGATCAGGCGCGAGCCGCGCCCGGCGCCGATGTTGAAGTAGATCCACCACATGGCGACGCTGCCGACGAAGGCCGCAAGGAAAGCCGCGGCCGTCGCGGCCGTCCAGGTCAGGGTGCCGAAGGTCGCGCCGGTGACCAGGATCGACTCGCCGAGCGCTATGATGATGAACAGGCCGCAGCGCTCGGCGATGTGGCCGCCCTCGATGTCCCAGTCGGCGGTCGTCGAGCGGCCCAGGCGAGGCGTCCAGAAGCCAACCGAGGGTGCCAGATATTCGACGAACAGCGCCGCCGCCCAGAGGCCGAGGCGGGCGCCGTGGTCGGCGAGCCCGCCGCCGATCCAGAGCACGCCCGCGCATGCCAGCCAGGCGGTGATGCGCTGGAAGTTGCGCCGGTTGCCGGGGGGGTGGCGGCCGAGCGCCCAGAGCATGAACAGGCTGCGGCCGACCTGCATGAACACGTAGGCGGCGGCAAACGTGAGCCCTTGCGCCTCGAAGGCCTGCGGCAGCGAGGTCGAGAGCACGAGGCCCGCGAGCATCAGGACGAACAGCATCAGCCGGACCGGCACCTGGTCCGGGTCGAGCCAGTTGGTGACCCACGAGGTGAAGATCCAGACCCACCAGACCGCCATCAGCAGGAGCGTCGTCTGGATCACCCCGAGCAGGGTGAGATGCGCCAGCAGCAGGTGGGAAAGCTGGGTCACGGCAAACACGAAGACCAGGTCGAAGAACAGCTCGACGAAGGTCACCCGACTGTCTTCGTGGCCCCGCCTCGGCCGCAGCACACTGCGCCGCGCGACGACATCCGGCATCCGATCCCCCTCCCGGTCAGGCGTCTTCCGACATAGCGGAGGGGAGGCGGCAGCGCACCAGCTCGATGAGGGAGCTTGAAGGTCTCGGTGCGTCCGTCCGATGGCGAGCGGCCAGCGCGGCTCAGCCTTCGCCGCCCTTGGGGCCCCAGAAGACGACCCAGGTCGCGAAGTCGGCCGAAAAGTCCTCGAAGCGGTGGACGAAGCCCGCGGGCGCGAAGATCGCATCGCCGGGCCCGAACGGCCGCCGCTCGAGCGTTGCTTCCTCGGGGCCGAGCGCGAAGGTGCCGCGGCCGGAGGCGACGATGTAGATCTCGTCCTGCTCGTGCGGGGTCTGCGGGTCGCGGCCCTTGGGGGCGTAGTAGCGAAGGGTCATGCTGCCGTGGCGCATGAGCAGCGCCGAGCGGGCGCCTTCGGGGATCGGGGCGGCCTTCGCTGCCGCCAGCGTGATCAGCCAGTCCATGGTGTCGGTTCCCTGGATCCGCGGTCCCACCTACAGCCGTGCTGCGTACTCCTGGTTGCGCGCCTTGAGCTTGGGGTCGGTGCCGAAAAAGGAGTGGCGGGACATGTCGGGCGAATAGCGGCTGGCCGGCGGCTGGCGCCCGAGCGCCTCGGCCATCGCCCGGATGTGATGCGGGCCGGCGCCGCAGCAGACCCCGAGATAGCGCACGTCCATGGCGTAGGCGGCCTTGGCGAACTCGGCGATCTCGTAGCGGTTGCAGGTGAACGGATCGAGCGCCACCGGGAACGGCCGCTCGTCGGGCAGGCAATGGCAGGCGGGGTCGCGCAGCGACTGGAAGGTCGGGTGCGCAGGCGTGGTCCGGTAGGGCACGGGCAGGCCCGCGACCTGGCAGGACACTGCCTTCCGGATTCGCTGCAGCGCCGGCAGCATGGTCATGGGCCCGCGCGAGCAGTTCAGGCCGACGACGTCGGCGCCGGCATCCTCGAGCCGCTTGCAGGCGTCCTCCATCGGCATCCCCTCGCGCATCACGCCTTCCTGGTGCATGGCGAGCGTGATCACCGCGGGCTGTCCGGATGCCTTGATCGCCTCCAGCGCCATCAGGGTCTCGCCGAGCCAGCTGAAGGTCTCGCCGATGATGAAATCGACACCCGCCTCGAGAGCCCAGAGGGCCTGCTCCTCGAACGCCTGGCGCACGAAGCGGAGCGCTTCGGGATCGTCGGCATCGTAGACGTTGGTGTTGGAGAGGTTGCCCGCGAGCAAGGCACCGCTCTCGTCCGCGACCTCCCTGGCGATCTGCAGCGCCTGGCGGTTGAGCGGCTCGAGGATCTCCTCCTTGCCGATCACCTTCAGCTTCTCGCGGTGGCCGTAGTAGGTGAACGCCTCGACCACGTCCGAGCCCGCGCGCACGAACTCGCGGTGCAATTGGCGCACGGCGTCGGGCGCATCGAGCACGACCTCGGGCACATAAGGGCCCGCCTGGAGCCAACCGCGCCGCTCGAGCTCAAACAGATAGCCCTCGGCGCAGATCACCGGCCCCGCATCCAGCCGCTCCAGCAGCCCCGGCCCGCGCGCCGCACCCTCACCGTTCGCCATGACCCTTGCTCCCGCCTTCGCTTCGAGACCGGCGAGAGTGCTCGGCAGCCGGGCGCGGGTCAACGCTGGGATGCGACGCCCGCTTGCCGGAATAGGCCACCCGGAGGTACGTTCCCGTGCAGGAAGAGGTCGCGCGCTCGAGCCTCGCCGTGCGCACCCGTCGACCCCGATCCTGAACCCGCTCCGATCCCGAAGAAGGCGGCCGATGGACCTATCACCGACGCTGCACGAACGGCTGCAGAGCCAGCCTGTACCCCTGGTCGCGGCGAGTGCGGCGACGCTGGCCGGCCTCGGCCAGCTGGTAAGCGACCCGGAACGCCACCCGGTCGAGATCGTGACCTGGCCGGCGCAAGGCTGGCGCCCGGTCGATCCCGGCACCGGCAACGAGGCTGGCACCACCGAGGGCATCTTCCGCTTCTGGTGGGACGGCGAGGTCTACCGCGGCGCCAACGAGGCGGTCTCGGATGCCTACCTGTTCGGCTGGTCGGTGCCGCCGCTCGCGGCACGCCCCGGCATCCGCGATGTCGCCCACGACCAAGTCCTCTTGTGGCACGTCAACTACCACCCGGACGGCGGCCAGCTTTTTTTCCCACTTGACCACCGGCCCTTCGTCGTGCCGCTGGCCGCGCCGGGCGACGACCTGCGTCCCGATCACTTCAAGGCCTACTGGTTCGACGGCTCGAAGGGCCTCTACATCCACCCGGGCGTCTGGCACGAAGGCGTCTTCCTCGCCGACGACGAAGGCCGCTTCTTCGACAAACAGGGCAAAGTCCACGCCCGCATCAGCTGCGATTTCACCAAGGAGTTCAACAGCCTGCTCCAGGTTCCGCTCCGCCAGACCTAGAGTGCTGACCGGTTCGCTGACCGCACACGAGCGTAAGGGCCAGCATGGAGCCGGCAATCATCATTGAGGGACTGACAACGATCCTCGGCAGCGCGGCCCGCGGGCGACGATGGACCGGCTGGTGGCAGAGGTTGAGGCGCGGGGCATGACCGTGTTCGCGCGGATCGATCATGCCGCCGGGGCCAGGGCGGTGGGGCTCGTGCTCCGGCCGACCGAGCTCCTGATCTTCGGTCACGCCAAGGCTTGAACGCCGCTGATGCAGGCGGCCCAGACGATCGGGATCGATCTGCCGCTCCGGGTCCTGGTCTGGCAGGACGATCGGCAGAAGACCTGGCTCTCCTACAACGACCCGCGCTGGCTCGCGCACCGCCACGGCATCGGCGCCCACGTCGAACCCGTGCTCAATGCCATGACGACCGCGCTTGAGGCGGTCGTGACTACCGCTGCCGGCGAGGTCCCTCCGGCAACCTCATGACGACTGAGAACGGCGCGGCAAGCGGAGGGCCACGTTGCGGCCGCCCCAAGTCCTGGACCGCCTCCCGGGGGAAGAGGGCGCCTAACGTTCGAAGGCGCCGATCGACGCCATGCCGTAGAGCTACGTCCCCGCCCGAACCGAGCCGGCATCGCGCAGCGCGGACCAGATTTTTTCTGGGGTGGCGGGCATGTCGATGTGGGTGATGCCGCGTTCGGCAAGCGCGTCGAGGACCGCGTTCGTGACTGCGGGCAGGGCGCCTGTCACCCCGGCTTCGCCGCAGCCTTTGACCCCGAGCGGGTTGCTGGTGGCGGGAACCGGGTGGAAGCCCACGTCGATCGGCGGCACGAAGTCAGCGCGCGGCAGGGCGTAGTCCATGAAGGAGCCGGTCAGCAGCTGGCCCGCGGGGTCATAGACCGCCTGCTCCATCAGCGCCTGGCCGATGCCCTGGGCGACCCCGCCGTGGACCTGGCCCTCGGCCAGCATCGGGTTGACCAGCGTGCCGAAGTCGTCGAGCGCGGTGTAGCGCTGGAGCTCGACCACGCCGGTCTCGGGGTCGATCTCGACCTCGGCGATGTGGCAGCCGTTGGGAAAAGCGGACGGCGGGCCCTCGGCCACGAGCGCGGTATCGAGGCTCTGCGGCAGGTCGGCTGGAAGGTCGGGCGCCGAACCTGCCCGGGCCGCGAGCTCGAGCAGCGGGATCGAGCGATCGGTGCCGGCGATCCGGAATTCGCCCGCCTCGAACGCGATGTCGGCCGCGGCGGCTTCGAGGAAATGGCCGGCGAGCTCGCGGCCCTTCTCGATCAGCGCGGCCGACGCCTCGACGATCGCCTTGCCGCTCGACATGATCGAGCGCGAGCCGCCGGTGCCGCCGCCGGCCAGCAGCTGATCGCTGTCGCCCTGGAGCAGGTCGATCAGATCGAACGGCAGGCCGAGCCGGGAGGCCAGCACCTGGGCGAACGCGGAGGCGTGGCCCTGGCCGTAGTCGAGGGTGCCGGTGATCAGGGTCACCCGGCCATCCGTCTTCGAAGCGGATGCCGCCCATCTCGGGATTGGATGGCGCCGTGACCTCGAGGTAGCAGGCGAGGCCGCGTCCGCGCAGCCGGCCGCGCGCCTGCGATTGCCGGCGACGCTCGGAAAAACCCGCCCAGTCGGCCTTGGCGAGGCCGTCCGCGAGCACCGCGGCGAAGTCGCCGCTGTCGTACTTGAGCCCGGAGGCCGCGGTCCAGGGGATGGCGGCGGCCGGGATCAGGTTCTGGCGCCGGAGCGCCGCCGGATCGCGCCCGGTCTCGCGCGCCGCGGCGTCGACCAGCCGCTCCATGACGTAGTTCGCCTCCGGGCGCCCCGCCCCCCGGTAGGGGCCGACCGGCACCGTGTTGGTGAACGCGCACCGGGTGTGGATCGCGATCACCTTCGTCCGGTAGAGGCTCGGCAGGTTCTTTTGCATGTTGACGCAGGGCATCGCCGGGCCGAAGGCGGTGAGATAGGCGCCCATGTCGGCGACCGTGTGGACCCGGACCGCCAAAAAATTGCCCTCGGCATCGAGCGCCAGCTCGGCTTCGACCGTGGTCGCCCGGCCGTGCTGATCGGAGAGAAAACTGCCGCTGCGCACATCGCACCATTTGACCGGCCGGCCGAGCGCCCGGGCCGCGTGCAGGATGCCCAGGTACTCCGGGTAGGCCGCCGACTTCATGCCGAACGAGCCGCCGACGTTGAAGGTCTGCACCCGGAGCCGCTGCGGCTCGATCTTGAGCAGGTCCTCGGCGAGCGCGCGGCGCAGGCCGAACACCCCCTGGCAGCCGACGTAGAGGGTAAAGCGCCCGGTTTCGGCATCGTAGTCGGCGACCGCGGCGCGCGGCTCCATCGGCGCGACCACGACCCGGTTGTTGACCAGCTCGAGCCGCGTGACGTGCGCCGCCTCGGCGAACGCCCGCTCCGCGGCCACGACATCGCCGAACCGCCAGTCGAGGCAGAGGTTGGCATGGTCGCCGTGCAGCTTCGGGGCATCGGCCGCCAGCGCCTGCAGGACGTCGGCGACCGCCGGCAACGGCTCGATGTCGAGCGCGATCAGCTCGGCCGCGTCCTGGGCCGCGTGCGCGCTCAGGGCGACCACCAGTGCCAGCGGCTCGCCGACGTAGCGCACCCGGTCGGTCGCGAACACCGGCCGCGGCGGCGCGAACAGCGGGCTGCCGTCCTGGTTCTTGAGCGGCAGCTTGCAGAGGATCGGGCCGTAGGCGCTGAGATCGGCCGCGGTGTAAACCCCGAGCACGCCGGGCGCGCGGCCGGCGGCAGCGGTATCGATCGCCCGCAGCACGCCATGGGCGTAGGGCGAGCGCAGGACGACCGCGAACGCCTGGCCCGGCAGGTCGATGTCGTCGGTGTAGCGGCCATGGCCCGCGACCAGATAGGGGTCTTCCTTGCGCGCGACCGGCTGGCCGACGCCGAACTTCAGGTGGGGCAGGGGGTCGTGGTCCATGCGCAGGCGCTTCCTCGATGCGATCACAGCCAACCCCGCAAGGCTAGTGCGATCGTCGGTCAGGGCAACCCGTTTCGCCCCAGATCCACCCGGATCCCGGGATTTCGGTGCGCGAAGCCGATTGCTGCCGGGCGTGATCCTATGCCAGAAAGCACCCCATCTATGGGGGGACCGTCTTCGCCGCCGCGCGTGGCTGCGAGCGGCGCCGGTGCGTCCGCCGGCGCAGGTCCGTCCAGCCGGGAGCGAGGCGTGAGCCCGAACGAGCCTGTCGATCTGCTGATCGTCGGCGGCGGCATCAACGGCACCGGAATCGCCCGCGATGCCGCCGGCCGCGGGCTCAAGGTCATCCTCTGCGAGCAGGACGATTTCGCGCGCCACACCTCGTCGGCCAGCAGCAAGCTGATCCACGGCGGCCTGCGCTACCTGGAGCACTACGAGTTCCGGCTGGTGCGCGAGGCCCTGATCGAGCGCGAGGTCCTGCTGCGCGCCGCCCCGCACATCATCTGGCCGCTGCGCTTCATTCTGCCCTACGACCGCCAGCAGCGCCCGGCCTGGCTGATCCGGCTCGGCCTGTTCCTCTACGATCATCTGGGCGGGCGCCAGCTGCTGCCGGGCTCCAAGGCGGTCGATCTCAGCACCGATCCGGTCGGCCGGCCGCTCAAGCCGGAGCTGAAGAAGGGCTTCGCCTACGCCGACTGCTTCGTCGACGACGCCAGGCTCGTGGTGCTGAACGCGCTCGACGCAAGGGAGCGCGGCGCCGAGATCCTGCCGCGCACCCGGTGCACGGCCGCGCGGCGCGCGAACGGCCTCTGGTATGCCGCCCTCGATGCCGGCGGCGGCGGGCCGCCGCGGCAGGTGCGGGCGCGCGCCCTGGTCAACGCGACCGGCCCCTGGGTCTCCCGCTTCCTCGCCGGGCAGCTGCAGATGGCGGCGCCGAGCGACCTCCGCCTGGTCAAGGGCGGCCACATCATCGTGCCCAGGCTCTACGATCACCCCTGTCCCTACATCCTGCAGAACACCGATCGCCGGGTGGTGTTCGTGATCCCCTACGAGCAGGAGTTCTCGCTGATCGGCACCACCGACGTCGACTACACGGACGAGCCGGGCCTGGTCGACATCGGCGACGACGAGATCGATTACCTCTGCCAGGCGGTCAGCCGCTACTTCCGGCAGCCGCTGACCCCGGATCAGGTCGCCTGGACCTATGCCGGCGTGCGGCCGCTCTACGACGATGCGAGCAGCGACGTCTCGGCGATCACCCGCGACTACGTGCTCGATCTGGACGAGCCCGAGGACGACGCGCCGCTGCTGTCGGTGTTCGGCGGCAAGATCACGACCTACCGCAAGCTCGCGGAGGCCGCGCTCGAGCAGCTGCGGCCGGCGCTGCGGTTCGAGGGCGGCGCCTGGACGGCGGGCACGCCGCTGCCGGGCGGCGACCTGCCGGACGCCGATTTCGAGGGCTTCCTGGTCACGCTCCAGCTCGAGCGCGGCTGGCTGCCGCTGCAGCTCGCGCGCCGCTACGCCCGCGCCTACGGCACCCGGGTCGGAGCGCTCCTGGACGGCGCCCAGGCGCTCGAGGATCTGGGCGAGCCGCTGGGCGACGGCCTGTACGAGGCCGAGGTCGACTACCTGGTCCGCGAGGAGTGGGCGCGGACCGCCGAGGACATCCTGTTCCGCCGTTCCAAGCTCGGCCTGCACGTCAGCGACGCGACCAGTGCGCGCCTGCGCGCCTGGCTCGGCCGCAACACCGACGGCGCCGCTTCGGGCGGTGCGTCCTGACCACGCGGCCGCGATCGGGGCACGAACTCCGAGCCGGCGGCCGCCCCGCGCCAGCAGGGCTTGCCGAACCAGGCCAGGAGGGGCTAGTCCAAGCGGCAGGTCGTCGCAGGCGCCCGTAGCTCAGCAGGATAGAGCATCGGATTCCTAATCCGGGGGTCGGGGGTTCGAATCCCTCCGGGCGCGCCACGGCCGTGCCGAGCCCTGGCAGAGTCGGGCCAAGCGGCAGGGGCTCGAAGCGATCCGGCGTTTCCTCGTCGCCCAGGAGCAGCTCCTGGTCGCGCTGGACCGGGGGCGCTCGCCGCCATGCCGGGCACGACTCTCACCGCTCAAGTGAAACCGTTAGTATCCACAACGCCCGCCGTCCAAGGGGGCTCCCCGACCCGGTCATCTCGCGTTGACCGAGCCGATGCGCTGCTGGTTGGCCCAGATCCAGAAGGACTGGCGGGGCGGGGGGCGGCGAGCCGGGCGAGCGCTCGCGACTCGGCATGGGGCTGGTCAAGGCCAGCGCCGGCAAGGTCGAGGCCGCGGATCTCGATTGGATCCCGCGCGCGACTGAGACCTGACGCCACGCCGACGCGGCCCAGGTGACCTCGGGCAAGAATTTATGACACAATCCGACCAGCAGCCTGTCCGGCTCGCCGGAAATTTCCCGGACTGTGTCAAAGCGTGGTCGTAAGCCACCACACACCGTATATCGAAACAACTGGCGACCCACCGGATGGCTCGGGCAGGCTCCTGACTTTGACTTGTGCCCGCAGACTTCAATCTATCCGTGCCAAGACCTGCTCCAATGCTGCAAAGAACTTCTGCCATCCGCCCTGGGCGCCCTGATAGGCCGGCTGCTGATCCGGCCGGAAGCCCGACTGCTCCATGCGCAGGTGGGTGCCAGTGCTGGTAGGGGTGAGAGTCCAAGTGACGACACTCTCGAGACCATAGGCTGCCCACGTGTAAGACAGCGTTTGGTTCGGCTCGACTGCCAGGACCTGACAATCCACAGCGCCCCAGTCTGCGCTGAAATTGAAACGGTGGTCCACGACAGGCTTGAAGTCGTTCTTCATGAGCCACTCCTCGATCAGGTGTGGTTGCGTGAGCGCACGCCAGATCTTTTCGGGCGGATGAGGGATCTCACGTTCGACAACGACGGAGAGCGTTGCGGTCGATGTTGCGTTCATGGGTCCATCCTTTTCAGTAGGCGTTCGAGGTCGTCGAACCGGCTCTGCCAGAACCCGGCCATCTGGCTTGTCCAGTCGATCAGCGGGGCCAAGGCGCCGAGTTGCGCGCTATAGTGCGTCTGGCGACCTTGGTGGCGGTCGCGCACCAGCCCGGCCCGCTTCAGGACCCCGAGATGCTTTGAGACGGCCGGTTGCGAGACCCCGGCCCGAGCCGTCAGAGCCCCGACCGTCCGCTCTCCTTCGCGGCACAGTCGTTCGAAGAGAGCCCGCCGAGTCGGATCGGCGAGCGTTCTGAAGAGCACATCGTGAGCGTTCGGCATTTTGGGATCCATAACCTGCCGGCTATTGATTGACCTATAACCACTGAGATATGTGTGAGTCAAGCGGGAACGTGGAGCGGCATAGTGATCCTCGTCACGGGAGCCACCGGCCATGTGGGGGCCGTCGTCTGCGGCGGCGCGTCCCGACGATCCTTGGCCGTATGCCTTCTCCACCTTGTGCGCCTCAATCGCCGAAGGTCGCTACGGTCAGGTCTCGAAGGACTTCGCCGCCATTGCGGGCGGAGAACCAGAGAGCTTTCGAGATTTCTTTCTTCGAGTAGCCTAGGCATCTGCGGATAGCAGCAATATGAAGCGCGTCACCACGTCGCCGCGATCACGTAGGATCATAACGACAATGCTTGATGTATAACTGACGGGGTATGGTAAATTCAAGGATGCCTGTTCAGGAGCGGTGCCGCTCACGGAACGGCGAGCCGGCCATGCAATCTGCCGGACTCCAGGACGTTGTAGGCCAGGTAACTTCGTGGACAGGGCCTAGCGCACCGCTGGCGGCGCGTCCGGGCCGCTCGGAATGCCGGTCGGCGCGGCGGCGGACGGGCCGGCGGTGGCGGCACCGGGCGGCGCGGCGGGTGCGGGTAGGAGGCTCGCGAGATCGCCGCGCAGCCAGGCGCGCTGTCGATCCTTGAGCGCCGCGGCGACCATCTGCAGGTCGTTGGCCGCCAGGGTCTCGGGCAGGGGATCGGCGCCGATCGCGACGAACAGCTGGCCGAGGGCATTCTGGCGGCGCGCCAGCGCAAGATCCTCGCGCAAGGCCGCGACCAGGGCGTTGACCTCGCCCTGGATGACCGCGAGCTCGCCGAGCTGGCCCGCGCGGTGGCGGTCGGCGAGCTGGCGATGGATGCGCTCCTCGAGGCCGGCCATCTCGACCGCACGCCGGTACTGGCCTTCGGCGTCCTGGAACGAGGCGAGCGCGACGTAGGTCTGGGACAAGACCGCCATGCTCAGCGCCTGGCCAGGCTCAGGGAGTCCTCGCCCGCGACGTAGTTGGTGATCGCAACCTGGGCGCCATCCAGCGTGCCGCCGTCGGGATCGCTGATCGTGATTCCCGGGTCGACGAAGAAGTCGGTGTCGTTCTCGGTGTAGTCGACCGTGCCCGAGCGCGAGGTGACGAGCGTCGGCGGGTCGTCGACCGCGGTCACCGTGAGGCTCGCGTCCGCGGTGCCGCTCGAGAACGCGCTCGAGCCGCCGTTGGTCGAAGCGTCGGCGGTGCTCGGCGACCCGTTGCCGGAAGCGCTGCCTGCGGTCTCGTCCCAGGCGCGGAAGGTGAAGCTCGGGGTCTCGCCGTCGATGCCGTCCGGCACGTAGCGGACCTGGGTGCTGGCGTCGAGGAGCAGTGCTGCATCGTTCGCGACCGCGCCGAAGTCGGTCCAGCTGCGACCTTGTGAGCGGCCGGTTCGAGCCGGTCTGCTTCTGCCCGGGCTTTGCCCGCGGGCTCGACTTCGTCGGCCGGTTCGCGGTCATCGGCCTGTCGGAGGAGCGCTCGAGCCGGGCGTTCGCCGACCTGGCACTCGGCCGGCAGCTGCAAGAGAAGGACGCCGAAGGGCGCTGCGGCGTCCTGGTGGTCGACCTCGATCGCGGCGCGATCGTGCAGTGGCTGCGCTTCCACGGCGACACCCGGGAGCTCTACGACGTCAAGCTGATCGCGGCCACGCGCCAGCCGCGGATCATCGCCTTCGACAATCCGCATGAGCTCAACGAGGCGATCGTCGTCGGTCTGCCCGCACCTGCCGAAGGCGAGCGTTCGGCTGCATAAGCTTAGCTGGATCAGTCGGTTGACAGCAATGTCTCGCAGATCACCCGAGATGGATCAGTCGGCCTGTTGCAAGACCTCATCGATGATCCCGGTCTCGTAGGCGAGGCCTTCGGGCGAGAGGATCGGCGGGCCGGGGATGCCGGCGACCAGCAGGCCCTTGCGGGCGAGCGCGCTCATCACGTTCGGATTGCCGAGGCCGGTCGCGTCGCGCGCCTGCACGACCACCGCGCCGATGTGGAGATGGTCGCCGTGGGCATGGGGCAGGGAGTGGACCAGCACCGTGCCATCCGCATCCGGCGGATTGGCCAGCCACTGATCCTTGGCCATCGCCTGCAGGATCGCCAGCGTCTTGAGCTGCAGCGCGTTGAGCTTCTTGGGGTTCGGTCGCATCAAAGAGCCGGTCTCGGATCAGAAGAAAGCGCCGCTGCCCCGGGGGACAGCGGCGCTGAAAACGCACGCGGTGGATTACGCGGGTTTGATGATTTGACGAAGTTCCCGCGGCGTCAGCCGAGCCCGGCGGACGTGACCAAAGCCCCGGTCGCCGGCAAGACCAGACGCGCCACCTTGGCGTGAGACATTGGATCACCTCCTTTCCGCTGTTGCACCTGGCACCGGTCATGCCATTGCCCGAGCCGCCTGTCAAAGGCTTCGCGAGGCGGCGATCATCGCCCGGCCGGCGATCCGCCCGCATCGGTGCCCTCATGATGTCCGGTCAGGCGCAGGAACAGCTCCTCGAGGTCGGCCTCGGCGGTCGCGAGATCGGTGATCGTGAGCCCGGCGCGACGCACCGCGTCGAGCAGATCGCCGACCCGGGCGCGGCTCGGCCGGTAGTTGAGGACCAGCCGGCGCGCGCCATCGAGCCGGGCACCCAGGGCAGCGAGCTCCGCCGGCAGCGTCGTGACCGGCTCGGCGACCGCCACGGTCAGGCGCTTCTCGTCGAGCCGGCCGATCAGGGCCGCCTTGGCGTCGCAGGCGACCACCAGGCCGCGGTCGATGATCGCGATCCGATCGCACATCGCCTCGGCTTCCTCGAGGTAGTGCGTGGTCAGGACCACCGTCACGCCCTGCTGGTTGAGCTCGCGCATGTAGCGCCAGAGGCTGCGCCGGAGCTCGACGTCGACGCCCGCGGTCGGCTCGTCGAGCACCACGACCGGCGGCTGGTGGACCAGCGCCTTGGCGACCAGCAGCCGCCGCCGCATGCCGCCGGACAGCGTGCGGGCATAGACGCCGGCCTTGTCGGCCAGCCCGAGCGCAGCCAGGATCTCGTCGCTCCGCCGCTCGGATCGGGGCACGCCGTACAGCCCGGCCTGGATCTCGAGCGTCTCGCGCGGCGTGAAGAAAGCGTCCAGGTTGAGCTCCTGGGGCACGATCCCGATCGCGCGCCGGCTGCGCCGCGGGTTGACGTCGATGTCGAAGTCCCAGATCCGGACCGCTCCCGCACTTTTGATCACCAGGCCGGCGAGGATGTTGATCAGGGTCGACTTGCCGGCGCCGTTGGGGCCCAGAAGGCCGAAGATCGAGCCGCGCGGCACCTCGAGATCGATGCCTTTGAGCGCCTCCTTGGCTGGCGCCGTCCTGGTGCCGGCATAGATCTTACGCAGGCCCCTGACCTCGATCGCGAGCGGCGGCGCGCCGTAGCGCTTGGCGATCTCGCTCAGGCGGCCGGGCTGCAGCACCGCGGCCCGAGGGTCGAGAGCGTCGGTGTCCTGATCCATCCTCGGCCTCGCTGGCCGGTGTGCGGCGCCGGCTGGGCGGCCGGCGTGTGATAGCCGGTGCTGCAGCCGGCGGCAATCGCCGCCCGCCGAAGGCGTTTTTTCAAGGCTGCCACGTTAACCCTTTGTTAACCGCTGAGGGCTAACCCTGAGGTGTCCGCGGAAGGCCGCGTTAGAGCATAGGTTGTGAGTGCGATGTCCCGAGCCCGGATCGGCCCGGCCCACAAGGTCCGTGGCCAGCCAATCGACCTTGCGCAGCCGTCCGGCGTCGGCGGCCGGCGGCCGATTGTGCTCGCCGGCCTGGTGCTGACGGTCGGCAGCATCTGGATCGCGGTTCCTCTGCTCGCCCTCCTGACCGGCGCGCGACCGCCGCTGCCGGACCTCGGCGTGGCCGGCACCTGCGTCCTGTTGACCGTTGGCATCGGGCAGGTCCTCTGGGGCCTGAACCTGTTGCTGCGCCGCGAGACCCTGATCATCGACCAGGACTCGCTGCACGTCGTGGTCCGCAGTCTTTCGGGCGTGCGCCGCTGGAGCGAGCCGCTGGCCAACTACCGCGGCCTGCGCCATCGCCGGCAGCGGGTCTGGCATCGCTACGGCTGGCGCGTCGTGCACCGGCTCGAGCTCGCGCATCCGGACCCGGCGAAAGAGATCGAACTGGCGCGCACGTGGGGCGAACGCCGGATCGAGACGCTGCGGCGCCAATGGGCAGAGCTGCTCCATCTGCCGGTGTGGTCGGCGGAGAGCGCGGCGCCTCGGCGGCCGGCGCCCGAGTCGGACCGCAGGGCCGCGGCGCCGAAGGGCGTCCCGACGTTCTGAGCCCGGCTAATACCAAGCGCAGAAAGTCCTGACTTTCTGCGCTTGGTCTGCGTGCCCGGGTTGGCGGGCGGCGGGCGCGCCCCCGCGAAGGTGAAGACTTCGCGGGAACCGTATAAGGGGGCCGCGCCCGAACCGGCCTGGGCGGTCATCACCCGCCAAGCCGATCCGGTCTCGTTCGGGTCAGCGCGACGATCGGGCTCCGGCCGCCTGGAATACCAAGCGCAGAAAGTCCTGACTTTCTGCGCTTGGTCTGCGCGCCCGGGTTGGCGGGCGGCGGGCGCGCCCCGCCAAGGTGAAGGCTTCGCGGGAACCGTATAAGTTCAGTATTCAGGCGAGTTCGCGCTAGCGAAACCATTGATCCAATGATCACGTTGCTGACCGAAGTCGGCATTTCGGGATGCCACCGGCTCGCAGCGCATCGACGGCGGGCGGATCAGACCTCCTCGAAGCGGCCGCTGGCGCCGGAGCGATAGATCGCGTCGAGCACCCGCATGTTCCTGACCGCGTCCTCGAGCGGGAACTCGAGCGGCGTGCCGGTGCGGATCGCGCGCGCGAAAGCGTCGCCTTGCAACGTGTACTGGTTGACGATCTCGAAGGTCTCCATCTGCGCCGAGCCGGCCCCGAGCTGGCTGCCGTCGTCGAGCCAGATCCGGCAGGGCCGGTCGGGGGGCGCGTTGAACGGGATCTCGATCTCGATCCGCCCCTTGGTGCCGAAGATCTGCATGCGCTGATAGGGCACCAGCTGGGTCGAGCAGACGAACAGCGCCTGGCCGCCCGGGAACTCCAACAGCACCGAAGCCAGGCGGTCGGTCTCGAAGTTGGGGTCGTACTCGATCTGGCCGATTGCCCGGCGCGGCTCCGCTCCGAACAGGAAGCGCGAGGTGACGATCGGGTAGCAGCCAATGTCGAACAGGCCGCCGCCGCCGATCCCGGCCTGGTTGCGGACGTTCTCAGGGTCGAGGTTCATGTAGCTGTAGCTGCCCTGGACCACCCGGAGGTCGCCGATCCGACCAGCGCGTACCAGTTCCCGCGCGCGCAGCCATTGCGGGTGGTGGCGGATCACGAAGGCTTCCTGGATCAGCACGTCCGCATGGTCGCGCGCCTCGATCAGCTTCTCGGCCTCCTCGGCGGTCAGTGCGATCGGCTTTTCGCACAGCACATGCTTGCCGGCGGCCGCGGCCTGGATCGAGATCGGCACGTGCAGGTGGTTGGGCAGCGGATTGTAGACCGCCTCGATCTCCGGATCCTCGAGCAGCTCGGCATAGGAGCCATACGCCTTGGCGATGCCGAGCGCGCCCGCTGCCGCCTCGGCGCTCGCGAGGTGGCGCGAGGCGATCGCCTCGATCCGGCAGAGCTGCGAGTGCTGCATCGCCGGGATCACCTTCTCGATCCCGATCTTGGCGGTGCTGATGACGCCGAAGCGCACCGGTTCCATGGCCTTGTCTCCCTGTCATGCGAGCATCGTGGGCGCGGGCGGTTATAGCGCACCCTGCATGCCCTGCCACGGGCGGGTCAGCTCCGCTCGCAAAGAGGGCTTGCAGGCGCGCAACCCGGGCCGCCGGCCATGGGGGGTCGCCCGAGTTGAATCTGCAAAAAGATTAACGAAATAGTAGGAGCGATCCGAACCGCACGCAGTTTCCGCAACGCCTGCCCCGTGCCGCGCTGAGCACGGTCGCGCGCTTGCGAGCTGCTGATTCGCGCTTTCGAAAGGTCCCCGATGCCATCACGTGATCCTGATGCCTGGATGTGGGCCTCGGCTTGCGAGCTGTTGGAACGGGCGGAACGGCTGAACCGTCAGTTCTTTCAGCCGCGCGCGACCGACGGTCGCCAGCCGAGCTGGGAGCCGCCGGTCGACGTCCTGGAGACCGAACAGGAGCTCTGGATCCTGGTCGCCCTGCCCGGCGTGGGCGCCGACCAGCTCCAGGTCCTGGTCGACGGCAGGACGCTCGCGGTGGTCGGCGAGCGGCCGATGCCCGGGCGCGCGCGCGCCGGGATCATCCGCCGGCTCGAGATTCCCTATGGCCATTTCGAGCGCCGGATCGAGCTGCCGCCGGGTCGCTTCGAGATCGCGCGCAAGGAGCTGGCCGACGGCTGCCTGGTGCTCGGTCTGCGCAAGTTGTGAGGGACGGTCGAATGACGACAGAACAGCAACCCCAGGACGCCCGCACCGCGGAGCAGCCGCAGGACGCGGTCAATACCGCGCCGGCGACGGCAGCGCCCGGGAGCGGGGTGACCTTGCCCGAGGGCGCCATGATCATCCTGCCGGTGCGCAACGTGGTGCTCTATCCGGGCATCATGCTGCCGCTCTCGCTCGGCCGCGCGAAGTCGATCTCGGCCGCCCAGGAGGCGGCGCGCAGCGAGCAGCCGGTCGGCGTGGTCCTGCAACGCGACGCCGCGGTCGATGAGCCGGGCGCCGACCAGATGCATCAGGTCGGCACGGTCGCGCGCATCCTGCGCTACGTGACCGCGCCCGACGGCTCGCACCACATCGTCTGCCAGGGCCTGCAGCGCTTCCGGGTGGGCGAGTTCCTGACCGGCTACCCGTTCATGGCGGCCCGGGTCGAGCGCATCGAGGAGCTCGAGGTCGAGAACGCGGAGCTGCAGGCGCGCCTCGTCTACCTCAAGCAGCAGTCGCTCGAGGCGCTGCAGCTGTTGCCGCAGGTGCCGCCCGAGCTGGTCAACGCCGTCCAGTCGGTGACCTCGCCTTCGGCCGGCGCCGACCTGGTCGCGAGCTTCATGGACCTCTCGCCCGAGGAGAAGCAGCAGGTTCTCGAGACCTTCGAGGTGCGCGCCCGGCTCGACAAGGTGATCGAGCTGCTCGGGCACCGGATCGAGGTGCTCAAGATCTCGCGCGACATCGGCCAGCAGACCCGCGAGGCGGTCGAGGGCCGCCAGCGCGAGTACATCCTGCGCGAGCAGCTGAAGGCGATCCAGAAGGAGCTCGGCGAAAGCGAGGGCACCGCGGCCGAGGTCGAGGAGCTGGCCAAGGCGATCGCCGAGGCCGGGATGTCCGAGGAGGTCGAGGAGCACGCCCGCAAGGAGCTCAGGCGCCTCGAGCGCATGCCCGAGGCGGCGGCCGAGTACTCGATGGTCCGCACCTACCTCGACTGGCTGATCGAGCTGCCGTGGTCGAAGCAGAGCGATGACGCGATCGACATCGCCGAGGCGCGCCGCATCCTGGACGAGGATCACTTCGGCCTCGACAAGATCAAGCGGCGGATCCTCGAATATCTCGCGGTGCGCAAGCTCAACCCGAAGGGCAAGAGCCCGATCCTCTGCTTCGTCGGCCCGCCCGGCGTCGGCAAGACCTCGCTCGGCCAGAGCATCGCGCGCGCCACGGGCCGCAAGTTCGTGCGCGCGAGCCTCGGCGGCGTCCACGACGAGGCCGAGATCCGCGGCCACCGCCGGACCTACATCGGGGCGCTGCCGGGCAGCATCATCCAGAGCATCCGCAAGGCCGGCACGCGCAACCCGGTGTTCATGCTCGACGAGATGGACAAGCTCGGCCAGGGCTTCCACGGCGATCCGAGCTCGGCGCTCTTGGAAGTGCTCGACCCGGAGCAGAACTCGACCTTCCGCGACAACTATCTGGCCGTGCCGTTCGACCTCAGCCAGGTGATGTTCATCGGCACCGCCAACGTGCTCGACGGCATCCCGGGCCCCTTGCGCGATCGCATGGAGGTGATCGAGCTGCCGAGCTACATCGAGGACGAGAAGGTCGAGATCGCCAAACGTTATCTGGTCAAGCGCCAGCTCGAGGCGAACGGCCTGCGGCCGGACCAGGTCGAGCTCGGCGAGGCGACGATCCGGGCGATCGTGCGCGACTACACGCGCGAGGCCGGCGTGCGCAATCTCGAGCGCCTGATCGGCGGCGTGCTGCGCAACGTCGCGGTCCGGATCGCCGAGGGCACCGCGACCAAGGTCCGGGTCGAGCCCGACGATCTGCACGCGATCCTCGGCTCCAGGCGGGTCGAGAGCGAGGTCGCGATGCGGACCAGCGTGCCCGGCGTCGCGACCGGGCTCGCCTGGACCCCGGTCGGCGGCGACATCCTGTTCGTCGAGGCGGCGCGCACGCCGGGCGCCGGCAAGCTGATCCTGACCGGCCAATTGGGCGACGTCATGAAGGAGAGCGTCCAGGCGGCGCTCAGCCTGATCAAGTCGCGCGCCCGCCAGCTCGGCATCGACGACAGCCTGTTCGAGAAGAGCGACATCCACGTCCACGTGCCGGCCGGTGCCGTGCCCAAGGACGGGCCGTCCGCCGGCGTCGCGATGTTCACGGCCCTGGTCTCGCTGCTGACCGATCGGACCGTGCGCAGCGACACCGCGATGACCGGCGAGATCAGCCTGCGCGGCCTGGTCCTGCCGGTCGGCGGGATCAAGGAGAAGGTGCTGGCGGCGCACCGCGCCGGGCTTACCCGGGTGCTGCTGCCGGCGCGCAATCGGAAGGACTTCGAGGACATCCCGGAAAGCGCCCGCGACAGCCTCGAGCTGATCTGGCTGGAGCGGGTCGACGACGCCATCCGGGCGGCGCTCGAGCCCATGCCGGCCGCGGCGGAGCCCGTGCCGGCCGAGTGATCCGAGCGGCCGGCGCGCCGCCCGGGCGCGCCGGCCGCAGCCCGCTTCACCCCTGACCTTCCCGCCCCGGCGCCGTCTGGCGCCGGGGCAATGCGCGTCGGCGGCCACCGTTCTGCCAGACGGTGGCGGTTGACAATTCCATGGCATTTTAGGCATATTGTCCCGAATTGGACAGGCGCGAGGAGCGACGATGGCGGTGGTTAGAGGCATTCTCGGAGACGAGCGTAGCACGATCCGTGTGCGGCACGCGGCGATCGCTTCGCTCGTGGCCGTGGCCAGCGTCGCGCTCGGCATGTTCCTGATCTTCGTGGGCAGCGAGCTGTACGAGCGGTCCAGCCATCGCGTCCTCTGGGCGCTGGTCGACCAGGCGTGTGGGTTCAGCGCCTGACCGCCGGCGGCGTCACATCCCCGGCACCCATGTCGGGCGTGAAAGCCAGGCCGACCGCGCGCGCCGGCACGATCGGCCTCTTGGCATTCTTCGGCACGGCAACGCTGGCCCCGGCGCAGGCGGAGGTCCCGACCTGCAGCGCCGGGACCGCGGGTGAGCTCAGCGTGCAGGCCGACGTCTCGTGCGAATGCCGGTTCTTCCAGGCGAGCGCCATGGCCGGCACGCCCAGCCGGCTACCACTGGGACTGCGGCATCCTGCGCCCGCGCCTCAACTATTCGGTCCCGGTCGACCTCAACCCCTATCCCTATCCACTGCCCGAGGGGCTCTCCGTGGAGCTGCCGGGCAGCGGCCTCAACCAGCCGGGCAGCGGCGAACAGCAGCCCCCGGTCCGGCCCAAGCGCCGCTGACGGGATTTCGCCTCGACAGCCGCCCGGACGCCGTGATTGGCTCCAGCCGGCGCTGCCTGCCTGAGAACGCTCGGCGACAACGGCGCCGGCAAGTCGACCCTGATCAAGATCCTCTCGGGCAGCCTGGAGCCGTCCGCCGGCGAGATCCGGTTCGACGGTCAAAGTGTGACCTTCGACACCCCGGCCGAGGCCAAGGCCCAGGGCATCGAGACCAACATCCTGCACGCCTTCCAGGTCGCCGACCGCATCGTCGTGCTCCGCCACGGCAAGGTCGCGGGCGAGCGCCGCACGGCCGCCACGACCCATCAGGAGATTGTGGCCCTGGTCACCGGCGACCTCACCGACCCGTGCTGACCGCGGGCGGTACCCGCCGGCATGCGCTATCGCGCCTCGTCGCCCCGCGCTATGATGAGGCCGCGCATACGCGAAAAGCGGCTTGGACACCCTCAGGATCGCCCGCGACCTCAGCGAAAGCAACGTCTTCTCGCACGAGCAGGCGGAGCGTCTCGGCAACGCCTTCGCGACCTACTGGGCCGAGGTCCGGAGCGAACTCGTGACCAAGGAATACCTCGACGCCCGGCTGGCTCAGCTCGAAGCCAGATTGGATTCCAAGCTGGCCCAGATGCAGAACCGGATCCTCGGCGCCCAGGTCGCCCTGTTCGTTCTGCTCGGCGTCGCGCTCTACTTCAAATAGCTGCGCCGCCGCCTTGGTCACAGCAGCTTGACCGGAATCGCTACGACCGCGACCGCCGCCGCGATCATCCCGCCAAGCTTGATCACCAGCCGTTGCTCCACCTCCCGCAGCTCGGCGCGAAGCTCGCTGATGTCGTGCTTGGTCGCGACCTGCTCGCTCAGGACTTCGGCGAGTGCTGCGGCCGTATCCTGCGCCTGCTTCGGATCGAAGCCGGCCGCTTCCAGCTTGCGCGCCAAGGCCAGCGTGTCGAAGGGAACCGCAGCCATGGCCCTGGTGTGGGGTTTCCGGCTGGCCACGTCAAGCCGATCGGACGAACCGCTCACTCCGCCGCGCTTCTTCCCCGCCGCTCGGCGAGCAGCGCCTCGGCGCGCGTGAGGTTGTGCTCGGCGACGCCGACGTAGTGGCTCGCGCCGGCCGGCCTGAACACTTCCAGCGCCGCGCGATAGGCGGCGACCGCCTCTTGCAGCCTTTGGGTGCCGTCCTCGCGCGCGCCGAGCCTCTGGAGCGCGGCGCCGAGGTTGTTCTGGGTCTTGGCCCAGTCGAGCGGGACGCGCTCGCGCGTGCAGATCTCTAGGGCGGCGCGACAGGCGGCGACCGCCTCTTGCAGCCGAAGGATGCCGTCCTCGCGCGCGCCGAGCGTCTGGAGCGCAGTGCCGAGGTTGTTCTGGGTCATCGCCCAGTTGAGCGGGACGCGCTCGCGCGTCCAGACCTCCAGGGCGGCGCGATAGGCGGCGACGGCCTCCTCCAGCCTTTGGGTGCCGTCCTCGCGCGCGCCGAGCGTCTGGAGCGCAGTGCCGAGGTTGTTCTGGGTCATCGCCCAGTTGAGCGGGACGCGCTCGCGCGTCCAGACCTCCAGGGCGGCGCGAAAGGCGGCGATTGCCTCTTGCAGCCGAAGGATGCCGTCCTCGCGCGCGCCGAGCGTCTGGAGCGCGTTGCCGAGGTTGTTCTGGGTCGTGGCCCACTGCAGCGGGACGCGCTCGCGCGTCCAGACCTCCAGGGCGGCGCGATAGGCGGCGACCGCCTCTTCCAGCCTTTGGGTGCCGTCCTCGCGCGCGCCGAGCGTCTGGAGCGCGGTGCCGAGGTTGTTCTGGGTCATGGCCCAGTCGAGCGGGACGCGCTCGCGCGTTCTGACCTCCAGGGCGGCGCGATAGGCGGCCATTGCCTCTTGCAGCCTTCGGGTGCCGTCCTCGCGCGCGCCGAGCGTTGAGAGCGCGGTGCCGAGGTTGTTCTGGGTCATGGCCCAGTCGAGCGGGACGCGCTCGCGCGTCCTGACCTCCACGGCGGCGCGATAGGCGGCGACGGCCTCCTCCAGCCTTTGGGTGCCGTCCTCGCGCTCGCCGAGCGCCCGGAGCGCTCCGCCGAGGTTGTTCTGGGTCATCGCCCAGTCGAGCGGGACGCGCTCGCGCGTCCAGACCTCCAGGGCGGCGCGATAGGCGGCGACCGCCTGTTCGAGCCAGGCGTTCTCCCCCTTCTGCTCGCCGAGCACGTAGGCCGCGAGCCCGAGCGCGTGCCAGACGCTGCCGCGCTGGTCCTGGTCCAGACCGGTCGGCATCTCGGCGCACAGGTGCTTCAGGCGATCGGTAGCGGGTCCCAGCACGTCGACCAGATAGTGGCCCTGGCGCTCGCTCGCCGGCGCGACGCTCGCAGCGACGAGCGCGACCAGCACGGCGTCGAAATCCCGGTCGAAGTCGAGCGACAGCCCCGTATCGGTGAGCGCATACTCACCGGCGCGGCGTCCCTTTGATGTGCCGTGCCGTACCTCGACGCTCCGGTCACCCGGCATGATGCGCAGGAGAACGCCCTTGCCGGCGCTCGCCACTTCGCCCGAGACCAGGAGGTCGCCCCGCTGCCTGACGAGTAGCGCCCGGGCCTTCGCCTCGAAGGCGTCCCGGCTCTCGACGCCCCACTCCGGCCCCGGACCGATCGGAGTCACGTCGAGCCCGCGGTAAGGCTCGAGCGCCGCCGCGACGCGGCGCGTGTGCGTGCGTTTGTCGTCGTCACCCTGGAGATCGGCGACCAGAATCACGAACCGCTCGCCGGCCGGCAACGGCAGGTCCCGCTGCTGCGCGAGCCGGCCGGCTCGCGCAGGATTCAGCCACGGCAGGTAGGCCAACAGGAATTCCCGAAACCACCAGGCAACAAATGCGCTGATGCCCAGGACCCCTGCGAGCCCGGCCAGCACCTGCCAAGCCGTCAAGTCGCCCACCCGGCCATCCTTCGCTCGCAATGCGCCCGTATTCTGCGCCGGCGCGCTCCGGGCTTCAACTGCATCGAGCGGATGGCGATGCTCCGGGCGCGCTTCGCGCGATCACGTGGGCTCGATGGGCTCGGAGCGGTCGAAAGTGTAGCGTCCGCGCACGGGGGGCGTGCGCTCAACTCCACTCAATCCTCCATCGAATGCCCTGTCGCCTCCATCGCCGGCTCGTTGCTTCTCGTTGAGATCACGAGATAAATTCGCTCCCGGCGAGCGCCGCTTCTCCATCACATCAATGAGGTTGACTTGATTCCCTGGAGATCGCCCCTTAACTTCGGAGGCACGCGTCACTTGTGTGTTAAGGTAACTACATCGCGCCTCAGAATGTGACCACCGCCGTGCACCAGAATAAAATTTCCGATCAACCGACAATGCTGGCCGCAGGATTTATTTGTGAGTCAGACCCCGCTCGGCGCCCTCGATTTCCGAGGCCAGCCATGGTCGACGCGAGCTCTCGGCCGTCAGCAATCGCGATGCGAGCCGTCAACCGGTCGCATGCCAATCCGGCGATCAATCCCGAGCCCGCCCCGGCACCGGTCTCAATCTGAGCCGTCACGGATGGAGGCGGGGTCAGCCAGGAAATCTCCCCCTCTCGCTTGACGGGGGTGGGGATGCTGCGGGCAGACCGGTCGGACGAGGGCCGAGCCGGCGGCGGCTGGCCGAAGAACCAGCCGCCGCGCTCAGGCTATTTCATGACGGTGCGGTAAAACACCGTGTCGAAGGTCGGGCCGGAGACGAAGCCTTTGACGTTCGCGAGCCGCGCGATCTGCTCGGTGTTCTGGAACATGATGATGAACGGGCTGTCCGCCTGCACCTTCTTCTGCAGGTCGAGATACATCTCCTTGCGCTTGTCGGCGTCGCGCTCGCGCACCGCGGCGTCCGCTCTCCTTGGTGAGCTCGGGGATGACCCAGCTGTTGCGCCAGGCCAGCGGCTTCGACTGGGCATTGTCGGAATTGTCCGGGTTGCGCGCATAAGTGTCGGCGTTGGCGTGCGGGTCCATGTAATCGGGCGACCAGTACAGCAGCACCATCTGGTGATTGCGCGCCCGGTACTTGGTGATCACCTGCTTCTGCTCGCCGGGGATGATGTGCACCTTGACGCCGCCCTCGGCCATGGTCGCCTGGATCGCCTGCGCCATGTCGTTCCAGGGCGAGGTGTTGGGCGCGTCGAGCTCGACCTCGAAGCCGTCGGGATAACCCGCCTCGGCGAGCAGGCCCTTGGCCTTGGCGACATCGAGATGGAAGGGCGTGTCGGTCAGCGAGGCGAAGAAGCCCGACGGCCAGAACGCCTGGTGCACCTTGTACTGGCCGCGCAGGAAGGTGTTGGCCATGCCCTGGTAGTCGACCAGCCAGCGCAGCGCCTCGCGCACCTGGGGCTTGGCCAGCCGCTCGTCCTTCTGGTTGAGGCCGAGATAGTGGATGTCGGCCTTCGGGAACTCCTCGACCACGAGGTCCTTGTTGCCTCCGATCGCCTCGATCTGGTCGGGGCTGAGGTTGCGCGCGATGTCGATGTCGCCCTTCTCGAGCAGGAGGCGCTGCGCCGAGGGCTCAGGGATGTGGCGGATGATCACGCGCTTCATCGCGGGCGCCCCGAAGCGATAGTCGGGATTGGCCTGCATGGTCACCGACTCGGACGCCTTCCAGCCCTTGAGCTCGAACGCGCCGGAGCCGGCGGAATGGGTCTTCAGCCACTCGTGGCCGAGATCGTCCCCTTTGGCATTCGCCAGCACCAGCTTCTCGTCGACCACGGAGCCCACGCCCGCGGACAGGCAGTTGAGCACGAAGGTCGGCGCGAAGTCCTCGCCGATCGTGAGCTCGACGGTATTTTCCCCGGTCGCCTTGACCATGCTCTCGACGTTGTCCTTGGACCAGCCGAGCTGGGTCAGGATGAAGCCGGGCGTGAGGTTCAGTTTGATCACCCGCTGCAGGGAGAAGGCGACGTCTTCGGCGCGCACCGGGTTGCCCGAATGGAACTTGAGGCCGGGGCGGATCTTGAGGGTGATCGTGCGGCCGTCGTCGCTGACGCTGTAGCTCTCGGCGACGCCCGGCACCAGCTTTGCCGTATCCTCGGCCTCGTACGCCATGACCCGGTCATAGAGCTGGTTGATCATCTCGCCGCCCGAGAGCTCGAACACCTCGGCCGGGTCGAGGCTGATGATGTCGTCGATGTTCTTGGCGATCACCAGCGTGTCCGCGGGCGTCGCCGCGCGCAGAGCGGGCGCAGGCCCCACCAGCAGCAACGCCGCGGCCGCCGCGCAAGCCATCCCGAACCTTGTCATGATCTCCCTCCCGCCGACCCGTTTGCTGGCCCCGATCCGGGCCAATTGCCGCGCGTGCGCCCGCGGAGCTCGCGGCTCGGCCGGCGGATCCCGGCTCCGGTGGCGCGTCGGCAGATCGCCGATCATCGCCCGGGACCGCCTGCGCGCGCAACAGAAAGCCGCCGCGCGGCGACAAGCTGACCGTACCGCCACAGCGGCCGATCAAGACCATGCTCCAGATCCTGGGTGACCCCGGCGACAACTACACCCTCGACATCCAGAAAGGCTTCGAGGAGCGGATGAAGGCCGAGGCCCCGAACGCCCTGATCATCACCAAGGCCGCGATGCAGTGGGAGGCGCCAACGCCGCCAACATCGTCCAGGAGCAGCTGCTGGTGAACCCGAAAATCGACCTGATCTTCTGCCGCGCGGCGCATCTGACCGTGCCGATCGTCTCGATCCTCGAGGCCGCCGGCAAGAAGCCCGGCCAGATCATGATGATGGCCTCCAACGGCGCCCCGGTCGGGCTCGACAACATCCACTCGGGCTGGCAGCAGGTCGAGGTCGAGCAGCCGCTCTATGCCCAGGTCTATGGGCTTGCCATGGTCACGCCCATGATCCTGGCCGGCAAGGAACCCTAGCCCGGGACCTACGACGTGGTCGGGCTGAAGTCGGAATTGACCATGGAGGACTGGGGGCCGAACCTCAAGATCCAGGGTGCTGCGATCACCAAGGCGAACGTCGACGACACCCACTTCTGGGGCAACCTCGCCCCGCCTGACCAGCCGGTCCAGGTGGTCGGGTAGCTCTCGGGCAGGACCGGGCGCCTGCGGGCGCCCGGATGCCTCCGGGCTCGGGCGATCACGCCCGGGCCCGGCTCTCCCGCTTCAGCCGAAGATCTCCTTGAACCTGCCAATGCAGGCCCGGAAGCCCGCTTCGAAGTCGCCATCGCCCGGGTGGTAGACGCTCTCAAACGAGACCACGCCCCCGTAGCTGTCGGCGCGCAGCGCGTCGGCGAGCGGGCCGAACTGATCGGCAAGCTCGCCCTTGCCGAACTCCCGGACCTCGAGATGGGCGCGCGCCGTGTCGACCTGGACGTCCTTGAGGTGCAAATGGCCGAGCCAGCCGCCTTTGAGCTCGGCGTAGCCGTCGGGCCAGGCGCGCTCGTGGGCGTAGCAGGCATTCGCCGGGTCCCACAGCACCTTCAGATGCTCGCTGCCGATCGCCGCGCACAGAAGGCGCGCGGTGTAGGCCGAGTGGACCATCGTGCCGTTGCCGGTCTCGACCACCAGCGTCACGCCCGCCTGCTCGGCCAGGCGCACCGCGGGCTCGATCAGAGGCGGCAGAGCGTCCCAAGCCCCCTTGGCGACGTTCCACTGTTCGGCGCCGTGGCTGCCCCAGAGGATCATCTCCTTGCGCCCGCTCATGATGCGCACCAGCGGGCAGTCGAACTCCAGCGCCATCGCGATGCAGCGCTCGAGCCCCTCCAGATGTCGCCTGTGCAGCTCGTCGCCGGGCCGGGTCGACATCGGCAGGGCCGCGAACACATGGCGTGAGATGCAGGCGACCCGCTTGCCGTGCTGCCGCAGGAGGCCAAGCGCGCGCCGGCGTTCGCTGTCGTTGAGATCGCCCACCTCCTTGTCCCACAGATACTGCAGCTCCGCATACTCGAGCCCGAACTCGTCCATGACGGCGAGCGCATGCTCGAAATCCCGGCTGATGCCATCGGTGATGACCCCCAGGTTCACGAGGCCCCCTCCCGCGCTATCGGGTCAGCTCGGCACCCGCGATGTCTTCGAGGATCCGGGTCACGACCCAGTTGTCGCCGTCCGGATAGCGGGTGATGCCGGCCTGGAACAGCTGCATGGCGGTCGCGGCGGTGAACAGCGGGACGCCGAGCGAGCGCGCGAGGTCGAGCGCGATGGTCAGGTCCTTGTGCATGGTCGCGATCTGACTGCCGGTACCCTTGAACCGGCGCTCGATGATGCAGGCGAGCGCGGTGTTGGCGACCACGCAGCCGGCGGCGGACGTCTTGACCACGTCGTGCAGCACCTGCCCCTTGACGCCCGCCTTGGCCGCCAGGGCCGCGGCCTCGAAGGTCGCGCCGTAGATCCCGCCGATCACCGTCTGCAGGCAGGCTTTGACCGTCTGCCCCATGCCAGGCTGGTCGCCGACCCGGTGGATCGACTTGCCGACCGCCTCGAGCAGCGGGCGATATTCGGCCACCAGCTGGTCGGGGCCCGCCACCATCATCGTCAGCGTTCCGGCCTGCGCGCCGTCGTAACCGCCGCTGACCGGCGTATCGATCAGGCCGATGCCGGTGCCCTCGAGCCCGCGGGCGATCTCCCGGGCCGCAGACGGCCCGATGGTCGCAGTCAGGAGCACCGCCGAGCCCGGCCGCAGCGCGCGCACGAGGCCGTCCTCGCCAAGGATGACGGCGTTCGCCTGATCGCCGTTCATGACCATGACGAAGACCGCGTCGGCCTGCTCGCCGACCGCGCGGGCGCTGTTCGCCGGCCGCCCGCCCAGCTCGACGAAGGCTTGCATGCGAGCTTCGCTAAGGTCGAAGCCCGTGGTTTCGAACCCCGCTCGGATCAGGTTCCTGGCGAGGCCGCTGCCCATGTCGCCAAGCCCGATCACACCTGCACGTTTCATGGTTTTTCCTCCCTCTGTTGGCGTAAGCGTCTTGCGACCAGGCGCGAAGCTGAGCTGCTGTCAGCGCGCCGTCAGTCGGGGGCGCCGAGCTGGTCGATCAGCTTCTGCAGCTCGGCGCGCTGCGGCGCATCCGCCGGCATCCTGGCCTGGAGGCGCTGCCAGTAGGTCTTCGCGCGCGCGGGATCGCCCTGCTCGGCGGCGGCGCGGCCGAGAAAGTACAGCGCTTCGGGATTGTCGGCATCGAGCGCGGCGAGGCGCTGCAGCTGGTCGATCGCCGCGGCCGAAAGCGGCGCGTCGTCGCGCTCGAGTGCCAGCAACGCGTCGGCATAGTCGCGCTGGGCGCCGGCGTCGTTCGGCAGGCGGCTTGCGACCTGCCTGGCCGCCTCGGCCGCCTTGGCGTGGTCGCCGAGCACGCGGTAGGAGCGCGCCAGCATGCGCCAGCCCTCGACGTCGTCCGGCTGCTTGGCAAGGCGCGCCGCCAGGTTCTCGACCATGCCCCGGATCATCTCGGTGCGCTGCTCGGGGGCCATGTCCTTGGCGGCTTGCATCTGCTCGGCGCTGGGTCCGCGCGCACCGGCCTCGGCGCCGGCAGCGCCACCCGGTGCGGCAATCCCGAGCTCAGCGGCGGTCGCCTGCAGCTGCTGCTGCACGAACGGCGCCCCGGCATAGACCTTGGCGCCACGCGCCAGCGCCGCCTCGGCGTCCGCGGTCTGACCGAGCGCCGCCCGGGCACGGGCGAGCCGGATCCAGCCCTGCCAGTCCTTGGGCTCGTGCCCGAGTGCCGCCTCGAGCCGCGCGGCCTCGGCGCGCAACGCCGCCGGATCGCCCGGCAGCGGCGCCGCCGGGGGGGCCGCGGCGACCGTGGCCGGCGGCGCCGGCTGGGGCATCACCTTGGCGGGATCCTGGCCCAGATCCTGCGCCAGCGCCGTGACCCGCTCGCGCAGCACCGGCAGATAGGGCGCATCGGCGGGCGTGTCCCTGATCAGACCGGCCCAGAGATCGAGCGCCTGCTGCCGCTCGCCGCGCTGGACCAGGGCCAGACCCTGATAGAAGCGGGCGCGCGGATTGCCGGGATCGAGCTCGAGCGCGCGCGCCAGCGCCTTGTCGGCCTTCTCGGTGACGATCCCGCCGGCGGCCGCGATCGAAGCCTCGGCGAACCCCGCCTGCAGCTCGCCGCTGTGCGGGTCAAGCGTCAGCGCATGCTCATAGGCAAGCGCCGCCTTGGCCGGCTGATTGACGAGCTGATAAGCGGCCGCCAACCGATGCCAGCCCTCGAGATCGTCGGGCGCCGCCGCCACCCGCTGCTCGAGCTTTGCGATCAGGCTCGCGACCGAGGGCAGGCCCGGCGCGGCGCCGGCAGTGGCCGCGGTGGCCGCCGGCGCGGGCCGTTCGGCGAAGGGCAGGGCGGGCAGGTCGGGCCGCCCGAGACGGTCATACAGCGCCGCCGACAGGGCCGGCAGCGCCAGCAGCAGGACCAGCGCGATACCCCAACGCCGCCCGGCAACGGCCGGCATCGACAGCCGCTCGGCGGGCTCGCCCGTGTCGGCCGCGAGCATCCGCCGCTCGACCTCGAGGCGTGCCGCCCGAGCCTCCTCAGGTCCCAGCAGACCCCGCTCCTGGTCCCGCTCCAGCTCGCCGAGCTGGGCGCGATAGACGCTGAGATCGTGCTCGCGCCGGGCCGCGACCGCGCCCGGCCGCCGCAGCAGCGGCAGCAGCACCAGCGCCAGCACCAGAACGGTCAGCGCCGCCAGGATCGGCCAGAGGCTCATCCAGAACTCCTCGGGCGCCCGCCACCGTGGCGGGCGTGCCCGCCCTTGAGATAGAGCGCATGCGGCGGTGCCGGCAACCGGCCTTCAGGCAAACGCGACGGCCATTCAGTGGTCCGGGCAGCCGGCGACGCGCGCCCGCAGCCGGGTCAGAGCCTCGACGGCATCGATCGTGGGCGTCGGCAGCTCGACCAGCCGGCCGATCTCCCGCACCGCGCTCACCAGGGCGTCGAGCTCGAGCGGGCGGCCGCGCTCCAGGTCCTGGAGCATCGACGTCTTGTGCGCGCCGACCGCCTTGGCGCCGTCGATCCGGCGCTCGACGTCGATGCCGAAGCGCACGCCGAGGCGTTCGGCGATCGCGCTGGCCTCGAGCATCATCTGACGCGCGACCGCGCGCGTGCCGGGATCGCTCGCGATCACATCCAGGGTCGCGCCGGTCAAGGCACTGATCGGATTGAACGAGAGGTTGCCCCAGAGCTTGACCCAGATCTCGTCCCGGATGCGCGGCCGGATCGGCGCCTTGAAGCCCGCCTCGATCAGGGCCTGGCTCAGGCGCTGGGCGCGCTCGGAGCGCGAGCCGTCGGGCTCGCCGAGGCTGAAGCGGTCGCCCTCGGCGTGCTGGATCACGCCCGGCTCGACCAGCTCGCAGGCCGGGTAGACGACGCAGCCCAGGCAACGCTCCGGGCCGATCGTCCGCCACAGCACGCCATCCGGATCGACGCTCGCGAGCTGCCGGTCGCGCAGCGGGCCGTCCAGGCCATAGAAGTACCAGAAGGGGATGCCGTTCATCGCCCAGACGACCGTGGTCGCGTCGCCAAGCAGCGGCCCGAGCGTCGGCGCGATCGCCGGCGCAGCATTCGCCTTGACCGCCAGGATCAGAAAATCGACCGGGCCGAGCGCCGCCGGATCGTCGCTGGCCGTGACCTCCGCGCGCCGCTCCTGGCCGCCGATCCGCAGCCGCAGCCCGTGCGCCCGGATCGCCTCGAGGTTGGCGCGGCGCGCCAGCACCAGCACCTCCGCGCCCGCGCGCGCGAGCTCGGCCGCCAGATAGCCGCCGATCGCGCCGGCGCCGAAGACGCCGATCCTCATGCCGAAAGGCCCAGGCGCTCCGCAAGCCCGATCCGCTGCAGCTTGCCGGTGGCACCCTTGGGGATCTCGTCCAGGAACACGAGCTTGCGCGGCACCTTGAAGTCGGCCAGACGCTCGGCCGCGAAGTCCCGGATCTCACGCTCGCTGGCGCTTGTTCCCTCTTTCAGCACGATCGCCGCCGCGACCTCCTCGCCGAGCTTGGCGTGCGGCATGGCGAAGGTCAGCGCCTGCGCGACCGCCGGATGCGCGCTCAGCACGTTGTCGACCTCGAGCGGGGCGACCTTCTCGCCGCCCCGGTTGATGATCTCCTTGAGGCGGCCGGTGATGGTCAGATAGCCCTCGCCGTCGAGCATGCCCTGATCGCCGGTGTGGAACCAGCCGTCGGTGAAGGCGCCGGCGTTGGCCGCGGGGTTGTTCTGATAGCCCCGGGTGACGCCCGGGCCCCGGATCACCACCTCGCCGATCGTGCCCACGGGCAACAGCCGGCCCCCCGGGTCCATGATCCCGATCTCGGGGCCGGCCGCGATCCCGACCGTGCCGGGCTTGCGCGGCGCCGGCGGCAGGGGATTGCTCGCCATCTGATGGGCGGCCTCGGTCATGCCGTAGGATTCGATCACCGGGCAGCGGAACAGGCGCTCGAGATCGGCCATCACCTGGGGCGGCAGCGAGGCCGAGGACGAGCGGATGACCCGCAGGCGCGCGCGCTCGACGATCGCCTGGTTGCGCGCCGCGCGCGCGAGAATCGCCTGATGCATGGTCGGCACCGCCGTGTACCAGCTCGGCTGCAGCTCATCGAGCCAGGCGAAGAAGCGGAGCGCGTTGAACCCGGGCGTGCAGACCACGGATGCACCGGCCGCCAGCGTCGCCAGCACCGCCGCCATCAGCCCATGGATGTGGAACAGCGGCATCACGTTGAGGCAGCGATCGGCCGCGGTCAGCGCGATCGCGCGGCCGATGCTGGCGGCCGAGGCGGACAGGTTCTGCTGGTTGAGCGGCACGATCTTGGGCCGCGAGGTGGTGCCCGAGGTGTGCAGCACCAGAGCGACGTCGCCGGCACCGGCGGGCCCGCCGTTGACCGTGGCGCCAGCGTTCCCCGCCGTCAGCTCGAAGACGCCCGCGGGCGCGCCGGTCGGCACCGCGAGCTCGATGACGCGGATGCCATGGCGCGCCGCGACCGCACGCGCGGGCGTGTCGGCGCCCGCCTGGACGATCAGCGCCCGGGCGCCGAGGTCGCTCAGGTAGAAGTCGAACTCGTCGGGGCGATAGGCGGGATTGAGAGGGGCGGCGGTCGCCCCGGCCGCGACCCCGACGAAGACGCTCGCCATCTCGGGACCGTTGGACAGCACGATCGCGACCGGATCGCCGCGGCCGATGCCGAAACCGTTCAAGGCGGCGGTGGTGGCAGCCACCTGCCGGCGGAGGCCGTCGTAAGTGAGGGACGGACGATCGACCGCAGCGATCGCCGCGGCCTCATCCCGGCCGTTCCCAAGCAGCTCGATGATCGTCTCGGCAGTCGGCATGGCCCGCATCCGTTGCTGACGCCCTCCAGAGCGCCTCGGCAGCCTAGCCGGTGCGGGCGATCCATGCGACCGGATTTGATGCGGTGCCGGACGTGATGTCGCACCGACGCAACCAAGTGCGGCGCGCGCCCATTTACTATGTCGAAACCCGACAACAGAGGATGCGAGAGTCCACCGCGACCGGTGGACGGAGCTTCAGCCATGACAATCCAGACTTCGGCCCAGTGGTGGCGCCTGATCGAGCAGAATTGGGATGAGCTGGTAGCGTTGCTCGAGCGCTGCGGCCTGGCCGACGATCGCGCCGGCATCGAGCGCCTGAAGGCCAGGCGCGATGCCCGCATCGCCCGCCGCCTGCAGGCCGCCAGGCAATGCGCGCCGGCCGGGCGCCCAAGCCGGCTCGGCCACGACTGGCGGGTGCTGTTCGACCTGTGCGCCGAGCAGTGGGTGCTCTACCAGGGGGTCGCCTGACCCCATTCGACGCGTCCGCGTCGGCTCGCAAGGTCCTGTGCACGCAGCTCGCTGGTCAGGGCCGCCTCCCGCGGCTATAGGTGGCGCCAAGCCCTAAGCCGATCGCGGGAGGCACCCATGGCAACGCACACCGTCTTCGACAAATCCAAGCTGCCGAGCCGGCATTCCACGGTCGGGCCCGACCGGGCGCCGCACCGCTCCTACTACTACGCCATGGGCCTGACCCAGGCCGACATCGCGCAGCCGTTCGTGGGCGTGGTCACGACCTGGAACGAGGCCGCGCCCTGCAACATCTCGCTCGGCCGCCAGGCGCAGGCCGCCAAGCGCGGGGTCGCCAAGGCCGGCGGCACGCCGCGCGAGTTCACGACCATCACCGTGACCGACGGCATCGCCATGGGTCACCAGGGCATGAAGAGTTCGCTGGTGTCGCGCGAGGTGATCGCGGATTCGGTCGAGCTCACCGTGCGCGGCCATTCCTACGACGCCCTGGTCGGGCTCGCCGGCTGCGACAAGTCGCTGCCCGGGCTGATGATGGCGATGGTCCGCCTCAACGTGCCGGCGGTCTTCATGTACGGCGGCAGCATCCTGCCCGGGCGCTTCCACAACCGCGACGTGACCGTGGTCGACGTGTTCGAGGCGGTGGGCCAACACGCGGTCGGGGCGATCGACGACGCCGAGCTCGAGGCGCTCGAGAAGGCCGCCTGCCCCTCGGCCGGCTCCTGCGGCGGCCAGTTCACCGCCAACACCATGGCGTGTGTGTCCGAGGCGATCGGTCTCGCTCTGCCCGGCTCGGCCGGCACGCCCGCCCCCTACGAGACCCGCGACCAGTGGGCCGAGGCGTCCGGCGAGGCGGTCATGGCCCTGCTCGCGAACGGCATCCGGCCGCGCGACATCGTGACCCGCCGCTCGCTCGAGAACGCGGCGCGCGTGGTCGCGGCCTCGGGCGGCTCGACCAACGGCGGCCTGCATCTGCCGGCGATCGCCAACGAGGCCGGGATCGAATTCGACCTGCACGACGTCTGCGAGATTTTCCGCAGTACGCCCTACATCGCCGACCTCAAGCCCGCCGGCAAATACGTCATGCGCGACCTGCACGATGCGGGCGGCGTGCCGATGCTGATGAAGGCGCTCCTGGATGGCGGCTATCTGCATGGCGACTGCATCACCGTCTCTGGCAAGACGATCGAGGAGAACCTGGCCTCGGTGACCTTCAACCCGGATCAGCCGGTGATCCGGCCGGTCGCCGACCCGATCACCAGCTGGGGTGGCGTCGCCGGCCTGTGGGGCTCGCTCGCCCCCGAGGGCGCGATCGTCAAGGTCGCGGGCCTGAAGAGCCTGAAGTTCCGGGGCCCGGCGCGCTGCTTCGACACCGAGGAGGACGCCATGGCCGCAGTCCAGGGGCGCCGCTACCAGGAGGGCGACGTCCTGATCGTCCGCTACGAGGGCCCCCGCGGCGGGCCGGGCATGCGCGAGATGCTGAGCGTGACCTCGGCGATCTACGGCCAGGGCCTCGGCGACAAGGTGGCGCTGATCACCGACGGCCGCTTCTCGGGCGGCACCCATGGCTTCTGCGTCGGTCACGTCGGCCCCGAGGCGGCGGTCGGCGGCCCCATCGGCCTGCTCAAGGACGGCGATATGATCGCGATCGACGCCGAAGCCGGCCGGATCGACGTCGAGCTCTCGGACAGCGAGCTGCAGGCGCGCCGCCAAGCCTGGCAGCCGCGCCCGACCATGTACCCCTCGGGCGCGCTCTGGCGCTACGCCCAGACCGTCGGCCCGGCCGAAAAAGGCGCCGTCACCCACCCGGGCGCCAGGGCGGAGGTTAACAGCTACGCGGAGATCTGAGGACCTTCGGTGAGGACCTTCGGGCGTTAGTTGACCTCGGACTCGGCCGGGGACAATCCTCTGGAGGCCAGACCCCGCCGGTTGCGGCTGGCGCAGAGGGATTCGCGGCTAGAACTTGACTTGTTGGCTCAGGGGCGCGCATGCATCGACCAGGATAGCAATCTTTCGGTGATGCATCGTGTTCTTCAAGCCCGAAGCAGTACCTGCTGAGCTGCCGGCTTTGGTATGGCGCTTCGTCGGGATAACAGGATGGAAGCCGTGGGAAGCGCGCCTTCGGTCCCTTGATCAACAGATTCGCAGCAACCCATTCATCGAGGAGTATTTCGCCGATCGATACATGCTCGAGATCGAGATGGGGAAGACTCACCAACGCCTTCATCGCGGCCAGAGGCTGCGCTTGCCACAGACTTACGAGCAGACCGCGCTATATAGCTTCGCTGCCATGGTCGCGCGTGTGCGCCAACGTCTGTCGGCTACCGGGCGCAAGAGGTTGGCCGGCATGATCCGCGACGGCCTCCAGGCAGAGTACGGCTTGGCGCCGTTGGAACACGAGATGGGAGTGGCAGCCCATCTGATGTCCGTCGGCTTCGACGTAGCATTCCATGATATCGAGCATGGTGCAGGGTTCGACATCCTGGCGAGGCGCGATGGGCTCGAATTGGAGGTTGAGGCGAAGACGTTCAGCGCCGATGCGGGCCGCAAGATCCATCGCCGTCGCCTGTATCAGCTCGGGGCACATGTGCTTCCGGCAGTTGAGCGCGCGCTCGAAGAACAAACGGGTGGGCAACTCCTGCGTGTCAGGCTTCCCGATCGTCTGTTTGGGACTGATGAATTCATGTGCAACGTGAGCACGCGGGTGTCGACCGCGCTCTCTAGCGGCGCTTCTGCCGCAGGCCCACAGCCATGCGGCATCGAGTCTCGAAGCTTTTCCTTGGACGGCAGCCCATTCGTCACTGCACCACCAGTAGCTGAAGCGGCCAGGAGCTTCGTGGAACAGCTGATCGGAAGCGAGAAGGTGAGTGCCTTGGTGATGGTGAAGCCCCCATTGAGCGCCGTGGTCGTCGCGGTCGAAAGTGCTCAGAAAGATACCATGATGCGCTACATGGTCCGGACCTTGGAGCAAACGGCGGGACGACAACTGACAAAAACACGTCCCGGCGTGATCTGTGTCAGATTCTCTGACGTGACAAAAAAAGAACTGCTCCAGCTTGCCCATGAGGACAAATCGGGCAAGCCGTCTGCGCTCCAAATAGCGACCAGCTCTCTGTTAGAACGGGATGATTGGCGCCACATACACACGGTAGCCTATCTGACCCCGGGCGAAGCGATGGCCTCGCGGCACGCGTTCGGTGAGACATTAACTCAGGAGGTCCAGGAAAGAGGAGGATGCTATGCTTTCGCGAACCCGTATCATGAACTCGCAGGTGACCCTCGCGCATCAATCTTCTGATGATAGGTGCATCGTGGGTGGCAGAATGTGACGGGCGAGGTGAGAGGGCGCGCCGTTCCGTGCTATAGAAGGCGTTGAACGTTGCACGGAGCGGTGAGGATGCCGAAGGTCGGTGGGTTCAAAGTCGAGACCGAGCGCGAGGCGGACGGGCGCTGGATCGCCGAGGTGCCGGCCCTGCCGGGTGTTATGGCCTACGGCCAGACGCGCGAGCAGGCGATCGCCAAGGCTGAGGCCCTCGCGCTTCGGGTGCTCGCCGAACGCCTGGAGCACGGTGTGCCGACGCCCGAGCTTGATGGCCTGTTCGAGGCGGCGTGAGCCGGTGGGCTGCGGCCAAGGCGCGCCGGGTCCTCGCGGCGCTCCTGCGGCTGGGCTGGCAAGTTAAGCGGCAGTCGGGCTCGCACCGGACGCTGGCGCGCAATGGTTGGCCCGATGTCGTGTTCGCGTTCCACGACGACGATGAAATTGGTCCGCGCATGATAGCCCGGATCGCGAAACAGACCGGCCTGACGCCCGCCGACCTGTAGGACAGAACCCCCGAAGCGGGCACCAGCGGTGTCGCCCCGAAGCGGCGTGATGGCCCAGCGATCCCGGTCGCGACCGCCGCGGTCTCCGACCGCGCCGGATCACAGCGCCGGGCGGAGGTCGGTCAGGGGGAAATCGTCGCCCTTGAACAGCAGCGGCAGGTCGCGCTCCTTGGCCAGCGCGTAGGCGAAGCAGTCGCCGAAATTGAGCCCGGCCGGATGGTTGCCCTTGCCGAAGCGGCGGTAGGCCTCGCGCGCGATGCGCGCCTGGCTGAGGCTCACCGCAACGGTGATCACATCGAGCCCCTCAAGAAAGGCGTCCAGTTCCGGCAGCCACTGTGGCCCCTTGCGGCCGTCGACCACGATCGCAAGCTCCAGCCAATTCGCGGCTGAAAGCACAGGTCGGACGGCGGCCCGCAGATGGTGCAAGAACGCGTCGGCTTCGGACTCTTCGAAGAGCACGACCAGGATCGCTGAGGTGTCGACCACCATCAACGCGGCAGTCCGCGCTCATCATAGCCGATGATCTCGTCGGGCGTTCGTGGGTCCCGGTCGGGCGCGCTGGCGATCCGGCGCGCGATCGCCATCAGCTCCTCGAACGAGGCCTTGCCACGCCCCCGCTCCTCGCGCTCGATCCGCTCCCGGACGGCAGTCTTGACGGCCAGGGTGATGTTCTCCCCGGTCAGGCTGGCGAGCCGGCGGACCAGTTCGTCGGTCTCGGGATCCTTGATATTGAGCGCCATGACGCAGGGCTCCAGGAAGAAATAGGGCTGCTTTCTTCCTAGCTAAGCGTCGTCCTTGCCTGGGTCAAGCTCCTGAGACAGTTGAGGCTTACGGCTTGGATGCCGCGTGCAGAACAAAATTCGCCATTCGCCCTTGCAAACCAACCACCGAGGCAAACATATCGCTCCGTTCCGAACCTTCGGGTACACTGCTGGTTTGCGGGGGGAGAGCGATGACCAGGCCCTCTCTTGCCCAAATTGGGGTGGATGCCGAAGCGGAGGCGCGGGGCGCCCGAGCCGAGGTCGACGTCCACGCGGGCGAGGCGGTCGCGGCGCGCGGCGCCGAGGATCATTTCATCGAGCGCGACGGTCTGCGCTACGCCGGCAGCCATCTGATCATCGACCTGTGGGATGCCGCTCACCTCGACGATGTCGGCGTGATCGAGCTGGCGCTTAGGCGCGCGATCCAGGCCGCGGGCGCGACCCTCCTGCACCTGCACCTGCACGCCTTCTCGCCGGGCGGTGGCGTCTCAGGCGTGGCGCTGCTGGCGGAATCCCACATCTCGATCCACACCTGGCCCGAGCGCGGCTATGCCGCGATCGACGTCTTCATGTGCGGGTCCGCGGTGCCGCACCGGGTGGTGCCGATCCTGAAGCATGCCTTTGCCGCCGGCCGCATCGCGATCTCCGAGCAGCTGCGCGGGCTGGTCTGAGCGGACCGGTCCGATGCCCTGGTTCGAGGAGGTCTACCACCCGCACTGGCGCCAGCGGATGGCGATCGAGCGCGTCCTCCTGGAGCAGCACACCGGGCTCCAGGACGTACTGATCTTCGAGAATGCGACCCTTGGCCGGGTCCTGGTCCTGGACGGCATTGTCCAGGCCAGCGAGCGCGACGAGTTCATCTATCACGAGATGATGACCCATGTGCCGATCGTCGCCCATGGCGCCGCACGCGACGTGCTGATCATCGGCGGCGGCGACGGCGGTGCGCTCGAGGAGGCGCTCAAGCACCAGGCCCTCGCGCGCGTGACCCTGGTCGAGCTCGATCCGGGCGTGGTCGAGATCGCGCGCACCTGGCTGCCGTCGATCCACCGGGGCGCGTTCGACGATCCGCGCGCCGAGCTTTTGTTCACCGACGGGGTCGCGTTCGTCGCCGAGACCGAGCGGCGCTTCGATGTGATCATCCTCGACACGACCGACCCGATGGGTGCCGGCGAAGCGCTGTTCACCGAAGCCTTCTACGCCGATTGCCGGGCGCGGCTGCGGCCGGGCGGCATCCTGGTCGGCCAGAGCGGCAACCCGGTCACGGAGCCCGAGCGCTTCCGCGCCTGCCGCGAGCGGCTCGGCCGGGTGTTCGCCGACCCGAGCTTCATCCTCAGCGCCGTGCCGGCCTATCTCGGCGGGCCGTTCGTGTTCGCCTGGGGCTGCGACGATCCGGCCAAGCGCCGGCTCAGTGCCGTCGAGCTGGCCGCCCGCCCATGCCCCGCGGGCCTCCGCTGCTACACGCCCGCCGTGCACGCCGCGGCGTTCGTCCACCCGCCCTGGCTGCTGGCGGGCGGCATCTGAGGGCGCTGCCGGCGCTGGGCGCGCGACCGGCGATCAGCGGCCAAGGGGGATGCGGAAGCGCAGCTGCGCGAACCAGGACCGGCGCTCGCCGTCGCTGGTGGTGCCGGTCTCGATCTCGAGGGGGACGAGCGGTCCAAGCTGCAGGCTCAAGCGGTCGGTGGTGGTCGGCTGCTCGGCGTTGACCTGGATCTGCCAGTCCTTCTTGACCCGGAACCAGGCCCAGGGCACCTGGGGGAGACGGGCGCCGACGGCGATGCCGTAGCCGTCGAGCCGGCGCTCCGGCACGCCGCCTCGGGCGCCCGCCTGATCCGGAACGTCGTCGAACAACGAGGTCCCGAGCTCGAAGGAGTCCAGGTGCAGCTCGGTGCCGACGCGATAGCGCTGGTAGTCCTGGAGCCAGTGGTTCTCGACCGTGCCACTCAACGCCAGGGTCAGATCCTCGTCGAGCACCCCCGGGCGGTAGTAGAGCCCGAGATTGCGGCCGGTCGAGCCGCCAGTGTCGCGCGTGAAGTCGCCGCGCAGCCACAGGCGGTCGCCCTGGTCCCAACTCCGCAGCAGCGGCTGGATGGCCGCGACGTCGTAGGCGGGCTGCAGCCGGTCCTGGTATCCGACATCGCCCGTGACCTGGCGCAGCCACGCCGGACCGCTCCGCTGCAGACCGGGCACGGTGCGATTCGGAGTCTCAGGGCCGCCGGCCGCAAAATCGTCGTCCGGGTCGGCCGTCTGGAGCGCGTGGCCGGTATCGGCCGGCCAGGAGCCAAGGCCGGGCGGGCTGCTCCCGGTCAGCGCGGCCAGCGCCGGCGGAGCGCCGCCAATCGAGGCCAGGATGGCAAGCAGCGGAACCGCAAAGAAAGCGTGCCGGGCCGAGACCGCCCGTGGTCGACAGCAAAGCATGCGACGTTTCCCATCTCGCGCCGCCACAGGCGGCGCGCATCACCCGAGCGCGCCCGCCACGACCTTTTATGTCCCGGTCTTGTCGTCGAACGCCGCGTAAGGTTACCCGCGACGGCTTAAGGAAGCCTTGTGGTGGGCCGGAAGCGTCCGGGCGGCGCGCAGGACATCCCGTCAGGCGTACCCTGAGGTATCGCCGTGTCGGGGGGGCTGCGAGTGATTATTCCAGCTGTTACAGCAAGGTATTCATGTATAGCCAAGGTGATGCTTTAAGATACCAGGGGGCGATGACGACCGGCCCCAGCTTGTCAGCATGATGGATTAACGTTAATGGAACATTGGATTGGGAGCCTGTTTGAGCCGCCATGGCAAACGACGACAGCAAGTTGGCACGGACGACACGCGCGGACGCCGAGCGCACGCCGGCGGCGGGCGACCGGTCGGAGACCGGGCAGCCGCCTGAGGGTGCCGGTGTGGGCGAGGTCGAGCTGGCGCTGGCAGATCTGGTCAGCGACGCGCACGGCGAGATCGTCTTCTACAACGACTCGGGCTTTCGCAGCCTGACGATCCGAACCGATCGGGGGGTGGTCGGCGAGGGGCGCGCCGGTGCCCATGTGACCGCCGCGGGCGAGGATGTGTCGGGGTTCAAGTTCGTGACGTTCGACAATGGTCCGACGCTGTATTTCGAGGCGGAACTCGACCTCATTCTCGTGCGCGCGAGCGCCTGATCCCGGTCCTTGAGCCTCAGGGCGCGTCGCGCAGGCTTTCGAACTCGCGCAGCTCGTCCGGGCTGAGACCGCGCACGATCGCCTGCAGCTCCTGCTCCGGCGTCCGCTCGCTCGGGGGCGTGATCAGCCTGAGCCGGTCGGCCAGCCAGAGGATCACCCGGACATTGCCCTTGCCGACCTCGGTGTCGATCGCGGCGTGCAGGGCGAGGCGCAAATCGCCAATCCGGTCGCGGTCGCGCGCGACCGCGACCGCGGCCTCCTTGAGCTCCTCGATCGAACGCTGGAACGCCAGGTCATGATGGCACCGGCGCGACAGTCGGCTGCGCGAGCATCCGACCCGGCGGGCAACGGCGGCCAATGGCAGGCCACGCGCGATCAGTTCGGCCGCGAGACGCCAGTCAATGGCGCGCGGCGCGGCGCGCCGAGCGCCGGCAACGGGTAGAGCGGTCATGGCTGTGGTTTCCCTCTGAGCCGGGCGCGGGAGGGGGGCAGAGCGGACGCAGCCCGGGTAGGTGTGCCAGAAATACAGGAAATATATCCTAAAGTCAAGCCTTTTGCCCGGCGACCACGCCGACCGCGGTGATCTCTCAGGGCGACGAATCTGCCCGATCGCTCCCGATCTGCGGTTGCGTTAACGAGGTTTTAAGGAAACAAGGGCCATTCCCGACAGGCGGTTGCGGGAGATGACCAGGCCATGCCGGTCGAGGGTCCTGATCGAGTTGACGTGCCCGCGGCCGGGCTGGCGATGCCCGACGCTGCGACGGCGCTGCACGCTGAGCTCGAGCGCTGGCGAGGCCGGGCCTTGGCGGCGGAGCGCGCCAACGAGGCGAAGTCGCTGTTCCTCGCGACCATGAGCCATGAGATCCGCGAGCCGATGAACGGCGTCATCGGGATGACGCGGCTGCTGCTCGAGACCCCGCTGGCCGACGAACAGCGCGGCTTCGTCGAGGCGGTGCTCGACTCGGGCGAGGCGCTGCTCACGATCATCAACGACATTCTCGATCTGTCGCGGATGGAGGCGGGCCGGCTCGAGCTCGACTGCATCGACTTCGATCTCAGGACGGTCCTCGAGCGGGTGATCGCCATGGTCACCCCGGGCGCCCGCGACAAGGGCCTGGCGCTGCGGCTGCTGATCGATCCGGACGTGCCGGGCGCGCTCCGCGGTGATCCCGGCCGGATCCGCCAGATCTGCCTCAATCTGCTCGGCAACGCGATCAAGTTCACCGCCGCGGGCGAGGTCAGCCTCGCGGTCCGTCTGGTCGCCGATCGGCCGTCGGAGCTCGGCCTCGGCCTGACCGTGCGCGACACCGGCATCGGCATCCCGGAGCATCTGCAGGACCGACTGTTCACCGCCTACGCCCAGGCCGACCCGTCGGTGCCGCGCCTCTATGGCGGCAGTGGTCTCGGCCTCACCATCTGCAAGCGCCTGGTCGCCCTGATGGGCGGCGAGATCCGGCTCTCGAGCCGACCGGGCGAGGGGACGGTGTTCGACGTCACGCTGACCCTCGCCAGGACCCCGGAGGCCCGCCCGGGCCCGCTGCCGCCCTCGGCCGAGATCGCGGGCATGCGGCTGTTGATCGTCGATCCAACCGTGACCACCCGGACCATGCTGCAACAGCGCACCCGGAACTGGGGCATCGCGGCCGAGGTCGCGGACTCGGGCGCCACCGCCCTGGCCGCCCTGGCCGAGGCGCAGGGCGACGGCCGGCCGATCGAGATCGCGCTGATCGACGGCTCGCTGCCGGACATGAGCGGCGCCCAGCTGGGCCAGCGGATCAAAGCCGACCCGAGGCTGCAGTCGACGCAGCTGGTGATGATCGCCTCCTCCGGCCTGCGCGGCGACGCCGCCCGCGTCCAGGAGATCGGGTTCGCCGCCTACCTGCCCAAACCGGTGACCGCCCAGACCCTGCTCGAGTGCCTGCTTCAGCTCCGCGGCGCGCCGGGTGCAGCCGGCGCCGAGCCGGGCGCGTCCGGGCTGATCACCGTCCATAGCATGTCCGAGCGCCGGGCCGGCCTGCGGATCCTGCTGGCCGACGACAACCCGCTGAATTGCCGGATGACCGTGCTGATGCTCGAGAAGGCAGGCCACCAGATCGACGTGGTCAACGACGGCGCCAGCGCGGTCGAGGCGCTGCGCGGCAAGGACTACGATCTGGTCCTGATGGACGTGCAGATGCCAGGCGTCGACGGGCTCGAGGCGACCCGCCGGATCCGCCAGCTGCCGGCCGCGCGCGCCGGGGTGCCGGTGATCGCGATCACCGCCAATGCCTGGCCCGGCGACGACCAGCGTTGCCTGGCCGCGGGCATGAACGACTACGTCACCAAGCCGATCGATCGCGCCCGCCTGCTCGGCAAGCTGGCGCACTGGGGGCAGGGCGCGGCCAGGGCCGGATGAGGCGCCGCCGCTGATCGGCCCGGAGGAATCGCCCATGGGTAGCAAGGAAATGCGGCGCAAATCCTGCTTGTTCGGGCTGCCCACCTTGGTTTATGCTACCCACGGTTGGTTGCGCCGCGGGTGCCGCAAAGGCAGGGGCCACATCATCATGCCACTGCAGGCGAGATCGAACGGGCGCCGCTTGGGCTCGATCGCGGCCCTGGTCTGGGCTCTGCTGGCGCCGCCCGCGCTGGCGGATACCCTGTCGTTCGACGCCTGGCTGGACGGGCTGCGCCAGGACGCCCTGCAACAAGGCATCGGCAGCGCGACGCTGGACGCGGCGCTGACCGGCCTCGCCCCGATCGGACGCGTGATCGAGCTCGATCGCCGGCAACCCGAAGGGCAATTCACCTTCCAGGAATACAATCACCGGGTGCTGTCGGCGACCCGGATCGAGCGCGGTCGCCGGCTGTATCGCGAGCACCAGACCCTGCTCGAGCGGGTCGCGGCCGACTATGGCGTGCAGGCGCGCATGATCGTGGCCCTGTGGGGCGTCGAGAGCACCTACGGCAGCTTTCATGGCGACTTCCCGGTGATCGGCGCGCTCGCCACCCTCGCCTATGACGGGCGGCGCGCCGGCTTCTTCCGGGGCGAGCTGATCCAGGCCCTCAAGATCGTCGATCACGGCGACGTCACCGCCGCCGGCATGACCGGCTCCTGGGCCGGCGCCATGGGCCAGAACCAGTTCATGCCGTCGAGCTATCAGGCCTACGCGGTCGACTACGATCACGACGGTCGCCGGGACATCTGGACCAGCCTGCCCGACGTGTTCGCCTCGATCGCCAACTATCTCGCCAAGGCCGGCTGGAACGATCGCCGCACCTGGGGGCGCAAGGTCAGCCTGCCGGCGAGCGTCGACGGCGAGCTCGCGAGCCTCCAGATCCGCAAGCCCCTGCCGCAATGGCAGGCCCTCGGCGTCCGCCAGGCCGATGGCAGCGATCTGCCGCGCGTGGCGCTGAGCGCATCGCTGCTGCGCACCGACGGCGGGCAGGGGCCGGCCTATCTCGTCTACGACAACTTCCGGGCCTTGATGGCCTGGAACCGATCGACCTATTTTGCCCTGACCGTGGGCGAGCTTGCGGATCTGATCGGCGATGGCTGACCGACCCCGCCGCCTCGCCGCGAGCGCCATCGTCGAGGCCCTGCGCCGGCGCCGCGCCGGGCTGGGGGCGCTCGCACTGCTCGGTGCCGTCGTCCTGAGCCTCGCCGGTTGCGGCTCCACCGGGTCCGAGGGGGTCTACAAGGTGGGCCAGCCCTATAAGATCGACGGGCGCTGGTACTATCCGGAGTTCGATCCCAACTACGACGAGGTCGGCATCGCATCGTGGTACGGCTCGGACTTCCACGGCCACGCGACCGCCAATGGCGAGACCTTCGACCGGCACGAGCTGACGGCGGCGCATCCGACCCTGCCGCTGCCGAGCATCGTGCGGGTCACCAATCTCGCCAACCACCGCCAGGTCGAGTTGCGGGTCAACGACCGTGGGCCGTTCGTCGGCGACCGGTTGATCGATCTCTCGGAGGAAGCGGCCCGCGAGCTCGGCTTCGAGCGCCAGGGGCTCGCGCGCGTGCGCGTCCAGTTCGTGGGCCTGGCGGATGCCAGCGGCGAGCCACCGCAGCCGACCCGGCACTACGCCCGCCGCGCGCCGCCACCGCCGCCGCCGACACCACCGGCGACGCTGGTCGCCGACGCGCTGCCGGCGAGGATGCCCGCCCTGATCGCCACGGCGGAGGCCGCGACCTGCGGCGGTCGCTTCATTCAGATCGGCGCCTTCGCCGAGCCCGCGCGGGCGGTGCGCGCGGCGGCGCGCGTGCAGGGCGTGACCGCGATGCCGGTGCGCGCGCAGACGCCGGTCGACGACCATCTGACCCGGGTTCGCCTGGGGCCGATCCCCGATCCAGGCGCCGCCGAGGCGACCTTGGACCAGCTCAAGCAGAGCGGCTATCCGGGCGCCTTCATCGTGCCGCCCGAGCCGTCGGGCGCGGCCAGCTGCTGAAGGTCGTGCCTCCGTCCGTGCCCTTCGCCCACGGCGAGTTCGAACCGAGAGGGACCGATGTTGACAAGGCTGTTGCGTGCAAGTCGCCTGATCCTCGCGGCCCTGATCTGCCTGGCATCGAGCGCCCTGGCGGCGCGTGCGAGCACCTTCGACACCGCCGCCACGGCAGCGATCCTGGTCGACCTGCAATCGCATCAGGTGCTGTTCGCCAAGAACCCGGACGAGCCGGTGCCGCCCGCCTCGATGAGCAAGCTGATGACCGCCTTCATGGTCCTCGAGCGGCTGAAGGATGGCCGTCTCAAGCCCGACGACACGTTCCCGGTGAGCGAGAAGGCCTGGCGCATGGGCGGCTCGAAGATGTTCGTCGCGGTCGGCTCGCGCGTGCGGGTCGAGGATCTCCTGCACGGCATTCTCATCCAGTCCGGCAATGACGCCTGCATCGTGGTCGCGGAAGCGCTCGGCGGTAGCGAGGAGGCGTTCGCCGAAATGATGACCAAGCGGGCGCACGAGCTCGGCCTGACCCATTCGACCTTCAAGAACGCCAGCGGCTGGCCCGACCCCGGCCACCTGATGAGCGTCCGCGACCTCGCGACCCTGGCGCAGATCCTGATCGAGCGGTTCCCCGAGTACTACCCGATCTTCAGCCAGAAGGAGTACACCTACAACGGCATTCGCCAGCATTCGCGCAACCCGCTGCTGTATCGGGATGTCGGCGTCGACGGTCTGAAGACCGGCCACACCGATAGCGCCGGCTACGGCCTGACCGGCTCCGCGATCCGCGACGGGCGCCGCTTGGTGTTCGTGCTCGCGGGGCTCCAGCGCCCGGGGCAGCGGGCGCGCGAGGGCGAGCGGCTGCTCGAGTACGGCTACCGGGAGTTCAAGAACTACAAGCTGTTCTCGGCCGGGGATGCGGTCGAGCAGGCCAACATCTGGCTCGGCAATCACAGCAGCATACCGCTCGTGCTGCAGCAGGACGTGATCGTGTCGTTGACCACGGAGGGTCGCCGCGGGCTCGAGGTCAAGGTCGCCTATGACGGCCCGATTCCGGCGCCGGTCGCCGTCGGCACCCAGCTCGCCGAGCTCGAGATCTCGGCCCCGGGGATCGAGCCGATGCGGCTGCCGCTGACCGCCGGCGAGGACGTGCGGACCGTCAATCTGTTCGGCCGGGTGACCAGCGCGCTCGGCTATCTGATCTGGGGGCCGTCGTGATCCCCTGGCCGGCGCCGGCGGGCCGGCGCCCGATCGCCGGCGGATGACGGCGCGCGGCCGGCTGATCACCTTTGAAGGCGGCGAAGGGGCCGGCAAATCGACCCAGGTCGAGCGCCTCGCGGCCGGCCTCAGGGCCGCGGGCCTGGCTGTGGTCGTGACCCGCGAGCCGGGCGGAACCCCGGGCGCCGAGGCGATCCGGGCGCTGTTGGTGGGCGGCGCGCCGGCCCGCTGGTCGGCGATGACCGAGACCTTGCTGCTGCTGGCCGCGCGCCATGATCATGTGGTCCGGCTGATCGCGCCGGCCCTGGCGGACGGCAGCTGGGTGGTCTGCGACCGCTTCGTCGAATTCGACCCGGGTCTATCAGGGGATCGCGGGCGGGGTCGGGCGGGCGCTGATCGACCAGCTGCACGCGTCGGTGTTCGGTGACCTGCGCCCCGATCTCACCCTGATCCTGGACCTGCCGGTTGCGATCGGCCTCGCGCGCCGCCGGGCGAGCGCCGGCGAGAACCGCTTCGAGCGCATGGATGCCGCCTACCACGAGCGCGTCCGCGAGGGCTTCCTCGCGATCGCGCGCGCCGAGCCCGCACGCTGCGTGGTGATCGACGCCGACCAGCCGGAGGCGGTCAGTCGAGAGTCGCAGTCCAGGCCGCCGTGCAGGCGCGCCTCGGCCTCGATCTGACGGTTGCGGGGTGACATGGAGATCGCGCCAGCGCCACCGGAGCCGCGCGCCAATCCCGACCTGATCGGTCAGGAGGCGGCCCAGAGCGTGCTCAGCCGGGCGCTCCACTCGGGACGCCTGGCGCATGGCTGGCTGCTCAGCGGCCCCGAGGGGATCGGCAAGGCCACCCTTGCCTATCGCTTCGCCCGCGCCCTGCTGGCCGGACCCGGGGCGACCGACCGCGCGCTCGGTCTGCGCCCGGATCACCCGGTCTTCCGGCAGGTGGCTCAGGGCGCCCATCCCGATCTCACCGTGATCGAGCCCGAGCGCGATCCCAAGACCGGGCGCGTCAAGTCCGAGATCCCGGTCGCCCTGGTGCGCGCCGCGACCCGCGCCCTGCACGCGACCGCGGCGATGGGCGGCTGGCGCGTGGTTGTGATCGACGGCGCCGAGCGGCTCAATCGCAACGCCGCCAACGCGCTCCTCAAGTCGCTCGAGGAGCCGCCCGCGGCGGCCGTCCTGCTCCTGATCAGCCACCGGCCCGCCCAGCTCGCCGCGACCGTCCGGTCGCGCTGCGCCAAGCTGCCGCTCGCCCGGCTGCCCGATGCCCTGGTCAGCGACCGCCTGGCCCGCTTTGCGCCCGAGCTTGACAGCGAGCAACGACGCGCCATCGCGCTGCTCGCCCACGGCAGCCTCGGCCGGGCGCTGGAGCTGGTCGGCCAGGACTGGCTGCCCTTGTATTGCCGCCTCGCCGAGGGCCTGGCCGGCGCCGGCGGCGACCGCGGCGGCCTGCCGGAGCTCGCGGGCGCGCTCGCGCGCCACGCCGAAGAACGCGGTTTTGCCGGGCCGCTCGGGCTGATCCAGGAGTTGCTCGGCCGGGTGGTTGCGAGCGCTGTCGGTCGTCTCGGGCCGGCGCTGTTTGCGGCCGAGCCCGCCGCGCTCGACCGGCTGGTCCAGCGGCGCTCCCTTGATCGCTGGGCGCGGCTGTGGGAGACCATCGGCCGCTTGGCGACCGCCGTCGACGGTCTGAACCTTGACCGCATGCAGGCGCTCCTCCACATCCTCACCCTGTTGGCGCCGGGTTCGGATCCCGACGAGCTCCCCGCCGGCGGCGTCCCCCTCGGAGCCCTCGATGTCCCCGCCTGAGGCCTTCTACGTCACCACGCCGATCTACTACGTCAACGACGTGCCGCACATCGGCCACGCCTACACCACGCTCGCCTGCGACACGATCGCGCGCTTCGCCCGCCTCGACGGCCGCCGGGTCTGGTTCCTCACCGGCACCGACGAGCACGGCCAGAAGGTCGAGAAGGCGGCCGCCGCCGCCGGCATCGACGCCCCAGAGCCTTCACCGACCAGGTCTCCGAGCGCTTCCGCGACGCTCGCGCGCCGCATGCAGATCACCAACGACGACTTCATCCGCACCACCGCGACCCGCCACAAGGCGGGCGTGCAGGCGCTCTGGCGCGAGCTCCTGCGCCGGGATCAGATCTATCTCGGCACCTACGCCGGGTGGTACTCGGTGCGCGACGAGTCGTTCTACGCCGAGAGCGAGCTCGTGGGCGGCCTCGCGCCGACCGGCGCCCCGGTCGAATGGGTCGAGGAGCCAAGCTATTTTTTTCGCCTCTCCAGCTGGCAGGAGCCGCTGCTCCGCTTCTACGAGGAGCATCCGGACTTCATCCTGCCGGCCGCGCGCCGCAACGAGGTGATCAGCTTCGTCAAGGGCGGCCTCCTCGATCTCTCGGTCTCGCGCACCAGCTTCCGCTGGGGCATCCCGGTGCCGGACGATCCCGATCACGTCATCTACGTCTGGCTGGACGCGCTCACCAACTACATGACAGCACTCGGCTATCCGGAGACCCGGGGCGAGCTGTTCCAAAACTTCTGGCCGGCCGACGTGCACGTGGTCGGCAAGGACATCCTGCGCTTCCACGCGGTCTACTGGCCGGCCTTCCTGCTCGCTGCCGGGCTCGAGCCGCCCCGTCGGATCTTCGCCCACGGCTGGTGGACGATCGAGGGCCAGAAGATGTCGAAGTCGCTCGGCAACGCGGTCGACCCGATCCAGCTCATCGACACCTTCGGCCTCGACCAGGTCCGCTATTTCCTGCTGCGCGAGGTGCCGTTCGGCAACGACGGCGACTTCTCGCGGAGCGCCATGATCAGCCGGATGAACGATGATCTCGCCAACGACTATGGCAACCTGGTCCAGCGCGTCCTGTCGATGATCCAGCGCTACCACGATGGCCGGCTGCCGGCGCCGGCCGCCCTGGCCGACGAGGACAACGCGCTGCTCGGGGCGGCCGAGGGCTTGCTCGACCGGGTGCGGGCCGAGATGGCGGTGCAGGCCTTGAGCCGGGCGCTCGAGGCGATCTTCGAGGTGGTGGGCGCCGCCAACCGCTACGTCGACGCGCAGGCGCCCTGGACCCTGCGCAAGAGCGACCCGGAGCGCTTGGGGACCGTGCTCTACGTGCTTGCCGAGACGATCCGCAAGCTCGCCCTGCTGACGCTTGCGTTCGTGCCCGACGCCTCGCAGCGCATCCTCGACCAGCTGGCCGTGCCCCCGAGTGCGCGCACCTTGGCGAGCTATCGGGGCGCTGATGGAGCTCTGAGCGCCGGGACCCTTTTGCCGCGCCCCGAGGGCGTGTTTCCGCGCCGGGTCGAGATGGCACAGGAATTGCGCCAGGGCGGCGATGCTGGTCGATAGCCACTGCCATCTGGATTTCCCGGCGCTGGCGCAGGAAAGCGCGGCGATCCTCGCGCGCGCCCGTGCGGCCGGCGTGCGGGTCATGCAGACCATCGGCACCCGCCTCGACACCTTCGAGCGGGTGCTGGCGATCGCGGACGCCAACTCCGGGGTCTGGTGCTCGGTCGGCGTGCATCCGCACCGGGCGGCCAAGGAGACCCTCGAGGATGCGGCACCGCTGCTGGCCCAGGCCCCTCACCCGAAGGTGATCGGGATCGGTGAGAGCGGCCTCGACTACTACTACGACCACGCGCCCAAGGACGTGCAAGCGCGCGTCTTTCGGGTCCACATCGAGGCCGCCCGGACCAGCGGCCTGCCCCTGATCGTACACACCCGCGACGCCGATGAGGACACCATCGCGATCCTGCGCGATGCCATGGCCGCCGGGCCCTTCACCGGCGTGATCCACTGCTACAGCTCGAGCCCGGAGCTCGGCTGGCAGGCGATCGAGCTCGGCCTCTACCTCGGCATCGGCGGCATCCTGACCTTCCGGCGCTCTGAGGAGCTGCGCGCGACCGTGCGCGAGCTGCCGCTGGAGCGCCTCCTGCTCGAGACCGACGCGCCCTATCTGGCGCCCGAGCCGTTCCGCGGCCAGCGCAACGAGCCCGCCCATGTCGCCGCGATCGCCGCCCGGCTGGCCGAGCTCAAAGGCATCCCGGCCGACGAGGTCGAGCGCGCCACCACGGCGAACTTCTTCCGGCTGTTCACCAAGGCCCAACCACCCGCCGACCTCGCATGCGGGTGACGATCCTCGGCTGCGGCACGTCGAGCGGCGTGCCGGTGATCGGCTGTCGCTGCCCGGTCTGCACCTCCGGCGAGGCGCGCAACCGCCGCCGCCGCTGCGCGATCCTGATCGACCAGGGTGCCACCCGGGTGCTGGTCGACACACCGCCCGATCTGCGCTGCCAGTGCCTCGACGCCGGCATCGAGCGGGTCGACGCGATCCTCTACACCCACGCCCATGCCGACCACGTCAACGGCGTCGACGACGTGCGCGCGCTGAATTTCCTGATGGACCGGCCGATCGACGCCTACGGCGAGGCGGCCGTGCTCGCCCGCATCCAGGAGCGCTTCGGCTATGCCTTCCTGGCACCGGAGCCGGACCTGGGCTGGTGGCGCCCGGCGTTGACGGCGGTCCCGATCGAGGGCCCGTTCACGGTCGGCGAGCTCAGGGTCCACCCGTTCGAGCAACGCCACGGCCGGCTGCCGAGCTGGGGCTTCCGGGTCGGCGGCTTCGCCTACTCACCCGACGTCAGCGGCCTGCCCGAGGCCGCGCTGGCAACCCTCGCAGGGGTCGACGTCTGGCTGGTCGACTGCCTGCGCGAACGCCCGCATCCGAGCCACGCCCACCTCGAACAGACGCTCGCCTGGATCAAGGAGCTGCGCCCGCGCCGGGCGGTGCTGACGCACATGAACCACGAGCTCGACTACTGGGATCTGCAGCGCCGCCTGCCGGCGGGCGTCGAGCCCGCCTACGACGGCATGGTCCTCGAGATCGGCGATCCGGCTCAGGTCTCCGTGTAGCGCCCGGGCAGGAACTGCTTGATCCAGGTCTGCGGGGCGATCAGGCGGTAGGCGATCGCGCTGTAGCACACGATCTTGTCCAGGAGCGCAATCGGCGCGCCGCGAACCACCTCGATGTAGCCCGGGATCACCTTGCGCAGCCGCAGCGTCAGCCAGCCCTCGCGCTTGCCGCCACCGATCCAGCTGCTCTTCTGGGTCAGCGCCAGGTTGCTCGACTGGTTCTGGTGACAGCGCCGGTACAGCAGCACCTGCGGTAGCAGATGGAAGCGGCCGAGCAGGCTCAGCTCGGCCAGCAGCACCTTGTCCGAACCGTAATAGCCCCCGTGCAGACGGGTGCGGCGCAGGATGTCCGACCGGATCACCCCGAAGATCTCGAACGTGCGCATGGTCCGCACCAGCACGTCCCAGAAGCGCTGGGCCGGACGCGTGCCCTCGGCGCGGTGCTCGGGGTCGATCTGTCCGACCCGCTCGCCATGCCTGGTGACATAGCACTTCTGCTCCCCGTCGTAGGCGACTGGCGAGCCGTCGTCATTGATCAGGCGGGTCTGGCCGCAGCAGAGCACGACCGCACCGTCGTGGTCCATCACCTCGACGCAGCGCTCGAGGAAATCGGGCGTGCAGACGTCGTCGTGGGCCGCCCACTTGAAGTAGCGGCCCCGCGACCGGTCGAACACCAGGTTGTAGTTGGCGGCCGCCCCCACGTTGCGCGCATTGCGAACGTAGCTGACCCTCGGATCCCGCGCCGCATAGGCGCGGCAGATGTCTTCGGTGAGATCGGTCGATGCATTGTCCTGGATCAGCAGCTCAAAGTCTTGCAGGGTCTGGTTCAGGATCGACTCGATCGCCTCGGCGACGTAGTCGGCACCATTGTACACCGGCAACCCCACGGACACCTTGGGCACCGCAAACCCGTTGAATGTGCTCACGGTTAGTCCTCCGACCGCTCCTGCGGCTCGCTGTTTGGGCACTTCGCGGCCTTCCGGGCCAACCTCCGGACGAGACAAGGGGCCAGCACTGGCACGCAAATGCCGCACCGATGGCTGCTATCGACGATTGGTCAGACGTTGCCTTCGCTTACACCCGTTTTCTTATACGGACACTCAAGCCCAGATTGACCCGCGACCGCTATCGTTAGCCCAATACATTCTGGCGGAGCGCCCTGCGAAGTTCAAGTGATATGTGACAGTCCGGTGATCGCGAGGAGCAACCTGGCTGTCAGCGGCGGCGCGGCCCGCGACCTGATCGACCAAAGTGGCCTCGATCTCGGCATAGACGGCAGCGACCTGCCGGCGCCAGTCGTAGTTGCGAACGCGGTTGCGAGCGCCCAGACCCAGCTGCCGCCGGAGTTGGGGGTCGTCGGCCAACTCCTGGAGGGCGTCGGTCAGCCCCCGGATAGCCTCTGCGCGCGATCGCCGCACGGTCGTCACGACCCGGCCGCAGCTGGCGTCGACCATGCTGCCCGGACCACCCAGGTCGAAGCACACGACGGGCAGACCGTGCGCCAGGGCCTCCAGCACCACATGGCCGCCGGAGTCGTGCAGGCTCGGGAACAGCAGCAGGTCGTGGCCGCGGTAGACCTCCGGCATGCGCTCGTACGGGACCCAGGCCAGCCAGTCGACCGCATCGTCCAGGCCGAGGCGGCGCGCCATCGCCCGCCAGCGGTGCTCGGCGGCCCCGGTGCCAGCGATGCTCAGGCGCGCGGGCCGGCCGCGCGCGCGCAGCTCGGCCAAGGCCTCGAAGCCGAGGTGCATCCCCTTCCAGGCGAGGCAGCGGCCGACGTACAGCAGGCGCAGCTCACCGTTGACGTGCGACTCGGCAGGCGCTGCCGCCAGGATCTCCTGCTCGGCGATGCCGATCTGAAGCTGGACCCGGACCTTGCGCTTGAGGCGGTCCGGAACCAGACGCGCGGTGTCCGGGCTGGACACGTAGATCAGGCGGGCGGCGGCGAGCGCGCTGCGCGTGATCGGGTCGAACCGGGCCACCAGGTTGAGGCCATCGCGCACCAGGTCGAGCAGCCAGCCGCGCGCGCCCATGCCGCGCCGGAGCGCAAGCGGGGCGGTCTCGCCGCCGCCGACCGGTCCAAGGACGAACGGCAGCGGCAGCCGGCCCATGAAGCTCGGCTGGCGGATCACGCAGTAGGTGATGTGATGGACGAGGTCGAAGCGCTCGGTCCGGAGGAGGTCGCGGGCGTGGCGATACGCGACCAGCTGCCAGGACAGATGCACCAGCTGGAGCGGCAGGCCCCCCTCAAGCAGCGTCTCGAGCCAGCCCGGCATGACATACTCGAAGCGTACGCTCGCGGGCACCGTGCCCGCCGCGCGTGCGGCCTCCAGGATCGTGCGGTCGCGGGTCCAGGTCAGGACCACGACCTCGTGGCCGAGCCGCGCGATCTCGAGCGCCCAGCGCCAGCCGACCTCGGTCTCCGAGCCGACGCCGGGCGCGCATTCGAAGGCGCTGAGCAGGACCCGTAGCTTGCCCCCCGGCGGCAGCGCCGCCCGGTCGGGCGCCACGGATATCGGATCGAGTTCGGCGGGACGCAGCATGGTTCTCCTGATCGCGGTGACGCGCTTCTCCAAAGCGTCTAGGGAGCCAGAAATCCTAGTCGTCGTCAATATTTAGTAGAACCTTTGGGCAGCCAACCACGACATGTAGATGCCTCCGGTTGAACCCGACCGCTCGCACCCGGCCGCGCCATCGGCCCGGCCCGAGGCCGCCGCCGGTTGGCGCGCCTGGTGCGACAGGTACCGGCCAGCGACCAGGCGAGGTCGGATCTTGACTATGGTTGGTAAGGATCGGAATGGACCCGATCGCTGCCGGGACCGATCAAGCCACGGTCCAGGAGCAGGCCCAGACGCAGAATCACGCCCCAGAAGAAGTAGAAGGGAATGATGTTGTAGGGCTTCTCGAAACCATCCTCGCCCAGCGCCAGCACCCAGGTGCAGATGAAGAACACCATCAGCACCATGAGCCGGTTCTCGCCGTCGCGCCAGCCGAGCTGGCGGCAGTGCATGAAGGTCCGGTGCCAGCGTTGGAGCAGGTTGAGCATCATCGTCCCCCAGCAGACGGCGCCGATGATGCCGGTGCGGGCGACCACCGTGATGTAGGAGTTGTGCGGCTCGCGGACCTGGGCGCCGGTCGAGCCGTGGAAGTCGGTCAACGGCAGGCCGTAGCCCAGGCCGAGCAGGAGGCTGAAGGGATCGCCGATCATGCTGTCGTAGATCTTGGTCCACCACTGGAGGCGCTGATCGACCCCCTCGGCCGCCGAGCAGACGCCCTGGAAGGAGGGATCGCAGATGCCGAAGATGGCGAGGAAATGGGCGACCAGGAACTCGGCGGAGAAGGTCGCGCCGAGCCGGCCCTGGAAGTGCAGCCCGACCAGCGTGATCAGCGCCAAAAGGAACCCGGACAGGATGACCAGGATGCCCAGGTTGCCGACCGTCGAGCGCCGGTAGAAGGCCATAAAGCCGAAGATCGCGAACAGGATCAGATAGAGGGTCCGGGCCTGGAAGAGCGCCACCGTATAGCCGATGATCATCACCGCCACGACGTTCGCCAGCAGCCGGTTGCCGTGGAACAGGATCAGATAGACCGCGGCCATGAACAACAGCTGCGAGGTATTGGCCATGCTGAAGAAGATCGGCGCCGGGTAGCCCGAGCCCGACATGATGGTCGGTGACAGGCTCCAGAGCTGATCGCGCAGCGGGTACAACATGCCGTAAAGAACGCAGACTACGAGCATCTTGGGCAGCCAGTCGAAGAACCGATCGAAGCTCTTCGGCTGGCCGGCGAACACGAAGCCGACCAGCAAGAACAAGGATTCCAGCACGTGCGCCGCATCGCGCAACGCCCACACGCCGTGCTGGCTGAAGTCGAACATGGCCCGGCCGACGCCGAAGATCCACCAGACCGCGAACGGCAGGATCGTGACCGTCATCGACAGCCGGCCGAGCGCGCCGGTGTAGTTGATCGTGATCAGGTACATCAGCAGCACGATCTCGCCGACCGGCAGACCGCCGCCGGCGACCGGTGGGATCCGGAGCTGCATGAAGCCCCAGTTGAGGAGCAGGTAGAGCCAGACCGTGACCAGGACGACGACGTTGCGGACCGTCTCCATCTGGCTGCCGGCGCGCAGCTCGGGCGGGCTTGCGGACGCGACGTGATCCGGCCGACCAGGCCAGTGCAGCCGGCCGTGGTGGATCACCACCTCGGTGCCTCCGGTCCGGGTCGAGGTCAACCGCTCCATCGATCGTCCAACATCTGGCCCCGTAGCTTGCACGCCGAGCCCCTGATGTGCATTAGCCGATGACAGGTTTCAAGGATCTTATGCCCGGGCCTGGACCTCGCGGCCCGGGCTCGGAGAGGGGGCCCGCGCTCACGGCGGCGGCCCGGGCGGTGACCCTGGCGCCGGGCTGCCGGCCGCGCCCTCCAGTCGCAGCGCCTGCTCGATCTCCGCGTAGACCGCCGCGACCTGGCACGGCCAGGCATAGCGGGCCGCGCGCACGCGCGCACCCTCCCCGAGCCGCATGCGCAGAGCCGGCGAATCCGCGAGCTCCTGGAGGGCATCGGCGAAATTCCGGACGACCTCGCGGCGGCTGCGGCCGCGCGTGACCACGACCCGCCCGCAGCTCGCATCGACGATGCTGCCGGGCCCGCCGAGGTCGAAGCAGGCCACCGGCCGGCCGTGCGCGAGCGCTTCCAGAACCGCCTGCCCGCCGGAATCGTGCAGGCTCGGGAACAAGAGCACGTCGTGGGCCAGATAGACCGCAGCCATCCGGTCGTGCTCGACCCACGCCAGCCAGTCGAGCGCATCGTCGATCCCGAGCCGGTGCGCCTGGGCGCGCCAGTGGACGGTGGCGGTCCCGGTGCCGGCGATCGTGAGCCGCGCCCGCCGCCCCCGCGCCAGCAGCTCGGCCAGCGCCGCGAGGCCGATATGCATGCCCTTCCACGCCAGGCAGCGGCCGACGAACAGCAGCCGGAGCGGCCCGCCGGCGGGACCCTCGCCGCCCTCCTCCCGGCGCGCCTCGGGCAGATCGATGCCGACCTGGAGTCCGATCCGGACCTTGCCCTGGTGGCGCTTTGGCACCAGACGCCCGGTGTCGGGGCTGGAGACGTAGATCAGGCGGGCAGCCGCCAGCGCCTGGCGCGTGATCGGGTCGACCCGCGCGAGCCGGTTGAGGCCGTCGCGGGCCAGCTCGACCAGCCAGCCGCGCGTGCCCATGCCGCTGCGCAGCGCCCAAGGCGCCCGCTCGCCGCCGCCGACCGGACCGAGCACGAACGGTACCGGCAGGCGCCCCATGAAGCTCGGCTGGCGGATCACGCAGTAGGTGATGTGGTGGACCAGATCGAAGCGCTCCCCGCGCAGGCGGCGGCGCGCGTGGCGCCAGGCGACCAGCTGCCAGGCCAGATGCACGAGCTGCAGAGGCAGGCCGCGCGCGGCCAGGCGGCCGAGCCAGTCCGGCATGAGAAAATCGAAGCGCAGAGATGCGGGCAGGCGCCCCGCGTCCCGCTCGGCCTCGATCTGCAGGCGGTGGCGCGCCCGGGTCAGGACCACGACCTCGTGGCCCAGGCGGGCGACCTCGAGCGCCCAATGCCAGCCGACCCCTGGCTCGGAGCCGCTGCGCGGCGCACAGGCGAAGGCGCTGAGCAAGACCCGCATAGCCCTCGGAGCCGGCGCGCCGCCGCTCAGAGGTGACGCGCTTGGATCCGACCGACCGTCCGGTTCCAGCCGACACCTTCCTCCGAGCCACGATTCGGGCCACAGGTGAAGACGCTCATGAGGATTCGCATTGGCTTTCGAGTCCAGCCCCCGGCCGCTCGGGCCACCTCATCCCATCGGGCAGCACGAGCTGCTCGAGCCGCTGGTCATAGACGCGAAAGCCGGAGTTTTGGTAAACGCCGACCGCGCGCGGGTGATCGAGATCGCAGGTGTGCACCCAAAGACGCCGGGGCCGCGCGCGCCAGGCGTGGCGGATCGTCCAGTCGAGCAGCCAGCGGCCGAGCCCCTGGCCGATGAACTCCGGCAGCAGGCCGAAATAGGCGAGCTCGATGTCGGGCGGCTGGCGGCGGTCGAGCTCGGCGTAGCCGGCCGGGACGCCGTCCACCCAGAGCACGTTCACCTCGACCGCCGGATCCTCCAGGATCGCCCGCAGCTCGTCGTCGGTCAGCAGCCGGCGCACGACCCAGGTCCAGTCCTCGCCGATCGTCCAATAGAGGTAACGGTAGAACGAGGTGGTCGGCCGCCTGGCGAGGCGGACCTCGAGGCCGGGCCGCGGCGGCGCCATCGGCGGCGGCGCCGGCGGCACGGTCATCTCGAGATAGGTGACCAGGGTGTCGACCTGCCGCTCACCGCGCGCATCGTCGGCAGAGGGGGTCTGGCGGGACACCTCCTCGGTGGTCATCGCAGATGGGCGCGCGATTGGTCGGATCTCACGCGTTAGAGTTGAGTGGTAAGCGTTTGCGGAGTCACGGTTTATTGGCGTCAGGCTTGCGCGCCGACAGGATCGCGTGGCCGGCCAGCAGCCAGTGCAGGTCGATCGCCTCGAAGCCGGCCGCGGCCAGCCAGAGGACGTGCTCGGCAACCCTCGAGGGGTGATCGATGCCGTTGTCATCCGGCCAGCGGAAGTAGTTCCAGCGCCGTTGTTCGAACTCGCGCCGCGCCCGCTCGTCGCCGTAGAGCGCCTGCGAGCGCGCGGCGACCGCGCGATCCCAATCGTCGGCGGCGATCCGCCAGCCGGCCGGGCTCGCGGGCCGGACCAGATCGGCGAGCACGAACAGGCCGCCCGGACACAGCGCCAGGAAGAGATCCTGGAACAGCTGCCGCTTCTGGGGGCCGTCCAGATGATGGACCGCGAGCGAGGAGCAGATTGCCTCAGGCGCCGGCTGGAGCGCGCGCCAATCGGTCGCGGCCAGATCGAACGCCTGCAGATCCAGCCGGTCGGCATAGGCGGCACAGGTTTCGCGCGTGGTCGCCAGCATCCGCGGCGAGCCATCGAGCGCCCGCACCCGAAGCTCGGGCAGGCGCTGGAGCAGCAGCTTCGCGAGATCGCCGCTGCCGCAGCAGAGCTCGACCACCAGCGCGGGGGCGACGCCTGCGATCAGCTCGCAGACGATCTCCTGCTGGCGCTCGCGCTCGGGCGTGAAGGCTTGGCCGTAGTCGATGAAGACCGCCGAATCGGCCTCCCGCCAGCCCACCGGATGGGCGATCTCGGGCATGCGCCCCGTCAGCTCTCGATCGGGGTGTCGCCGCGGCCGCCCCACTCGGTCCAGGAACCGTCGTAGACCGCGACCTCGTGCGCGCCGATCTGGTGCAGGGCCAGCGCCGCGGTGCCGGCGGTGACGCCAGAGCCACAGGACGTCACGATCGGCTTCCCGATGTTGACGCCTGAGGCGGCAAAACGGCGCCGAAGGTCGGAGGCGGGCAGGAGCGTCCCGTCGGCGGCGATCAGCTCGAGATAGGGGAGGTTCAGGCTGCCGGGGATGTGCCCGGAACGCAGGCCCGCGCGCGGCTCAGGCTCGGTGCCGGCGAACCGCCCGGCCGAGCGGACATCGAGCACCTGCTCGCGGCGGCCGACCAGATTGGCGCGGATCTGCTCGAGATCGCGCACCAGGAGGCTGTTCTGACGCGCCGTGAAGTGCGCCTCGCGCGGCAAAACCGGCCGATCGTCGACCGGCCGCCCCTCGGCCCGCCATTTCGCGAGCCCGCCATCGAGCACGGCCACGTCCTCATGCCCGAACACCCGGAACATCCACCAGGCCCGCGCACTCGCCGAGTAGCGGTTGTTGTCGTAGACGATGATCTTGGTGCCATCGCCCAGGCCGAGCTTGCGCACCCGGCTCGAGAACTTGACCGGGTCCGGCAGCATGTGGGGCAAGGGGCTCGCGGCATCGGCGATGTCGTCGATGTCGAAATAGACCGCACCCGGGATGTGCGTCTCGGCGTACTCGGCCTTGGCGTCCCGCTGCATGGTCGGCAGGAACCACGTGGCATCGACCACCTTGACGTCGGGTGTCGCGAGGTGCGCGGCCAGCCACTCGGTGCTGACCAGGGAGTCCGGTGCGGCCATGGGCGTCCTCGGCTCTAGAGCCGCACGTCCGGGACGTCGGTCCGCCGGTGCTCCAGCCAGGCCGGCACCGGCAGGTCCTTCTCGCGCAAAAAGTCCGGATTGAACATCTTGCTCTGGTAGCGGTTGCCGTAGTCGCAGAGCACGGTCACGATCGTGTGGCCCGGGCCCAATTCCTTCGCCGCCCGGATCGCGCCCGCGAGGTTGATCCCGCTCGAGCCGCCGAGCACGAGGCCCTCCTCGACCACGAGGTCGAAAATCAGCGGCAGCGCGTCCTTGTCCTTGATGTTGAACGCCATGTCGACCGGCGCGCCCTCGAGGTTGGCGGTGATCCGCCCCTGGCCGATGCCCTCGGTGATCGAGTTGCCCTCGGCCTTGAGCTCGCCATGGGTATAGTAGTTGTAGAGCGCCGCCCCATCCGGATCGGCGAGCACGATCTTGACGTCCTTGTTCCTCTCCTTGAGCGCGATCCCGACGCCTGCGAGCGTTCCCCCGGTCCCGACCGCGGACACGAACGCATCGACCTTGCCCCCGGTCTGCGCCCAGATCTCCGGTCCCGTCGTCCTGATATGCCCGTCCCGGTTCGCCACATTGTCGAACTGGTTCGCCCAGATCGCGCCATTCGGCAGCGCCTTGTCGAACGCCTCGGCGAGCCGCCCCGAATACCTCACATAGTTGTTGGGATCCCGATACGGCACGGCCGGCACCTCGATCAGCTCCGCCCCGCAGAGCCGGATCATGTCCTTCTTCTCCTGGCTCTGGGTCTCGGGAATGACGATCACGGTCCGATACCCCTTGGCATTGCCGACCAGGGCGAGGCCAATCCCGGTATTGCCAGCAGTCCCCTCGACGATCGTCCCCCCCGGCCGCAGCTTTCCGCGTATTTCCGCGTCCTCAATGATGAACAACGCGGCCCGATCCTTGACCGACTGCCCAGGGTTCAAAAACTCGGCCTTGCCAAGGATGGTACACCCGGTCTCCGCCGACGCCCGCCGCAGATGCACGAGCGGCGTGTTGCCGATCAGCTCGATGAAGCTCTTCTTTTCCATCGTTCCCACATGCCCTCTTCCCCGGGCGCCACCCTAGTCCACCCTCCGCCGTGCGGCAACTGCACGACCGCCGGCCGGTCATTTAACGAAGCGGTTGACTCACAACAACAGCGTCGCTACATTCAACCACATGGTTGAATCAGAAACGCCCCAGCTGGATGCCGTCTTTCGCGCTCTGGGCGACGCCACGCGCCGGCGGATGCTGCTCGAACTCGCTCGCGGCGAGCGCACCGTAGGCCAGCTTGCGGAACCCTTCGATATCTCGCTCGCCGCCGCCTCGAAGCACATCAAGGCGCTGGAGAACGCGGGGCTGATCCGTCGCGAGGTACGCTGGCGCACCCACCTGTGCCACCTCGCTCCCGGACCGCTCGCCAGCGCCCACCAGTGGCTGAGCTTCTACGAGCGCTTCTGGACCGACCGTCTGGATGTGCTGGAACAGCTCCTCCGCGAGGAGGACGCGCCAAAATCCCCAACCCCCAAAAAAAGAGACGACCAATGACCGAACTCACGACCCTGGACCCCTATGGCGTCCTGACCGAGCCTGCCACGTTGAAGATCCAGCGCCTTCTGCCCGGCCCCATCGAGCGCGTCTGGGCCTATCTCACGGACAGCGAACTGCGCCGCCAGTGGCTGGCGGCGGGCGAGATGGAGATGAAGGTCGGCGCGCCCGTCGAGTTGGTCTGGCGCAACGACGAGCTCTCCGACCCGCCCGGCCAGCGGCCGCCCGGCTTCCCCGACGAGCACCGGATGCAGAGCCGGATCACCGAGCTCGATCCGCCCCGCAAGCTCGCCATAGCCTGGGCAGGCAGCGGCGATGTCTCCTTCGAGCTCAGTCCAAAGGGCAACCAGGTGCTGCTCACCTTGATCCATCGCCGCCTGCCCGAGCGCGCAACCACGCTGATGGTCGGAGCCGGCTGGCACATGCACCTCGACATCCTGGTCGCCCGCGCGACCGGCAAGAAGCCGGAGCCGTTCTGGGACGGTTGGAGCCGCCTCCGGAAAGACTACGACCGGCGGATTCCGGCCTGACGGAACTCAAGGGGTGTGCAGGCTCCGCCCGGTCCAACGGGCGGAGCGCCTCCCCCAGCGCCAGAATCCTCAGCGAGGCGCCCCCACCCGCGTCGGCGGATTGGCGTCGGCCGGTTCGCGGCCGCTGACCGCCCGGGGGTTCAGGGCCGCATCCGAACCTCTGTCGGTAGCGGCTGTCACCTCGCTCAAACTTCCCTGACACCCGCTCCGATCATGAGTTCGAGCTCGGTGCGAAAGCCCTCGCGGTCCTCAAGTTGCATCAAGTATTCGCCGACTTCCGACCACGCAGCCGCGCGGGCTTCCGCATCGAGGTCAGCGACGACAGCCCGATAGGCGCCGAAGGCTTGCTGCATCATTTCGAGGGCCTGGGCGGCCGATGCCAATCGTAGCGGTGCCGGAACCACTCTGGTTTCGACCTCCGCCAGGCCGCTGTCCGCGAGTAAGCCTTGAAGAACACCTGGGCCCCCCAGTGCGAAAATCCCCGGCTTACCAGCACCAGGCGGAGCTTTGCCGGCGCGGCGAAGCAGGATCTGCATGGGCTTCGACATGAAGGGATTGGCGGATGGCGTCGTGAATACGAGCGCGGCGATGCGGGCTTTTGGTTTCAGGACGCGCTGCACCGCGATCAACGCCTGCCCGGGAGCCGGAAACAGCATCAGGCCAAGACGGCTGATGGCCGCATCGAAAGGGCCAGTGCTCGCGGGCAGATCCTCCGCCGCGCATTCGAGGGTCTCGATATGGCTGAGGCCTCTGCGAGCCGCCGCCTCGCGAACGTATCCCAGCATGGTTGCCGACAGATCGCAGGCCACCACACGCCCCTGCGGCCCCACACGGTCCGCTGTCCTCAGGCTTTGGCTACCGGCTCCACAGGCGAGATCGAGGACGTGCATGCCGGCGTCGATGCCGGCCATGTCCAGCATCATATCGGTCGCTTCGGCCAATCCTTGCGCGAACACGTCTTCCCATTTGGCCCAGCCGGGCGCAGTGGACTCCCACACCCTGCGGGCTTCAGCGTTCGCGTCACCGGTATCCATCTCTCCCGACCCTCTTCGCGATGTGCACCCCCGGAGGGGGCACCCTAGCAGTACGAAAGGCATCAGTTCGCGGCGGCGGGCTCCGCGCCGGCGACGTTTTGGGCGAGGGCGGCTTCGAGAAAATCGTCGAGGTCGCCGTCGAGGACGCCGGCCGCGTTGCCTTTTTCGACCCCGGTGCGCAGGTCCTTGACCATCTGGTAGGGCTGCAGGACGTAGGAGCGGATCTGGTGGCCCCAGCCGATGTCGCTCTTGCCCGCGGCCGCGGCTTCGGCGGCCTCCGCGCGCTTTTGCAGCTCGAGCTCGTAGAGGCGGGCGCGCAGCATGTCGTAGGCCATGGCGCGGTTGCGGTGCTGCGAGCGGTCGGTCTGGCAGGCGACCACGATCCCGGTCGGCAGATGCGTGAGCCGGATCGCGCTGTCGGTCTTGTTGACGTGCTGGCCGCCGGCGCCGGACGCGCGGTAGGTGTCGATCCGGAGGTCCTTCTCCTGGATGTCGACCTCGATCGTCTCGTCGACCACCGGGTAGACCCAGACGCTGGCAAAACTCGTGTGCCGGCGCGCCTGGCTGTCGAACGGGGAAATCCGGACCAGGCGGTGGACGCCGCTCTCGGACTTGAGCCAGCCATAGGCGTTGGGCCCGACCACCCGAAGCGTCACCGACTTGATCCCGGCCTCCTCGCCCGGGCTCTCCTCGATCCACTCCAGCTTGTAGCCATGCGCCTCGGCCCAGCGCGTGTACATGCGCTGCAGCATCTCCGCCCAGTCCTGGGACTCGGTGCCGCCAGCGCCGGCGTGGATCTCGAGGAACGCATCGTTGCCGTCCGCCTCGCCATCCAGGAGCGCCTCGATCTGCAGGCGGGCAAGACGATCGCGCAGCGCGCTCAGCGCCGCCTCGGCCTCGGCGGCACTCTCGGCGTCGCCTTCCTCCTCGGCGAGCTCGGCGAGCGCCAGGCCGTCCTCGCGCTCGCGCTCGAGCGCGCGGTGACGCTCGAGCGCGTCGGCCAGGCGCGTGCGCTCGCGCATCAGCGCCTGGGCACGCGCGGCCTCGTTCCAGAGCTCGGGCTTCTCGACCTCGGTGTTCAGCTCCTCGAGCCGCCTGTGCGCCCGATCCCAGTCAAAGATGCCTCCTCAGCAGGGCCAGGCCCTGCTCGATCTCTCCGGCCAGATGAGCGATCTCGGCACGCATGCGGCCTCTCCAAGCGGTCTGCAGGTGACAAGGACCGAACCGGCGCGGTCAGCAACCACGGCGCCGCGGGCGCGTGTAGCACAAATCCCCGCGGGCGCGAAATGCCCGAACGGCGCAGAGGGTCAGCTCAGTAGAGGCCGCCTGGCTTGGGCGTCCGAGGCGGCGGCGGGCTCTGCGCGCCGCTGCCGCCGGTGCCGTCGACGCCATCGAAGGTCAGGGTCGCGTCCCGCGGCGGGCTGACCTCGGTCGGCTCGGTGCCCGGCATGAACGCCTCGAGCACCACGCTGCGGGTGTCCGGCCCCGGCAAGAGGCCGGTGTCGGCGTCGACCCGCACCAAACGGATGCCGGGCGGCACGCGAAACGGAGTCGGAGGCTTGTCGGCCAGCGCCTTCTGCATGACCTCGATGAAGATCGGCAGGGCCGCGGTCGCACCCTGCTCCTCGCCGCCCAGGCTCTTGGGCTGGTCGTAGCCGACGAAGACGCCGACCACCAGATCGGGGGTGAAACCGATGAACCAGGCGTCGCGGGAATCGTTCGAGGTGCCGGTCTTGCCGGCGACCGGCTTGCCCAGGACGCGCGCGCGCACGCCGGTGCCGTGCTCGACCACGCCCTGGAGCAGGTTGACCATCTGGTAGGCGCGCGCCGCCGGGATGATCTGCTCGCGCTGATCGACCAGGATCGGAGTCGGCTGATCCTGCCAGGCGACGCCGTCGCAGCCGGGGCAGGGGCGGTTGTCGCGGCGCTCGACGGTCTTGCCGTGGCGATCCTGGATGCGCTCGATCAGGGCCGGCTTGATCCGCTTGCCGCCGTTCACCAGGCTCGCATAGGCGCTGGTCAGGCTCAACAGGTCGACCTCGCCGGCGCCGAGCGCGGCCGACAGATTGTTGCCCATGCCGCGATCGATGCCGAAGCGGTGGACCATGTCGACCACCTTGTCCATGCCGGTCGCCTGGGCGAGCCGCACGGTCATCAGGTTGCGCGACTTCTCGAGCCCGAGGCGGAGCGTGCTCGGCCCATAGAAGTGGCCGGAATAGTTGGCCGGCTTCCACTTGCCGAGCCCGGCGCCCTGATCGATCACGATCGGCGCGTCGAGCAGGATGCTGGAGGGCGTCAGGCCGTTCTCCAGGCCGGCCAGGTAGACGAACGGCTTGATCGCCGAGCCCGGCTGGCGGAGCGCCTGGGTCGCCCGGTTGAAGACGCTCTCGGCGTAGCTGAAGCCGCCGCTCATGGCGAGCACCCGGCCGGTGTGCGGATCAAGCGCCACCACCGCGCCCTCGACCGCGGGCGGCTGGCGGAGCGTGTAGCGCGGCGGCTTGGCACCGCCGTTGGCGACGGTCACGTCGGTGCCCGCGACCGTGACGTCGGCGCCCGCGAGCGGCTCGACCCAGATCACGTCGCCCGGCTGCACCACCTGGTCGGCGGCGGTCACCCCGGGGCCGAGCTGATCGTTCTCGAGCGCGCGGCGCGCCCAGGTCATCTCGGCGAGCGGCAGGACACCCTGGCTGCCGTCCTCGAGGCCGAGGATGGCGCCGTCCGGGCCGGTGCTCAGCACCGCCGCCAGCCGCCAGCTGTCGAGGCCGTCGCGCTGCTCGACCTCGGCCAGCCGGGCCGGCCAGTTCTCGGTGCTCTCGAGATGGCTCTCGGGGCCCCGCCAGCCGTGCCGGCGGTCGTAGGCCATCAGCCCGTCGCGCAGGGCCTTCTGGGCGATCGCCTGCAGCGGCGGCGACAGGGTGGTCCGGATCGACAGGCCGCCCTCGTACAGGAACGCCTCGCCGTGCTGCTCGACCAGGGTCCGGCGGACCTCCTCGGTGAAATAGTCCGCGGTCACGATCTCGGTCGGCGCCCGGTGGCGCATCACCAGCGGCTCGGCCACGGCGTGCTCGGCGTCGGCGCGGTCGATGAAGCCGAGATCGAGCATCCGCCCGATCACCCAGTCGCGGCGTGCCTTGGCCGCCTCGGGCTGGCGGCTCGGGTTGTACCAGGAGGGCGCCTTGGGCAGGCCGGCCAGGAACGCCGCCTCGGCGATCGTCAGCTCGTCCAGCGACTTGTCGAAGTAATTGAGCGCCGCCGCCGCCACGCCGTAGGAGCCGAGCCCGAGGTAGATCTCGTTGAGGTACAGCTCGAGGATCTGGTCCTTGGTGAATGCCCGCTCGATCCGGAACGCCAGCAGCGCCTCCTTGATCTTGCGCGACAAGGAGACCTCGCCGCTCAACAGGAAATTCTTGGCGACCTGCTGGGTGATGGTCGAGGCGCCGACCGGCCGGCGGTTCTGGCCGAAATGCCAGAGATTGGTCGCCGCCGCCCGGATGATGCCGAGCGGGTCGATGCCCGGGTGGCTGTAGAAGTTCTTGTCCTCGGCGGCCAGGAACGCCTGGATCAGGCGCTTGGGGATCGCCTCGACCGGCACGAAGATCCGCTTCTCCTGCGCATACTCGGCCATCAGGCGGCCGTCGGCGGCATGGATCCGGGTGACGGTCGGCGGCTGATAGTGGGCCAGCTGGCGATAGTCGGGCAGATCGCCGCCGTAGCGATGGAGCAGGTACAGCGCGCCGCCCGCGCCGACGATCGCCAGGAGCAGCAGGCCCGCCAGGCACGCCCCGAGAACCTTCAACAGCTTGCGCACGAGCGGTCCTCTAGCGAATGCCAGGCGCCGTTGGCGGCTGCGGCCGGCGGGAGGCGCCGGTCACGTGTGCGCGGGCGCGAAGTAGTCGTCGATCGCCTTGACCAGCGCCTTGGCCAGCTCGGCCAGATGGGTGGAACTGCGCAGCGCCTGCTCGTCATCGGCATTCGACAGATAGCCCAGCTCGACCAGCACCGACGGCATGTCGGGCGACTTGAGGACCACGAACCCGGCCTGAGAGCGTCGCAACCTCGCCATCTTGGTCACCGAGCCCAGCTCGTTGACCATCAGGTCGGCGACCTCGATCGACTTGTTGTTGGCATCCCGCTGCGCCAGGTCGATCAGGATCTCCGTGACGATCTCCTCCTGGTTCGAGAGATCGATCCCGGCTAGGATATCGGCACGGTTCTCCTTGCTGGCAAGCCTCGCCGCCTCGTCGTTCGAGGCCCGCTCGGACAGGGTGTAGACCGAGGCGCCACGCACGTCGGGAGCGTTGACCAGGCTGTCGGCATGCAGCGACAGGAACAGCTCGCCGCCGCTCTCGTGCGCGATCTCCAGCCGGTCGCGCAGACGGACGATGCGATCGCTGTCGCGCGTCATCACCACCTGATACCGACCGGTCGCCACCAGCTGGCGGCGCAGCTCGAGGCCGATCGCGAGCACGACGTCCTTCTCGTACGTACCGCCCGAGCCGATCGCCCCGGGATCGATGCCGCCATGCCCCGGGTCGATCACGATGATCCGCGTGCGCGGCGGCTCCGGCGACTGCTTCGGCGGTGGCGGCAGGATCGCCCGCATCGCTCCCAGGGGCTGGGCTCCCAGGGGCTGGGCTTGCTGCCCGTCGACGGCGTCCGCGCCGCCCGCGGTGGTCGCCGCGTCCGGCCGGGCGGCGGCGGTCGCCGGGTCCTGCGCGATCCCCAGGTCGGTCACGATCCGATGACCATGACCACTGTCGTCCGGCGGCAGCTCGAACACCCGGCGGATCTCGAACGGCTGCGCGAGGTCGAACACGATCCGCGACACACCAGGTCGAAAGCGGCCGAACCGGTAGCTCTTGACCAGGTCGGTCGTCTGCCCGGCGCTGGTCGGCGGCACCTGCCAGGCGACCTCCGGCAGATCGATCGCCAGCCGGGGCGGCGAGTCGAGCAGAAGGTGGCGGAAGCTGACCCGTCGATTGAGGTCGATCACGATCCGGGTGCCGTCGCCATAGGGCGCGACGCGGATGTCCTGAACCGCGGTCGGCTCGGCCCGCAGCGACAGCGGCACAAGGCCAGCCAGGATCACGATCAGCGCGCCGACCAGGGCACTGACCCGGCCGCGGCCTGCCCAGCGGCGCGCCACGGCGCCACCCCCGACCGTTCGGGCGTGGTCCTCAGTCCACATGCGGATGCCGGCGAGGATCGAAGCGAACGGACGGCTCATAATCGGATTGTATGGTGCTGGCCGACGCACTATAGTTACTAAACAACGGTTTGTCGCCGATCGATGCGATTTTTCGTGAGCGCCTGTGGCGCCGCTGCCACCGATCGGCCCATTGCCCGTTCCTCCGGCAGGTCATCATTGCGGCTCGCAAGACGCGGGTCGGCGTGGGAAACTGGTGCGAAACGACCACAGCTCCTGCCTTGCCTTGGATCCCTCAGTGGCGGCGGCCACGATGAGCCGCCGTCCCCGGTCGATCCGGGTATCCAGCGATGACCGATGCCAGCTCGCCGCGGCGCCCGCGCGCCAGCGGCCCGGCCCCCGATTCACGGAGAAACTCCCGAATGACGAAACGCATGCTGATCGACGCCTCCCATCCGGAGGAGACCAGGGTGGTGGTGGTCAGTGACCACCAGCTCCAGGACTTCGACTTCGAATCCTCGACCAAGAAGCAGCTCAAAGGCAACATCTATCTCGCCAAGGTGACCCGGGTCGAGCCCTCGCTGCAGGCCGCGTTCGTCGACTATGGCGGCCAGCGCCACGGCTTCCTGCCGTTCAGCGAGATCCACCCCGACTACTATCAGATCCCGCAGGCCGACCGCCGCCTGCTGCAGGAGCCGCGCCCGCCCGAGCCCGAGCCTGCCCCCGAGCCCGCCCCGGAGCCGGACGCCGCCCCCGAGGAGGCGGCCGCCGACGGCGCCGGCGACGACGCGCCGGTGGCCGCGGCCACCGATCCCGACGAGGAGGCGGCCGAGGTCTTCGACGAGCAGGCGCGCCAGCGCTCGCGCCTGTTGCGCGGCTACAAGATCCAGGAGGTGATCAAGCGCCGCCAGATCCTCTTGGTCCAGGTGGTCAAGGAGGAGCGCGGCAACAAAGGGGCGGCGCTCACGACCTACCTCTCGCTCGCTGGCCGCTACAGCGTCCTGATGCCGAACACCGGCCGCGGCGGCGGCATCTCGCGCAAGATCGCGAGCCCCGCCGATCGCGCCAGGCTCAAGGAGATCGCGCGCGAGATCGAGGTCCCCGAAGGCATGGGCCTGATCATCCGCACCGCCGGCCAGGCGCGCAGCAAGCTCGAGATCAAGCGCGACTACGAATATTCGCTCCGGCTGTGGAACGACATCCGCGAGCTCACCCTGCGTTCGGTGGCGCCCTGCACCATCCACGAGGAGGGCGCGCTGGTGAAGCGCGCGATCCGCGACCTCTACGGCCGCGACGTCGACGAGGTCTGGGTCGAGGGCGAGGAAGGCTACAAGACCGCGCGCAAGGTCATGACCATGCTGATGCCGTCGCGCGCCAGGCGGGTCAAGCCCTACAAGGACGAGCTGCCGCTGTTCCACCGCTACGAGGTCGAGGAGCAGCTCGACAGCCTGCATCAGCCGGTGGTGCATCTGCGCTCGGGCGCCTCGATCGTGATCCACACGACCGAGGCCCTGACCGCGATCGACGTCAACTCCGGCCGCTCGACCCGCGAGCGCAACATCGAGGAGACCGCGCTCAAGACCAACCTCGAAGCGGCCGAGGAGATCGCCCGCCAGCTGCGCCTGCGCGACATCGCGGGCCTGGTCGTGGTCGACTTCATCGACATGGACGAGACTCGCAACCAGCGGGCGGTCGAGCGCCGGCTGCGCGAGCATCTGAAGACCGATCGGGCGCGCGTGCAGCTGGGCAAGATCAGCGCCTTCGGCCTGCTCGAATTGTCGCGCCAGCGGCTGCGGCCGAGCTTCCAGGAGCTGAGCGCCCAGCTCTGTCCGACCTGCACCGGCACGGGCGTGATCCGCTCGGTCGAATCGGCGGCGCTGCAGGCGCTGCGCGCGATCGAGCTCGAGGGCATGAAGGGCAAATCCGCGGCGCTCGCGGTCACCCTGCCGCAGCCGGTGGCACTCTACATCCTGAACCAGAAGCGCGATCGGCTGGTCGCCCTCGAGCAGCGCTACGCGATGGCGGTCGAGATCTCGGTCGATGGCCAGCTGGTCGCGGGCGCCTACCGGCTCGAGAGCACCGTGGCCAAGGTCGAGGGCGAGGCTTCAGAGGGCCGTGGCGAGGCCCGTGGCGAGATCCGTGGCGAAGCCCGCGGCGAGGCGCGCGTGGAGGCGCCCGCCGAGACGACCGCCCCGGCCGCGGCCGCCGCCGGCGCCGCCGCCGGCACCGAAGCCGCCGAGGACGAGGCCGACGCGGGTCGCAAGCGCCGCCGCCGCCGCCGCCGCCGGCGTCGGCCCGGCGAGGGCGAGAGCGAGGCCGAGGGCGCCCAGCCGGTGGCGGCGCCGCCGGCGGTGAGGGCGCCGGCGGCGGCAGCGCCGGCAGCGGCCGAGGCGCCAGCTACGGAGACGACCGAGGCAGCGGAGGCGAGCGAGGCAGCGGAGGCAGCCGAAGCAGCGGAGGCAACCGAGGCCGTGGCAGCGGCCGCGGCCACGCCGGCGGCGGCACCGAAGGCGGAGCGCAAGCCGCGCCGGCCGCGGCGGCGCACCGGCACCAGGCGCAGCGAGGGCCGGGCGGTGGCTGAGCTGGCGCCGCCCGAACCGGTGGCCGCGGGCGCGTCAGGCGCGGTCGAGAATGGCGCTGACGTCGCCACGGCGCCGGCGGATGGAGCGGCCAGCACCGCGGCCCTGGGGGCGGCCGACCTGGCGGTCGCGGCGACCGAGGCGCCGGCGCCGGCGGGCGAGCCGGTGGCCACGCCCGCGGCGCGTACCAGCCGACGGCGGCGGCGACCGGTCCTGGTCGACCGTGAGCGGGAGCCCGCAGACCAGCCCGAGGCCGCGGTGCCGCCTGCGGCCGTGGTCGACCTCGAGCAGCCGGCAACCCCGCGCCGCGGCTGGTGGAGCCGGTTCGTCCACAAGGACGAGTAGGGCGGTTCGAGGGGGGACGAGTAGGGCGGTTCGAGCAGGAAAGCTCGGGCGTCCGAGGGCCTGGGCCTAACCGCGCGCGCGGAGCCACGCCGCCAGGCGATCGGCGCCAGCGGTCACCCGCTCGTGGGTGCCCGCAAAGGCGATGCGGACGAACCGGTGGCCGTCGACGCCGTCGAAGTCGGCGCCGGGCGTGAGCGCCACCCCGGTCGCCTCGAGCAGTGCTGTGCACCAGGCCGCCGCGTCGTCGGTCAGATGCGCGACGTCGGCGTACAGGTAGAAGGCGCCGTCGGCCGGCGCCAGGCGGGTCAGGCCGGCCGCGGGCAGACGCTCGAGGAGGGCCGCCCGGTTGCGCCGATAGCCCTCGATCCGGGCCGCGAGCTCGGCGCCGCAGGCGAACGCGGACAGCGCCGCCTCCTGGGACAGCGCCGGCGCCGAGATGAACAGGTTCTGGGCGAGCAGCTCGATCGGGCGCACGAGGTCGGGCGGGGCCACCAACCAGCCGAGCCGCCAGCCGGTCATGCAGAAGTACTTCGAGAAGCCGTTGATCACGACCGCGTCGCGGTCGAACGCCAGCACGCTCGCGGCCGGCGCCGCATAGGTGATGCCATGGTAGATCTCATCGGCGATCAGCCGGATGCCGCGGGCGCGGCAGTAGCCGGCAAGGCCGGCGAGCGGCTCCGGCCCGAGCATGGTCCCGGTCGGATTGGCCGGGCTCGCCAGCACCAGGCCGTGGACCGGCGGTGCCACCGTCGCCAGCTGCTCGACGGTGAGCGCGAAGCCGGTGTCCGGCCCGAGGCCGAGCCGGACCGGCTCGACGCCGAGCGCCCGCAGGATGTTCTTGTAGGCCGGGAAGGCAGGCTCCGGCACGACCACCCGGTCGCCGGGATCGAAGGCGGCAAGGAAGCTGAGGACGAAGGCGCCCGACGCGCCGACGGTGACGATCACCTGCGCGGGATCGACCTCGAGCTGGTAGGTCGTACGATAGTGCCGCGCGATCGCCCGCCGCAGCGCCGGCCGGCCGAGCGCTTCGGTGTAGCCGAGCGGGATCCGGCCGATCGCCTGCCTGGCCGCTTCGAGCACCGCCGCGGGCGGGCCGCCGCCGGGTTCGCCGACCTCCAGATGGATGACGTCCTGGCCCGCGGCGGCGCGCGCCCGCGCCGCGGCGAGCACGTCCATCGCGATGAACGGCGCGATCCGGGTCCGCTTTGCGATCTTGAGCCCTGGCGGCGAGGCGATCTTCGACATACCTACCCTGGCAACGGTGTCTTCCGGTCGCCGTTCTGTCATAACCGTCCGGCTTCTGCTAGGGATGGCCGACAGGCGGAAGGCCGGCACCGGATGATGCTCTCCTGCGAGAGGTGAGGGCGCCGTGCAGTTAGGATCAATTGGACGATTCGGACTCGTCGTGGCCGTGGCTGCGGGACTGACGCTGCCGGCGCCGCCCGCGGCCGCGCAGCGCAGCATCAGCCTGATCCGCGATGCCGAGATCGAGGCGACCCTGCAGATGTACCTCACGCCGCTCTTGGAGGCGTCCGGGCTCGGCGCCGGCTCGGTCCACATCTACATCGTCAACGACGACCAGCTGAACGCCTTCGTCGCCGGCGGCATGAACCTGTTCCTCAATACCGGCCTGATCATGCGCACCGAGAACCCGGGCCAGCTGGTCGGGGTGATGGCCCACGAAACCGGCCACATCGCCGGCGGCCATCTGACCCGGGTCGGCACCCCCCAGACCAAGGCCACCGCGGAGGCGATCCTCGGCGCGGTCCTCGGTGCGGCGACCGCCGCGATCGGCGCGCCGGGCCTCGGCGCCGCGGTCGTCGCCGGCGGTGCGCAATTTGCCCAGCAAGGCCTGATGCGCTTCTCGCGCGGCCAGGAGGCGTCCGCCGACCAGGCCGGTTGCACCTATCTGACCCGGGCCGGCCTGTCGGCGAGCGGCCTCGCGCAGTTCTTCCACGTCCTCGAGAACCAGACCGTGCTGGTGTCGTCGGGGGCCAACCCGTGGCTGATGAGCCACCCGCTCACCCGGGACCGGATCACCTTCGTCGAGAACTGGGTCGCCAGCCATCCGAACCCGCCGGTGCCGGCCAGCTGGGTCACGGCGCACGGGCGCATGGTCGCCAAGCTGCGCGCCTTCCTCAAGGATCCGCGCGACGTGCTCGTGATCTACCAGGGCGACAACAGCCTGGATGGCCGCTATGCCCGCGCCATCGCCGAGTATCGCCTGCCGGATCTGCCCCAGGCGCTCAAGGACATCAACGAGCTGATCGCGGAGCATCCCGACGATCCCTATTTCCACGAGCTCAAGGGCCAGATGCTGTTCGAGAACGGGCGCGTGAAGGATGCCGTTGCGCCCTACCGCGAAGCGGTCCGGCTGGCGCCGGACTCGGCGCTCCTGCACATGGGCCTGGGGCAGGCGCTGATCGAGTCCGGCGCGCCGGGCGCCAACGGCGAAGCGATCGCGCAGCTGGAAGACGCGGTCCAGCAAGAGCCCGACAACGCCAGGGCGTGGCGACTGCTCGGCATCGCCCGCGGCCGGGATGGTTTGCAGGCGAAGTCCGACGTGGCCTTCGCCGAGTATGCGTTGCGGATCGGCAAGCGCGACGACGCCCGCCTCTACGCCAAACGCGCCGAGGGCAAGATCCCGCCGAGCGATCCCGTGTGGCTGGAGCTGCAGGACATCCTGCGCGAGATCGAGGAGAGCTGAGAGCGCTTGGCGGCCCTGGCCGATGCCGGCCGGACGGCGGGGCGGCGCCGGCGCGGCGGTGGCGCCGCGAGGCCGCAAAGGTTTGTGAATGGCGCGCGGGCGCCAAGGCGACTACAGTCCGGCCGGAGCGTAGCGCGAACGGGAGCAAGCCGACGATGCATCGACGAGCGACAAGGGGGATCCAGGGCGGGCTTGGCATCGGGCTGGGCATCGGGCTAGGCCTCGGGCTGACCCTGCTCCTGGTGCCGCCCGCGCAGGCGGCTGGTGCCAGCGCCGGCGCCGATCTGCCGGTCGAACGGGTCGAGCAGATCGTGCATGACTACCTGATGCACCATCCGGAGGTCGTCTACCAGGCGCTCCAGGAGCTGCAACGCCGGCAGGACGAGGCCAAGGCCGAGCATCAGAAGGAGGCGGTCGCCGCCAATCACGCCCAGCTGTTCCAGCAGGCCGGCGATCCGGTCGGCGGCAACCCGGACGGCGACGTCACCGTGGTCGAGTTCTTCGACTACCAATGCCACTACTGCCGGCAGGTCATGCCATCGTTGCGCGAGAAGCTGGCGGAGGACGGCAAGCTCAAGGTGGTCTTCAAGGACTTCCCGATTCTGGGTGCCGATTCGGTGACCGCCGCGCGGGCAGCACTCGCGGCGCAAAAGCAGGATCGCTACCTGCCGTTCCACTTCGCCCTGATGGGCGCGAAAGATCTGTCGCTGAACGGCGTCATGGCGGTCGCGAGGAGCGTCGGCATCGACACCCAGCGCCTGGCCAGCGACATGAACGCGCCCGAGATCGAGGCGCAGATCCAGGCCAACTACGCGCTCGCCCGCACGCTCGGGATCGATGGCACGCCGGCGTTCGTGATCGGCAACGAGCTGATCCCAGGCGCGCTCGACCAGACCCGCCTGACCGAACTGATCGATCAGGCCCGGACCAGCTGCGTCAGCTGCTAGCCGGGCGCGCCGCCGACGGCAGACGGGGCAGGGCGAAGCCCGGGCGAGTGCTTCCTCTGCCCAACCGAGCTGCGTTCCTGCTTCGACCATCAGCGCCGCCGACCGAGGCGCTCGTCCTTCGGCACCGCCGCCCCGCTTCGACCATCGGCCCCGGACGCCGGAGCCTCTACGACCATCGGCCCGGAACCGAGCAACGACCATCGGCCCGGAACCGAGCAACGACCATCGGCCCGGAACCGAACAACGACCATCGGCCCGGAACCGAGCATGGCAGGTCCGGGCTGAGCGGTGCCTGGTAGTAACCGAACGTTAACGATTTGGCCTTAGCAGTATCTTCGATGGGTCCGTGCGACCGTGGGAGTCTGCGTCCTCCGCTTTCACCGCAGCGCGCGGAGTCCCACGATCACATGGACCAGCCCGACCACGATCGACGCCAAAGGTTAACGACTGGTAAACTGCCCGGACGGACTTGATCGGGGCATCCGGACAAGGCGGATTGGACAAGGCGGATTGGGCAAGGCGGATTGCGAGTCCGGCCCGCCTCGCGATGACGCGAAGCCAACGATGGCAATCGCTCCGCTCACGCGCGGCCGCCCGGCCAGGGACCTCAGCCCGCCAACCGCTTGCGGGCCAGCATCAGGCCGTCGCCGATCGGCACCAGGGCTAAGCTGATCCTCGGATCGGCGCCGAGCTTGGCGTTGAGCGCGCGCAACGCCTGGGTCTGGCGGTCGGCGTTGGCGGGCTCGGCGACCGCACCGCCCCAGAGCACGTTGTCGATCATGATCAGGCCGCCCGGCCGCACCAGGGTCAGGCTGCGCTCATAATAGGCGTCGTAGCTCTTCTTGTCGGCGTCGATGAACACCAGATCGAAGCTCGCGGCGTCGCCCGTCTCGATCAGCTGGTCGAGGCTGTCCAGCGCCAGCCCGAACCGGACCTCGATCTTGTCCAGGACGCCCGCTTCGCGCCAGGCCCGCTGGCCAAGCTCGACCCACGCGGGGTTGACGTCGAGGGTCAGGACCCGCCCGTCCGGCGGCAGGGCCAGCGCCATGGCGAGCGTGCTGTAGCCGGTGAAGCAGCCGATCTCGAGCACCCGCCGCGCGCCGGTCAGCTCGACCAGCAGGGCCATCAGCTGACCCTGCTCGGGCGCGCTCTGCATGCCGCCCTCGGGCAGCTCCGCGGTCGCGGCGCGCAAGCCCGCGAGTGCCGGATGCTCGCGCAAGGTGGTCGCCAGAACGTAGTCGTAGAGCCGCTCGGTGAGCGGCAGGGTGCGGCGGGTCATCGGGTCAGTCCGGGCCCTTGGCCAGGTCCCTGGCGGCCGCCAGCACCGCCTCGACGTGGCCCGGGACCTTGACCTTGCGCCAGACCTCGCGCACCCGGCCACGGCCGTCGATCAGGAAGGTCGAGCGTTCGATGCCCATGTAGCTGCGCCCATACATGCTCTTCTCGACCCAGGCGCCATAGGCCTCGACCACAGCACCCGCCTCGTCCGAGGCAAGCGGGAAGGGCAGCTCGTGCTTGGCCTTGAACCGGTCGTGGCTCGCGACGCTGTCCTTGGACACGCCCACGACCTCGATGCCCGCGGCCTGGAACGCGGGATAGGCGGCGGCGAAGTCCTGCGCCTCTCGGGTGCAGCCCGAGGTGTCGTCCTTGGGATAGAAATAGAGCACGAGCGGCCGCCCCGCGCGCTCGGCCAGGCGGAACCTGCCGCCGCCGGCGGTCGGCAGGTCGAGCTCTGGAGCTGGTTGTCCGGCTTCGAGGGTCACCTTGCTACCTCCTCGCGCAGAAGTGATTGACGGGCGGACGATCAGACCGGCGGCGCCGGCCCGTCGCCGGCGGCAGCCTCGGGGCAGTGGCGGGCGAAGCTCCGGGCGACCATCGCCTGGGCGGCGCCAAGCCTCGCCTGCAGCTCATCGAACGCCGCAGCCGACGCGGCCGCCGGCTCGCCCTCGTCGGGGCGGGCGGCGCGCACCAGGGCCCGGCGCAGGCCCGGCGGCGCCAGGCGGGCATCGAAGCGGTCCTGGATCGACAGCCGGAGCACCGCCTGCAGCCGCCGATAGAGGCGCACCGCCTCGACCAGTGCCTGCCCCTCGTCCGCCGGCAAGAGCCCGAGGGTCACCGCCCGTTCGAAGGTCTGCAGCGTGCTGGTCGTGAGCAGCACCGGATGCACGGGCGCGAAGCGCAGCTGCAGGAACTGCGCCAGGAACTCGGCCTCGACCAGGCCGCCCCTGGCGTGCTTGAGGTTCCAGGGGTCGAGGTCGCCGTGCTCGCGGAAGATGCGCGCGCGCATCAGGGCGACCTCGCGCGCCAGCTGCTCCGGGTCGCGCTCCTGGATCAGCGCCGTGCGGATGATGCCGGCGACCCTGGCGCCGAGCCCGGGATCGCCGGCCACCAGCCGCGCCCGGGTCAGCGCCTGATGCTCCCAGGTCTGGGCGGATTTCAGCTGATAGCTCGCGAAGTTGGCGAGCGAGCAGGCGACCGGGCCGACGTTGCCCGAAGGCCTGAGCCGGGTGTCGATCTCGTACAGCGGCCCCTCGGCGGTCGGCGCGGTCAGCGCCCGGATCAGCCGCTGGCCAAGCCGGGCGTACCAGGTCGGCGCGGGCAGCGGCCGCGCGCCGTCCGAGTGCGCCGCGTCGTCGGCATCGAAGATGAAGATCAGGTCCAGATCGGAGCCGATCGTGAGCTCGCGCGAGCCGAGCTTGCCGAGCCCGAGAACCACGAACGCGCCGGCCGCGATCCGGCCGTGCTGGTCGGCGAGCCAGGCGTCGACCCGCGGCAGGAGAGCCTGGATCACGATCTCGGCGAGCTCGGTCAGGACCAGGCTGGCGCGGTCGCCGTCGACCAGGCCGAGCAGCACCTGGAGGCCGATCTGAAACTGGCGCGCCTGCGCCCAGCGGCGGGCGGCGTCGAGCACGTCCTGAAGATCGCCGGTGCGCCCGAGGCGCCGGTCGAGCTCGGCGGCGAGCGCCCGCGCGTCGGGCACCGGCTCGAAGAAGTCGGGCGCCAGCATCGCCTCGAACAGGCTGGTGTGGCGGCTCAGGTGGCCGGCCAGGCGGGGTGCCGTGCCCATCAGATCGGCGACCAGGGCGAGCAGCCGCGGGTTCGCCCGGAACAGCGAGAACAGCTGGACGCCGGCCGGCAGGTTGGTCACGAACTCGTCGAAGCGGGCGAAGGCGGCATCGGGCTCGGCCTGATCGGCGAGCGCGCTCAGGAGCCGCGGCATAAGCTCGGTCAGCAGCTCGCGCGCGCGGGCATCGCGGGTCGCGCGCACGTGACCATGATGCCAGGCGCGGATCCGGGCGGCGATCGGCGCCGGCTTGGCGAAACCCATCTCGGCCAGCGTCGCGAGGGTCTCCGGATCGTCGTCGGTGCCCGTGAACACCAGCGCCCGGCCGCCGCCGAGATCGATGCTGCTCTCGAACAAAGCGGCATAGTGGCGCTCGACGCGCTCGAGCTGATCCCGGATCGCCTCGGTCAGCGCCGCACCGTCGGGATAGCCCATGAACGCCGCGAAGCGCTCGATCTGGTCGGGGCGGGCGGGCAGGCTGTGGGTCTGCTTGTCGGCCACCATCTGCAGGCGGTGCTCGACCCGGCGCAGGAAACGGTAGGCCGCGATCAGCTCGTCCGCGATCGCCGGCTCCAGCCAGCGGGTCGCGACCAGGGCGCGCAAGGCATCGCAGGTCGCGGGCGCGCGCACCTCCGGCACGCGGCCGCCGAGGATCAGCTGCTGGGTCTGGACGAAGAACTCGATCTCGCGGATGCCGCCGCGGCCGACCTTGATGTCGTGGCCCGGCACCCGGATCGTGCCGTGGCCGCGGTAGGCGTTGATCTGGCGCTTGATCGAATGGATGTCCCGGATCGCGGCGTAGTCGAGGTGGCGGCGCCACAGGAACGGCTCGAGGGCGGCGAGGAAGCCGGTGCCGGCCGCGCGGTCGCCGGCGATCACCCGCGCCTTGATCAAGGCCGCCCGCTCCCAGTTCTGGCCGTGCCGCTCGTAGTACTGCTCGGCGTCCTCGATCGCGAGTGCCAGCGGATGACCCGGCGGATGCGGGCGCAGGCGGAGATCGGTGCGAAAGACGTAGCCGTCCTGGGTGCGCTGCTCGAGCACATAGACCAGCGCCCGGGTCAGGCGCACGGCGCAGGCCATCGGCGCTTCGCGGCCGCGGTAGCCGAGGCGCTCGGGGTCGAACAGGACGATCAGATCAATGTCGCTCGAATAGTTGAGCTCGTCGCCGCCGAGCTTGCCCATGCCCAGCACCACCAGGCCCAATTCGGCGGCCGGCCGGTCGACCGCCGCGCGCTCGATCTCGCCGCGCACCGCGGCCTCGCGCAGGGTCAGCTCGAGCGCCCGCTCGACCGCGAGATCGGCGAATCGGCTGAGCGCCGCGGTCACCCGCTCGAGCGGCCAGAGGCCGGCGAGGTCGGCGAGCGCCACCAGGAGTGCGAGGCGCCGCTTGCTGTGGCGCAGGCTCGCCATCAGCCGCGCACGCCGGTCGCCGGGCGCGGCGCCAACCTCGGCCATCAGGCGCTCGAAGGCCGCATCCGGTCCGCAGGTCAGGAGCGCGCGCAGGACCTCGGGCTCGGCCAGCAGCGCCTCGCCGAGGTAGGGGCTGTTGCCGAACACGGCCTCGAGCAGGCGCTCGGGGGCAACCGGGCTCGCGGCCGGATCGACCCCGCGCAAGGGCTCGGCCAGGCGCGCCCAGCGGGCAAAACCGCGCTCGGCCGCCGCGGGGTCGCCGGCACGCGGCAATTTGTCCGGCCTGCTTTGGGACTGCGCCATCACAACCTGTTCTTAGCCCAGCCGCGTCATACTGTCGAAGTTCGCGATCACGCCAGGCGGCTCCGTTGGTCCTTAAGATCTCCCAAGTGGTGTTTCGGACCGTGGCCGTCGCCGCCGCGTCCGTGATCATCACCATTGCCGCCCTCGGCGGCCGCCTGGCGGTCGGTCCCATCCAGCTGACCTGGCTGGCGCCCTACCTCGAGCGGGCGCTGGCGCCGGGCGACCGGCGGATCAGGATCGAGATCCGCAACGCCGGCGTGCGCCTGGGCCAGCATCGGGTGATCGAGCTGGTCGGTGCCGGCGTGCGCGCCATCGGGCCGGACGGCGAGGTCCTGATCGACCTGCCCGAGATCCAGCTCGGGATCAGCCTGCGCGCCCTGATCTGGCATGCGATGCTGGCACCCGCCTCGCTCGAGGCCAGGGCACCGCTCCTGATCCTGACCCGCAACGAAACCGGCGCGATCGGTCTGCGCGGCGGCCAGGCCAATGACAAGCGGCGGCCGCAGCACGCCCAGCTCGACCTCAACGCCGTGCTGGCGCCCTTGCTGTCGGGCGATCCGAGCCAGCCGCTGAGCTATCTCGAGCGGGCCGACATCTCCGGCGGCCAGCTGATCCTGAGGGACCAGATCACCGATCACACCCTGAACGCCCGCGGCGCCGCGCTGACCGTGCAACGGTTGCGGGACGGGGTCGCGGCCGACCTCTCCTTCATCCTCGACCAGGCCGGCGGGCCGGCCAAGGTCGAGACCACGGTCGCGCGCGATGCGGCCACCGGCCGGGTCCGCTTCGCGATCAACTTCGAGGGGCTGAGCCCCGCGGAGGTGGCCAAGTTCGAGCCCAGCGTGTCCCTCGACGGGGTCGACCTCGCGCTCGCCGGCCGGCTGGTCGGCGACATCGATCGCGACCAGGGCCTGTCGGCGATCACCTTCGAGCTCAAGGCCAAGGACGGCGTGATCAATCGCCCCGACTGGCTGAGCGGCCCGCTGCCGATCGCTTCGATCGCCGTCAATGGCCGGCTGGCTTCCAACCTCAGGGCCGCGGAGGTCACCGAGGCTCGGATCGCGGTCAAGGGTGCCACCGCCGAGGCCAAGGGGCAGATCGTCTGGGCCGACCGCCGGATCACGCTGCGAGCGCAGGTCAGCGCCCACAACGTCGCCGCCCCCGACCTCAATCTCTACTGGCCGCCCGCGGCCGGCACCGATGCCCGCACCTGGGTGCTCGCCAACGTCGTCAATGGCGTGGTGCCGGACGCCGAGGTGACCATCGCGCTCAAGCCGGGCGACCTCGACCGGCGCCCGATTCCGGAGGAGTCGGTGCGGGGCCGCTTCGAGTTCCGCAATCTGTCCGTCCGCTACTTCGAGACCATGCCGCCTTTGACCGCGGTCGCCGGCAACGCGACCTTCACCGCCCGGCGCATGGATTTTGCCCTGACCGGCGGCCAGGTCGGCGCCAACCGGATCGAGAGCGGCTCGGTCGTGATCACCGGGATGGGGATCCCGGGCCGGGACACGACCCAGCTGTCGGTCAAGGCGGTGATCAACTCGCCGCTCGACCAGGCGCTCGCCCTGCTCGATCATCGCCCGCTCAACGTCGCGAGCAAGCTCGGGGTGACCCCCAGCGCCGCCTCCGGCCAGGCCCGGACCGAGCTGACGGTGGCGCTGCCGCTGCACAAGGACCTCGACGCCTCGGAGCTGCAGGTGTCGGCATCGACGCAACTGCGCAACGCGGGCCTTCGGGGCCTGCCCGGTCAGCTCGACCTCAGCGACGGCAACTTCACCCTCAAGGTCGACAATCGCGGCGCGGATCTCTCCGGCCAGGGCGCCATCAACCAGATCCCGCTGGCGATCGACTGGCGCGAGAACTTCGCCGACAACGCGGCGTTCAAGCGGCGCTACCACATCCAGGGCACCTTCGATGTCCAGGCGCTGCACCGGCTCGGGCTCGACCTGCCGATCCCGGCCACCGGCACGTCCCAGATCGATGCCACCATCACGGAGTCGGCCAAGGCGCGCGAGGCCAAGCTGGCGCTCGATCTGGGGCCGCTCGCGGTCGACGTGCCGGCACTCGGCTGGCAAAAGCCGAAGGACGAGGCCGGCCACCTCACGGCCTCGATCGTCATGCCCGAGGACGGGCCGGTGCAGGTCCAGGCCTTCGCGCTCTCGAGCGCGGGTCTGGACGTGGCCGGCAGCCTCGCACTGTCGGTCGAGCCGGTGCAGATCGAGCAGCTGGCGTTGAGCCGGTTCCGGGCCGGGCGCAACCAGTTCACCCTCGATCTGCATCGTCAGGAGGGCGGCTACCAGATTTCGGTCGCGGCCCAGACCCTCGACCTCGCCCCGATCCTCGATGGGCACCTGCCGGCCACCCGGGACGAGGGCGACGCTCCGACCCCGCTGCAGCTCACCCTGGTCGCCGATCAGGTCCTGGTCGATCAGCATGGTCTGAGCGCGGTCGACCTCCATCTCGTGCGCGACGCTCAGGGCTGGCAGTCGGGCACGCTCCACGGCCGTCTGCCCAAGGGCGGCAAGGTCGAGCTGAGCCTTGTGCCCGACGGCGACCAGCGGCGGCTGGAGGGCACCAGCGACGATGCCGGCGATCTTTTGGAGGCGCTCGGTCAGACCGCCCGCATCGCCGGCGGCAAGCTCGAGCTGCGGGCCAACATCGCCCGCCAGGTGCCGGCGTTGCAGGCCGACGGCCGCTTCCGGATCAAGGACTTCACCCTGCTCAACGCCCCGGTGCTCGCCCGGCTGCTGACCGTGGCGTCGCTGACCGGGGTCGGCAACCTTCTGGGCGGCAAGGGGATCCACTTCGACCGGCTGGACCTCCCGTTCACGGTCCGGCAGCACGTGATCACGATCGACCGGGGCCGCATGTCGGGCTCGCAGATCGGCCTGACCGCGCGCGGACGGATCGACCTCGACCGCGCGCGCCTCGATCTGGACGGCACGATCGTGCCGATCTACGGCCTCAACTGGGCGCTGGGCAAGGTCCCCTTGGTCGGCCAGTTCCTCGCCGGCCGCGAGGGCGAGGGGGCGTTCGCGGTCACCTACAGCGTCACCGGACCGACCTCCGACCCGCAGGTCAGCGTCAACCCGCTGGCCGTGCTGGCGCCCGGCTTTCTCCGCGATCTGTTCAACAGTCTGACGGACAACTCGACCGACGCCGTGCCGGCGATCGCGCCCAAGTGACCGCGCCGGCCCGGTCCGGCCAACCTGGTAGCTAGACCGCCCGCACCCGGGCGTGGCGCTTCTTGCCGGCCGAGAGCAGCAGCTGGCCGTCGACCAGGTCGTCGAGCCCGACCGTCATGGCCTCGTCCTCGACCTTCTGATCATTGAGACGAGCGCCGCCACCCCGGATCAGCCGGCGCGCCTCGCCGTTGCTGGCAACCAGCCCGGTCCGCCGGAACAGCTCGACCACGTTGACCCCGCGAGCGACCTCGGTCCGCGCAACCGTCAGCTCGCCCGAAAGACCGGACTCGAGTGACATCGTATCCTCAGCCGCGCCCGCTTTTCCGGACTTGCCGAAGATCTTCTGCGCGGCGGCCGCCGCCTCGGCCGCGGCGGCTTCGCCCCGACACAGCCTGGTCGCCTCGAAGGCCAGAATCCCTTTGGCCTCGTTCAGCTCCGCGCCCTCCAGCTGCTCGAGACGCTCGATCTCGGCCAACGGCAGCTCGGTGAACAAGCGGAGAAAACGGCCGACGTCCTCGTCGTCGACGTTGCGCCAGTACTGCCAGTAGTCGAAGTGCGGCAGGCGATCCTCGTTCAGCCAGACCGCGCCCTGGGCGGTCTTGCCCATCTTGGCGCCCGAGCTGGTCGTGATCAGCGGCGTCGTCAGCCCAAACAGCTCGCGGCCGTCGATGCGCCGGCCGAGCTCGACGCCGTTAACGATGTTGCCCCACTGGTCGGAGCCGCCCAGCTGCAGCCGGCAGTCGTAGCGCCTGGCCAGCTCGAGAAAATCGTAGGCCTGCATGACCATGTAGTTGAACTCGAGAAAGGTCAGCGGCTGCTCGCGCTCCAGGCGAAGCTTGACCGAATCGAAGGTCAGCATCCGGTTGATCGTGAAATGGCGGCCGACCGTGCGCAGGAACGGGATGTATTCGAGCCGGTCCAGCCACTCGGCGTTGTCGACCAGGCGCGCCTCGCCTGGGACCGTCGCCGAACTCGAGGAAGCTCGCGAGCGAGCGCCGGATGCCGGCGCGGTTGGCCGCAAGCGTCGCGTCGTCGAGCAGCTGCCGGCTCTCGTCCTTGCCCGAGGGGTCGCCCACCTTGCTCGTGCCGCCGCCGATCAGGGCGATCGGCCGCTGCCCGGTCCGCTGCAGCCAGCGCAGCAGCATGATGCTGACCAGATTGCCGACGTGCAGGCTGTCGGCGGTGCAGTCGAAGCCGATGTACGCGATCAGGCGGCCGTCGGCGGCGAGCGCGTCGATCGCGCCCTGATCGGTCGCCTGATGAATGAAGCCGCGCGCGTCCAGCTCGCGGACGAACTCCGAGCGATGCCGGCTCATCGGCCGGCTTGCGCGAGCGCGGTCACGGGCTCCGGGCGCAGCGCCGCGTCCAGGTAGCGCTCGACCACGCCGCCCAGCTCCTCGAGGTGGCCGCTGAAGAAGTGATCGGCGCCGGGCACCACCTCGAAGTCGATCTTGATGCCGCGCTGCTGGGACAGCTTCTGCACCAGCTTGACGACCGACTCCGGCGGCACCAGGGCATCGTCGCCGCCATGCGCCATCAGGCCCGAGGACGGGCAGGGGGCGAGGAAGCTGAAGTCATACATGTTGGCGGGCAAGGCGACGCTGATGAAGCCGTGGATCTCCGGCCGGCGCATCAAGAGCTGCATGCCGATCCAGGCGCCGAACGAGAAGCCCGCGACCCAGCAGCTGTTGCTGTTGGGGTTGTGCTGCTGCATCCAGTCGAGCGCGGCGGCGGCATCGCGCAGCTCGCCCTGGCCGTGATCGAAGCTCTCCTGGGACCGGCCGACGCCGCGGAAGTTGAAGCGCAGCACCGAGAAGCCGCGCCGGACGAACATATGGAACAGGTCGAACACGACCTTGTTGTTCATCGTCCCACCATGCAGGGGATGCGGGTGCAGGATCAGGGCCAGCGGCGGGTTGCCGCGCGGACCATGATGGTAGCGCCCTTCCAGGCGACCATCGGCACCGTTGAAGATGATCTCCGGCATGATGTTCTCCCTACGCGTGCCGCTGGTGCCGAGCGCAGCCGTGCGAGCGCCCGAGATCGCGAGGAACGGGCGTCGCCAGGCTTGCTCGACAGGTTGTTGACCCAACCCCGCAGCCGCTTATATTCAGCGTGAAGCTGCAACCCCACTTAAGTGTTGGCAGCGGCAGAGGGACGGCACACGCACTAATCCGACGGTTCTCCTTTAGCGTGAAGCCGCTCTGAATTGCAATCCCCAACTACGGCACCCCGCTATGTTCAAGAGACTGGCCGAGGACATCCAAGCGATAGCCGAGCGCGATCCAGCGGCGCGGTCCAAGCTGGAGGTGCTGCTGTGCTACCCGGGCTTGCATGCGGTCCTGTTCCACCGGCTCACGCACAGGCTCTGGCAGGCCGGCTGGCTGGTCAGCGCCCGCTTCCTGTCGCAGATCGCCCGCTGGCTGACCGGGATCGAGATCCATCCCGGGGCGGAGCTGGGTCGGCGGCTGCTGATCGATCATGGCATGGGCGTCGTGATCGGCGAGACCGCGGTCGTGGGCGACAACGTCACGCTGTACCAACAGGTCACATTAGGTGGGGTGTCGCTCAATCCCGGCAAGAGGCACCCGACGGTCGAGGACGGTGTGGTGATCGGCGCGGGCGCAGCCGTGCTCGGACCGCTCACCATCGGCCGGGGCGCCCGGGTCGGCTCCAACGCCGTGGTCCTGAAGGACGTCCCGGCCGGGGCCACCGTGGTCGGCATCCCCGCGCGCCAGATCGGGCCGCAGCCGGTGGTCAAGGAGGCCTGCTTCCCGGCCTACGGCACCGCGCCCGGCGCCGCGATCGACCCGGTCGCCCGGGTGATCGACCGGCTGAGCGATCGCCTCGAGGAGCTCAGCGCCCGGGTCGTCGAGCTCGAGCAGCAGCGCGCCGTCGCGGGCGAAGTGCCGCCCGCCGGGACCCCCGATGGGGAGCGGCGCATCGCCGCATCCTGAGCGCGCGGACCGCTGGTCGCCATCGGCCGTGAGCAGGCCGCTGCGACCGCCGCCCTGCTATCTCGACTACAACGCCACCGCCCCGGTCAAGCCGGCGGTGATCGAGGCCATGGCCGGCGCGCTGAGCGCGACCGGTAATCCATCCTCGGTGCACGCTTCGGGGCGGGCGGCGCGCCGGGCGCTGGAGCAGGCGCGGATGGCGGTCGCCGCCCTGGTGCACGCCCGGCCCGATGCGGTCCTGTTCACGAGCGGCGGCACCGAGGCCAACAACCAGGCCCTCGCGAGCGTCCCGGGACCCCGTGTGGTGTCCGCGATCGAGCACGCTTCGGTGCTCGAGGCGGTGCCCGACGCGCAGCGCCTGCCGGTCGATGCCGACGGCCGGCTCGACCTCGAGCGGCTCGCGGGCCGGCTGGCGGCGAGCCGGCCGGCGCTGGTCTCGGTCATGCTCGCCAACAACGAGACCGGAGTGCTGCAACCGGTCGCCGAGGTGGTCGAGATGGCGCACCGCCACGGCGCGCGGGTGCACTGCGACGCGGTCCAGGCGGCGGGCAAGGTGCCGGTCGATCTGGCGGCGCTCGGGGTCGATTTTCTGACCCTTTCGGCGCACAAGCTGGGCGGCCCGCAGGGGGTCGGCGCCCTCGTCCTGGGCGCTGGCGTCGAGCCCGCGGCCCTGCTGCGGGGCGGCGGCCAGGAGCGGCGCTGGCGGCCGGGCACCGAGAATCTGCCGGGCATCGTCGGCTTCGGGCGCGCCGCCGAGCTGGCGCTGGAGGATGCCGGCTTCGCGCCTCGCACGGCGGCGCTGCGCGACCGGCTCGAGGCCGAGATCCGCAAAGCGGCCCCGGATGCGCGGGTCTACGGCGCGGGCGCCGCGCGGCTGCCGAACACCAGCTGCCTCGCCATGCCGGGGGTCGGCAACCAGACCCAGCTGATCGCGCTCGACCTCGCCGGCGTGCACGTCAGCAGCGGCTCGGCCTGCTCGTCCGGCAAGGTCGGCCCCTCCCACGTGCTGGCCGCGATGGGGGTCGAGCCGGCCGCGGCCGCCTCGGCGATCCGGGTCAGCCTCGGCTGGGCCTCAACCGAGGCCGACGTCGACCGCTTCGTCGCCGCCTGGACAGGGCTCTATGCCAGGGCAGGGAGGGCAGACGCGGTCCGGAGCCTGGCTTCGGTGCCGTTCGGCGCGCTATAGTGCTCGAGGTGCGAGCGCACGGCTGGCAGCTGATGAAGGATGGCCCGGGTCTGCTGACGTTCGAGCTCGGCCCCGACGATGAGGAGCTCGAGATCCACTGCGATCAACGTGGGCTCGGCGAGCTGGTTCGGATCCTGTCCCGGCTGGCGCAGGCAAACGGCCAAGGCCATGACCATCTGATGCCCCCGGCATGGGGGGCGTCGAGCTCTCGGAGGAGCGGCAGGGTGAGGCGAACCGACTGCTCCACAAGGTCACGGTCCGGGTTTGGGACGACGCGAAGGCGGCTGGCCAGGGCGCCGGGCGGGCCGGGCACGAACGGCGTTTGAAATCCGCCGTTTCGTGACGACATGTTAGGCTGTTGGGCGAAGGTCTGCTGACGAGAGGTTTGGGAAATGCCTGCGGTGTTGTCACTCACTCCGGCGGCGGTCGGCCGGGTCCGGCATCTGGTCGAGACCCGCGGTGCGGGCGCCACCGGTATCCGGGTCGGCGTGCGCAACGCCGGCTGTTCGGGGTTCACCTATACGATCGATTTCGCCAACGACATCGGCCCCGGTGAGGACGTGATCGAGGCCGACGGCGTCAAGGTGGTGATCGACCCGCAGGCGGTGATGTATCTGGTCGGCACCGAGATGGACTTCGTCGAGGACAAGCTCGGCGCCAGCTTCACGTTCAAGAACCCGAACGAGGTCGGGCGCTGCGGCTGCGGCGAGTCGTTCACGGTCTGAGCCTGCCTGGGGGCAGGTGCCCGAACACGATGCCGCATCTGACCCTGATCGATGCCGCCGGCGGCCGTCATGAGATCGAGGCGCCAAGCGGCCTGTCGGTGATGCAGATCGCGCGCGAGCACGATCTCGGCATCGAGGGCACCTGCGACGGCTCGATGGCCTGCGCCACCTGCCACGTGATCGTCGAGCCCGAAGACGCACTCCGGCTGAAGGCACCCTGCGCGGAGGAGGAGGACATGCTCGACTTCGCGATCGGCGTGCAGCCGACCTCGCGCCTCGGCTGCCAGATCGTCCTCTGCGAGGAACTCGACGGCCTGACCGTCCATCTTCCCGCCGACGCCTGACGTCCGCCAGCCATGGGATCTGTGACCGGGGGCGACGTGACCAGGCGATCCGCGACCGGACGATGCGCGACCGCGAATGAGCACCCCGGCATGAGCAATGGATTGGGGTTCGAGCATCTGCCGGCCGGGTCTCGGGTGGTGGTCGCGATGTCGGGCGGCGTCGACAGCTCGTGCACCGCGGCGCTGCTGGCCGAGGCCGGCTACGACGTGGTCGGCGTCACGCTCCAGCTCTACGACCATGGTCAGGCGCTCGGCCGCAAGGGCGCCTGCTGCGCCGGGCAGGACATCCAGGATGCCCGCGAGGTCGCCCGGCACCTCGACATCCCGCACTACGTGCTGGACTTCGAGCAGCGCTTCCGCGCCGAGGTGATCGAGGATTTCGCCGACAGCTATGCCGCCGGACGCACCCCGATCCCGTGCGTGCGCTGCAACCAGAAGATCAAGTTCCGGGACCTCCTGGCGATCGCGCAGGACCTCGGCGCCGCCGCGCTCGCGACCGGGCACTACGTCCGCCGGCAGTCGAGCGACGCGGGGGTCGAGCTGCACGTCGCCGCCGATGCCGAACGCGATCAGAGCTATTTCCTGTTTGCCACGACCCGGGCGCAGCTGGAGTTTCTCCGGTTTCCGCTCGGCGGCCTGACCAAGGCAACGACCCGGGCGCTGGCCGCGCGCTTCGAGCTGCCGGTCGCCGCCAAGCCCGACAGCCAGGACATCTGCTTCGTGCCCGCGGGCAGCTACGCGCGGATCGTCGAGCGGCTGCGCCCCGAGGCGGCCGAGCCGGGCGAGATCTTGCACGTCGACGGCCGGCTGTTGGGCCGGCACGAAGGCGTCATCGGCTTCACCGTCGGCCAGCGCCGCGGCCTCGCGGTGGCGACCGGCGAGCGGCTCTACGTGGTGCGCCTCGAGCCCGAGCGCCGGCGGGTGATCGTCGGCCCGCGGGCAGCGCTGCTCTGCCGCGCGGCCGAGCTGTCGGGGGTCAACTGGCTTGACGATCAGCCACCCCCGGCCACCGGCCTCGAGGTGGACGTCAAGCACCGGGCGCGCGAGCCGGCGGCCGCAGCGCGCGTCTTCGGCGCCGAGGGCGACCGCGCGCGGGTCGAGTTCCACGAGCCGCAGGCCGGGGTGGCGCCCGGTCAGGCCTGCGTCTTCTATCAGGGCACGCGGCTCCTCGGCGGCGGCTGGATCGAGCGCGCCCCCACGATCGCCTTGGACTGATCCGACCGCCGCGCCAGGCTCGCCCGCCGGAATCCGCTCGCGCGGGCTTCTCCCGCAGGGAGTCCCACGGTCGCGTGGACCACCCGAAGAAAGCGTTAGCGGCCAATCGTTAATGCCCGGTTAACGGGCGCCACGGAGCGTCCACCGGCCATCCGGGGCCTCGGGCCGGAGCCTGGGTCTGGCCGTTGCCCGCACGCGCCCGCCGCCAGGCCATCGTGCGGTCCAGCCAGCTTGACCCCATCCGTCGCCGGCCCTATGTAGCGGCCTCGACCGGGGGCGGAGTAGCTCAGTTGGTAGAGCAGTGGAATCATAATCCATGGGTCGGGGGTTCGAGTCCCTCCTCCGCTACCACCAGAAACGTAAGCGTTGGCAAAGCGTTGAGAGGCTGATCTGAGCTCCTGAGGTCCGCGTTTCTGTCGCGCAATGTCACCCGGCCAGACACCAAGCCAATCCAGCCAACCGGTCCTTCCCTCGCGCGATCGTCGATCAGCCCCGCTGAGGGGCCGACACCGCAACGCGGCTGGGGCAGCGCGGAAAACCGGTTGAACCGACCATGGCCGCCGAGATCGCCTACCAGCGCCGGCGGCAAGGTTGCGGTCTCTGCGGCGATCCGACTTTCCCCGGCCAGCCATGCTGCCCGAGATGCGCTCGTGGTTCGGGCTCGATCGTGGCTCTGACTAGTCTAACGATCCTCCGGCCTCTCCCACGCCGAGGCGCCACCCAATTTGGCTTCCAGGGCCTCGATCCGCCGCAGAACCTCGCCGAATCGGCGGTCGAGCTCACTAATGGTCATGTAATCGGGCGTGTAGGGGTGCAACAGGAACAGACGGATCTCGCGCTCGAAGCTCGGACCTCCTTCGCGCAGCCGCTGCACGAACAGCCGTGCCAGCTCGGCCTGCTGTGGTGACAGCCTCAAGTTGACCTGCCGGGTGTCGGTCATGCCTTACCTCGTTGTGGCCTTAGAGTCCCCGTACCTTTTTTCTAAGTCACCGAAGTCAACATATTGCAGCTACGGCGGCCCACCGAGCTGCTACATGCTAACCAAGACCGCGAGATCTTCCACTCAGGCAAACAGATTGCCAGCTGCAGCCTGGCTAGTACAGCCGGTTCGCCGCCGCCGACCGCGTGTCCGACGCCGGCGGGCCCGGTTCGCCGCCGCGGCGCATCCAATCGCTACGTAGCGACGGCTGCCGATCGCCGGAAGTCCTCGAGGCCGATCTCCACGGCCGGGAAGCTGCGCGGTCGTGACCGATCGGCCCTCGGAGATCCCGCCCAAAGCCTGCGACAAAAAAGCCATGACGCCCGGAGAGGCTCGGAATCCGTCAGGATCTCCGATAGCACGAGGCTAGAGATGTGCTAGGAAAACCGCTGCGAAGTTGCTATATTGGTTCCCGAACAAGCGGCCCATGGGGCCTTCCGGTTGGCATGAAGTTCGCGCCAAGGTCCCCTGTGCCCCGTTCGAAGGCTCGGTGCAGAGGGCACCGTGAGGGAGCCGCAGCCGCGGTCGGAGGTGGGTAGTTGAGCGAATTCAACGGCTCTGGGGTGCCCACGGTTTCTGTGGGGCTGCCCGTGTACAATGGCGCCGACTATGTCGCCCAGGCGATCGACGCCCTCCTGAAGCAGAGCTTCGAGGATTTCGAGCTCCTGATCCAGGACAATGCCTCGACCGATGCCACCGGCGAGATCTGTCGCGCGTACGCCGCCAGGGATCGCCGGGTACGCTACGTCCGCAACCCGCAGAACGTCGGCGCGGCCGCCAACTACAATCTGGTCTTCCAGCGCGGGCGCGCTCGCTATTTCAAGTGGGCGGCCCATGACGACGTCTGTACGCCCGACTTTCTCGAGCGCTGCGTCGCGGTGCTGGAGCGTGACCCTGCGGTCGTGCTCTGCTGTGGTCAGACCCAGCTGATCAATGACGACGGCTCGCCGGTCCGGTACGACCCGGAGCAGAAGTGCTACGTGACCAGACATGGCGAGCGCGTCGGGCAGATCGACCCGGTGCACCGGGCGGAAGGCGCCCGCCCGGCCGGCCGCTTCTGGGACGTGCTGGTGCGGACCATGCGGACCTTCGAGATTTTCGGGGTCATCCGGACCGAGGTGCTGCGCCAGACCCACCTGCATGGCGGCTACTATGGCTCCGACAAGGTGCTGCTGGCCGAACTCAGCCTGCTCGGGCGGTTCCATCTGCTCCCCGAGGTGCTGCTGCAACGGCGCTGTCATAAAAACCAGTCGAGCAATCTCGCGCTGACGCAGAAGAGCAGCTGGATCGGCGGCGGCAAGGCCGAAGGCTGGCTGACGCTGCGGCTGCGCAAGGTGATCCCGGGCTACATCGCCGTTGTCCATGACGCGCGGATCGCGCTGGCTCAGAAGGTCATCTGCTACGGCGCGATCGTCTACCGCCTGGTCGCCCCGCAGACCTGGATCAAGCAGTTCATGCCCGGGCGCTACACCGAGACGTGATCAGGCAGCCGAGTGCCCGGCGCAGTGCCGGGGGTCGCGGGAGGCTCCTGCATCGGAGGCCGGCGAGAATGAGCAGAACCAGGCTCGCCCTGATCAGAGCGTTCGTGTACGGCGCGGCCGCAGGTGTCGTGATCACCAGCCTCATGCTTGTGGCAGGCGGATTTTGACGGGCCGGCTCACCGCGCCTTTGGACATGACCGGAGCGCCTCGGGGACCTTCAAAGGATCCGGACCAGACAGCGGGTCAGATGATGAACAGGATCAGCCCGGTCGTGACCAGGGCCGCGGACCACAGCAGGTCGAGATTGATCCAGCCCCGGCGCAGCACCGCGACGCCCAGCCACTCGTAGACCAGCATCGCGACCGCTCCGGTCACGATCAGCAGCGCCAGCGTATGCACCGCGACCGCGGCGAGCGCCACCCCGAACGAGCCGCTCGCGGTCAGCTCGTGCGCGGGCGAGGCGGCAAGGCAGAGCGGAATCAGCACCGGCACCAGCATCAGGCCGGCGCCATGCGCGCTCGCCATCACGAACGACCAGCCGGCGAGGCCCGCCATGCCGGTCTGCATGCCGACCCGCACCCGATGCCGTGAGCCGTACAGGCTGTGCCAGAGCGCCCAGCCGATCAGCAGGGTCCCGGCGAGCGCCCGCACGATCCGCGGGTCGACCACGATCCCGAGCGCCACCACGGCGAGCGCCACCAGCGCGATCGAGAGCGCGTGGCCGAGCGCGATCGGCACCAGGGACTCCAGCACTACCGCCCGGCTGTGGCGGTGCAGCCCGAGTGCCACCGCGAACAGCCAGCCCATGGCCGGGTTGATGCCATGAAACGCCCCAAGCCCGGCCAGCGCCAGCCACGGCCACCACGCGGTGGTCACGATCGGCCCCCGTACCAAGCCAAATTATGATCTTGAATACATATGATCTTCGAGCCATATTCGTGCATGACGTGGACGGTGGTCTTCCATGAGGCGTTTGATCCGGAGTTCGAGCGACTCGCCACGGAGGTCCAAGACGAGCTGCTCGCCCAAGGCAAGCTTCTAGCACGGTTCGGGCCGACGCTGGGACGGCCGCGGGTCGACACGCTCCAAGGATCGCGCCACGCCAACATGAAGGAACTCCGCTTCGATGCGGCGGGCGGCGTCTGACGAGTGGCGTTCGCGTTCGATCCGGCGCGGCGAGCGGTGCTGCTCGTCGCGGGAGACAAGAGAGGCGCGACCACCCGGCGCTTCTATACAGGGCTGATCAGAAGAGCCGACGATCGCTTCGACGCCTGGCTCGCGAAGGAAAGTGACGATGGCGGTAAGTCTCGAGGACAAGCTGGCCGGACTGCCGGGCGACCGACGCGCCAAGATCGACGCCCGCGCCGCTGAGCTGATCGCCGAGGAGATGACCTTGCGCGATCTGCGGCGCGCGCTCAACCGGACGCAAGTCGCCCTCGCCAAACAGCTTGGCGTCAAGCAGGAGACCATCTCCCGGTTGGAAAAGCGCAGCGATATGCTCCTCTCGACCCTGCGCAGCTACGTCGAGGCGATGGGCGGCGAGCTTGATCTCGTAGCGAAATTCCCCGACCGCCCGGCTGTCCGGCTGAAGGGGCTGCCGCTTGCGCAGGCCGAGGCGGATGCCGGACGAACCTTGCCCGCGGCCAGCCAATCTCGGAGGCGCACCAAGAGAGCCGCTGCCGAGGCTGCCTGAACCACGCTTCGCGAGGCAAGGAGGGGGCGGCGGCCCGCCGGCCATGGCGCGCGCAAGAACGCCTGGTCGCGCCGGTCCACGGGCCTAGCGGCGCCGCCCGCCGCCTCACGGATAGCAGTAACTGTCCGAGGAGGCGTCGCCGCCCTGCAGGCGCACCTGGTGCGGCCGGTGGCCGGCCGGCCAGTCAACGAAGAAGTCTTGGTCGAGCTCGATCCCGCCGCCGTCCTTGGCGTTGATCTTGACCATCCAGCCCTTGATCCCGTCCGGGTAGAACTGCGGGTCGACCGCACCATAGAGCGAGTTGGTGAAGTAGATCCGCTTGCCGTCGCGGCTGACCTCGACCATCTGCGGTCCGCCGTTCAAGGGCCCGTTCGCCTTCGGATGCGCCGCCCGCGAGACGATGCCGCCGAGCCGCACCTTGCCCGTGAGCTTCGGGCTCATCGGGTCGGACACGTCATACTGGTGGAAGTCGCCGGTGCCCCAGCAGGAGACGTAGAGATACTTGTCGTCGACCGAGAGGTCGATGTCGGTGACGAGCGGCGGCACCGCGCCGAAGCCCTTGAGCAGCGGCGGCAGGTCATCGGCGTTGGCGGGCTCGGCCGGGATCGTGATCACCTTCCTCACCGCCCACTTGTCGCCGTCGCGATACCAGGTCCAGATCGAGGACGACAGGTCCTCGAGCGACAGGACGCAGTTGACGAAGCCATAGGCCTTGGTCGGGTCGTGGGCCGGGCGCAGCTCGAACACCAGCTGGTACTTGTCGCCGAAGTCGATCTCCTGCAGGTGCTTGCGCTTGTGCAGGTCCCAAAAGTGCAGCTTGCGGCCATACTGGGCGCCCAGGACCTTCTCCGGGATCAGCCCGTCCTCGACCATGTCGGGCGTGCCCCATTCGCTGGTCACGACCGTGTCGTGGCCGAGGTGCCACCACATGTCGTAGGCGAAATACTGCGGCCCGCGGTCGATCTCCCAGCGGCCGCGGACCTCGAAGCTCTCGTGGTCCATGAGGAACACGCCGCCCGGGCCCTTGCCGGCGCCGTTGCCGAGCGCGGTGATGTAGATGCCATCGGGCCCGCAGTGCACCGTGTGCGGCCGGGAGTAGTCGGCGCGCTCGGCGATCTCCGCGGCCTTGACCGTCTTGATCAGCTTCGGGGCCTTGGGGTCGGGCTTGGTGTCGAGGATGTGGATGTTCGAGGAGCGCAGCCCCGGCACGACCAGATAGCGACGCTCGACGTGCGGATGCGGCGCGTTCGGGCACAGGCAGGAGCTGCAGGCGTTCCAGCCGAAGTGATGCAGCTCGTCGCCGGCCGTGCCGACCTCGATGCGGTTGACGATCGTGGCGTAGCCCGGCGAGGCCGGATCGAGGTCGACCACCGCCAGGCGGTCGGGCTTCTTGCGCAGGGGGTCGAATTCGGCGACGTAGGCGAGCTTTTCCGCCGGCGCGCGGCTCGCCAGCCGCGGCGACGGGTAGAAGGTCGGATCGGGCGTCCACTGGGCCATTTCGACAGCTCCCTGAGTTTTTGCGTCTACGCCTCACGTCGCGCTCGGACAGGCCCGCGCGACCTCTTGGTTGGGCGGGCTTGACGCTAGCCTCCTAGCACGTGCGAGTTTCCCATAGTCCGTTGGCAAAGGCGACCGCTTTTGCAACTATCCCGGGCGCGCCGGGATTCCCGCTGCCGCCTGAGCCAGGCCGAATCGCGGCGCGGTGGGCGCCGCATCCGCGCTTGACCTGAACGCGGCCGCCGACTACTTGTCCGCCAGCCATCGGTGCAGCTCCGGTAACCGTTGCGCTCGGGCTGGTTCCGGGTGCCATGGGTTGTGCGGCGTCCGGTCCGGAGCGCGCGGCCGCGAGCTCGACGAAGCGAGGGATCGATGAGTGTGAGAATTCGCCTGGCCCGCGGCGGTACCAAGAAGCGGCCGGTTTATCGGATCGTCGCGACCGACTCGCGCAGCCCGCGTGACGGCCGCTTTCTCGAGAAGCTCGGCAGCTACGACCCGCTGCTGCCGAGCGACCATCCGGCGCGCATCGTGCTGCGCGAGGAGCGCCTCCGGTACTGGCTCGCAAGCGGCGCCAAGCCGAGCGATCGGATCGCCCGCTTTCTGGATGGCGCCGGCATCACCTCGAACACCGTCAAGCACCGCGGCACCGGCAAGCGGGCCAGGGAGCTCGAGGCCAAGAAGGCCGAAGCCGCGGCGGCCGCGAGCGCCTGACGGCCGGGTGCGCCAAGCGTCGTGCGGAACCAGCGCTCATGGTCGATCGGCGAGGAGCTTCGGCGTGGGTCTGCGTGGCCAAGGTCGTGGCCGCGCATGGCCTGCAGGGCGCCCTCAAGCTCCGCTGCTTCACCGAGCGGCCGGCCGACGTCGCGGCCTACGGTCCGGTCCATGACCAGCAGGGGCGGCGCCTCTTCGAGCTGAAGGTCATCGGCCCGGCGCGGGGCGGCGTCCTCGCGCGGGTCGACGGTATCGGCGATCGCAACGCGGCCGAGGCGCTCAGGGGCACCGAGCTGTTCGTCGCGCGCGCGGCCCTGCCTGCGCCCGGACCGGACGAGTTCTATCACGCCGACCTCGAAGGGCCTGGTGGTCGAGCGGGACGATGGCACCCGCCTCGGCACGGTCCTGAGCCTTGGCAACTTCGGCGCCGGCGACCTGATCGAGATCGCGGCCGACGACGGCCGCGTGCTGAGCCTGCCGTTCGATCGCCGGACCGTGCCGGTGGTCGATCTCGCGCAAGGCCGGCTGGTGGTCGAGCCGCCGGCCGAGCTGATGCCGGATGAGCCGAGCCCTGACCGATCGAGTCCGAGCGGCCGGGCGCCGGCGAGCGCCGGGGAGCAGCAGCCATGAGCCGGCGCGCCGCACCCTGGGCCGCGACCGTCCTGACGCTGTTCCCGGAAATGTTTCCGGGCCCGCTCGGCCATTCGCTGGCCGGGCGCGCGCTCAGCCAGGGGATCTGGTCGCTGGCGGCGGTCGATCTGCGCGACTTCGCGACCGACCGGCACCGGACCGTGGACGACCTGCCGTTCGGCGGCGGCGCCGGCATGGTCATGCGCCCGGAGGTGATCGCGCGCGCGCTCGACCACGCCCTGGCCGCCGGACCGGCGCGGCCGCTCCTCTATGTCAGCGCGCGCGGCGTCCCGCTGACCCAGGCGCGGGTGCAGGCGCTTGCCGAGGGTCAGGGAGTCGTGGTCTTATGCGGTCGCTTCGAAGGCGTCGACCAGCGGGTCATCGAGGCCCGGGCGCTCGAGGAGGTCAGCCTCGGCGACGTGGTGCTGTCCGGCGGCGAGCCGGCCGCGATCGCCCTGCTCGATGCCTGCGTGCGTCTGCTGCCGGGGGTGATCGGTGCTGCGGCCTCGCTCGACGAGGAGAGCTTCGCGGGCGACCTGCTCGAGTACCCGCACTATACCCGGCCCCAGGTCTGGGAAGGCCATCCGGTGCCCGAGGTGCTGCTGTCGGGGCATCACGCCCAGATCCGGGCGTGGCGCCGGCAGCAGGCCGAGCTTGCGACCCGGTTGCGCCGGCCGGACCTGTGGGTGCGCCATCTCGCCGCCGGTGCGCACGGCCGCGCCGGCGAGCCGACCCTTCGGGCCGATGACAGTTGAGGTTTGCCATGAACGTGATCCAACAGCTCGAGCAGGAACAGATCGCAGAGCTCACGGAGGGTCGCCCGATCCCCGATTTCGCGCCCGGCGACACGATCCGGGTCAGCGTCAAGGTCGTCGAGGGCTCGCGCGAGCGCGTCCAGGCCTTCGAGGGCGTGTGCATCGCGCGCAAGAACCGCGGCATCAACTCCGCCTTCACGGTGCGCAAGATCAGCTACGGCGAGGGGGTCGAGCGGATCTTTCCGCTGTACAGCCCGCAGATCGCCGGCATCGAGGTGCTGCGGCGGGGCCGGGTGCGGCGCGCCAAGCTCTACTATCTGCGCGGCCGCACCGGCAAGGCGGCCCGGATCACCGAGCGCCGCGACGAGCGCGGCCACGGCCGGGCCGAGAGCACCAATGGTGCGGCGGCCGGGGATGGCGACGGCAAAGGCGGCGCCAAGGAATGACCGGCGGCGCGGACCGCCGCCAGCCGACGGTCCGCAGGCGGCCGCAGCGTTGGGGGGAGTGACCGTCATGGCCGAAGCCAGGACGCTGTTCGACAAGATCTGGGACGCCCACGTGGTCGAGCGGCAGGAGGACGGCACCTGCCTGCTCTACATCGACCGCCATCTGGTCCACGAGGTCACCAGCCCGCAGGCGTTCGAAGGCCTGCGCCAGACCGGGCGCAAGGTGCGCCGGCCCGACGCCACGCTCGCGGTCCCCGACCACAACGTCCCGACCACCGACCGCTCGGAGGGCATCGCCGAGCCGCAGTCCCGCCTCCAGGTCGAGACCCTGCAGCAGAACTGCCGCGAGTTCGGCATCGAGCTGTTCGACGTCGAGGACATCCGCCAGGGCATCGTGCACATCATCGGCCCCGAGCAGGGCTTCACCCTGCCCGGCAACACCATCGTCTGCGGCGACAGCCACACCTCGACCCATGGCGCCTTCGGCGCGCTCGCCTTTGGTATCGGCACCTCTGAGGTCGAGCACGTGCTGGCGACCCAGACCCTGCTCCAGAAGCGACCCCTCAACATGCGGGTCAGCGTCGCGGGCGCCTTGCCGTTCGGGGTCACCGCCAAGGACGTGATCCTGGCGATCATCGGCCAGATCGGCACCGCGGGCGGCACCGGCCACGTGATCGAGTACGCGGGCGAACTGGTGCGCGGCCTGTCGATGGCCGGGCGCATGACGGTCTGCAACATGTCGATCGAGGCGGGCGCCCGCGCCGGCCTGATCGCCCCCGACGAGACCACCTTCCGCTACCTCCAGGGCCGGCCGATGGCGCCCAAGGCCGGCGCCTTCGAGCAGGCGAGTGCCTATTGGCGGACCCTGCCCTCGGACGAGGGCGCCCGCTACGACAAGGAGGCGACGCTCGATGCCGCGACCATCGAGCCGCAGGTGACCTGGGGCACGAGCCCCCAGGACGTCCAGCCGATCTCGGGCAAGGTCCCCGATCCGAAGCAGGTGAGCGACCCCGCCCGGCGCGCGGCGATGGAGCGGGCGCTTTCGTACATGGGCCTCGAGCCGAACACGCCGATGACCGAGATCCGGGTCGACAAGGTGTTCTTCGGCTCCTGCACCAACGGCCGGATCGAGGACCTGCGCGCCGCCGCCGAGGTCGTCAGGGGCAAGCGCGTCGCGGGCAACGTCCAGGCGATGGTGGTGCCCGGCTCCGGCCTGATCAAGCACCAGGCCGAGGAGGAAGGGCTGGACCGGATCTTCCTCGATGCCGGCTTCGAATGGCGCGAGGCGGGCTGCTCGATGTGCCTGGGCATGAACCCCGACCAGCTGCAGCCCGGCGAGCGCTGTGCCAGCACCTCCAACCGCAACTTCGAAGGCCGCCAGGGCAAAGGCGGCCGCACGCACCTGATGTCCCCGGCCATGGCCGCCGCCGCCGCCATCACCGGCCACATCACGGACGTCCGCAAGCTCGTTTAGGATGCGGAGTATCCCGCGGTGGCGCTCGATCCGAGGATCGCCAGCAGTCCCACGCTTCACGCAGCAATGCCATACCAGCGGTGCGCAGAGTGCTACTACGTAGGCACTGCAGATGAAGACTGGGCGAAATCCGATGTCGCCTGCCCGAACTGCGGAGAGCTTGGTTCACCGACGATTTTTCCAGGAGATTTCTACAGCCTCCACATGTTCCCGAAGCTTCAACGCCTCTACATAGAGCGAGAGGTTGTCATAGATGTGGCAGATACAAAGCACCCTGCATTCATTGAGGTTGTAGCGGTATTTGCCGTATTTTTGACCGAAAGCATTCTATACACTACGGCGAAGCTCGCACTAGAAAAGATGGGGCTGCGGCCCGTCGTAGCCACACTTACGCTGGGTGCGCTTGAAGGGAGTCAAGAACTCGCAGACTATCTAGCGAAACTATGCAGTGCCAAGTCGATTTCAAAAATTCTGAAGCCACAACCGAATCTGAGAAAAGTATGGGATAACTGGGAACGCGCCCGCACCCTGCGCAACAAGATAGCGCATGCGTCAATCTTTAGCTGCCTAGTCGAGGATGCTGAACGAGCTTTCGAGGCAGCCGTGGCGTTTCCAGGGGTTGCGCGATTCATCCTCAACCAAGTGCCCGGTTTGGGGCCTTCCAAGCCATGATGGACGCTCGTTCCGACGCACAGCTGTACGAGGACGACTTCTACGCCTGGACGCGGGCCCGGGCGCGGGAGCTACGCCGCTTCGCGCGCTCGCGCCCGAACCTGCCCCTCGATCTCGCGCACATCGCCGAGGAGATCGCCGACTTGGGCACCGAACGCCGCAGTCGCATCCGCAGCTGGAGGCGGCTTCTGGCCCGGGGCTGCCGATCCCGCCTGCTGATCATCCGAAGAGATCCTCCTCCTCGGGCATCGGCGGCTGATGGCGGCCGTCCTCCATGAACGGCACGTCAGCGAAGCGATCCAGCGAGGCGACCCAGGCGTCAAAGTCGGTGACGATCGGCTCGAACATGGCGATCCTTCCAACAGCTTCCGATCGGCGTAGTTCAACTCGGCGCCTCACGCGCCGCGAAGTCGCGTCCGCGGGTGCACGCCCCCGGATTGTTTTGGGGCGGCCCGGCGTCTAGATCGTCCTCCCGGAGCACGGCGCGACGCGGGAGGTTTGCATGGAGGACTGGGAACGGCTCTACATGGACGACTTCGACGCCTGGTGCGAGCGCCAGATCGAGGCGCTGAACCGGCATATGGGAAAGCTGCCGGGCGACATCGACGCCGAGCGCATCGCCGAGGAGCTGCAGCTGATGCTGCACCGCGAGCGGCGCATGGCCGAGGCGCAGGTGATCCGCGTGATCGAGCATCTGCTGAAGCTGCAATGGGCGACCGAGCACGAGCCCAAGGGTCACGTCTGGTGGCGGGCGGTGCATGGCGCGCGCTCGGCGTTGGACACCTTCGCGACCCCGAGCCTGCGGCCGGAGCTCGAAGCCGAGCTCCCCGAATTCTATCACTGGGCCCGCGAGCACGCGAAGCGCGCGCTCTACGACATCGAGCAGATCTCGCTTGGCGAATCCCTGCCCGCGACCTGCCCCTACAGCTTCGACCAGATCCTCGACGAAGACTGGTGGCCGGTCTGGTCGGACCCGCTGGCGAAGGACCGCTGAGTCGTCGGGCCTGGCTTCTGCCGCCGGCGCCGGCTCAGCCGGCAAACAGATCGGCCTGGCGGGCAGAGCCCGGCGTCAACCGCGCCTCGTGCGCCAGCAAAAAGCGTTTGGTCTCGAGGCCGCCGCCGAAGCCGGTGAGCGAACGGTCGGCGCCGATCACCCGATGGCAGGGCACCACGATCGGCAGCGGGTTGGCGCCATTGGCGGCGCCGACCGCGCGCGCCGCCGAGGGCTGCCCGATCCGGTGCGCAAGCTCGCCATAGGAGATGGTCGCGCCGAACGGGATCGCCCGCAGAGCCGACCAGACGCTCTCTTGGAACGCCGTCCCGCTCGCTCGCAGCGGGAGCGTGAATTCTCTCAGATCACCCGCAAAATACGCCGTCAACTGCTCGATCGCCGCGGCCAGGACGCGCTCGTCCCGGATCCAGCCGGCCGCAGGCTCCTTGGGACGTCGTCCGGCCGGGAAGCTGATCAGCGTCAGGCCGTCGGCATCGCCGGCCAGCAGCAGCCGGCCGACCGGGCTCTCGAGATAGCTGTAGCTGGTCGCAGGCCCGGCCAAGGCGTCCGTCGCTGCGTACGACATGGGTTGCATGCCGGCATTATCGCATCCCCGGGCGGGGACGCCAGCGCCTATCGGCTGACCGTCCGATCCGGGTTCGCGGCGCTCACGCGCCAGATCCGGTTGCCGACGTCGTCGGCGACCAGCAGCGCCCCCTCGCGGTCGATCGCCACCCCGACCGGGCGGCCTTGCGCGTTGCCATCGGCATCGAGGAAGCCCGTCAGCACGTCGACCGGGCTGCCGGCCGGGTGGCCGTCCGCGAAGGGCACGAAGATCACCTTGTAGCCGCTGCGCGGCGCGCGGTTCCAGGAGCCGTGCTGGCCGACGAAGGCGCCGCTCCGGAACGCCGGCGGCAGCGCCACCGCACCCTGCGCGAAGGTGAGCCCGAGCGAGGCCGTGTGCGGCCCGAGCGCGTAGTCGGGAACCACCGCCCTGGCGACCAGGTCGGGACGCTGCGGCGTCACCCGCTCGTCCACCTGCGCGCCATAGTAGCTGTAGGGCCAGCCGTAGAACGCGCCGTCCCGGACCGCGGTCATGTAGTCCGGGACCAGATCGCTGCCGAGCTCGTCGCGCTCGTTGACCACGGTCCAAAGGGCCCCGGTCGCGGGCTGCCAGGCGAGGCCGTTCGGGTTGCGCAGCCCCGAGGCGAAGATCCGATGCCGGCCGGTCGCGGAATCGACCTCCCAGATCGCCGCCCGACCCTCCTCGACCGCCATGCCGTTCTCGCCGACGTTGCTGTTCGAACCGACCGTGACGTAGAGCTTCGACCCGTCGGGGCTGGCGATCACATTCTTGGTCCAGTGGTGATTGATCGGACCCGCCGGCAAGTCCGTCACCTTGACCCCCGGCGCCACGATCCGCGTCTCACCCTCCCGGTAGGGAAAGCGCAGGAGCGCATCGGTGTCGGCGACGTAGAAGTCGCTCCCGACCAGGGCCATCCCGAAGGGCGAATGCAGGCCGTCCAGGAACACCGAGCGGCGTGTCCACGACCCCGTCGCCATCGGCATCGCGCAGGAGCGTGATGCGATTGGCGCTCGGCACCCCAGCACCCGCCCGCTTCATCAGGTGTCCCATCACCCAGCCCTTGATCCCATTGCTATCCTCGGGCTTGGGCGGCGCGTTGGTCTCGGCGACCAGCACGTCGCCGTTCGGCAGCACGTAGAGCCAGCGCGGATGGTCGAGGCGGTCGGCGAACAGGGTGACGGCCAGACCTGAGGCCGGGGTCGGCTTGGCGCCCTCGGCCCAGCCCTTGGCCGTGGCGACATTGACCGTGGGCAGCATCGACGGGTCCGGCCGCGGCAGCTCAGGATGGGGGCCGGTGCCGGCCACGACCGGCAGCGTCGCCCGATCGCCACAGGCCGACAGGCCGAGTACCGCGACGGCCAGCAGCAGGAAGACAGAGTGAGGCTTGTTCATGACGGCCATCCCGCAGCCCAAGAGGGTTCCGAGACGCAACCGGCGCGCTCCGGATTGGTTCCGGCGCCGGCCGACTGCGGCCGCTGGTCAGCCCGGAAGCTCGGCTCGGCCGCCGCCCGCCGGCAGCAGCGCGAACACCTCCTGATCGAGGGCGACGCCCTTGAGCGCGAAGCGGCCGACGGGGCGGGTCGGCGCCTCGAGCGCCTGGGCGAAGGCCGCCGAGCAGAGCGTCGGCCGCCCGAGCTGCTTGGCCAGCCCCTCGAGCCGGCTCACGAGGTTGACCGCCGGACCGAGCACCGTGAAGTCGAGCCGGTCGGGGCTGCCGATGTTGCCGTAGACCACCAGGCCGACGTGCAAGGTCGCGGTGAAGGCGAGCGGCGGCCCGTCCGCGGGCGGCGCTTCAGCCAGGCGCCCGGCCGCGCGCGCGACCGCGCGCACCGCCGCGGCGCAGGCGGCCGTCCGGCTGCCCGCGGTTTCGACCGGGAAGATCGCGAGGATGCCGTCGCCCAGGAACTTGAGCACATCGCCGCCCTCGGCGCGCACCGCCTCGACCACTGCCTCGAAATAGCGATCGAGCGCCTGGAACAGCGCCGCCTCTGCCAGCCGCTCGCTGAGTGCGGTGAAACCGCGCAGGTCCGAGAACAGGATCGCGGCCTCGATCCGCCGGCGATCGCCACGCTTGATCGCACCGTTGAGCACCGCCTCGGCCGGCCCGTCGCCGAGATAGGTGCGCAGCAGGCTGGCGCTCGAGCGGCGCATCGCGGTCGGCTCGAGCGCCGCCGCGAGCGGCTGGCGCAGCGCTTCGGCGATCTCGAGATGCCGGTCGCTGAAGCCGGCCGCCCCCTCGGCCACCAGGCTCAGGCCCTGCACCGAGCCGTCGCCGTACTCGAGCGGCAGGGCCAGATAGTCGCTGCCGCCGGCCGCGGCCATCTCGTGCAGGACCTGGTGATCGCGTTCGGGATCGAGGTCCAGGAGCCGGCGCCGGAAGCTCTGCCGGGTGCGGATGATGTGCTGGAAGGGGCTGCCGTGATAGGCGCCGGTCGCGAGCGTGGTCCGCGGCACGGTATACTCATGAGTGCCGGCGCCATCGCGGGTCCAGATGACGCCCCAGGCGCTGGCCAGCGGATTGGCGATCGCCTGCCCGGCGCGCAGCCGCCAAAGGGGCAGGCCGAGGTCGAGCAGACGCTGGCAAAACCCCTCGATCAGCTCGAGCGGCGCCAGCCGCAGACGGGCATCGCCGATCAGCCAGTGCGCGATCGCCTCGATCCGCTGGTCCTGCGCAGGCTGATGCATGTGCCGGTTCCTCACCTCGCCGGCAGGCCGATCGACCGGGAACCCGCGCCTGCAGCGAAGAGATGGTAGCTTCGCCCTGCGCATGCGAGCGCCGCTCGGATGCGATCTTGCCTTGGGCTCGAAGGGCTCCTGCGCTATTGCTGCCGGCGCCCGCTGCAGGCGGGCGATCGCACAGCAGCCCGGAGCGCGTTTTGTCCGATGTCCGAACCCTGCTCGACTTCCTGGCGCTGGCCGAGCGCCTGAAGACCGAGCTTCGCCACAGCTGGCTGTCCGACGGCCGCCAGGAGAGCGTCGCCGAGCACTGCTGGCAGATGGCGCTGATGGCGATGCTGGTCCACCCCGACCTCGAGCAGCCGGTCGACCTCGGTCGGACGCTGCGGATGATCCTGACCCACGATCTGGTCGAGGCGCTGACCGGCGATGTGCCCTTCTTCGACCGCAGCGAGCGCAAGACGCTGAAGCCCGAGCGCGAGCAGGCGGCAATCGCGGAGATCCGGGCGCGCATCGGCGAGCCGGTCGGCACCGAGATCCATGACCTGTGGCAGGAGTTCGAGGCCAAGCAGACGCCTGAGGCCAAATTCGCGACCGCGCTCGACCATCTGGAGGTGCAGATCCAGCACAATCTCGCCGGCATGGAGAGCTGGACGCCGATCGAATACGACCTGGTCTACACCAAGATGGACCAGCACTGCGCCTTCGACCCGTTCCTCGCGGCGCTCTGCGAGGGCGTCAAGGAGCAGGCCGAGGCCAAGATGCGCGCGGCCGGCGTCGACGTCGACGCGGTCAAGCAACGCCTCGACCTCGCCGGCTGAACGCGGGGTCGTGGATCACGGGGCCAACGCCGGGCAAACCGCCACCGATCGACCATGCCCAGACCGAAGGAGCGCGTCAGGCAAGACGGCGGCTCGGCATACTCAATCGCCGGATGAACCGCCCGATGAGCCCTTTCGCAACCCCGTCGTCGCCAGCATTCCATGCTCAACGGTCCCGGCGACCCGGGATTCCTGCTTCCGGCTCAAGGCTTTGCGGGCGAACGGAGTCCGACGGTCGCATGGACCATCCGAAGGAAAGGTTAACCGGCAAACCCTAACGTTCGGTTAACGGAGCCCCCGTCCGAGTCGCCCGGCTACCCGACCAGGCGATCCCAGATGGTCAGTGGTCATGATCAGTCCCCGTGGTCAGGCCGCTCGACCGGGCGAGCCAGGGCTCAGCTCTCGCAGGACGCCGCACCAAAGCGGCGCTTCAGCGGCCCGCGCCGGCGTCCTTGAAGCGGAACGGGTGGGCGGGGTAGGTGCCCAGGCGCTCGACGTCGTGCGAGAAGAACGCCAGCTCCTCGAACGCGTTGCGCACCGGCGCCTGCTCCGGATGGCCGACCACCTCGGCGTAGAACTGCGCCTGGTTGAAGGCCGCATCGACGTAGCTCTCGAGCTTGACCATGTTGACGCCGTTGGTGGCAAAGCCGCCGAGCGCCTTGTACAGCGCCGCCGGCACGTTGCGCACCTGGAACAAAAAGCTCGTGATCACCGGGCCCTCGTAGGGCGGCGGCTCGACCGGCTCGCGCGCCAGGATGATGAACCGGGTGGTGTTGTGCTCGGCGTCCTCGAGATCGGAGCGCAGGATGTCGAGGCCGTAGATCTCGGCCGCGAGGCGCGAGGCGATCGCCGCCCGGTCGAGCTGCCCGGCCGCGGCGACCTCGGCTGCGGCGCCCGCGGTGTCGGCGTGAATCCGCGGCGTGATCCCGAGCTCGCGCAACAGCCGCCGGCACTGGTTCAGGGCGTGGACGTGCGAATACACGGTCTTGATGGTCTCGATGCGCGCCCCCGGCACCGCCATCAGATGCAGATTCACCCGCAGGAAATGCTCGCCGATGATGTGCAGGCCGCAGTGCGGCATCAGGTGATGGATGTCGGCGACCCGGCCGGCGACCGAGTTGTCGATCGGGATCATCGCCCGATCGGCGCGCCCCTGGCGCAGGGCGGCGAACGCGTCCTCGAAGGATTCCGCCGGCACGGCCTCGTAGTGCGGGCAGACCTGGCGGCAGGCGAGGTGGGAATAGGCGCCGGGCTGGCCCTGAAAGACCACCTTCCGGGTCGAACTCGACCGCCGCCGCCCTCTCCTGCCCCTGAGCGTCGGCCGCCTGATCCATGCTCCGAGGCTCGATCGTCACCCGGGTGCCACCGGCCGTTGCGCGCCGAACAGCTCCCGCGCGCGCGCCAGATCGGCCGGAGTATCGACGCCGAGCGGAACCGTGTCAACGAGCGCCACGCCAATGCTCATGCCGGCCTCGAGCGCGCGCAGCTGCTCGAGCCGCTCGCGGCGCTCGAGCGGGCTGGGTGGCAGGGCGGCAAAGCGCTCCAGGGCCGCCCGGCGATAGGCATAAATGCCGATGTGGTGGTAGACGGGGCCCGCGCCGGTCGGCGCCGTCGCGCGCGTGAAATAGAGCGCCCGGCCCAGGCGCGGGCGCGCCTGGTCGAACGCGACCACCGCCTTGACGACGCTCGGATCGGCCATCTCCTCCGGATCCTCGGTCGCCACGGCAAGGGTGCCGATATCGCTGCCGAGGTCGTCCAGGGGCTCGAGCGACGCCCGGATCGCCGCGGGCTCCAGGGTCGGCAGGTCGCCCTGCAGATTGATCACCCGCGCGAACGACCGCCCGGGGTCGAGCGCGCAGAGCGCCTGGAAGATGCGATCGGTGCCGGACGGCAGCGCCGGATCGGTCAGCAGCGCCTCGCCGCCATGGGCGGTGACCGCCTCTGCGATCTGCGGCTCGGCGCAGGCGACCACCACCGGCCCGACCTCGGCCGCGCAGGCGCGCCGCCACACCTGAACGATCATCGGCAGCCCGCCGATCTCGGCCAGCGGCTTGTCCGGCAGCCGGGTCGAGGCGAGGCGGGCAGGGATCAGAACGATGGTGCCGCCGGCCGCAACGCGCGCTCGCGGCTTGACGAAGCTGTGCAAATGCGCCAACCCTCATCGGCCGCCGCGCCGCCCTCGTGGTGAGACAGACTGCCGCGTCCAGGCGCGGTCCGACCCTCGCCTCAGGCGGCGCGACCCATGCTACGACTGTGCCGCGGTCAGCCCTTTGACCGATCCGGGCTCATCAGGACGGAACCAGCCTGCTATGGCATCTTCGCTCGAAGTTAACAAGGTCCTGGCGGCGATCCTCACGGCCGGCATCATCGCGTCGGGCACCGGCGTGGTCTCGCGCATCATCTACCACCCGCATGAGCCGGAGAAGAATGCCTACCCGATCGAGGTCACCGAGACCGCGGGCGGCGGCGCCAAGGCGGCCAAGGAGGAGGCGGCGCCGCCGATCGCGGTCCTGCTCCAGAGTGCCAGCGCCGAGAAGGGAGCGACCATCGTCAAGGCGTGCCACGCCTGTCACAATCTCGGCAAGGGCGACCCCAACAAGATCGGGCCGCATCTCTATGGCGTCCTCGGCCGCGACGTCGCTTCGGTCTCCGACTTCAGCTACTCGGATGCGCTGAAGAAGGTGGGGGGCAAGTGGGACTACGACCGGCTGAACGAGTTCCTGACCAGCCCGAAGGCCTTCGCGCCCGGCACCAAGATGACCTTCATCGGCCTGAAGAAGCCCGAGGACCGGGCCGACGTCATTCTCTTCCTGCGCTCGCTCGCGGACAGTCCGGAGCCGCTGCCGGCACCGCCGCCGGCGACCGCGGCCGCACCCGCCGGCCAGGAGCAGGCGGCAGAGAAACCGGGACAGGCGCAGCCCGCCGGGCAGAAGCAGGCGGCCGAGCAGCCGGCGCCGGCGCAGGCGGCCGAGCAGAAGCAGGCGGCCGAGCAGCCGGCTCCAGCGCAGGCGGCCGAGCCGAAACAGGCGGCGGCGGAGAAGCCTGAGCAGGCGCAGCCGGCCGAGGAGAAGCAGGCGGCCGCCGAACCCGCGGCCAAGGAGCCGGCCGGCGGGCAGGCGGCCGGCGGCGGCGGCGACTTCGCCCAGCTGCTGGCCGCGGCCGATCCGGCCACCGGCGAGCACGACGCCAAGATCTGCAAGGCCTGCCACAACTTCGAGGCCGGCGCCGGCAACAAGATCGGACCGGATCTGCACGGCGTGGTCGGCCGCAAGATCGCCTCGGTCGAAGGCTTCACCTACTCGAGCGCGCTGCAGGGCAAGGACGGGGTCTGGGACTACGACCACCTGAACGAGTTCCTGACCAGCCCGAAGGCCTTCGCGCCGGGCACCAAGATGACCTTCGTCGGCCTCAAGAAGCCCGAGCAGCGGGCGGCGGTGATCGCCTATCTGCGCTCGATCACCGACAACCCGCCGCCGCTGCCCGGAGGTGGCTGAGCCGGGCGCGGCCAAGGCCGTGGGCGGGCCGCCGGAGATCGAGGGACTCCTGCGGTTCGCCGACCGTCTGGCCGACGTCGCGGGCCAGGTGATCCGGCGCTACTGGCGCACCCCGGTCGCGATCGAGAGCAAGGGCGACGCGAGCCCGGTCACGATCGCCGATCGCGAGGCCGAGCGCGCGATGCGCGAATTGATCCGGGCCCACCATCCGGACCACGGCATCGAGGGCGAGGAGTTCGGCGCCGAGCGCCAGGACGCAGAGCTGGTCTGGCACCTCGACCCGATCGACGGCACCAAGTCCTTCATCACCGGGCGGCCGCTGTTCGGCACCCTGGTCGGCCTGAGCCGGGCCGGCCGGCCCCTGCTCGGGCGTGATCGACCAGTGCATCCTCGGCGAACGCTGGCGGGGCACGGCCGGCGGCAGCGCCAGCTGGAACGGCCAGCCGATCCGCGTCCGCGCCTGCCCGAGCCTCGCGCACGCGGTGCTGTACGCGACCACGCCCCTGATGTTCGCCCCCGGCGCCGAGCGCGCCGCCTTCGAGCGCGTGCAGCAGGCGGTGCGCTATCCCCTGTTCGGCGGCGACTGCTACGCCTACGGCCTGCTCGCCATGGGCTTTGCCGACCTGATCGTCGAGGCCGACCTCGACCCGCACGACTTCATGGCGCTGGTGCCGGTGATCGAGGGCGCCGGGGGGATCATGACCGACTGGCAGGGGCGGGCGCTGTCGCCGACCTCCGATGGCCGGATCGTCGCCGCCGGCGACCCGGCGGTGCACGCCGCCGCGCTCGCGCTGCTGGCGCCGGCGCCGGATTAAGAAAATAGTATCGCACATCCCAGGGAAAGTGTCAGAATGCGACGGCCGTGGCCGGTGCTTTAAGCCGCTCGCGGCAGCGACTTCGATCATCAATTCTACGCCTATCTTCAGGAGAGGAAGATTCACATGCAGATCATGCCATCTCGCCGTGATTTCCTGGCTGGCGCGTCAATGGCCGCGGCCGCGGGCGCTTTGGCGCGCGGAGATCGCTCGCCGACGAAGGGCCGCCGGAGACGACCACGATCCGGCTTAGCTATCAGCCGAGATACGCGTGCGTCGCCCCAGAGTCGATCTCGGAGGAGTTGCTGCGCGCGGAAGGGTTCACCGACGTCCGCTTCGTGCCGCTGTCAGACGTCAACAGCGTGGCAGGCGGCCAGATCGACTTCGATCTCGATACCGCGGCATGGCTCGTCTCTCAAGTGGATGCCGGCGCGCCGATCACCGTGTTGGCGGGGGTGCATCTCGGCTGCTACGAACTCTTCGTGCACGAGCCCCTTCGAACCATCCGCGACCTGAAGAGCAAGAAGGTCGGCATCGACTATCTCGGCTCGAGCGGGCACTTGTACCTTACGATGATGGTGGCGCAAGTCGGTCTCGATCCCAAGAGCGACATCGAATGGGTTCCGAATCCTGACAGCAGCGTCATGGAGCGCTTCGCGGTAGGGTCGGTCGATGCTTTCCTCGGATTTCCGCCCGAGCCCCAGGAATTGCGCGCCCGCAAGATCGGTCGGGTGATCCTCGCCACGGCCGTGGATGCACCTTGGTCGCAATACTTCTGCTGCACGGCGTACGGCAACCGTGCCTGGGTCCGCGATCATCCGGTGGCGACCAAGCGCTTCCTACGCGCCATTCTCAAGACCGCCGACCTCTGTGCCGCCGAGCCGGAGAAGGCCGCGCAGCGTCTGGTCGATGCCGGGTTGACAGACCGATACGACTACGCGCTGCAGACGCTGACCGAGGTCCCGTACGGGGTGTGGCGCGAGTACGACCCGGAGGAACTCGATGCGGTTCTACGCGCTGCGGCTCCACGATGTCGGCATGGTCAAGTCGACCCCCAACAAGATCCTCGCCGAGGGCACCGACTGGCGCTTCCTGAACGAGCTCAAGCGCGAGCTGAAGGCGTGAAGATCGTCTCGGGCTGAGCCCGAGCCAGACATGGCAGAGGACTACGCATGGAGATCATTCAACGTCGCCGCGATTTCCTGATCAGCACCTCGCTGGCCGCGGCCGCTGGTATGCTTGGCGCTCGTGGCTCGCTCGCCGACGAAGGGCCGCCGGAAACGACCACGCTCCGGCTGGCCCTCGATCCCGCCATCTGCATTGCGGCTTGGTATATCGCCGACGAGCTGCTGCTTGCAGAGGGGTTCACAGATGTTCGCTACGTGCGAACGATATCAACTGGCGACGCTGTCGCACGCGGTGAAGCTGACTTTAGCGTGGACACCGGAGCATGGATCGTGTCGCTTCTCGATGCCGGCGAGCCGATCACGGCATTGGCGGGCGTGCATTCCGGGTGCTACGAGCTGTTCGCGCACGAGCCCATCCGAACCATCAGCGACCTGAAGGGCAAACGGGTGGGCATCCGGGCGCTCCGCTCCGGCAGCCACCAGTATATCGCGATGATGGCGGCGAACGTCGGGCTCGACCCCCACAAGGACATCGCCTGGGTTACCCCAGGTCCGAGTGGAACCACCATGCAGATGTTCGCGGAACGGAAGGTCGATGCCTTCCTTGGGTTCCCGCCCGAGCCGCAGGAGTTGCGCGCCCGCAAGATCGGCCGAGTGATCATCAACACCGCCACGGACCAGCCGTGGTCGAACTATTTCTGCTGCACGGCGTTGGGCAACAGGGACTTCGTCCGCGAGCATCCGATCGCGACCAAGCGCTACCTGCGAGCCATCCTGAAGGCCGTCGATATCTGCGCGGCCGAGCCCGAACGGGTCGCGCGACAGCTGGTCGATGACGGCGTCACAGACCGGTACGATTACGCGCTCCAGACTGTGACCGAGGTGCCTTACAAGGTCTGGCGCGAGTTCGACCCGGAGGACACGATGCGCTTCTACGCGCTGCGGCTCGCCGAGGTCGGGATGATCAAGTCGACCCCGAACGCGATCCTCGCCGAGGGCACCGACTGGCGTTTCCTGAACGAACTCAAGCGCGAGCTGAAGGCGTGAACGGGCACTGGAGACACGACCCATGAGAAAGCCTTTGCTCGCGACTGCGGCGAGCCTGGTGCTGACTGAGCGCCGCCGCTGCTGCCGAGGAGTCTGGCAGACCCTGCTGCGACCGCCTGCCATGCCCGCGCCGCGCGCGAGCGGCATGGCGCCCGTCAACGACATCCTACGGCGAGTGGTCGCGCGCAGCCGATCCTGGGCGGAGTTGGGCTGGTCGCTCACATCTCGGATTATTTAGCCTATTGAAGACGGCCACACTGGGAGGCAGACATGGGGATGTGGGGTATGGCGAGCGGCGCGCTCGTGTCGGCGGCGCTGATCGCGATTGCGGGCACTGCGCAAACGGCGGAGTTTCCCGAACCGAAGACGAGCGGATATGTCATCAAGGAGTTCACCTTCCACACCGGCGAGGTGATGCCGGAGATGAAGGTGAGCTACACGACGGTCGGCGCGCCCTCGGGCGAGCCGGTCTTGATGCTGCATGGCACGACCGACAGCGCGCAGGACATGCTCACCGAGGGCTTCGCCGGCGCGCTCTACGGCCCGGGTCAGGCGCTCGACGCCACCAAGTACTTCATCATCATCCCCGACGCGATCGGGGCCGGCGGCAGCAGCAAGCCGTCCGATGGCCTGCGGGCGGCATTCCCGCAGTACAACTACGACGACATGGTGGCCGCCCAGTATGATCTGGTGAAGAACCACCTCGGCATCGACCACCTGCGCCTCGTCATGGGCAACTCCATGGGCGGCATGCTGACCTGGACCTGGGGCGTCACCCATCCCGAGTTCATGGACGCGCTCGTGCCGATGGCGTCGCTGCCCGGCCCGATGTCCGGCCGCAACTGGATGATGCGCCGAATGCTGATCGACGCCGTGCGCACGGATCCGGCATGGGACGGGGGCAACTACAAGGAGCAGCCGCCCAATCTGCGCATCGCCAATGTCTGGTTCTCGATCGCCACCAACGGCGGCGAAAAGCGGCTGGCCAAGATCGGCAATACGCGCGCAGCGGCCGACGCCTACGTCGGGAAGCGGCTCGCCGAGGCCACGGCGCCGGACGCCAACGACGCGCTCTACCAGTGGAACGCGTCGCGCGACTTCGATCCGACCCCTGGGCTCGGCAAGATCAAGGCGGCGCTCCTGGTGATCAATTCCGAGGATGACGAGCGCGATCCGCCCGAGCTCGACACGCTCGGAAAGGGCATGGCGGCGATCGGTCACGGCGAAGTCTACATCATCCCGGCCACGGCCGAGACCTCGGGACATGGCACCACGTACAGCATGGTGGCTCTCTACGCCGACCGGCTGGCGACATTCCTCGCCAGCGTTCCGCACATGTGACGCCTGCGCGAGGCGGGCCCGCTCGATGACGGCGGGCTTGCCTCTCTCTGGCGCGCGGCCCGGGCGGCGGCCGCCCGACCTCCGGGCGCTGTCTCACCCGGCGCAGGCGGGCCAGGGCTTGCAGGTCGTCTCGTTGGCGTCCAGCCACTCCTGGACCACGTCCTCGACCTTGCGGCCCTCGAGGTCGACCCGGGCGATCAGGCATTAAACCTCGGTCATCGATCTAGGATCGATGGCAGAGCCCATCTATATTGCCCCAGGACGTTTGACACCCGGCGGTCGAGAAAGAGGCTCATGATCCCCCGTCTCCGCTCCCCGTTGCCGTGGCTCGCGGCGCTCCTCGCCCTGATCCTGCCGATCGCCCCGCTCCGGGCCGACGACGCGCCGCAACCGGCCCATGGCGCCTCGATGTACGGCGATCTCAAATACGGCCCGGACTTCACCCATTTCGACTACGCCGACCCGGATGCCCCCAAGGGCGGCAAGCTGACCCTGCAGGCGATCGGCACCTTCGACAACCTCAACCAGTTCATCCTCAAGGGCAACAATGCCGCGGGCCTCGCCCTGGTGTTCGACACGCTCACCGCCGGCAGCCAGGACGAGCCGTTCTCGGAATATGGCCTGATCGCCGAGAGCATCACGATCCCAAAGGACCGCTCTTATGTGATCTTCACGCTCCGGCCCGAGGCGCGCTGGCAGGACGGCACGCCGATCACGGTCGACGACGTGATCTGGACCGTCGACACCCTCAAGACCAAGGGCCACCCGTTCTACCGCGCCTACTACGCCAACATCGTCAAGGCCGAAAAGGTCGGCGACCATCAGGTCAAGATGATCTTCGACGGCAAGATGAACCGGGAGCTGCCCCTGATCGCCGGCCAGATGCCGGTCCTGCCCAAGCACTACTATGAAAAGGTCGAGTTCGACAAAACCACCCTGACCCCGCCGCTCGGCAGCGGCCCCTATCGGATCAAACGGGTCGACCCCGGGCGCACCATCGTCTACGAGCGCGATCCCGACTATTGGGGAGCGAACCTGCCGGTCAACCGCGGCCGCAACAACTTCGACGAGGTCCGCTACGAATACTATCGCGACGCGAACGTCGCCCTGGAAGCGTTCAAGGCCGGCAACTACGACCTGCAGATCGAGAACAATTCCAAGGACTGGGCGACCGCCTACATCGGCCCGCCCTTCACCAAGAAGTTGATCGTGCGCGAGGAGATCCCGAACCAGCGCGGCACCGGCATGCAGGGCTTCGTGTTCAACACCCGGCGGCCGATCTTCAGCGACCCCAAGGTGCGGGCGGCGCTCGCCTATGCCTTCGATTTCGAGTGGAGCAATCAGAATCTGTTCTACGGCCAGTACCAGCGGACCGAGAGCTATTTCTCGAACAGCGAGCTGGCGTCGTCCGGCCTGCCGAGCGCGGCCGAGCTGAAGCTGCTCGAGCCCTACCGCGACCAGCTGCCGCCGGAGGTGTTCACCAAGGAGTACCAAGCCCCCTCGACCGCCGGCACCGACCTTCGCCAGAACCTGCGCACCGCGCTCGAGATGCTGCGCGCGGCCGGCTGGCAGGTGCAGGGCGGGCGGCTCGTGAACAAGGACACCGGCCAGCCGCTCGCCTTCGAGATCCTGCTGGTCCAGCCCGCGTTCGAGCGGATCGTCGGGCCGTTCGTCCAGAACCTCAAGCGGCTCGGCATCCAGGCCACCATCCGCACGGTCGACACCGCGCAGTACCAGAACCGCCTCGATGATTTCGACTTCGACATGATCATCGGCAGCTGGGGCGAGAGCGAGTCGCCCGGCAACGAGCAGCGCGACTTCTGGGGCAGCCAGGCCGCCGACACCCGCGGCAGCCGCAATCTCGCCGGCATCAAGAGCCCGGTGGTCGACGCCCTGGTCGACCAGATCATCCAGGCGCCGACCCGCGAGGACCTGGTGACCGCGACCCATGCGCTCGACCGGGTGCTGCTGTGGGGCCACTACGTCATCCCCAACTGGCACATCTCCTACGACCGCGTCGCCTATTGGAACAAGTTCTCCCGGCCGAAAGTCGACCCCAAATACGGCATCGACCTGTTCGCCTGGTGGATCGACCCGGTCAAGCTCGCCGCCCTGTCGCGGCGCGCGCCGGAGGTCGAGGGAGCGAAGGCGGCCACCCAGGACTAGGCGGCGCGCGGGCTCATGCTGGCCTATATCGTCCGCCGCGTGCTGCTGATGATCCCGACCCTGCTCGGGATCATGGTGATCAACTTCGTGATCGTGCAGGCGGCGCCGGGCGGGCCGGTCGAGCAGCTGATCGCCCAGATCCAGGGCCGCGCGGTCGAGGCGACCGCGCGCGTCAGCGGCGCGGGCGGCGGCGAGGTCCAGCAGGGCGCCGCGACGCCGGGCGGCGGCGGGGAGTCCCGCTACCGCGGCGCACAAGGGCTCGACCCCGAGTTCATCAAGCAGATCCAGCGTCTGTACGGCTTCGACGAGCCCGCCTACCAGCGCTTCTTCAAGATGTTGAAGCAGTATTTACGGTTCGACTTCGGCAACAGCTATTTCCGTGACGAGAGCGTGATCAACCTGGTCCTGGAAAAGATGCCGGTCTCGATCTCGATCGGCCTCTGGACCACCTTGCTCACCTACCTGATCTCGATCCCGCTCGGCATCCGCAAGGCGGTGCGCGACGGCTCGCGCTTCGATGTCTGGACCAGCTCGGTCGTGATCGTCGGCAACGCCATTCCGAGCTTCCTGTTCGCGATCCTTCTGATCGTGCTGTTCGCCGGCGGCAGCTTCTTCGACTGGTTCCCGCTGCGCGGCCTGGTCTCCGACAACTGGCACGATCTGGACTGGCCGCACCGGATCCTCGACTACTTCTGGCACATGACCCTGCCGCTGATCGCGCTGACCATCGGCGCCTTCGCCGGCCTGACCATGCTCACCAAGAACTCGTTCCTCGAGGAGATCAACAAGCAGTACGTCATGACCGCCAAGGCCAAGGGCCTGACCGAGCACCGCGTCCTCTACGGCCACGTGTTCCGCAACGGCATGCTGCTGGTGATCGCGGGCTTCCCCAGTGCGTTCATCGGCATCCTGTTCAGTGGCGCCATGCTGATCGAGATCATCTTCTCGCTCGATGGCCTGGGCCTGCTCGGCTTCAACGCCGCGATCAGCCGCGACTATCCGGTCATGTTCGGCACGCTTTACATCTTCAGCCTGCTCGGCCTGGTCATGAACCTGATCTCGGACCTGATGTACGTCGTGGTCGACCCCCGGATCGACTTCGAGACCCGGGAGGTGTGATGGCGACGCACGCCGTGCCCCAGTCGCGCGCGCGCGTCCGTCTGCTCGGCGTGCCTTTGCGCCTCAACCCGATCAACCAGCGCCGCCTCGCCAACTTCTACGCCAACCGGCGCGGCTGCGTCTCGCTGTACATCTTCCTCGTGCTGTTCTTCGTCAGCCTGTTCGCAGAAGTGATCGCCAACGACCGGCCGCTCCTGATCTTCTACGATGGCCACTATTACTTTCCGGTATTGGAGACCTATCCCGAGACCACCTTCGGCGGCTTCTTCCCGACCGAGGCGTCCTACACCGATCCGGCGGTGCAGGAGATGATCGCCGAGAAGGGCTGGGCGATCTGGCCGCCGATCCCCTACAGCTACAACACCGTCGCCTACGATCTGACGGTGCCGTCGCCCGCCCCGCCCAGCCGCGCGCACTGGCTCGGCACCGACGACCAGGCGCGCGACGTCACCGCCCGCGTGCTCTACGGCTTCCGGATCTCGGTCCTGTTCGGCCTCGTCCTGACCATCCTGTCCTCGATCGTGGGGGTCGCCGCCGGCGCCGTCCAGGGCTACTACGGCGGCCTGCTCGACATCTCGTTCCAGCGCTTCATCGAGATCTGGAACTCGATGCCGACCCTGTTCATGCTGATCATCCTGGCCAGCGTCGTGACCCCCAACTTCTGGTGGCTGCTCGGCCTCCTGCTGCTGTTCAGCTGGACCGCGCTGGTCGGCCTCGTGCGCGCCGAGTTCCTGCGCGCCCGCAATCTCGATTTCGTACGCGCAGCGCGCGCGCTCGGGGTCAGCCACCTCACGATCATGCGCCGCCACGTGCTGCCCAACGCCATGGTCGCGACCGTGACCTTCATGCCCTTCGTCCTGATCGGCGGCATCACGAGCCTCACCGGCCTCGATTTTCTCGGGTTTGGCCTGCCGCCCGGCTCACCGTCCCTGGGCGAGCTCCTGAACCAGGGCAAGAGCAACCTCCAGGCCCCCTGGCTCGGCATCAGCGGCTTCGTCGTCATGGCCCTGATGCTCTCGCTGCTGGTGTTCATCGGCGAAGCCGTGCGCGACGCCTTCGACCCCCGCAAGACCTTCCGCTGAGCGCCCGTGCAAAGAATGACCGACATGCTCCGATCTCGCCCGCCAACGCCAAAGTCTTGCTCGTGCGCGATCGATGTGCAGACCCCGAGCGGCCACCGGTGATGAGCCTGCTTAACGTCGAAAACCTTTCGGTCAACTTCCGGGTCGAGGGCGGCACGCTCGAGGCGGTCCGCGAGGTCTCGTTCGCGATCGACCAGGGCGAGACGTTGGCGCTGGTCGGCGAGAGCGGCTCGGGCAAATCGGTGACCGCGCTCTCGATCCTGCAGCTCTTGCCCTATCCCAAGGCCTCGCACCCCGGCGGCAGCATCACCCTCGACGGCAAGGAGCTGATCGGCGCCGACGAGGCGACGCTGCGCGAGGTCCGGGGCGACCGGGTCGGGATCATCTTCCAGGAGCCGATGACCTCGCTCAACCCGCTGCACAAAGTGGAAAAGCAGGTCAGCGAGACCCTGCTCCTGCATCGCGGGCTGAGCCGGACCGAGGCGCGGACGCGGACGCTCGAGCTCTTGCACCTCGTCCAGCTCCAGGAAGCCGAGCAGCGCCTCGATGCCTACCCGCACCAGCTCTCGGGCGGCCAGCGCCAGCGGGTGATGATCGCCATGGCGCTCGCCAACGAGCCCGATCTCCTGATCGCCGACGAGCCGACCACCGCCCTCGACGTCACCATCCAGGCGCAGATTCTTTCCCTACTGAAGGACCTGCAGGGCCGTCTCGGCATGGCGATGCTGCTGATCACCCACGACCTCACGATCGTGCGCAAGGTCGCCGACCGCGTCTGCGTCATGACCGCGGGCGAGATCGTCGAGACCGGCCCGGTCGCCGAGATCTTCGAGCGCCCGCAGCATGCCTACACGCGCCATCTGCTCGCGGCCGAGCCCAAGGGCAAGCCGCTGCGGCACGCGACCGACGCACCGGTGATCATCGCCGCGGACCGGCTGAAAGTGCACTTCCCGATCCAGCGCGGCCTCTTGCGCCGGACCGTCGGCGTGGTCAAGGCGGTCGACGGCGTCGACGTTGAGGTCCGAAAAGGCCAGACGGTCGGCGTGGTCGGCGAGAGTGGGTCCGGGAAAACCACGCTCGGCCTGGCCCTCCTGCGACTGATCAAAAGTACGGGCAAAATCCGCTTTCAGGGCCAGGCGATCCAGGGCTGGTCGTCGCGCCGGATGCGGCCCTTGCGCCGCCACATGCAGGTCGTGTTCCAGGACCCCTACGGCAGCCTGTCGCCGCGCATGTCGATCGGCCAGATCATCGATGAGGGCCTGCAGCTGCACAAGATCGGCGGCGATCGCGCCGGCCGCCGCCGCCTGGTCGCCAAGGTGCTGGAAGAGGTCGGGCTCGATCCTCTGAGCCAGGACCGCTACCCGCACGAGTTCTCGGGCGGCCAGCGCCAGCGGGTCAGCATCGCCCGCGCGATCGTGCTCGAGCCCTCGTTCGTGGTCCTCGACGAGCCGACCTCGGCCCTCGACATGTCGGTCCAGGCCCAGATCGTCGATCTCCTGCGCGACCTGCAGGCCCGCCACGGCCTCGCCTATCTCTTCATCAGCCACGACCTGCGGGTCGTCCGCGCGCTGAGCGACCAGGTGCTCGTGATGCGCGCGGGCGAGGTCGTGGAGCAGGGCCCGGCCGAGGTCATCTTCGAGCGCCCCGAGCACCCCTACACCCGCGCCCTGATGGCCGCCGCCTTCAACATCGAGGCAATCGACACCGACTTCGTCGCCGCCTGACCCACCCGCCGCCGCAGCGAGGCTCCACTCCCCGCGGGCCCTGAAGGCGGCCACACGCGGGCCCTGAAGGCGCCAGGTTCGACCGCGAGCCGCCCGCCTGCGGGTCTTGGTCGCCGTCTACCCGACCCCTCCGCCAGCCTTCACGCCGACCTTTCCCCTGCGACTCCCAATCCCCACAGCGTGCGCGGCCGCGGCCACGCGTGTTCCCCTTATGTTCGATGGCCGTCGAAGACTCGCGGAACTGCACTGCAGCAACTCCATCTGTCCTGATGTTGGATCATGGTCATGGATGCATGCTGGAGCCACGATATTGCGGCGCAAAGTGTGCCCTGACTGGCGCATTTCTGCGCCAGAAGTGTAGACTCAGGGCTACAGAAGCGTGCGGGGAGGGCACAGAAGTGATGCATGCCGGGAGTGAGCGGATCGCGCGCGGCGAGGGCTCGATCGTGGTGCTGACGGGCGCCGGGATCTCGGTCGAATTGGGCCTCCCCAGCTTCCGCGGCGCCGGCGGCCTCTGGGAAGGCTGGCGCCTCGAAGACGTCGCCACCCCCGAAGCCTTCGCCCGCGACCCGGCGACCGTCCAACGCTTTTACGACCAGCGCCGCCGGCAGCTACTAGCGCAGGACATCCGTCCTAACGCCGCACACCTGGCGCTGGCCGATCTCGAACGCCGCTGGCCGGGCGAAGTCTTGATCGTCACTCAGAACATCGACGACCTGCACGAGCGCGCCGGCACCCGCAACTTGATCCACATGCACGGCGAGCTGCTGAAGGCCCGCTGCACCGCCTGCGAGTCAGTCCATCCCTGGCGTTCCGATCTTTCGCCGACAGTCACCAATGCCCGGGCTGCGCCGGCGAGAACCAACTTCGCCCGCACGTCGTCTGGTTCGGCGAAATGCCCCTCGACCTCGACCGGATCTACGACGCGCTCGCGACTTGCGATCTGTTCGTCGCGATCGGCACCTCAGGCCAAGTCTACCCAGCCGCAGGCTTCGTCGAGGCGGTCCGGGCCGCTGGCCGAGGCCCACACGGTCGAGCTCAACCTCGAGCCGAGCGCAGTGGCATCTCTATTCGCCGAACAGCGCCTCGGGCCGGCGACCGAGCTCGTGGCGCGACTTTGTCGCCGAGCTCGTCTCCGGCAGTGAAGGATGAGTTGCAGCGGGCCGATGCGTGGCGGCGCAGGGCGCGTCGTCGGTCGCATTTAGAAGAAGCTGGGCTCCCGTGGGACAATGAGTCCGGTAGCCCTTCAGACGTCGGCTCCTCGGACCGTCGCGCCAGCTTCAACCGCCAGGGCGACGCCCTTCACGTAGATCTCCAGGAAAGCGTCGACGGCGTCACGATCGTAGACTTATGCTATGCCTTACCTCGGATGGCATGGCATTCCTGTTGGCGCCAAGGCAGCCTAGGGCCAGCAGTAGAGGTATTCAAAGTCAGCATTGGCGGAAGTCGTCGCGGGCGAATCGTCAGCGCAATCGCATGCGCATCGATCTCGGCCTCACCGGTCGATGAGCCATGCTTGGAAACCCGGCATAACGACAAAACCTCGTTATGAAGCTCTCACTATGTGAGTGATGCCGATGTATAACGTCATACCAGCACTGCCACCGCGAGGCGGTAAACCCGATTTGGTAACAGGTCGAGATGTTCTCAAGAGCGTAAGGCGCAACATGCTTGATAGCGTCCGCATTCTGCGCGCGGCCATTAGGATTTCCTGTGGTAGAGCAATAGAGGATCGGCTCCTTGTTCGGAGATTGCTCCCCTGAATAAATCATAAGCCGCGGCTATCGCGGTATTATAGTTGAATCGGCCGCCAGGTTTCCCCACATATTCGCTAAGGACCCACGCCGCCACTTGCTCTGGCGTCGCATAAGTTGGCTCAGTGCCGAGAGCCCGAGCAACGTCCTGCACGTTCACGGAGCCGCTTGGGCGGCTCGCGCTGCGCCTAAGAAATGTGGATATCAAAGCGTATTTTGATGGCCTTTCGAAGCGCTTGCGACTATCTTGACCCGGAAAGGAGCTTAGATCGGTAGATGGCTTGGAACTTTTCCTCGAACCTGGTTCGTGGGTCATATCTGAGAGTTGCCACGCATCATAAACATGGTACGCCATCAAAAATCGATTGGACAAAACGGCCGTCGTGAGGCGAGAGATCGGGCGGGACCAGCGTCCTCCGGCCGGAGTAGATATCGAGCTTAGACGCACGCGACGTGATCGGTTGTGCGCCAAACGACTTGAATTCATCCATACGACTTTTACTATCGGTCCGTATTGCAGTGCCTCAAACTCTTGCACGATGAGAGGGTTTGAATGAGAGGCAAGATACCAGCCGTGTGCAAAATAAAGGAGCTTCAGCAACGACACCTGAGTGAGGCGCAGATGCCGTGCATCAGCGAGATCTAGGAATAGGTTCGCGACCGCTCTCGCGTCGTATGGTGCGCTAGCGCTCATGACGACTTGCGACAGATCATCTGTGTTTCGTAGATCCCGGATAGCACCGATCCTGCCCCAGATCGCGATATTGATACACGGTGTTAGTTAACCGCGCCAGGTGGCGATAGTGATCGAATAGCGACTATGAGGAGCGAGTGTTTCATCGTCAAGCGTCACCCGTGCTCGGCGTGGCGTTCCTTGAGCCAGGCTTGTTGTTCGGGGGTGGCTTCGGTCTGGTGCTTGGCCTTCCATTCCGAGTAGGGCATGCCGTAGACGATCTCGCGGGCCTGCTCGTAGGAGAGCTCGAGACCGCGCTCCTCGGCGGCCGCGCGGTACCACTTCGAGAGGCAGTTGCGGCAGAAGGCCGCGAGGTTCATGAGGTCGATGTTCTGGACCTCGGGGTGGGCGCGCAGGTGCTCGACCAGGGTCCGGAAGGCCGCGGCCTCGAGCTCGGTGCGGGTCGCCTCGTCCAGGCGTGCGGGGTCCGGCATGGTCAGCCTCCTTGGTCCAGGGCGGTTGTCGCGTGCGGCGCGCCCGCGACCGGCTCGGCGCCGGCGTTGACGGCGGCAATGCCGACCAGGGTCTCCTCGATCAGCCAGTCGACCACCGCCACCCCCGCCTCGCGTTCGCCGGCGCCGGCGGCCAGGGCCTGGGCGTGGACCGCCAGCTGGCGGTCGGCGCTGGTGCCGCGATCGAGGATGTGGCGCGCGTTCAGGACCTCGTCAAGGCAGCCGAGGCGCTCAGCCTCCGGGCGCACCAGCGAGATCAGCTCCTCGAGCAGCACGCCGAACGGCTTGCAGGTGAGGCTGCCGTAGTCGGCCAGCTCGGCGCTGATGCCGTGGCGCTGGGCCAGCCACTTGTTCTCCGCCAGCAGGGTGCGGCGGTAGCGGCGCCAGGTCTGGTTGTCCGCGCGCAGGCGGTAGAGGGTGGCGAGGATCGACTGCCAGAGTGCTGTGATCGTGAGCGCGTCCTCGAGCCTTGTGCAGACGTCGCAGATCCGCAGCTCCAGCGTCGGGAAGCGCACGCTCGGGCGCACATCCCACCAGATCTTGGTGGCGTCGTCGCACAGGCCGGTCTGCGCCAGCAGCCGCAGCATGTGGTGCCACTCGTCGGCGCTCGCGAAGTATTCGGGCAGGCCGCTTCTCGGCAGGTCGCCGAAGATGGTCGGCCGATAGGCTTTCAGTCCGGTGGCGTGGCCCTCCCAGAACGGCGACGAGGTCGAGAGCGCCAGCAGGTGCGGCAGGAAGTAGGTCGCCTGGTTCATCAAATCGATGCGCAGCTCCTCGTCCTCGATGCCGGTGTGGATGTGCATGCCGCAGATCACCAGACGCGAGGCCAGCGTCTGCATGTCGCGGGCGAGCACATTGTAGCGCTCCTTCTCGACCTTCTTCTGGGCGCGCCAGTTGGCGAACGGGTGGGTCGAGGCGGCGATCAGCGCCATGCCGAAGTCCCGCGCGGTGGCCGCGACCGCCGCCCGCAGCTCGGTCAATTCGCTGCGCACCTCGGCGATCCTGGGACAGACGCGGGTGTCGACCTCGACCTGGGCCTGGAGCAGCTCGTGGGTCGCGCGACCCGCGAGGCGTTCCTGGCAGTGCGCCATGAAGTCCGCAGGCGGCGCCACGACCAGGTCGCGGCTCGTCGGGTCGACCAGCAGATATTCCTCCTCGACCCCGAGGCTCAAGGACGGTGGGCTGAGCGCCATGGCGCGGTCGCATCCCGCGAGAGGTGTCGATCCGCCAGTCTGGAACCGAAACCCCCCACAGGCAAGCCGACCCTGCGCCAGGATCGCCGCCGATGCGACACTTCCGTGCGCCGATGCATCACTTCCGTGCGCCGATGCGCCACTTTGTGTGCCACCGGTGCGTCACTTTTGCGACACCCACGCGTCAGCCGGGCGCCGGTGGCTTGGTCGGAACTCGGCCCCAACTCGACCTGCCTCCGACCCCGTCGAAGAACGCGGATGGATGTCCGGTTGACCCGGTCGGGCTCCTGCCCGGTCCTCTCAAGGCGCAGGCTGTGCTGCGACGCAATATAGCGTGGATTGATTGCAGATCATGGTCGTGGATGATCGCCTGATGAAAGATCTCGGCGTGATCACTGTTCAAGCGCTCCCGGGATGGCGGGAAGTCCTGAGCGCCCCGGCCGGGGTGTCGCCAGCCGGCCGGGCATCAATGATCGCCGGCGCGGCTGAGAGCTGGTCTTGAGGTCGGAGCCGAAACCAGGTGGAATGAACTGGGAGGTTTCACTGGCTCAGGTGTCACGATGACCGGTCGGGACCGAGTGGCGGATACACGTTTGGCCACTTACGGGACACTGGCGCCCGGCCGGGTGAACCATCAACGGCTGGCGGGGCTGAAGGGGCGTTGGCAGAAGGGCACGGTGGCAGGCAGGCTGGTCGATGCCGGCTGGGGGGCGGCGCTCGGCTATCCCGGACTGGTCCTCGACCCGCTGGGCCCCCTCGTTGAGGTCGACCTCTTCGAGTTGGCAGACCTGCCCGATCACTGGCCCCGTCTCGACGAGTTCGAAGGGACCGGCTACCGGCGGGTGGTCACGCCAGGTGCGCACGGCCGACGGCGACCTGGATGCCTGGATCTATGTGATCGCTGCCTGAGCCGGGTCGGGCTCGCATGTGGGGTGCGCCGTGTAGCATTCGGGAACTCAGGTCGCGCATCGCGATCGAGCGCCGCGAGCGCGGCCTCGGGAGCCCGATCGATGATCCGCAGCAAGGCGCGGGCCGGTCCCTGCGGTGCGCGCTTGCCTTGCTCCCAGTTGCGCACGGTATCGACGGGCACGCCAATTCGCCTGGCGAACGCGACCTGAGACAGCCCGATCTTGCGACGGACGCGGCGGGCGTAGGCGGCGGCGTCGCGCATGGCCTCGGCATCGTCCTGGGCGATCTGGGCGGCGATTTCGGCTTCCGAGGTTGCGTCCACCCTGGCCCAGTCGACCTCCGCCACGAGCGGCCGTTCGAAGCCGTCGCGCAGGACCTCGACCGACGTGCCGTCATCCTTGAGGCGTGCTCTGGTCACCATGTCGCCCCCCGCCCCGTCGCTCTTCAGCTTAGAGCCGGCGACGCGCTCTGGCGAGGGCTCAGGCGGCGAAGCCTTTGGCATGGCGGAGGGCGGCGAGGGCGCGCGCGACCAAGTCCGGTCGCTCCGACGCGTGCTCGACCTCGAACGCGTGCGGCAGGCCGTCCGGCCCATAATGGACGACCAACCCTTCCTCGACATCCTCGCCGCCGACCTGGTCGTTGACCTCAGTCGGCGACACCGCCGGCCACGGTCGGAGTTCGACCAGCAGCGTATCGGTCTCCGGGTCGTACAGGACGGGCTCGCCATTCATGGCTTGAACCTCCGATCCAGGAAGGCGTTGTGCACGGTGCTGCCATCATCGAGCGTGACAACCCGCAGCCAGCGGCGAAGCCGTGGAATCCGTCCCCAGTACCGTATGCGCCCGTCCGCCTGTCGTTCGGTTCGGAACGGGGCAGCCAGCACCGCCGCCACGTCATTGTAATCTATCGCTGCCCGGCCCGCTTTGGAACGGGTCGCCTCATAGTATGGCGTACGCCAGAACGGCGGTGGCGGCAGACGCATTTGGGCCGACACACTGTGCCGGAAGCGGTTGAATGGAACTCGAGCGAGGCTTACCGAATGCGCCTTGGCGCAGACTACGAGAGGGATTTTCGAGGCCCGCTACCAATGACAGCTTCGATCCGTTTCCGGAGTCTATCCGAAAGCTCGGCTGTCTCAGTCCAATCGATGCAGTTGAACTGTCGTATATCGAAGTGAAGATCGCCAATATGGTCGTGGCGGCAAGTCCAGATCACCGGCAGGTTTAGCCCCAAAGCGAACCCGGCCTCGAAATAGACCCCCGCTCGGTGGCCTGTAAAGTCTGCGACCACGAAACGAGAGCGTCTGATCTGAGCGATGATCTCGTCATCGATTTTTTGGACGTGCTCGACGCTGTCCACACGTAGGGGGTCGTACCCGGCTTGCCTGATCCCGACCTCTAGGCCCCGATCATACGTTTCACGCATTGACTCGTTGAACCACATAGCGACAAAGCCCTGTGCGGATGTGGATGGCCGTGTCTGGAGATCCTCGTAGCGCATGTAGCCATGCGGTGTGATCGAAATCTGCGCTTTATTGTCAACAAGCTTGATGAGACCCTCTTCGTCCAGGAATCGAGCCAAGTAGATGAGCTCGTCGTCTTGAGAATATGTGATTGCCTCGTACTCTATGTGGACGTCGATGTAGATGTGTTCGCCGAGTTTCTTCTGGTTTCTTATGGCATGGCTCAAAAGACGATCCGCACGTTCTACGATCCCGGGCAATGGCGACGCGCTAATGAGGTTGATGCGGTCTTGGGTCAACTCGGGTATTTCCCTCAATTCGTTCTGATCTCGCACCCAACCAGAAATCTTGACCTGGTTTTCCTTAGAAAGTTGTCGGGTATTCGCCATGTGAGCGAGCTTGAAAGTCCCACATTTAGGGCAGCATTGCTGAATGCCCGCATAGTCTGGTGGAGATTCATTTGTTTCTGCTTGTGTACCGCAGAGCATACAGGATCCTCTGTCAAACACCGGTAGTACTCCGAACGGTGGCGACACGCGAGTTGCTCCTTCCGAAGGAACCAGGAAAAAAGAGGCCCGGCGGAAGTGGCCGCCGGGCCGCAGGCTTGGGAGGAGGAAGGTTACTGCCCTGGGTTGGAAATGCGCTTGCCCTCCAGGTTCACGAGCAGCCCGTGGTGGTGCCGCAGGTGTCGCATTTCAGGCAGGTGCCGCTCCGCACCAGGGTGAAATTGGCGCAGCTGGGGCAGGGATCACCCTCGTAGCCCTTGAGCCGCGCCAGCCTCGCCTGAGCCAGCCGTTCGTCCTGAACCGCCGCCTCAGCCGATTCCGTCAACAGGCGCGCAGCACTGGTCGCATCCCCGGCGCGCCGCGCCGTGATGCCGCCGCCGCCACCGAGATTGGCCGTGGTTCCGCTGGTCGCCGTCGTGCCACTAAGCGCCGTCGTGCCGCTGGCCCCGGGCGCGCCGCCCGCCGGCGCCGGGGTCTCGCTGCCGCCGTGCAAGAGACGCAGATTGCCGCGCACGTAGCCGGCGCTCGCGATCTGGGCGAGCGTGTCGTCGCGTCGGAGATCGCTCTCCTTGGCGCCGTGGCCGATGCTGTCGTGGTGCAACTCGTTCGGGTCGACGTGCGCGAGGTCGGTGCGGTCGAGGTAGGAGATCGCGAGCTCGCGGAAGATGTAGTCGAGCACCGAGCTTGCCATCTTGACCGTGTCGTTGCCCTGGACCGGGCCCTGAGGGCTCGAAGCGGGTGTAGGCGAACGCCTCGACGAACTCCTCGAGCGGCACGCCGTACTGCAGGCCGATCGAGACCGCGATCGCGAAGCTGTTCATCAGCGAGCGGAAGGCGGCGCCTTCCTTGTGCATGTCGATGAAGATCTCGCCGATCCGGCCGTCGACGTATTCGCCGGTGCGCAAGTAGACCTTGTGGCCGCCGACGATGGCTTTCTGGGTGTAGCCCTTGCGCCGGTTGGGCAGCCGCCGGCGCTCGGCGATCAGGCGCTCGACCACCCGCTCGGCGACCTGCATGGTGCGCGCGGTGCCCACGGCGGGCTCGAGCTCGTCGTCCTCGGGGGGCACGTCGTCGAGCAGGCTCGAGGCGAGCGGCTGCGACAGTTTGGATGTGTCCCGGTAGAGCGCCATCGCCTTGAGGCCGAGCTGCCAGGCGTCGAGATAGGCCTGGCCGCAGTCCTCGACGCTGGCGGTTGCCGGCATGTTGATGGTCTTGGAGATCGCGCCCGAGATGAACGGCTGCGCGGCCGCCATCATCTTGATGTGGCTCGCGGTCGCGAGGTAGCGCTGGCCGAGGCGGCCGCAGGGGTTGGCGCAGTCGAACACCGGCAGGTGCTCGGCCTTCAGGTGCGGCGCGCCCTCGACGGTCATGGCGCCGCAGCAGAAGAGGTTGGCGGCTTCGTACTGGGCGCGCGTGAAGCCGAGCGCGGTCAGCAGGTCGAAGCGCGGGTCGGCCAGCTGCGCCTCGGTGATGCCGAGCGCGTCCCGGCAGAAGGCTTCGCCCAGCGTATAGTGGTTGAACGCGTATTTGATGTCGAAGGCGCTCGGCAGCGCGCGCTCGAGCCGCTCCAGGACCTCGGCCGTGAAGCCCTTGGCCGCGAGGGTCTCGTGGTTGATCTCGGGCGCGCCCTTGAGCGTGCCGCGGCCGACCGCGAAGCGCACGATGTCGTCGACCTGCTCAGGCAGATAGCCGAGCCTGGCCAGCGCCTTCGGCACCATGCGGTTGATGATCTTGAAGTAGCCGCCGCCCGCCAGCTTCTTGAACTTGACCAGCGCGAAGTCGGGCTCGATGCCGGTCGTGTCGCAGTCCATGACCAGGCCGATCGTGCCGGTCGGCGCGATCACCGTGGTCTGGGCGTTGCGGTAGCCATAGGCCTCACCAGCCTCGAGCGCCTGGTCCCAGGCCTTCTGGGCGGCCTCGACCAGCTCGCGCACCGGCACCCGCGCGGCATCGAGCGCGACCGGCCGGACTGCCAGGCCCTCGTAGTCGCGCTTCTCGCCGTGGGCGGCGCGCCGGTGGTTGCGGATCACCCGCAGCATCGCCTCGCGGTTCGGGCCAAAGCCCGCGAACGGACTGAGCTCTCCCGCCATCTCGGCCGAGACCGCGTAGGCGGTGCCGGTCATGAGCGCGGTGATGGCGCCGGCGAGCGCGCGGCCGCGATGGCTGTCGTAGGCGATGCCGGACGCCATCAAAAGGCCGCCGAGATTGGCGTAGCCGAGGCCGAGCGTGCGGTAGCGGTAGGACAATTCGGCGATCTTCTCGGCCGGGTATTGCGCCATCATGACCGAGATCTCGAGCACGATGGTCCATAAGCGCACGGCATGGGCAAAGCCCGCGACCTCGAACCCGCCGTCGTCCTTGAGGAACGCGATCAGGTTGAGCGAGGCGAGATTGCACGCCGTGTCGTCGAGGAACATGTACTCCGAGCACGGGTTGGAGGCGTTGATCCGGCCCGAGGCCGGGCAGGTGTGCCACTCGTTGATCGTGGTGTCGTACTGGATGCCGGGATCGGCGCTGCCCCAGGCGGCGTGCGCGATCTGACCCCAGAGCTCGCGCGCCGGCAGGGTCTTGCGCGACCTTCCTGTCGGTGCGGCGGAACAGCTGCCACTCGCGGTCCTCGAGCACGCGCTCCAGGAACTCGCCCGTGACCCGGACCGAGTTGTTGGAGTTCTGGCCGGCGACCGTCAGGTAGGCGTCCGAATCCCAGTCGGTCGAGTAGGTCGGCAGCTCGATCCGCGTGTAGCCCTGGCGGGCGTAGAGGATCGCCTGCTGGAGCGCGTTCTCCGGCAGGAACACCGCGCGGGCGCTGCGGATCGCCTTCTTGAGCTCGGGGTTGTCCTTGGGGCTGAAGCGGGCCTCGCCGTCCAGGCCGCCCGCGTGGCAGGCGCCAAGGATCGCGTTCAGGTGGCGGGCGAGCAGCTTCGAGCCCGCGACCAGGGCCGCGACCTTCTGCTCCTCGGTCACCTTCCAGCGGACGAAATCCAGGATGTCCGGATGGTCGACGTCGACCACCACCATCTTGGCGGCACGCCTCGTGGTGCCGCCGGACTTGATGGCGCCGGCCGCGCGGTCGCCGATCTTGAGGAAGCTCATCAGGCCGGACGACTTGCCGCCGCCCGATAGCGGCTCGTTCTCGCCGCGCAGGCTCGAGAAGTTGGTGCCGGTGCCGGAGCCATATTTGAACAGGCGCGCCTCGCGCACCCAGAGATCCATGATGCCGCCCGGATTGACCAGGTCGTCCGAGATGCTCTGGATGAAGCAGGCGTGCGGCTGCGGCCGCTCGTAGGCCGAGAGCGAGCGCTTGACCTCGCCGGTCTCGGTCGTCGGCGAAGTAGTGGCCTTGCGCCGGGCCGTCGATGCCATAGGCCCAGTTCAGGCCGGTATTGAACCACTGCGGCGAGTTGGGGGCGGCGTACTGGCAGGCGAGCATGAAGCGGAGCTCGTCGAAGAACGCTCTGCGCATCCGCCTCGCTGTCGAAATAGCCGCCCTTCCAGCCCCACCAGGTCCAGGTGCCGGCGAGCCGGTCGAACACCTGCCGGGCCGAGGTCTCGCCGCCGTAGCGCTCGGTCTCGGGCAGGGCGTCCAGCGCCGCCTGATCGGGGCGCCGGCGCTGCAGCCAGGCGGGCACGTCCGGCTCGTCGACCGCGACCAGCCGGGTCGCGATCCCGGCCTTGCGGAAATACTTCTGCGCCAAGACGTCGACCGCGACCTGCGACCAGGCGCTCGGCACCTCGATCTCGTCGAGTCGGAAGACCACCGACCCGTCCGGGTTGCGGATCTCGCTGGTGGCGGTGCGAAAGCCGATGCCATCGTAGGGCGAGCTGCCCACGGTGGTGAAGACGCGCTCGATCCTCATCCAGCCAACTCCAACACGGTTCCGGTCAAAGGCGCACGGCCCGGCCACGCTCGCGGATCTCCATCCCGCAAGGCGGCAGCCGGCCGAGCACCAACCCACCGTGGCGTCGGATCAAGCAGCATCAACCTAGTTGCGCTCCATCTCATTTCACTCAACTCTCTTATGCCCATCGACCCGCCACGGCAACGAATTTCGCGGCACCCGAGGGCCAGGCCACCGTTCCCGGCGACCACCGCCCAGGACCCCGACGCCCGTCCAAACGGCAAGCTTCGCCAATCGCTTAGCGACATCCCTCCGGCTCCCCATCAAGGCTCTTGGCCGGAGCGCGCAGACGCCACACGCGCATCCGCCCCGGCAGAGCCCACTAACCACATATAGGGGCTCGGGGCAAGCCCGAACACAATCTATGGCTCGACGGCCGGAGACGAGGCCCCGCCCGAGGCCGAGGTGGCGGCGCTCGCCGGGGCCGCCAGCTTGGCCGCATCCGGGACCGATTGAGTCCATGGAGATGGATCTCACGCCAGCAGGCGGGCGGTGGAGAGGCGGCATCAATCAAGGGCGGTGGAGGCTGGCTGGAGTCGGTGGAGAAGGAACGAAGCAAGAACAGAGCGCTCGAGTTATCCACAAGGGCTTGAGCGGGCGCGTGACTGGACGAGCGCGCCGTTCCTGGCCATAGTGCGCGCCGGTTTGGCCGCCGCGCGGCCTTGGAGAGGGCAGGATCTTGCGGGCGCTCGGCGCGAACAGCTTCTTCACCATGCTGCAGACCTGGCTGCGGGGCGAACTGGTCGGCGAGGACGAGCATGGCAACCGCTACTATCGCGAGCGCGGGAAGGCCGGATCCTGGCGTCACGAGCGGCGGTGGGTCGTGTACGCGCATGCCGTCGAGCCGACCCTGGTGCCGCCCGGCTGGGTCGGCTGGCTGCACAAGCGGATCGAGCGGCCGCCGAGCGAGCAGCCGCTGCCGGCACCGAAATGGGAGCGGGAGCGCCTGCCGAATCTGACCGGCACGGAGGCCGCCTATCTGCCGCCGGGCGCCTTGCAGCGAGGCGGGCGGCGGGCGCCAGCGACCGGCGACTACGAGGCCTGGCGCCCGGAGTAGGCTGCGGGTCGCGCACGCCCGGCGAGCGGGTCGGACGCGACGGCGGGCAGGTCAGCGCTGCGCGGGCTTGTGGCGCGCGCGACTGCCCGTGACTTGGACCGAGCCGAGGACTCAGAACCAACAAAGAGAGGGGACACCCATGATGCGAATCAGCAGGATGCCTTTGGTCGTGCTGGCGGCAGGCCTTCTCTTTGGCTGCCAGACGAGCGCGCCCGAACCGGCGATGGTGGAGCAGGTCCAGGAGGTCTCGGCGACGGTCACGGCGGTCGACCTGCCCACACGGCTGGTCACGCTGAAGGGCCCGGACGGCAAGCTGTTCACGGTCGAGGCGGGCGAGGAGGTGCGCAATCTGCCGCAGGTCAAGGTCGGCGACCGCGTGGTCGTCCGCTATTACGAGTCGATCGCCGCCGAGCTCGCCAAGCCCGGCCAGCAGGCCAGCGTGAGCGCGGGAGCGGGACGCGCGCCGCTGGGTGCCAAACCCGGTGCCGGCGTGGCGCAGCAGGTCACCGACATCGTGCGGATCGATGCGGTCGATCCGGCGACCCACACCGTCTCGTTCACCGGCTCCGAAGGCCACTCGCAGACGATTACCGTGCGCGACCCGAAGATGCAGGACTTCCTGAAGACGCTGAAGGTCGGTGACCACGTCGCGGTCACCTACACCGAGGCGGTCGCGATCGCGGTCAAGCCCGCGAACTCGTAGCCGAGGGGCGGGCAGGGCGCTCACCCGGCCGATCGCCCGCTCCTGGTCACGACCCGCCCAAGGGCAGGCCGGCTGGCGAGTTCCACGCGGCGCTCCAGGTGCCGGTGCGCGGACATCATGCGACCACGGGCGTAGTCGGCATGCCCGAGCTCCGCTGCCCGAACCCGCAGGCCGGGCTGGGCGCCTCGAGCGCGGCGCCGCAGGCGGCGCAGAACCGCCGGCCCGCGCGGTTGTCCGACTGGCACGCCGGACAGCGCATCGCCTCAGCCGGCGGCGGTGTCCGCTGCGGCGCGGGCGGCGCCCTGCGCCCGCGCGCGCCCGGCATGCGCGACGTCGAGCAGACCGGCCAGGACCTCGGGCGGCTGGGCGCCGGCGATCGCGTGCTCGCGCTCGACCACGAACACGGGCACGCCGCGGACGCCGAGCTCCTCGGCCTGGCGATGACCGGCCGCGACCTCGCTCTCGCCCTCGGCGCTCGCGAGATAGCGGGCGACCTCGTCGGGGTCGAGCCCGGCGGTCGCCGCGAGCTCGATCAGCTGGCCAGAATCGCCGATGTCGCGGCCGTCGATGAACAGCGCCTGGAACAGGCTGCGGATCATGGGCTCGGCCAGGCCCTGCTGCTCGGCCAAAAGGATCAGCCGGTGCGCAAGCAGGGTGTTGGGGGTCCGCGGCATGCGCTCGAAGGCGAACTCGACCCCGTCCGCCCGGCCGCTGTTGCGGATGCGCGCGTAGATCCCCTGGGCGTTGGCGTCGCCGCCGAACTTGGCGCGCAGATAGGCCTGCCGGTCCATGCCCTCGGGCGGCATCTGGGGATTGAGGAAGAACGGCCACCAGCGCAGCCGGACCGGCTGGTCGGGGCGCATGGCGCGCGCCCGATCGAGGCGGACCAGGCCCAGATAGCACCAGGGACAGGCGAGATCGGCGATCAGCTCGACCTCGATCGGCGGCTGGCTGGCGGTCATGGCTGGCTCCTCGACGGGGCGAATTCCAAATCACTGTAAAGATGAGCCTTGGCCGATCCAAGTCCAGTATCGGATCGCCCTCAGGCCACGGGTCGTGTGACGTCCGGCAGCCCCCAGATCCGGGGTGTCGCGAGCTCGAGGCTGTTGCCGGCGGGGTCGCGGAAGTAGAACGAGCGGCCGCCGCGCGGCCAGGTGACCACCTGCTCGACCCTGATCCCGGCCGCCTCGAGGCGCTGCTGCCAGCCGTCGAGGGCCGCCTCGGCGACCGCGAAGCAGGCGTGGCCCGGGCCGTGGGCGCCGTGCGCCGGCACGTTGCGCCCGGTGCTCGCGGCGTTCGGCTCGAACAGCAGCAGCATCGAGGGCCCGCACTTGAAGAACACGAACAGGCCCGGCTGCCGGCTGTCGAGCTCGAGGCCGAGGACCTCGCCATAGAAGCGGGCCGCGGCGTCGAGGTCATCGACGTAAAGGATGGTCTCCAGGACCCGGTCGATCGGTGGCATGGGCCGTGATGGCGCGGGCGGTTGCATGGGTGGCCTCCTTGAGCTTGCCGGGCGCAGTCTAACATGGCGCTGGCCACCCTCAGGGGCAGCCGCGCGCGGTGGACAAAGGCGTCGTCGAGGTTGCAATCTTGCCGCTGGAGCCGGGCCAGGCGACCGTGGCTGACCGGTCCCCGATCGGAGCCCTCGATCGATGACGAGGGCAACGATCGAGAGGATCGGTGGTGGGTTCGACAGCCTGCGCGGGATGGGTCGCGAGGCCGGCGAGGGGGGCGGGTGAGGGTCGGGAGCATGGGTTTCGAGGCGGCGGCCGGGGCGGCGAGCTCCGAGGACCGGGTGCTCCGGCTGCGCGATGGCCGCCGCTTGGGCTACGCCGAATACGGGCTCGCCTCGGGCCGGCCGCTGGTCGCGCTGCACGGCACGCCGGGCTCGCGCCTGATGCTGCGGGTCGCCGACGAGCAGGCGCGGCGCCTCAAGATCCGCCTGATCGCGCCCGATCGACCGGGGTTCGGGCTGTCCGATCCCAAGCCCGGGCGGCGCCTCCTGGACTGGCCGGACGATCTCGCCGAGCTTGCGGATGCGCTCCGGATCGAGCGCTTCGCGCTGGTCGGGATCTCGGGCGGCGGGCCCTACGCCAGCGCCTGCGCCTGCCGGCTGCCGGCGCGCCTGGCGACCGTCGGCATCGTGAGCGGCCTCGGGCCGCTGGCCGACCGCACGATCCTGCGCAGCCTGAACCGCGGCCATCGCCTGACGATCGGCTTCGCGCGCCGGGCGCCCTGGCTGCTGCGTGCGGTCGCAGGCCTCGCCCGCTGGCGCTGGAACAACCATCCCGAGACCCTGCTCGCCCGCATCCGCGCCCGGATGCCGGCGGTCGACCAGGCGATCATCGGCCGGCCGGACGTGCGGGCGAACCTCGTGACGAGCTTCCGCGAGGCGTTTCGGCGCGGTGGCCTCGCCGCCGCCCAGGAGCTCCACCTGTTCACCCACCCCTGGGGCTTCCGCCTGGAGGACGTGAGCCTGCCGGTGCGCCTCTGGCATGGCGATGCCGATACCGTGGTGCCGGTCGGCATGGCGCATCTCCAGGCCCGCGCTTTCAAGCGCTGCCGGCTCGAGATCCGCAGGGGCGCCGGCCACTACTGGTTCTTCGACCAGATCCCGATGCTGCTGCGCACGCTCTGCTTCCCGACCGGGGACGCCGACTAAGCTCAATCGGCCCTGCTGATCGCCCGCTGCCGCAGCAGGTGGTCGGCGAGCACGATCGCCAGCATCGCCTCGCCGACCGGCACCGCGCGGATGCCGACGCAGGGGTCGTGGCGGCCCTTGGTCGAGATCAGGACCTCGTTGCCGAAGCGGTCGATCGAGCGCCGGGGCGTCAGGATCGAGCTGGTCGGCTTGACCGCAAAGCGCACGACGACGTCCTGGCCGGTCGAAATGCCGCCCAAGATGCCGCCCGCGTTGTTGGTGAGAAAGACCGGCCGGCCGTCGTTGCCGAGCCGCATCTCGTCGGCGTTCTTTTCCCCACTCAATTCGGCGGCAGCAAAGCCCGCGCCGATCTCGACGCCCTTGACCGCGTTGATGCTCATCATCGCCTTGGCGAGGTCGGCATCGAGCTTGTCATAGACCGGATCGCCGAGGCCGACCGGCACCCCTGAGGCCACGACCTCGATCACGGCGCCGAGCGAGGAGCCGTTCTTGCGGACCTCCATGAGCAGCGTTTCCCAGCGGGCGGCAGCCGCGGCGTCGGGACACCAGAACGGGTTCTTCTCGACCTCGTTCCAGTCCCAGGCCGCGCGCTCGATGCGGTCGGCGCCGATCTGGATCAAAGCACCCTGGATGGTGACGCCGCTACCCAGCACCTTGCGTGCGATCGCACCGGCCGCGACCCGCATCGCGGTCTCGCGCGCGCTCGCCCGGCCGCCGCCCCGGTAGTCGCGGATGCCGTACTTGGCCTGATAGGTATAGTCGGCATGCCCAGGGCGGAACTGGTCCTTGATCGCGCCATAGTCCTTGGAGCGGGCGTCCACGTTCTCGATCAGCAACGAGACCGGAGCGCCGGTGGTCAGGCCGTCGAACACCCCCGATAGAATCTTGACCTGATCGGGCTCGCGGCGCTGGGTCGTGAACTTCGACTGGCCGGGCCGGCGCCGGTCGAGCCAGTGCTGGATGTCGACTTCCGCAAGCGGCAGGCGCGGGGGCACGCCATCGACCACGCAGCCGATCGCGACCCCATGGCTCTCGCCCCAGGTCGTGAAGCGGAACAGCTGTCCGAAGCTATTGCCGGCCATGACCGCACGACACCGGGCTTCGCCCGGTCATCGGTGAGCAGCTGGCGGGTTCGAGCATGGACCTTGTCTTACCCGAGTTCGATGGCGTCTGGCCATACCATCGGCCGGGGGTATCGGTTCGGCGCTCCTGTTCCTCATCCCATGAAGGCTGGCGCCGGTCAGCTCTTGCCCGCGGGCGCACCTTCAGAATCTCCGTGCCGCTGCCAGGCGCGCACGCCATCGGTCACGCGTTCGTAGAAGTTCGCGGAGCCCACCGCGGCCTCGACGCCGTCCTGCCGCATGCGCTCGCGGACCTCGTCGCGCACGCGGGCGAAGGCGACGGTGATGCCCCGGTTTTGCAACTCCTTGATCCCGTTCAGCAGCACGTCGCAGGCGCTGGTGTCCATGAAGTTCACCGACCCCATGTCCAAGAGCACGTGCCTGGCCGGCGGCCGGCTCGCGGCCAGCGCCGCCTTCAGCCCCGCCGCCAGGTGATCGATGCTGGCGAAGAACAGCTCGCCGCCGCCGCGCCAGATCAAGAGCCCGGGAAAGGTGACCGCTTCAGGGTGCCGTTCGACGTCGCGGTACGCCTCCTCGCCGGGCAGCTGGCCGAGCACGGCACCTTGCGGGTGGCTGGTCCGGTAGATCAAGAGCAGCAGCGCCAGCACCACGCCCAGCGCAATGCCCTGCAGCACGCCCAAGGTCAGCTCGCCCGCGATCACGACCGCGGCAACGGCGAACTCCCAGCGGCTGCGGGCGAACAGGTCACGCAGATAGCCGGGCTTCGAGAGATGCAGCATGGCCGCGATCACGATGGCGGCCAGCGCCGGGTGCGGCATGCCGCGAAAGAGCGGGGTCAACACAACGAGCGTGAAGAAGCAGAAGATCGCGGCGATCAGGTTGGCGATCTGGGTGCGGGCGCCGGCGGCCATGGCCACGGAGGTCTTGGACAGGCTGCCGACGACCAGGAAGCCGCCGGACAGGCCGCTCAGGATATTGGCGGGCCCGTGCGCGATGAGCTCCTGGTTCGGATCGATGCTGCCGCCACTCTCCATGGCTGCGGCCTTGGCCCCGCCCAGCGCCTCGGCATAGCCGACCAGGACAATGGCAAGCGCGCCGGGCGCAAGTTGCTGCAGGATGGCAGGATCGAGGTTGGGCAGGACGAGGTGGGGCAGGCCGGATGGCAGGTCGCCGACCACGGCGACCCCGGCCGCTTCGCCGCCGAGCAGGCCGACCAGGAGCGTGGCCGCGACCGCGACGACCAGCGCCGCGGGCACGCGGGGCACCAGATGGCGGAGCAACTGCATGGCGATCAGGCTGAGCAGGCCGGTCAGCACCGGGGCGAGCGACACCTCCGGCAGATGCTGCAGCAGGAACCGGAATTTATGGAAAAAATTGCCGGAACCGCCGTCGATGCCCAGGAGATGGGGCACCTGGCCGATGATCGTGACGCAGACCAGCCCTTCGATGAAGCCGCGCATGACCGGCGTCGGGATGAAGGCTGCCACCCAGCCCATGCGCAGCGCGCCGAACAGCAGGAAGAAGGCGCCGATCAGGATGGCGAGCGTGGAGGTGAGCGCGTTGAAGTCGGCACTCCCCTGGGCCGCAATCGCGCCCACGGTCAGCGCGGAGATCAGGCCGGTGGCGGTGTCCGGGCCGACGACCAGCAGGCGCGAGGTGCCAAGCAGCGCGTAGGCGACCAGGGGCGGCACGATGGTATAGAGCCCCATGATCGGCGGCACGCCGACGATGCCGGCATAGGCCATGCCCTCCGGCACCATGACCGCCCAGACCGCGAGACCGGCCAGGACGTCCGCCAGCAACCACTCGCGCCGATAGCCGGGCAGCCAGTCGAGGATGGGCAGCAACCGCCGTACGATGGAAGCAGGGCGGGCCGCGACCGCGACATCCGAGCTCACTTCGCCCAGCTTGCATAGTCTTCGGCAACGCTCGCGGCCGCCGCTTTGGCGGCGCGGTCCAGCCAATCGGCGGGACGGGCGTCGAAGTCGCTGCGAATGGCCTGAGTTTGGTCGCCGCTCGCGGCGTGGATCGCGCCCAGGTCAAAGCCCATCGCCTCGAGCAGTTTGAGAGTCAACCGGTCGCCGGCATGGTCGCCGAGCTCGACCTTTCTGGAATCGGCGGCGACCCGGCGGACGATGAAGCCGGCGTGAGTTTGAAGGATGGGATCGGGCGCACGATACTTGCCGCTCGCAAGATCCATGAAGGCGGACTGCTGAAGTCCTTTCGTGTCATGCACCCAGTCCCAGGCCGACGGGACCAACGCCTTCGCCTCCCGTACGAGCTTGCCGCCGCGCCAGGTCGCAACCGCCACAAAGCGCGGCCGCCCCAGCGAGCCGCCACCCTTCCGGCGCGACGCGAACCGGTCGATGATCGCATCCGCAGGCAGGCTGAGCCGAAGGCCTTCCTTGACCTCTCCAGGCGGGGTGGCCTCGGGATAGCGCTCGACCTCGTCCCAGAAGTCCTCACGGTCCTCGTCGGTGCAGGCCACGAACGGCCGCATCCAGGTCGCGTGCTCATCGAGCAGGGTCGGTCGTGGCTGGTCCAGACCCTCGCGGTATCCGATCGCAATGACGCTGGCCGCATCCTGTGCGCGGAACGCTGCGCCCCGGGCGAGGCGAACGCTGGTTGCCAGCCGAACCAGGTCGAAGGGGTAGGGAATCACCGCCGCTTCGTCGAAATCATTGATGCCCCACACCAGCCGACCTTCGCCGTCGCGCCAGGTCCCGAAATTTTCGGTGTGGGTGTCGCCAACACTGAGCACGGCTGGCGCATCTTTCAGGTCGGGGCAGATGCTCTCGATTTTCTTTGCCCAACGGAAGAAAGTCGCACGTAAGAATATGAAGGGATCTTTCTTCATCCGGTCATGCTTATGATTAAGATCGGCTTCGACAACCTGGCATTGCGTGCGCAGCCAGGCCTCGTAGGCGGCGTTGTCAGCGCGAAAAGACATTTTTCTATCTCCCCGCTCGGAGACGCTTCAAGCCGACATCGATGCTCAGACGACCGAGATGTCCGGGGCGTCGACCGCCTTCATGCCGACCACGTGGTAGCCGCTGTCGACGTGCAGGATCTCGCCGGTCGTGCCCGCGCCGAGGTCGGACAAAAGATAGAGGGCGGCGCCGCCGACGTCGGCGAGGCTGGTGTTGCGCTTGAGCGGCGAGTTGTACTCGTTCCACTTCAGGATGTAGCGGAAGTCGCCGATCCCGGAGGCGGCCAGCGTCTTGACCGGGCCGGCCGAAATCGCGTTGACCCGGACACCGGCGCCGCCGAGGTCGACGGCCAGATAGCGCACGCTCGCCTCGAGCGCGGCCTTGGCGACCCCCATGACATTGTAGTGCGGCATGACGCGCTCGGCGCCGGCGTAGGTCAGGGTCAAGAGGCTGCCGCCCGCGCCCATCAAGGGCGCGGCGCGCCGGCAGAGGTCGGTGAAGGAGTAGCAGGAGATCATCAGGCAGCGCTGGAAGTTGGCAGCACTGGTGTCGAGATATTTGCCCTTGAGCTCGTCCTTGTCGGCAAAGGCGATCGCGTGGACCACGAAGTCGAGCCGGGGCCAGCGTTCGGCGATCGCCGCGAACAGGACGTCCAGGCTGGCGCTGTCGGTGACGTCGGCGGACAGCACCAGGCCCGCGCCCAGCTGCGCGGCGAGCGGCCGCACCCGCTTCTCCATCACCTCGCCCTGATAGGTCACGGCCAGCTCGGCGCCCTGGCCGGCGACCGCCCGGGCGATGCCAAAGGCGAGCGAGCGCTCGTTGGCGATGCCCATGATCAGGCCCTTCTTGCCGGCCAGCAGGGGCGCGGGGTCGGACATCGGCGAGCACTCCGCAACAGAAACGCCACCCTCAGGCGGCGCCGACCGCAACCGGGACGGCATCGCAGGGCGCCGGCATCCTAGCGATGGTCGAGACCTTTAGCCAGCCGCCGCCTGGTGCCGGCGCGCGTGCTCGGCGCGCAGCCGGGCCGCCTCGCTGCGCCGCCTGGCACTGTTGAGCTCGGCGCCGAAGATGAAGATCACGCCCGACATGTAGAAGAACGTCAAGGTGATCACGATCCCGCCCAGGCTGCCATAGGTGACCGTGAAGCGGGTCAGGTTCTGCAGGTACAGCGAGAACAGGCTCGCCAGGGTCAGCCAGAGGATCACCGTGACCCCGGCGCCGGGCAGGACCTCGCGGCGCGGCAGATGCCGGCTCGGCAACCAGCGATAGAGCACCGCCACCATCAGATAGAGGAGCAGGATCGCCAGAATGTAGCGCCCGGTCTCGTAGAACAGGGTCGAGCGCCACTGCAGATCGAGCAGTGGCGCCACATACGACAGGGCGACCGGCCAGATCACGAGGATGATCATGACCGCGATGATGCACACCGAGAACACGATCGTGAACAGCAGGCTCTGCAGGCGACAGAGCCAGAACGGGCGCGGCTCGGTGACGCCGTAGGCATGGTTGAGCGCCTCGCGCAGCGCCTCGATGCCCGAGGAGACCGCCCACAGCGAGGCCAGGATGCTGACCGTCATCAGGCCGGCCGAGGGGGTCGAGATGACCTGCTCGATCGCCGGCCGGATCGCCTGTCGGACCTCCTTCGGGAAGGCTTCCAGCGACATCTGGATGAACTCGCGCGCGGCCAGCGACTGGCCGAGCTGGGCGGCGAGCGTGGTCAGGAAGATCAGGAACGGGAACAGCGAGAACAGGCTCATGAAGGCGATGTGGCCGGCGAAGGTCATGCCGCCGTCCTCGATCAGGTGCATGATCGCCTGCCAGACGATCTGGGCGACGAAGTAGAGCCGGCCGCCCACCCAGCGCAGAGAGCGACCCGTCCGGCCCGCTGCCCTTGCCACCGGCGAGAGCTGGCTCGCCCGGTCGGTCACCTGCGCTCAGTCCTTCCCGCCGCCCCGTCGGACGTCGTAGGCGTGCCGCCTTGCCCAGTCCTCGAGCTCGGGGTCCTTTGCCTCCGGCAGCACCACCAGGAGGCGGACGTACTGGTCGCCGGAGCCGGCGCCCGGCAGGGCGATGCCTTTGCCCTTGAGCCGGAGCGTGCGGCCGCCGCTCGTGCCCGGCGGCACCGTCAGCCGGACCGGCCCGTCGAGGGTCGGCACCGTGACCCGGCCGCCGAGCACGGCTTCGGGCAGGCTGATCGGGACGTCGACGCGCACGTCCTGGCCCTGGCGGGTGAAGTCGGGATCCGGGCGGACCTCGACCTGGACCAGCGCGTCGCCGGCCGCCCCGCCGAGCGCACTGGCGTCGCCCTGACCCTTGAGGCGCAGCACCTTGCCGCTCTCGGTGCCGGCCGGGACGTCGACCTCGATGGTGCGGGTGTCGCTGAGCTGGAGGCGCTGCCGGCCGCCGCGCGCCGCGCAGCGAAGGTCGACCTCCAGGCGATAGCGGCGATCGGCGCCCCGCAGTTTCTGGCCGGGTCCGGCGTTGGCACCGGCGGTCCGGGCCTGGCCGCGCAGCAGCTCTTCGAAGGCCGCGTTGGCGACCCGGTCGTCGACCCGGCCGGCGTTCGCGCGGCCGGCACCGGCCGGCCCGCTGCTCGCGCCGCGCCCGAAGGCGCCGCCGAACATCTTCTCGAACAGGCTCTCGGCCGCCCCCCGCGCCGCGTCGTCGCGCGCGCCGGCGGCGCCGGCAAACCCGCCGAAACTGCCGAAGTCGGGGCGCGGCCGCCCGTCGGCATCGATCTGACCGCGATCGAAGCGTTGCCGGCGGACCGGATCGGACAAGAGGTCGTAGGCCTGGGAGACCTCCTTGAACCGCTGCTCGGCGCGCGCGTTGCCCGGGTTGCGATCGGGGTGCAAGACCTTGGCGAGCTTGTGGTAGGCCTGCTTGATCGCCGCCTGGTCGGCGCTCCGCGGCACGTTCAGGACGCGATAGGGGTCTGTCATGATGGTCTGATCGTCAACTCCTCGGCCCGACCGCACGACAGCATCCGTCCAGCGGCGGGCAGCACCCGGACCGCTGCCTCAGATCCCATCATATTGGAACGCGGGGCGGCGTAGGGAAGGAACTTCGCCGGCGCGGATGGCCCGGCGTACGCCGCCGGTCCGACTCCGGGGCGCTTGGACGTCAGCGGCGGGCGGCGAGCAGGCCGTGCTTGCGCAGCTGGTTGCGCAGCTGATCGTAGGTCAGGCCCAGATGGCGCGCGGTCGCCCGTTGATTGTGCCGGCAGGCGGCAAGCGCGCCGGTCAGCAGCTGGCGCTCGAAGCCCGCGACCGCGGCCCGAAAGTCGGTCGGCCGCTCGGCCGGCATTGCCGTGGAGCCGCCCGGCTCGGGCGCGGGCGGCAGCGCCGCCGGGCGGAAGGGCGAGGCGAACGGGTCGAACTGCAGCTCCGCGATCGGCCGCCGCGCCGAGGCGCTGCGGTAGACCGCGCGCTCGACCACGTTCTTGAGCTCGCGCACGTTGCCGGGCCAGGGGTGGGCCTCGAGGGCCTCGAGCGCGCCCGCGGTGAAGCCCGGAAAACGCTCCTGGCCGAGCTCGAGCGCCATCTGGCGGCCAAAGCTCGCGGCGAGCAGCGGGATGTCGCCCGGCCGCGCGCGCAAGGGCGGCACGGTCAGCACGTCGAACGCGAGCCGGTCCAAAAGGTCGAGGCGGAAGCGGCCGGCCGCGGCCGCCGCGGGCAGATCGACGTTGGTCGCGCCGATCAGCCGGACGTCGACCTGGACCGGGGCGCTGCCGCCGACCCGGTCGAAGCTGCCATACTCGACCACGCGCAGCAGGCGCTCCTGAACGGCCTGGCTGGTGTTGGCGATCTCGTCCAGGAACAGGCTGCCGCCGTGCGCCAGCTCGAAGCGGCCGACCCGCCGGCGGACCGCCCCGGTGAAGGCGCCGGCCTCGTGGCCGAACAGCTCGCTCTCGAGCAGGGTCTCCGGGATCGCCGCCGCGTTCAGCTTGACCAGCGGCCGGTCCCAGCGCGCGGACAGATAGTGCAGGCGGGCGGCGATCAGCTCCTTGCCGGTGCCGCGCTCGCCGATCACCAGCACCGGCCGGTCGAGCGGCGCCACGCGCGAGACCTGCTCCACCAGGTCGAGAAACGCCGGCGCCTGACCGATCAGCGCCGGCAGCTCGGAGGGATCGGTCGCCATGGGTGCGAATATGGTATGACTTGGCAGAAATTGCCAATGCTTGGTTGTATCCACCAGATAGAATATCGCCGCAATCTGGGGCGCGGAAGAGGACTATAGCGATTTCAATGCGTTAGGAGGGCCGATCGGACCTGGCACGGGCCCTGCATTGGAGGCAGCGGACAACCTCAGGAGGGACCAACGGCGATGGACAGCATGCGCGGCTATGGCGGCCCGGACCAGCGTAGCGGCTTCGAGCGGATCGCCGAGCAGGTTCTCACCTATCTGCGCGCCCGCACGGTCGACCACTGGCTCATGTTCCTTGCGGGCCTGGTGATCGGCATGGTCATCCACTGAGCGCGGCACTGAGCGCGGCACTGAGCGCGGCACTGAGCGCGGCCGACCCCGAGTTCCCCCGACCCCCGAGTTCTAAGGAGGACGACATGGGAATCTTCTCCCGTCTGAGCGACATCATCAACGCCAACCTGAACGCCGTCCTGGATCGCGCCGAGGATCCCGAGAAGATGATCCGGCAGATGGTCCACGAGATGGAGGACACGCTGGTCGAGGTGCGCAGCAACGCCGCGCGCATGATCGCCGACCGCAAGAGCATCGAGCGCCGGCGCGGCCGCCTGGGCGAGGCCCAGAGCGAATGGCAGCGCAAGGCCGAGCTGGCGGTGACCAAGGGCCGCGAGGATCTGGCGCGCGCCGCGCTGATCGAGAAGGCCAAGCTCGCGGGCGACCTCAAGAGCCTGGATGAGGAGTTGGTCCACCTCGACGAGGCACTCCTCAAGTACGAGGACGACATCGCCAAGCTCGAGACCAAGCTCGGCGAGGCCAAGGCCAAGCAGAAGGTGATCGTCGCCCGCCATGCGACCGCGGCCTCGCGCCTCAAGGTGCGCCGCCAGGTGCACGACCGTCGGATCGACGACGCCTTCGTGCGCTTCGAGCAGATGGAGCGGCGGGTCGACCGGGTCGAGGGCGAGGTCGAGGCGTTCGACCTCGGGCGCGCCAGGACCCTCGCCGAGGAGATCGACGACCTGGCCGGCGGTGCGGCGGTCGACGAGGAGCTGGCGGCGCTCAAGGCGCGGCTCGGCAAGGCCTCGGATCGGCGCCAGGAGGCCTGAAAGCGGTGGCCATGCTCGAAGTGCCGCTGATCCTGTTCGCGGTGATCGTCGCGCCGATCTGGATCATCGCCCACTACACGACCCGCTGGCGGATGGCCAAGTCGCTGACGCCCGAGGACGAGAAGCAGTTCGCCGAGCTCTGGCAGATCGCCGAGCGGATGGAGGAGCGGATGGGCAACGTCGAGCGGATCCTCGATGCCGAGGCGCCCGTGGGGGAGAAGCGGTCATGACCTGGTCCGAGCGCAACGGCCGTCCGGCGAGCCCGCGGGGCTTGTACCGCGATCCGCGCCGCGCGTGGCTCGCAGGCGTGTGCGCCGGGATCGCCGACTACTTCGGCGTGACGCCTTGCATGGTGCGCGCGCTGACCGTGGCGAGCGCGATCTTCTTCCCGCCGCCGACCGTCATCGGCTATCTGATCGCGGCCTTCGTCCTCAAGCGGCGGCCGGACGACATGTACGGCAGCGCGCGCGAGGAGGCGTTCTGGCGCTCGGTCCGCCTCGAGCCCGGGCGCACCGCGCATGATCTGAGCCGCAAGTTCCAGGAGCTGGAGCGCCGGCTGCGCGCCGCCGAGGCCAGGGTCACCTCGAGCGAGTTCAAACTCCGCCGCCAGTTCCGCGACCTCGAGGGGTGACGCTCGCGGCTTCGATGGCATTGGCAGGAGCTTGACCTATACTCTATGGCCAGGACTGTAAAAGGACAGCGGGCGCCCCAGTGACTTCGAGTGACCTCGGCGGCCGCATGGAACGAATTCGAGCGCCTGCTCGACCGGATTGATGCTCGGCTGGGCCGGCTTGAATCCGAGGTCGCGATCCTGAAATGGATGGTCGGGGCCAACATCGCCCTGACCATCGTGGTCCTAGGCAAGCTGCTGATGGCATGATCGGGTGGGTATCGGCGGGGCAGGGGAGTCGGCTGGCAAGATGGGCACGGACGTGCCATGTAGAGGGGCGACCATCGGTCTGTCCCCGAACCCACAAGCCGCCGAGCCCCTCATGATCTACGTCTGCAATCTGTTGGAGATGCCGGTCCACGTCGCGACGCTGGCGCCGAGCCACCTCGTGTCGCTGCTGGCACCGGGCGAGCTGCCGTCGACGCCCGAGAGCATCCTCGGCGACCGGCATCTGCGGATCGAGGTCCACGACATCTCCGAGGCGCTGGACGGCCACGTCATGCCACAGGCCGAGCACGTGCAGGCGGTGGTCGACTTCATGCGCGCCTGGCCGCACGAGGACGGGCCGGCGCTGATCCACTGCTTTGCCGGCATCAGCCGCTCGATGGCAGCCGCCCTGATCGGGCTCGTGGTCAAGGCCGGCGGGCGCGAGCAGGAGGCGGCGGAGCGGGTGCGCAAGGCGGCGCCGCACGCCTGGCCGAACGCCCGCATGATCGCGCTCGCGGACGAGATCCTGGGCTGCGAGGGGCGCCTGGTCGCGGCCCGCCAGGCGATGGGGCCGGCCGAGCTCACGCTCGCGGCACCGCTGGTCCGCCTGCCGCTCTTGGATTGACGATCGAGAGCTGCACAACTCCGCGGACAGCGCTATCCTGCCCCCGGCGCAACGCTTGGGGGCGGGGGACAATGAAAATCACCGCGGTCGAGACCATCCAGCTCGGCGAGTTTCCGAACCTGGTCTGGGTGCAGGTGCACACCGATGAGGGCCTGATCGGGCTCGGCGAGGCGTTCTTCGGGGCTTCCGCCACGGCCGCCTACATCCACGAGAGCGCGGCGCCGCGGCTGCTCGGCCAGGACCCGCTCGCGATCGACCGGCATTCGCGAACGCTGCTCGACACCTACGTCGGCTTCTCGGGCAGCGGCGCCGAGATGCGCGGCCTGTCGGCGATCGACATCGCCCTTTGGGATCTGTTCGGCCAGGCGACCGGCCAGCCGATCCATCAGCTGCTGGGCGGCCTGTCGCGGCCGAAGATCCGGATCTACAACACCTGCGCCGGCTACCGCTACGTGCGCACCAATATCGGCCAGCTGACCCAGAACTGGGGCCTGCCGAGCGCGCGCGCGGAGGGGCCCTACGAGGACCTGGACGCGTTCCTCCATCGGGCCGACGAGCTCGCGCACAGCCTGCTCGAGCAGGGCATCACGGGCATGAAGATCTGGCCCTTCGACTTCGCGGCCGAAGCGTCCGGCGGCACCTACATCAGTCCCGAGCGAGCTCGACCAGGCGCTCGAGCCGTTCCGCAAGATCAGACAAGCGGTCGGCGACCGGATCGACATCATGGTCGAGCTGCACACGCTCTGGAACCTGCCGGCCGCCAAGCGGATCTTCCGGGCTCTCGAGGAGTTCGAGCCGTTCTGGTTCGAAGATCCGATCAAGATGACCTCGGCGGACGATCTCTCCGAGCTCGCGGCCTCGACGCCCGTGCCGATCTGCGCCAGCGAGACGCTGGCGACGCGTGGCGCCTTCCGGGAGCTGTTCGAGCGCAACGCGATCGGCATCGCGATGCTCGACCTGAGCTGGGTCGGCGGCCTCTCGGAAGCGCGCAAGATCGCGGCCATGGCCGAGACCTACCATCTGCCGGTCGCCCCCCACGACTGCACCGGCCCGGTCGTCTATACCGCCTCGGTGCATCTCTCGATGAATGCCACCAACGCCCTGATCCAGGAGAGCGTGCGCGCCTTCTATACCGGCTGGTACCAGGAGCTGGTGACCGAGCTGCCGCGGATCGAGCAGGGCTACGTCTACCCGATGGCTGGCCCGGGGCTCGGCACGAAGCTGCTGCCGGAGGTCCTCAAGCGCAAAGACGCGGCCATCCGCAGAAGCGCCGCCGACTGAGACCGGCCAGGGTCCCGGGGCGTGGCGCGCCGGCCGACCATCCGGGACGTCGCCCGCGAAGCGGGCGTGTCGATGGTGACGGTATCGCGGGTCGCCAACGCGCCGGCGCTGGTCCGGCCCGCGACCCGCGCGCGGGTCGAGGCGGCGATGCAGCACCTGGGCTACGTCGCCAATGCCGCCGCCCAGTCGATGCGCACCAACGTCTCGCGCACGGTCGGCTTCCTGGTCCCGGACCTCACCAACTACCCGAACGCCGCGATCGCCAAAGCCGCCGAGGCGACGCTGGCCGAGGCCGGCTACACCATGCTCTTGACCGACAGCGACTACGATCCGGCGCGCGAGGCGCGGGCGCTGCAGCTGCTGCAGAGCCGCCAGGTCGACGGCATCCTCCTCTACCTCTCGGACGAGGACGACCCGGCGCTGCAGGCGACCGTGCGCAACCTGGACGTGCCGGTGGTGGTGCTCGACCGCGACCTGCCGTTTGCCGTCGACACCGTGTTCACCGATCACGCGCCGGCCACGCGACGCACGGTGCGGGCGCTGCTGCGCCAGGGCCATCAACGCCTCGCGCTGGTCGAACCGGCGTTGCGCATCCGGCCGGTGCGCGAGCGCATCAAGGCGTTTCGCGCTGCGGCGACGGCAGCCAGGCTGCCGCCCGAGGCGCAGATCGTGGTCCAGATCGATTCGGCCACCCGCACCGCCCTGGCCATCGAGCGCGCGCTTGCCGGCAGGCCGCTGCCGACCGCGATCCTGGCCGACGGCAACCGGCTGCTCGCGGCCGCCTTCGAGTTCGCCCGCAGGCGGCGGCTTGGCGTGCCCGGCGACGTCCGGGTGGTGGCCCTGGATGCGCTCGAGCCGCTGGCCGCAGCCCTGCCCGAGATGGTCGGCATCGTCCGCGATTTCGCCGAGATCGGGCGGCTCGCCGCGCGCCTTCTGATCGACCGCCTGAGCGGCGCGCTGACCGGCCCGCCGGTCAGCATCACGCTCGCCAGCCGGAGCGTGCTCGCGGACCGGCCGCGCGCGCCGGTGACCCGCGTGGCCGGCCGCTGAGCGAGGTCGGATCCGATCCGATGTTGACGATTTCATGAAGCTGAGCGAGCATCGTGCCTGCACCCCGCCGTCGACCTTGGAGCCGTCAGGGAACCACGAGATGATCACCGAACGGGATGTCGCCTTCTATCGCGAGCAGGGCTATGTGGTCGTGCCGGACGTGCTCGGCCGGGCCGAGGTCGAGGAGCTCCGCCGGGTCACAGAGCAGTTCGTCGAGGACGCCCGCTCGCGCACCACGCACGACGAGATCTACGACCTCGAGGACAGCCATTCGGCCGCTGAGCCGCGCGTGCGCCGGATCAAGACCCCGCACCAGTGGCACGACGCCTACGCGCGCATGGTCGCGCACCCGAACATCGTCGAGGTGCTGAAGCGCCTCTGGGGCCCGTCGATCCGGTTCGACGTCAGCAAGCTCAACCTCAAGGCCGCGGGCTACGGCGCGCCGGTCGAGTGGCACCAGGACTGGGCGTTCTACCCGCACACCAACGACGATCTCGCCGCGGTCGGGATCATGCTCGACGACGTCGGCCTGGACAACGGTCCGCTGATGGTGATCCCGGGCAGCCATCTGGGGCCGATCTTCGATCACCACGACGAGCGCGGCTTCTTCTGCGGCGCGATCGATCCGACCCGCGGCGAGCTCGATTTTGGCCGCGCGGTCAAGCTCGACCGGGCGCGCGGGCTCGATCACGGTCCACCACGCGCGCACGGTGCACGGCTCGGCCACCAACACCTCGGGCCGGCCGCGCCGCCTGCTGCTGCACCAGTACCGCGCCGCCGACGCCTGGCCGATCCTCGGCACCCCCGATTTTCCGAAGTACCGGAGCCTGATGGTGTGCGGCGAGGACACGCTCGAGCCGCGCATGGCCGTGGTGCCGGTCCGCCTGCCGCTGCCGCCCGCCGAGCACCAGGGCTCGATCTACGAGAACCAGAAGAGCGCCGGCCGCCGCTTCTTCCAGACCGCGGGCGAGCTTGAGCCGGCGCTCGGCGACGACTAAACCGTGAAGGAGAGAGCCGGCCGACCGGTCAGGGCGGCGCCGGCCCGCAGAACAAGAAGGGGAGGCTCAAGACATGCCGAAGTGGCAAGGCGATCTTGCGGCCGTGGCGCTCGCGGCGCTGCTCGCTGCCGGGCTCGGCGCCGCGCCGGCGGCGGCCGGGCAGGTCTGGAAGGTCCAGACCTCGATGAGCGCCGGCGAGTCCTTCTATACCAACATCGAGCAGCACTGGCTGCCGCGGCTCAAGGAGATGACCGGCGGCGAGCTCCAGATCGAGCTGACCCCGGTCGGCTCGGTCGTGCCCTACAACGAGACCATGGATGCGGTCAGCCAGGGCATCCTCCAGGGCGACATCACCGCGACGGTCTACTTCTCCGGCCGCAGCAAGGCGTTCGCGCTTTTGGGCGACCTGATCGCCGGCTACGAGACGCCGCGACCAGATCGGCATGTTCTGCTACTACGGCGGCGGTCGCGAGCTGCTCCAGGAAGCCTTCGACAAATATGCCGACGGCAACGTCAAGGTCGTCGGCTGCGGCTCGATCGCGCGCGAGTCCTTCACCTCCAAGATCCCGATCCGCGGCATCGCCGACCTGAAGGGGGTCAAGGTGCGCATGCCCGAGGGCCTGGCCGCGACCGTGTTCGAGCGCGCCGGCGCCTCGCCGGTGGCCCTGCCGTCCTCCGAGGTCTACACCTCGATCGACAAGGGCGTGGTCGACGCCGCCGACTTCAGCTCCTACACCATGGACGAGAGCATCGGCCTGCACAAGATCGCGAAATTCCCGATCTATCCCGGCATCCATTCGATGCCGGTGATCCAGTTCACGGTCAACAAGTCGTCCTGGGACAGCCTGACGCCGGCGCAGCAGGACAATCCTCGACGTCTGGTACCGGGCGATGATCAGCGATCTCGCAGATGCTGAACGAGATCAGCGACCGCGAGCTGGTGGCCGCGGACAAGAACGACAAGTCGGTCGAGGTGGTCGACTGGTCGAAGGAGGACCGCGACAAGTTCCGCCAGATCGCGGCCACCGCCTGGGCCGATTTCGCCGAGGGCGACGATCTCGCCAAGCGCGCCTACGAGGCGAACATCGCCTTCATGAAGAAGATCGGCCTGCTCTGAGCGGAGGCGGGGGCCGGCCTCAGCCGGCTCGCCGGCGTCCGCGCCCCGCCATGCGCGCGATCGATGCGCTCAACCGCCTGCTCGGCGAGCGGCTCTGCTACCTCTACCTGGCCGCGGTCGCGATCACGGCCTACGAGGTCGTCGCGCGCTATCTGTTCAACGCGCCGACCACCTGGGGCTTCGAGCTCACGATCCTGCTTGTGCGGGATCTGTTATCTCCTGTCCGGCGGCTTCGTCACTCTGCAGCGCCGGCACGTCGCGATCACCGCACTCTACGATCTGATGCCGGCCGCCGTCCGCTGGTGGCTCGATGTGTTCGCGATGCTGGTCGGCATCATGGCGATGAGCCTCCTGGTGTGGGCGGCCTGGCGGCCGGGGATCAAGGCGATCACCCTGGTCGAGCGCACCGGCAGCGCCTGGAACTCGCCGAGCCCGGCGATCATCAAGCCCCTGATCGCGGTCGGCGCGGCGCTGATCGTGCTCCAGCTCCTGGTCCAGCTCTGGCGCCATCTGCGGCCGGCGAGCCGCAGACGGGCGGCTCGCAGAGCGGCGCGCCGGACCAACGCCCGCTGCCGCCGGACTGATCGGCCGCCTGAACTGATCCGCGCTTCATGGGCATCGAGACCGTCACGCTCCTGATCATCCTCGTGATGATCGGCCTGATGCTGCTGGGCGTGCCGCTCGCCTGGATCACGATGACGCTCGCGGTCGGCTGCACGCTGCTTTGGCTCGGGCCGCAGGGCCTGCCGCTGGTCGCGAGCCGGGTCTATGGCTTCGTCAGCGAGTACGTGTTCGTGGCCGTGCCCTTGTTCGTGTTCATGGCCTGCATCCTCGAGCGCTCGGGCGTGGCGCAGGACCTCTACCGGGCGATGCACGTGTTCGCGGGCGCCCTGCCGGGCGGGCTCGCGATCCAGACCACGCTGGTCGCCGTGCTGATGGCGGCGATGACCGGCATCATCGGCGGCGAGATCGTGCTGCTCGGGCTGATCGCGCTGCCCCAGATGCTGCGCCTGGGCTACGACCGCAAGCTCGCGATCGGCACGATCTGCGCCGGCGGCTCGCTCGGCACCATGATCCCGCCCTCGGTGGTCCTGATCCTCTACGGCCTGACCGCCAACGTCTCGATCAGCGATCTGTTCCTGGCCGGGTTCACGCCGGGCCTGCTGCTGGGCACGATCTACGTCGGCTACATCCTGATCCGCTGCTGGCTCAACCCGAAGCTCGGGCCGCCGGCGCCGCCCGAGGACCTGGCGATGCCCTGGGCCGGAGAAGCTGGCGCTGCTCAAGGGCCTGATCCTGCCGATCATGATCGTGATCTGGGTGCTGGGCTCGATCTATGGCGGCATCGCCTCGGTCACCGAATCCGCGGGCGTCGGCGCCTGCGGGGCGATCGCCTCGGCCGCCTGGCGGCGCGAGCTCAACTGGCGCGATGGTGCGCGGCTGCGCTGATCCAGACCATGACCACGGTCGGCGTCCTGCTCTGGCTCGCGTTCGGCGCCAACGCGCTGATCGGCATCTACAACATCATGGGCGGCACCGGCTACCTCAAGGGCCTGATCTCGGGCCTGCCGTTCGCCCCGATCGGCATCATCCTGGTGATGATGGCGATCCTGGTGGTGCTCGGCATGTTCATGGACTGGATCGGGATCCTCCTGCTCACCATGCCGATCTTCGTGCCGGTCGCGACCGGGCTCGGCTTCAATCCGGTCTGGTTCGGCATCCTGTTCTGCATGAACATGCAGGCGTCCTACCTGACCCCGCCGTTCGGCCCGGCGGCCTTCTACCTCAAGAGCGTGGCGCCGCCCGAGATCGACCTGCACACGATCTTCGCGGGCGTACTGCCGTTCGTCTGCCTGCAGCTGATCGGCCTGCTCCTGGTCCTGACCTT
>CAVWDE010000006.1:0-560976 GCA_963753685.1 uncultured Alphaproteobacteria bacterium
TCCGGCCACGACGGGCTTGCTTTTGCGGGCAAACTTGCCGACATATCGACCGCGAGGCCATCTGCGGAGCTGATCGACAGGGATCATGAGCGTATCGACTCGAATCGCGACCATCAGCCAACTCCTCCTCATTGCCTTTCTTGGCGTCGGCGCGACCGGCAACCCGCAGGCCGAGGAGGCCGGGAGCAAGGCGCCGGTGCCGGAGTTCGTCGGCAGCCATCGCGACTGGAACGTGTACAAGTTCCAGGACGGCGACCAGACCATCTGCTACATGGCGAGCGAGCCCAAGAAGCAGGAAGGCAACTACACGCGGCGCGGCAGCCCGGCGGTCCTGGTGACCCGGCGGCCGGGCCCGCACGTGGTCTACGAGGTCAGCGTCGATCCCGGCTACACCTATCTCGACGGCAGCAACGTCGAGATCCAGATCGACAAGCGCAAGTTCCTCCTGTTCACCCGCGGCGAGCACGCCTGGACACCCAAGGAGGCCGACGACAAGAGCCTGATCGACACGATGAAGCGCGGCAGCGACATGACCGTGCGCGGCAACTCGTCGAAGAACACCTATTCGCTCGACACTTACTCCCTGCTCGGCTTCACGGCGGCCTACGACGCCATGACCGAGGCCTGCGCCAAGTCGAGCCCGTGACCCGCGCATGACCGCCACCGGCGCGCCGCTGCCGCCGCCATCCGGGTCCGCGGCGCGCCCGAGCCTGATCGGCAGGTCAATGGCCGAGCTCAGGGCGCTGATCGGTGCGCAGGGCGAGCCCGAGCCGCGCGCCGGCCTGCGCGCCCGGCAGGTCTGGCACTGGCTGTACCATCGGGGTGCCCGCGAGTTCGCGGCCATGACCACCCTGCCGGTCGAGCTCCGTCGCCGCCTCGATCAGGCCTACAGCATCGCGCGGCCGGAGGTCGTGCAGGAGCAGGTCTCGACCGACGGCACGCGCAAGTGGCTGCTCCGCTTCGCCGACCAGCAGACGGTCGAGACCGTCTACATTCCCGAGCCCGACCGGGGTGCGCTTTGCCTCTCGACCCAGGTCGGCTGCAGCCTGACCTGCAGCTTCTGTCACACCGGCACGATGCCGCTCGTGCGCAACCTGCGCGCCCCGGAGATCGTCGCTCAGATCCTGATCGCCCGCGATGCCCTCGCCGAATGGCCGGTGCCCCAGGGCGCGCGTCGCCTCAGCCATCTCGTGGTCATGGGCATGGGCGAGCCGCTGCTCAACTACGAGCAGACGGCGGCCGCGCTGCAGATCGCGATGGCCGAGGGCGGTCTCGGCTTCGCGCGCCGCAAGATCACGCTCTCGACCTCGGGCGTCGTGCCCAGGATCGAGGCCCTGGGCCGCGAGTTGGGGATCGGGCTGGCGATCTCGCTGCACGCGGTCCGGGACGAGCTGCGCGACCAGCTCGTGCCGATTAACCGAAAATGGAAGATTGCGGCGCTACTTGAGGCCTGCCGGGCCTATGCCGCCGGCACCGACCGACACCTGACCTTCGAGTATGTGATGCTGGATGGCGTGAACGACAGCGACAGCGACGCCCGCGAGCTGGTCCGGCTGCTGCGCGGCATTCCGGCCAAGGTCAACCTGATCCCATTCAATCCGTGGCCGGGCGCGCCCTACGGCTGCTCGCCGCCGGAGCGGATCCGGGCGTTCGCGGCGATCGTCAGCCGGGCCGGCTATCCAGCACCGGTGCGGACGCCGCGCGGACCGGACATCCTGGCGGCCTGCGGCCAGCTGAAGACGGCGAGCGAGCGGCGGCGCAAGGTGGCCGCGCTCGCGGCCTGAGCCCCGCGGCCCGATCCATGAAGCGCTTCCTCGTCGGCCTGCTCGCGCTGGTCGGGCTGCTGACCCTCCTGTTGGCGGGCGGCGGGCTGGTCGCGGCCTGGCTGCTGCTGCCGGGCAAGCCCGCCCTGCCCGGGCGGATCGTGTTGACGCTGGATCTGCGCGACGGCCTCGAGGAGGTGCCGGCGCGGGATCCGCTCGACCTGCTCGGCCTGGCGACGACGCCGACCTTCACCGACGTGATCCTGGCCCTCGAGCAGGCCGGTCGGGATCCGCGGGTCAAGGGTCTGGTGGCGCAGCTGAGCGGCGAGGGGCCGGGCTTCGCCCAGAGCCAGGAACTGCGCGCGGCGCTGGCGCGGTTTCGGGCCCAGGGCAAGTTCGCCTACGCTTATTCCGACAGCTTCGGCGAGTTCGGCCCCGGCACCCGCGGCTACTATCTCGCGACCGCCTTCGAGCAGATCCATCTGCAGCCGGTCGGCTCGCTTGGCCTGACCGGAATTCTGCTCGAGACGCCCTTGCTGCGCGGCCTGTTCGACAAGCTCGGCATCCTGCCCAGCGGCGACAAGCGCGGCCGCTACAAGAGCGCGGCCGAGATGTTCACCGAGACCGAGCTGAGCCCGGCCAGCAAGGAGTCGCTGGAGGCGCTCGCCAACTCCCTCGACCGGCAGATCAAGGACGGGATCGGCGCCGGCCGGGGGCTCGACCCGGCCAAGGTGGCGCAGCTGATCGACGACGGCCCGTATTTCGCAACCGAAGCCGAGGCGGCGGGGCTGGTCGATCGCCTGAGCTATTGGGACGATGTGGTCGATGAGGCCCAGTCCAAGGCCGGACGCGGCAGCGAGCTGGTCGCGGTCGCCGACTATGCCCGGGCGACCCGGCCGGCCGGGGGCGGTGCGCCGGTGATTGCGCTGGTCCGTGGGGTCGGTCAGATCCAGAGCGGCGACAGCGGCTCCGGCCCGGTGAGCGGCTGGGTGTTGGGGGCGGACACGGTGGCCGGGGCGATCGCCGCTGCGATCGACGACCCGGCAGTCAAGGCGATCCTGTTCCGGATCGACTCGCCCGGCGGCTCGGCGGTCGCCTCGGAGACCATCGGCCACGAGGTCCGGCGCGCGGTCGAGCGCGGCAAGCCGGTGATCGTGTCGATGGGTGACGTCGCCGCCTCGGGCGGCTATTGGATCGCCATGAACGCCTCCAAGATCGTCGCCGAAGGCGGCACGCTCACCGGCTCGATCGGGGTATTCGCGGGCAAGCCCGTGCTGACCCAGCTGTGGCAGGACATCGGCGTCACCTGGGGCCGGGTGCAGCGCGGCGCCAATGCCGGCATGTGGAGCACAGGCGTCGACTACGACGCGCGCGGCCACGCCCGCCTCGAGGCGTTCCTCGACCAGATCTACGGCGCCTTCGTCGCCGGCGTGGCGCGCGGCCGCAACCTTCCCGAGAGCGCCGTCCAGGCGGCCGCCCAGGGGCGGGTCTGGACCGGTGCCCAGGCCAAGGGGCTGGGTCTGGTCGACGAGCTCGGTGGCTTTGCCCGCGCGCTCGAGCTGGCGCGCGAGGCGATCGGAGTCGCGGCCGACAAGCCGGTCGAGCTCAGGGTGTTCCCGCCGCCGCGCTCGCCCTTCGAGGAGGTGCTGGACCTGTTGCGCGGCACCTCGATCGGGGCCGGCGCGGTCGGCGCCTGGTTGCGCTGGCTCAGCCCCGGTGCGCTCAGCGCGCCGCCGCTCGTGATCCGCTGAGCCGGGTGGCCGGCGGCGCGACGGCAAGCTTGGGAGATCCGCGGTGTGCCGGTTCTACGCGTTGCGCGCGACCGCCCCGACCCGGGTCGAATGCTGCCTGGTCCAGGCGCCGAACTCGCTGCTCGCCCAGAGCCGGCAGGATCTGCGCGGCCTCGAGAACGCCGACGGCTGGGGGATCGCGGCTTTTGGGATGGCGGCCGCCGGGCGCGGGATGGCCTGCGGCGCGGTTTCCGAGGAGACCGCCCGCGGCGGTGGCGCCAGCCTTCAGGACTGGGTGATCGAGCGCCACCCGCGCGCCGCCCATGACGGCCATCTGTTCAAGGCCGCGGCCGCCCGGACGCTCGCGACCACGGTCTTGGCCCACGTCCGCCACGCGACCGTCGGCACCGTCGCGCTCGAGAACACCCACCCCTTCCGCCACGCCGGCTGGAGCTTCGTGCACAACGGCACCGTGCCCTATTTCGTCGACGTCCGCGACCGCGTGCTGGCCGCGATGAGCGCCGAGCACCGGGCCGCGATCCGCGGCGCGACCGACAGCGAGCACCTGTTCCACCTGATCCTCTCGACCCACGCCCGGGCCCCCGGGCGGCCCCTGCTCACGAGCCTGCAGCAGGCGCTCCGCCAGGTGGTCGGCTGGTGCCGCGAGATCGGCCAGGAGCCGCACCTCGGCCTCAACGTCCTCCTCTCCGACGGCGTCCAGATGGTCGGCAGCCGCTGGCAGCGCACCCTCCACTACGCGGAGCGCACCGGCCGCACCGCCTGCCCGGTCTGCGGCCAGGCCCACGCCGCCGCCGCCGCGGCCGACTATCGGGCGCTGGTGATCGCCTCCGAGCCGATCACCGACGACCCCTGGCCCGAGGTGCCCGAGCGCTCGGTGTTCGAGGTCACCCCGGAAATCCACCTCCGCAGCCTGCCGCTCGACCCCGCCTGACCCGCGCCCGCCGCCATCGCGCCTCGGTCTGACGAGGCCTCCCATCCGGCTCGGCGCCGGGTATCACTTGACGGGCCCGGCAGACGCCCGACGAGATCTTCGATCTGCACAGGATCGGGGTGGCGCAGCCTTGGAAGCGCGCGACCTCCCGCCAACACTTGCAAATCTTCAGAGTGTTACCCGATTGCCCGCCGATGCGCCCCCGGAGTCACCGAGGGGCGTTGGCGCTGCGTCCCGAGCCGCGGGTGCGGACGCATTGACGGATGATAACTTGTGGTTTATTTCCAACATGGGCTGCGAAGCCTCACAGTTGCCGAAGTAGGGGTTGCGGCGCGCGCCAGGTGACTACGCATTGACTGCCCCCAGCGCGTGGGAAAGGGAATTGCCGTGGCTGATAAGGTCGGCGATGCCGGGGTCTCCCACCGCCGGGCGGTCCTGTCGTCGCTTCTGGCCGCCGCAGCGCTCTCGGTCGCTGGCTGCGCGACCGAGACACACCGGACCGTGGAGCCGGGGACGGTCGCGACCTACGGCACCGCCTACAATGGTCCGAAGTATACCCTGGTCGTGGACAACTTTGAAAACCGGTCCAGCTACATGCGGGGGCTGTTTGCGGACGGTACCGACCGTCTTGGCGGCCAAGCCAAGACGATCCTGAAAACCGATCTCCAGCAAACCAATCGGTTCGTCGTCGTCGATCGCGACAACATGGACGAGATCAGGCGTGAAGCCAGCATCCGGGGCGAGAAGCAGAGCCTCGAGGGCGCCCAGGTCGCAATCACCGGCGCCGTCACCGAGTTCGGGCGGCGCGAGACCGGCGACGTACAGCTCTTCGGTATTCTCGGAGCGGGCAAGAATCAAACCGCGTACGCCAAGGTCGCGCTCAACGTCGTCGACGTCAGAACGTCCGAGATCGTCCACTCGGTGCAGGGTGCAGGTGAATACGAGCTCAGCAACCGTGAGATCATCGGCTTCGGCGGCACCGCCGGCTACGATGCCACTCTCAACGGCAAAGTCCTCAATCTCGCAATTACCAATGCCGTTAACAACCTCGTCGCGGATCTCGAGCGCGGAGGCTGGTCGCCTTCGGACAGCCGCTGATGCCGCGGCGACATACCAGCATTCTCGTGGCCGCGATGACGGCGGCATTGCTGACTTCGGCGTGTGCGCAGGAACCACCAATCTACCGATGGGGTATCTACCAGCAACTGCTCTACGATATGTACGCAAAACCGGGGACCGCGGACCCGGACACCCAGGTTGTCAAGCTATCCGAGGATATCTCGCGCACGGAGGCCGAGGGCAAGCGGGTACCTCCCGGAGTTCACGCCCATCTTGGATATATGTACTATTTGACTGGCAATACCGAGGCCGCGTATCGGGAGTTCTCGACTGAGCGCGAGACCTTTCCTGAGTCGGCAACCTTCATCGACGGTATCTTGGAACGGATGCGGCGGTCGGAGCAACATGGATCGGGCTGACGTGTGCGCGCTTAGCGCCGCTTGCGCGGCGCTCTTCGTGCTGGGTGGCTGCGTAGCACGGCCCAAGCCCGACTACGGTGCCTATCGCGCTCATCTGCCGAAGTCGGTGCTGGTGCTGCCGCCGATCAACCAGAGTGTCGACGTCAAGGCGACCTACAGCTATCTGTCGACGATCAGCCAGCCGCTCGCCGAATCCGGCTACTATGTCTTCCCGGTGGCGGTCGTTGACGCCTTCATGAAAGAGAATGGATTAGCGACCGCGGACGAGATGCAGGCGGTCCCGCTCAGCCAAATCGCGAAAGTGTTCGGTGCCGATGCGGTGTTCTATGTCACTATTGAGGACTATGGGCAAAAGTACCTGGTGGTGTCGTCCAACACGGTTGTCAAAGCGCATGCGACCCTGGTCGACGTGGCTTCGGGGGCGACCTTGTGGCAGGGGACGGAAGATGTTGTTCAAGAATCGGGTGGCGGCGATCTGATCGGCATGCTGGTCGCCGCGGCGGTCACTCAGGTCATCAATTCGACGGACGATAGCGCGCGTGCGCTTTTGTTTTCGGCGAACGGGCAGATGATCTTCAATGCCGACAGCGGCTTGCTGCTCGGGCCGTACAGTCCGGGATACGAGGCGGACGTGCGCGGGCGATAGGGCATCTCCAGGCTGGAGACCACCTGCCTGGACCACGGCGAGCGAGGCGGCGAGGGCGTGGCGTCCGCCTGCGGCTGGCTCGCGGCGCTGGCGGATGACAAGATCCTGGCGCGCCTGTTCGAGCTGAAACACGCGCCCGCGGGCAGGCCAGGGCGACGGCTTGCGATGCGACGCGAAACGGGGCGAGCGGGCGCGGCGGATTGGATGAGGTGCCAAGACGGGGCGTCGGGGCGTTAACCGAGGCTTAACGATCGGCCGTTAGCGTTCCATTCGGAGGGTCCATGGGACCGTGGGAATCCGTGCCCGGGCCAAAGCCGGAGAGCTGGGAGGGCCGGGCGTCGGCAGCGCGGGCGCCGGCACGCTGGCAGCCAGGCCCGCCGATGCCGAATGGAAAGGGGCTTTGGCTCAAGCGGGGGCGTGAGCCGGGCGCGCCCGGTCAGGGCCGGCCGGGCTCGGCGCCCTTGGCGATCCGGAGATAGGGCGTGGCGGCGTCGGCGCTGATCTCGAGGTGCACCCACATGCCGCTCTGGGCGTGACCCGGGACGCCGCAGAGCCAGAGGAACTTGCCGGCCGCCTTGGCCTTGAAGGCGACCACGTCATGGTCGCCGGCGGACAGGCCCTGCTCGGGGCTCCTGGTATAGGCGCGGGCGAACGCCGCCTGCTCGCGCCCGGCCTGGAGCGGCAGGTTGGCCGGCCCGACGTCGGTCATGACCACCAGGCTGTGCGGCACGTCGGCGTCGTGGTTGGTGAAGGTCATGCGCACGTTCCAGTCGAGCGGCAGGATCACCGTCATGTCGCCGTCGTGATAGCCGTTGTAGTTCCAGTTGCTGTTGTTGGGATTGAAGCCCGCGACCACATCCATGGTCACCGTCTTGGTCGCGGCATCGATGGTCATCCAGGACGGCACGACGTGCGTCTCGGCCGCGGCGGCGGTTCCGCCGCCGGCCCAGCCGACGAGCCCACCCCCGGCCGCGCCGAGGACCAGCAGCGCCAGCGCGATCGTCCAGGGTCTCATCGTCGCGGCGTCCTTCCAGAACGAGGGGGCCGCCTTGCGACGGCCCCCGGTCGGTGATCGTGATCGAAACGTAGGTCGGGGGGTCGCCCCGGACCACCTCAGTCGAGGCCGAACACCAGCACGGAATCACCCAGCTTGTAGTTGAGCTGGAAGTTGCCGCCGGCCGCGACCGCGATGTACTGCTTGCCGTCGACCTGGAACGACATCGGGGCCGAGTTGACCCCGGCGCCGGCCTGGAACGACCAGAGCTTGGCGCCGGTCTTGGCATCGTAGGCATTGAAGCTGCCGTCGCCTTCGCCCGCGAAGGTCAGATTGCCGGCGGTGGTCAGCGTGCCGCCGATCATCGGATCCTCGCTGCGCGCCTGCCAGGCGATCTTGCCGGTGTCGACGTTGACCGCGGAAACGTTGCCCCACTGGTCCTCGCCCGGGATCGCCGTGAAGGCGCCGCCGAGCCACAGCTTGCCCTTCTGCCAGGGCTCCTTCTTGACCGTGTAGGTCATCGGCTGGTGCAGGTTGGAATAGTAGACCAGGCGGGTGTCGGGATTGAAGGCGCCGGGCGACCACTCGACGCCGCCATTGGCGCCGGGCAGCATGCGGATGCCCGCCGCGGTCGGCTGGGTGAACAGGTTCTCATGCGGGATCATGGCGTCCGAGCGCCGGATCAGCTTGCCGGTCGCCCGGTCGTGGACGTAGACCCAGCCGGTCTTGCCGCCGGTGATCACCGCCGGCACCGTCTGGCCGTCCGCGCCCTTGACGTTGGCCAGGATCGGCGGCGACACCGCGTCCAGGTCCCAGGGATCGTGGGGCACGTACTGGTAGCCCCAGACCAGCTTGCCGTTCTCGACATTGAGAGCGACCAGGGATTCGGTCCAGCGGTTGTCGCCCGGCCGGACCTCCGAATAGAGGTCGGGCGAGGGATTGCCGATGGTGGCGAACAGCATGCCGCTCGCCGGATCGATCGCGTTGGTCATCCAGTTGGAGCCGCCGCCGCGTTTCCAGGCGTCAGGGTATTTGGCCATCGCCGCCTTCTCCGCCGCGATGTCGCGGTGCAGCGGGTTCATGCCGTCGGCCATGTTGTTGAAGGTGCCGTACCAGCCTTTGGTGCCGTCGGGCATGACCTCGGTCGGCTCCGGGATGGTGTGCCAGCGCCAGATCAGCTTGCCGGTATCTTTGTTGTAGGCGCTGATGAAGCCGCGGATGCCGTACTCGGCGCCCGAGATGCCGAGGATCACCTTGTCCTGATAGACGGTCGGCGCGACCGTCTCGGAGTAGCCGAACTCTGGGTCGGCGATCTCGGTCTCCCAGAGCACGCTGCCGGTCTTCTTGTCGAGCGCGACCAGGGTCGCGTCCAGGGTCGCCAGGTAGACCTTGTCGCCGGAGAGGGCCACGCCGCGGTTATTGGGGCCGCAGCAGAAGATGGTGGTGCCGAGCTTGTGCTCGTAGTGCCACATCTGCTGGCCGGTGTGCGCGTCGACCGCGAACACGTGGTCATAGGGCGTCGTGATGTACATCACGCCGTCCTCGACGATCGGCGTGGTCTCGAAGGAGCCGATCACGCCGGTCTGGAAGATCCACTTGAGATGCAGCGTCTTGACGTTGCCGGCGTTGATCTGGTCGTTGGCGACGTAGCGCGTGTTCGAGAGATCGCCGCCGTAGACCGGCCAACCGGCGTCCGCCATCGACTTCATCTCCGGCGCGCCTTGGTTCATCGTGCAGGCGGCCTGGCCAAGTGCCAGGGCAAGGGTTGCGGTCAGCAACCAGCAGGAGTTTCGCATGATTTTCGTCCCCCATGACAACCGTCATCGCGGCCGCCCGATTGCCGGATCGGCCGAACTCCGAAAGGCTCACCAGGCCGCGTGGATCGCGGCGCTCAGACGGCGTAGCTTCTCTTCCAGATAGCCATAGCGTCGGCAGAGGAACCGGGCCCCGTCGAGGGCATCGTCCATGTTGCGAGCATTCCAGAAGCGCGCCTCCTCATGGCCCTTGCGCTGCTGCTCGACCTCGGGACCCGCATCCGCGGGCAACGCGGCGAGCGCCGCCTCGTTCTTCTCGACCAATTCGCGGATGATCTTAGCGCGCACGATCGAATCGCGCACCCCCTCAATTACAATTTCGCGCTGGGTATCAAACTCCTCGAGCAGACCGGCGAACACCCCGAGCAGGGCCGCCCGCCGGTCGCTCCCGAGCCGGTCGGCGAACGCCTGGATCTCGGCGCCGCCCTGCTTCGGGGTGTTCTCGGGATTGGCGGCGAAGGCGACCACGTCGCGGACCCCGGCGTCGGTGTTCCAGGGGTCCGGCAGCGACGCGGGCAACCGCCCGCCCCAGATGTCCTCGGGCATGAACTTCTCGGCATAGGCCGCCTTGCACGGCCAGTCGCGGATCTCCTCGGCGCAGGCCAGCGGCGCCACGGCCAACCACGCGCCGGCGAGCGCGATTCCGACGCGCGCATCCACACCCAACATGTCGCCTCCCTCATGACGTGCAGGGCCAAGCCTAGTCGCGTCGCCGTGGCGCGCAAGGGGCGCTGGACGGGCTCGCGGACCGCGGGCCGCGGCTGTCGGCGAGCCCATTCCCGAGGCGCGACCGCCGGGGCGGTCAGCGCGGGCGGTCGCCCATCAGCGTCACCCGGTGCATGACCCGCCGGTGGCCATGGTAGTCGTTCAGGGGATAGTGCTGGCTGGCGCGATTGTCCCAGAAGGCCAGCGAGCCCGGGCGCCAGCGGAATCGGCAGGTGAACTCGGGCTGGATCTGCCAGGCGAACAGATAGCCCAGCAGCGGCGCGCTCTCGGCTTCGGTCATGCCCTCGAAACGCAGCGTGTGCGCGAGGTTGACGTAGAGCGACCGGCGGCCGGTCTCGGGGTGGGTCCGGACCACCGGATGGAGCGCGCTGACCGCCTCGACGTCGGCCGTCGTGGCGCGCTTGCTGTACATCTCCTGGCGGGTCTGCAGCGCCACCGCCTTGCCGGCGACGTTGACCGCCTTGAGCCCGTCGAGCAGCCGCCGCAGGCCCTCGGACAGCGTCTCGTAGGCCTGGTACATGTTGGCGAACATGGTATCGCCGCCGGCGGGCGGGGTCTCGAGCGCGTACAAGAGGCTCGCCATTGCCGGGCGCTCCAGATAGGCGGTATCGGAATGCCAGACGCCGCCGAAGTTCGCGCGCTCCTCGGGCTCCTTGATCACCGGCAGCACCAGCGGGCACTCGGGCAGGCCCTTGATCAGCGGATATTCGACCACCTCGCCGAACCGCTCGGCGAGCGCCAGCAGCTGGTGCGGCGAGAGCTCCTGGTCGCGGAAGAAGATGACGATGTGCTCGAGCAGGGCCCGGCGCAGCGCCCGCACCGTCTCCTCGTCAGGCGGTTGCGCGAGATCGACGCCGAAGATCTCGGCGCCGAGCGCGCTCGAGAGCGGTCGGATCTCCAGACGCGAAGCGGTCATGACGGTCATGGCGCCATCTCCCCTCATGCGTGCCCTGGCCGGCACTGTAAGCGAGGCCGGCGTCCGGAGTCATGCGCCGAGATCGATCGCGGCTTGACGGCGGCCGGCATTCGCCACCATCTCTCGGCGATGACCGTCCGTGCAACCCCATCATGAGCATCACGCGCCCTGCGCCGCCGCGCTGGGTGCAGCCGGCGGTCGACTATGGGCCGCTCGCGATCTTCTTTCTGGTCTATGTCGGCGCCGGCCTGATGGCGGCGACCGCGGCGGTCATCGCGGCGAGCCTGATCGGAGTCGCCCTCGCCTGGACCCTCCAGCGCCGGGTGCCGCTGATCCCGCTGCTCACCGCCGGCGTGGTCGCGGTGTTCGGCGGCCTCACGCTCTGGCTTCACGACGAGACCTTCATCAAGATGAAGCCGACCATCATCCAGGCGCTGTTTGCGGCGATCCTGCTCGGCGGACTGGCGTTCGACCGACCCCTCCTGAAGCCCGTGTTCGGCCGCATGATGCCGCCTTTGAGTGATCTTGCCTGGCGCCGCTTCACGCTGCGCTACGCCTTGTTCTTCGTCGCCATGGCGCTGCTCAACGAGGTCGTCTGGCGCACCCAGTCGACCAACGTCTGGGTGACCTTCAAGGTGTTCGGCCTGTCCGGGCTGACGTTCCTGTTCATCCTCGCCCAGATGCCGTTCATCACGCGCGAGGCCGGGCGGATCCGGCCGGCCGAGCCGGAGACCCGCGAGCCAGCCGTGGACTGAGGCGCCCGTGCCCGGCGGTCCGGCGGCCGCGGCTCCCAGGCGCCGGCCGTGCGCGCCGCCTCAGTACCGCTGCCCGCGGGGCACCGTTTTGATGAACCGGCAGGTGACGTCGCGCTTGAGCTGCCACTGCGTCGCCCCGAGCCCGGGCGGCCATTTCAGGTCGACCCCGTCCCACTCGCGGCCCGCGGGCAGGTGGGTGTAGGCGCCCTTCAGGTCGAAATCGTCCTCCCGGATCGCCTCGGTGATGATGTAGACGTCGAACCCGTGCGGCAGGTACTCCTGACCAGGGCGGCTATCGAAGCCCAGGATGTGTTCGACGTCTTCCGGCCGCTTGCCGATGATGAACTTTTCCTGACTGACCCAGCCGGAGACCCGCATCGCGGGCAGGCGACCCGGCTGGTGCGGCACGACCTTGACCAGGCGATGAATTCCGGGCCGGTTCATGCTGGCGATGGCAAGCTCCTTCAACTTCTTCTGATGATCCCAGACCATGATCGATCTCCGGTATAATCCCATACTCAATCACGCGCCGGCGCGGGCGAGGACCGCGCGCAGGAGCACGTTGGCGCCGTCGGCGCAGGCCTCCGGCGACGCGTACTCCGCCTCGTTGTGGCTGATGCCGTCCTTGCAGGGCACGAAGATCATCGCGGTCGGCACCACCCGCGCCAGGTAGACCGCATCGTGGCCGGCGCCGCTCACGATCTCGCGCGCGCGGCAGGCCGAGGCTCGCCGCCGCCTCGCGCACGGCGTCGATGCAGGCGGGATCGAAGGCGACCGGCGGCGCGTACCAGATCTGCTCGACCCGGCAGGAGGTCCGGCCGCGCTCGCGGGCGTTGGCGCGCTCGAACAGATCGTGCAGCGCCCGGTCCATGGTGTCCATGGTCGCCCCGTCCGGATGGCGCAGGTCGACGGTGAAGCGCACCCGGCCGGGCACGGTGTTGCGCGAGCCCGGATAGGCCTGGAACTCGCCGACCGTCGCCCGGCCATCGGGGCTGTGGGCGTGGGCGATCTGGTAGATCTCCTCGAGCATGGCCGCCGCGGCGCGCAGCGCATCGCGCCGCCCTTCCATGGGCGAAGGACCGGCATGGGTCTCGGCGCCCAGCACTTCGGCGTCGTACCAGCGGGTGCCCTGGCCGCCGGTGACGATGCCGATCCGACGGCCTTCCGCCTCGAGGATCGGCCCCTGCTCGATGTGCAGCTCGAACAGCGCCCCCGCCGGCCGGCCGCCGACCGGCTGCTCGCCCGCGTAGCCGATCCGCGCGAGCTCGGCGCCCAGCGTCTTGCCGCCGTGATCCTGGCGCGCCAGGGCGTAGTCGAGAGCGAACACGCCCGCAAACACGCCCGATGCGATCATCGCCGGCGCAAACCGGCAGCCCTCCTCGTTGGTCCAGTTGACCACCTCGAGCGGTGCCCGGGTCCGGACGCCATGATCGTTGAGGGTCCGGATCACCTCGAGCGCGGCCAGCACGCCGAGCGCGCCGTCGAACTTGCCGCCAGTCGGCTGACTGTCGAGGTGGCTGCCGAGCAGGACCGGCGGCCGGGCCGCGTCGGTGCCCTCCCGGCGGGCGAACATGCTGCCCATGCGATCGACGCTGAGTGTGAGCCCCGCCGCCTCGCACCAGCTCGAGAACAGATCGCGGCCGCGCTTGTCCTCGTCGGTCAGCGTCTGGCGGTTGACCCCGCCGTTCGCGGTCGCGCCGATCTGGGCCATGGTCATCAGGCTGCCCCACAGCCGCTCGCCGTTCGCCCGCACCTTGGTCACGATCCCACCCCCCGTCGTCTGTCCGTCCGGTTCGTCCGCGCATGCTAAGCGTCCGAGCGCAGCGGCGCCAAGCGTTCACCGCCCGACCAGGGACCGGCGCTTGCGTTCGTGGTCCCCATCCGGTAACGACGTTCGCGGCGTGAGGATCATTGCAATGCAGCTTAGACCGATCCGATCCGAGGCGGACTACGAGGCAGCGCTCGAGGAGATCGAGCGCCTCATGGACGCCGAGCCAGACACCAGCGAAGGTGACCAACTCGACATTCTCACCACGCTCGTCGAGGCGTACGAAGCGGCATACCATGCGATCGAGGCCCCCGATCCGATCGCAGCGCTCGAATACTTCATGGAGCAGAGGGGGCTCACGCGCGCGGATCTGGTACCCCTCCTGGGTTCGCGCTCCCGAGTTTCGGAGATCCTCAACCGCAAGCGACGGCTGACGATCGAGATGGCCTGGCGTCTGCATCACGAGCTCGGCATGCCGGCCGAAGCGGTCATCAAGCCCTACGAGTTGAGTGATCGGTTGGACGCCGGCGAGCGCCGGTAGTCGCATCGGCACGCTCAAGTCGACACTCGGAGCACCCCATGTCCGTCCTGCCCGAATTCGAAGACCCGATGGCGCGGCCGCGCTACACCGGCCTCGCGACCTTCATGCGCGCGCCCTACCGCGAGAACCTGGAGGGCGTCGACGTCGGGCTGATCGGGGTGCCGTTCGACGGCGGCGTCACCAACCGCACCGGCACCCGGCACGGGCCGCGCGAGATCCGCAACCAGTCCTCGCTGATGCGCAAGATCAACCAGGCGAGCGGGATCGCGCCCTTCGAGCTGTGCCGGGTCGCGGACCTGGGCGACGCCTGGGTGCAGCGGCCGTTCCATCTCGAGAGCTCGCTGGATGAGATCGCGGGCTTCTATCGCGGCGTGCACGCGGCCGGGATCGTGCCGCTCTCGGCCGGCGGCGATCATTCGATCTCGCTGCCGATCCTGCGCGCGATCGCCGCGAAGCGGCCGGTCGGCATGGTCCATTTCGATGCCCATTGCGATACCGGCTCGAACTATCTGGGCTCCAACTACCACCACGGCGCGCCGTTCGCGCGCGCGGTCGAGGAGGGCCTCCTGGACCCGAAGCGGACCGTCCAGATCGGCATCCGGGGCGGGGTCAACGACCGCGACGTCTGGCGGTTCAGCCACGAGTCGGGCATGCGCGTGATCGAGATGCCCGAGTTCCACGAGCTCGGCTGGCGGGCGGCGATCGCCGAGGCGCGGCGCGTGCTCGGCAGCGGTCCGACCTACGTCAGCTTCGACATCGACAGCCTGGATCCGGCCTACGCACCCGGCACCGGCACGCCCGAGATCGGCGGCTTCACGAGCCTGGAAGTGCAGCTGATGATCCGCGCGCTGCGCGGCCTCGATGTGGTCGGCGCGGACGTGGTCGAGGTCTCGCCGCCGTTCGATCCCTCGGGCCTTACGGCGCTTACCGGCGCCTCGATGATGTTCGAGCTGCTCTGCATCCTGGCCGATGCCCGCGCAGCCCGCAGCGCGGGCTGAGAAGAAGCCCGGACGCCACCGCGGCGCGCTGCGGAGCTCGCCCCGCGCGTCCGGCACATCCTCGTGCGGATCCTGCTGGTGGTGCTGCTGGTGCCACCGGCGTTGCTGCTGATCTACCGCTTCCTGCCGGTGCCGATCACGCCTTTGATGCTGATCCGGCTCGGTCAGGGCGAAGGGCTGCACAAGGACTGGGTGCCGCTCACGGAGATCGCGCCGGCGCTGGCCGAATCGGTGGTCGCCTCGGAGGACAACCAGTTCTGCGAGCACTGGGGCTTTGACTGGGAGGCGCTCAAGGAAGAGATCGGCGCCTACCTCGCCGGCAAACGGGCGCGCGGGGCCAGCACGATCACGCAGCAGACCGCCAAGAACCTGTTCCTGTGGCCGGCCCGCAGCCTGCTGCGCAAAGTGTTCGAGGCGCCGCTCACCCTCGAGATCGAGCTGCTGTGGCCGAAGCGGCGGATCGTCGAGGTCTATCTCAACATCATCGAGCTCGGGCCCGGCGTGTACGGCGCCGAGGCGGCGGCCCGGCGCTATTTCGCCAAGCCCGCGGCCAAGCTCAGCCACCGCGAGGCGGCCCTGCTCGCGGCGATCCTGCCCAGCCCCAGAACGTGGTCGCCGGCGCGGCCGAGCCGCTACCTCGAGGGCCGCGTCCGCGTCGTCCGGACCCGGATCGAGCAGCTCGGCCCGATGCTCGACTGCGTCCACCCGGGCTGAGGCTGGCGCTTGGCGGTGCCTGCGCTAAGCTGGCTCCGGGAGGCTTGGACGACATGACCGCAGCCGGCGCGAGGTTTCAGCCAAGGTATGATTGCCGGTGACCCGGCTGCGCGCCTTGGCGTTGCCGTTCCGGGCAAGCGGCCATCGCTCGCGGGCGACGGCCGGGGTGCCGGGCGTGCCCCAGGTTTTTGGCTACCGGCCCGGCGCCGTCGAGCGCGCCCGCCGCCAGCTGCGAGCCGGCGATGCCACCCTGCAGGCCGCCCTGGCGCGCTGGCTGGCGAAGGCCGACGCGGCCTTGCAGGCCCCACCGGGCTCGGTGGTCGACAAGCCGCAGCCGGCCGCGAGCGGCGACCCGCACGACTACCTGAGCTTCGCGCCCTACTATTGGCCCGCCCCCGGCCGGCAGGGCGGGCTGCCCTACGTCCGCCGCGACGGCGAGTTCAATCCGGAGATCTTCGGCGAGCGCGCCGACAAGACGCGCCTTCTGGTGATGACGGCGGCGACCGAGACGCTGGGCCTCGCCTATGGGTTGACCGGCAACCAGGCCTATGCCGAGCAGGCCGCCCGGCACCTGCGAGCGTGGTTCCTCGCGCCGGCGACCCGGATGAACCCGCACCTCAACTACGCCCAGGTCATCCCAGGAACAACCCGGGGGCGGGCGTTCGGCGTACTCGAGGGACATTACCTGCTGCCGGCGCTCGACGCAGCCGCCCTGCTGTCCGGCTCGGTGCATTGGAGCGCCGCTGACCAGCAAGGCCTGACGGCCTGGGCCGCGAGCTTCCTGGATTGGCTGCTGACCAACGCCGACGCCCGGCGCGAAGCGGCGGCGAGGAATAACCACGGCACACTCTACGACGTGCAGAAAATTCATTTTGCGCTGTTTGTGGGCGACACCAGGCTCGCCGGCCGCACGGCCGAGGCGGCCAAGAAGCGACGCATCGCCGCGCAAATCGGCCCAGACGGCGCGCAGCCCTACGAGTTGAAGCGTTCGCAGGCCCTCCATTACTCACAATACAATCTGTTGGCGCTGTTCAAGCTGGCGACCCGCGCCACGCATGCCGGTGTCGATCTGTGGTCGTATCAGAGCCGCAGAGGTGCCAGCATCCGGCGGGCGCTCGATTTCCTCATACCTTACCTGGAGCAGCACGGCCGCGACTGGCCTTATTCGGGCGAGCGGTGGGATCCGGGTTTCGGCGCGGTGCTCCTTCAGGCGGGCCATGTGTATCGCGAGGCGCGCTATCCTGAGGCGCTGCAGTGGGCGCCGGACCCGGTTACGCCCGAATTGCCCGATCTCGTCCGCTGACCGCGATCGGGGCCTGAGATGAGCGGCGACAAGTATCTCCTCGTGAAGGGCGAAGCCGGGCTGGGCGACCGCATCCAGTCGCTGCTGACCGGCATTCTCTATGCGCGCCTCTCGGGCCGCCGGCTGCTGGTCGACTGGAGCGACAACTACTATGCGACCGGGGGCGTCAACGTCTTTCCGCTGTTCTTTCAATGCCCCTTGTACGACCCAGAGGCCGCGATTCCCAACACCAATTCGGTCAGCCCGCAGGTCTGGCGCGGCCGTCTGCACGAGTCCGCCGCCGAGCTGCGGGCGGACTATCAGGGTCCTGTTCGCGGCGGCGAGATCTGGCGCGAATTCTCGATTGACCCCGAGCGGCTGCATTGCGATGAGGACGTGGCGGTCATGTGGCTCCACAACGAACAGGTGGAGCTACTCAGACCCCATTTCTCCGGCGCGTTTGCCGCCTTCGCCGAGGCCGACAGCAGGACCATATTGCGCCGACTGATCCGCGAGAATCTAAGCCTGCACCCACGCCTGCAAGAGCGGGTGGCTCAATTCGAGCGCTACGCCTTCAGGAGGCCCACCGTGGGCGTGCACGTTCGCTACAGCGACTATCGAGCGGGTCTTGGAATGATCCTCTGGCGCTTGAACAGGCTGCTCAGGCGTGAGCCGGGCCTGCAGGTATTCCTGGCGACCGACAACGAGCGCGTGAAGCGTCTGTTTGAGGCCAGTTACCCCTCGGTAATCACCGCGCCGCACTGGTACCCGCCGATCGCCGGCCTGCCGCTGCACACGGGCCGTCAGCGCCCCGACCCCGTGGAGCTGGGGGCCGAGGCCCTGGTCGACCTCTACCTGCTGGCCGCCTGCGACTACCTGATCGTCGATCCGGGATCGAGTTTCGGCAGGGTCGCGACGCTGCTCACCGACGCGCCGGCCGCCAACGTGTTCAAGGTCCTCACCCGGGGCAAGCCGCGAGCCAGGTGGCGGCGCCGGAGCTATCGCGTGTGGCTTCGAACCGGCCTGTTCACCTGGGGTCTGGACAGCCTGGCGCGCGCCTGGCGGCTGACCACGCGCCACCTGCGCCGGCCTGGCCGGGTCGCATCGACGCCGGCCGGCCCGACGCGCCGGTGACGAGGGGCCGAGCTGACGCTGCCCGGCATTTGCGCTAGGTTCCCTTCAGGAGGTCTCGAGCGACATGACGCTAGCCGCAACCCTTCTCGAGCCGGACAGCCGGGTGGTCGTCGATGGGCTGGTCGCGCGGGCGCGGGCCGCGATGGCGAGCTTCGCCAGCGCCGATCAGGCGCTGGTCGACGATGCCGTGCGCGCGCTCGCCTGGGCGCTCTACCGGCCCGAGCACGCGCGCGAGCTGGCCGAGCTCGCGGTCGCCGACACCGGGCTCGGCAACGTCGCGGACAAGGTCACCAAGAACCAGCGCAAGACCTTCGGCACGCTGCGCGATCTGCTGCGGGTCAGGACGGTCGGCGCGATCGAGGAGGACGCGGCGCAAGGGATCGTCAAATACGCCAAGCCCGTGGGCGTGGTCGGCGCGATCACGCCGTCGACCAACCCCGCGGCGACGCCGGTCAACAAGGCCATGATGGCGCTCAAGGGCCGGAACGCGATCGTGATCGCGCCCTCGCCCGCCGGCTGGCGGACCACCGCGCGGGCGGTCGAGCTGATGCGTGCCGGGCTGGCCAGGGTCGGCCTGCCGAAGGATCTGGTCCAGGTGCTGCCGCAGCCGGTCGACCGGACCCGGACCGAGCTCCTGATGCGGGCAGTCGACCTCGTCGTCTGCACCGGCAGCCAGACCAACGTCCGCCAGGCTTATGCGAGCGGCACGCCGGCGATCGGCGTCGGCGCCGGCAACGTGCCGGTGATCGTCGACGAGAGCGCCGATCTCGCCGATGCCGCGGCCAAGATCGCGCGCTCCAAATGCTTCGACAACGCGACCTCCTGCTCCTCGGAGAACGCGCTGGTCGTGGTCGATGCGGTCTATGCCGAGGCGATCTCTGCGCTCGAGGCCGAAGGCGGCTATCTCTGCACCGCCGCCGAGCGCGCCAAAGTCCAGGCGGCGCTGTTCCGGGACGGCAAGCTCGGCCGGGCGCTGATCGCCAAGGATGCGGCCGTGCTCGCGCAACGCATCGGGCTCGGCGAGCGCGCCGGGTCCGCGCGCTTCCACATGGTCGAGGAGACCGGTATCGGACCCGCGCACCCGTTCTCCGGCGAGAAGCTGTCCCTGGTGCTGGCGGTCTACCGTGCCGCCGACTTCGCCCGCGCGAAGGAGCTGTGTCGAACAATTCTCGACTACCAGGGCCGCGGCCATTCGGTCGGCATCCACACCCGCCTGCCGCAGCGCGCCCGCGAGCTCGCGGCCGAGCTGGATGTGGTCCGCGTGCTGGTCAACCAGGCGCATACCTTCGGCAACGGCGGCGGCTTCGACAACGGCCTGCCGTTCACGCTCTCCATGGGCTGCGGCACCTGGGTCGGCAACTCGATCTCCGAGAACCTGAACTGGCGCCATTTCATCAACATCACCCACCTGGTGACCACGATCCCGGAGGACCGGCCGAGCGAAGAGGCGTTGTTCGGCCCCTATTGGGAGCGCTACGGCCGGTGAACTTCGAGGAGCACGCCGCCAAGCCCCTGCTGGCGGGGGCCGGCATCGCGGTGCCGGACGGCGACCTGGTGACGGATGCGGACAGTGCCGCGGCGGCGGTCGCGCGGCTCGGGCCTTGCCTGGTCAAGGCGCAGGTCGCGGCCGGCGGGCGGGGCAAGGCGGGCGGCATCCGGCCGGCGGCGACGCCAGAGCAAGCGCATGCGGCCGCGGCGGCGATCCTCGGCATGACCATCGGCGGCTATCCGGTCGAGCGCCTGCTGGTCGAGCGGCGGATCGAGGCGGAGCGCGAGCTCTACGCCGCGGTGCTGACCGATGCCGCGAGCCGGGGACCGCTGATCCTCGTGGCCGCAGAGGGCGGGATCGAGATCGAGGAGCTGGCGCTGGGGGCGCCGGAGGCGCTGCTCCGCATCCCGGTCGACATCCGCCATGGAATCGCCGCTGGCGCGCTCGCGCCGGAGTTGGCGCCGCTCGGGCTCGGCCCACTCGCACCGACCCTCGCCGAGGTCCTGGCCAAACTCTTTGGCGTCTATGCTTCGACCGATGCCGAGCTGATCGAGATCAACCCGCTGGCGGTGACGGCGGAGGGCCGGCTGATCGCGCTCGATTGCAAGCTCGTGCTCGACGATGCCGCGGCCGCGCGCCGGCCGGAGCTCGCGGCGCTCGCCACGCCCGAGCTCAGAACGGCGCTCGAGGCGCAGGCGCTCGAGCACGGCCTGCGCTACATCGAGCTCGAGGGCCATGTCGGGGTGCTGGCGAACGGCGCCGGGCTCACCATGACCACCATGGACGCGATCGCCCACTATGGCGGCGCGCCCGCGAACTTCCTCGAGATCGGCGGCGAGGCCTACCGGCTCGGCCGGCCGGCGCTGGAGGTGGTGCTGGCCAATCCCCGGGTTGCGAGCCTGGTGGTCAATTTCTGCGGCGCCTTTGCCCGCACCGACGTCATGGCGGCCGGCATCATCGAGGCCTGGCAGGCGCTCGCTCCCAGGATTCCGGTCTTCTTCAGCATCCACGGCACCGGCGCCGACGAGGCGATCGCGCTGGTGCGCGAACGCCTCGGCCTGGAGCCCTTCGATCTGATGGACGATGCGGTGCGCGCGGCGGTGGCGGCGGCCGGATGATCGTGCGCGGCCACGAGCGGGTCCTGGTCCAGGGCATCACCGGCCGTCAGGGCTCGTTCTGGACCGAGCGCATGATCGCCTATGGCACGGCGGTCGTCGGGGGGGTCAATCCCAAGCGCGCGGGCGCGCTCTGCTGCGGCGTGCCCGTCCACGAGAGCGCCTGCGCGGCGATGGCGGTAACGCCCTTCGAGGTCTCAGTGCTGTTCATCCCACCGCTCGGGGTCAAAGCCGCAGCGCTCGATGCGATCGAGGCCGGCTGCCGGAAGCTCGTGGTGTTGACCGAGCACATCCCCCTCCAGGACACGGCCTGGGTGCTCGCGGCGGCGCGCGAGGCCGGCTGCGCCGTGATCGGGCCGAACACCGCGGGCCTGGTCACGCCCGGCGAATGTTTCGTCGGCTTCATGCCGGCGTTCGATGCGCGCATCTTCAGGCCCGGCACGGTCGGGGTGATCTCGCGCAGCGGCTCGCTCGGGACCCTCGCTTGCCTCGAGATCCTGCGAGCCGGGCTCGGCATTTCCGCCTTCATCGGCATCGGCGGCGATCCGCTCCTCGGCACCACGACCCGGGAGGCGCTGACCCTGCTCGATCGGGACCCTCGGACGGCCGGTGTCGTTCTGATCGGCGAGATCGGCGGCGTCATGGAGGAGGAGGCGGCGGCGTACGCGGCCCTGATGACCAAGCCCGTGGTCGCGTTCGTCGCCGGTGCCGCCTCGCCGCCCGGCCGCAAAATGGGTCACGCCGGCGCGATCGTCAGTGGCAGCCGCGGCAGCTACGATGCCAAGCGTCGAGCGCTCGAAGGCGCGGGCGTCGAGGTCCTGCCCACGCCGTCCGGGATCGGCGCGGCGATGCAGCGACGTCTGGGAGAATGAGGTCATGGCCGCGGACGCTGCAGGCGCTGCATGGTTGAGCGCGCACCCGCCGCCGGCGGTCGTCCCCACCCTGCTGCGGGCGGCGGCGGCTTGTGGCTTCGGCCAGTCGTGCGCGCCGGAGACCGGCGCCACCCTGCGCGCGCTCGCGGCCTCGAAGCCCGGTGGGCGGATCCTCAACCTCGGCACCGGGGTCGGGGTCTCCTGCGCCTGGCTGCTCGACGGCATGAGTGACGGCGCGGCGCTATGGACGGTCGACATCGATCGCGACCTCAGCGCAATCGCCAGGCGGCATCTCGACGGTCGGGCTCACCTCGTGGTCGAGGACGGCGCATCGTTTCTGGCGCGCGCCAGCGCCGCCGGCGAGCGCTTCGACCTGATCTTCGCCGACGCCATGCCCGGCAAGTACGAGCGGCTGGATCTGGCCCTCGGCCTCGTCGCGCCGGGCGGCTGGTACGTGGTCGACGACCTCCGTCCGAGCGACGATTTTCCCGAAGCGGCGACCTTGGCGCCGGCGCTGGTCGATCGGATCGCGAGCGACCCCCGCTTCGTGGTGGTGACCCTCGACTGGGCGACCGGCCTCATGCTGGCGGCCCGTCGATAGCGCTTATGGGCGCTCAGCCGCTGAGCCAGGCGGCGCCACGCAGGCCGCTCTCCGCGCCGAAGCGGGCGGCGACCAGGCGGGTCCTGGGCTCGGGGGCGACGACCAGGGGCGTCCAGAGCTTCGGAACCTCGTCGTAGAGGCCCGGAAGGGCGGACAGACCGCCGCCGAGCACGATCGCATCGGGATCGAGCAGGTTGATCACGCCGGCGAGCGCCACCGCAAGACGGCGCCGATAGCGGGCGAGGGCGGCGAGCGCGTCGGCATCGCCGGCGGCGGCGCGTTGCGCGATCTCCGGGCCGGCGAGCGCATGGCCCGCGATCCTGGCATAGTCGCGGGCGAGGGCCGCGCCGTTCAGCCAGCTCTCGATGCACCCGATACGGCCGCAGCCGCAAAGCGCCGGCGGGCCGTCGGCGGGCTCGACCAAGGGCAAGGGATTGTGGCCCCATTCGCCGGCGATCGCGTTGGCGCCGGTGAGCGGCCGGCCGGCGACCACGATGCCGCCGCCGACCCCGGTACCAAGGGTCGCGCCGAACACCACCGCCGCGCCGGCGGCCGCGCCGTCCTGCGCCTCGGAGAGGGCAAAGCAGTTGGCGTCGTTGGCGACCGCCACCGGCAGGCCGAGGCGCTGCTCGAGATCCTCACGCAGCGGCCGGTGCTCCAGCCAGGGCAGGTTGACCGCCCGCACCGGCACCCCGTCGGCGCCGATCATGCCCGGCATCGCGATCCCGACCGAGCGGGCGGGGCCCTGCGCATGGACGAACGCCTCGACCATCGTCTCGAGCGCGCCGAGGGTCCCCGGGTAGTCGCGGGGCACGTCCCGGCGCGCCCGCGCCAGCTCCCGGCCCTCCCGGTCGAGGGCGAGCGCTGCGATCTTGCTGCCGCCGATATCGAACCCGATCCGGATCATGCCCTTGCCGCGATCCCCAGTTTCGCCCATGAACTCGGGCTTCGCCCCGAAAGTAAGCTTCGCCCATGAACGGAGCTGTCCTAGCAGGGAGGCAAGGCCATGAGCAAAGGGTCGAAGCGCAGACAGGTGATCGGCGGCGCGTTCGCCGCGGCCGGGATGAAGCTGCCGTTCTCGAAGGCCGTCCGGGCGGGCGATCTGGTGTTCGTGTCCGGGCAGATGGCGACCGATGCCAGCGGTCAGCTGATCGCCGGCAACATGGAGGCGCAGGCGCGTCAGGTGTTCGCCAACATCGAGGCGATCCTGGCCGAAGCCGGCTGCACGCTCGCCGATGTGGTCAAGTGCACCTGCTGGATCGACGACCCGCGCGACTTCACGCGCTTCAACGCGGTGTTCGCGGAGGTTTTTCCGAGCGCGCCGCCGGCGCGGTCGACGGTGGTGTCCAAGCTGGTGCTGGATGGCAAGCTCGAGGTCGAGGCGATCGCTTGCCGCCCGGCCTGAGCGGGCCGGACGACGGGTCTCGTGGTGAGGCCGGATGGCCGCGGGTGGGCCGCTTGCGGGCGCGCCTTAGCTGCGGCCGTGATCGGCCGGGAAATCCGCAGGCGGGCTGATCTCCCGTACCCAAGCCTCGAGGGTGACGAACACGAAGCCGAGCACGACGAACAGCAGGGGCGACCAGCTGAGCGTGGTCAGCGGCCACCCGAACAGACGACAGATCGCGTCGACCGCGGCCATCAGAAACGCCAGCATGCCCAGGAACGACAGCACTTGGACCTCATTCGGTGTCAAACCAGCTCGGTCGGTTGCCTCGACGCCCATGCCGTTTCTTATGCACGCACCATGCCACAAATGTGACACGGTCTCCGGGCCGAAACCCACTGGTCGTATACCCTGTGGTATGCCTCGATGGCCGCGGGCGTCCGGAAGCACGGCATCAGAGCACAGGCCGGCGCCCGATCCTTGTGAGCTGGCTCACAAGGTGAGCAGGACCGCCCGACCGAAGGGAGGAGGGCATGACGGGTGAGCGCATGACCGGTGCCGACGACACGCGTCGCTGGCGCGAGCTCGACCGGCGCCATCACCTGCATCCGTTCACCAATCCGGCCGAGCTCGCGCGCAAGGACGTCCGGGTGATCACCCGCGCCGAGGGCTGCTGGCTCTGGGACAGCGAGGGCAACCGGATCCTCGACGGCATGGCCGGCTTGTGGTGCGTCAACGTCGGCTACGGCCGCACCGAGCTGGTCGAGGCGGCGTGCCGGCAGATGGCCGAGCTGCCGTTCTACAACACCTTCTTTCAGACCGCGACCCCGCCCGCGGTCGAGCTGGCCGCGCGCCTGGCCGAGATCGCGCCGTCGGGCATCGACCGGGTGTTCTTCGCCAACTCGGGCTCGGAGGCCAACGACACCGCGGTCAAGCTGGTGCGCTTCTTCTGGAACCTGCAGGGGCAGCCCAGGAAAAAGACGATCATCAGCCGGAACTACGCCTACCACGGCGTGACGCTGGCGACTGCGAGCCTCTCGGGCCTGGCCGCGATGCACCCGCAGTCGGACCTGCCGCTGCCCGGGTTCGAGCACGTGCCGGCGCCCTACTGGTACGCCGAAGGCGGCACGCGCACGCCCGAGGAGCACGGCCGCTTCGCAGCCCAGGCGCTCGAGCGGCGGATCCAGGAGCTGGGGCCCGAGACGGTCGGGGCGTTCATCGGCGAGCCCATCCAGGGCGCGGGCGGGGTGATCATCCCGCCGCCCGGCTATTGGGCGGAGGTCCAGCGCATCTGCCGCGCCTACGACCTTTTGCTGATCGTCGACGAGGTGATCAGCGGCTTCGGCCGCACCGGCCACTGGTGGGGCTCGGAGAGGTTCGGCATCGCCCCCGACATCATCACGGCCGCCAAGGGGCTGTCGTCGGGCTATCTACCGATCGCGGCGGTGCTGGTCGGGACCCGGGTCGGCGAGGCGCTGTTCGCGGCCGGCCAGGAATGGACCCACGGCTTCACCTATTCCGGCCATCCGGTGTCGGCCGCGGTGGCGCTCGCGAACCTCCGCCTGATCGAGCAGGAAGGTTTGCACGAGCGCGCGCGCGGCCCGATCGGCACTTACTTCGCCAAAGCCCTCTCGACGCTCGCCGAGCATCCGCTGGTCGGCGAGGTGCGCAGCTGCGGTCTGATCGCCGCCCTCGAGCTGGTCGAGGACAAGGCGCAGCGCCGGTATTTCCCGCCCGCCCGCCGGGTCGGCCTGACCTGTCGCGACCATTGCTTCGCCAACGGTCTGGTGATGCGGGCGGTGCGCGACGCGATGGTGCTGGCGCCGCCGCTGATCATCACCGAAGCCGAGATCGACGAGCTGGTCGCGCGGGCGCACGCCGCCCTCGATCTGACCGCCCGCGACCTCGACCTCGGCTGACCCGGGGCGCGGCCGCCGCCGGTCGAACCCGGCACGCCTCGGTCACCTGCTGATCGACGTCGCGCCAGCCTGACAGGTGCAGGACCGCCCGGCATCGCCGGGCCATCGGCATTGCACTTGCGTTCGCCACGTCGTTTGCTAAGGTCCAAATGTACAATCGTGGTCAGACCATTGCGCGTGCCAGCGCTGACTTCGACTGGGCTTTATTGTCGATTGACGCTCGAGGGTTCAGGTGGGGCAGGCGATGTTCAGGGCGGGGGGGACCGAAGCTCGACCTGCGATGATGACGTCGTCGACAGGTACGGGCGGCAAAACAGGGTGCGCAGATCGGAGCGCCAGGCTGCCGGATCGTGGCCGTCGCCGCCGGCATGCGTGACCAGGCGCCGCGCGCGGCCCGGCCGTGCCGGCGCGCAGGCCGGGCGGGTGCCCTGCTCCTGCTGGCGGTGTCGGCGTGCGCCAAGGTGGGGCCTGACTTTGCGCCGCCCGATGCTCCCATGGAAGGGACCTGGCTCGCGGCCGATGACCCGCGGATCGTCACGACCGCGCCCGAGGACCCCGCGTGGTGGCGCAGGTTCGACGATCCCAAGCTCTCCAACCTGATCCGGATCGCGCAGCAGCAGAACCCGAGCGTGCAGATTGCCGGCGTGCGGGTTCTCCAGGCCCGTGCGCAACTGGGCGCCGCGATCGGCGATCTCTATCCGCAAAAGCAGCAGCTGTCCGGCGAGCTGACCTACAAGCGCCTGAGTGATCACAACTCTCCGGGCGGATTTAACCGCGACGTGGCGCGAAACCTGTCGTTGCTCAGCAACGACAACAGCTTCTGGTTCACGCAGTTCGGCTTCGGCGCGAGTTGGGAGCTCGATCTGTGGGGCAAGTTCCGCCGCGCCATCGAAGCATCGGACGCCAACCTCATGGCCTCGATCTCCAACTACGACGAGGCCCTGGTCAGCCTGACCGCCCAGGTCGCGAGCACCTACGTCAACATCCGGACCTACGAGGAGCGCCTGCGGATCGCGCGCGAGAACGTCAAGACCCAGCAACAGACCCTGAATCTGGCCACGGTCCGCTTCCGCAACGGCGAGGTGAGCGAGACCGACCCCCAGCAGGCGAAGTCGGAATACGCCCAGACCCGCAGCCAGATCCCGCAGCTGGAGATCGGGCTCCAGCAGAACCAGCATGCGTTGAGCGTCCTGCTCGGCAGGCCGCCCTCGGATCTTGAGGACCTGCTTGGCCCGGGCGGGCCGGTGCCCGCGGCGCCGCCGCAGGTGGCGATCGGCATCCCGGCCGAGCTTTTGCGCCGGCGCCCGGACATCCGCAGCGCCGAGCAGCAGGCGGCCGCGCAGTCGGCCCTGATCGGCGCCACCAAGGCCGATCTCTATCCGGCGTTCTCGCTGAGCGGCACCTTCGGTTTCGTGTCGACCGACATCGGCAACTCGGATCTTAGCAACGCGTTCGACTGGAAAAGCCGGGTCGTCTCGTTCGGCCCGGCGGTGGTCTGGAACGTCCTCAACTACGGCCAGATCACCAACCAGGTGCGGGAGCAGGATGCGGCCTTCCAGGCGGCGGTGCTGTCGTATCAGAACACGGTGCTCCAGGCCCAGCAGGAGGTCGAGGACGGGCTCGTGGCCTTCCTGGGCGCGCAGGACACGGTGGCGCTGTTGAGCGAGGCGGCAACGGCGGCGCGGCGCTCGGTCGATCTGGCCGCGGCCCAGTACCGCGCGGGCGCCGCCAGCTACACCACGGTGCTGACCGCCCAGCAGAATCTGCTCGCGCAACAGGACCAGCTGGCGGTCACAGAGGGCAGCGTCGCGCAGGGACTGATCTCCCTCTACCGCGCGCTCGGCGGCGGCTGGGAGACCCGGGAGGGTCAGGCCTTCGTACGTGCCGACATCAAGGAGACCATGGCCAAACGCACCAACTGGGGCGGGCTCCTGCAGGAGGAGCCGTCCGCGACGGATGCGGCGGCATCCCCGATTCCGGTGCCGGCATTCTAGCTGCCGATGACGCACCAGGCATCAAGCGCGCAACCGTGGTCGCCTTGGGCGCGGCGCCGCGCGGGTCTCGCCGCGCCGGCATTGCTCGGGTTGGTGCTCGCGGGCTGCGGTCAGGACAACACCTACGTGCCGCCGCCGCCGCCGGGCGTCACGGTCAGCCGGCCCGTACAGCAGACCGTGACCAACACCATCGAGCTGACCGGCAACACCCAGTCCAGCAACAGCGTCAATCTGGTCGCCCGGGTCGCGGGCTACCTCCAGTCGGTGAATTTCAAGGACGGCTCGATCGTCAAAAAAGGCGACCTCTTGTTCGTGATCGAGCCCGAGCCCTACGAGGCCAACGTGCAATTGGCACAGGCCACGGTCGAGCAGCGACAGGCGACGCTCACCCAGGCGAACTCGGAATACGAGCGGCAGCAGCGGCTGATCAAGCAGAAGGCGACGTCCGAGTCGGACGTCGAGAACTGGCAGGCCCAGGCTGAGGGGGCCAAGGCCGGCGTCGACGAGGCCAATGCCAACCTCGAGCTCGCGCGCATCAATTTGGGCTATACGCGGGTCGTGGCGCCGTTCGACGGCCGGATCGGGCGCCGGCAGGTCGATGCGGGCAATCTGGTCGGGCCTGGCGCGACCGTCCAGCTGGCCACCATCGATCAGCTGGCACCAATCTACGTCTACTTCAACGTCGACGAGCAGGACGTGCTGCGCCTGCGCGCCAGCCTGCGGGCCGCGGGCAAGACGCTGAAGGACGTGGAGCCGGTCAAGCTCGGCATCGGCCTCCAGAACGAGACCGGCTATCCTCATGAGGCGACGCTCGATTTCGTGGCCAGCGATGTCGACCAGAGCACCGGGACCCTGCAGGCGCGCGCCACGATCCCGAACCAGGACTACGTTTTCCTGCCCGGCCTGTTCGTCCGGGTGCAGATCCCGGTCGGCACGACGGAGAACGCGCTTCTGGTCCCGGATCGCGCCCTCGGCATCGATCAGCGCGGCCACTACCTGCTGGTCGTCAACCAGGGGGACGTGGTCGAGCAGCGGGTGGTGCAGATCGGCGCCCTGAATGACGGCATGCGGGTGATCCAGAAGGGCCTGAGCGCAGACGACCGGGTCGTGGTCGACGGTCTCCAGCGCGCCCTGCCAGGTAGCAAGGTCGCCCCGCGCGAGGCCACCGCGGCGAGCCCACCGCCGCCGGCAAGCGCTGCGCCGGCGGCCACGCCTCCGCCGGCCTCGAAGCCTTAGGCGCCGAGCCGGCCGGCATGTTCTCCAAGTTCTTCATCGAGCGCCCGGTCCTCGCCAACGTGCTTGCCCTGTTGATGATCCTGATCGGCGGGGTCGCGCTGTTCGAATTGCCGGTCGCGCAGTATCCGCCGATCACGCCGCCGACCGTCCAGGTCACCACCCGCTATCCGGGCGCCAGCGCCCAGGTGCTGGTCGACACCGTGGCCCTGCCGATCGAGGAGCAGGTCAACGGCGTCGAGGGCATGCTCTACATGCAGTCGACCAGCACCAGCGACGGCACGTACACGCTGACCGTGACCTTCGCGATCGGCACCGACCCCGACTTCGCCCAGGTGCTGGTGCAGAATCGGGTCGCGATCGCGCTTCCCGCCCTGCCGCCGCCGGTCCAGCAGCAGGGCGTGATCACCCAGAAGAAGTCGACCGCGATCCTGCAGATCGTCACCCTCAGCTCCCCCGACGGCCGCTACGACAGCCTGTTCCTGCGCAATTATGCGACCATCAACCTGCAGGACGAGCTCGCCCGCCTGCCAGGCGTCGGCAACGTCAACATCTTCGGCGCCGGGCAGTACAGCATGCGCATCTGGCTCCAGCCGGATCAGCTCAAGGCGCGCGGTCTGGTGCCACAGGACGTCATCAACGCCATCCAGCAGCAGAGCCAGCAGGTGGCGGCCGGGCAGATCGGGATGCCGCCGACCCCCGCCGGCCAGAACTTCCAGTACACCGTCGACGTCCCCGGACGCCTCTCGGAGGTCGGGCAGTTCGCGGACATCATCGTCAAGGTCGAGCCCGGCGAGAGCGGCCAGATCACGCGCCTGAAGGACGTCGCCCGGATCGAGCTCGGGGCCCAGAGCTATGGCCAGTTCTTCAAGCTCGATGGCCAGCCCGCGGCCGGGATCGCGATCTTTCAATTGCCCGAAGCCAACGCGCTCGAGGTCGCGGCGCGCGTGCGCGCCACCGTCGACCGGCTGGGCGCCGCCTTCCCGCCGGGCCTGGTCCACGACATCCCGTTCGACACCACGACGTTCGTTCGCGCCTCGATCGACGAGGTCTACCGCACGCTCTTCATCGCCGCGGCCCTGGTCCTGATCGTGATCATGGTGTTCGTCCAGGACTGGCGGGCCATGCTGGTGCCCGCGACCACCGTGCCGGTGACCATCATCGGCGCCTTCGCGGCCATGGCGGCGCTCGGCTTCAGCGTCAATCTCGCGACCCTGTTCGCGATCGTGCTCGCGATCGGGATCGTGGTCGACGACGCGATCGTGGTGGTCGAGGGGGCAGCGCGCCACATCGAGCAGGGCCTGTCGCCCAAGGACGCGGCGATCCGCGCCATGGCCGAGCTGATCGGTCCGATCGTCGGCATCACGCTGGTGCTGATGTCGGTGTTTCTGCCGGCGGCCTTCCTGCCGGGCGTCTCGGGGCAGCTGTACCGCCAGTTCGCGCTCGTGATGGCCGCGACCGCGCTGCTCAGCGCGATCAACGCCGCCACGCTCAAGCCCACGCAATGCGCGCTGTGGCTGCGCCCGACGCCGCAACGGCGCAACATCTTCTTCCGGGGCTTCAACCGCTTCTACGCCGCCGCCGAGCGCGGCTACACAGGCCTGGTGGCGCGCACCGTCCGGCACAGCCTGGTCATGGCCGCGATCGGCATCGGTCTCGGCGCCCTTGCCATCTGGGGTCTTGCCGCCTTGCCGACCAGCTTCATCCCACCCGAGGATCAGGGCTACGTGATCGCCGCGGTCCAGCTGCCGGACGGCGCGTCGCTCGAGCGCACCGAGCAGGTCATGGACCGGGTCACGAGGATCGTGCGCGCAACGCCCGGAGTCGAGCACGCGGTGTCGATCGGCGGCATCTCGGTGTTCGACAACAACGCCGCGCTCGCCAACGCCGGCGCCATGTATGTCATCCTCAAGGACTGGAGCCTGCGCGGCCGCGGCCAGGATCTGCGCAGCCTCTACACCACGCTCAGCGATGAGCTCTCGAAGCTGGAGGACGGCACCAGCTTCGTCCTGGTGCCGCCGCCTATCCAGGGCATCGGCAATGCCGCGGGCTTCCAGATGGAGGTCGAGCTCCGCGACAACAGTTTCGACTACCAGAAGCTGCAGAACGTCAGTCAGGCGATCGCCGACAAGGGCCGCACCCAGTCCGGGATCGAAGCCATCCTGAGCCCGTTCCGCGCCGGGGCGCCGCAGCTGCAGGTCGCGGTCGACCGGGTCAAGGCCCAGGCGCTCGGGGTTTCGCTGGGCGACGTCTTCCAGGTGCTGCAGACCTATCTGGGCTCGACCTACGTCAACCAGTTCAACCGGTTCGGTCACACCTTCCAGGTCTTTGCCCAGGCCGATCACCCCTATCGCGTGGCGCCCGAGGAGATTGGCCGGCTCAACGTGCGCAACGGCAACGGCGACATGGTCCCGCTCGGCACCATGACCGCGGTCAGCTACCGGACCGGGCCGTCCCTGATCAGCCTCTACAACCTGCGCCCGGCTGGGCAGATCCTGGGGGCGCCGGCCCTGAACTTCAGCTCGGGTCAGGCGCTCTCCCTGCTCGACCAGATCGCGACCGCGACACTGCCGCCCGGCATGGGTTACGAGTGGACCGGCATGTCCTATCAGGAGAAGGAGCAGGGCTTCCAGGCGTACTACGTGTTCGCGCTGGCGCTGCTGCTGGTCTATCTGGTGCTCGCAGCCCAGTACGAGAGCTGGATCGCGCCGGCCGCGGTGCTGCTCGCGGTGCCGATCGCGCTGCTCGGCACGGTCGCCGCGCTGACCCCGCTCGGGGTCGCCAACAATCTCTACATGCAGATCGGTCTCGTGCTGTTGATCGCGCTCGCCAGCAAGAACGCCATTCTGATCGTCGAGTTCGCCCGCGATCTGCGCCTCAACCAGCGCCGCGAGATCCTGGATGCCGCAATCGAGGCGGCGCAGCTGCGCTTCCGGCCGATCCTCATGACCTCGTTCGCGTTCATCCTGGGCGTCCTGCCGCTGGTGTTCGCCACCGGCGCCGGCGCCAACGCCAGGCGCTCGCTCGGCATCACGGTGGCCAGCGGCATGCTCGCCTCGACCTGCCTCGCGGTCCTGTTCGTGCCCGCCTTCTTCGTCGTGCTGCAGCGTCTGAGCGAACGCGCCGCGCGCCGGCGGACGCCCGTCGCCGAGGTGAAAACTTGAGGGCTGCTCCAGCGGGCTCTCGCCGAGCGAGCGCCGAAGCCTTCGCTCCCAGATCAGCTCCGCGCCCGCTCCTCGGCCCGGCGGAGGCGGCGCGCCAGCAGATTGCAGAGCTCCATGAGCAGCTCCGGGTAGTCCCGGCTCAGGTCGTGGAACACGATCCGGCGCAAGCGGAGCACGGTGCAGTCGCCGACGGCCACCACCTGGGGCGCGCGCACATGCTCGTCGGCGAGCACGAGCTCACCAAAATGGGCCGCGGCGACCAGATGTTCGAGGGCGCCGCCCGCTGACGTGAGGTCGACCGCACCCGTTTCGACGACGCAGAGATGGTCGAAGGGGGCTTGCGCCTCGAGGATGGTCTCGCCGTCGAGGTAGTGACGGCGTTCCAGCGCCCGGCTCACCGCGAACAGCGTGTCGAGCGGCAGATAGCGGAACAGGGGCACGCGCTTGAGCAACAGGATGCGCTCCATGTCGAGCTCCGTGGGCGTGATGCCGGGCGGACCGGCCGGCCGCGATCCGGCCCTGTGCGGGGTCGGCGGCCGACTCGGGGGCGATGCGGCCGGTGCCAGGCGCAAAGCGCTCGCGGTGCAGGCGGCAGCGAGCCGGATCCAGCGATCGTCGGCGCCGCTGGCCGCCGCCGGAATGGCGGCGAGTTCGGCGGCGCTGCCCGCTGCGGGCGCGGCCGCCGAGACGTCGACCGCGTATCTGGCCTCGAGCAGTGGCAGGATCGGCTGGAGCAGCCGCCGCTGCGGCAGCGCCAGCAACGCCTCGAGCGCATTCGCGCGCGTCCTCTGGTCGGCGGCGGCGAGCGAATGGCGCAGATGAGCGACCGCGCGACCCGCTCCGAGCGCCGCCAGCACGTTCAGGACCCGGCTCACGATCCGCCGGTTGTGATCCTCGATGGCGAGTTCGAGGGCCCGCCAGGGTTCGCGCTCGGGGCCCCGCGGCAGCAGCCGCAGCCAGCCGAGATTGCGTGCGACGGCCTGGCACATCGGTTCGGGCAGGGCGCTCAGCGCCTGGGTGGCCCGCCGGGAGCCGATCCGGCCGAGGGCCCGGATGGCGGCCTCGACCGTGCCCGGATCGGGCGCCCCGAGCCGCGTGATGGCGATTTCGGTCGCCACCTTGCCGTGCGCCGCCAGCGCGTCCGCCGCTCGCTGGCGAACCAGCCGGCTGCGGTCACCGAGAGCGCCGGCGAGCGCGCCCAACACCGCAGGTGAGCCGGCGAGGACACCGAGCACGCCGACCGCTTCGGCACGCAGCTGGGGATCGGCGTGCTGCGCCATACGCCGCGCCAGCGCCGCCGCCGCCGCGTGCTCGGCGTCCACGGTCGTGCGCAGAACCGCAAGGCCCGCGCGCTGCTGCTCGTGCGGGGCCGCCTCGATCACCCCGATGATCAGCTCGGCCAGGTCGGCCCGCCTGGCCTCGGCGCAGGCGTCGAGCACGTCGTCGGCAGTCTCGGCATCGCGACACCAGGCCGGGATCTCCGCCAGCGCCTCGGACCGCCCCGTGACCAGCGCCACGAGCGCGGCGACGCTGCGCGAGGGCGACCCGGCCAGCCGCTCTGCCTGGGCCTGGCCGAGATGATCGCCCCGGACCAGCTTGACCTGAAGTGCTACCAGCTGGCTGGACAGGTCATCGGCGTCGAGCAGCTCGTCGAGCAGCTGCGGCAGCCCTGCCGACGGGGCGCGCGCCAGCAGGCCCGCGATCGCCCGCCGGGTCGGCCGATCGGCGGCGGGCGCCAGCCGGCGCAGCTCCTCCAGGAACGGCGCCGGGTCGACGCGGCTGGCGAGGCCGAGGCCGAGCGACCTGGTTTCCGGGTCGCCGCTGCGCAGCAGGCGGCCGATCTGCTCGGCGAACGCGGCGAGCGGCGGATCGAGGCCGGGTGCCGGAGCGGCGAAGTCGGCGATGTCGGCCCCCAGATTGCGCACCAGCGCCGGCAGGAAGAGCACGCCCGCCCCGACGTTCAGGACGATGAACAGCAGCGCGAAGGTGATCGCGACGAAGTTGATCTGGGCCGCCGGCAGGCGATCCTGGAGGCTGAGCAGCATGAACCCGGCGAGCGCCAGCCCGCTCGGGTAGAAGACGCCGTCGGCGAGCGTCCGGATCCGGCCGTGGAAGCGGAGCGGCAGGGCCAGGTAGTTGGTATTGTTGACCGGTTGGAAGATCGCGTTGGAGACCGCCTCGGCATTGATGTGGGTGGCGATCGCCGACGGCAGCTTGGGGCCCAGCACGAGCCCGATCAGGCAAACCAGCGAGCTGATCGGGAACACCAGGTTGCGCGCCACCGGCCCGGCCCGCTCCAGGAGCGGCCGGCTGACGACGTAGAGCAGAGCGAACTCGAGCGCCTGAATGCCGGCAAACATGATCGCCAGGAATTGTGTCAGCACCCGCTCGTCGCGGAAGCGCTCGGCGTAGACCGTGAACACCAGATATTCGCAGAGGCCGTAGAGGACGGTGAGCATCGCGGCATTGAGCGCGATCAGCAGGATCAGGGGATAGCGCAGGATCAGCCGGGGCAGCAGGCGCAGATGCTCGACCGGGCCCGGCCGGTCCGGCTCGGCGGGACCGGCGTCGCCCAGCTCCTGCAGCCGGCGCCTGGCGAGCCCGAACTGAGCCGCCGCGATCAGGCCCAGGATCGGCAGAGCGAAGAGCAGGTCAACGGCCGGCACGAGCGGCGACAACAGGCTCGCGAGCGCGCCGCCAGCAACTCCGCCGGCCGCGAGCGCCATGTAGATCAGCGGCGTGCCGCGCTTCAGCTCGATGGTGTCGAGAAAGCCGGCGATCACCACCCACAAGACGACGTCGAGGACGATCTCGTAGATGTGCGCGCTCGCCAGCAACAGATAATAGACTCCCGGCAGGCCGAGTGCGATCGGGATGCGAAGCGCCGGTGCGCCGAGCAGCATGCCGAGGAAGACCGCCTGCCCGAGCGCGAGCCGTGGCACCCGATCGATCATCCCGCCCGAGGCCACCGACAGCAGGATCGCGGCCGCGGCGAGCAGGATGTAGAACAGCGGGAGTTGGGCCGCGCCTTCCTTGGCCAGGAACAGGGCCACCCCGATCGTGTTCAAGATGACCTTGGCGGCCGCCAGCGTGACCGCCAGGCCCATGAAGTGGACCAGACTGCCAAGGCGCGCCGCCGGCAGGCCAAGCCAGGGCCGCTGCGCCCTCCCCGCTTGCCACCGGACAGCCATCACGCGTGCAGGGTCGGCCGCATGGTCAGGCGCCGACCTCCCTCGGCAGGGGGGCCACCTCGACGAAATCGCCGATGATGCCCAAGGCTCGGTAGCGCTGTTGCAGTGCGACCGGCAGCGTGTCGAAATTGCCGATGATCCCTCGGCAGTTCGCCGCTCCGCAGCGGCAGCGCATGCGTTCGTGCGGGTTGTTGAGATAGGTCGAGAAGTCGTACCTCAGTTCTTCATGCGGCGCGATGTCACGCAGCGCCACGATGATCTGGCCGGTCGCGTCCAGCCGGATCCCGATGTTCGGATCGCAGGCGTGGTTGAAGAAATCCTCGAGACTGCCGGTCGGCAGCCTGAATGCATCCAGGCCAACTTGCATCATGTGCTCGAGATCGTAACCGTTCTGACAGAGTTCCTCAAAGCTGCATACCCGATCGCAATAATCGCCGTCGTCGTCGATCAGCACGATCTCACCGGCACAGAACCGTCTCGCCGCGAACACGCCAACTCCGGATTCCGGCGTCTCGCCGAGGTACATGTAGAGACATTTGCGCAGCTTCGCCAACGCATAGTCGTAGCAGTTCATAGACGTCCACTTCTTGTTCGATCTGCCGGTGCGGCCGGCGGCCGCATCCGAGGCATTGTTGTTCTTGTTCGCGCCGTCCGCCAGCAGGGATCTCGTAGCCAGTCTACCAAAATAGAAGTAGCAATCAATCATCGATTGTCGTAGTATTTTCGTAGTATTAATGCTAATGGTTTCAATATTAAATGATAATAGTCACGAGAAATGGCAGCAAATTTTAGCTAAATATCCATTAAATAAACAACATCAGGATTTGTTATTGACAGTAGCGTCTGAGGTCCGCAGTCTTTGCCTAAGAATGAGGCCGATTCCGCTCGGCGGACGCCTAAGAACTGGCGGTGGAGGGAGCGCATCCGCAATGCGATCGAACGACGACCTGAAAAAGAAGCCAACGCCGGAAGATTTGGCCGCTCCGGACGCGCTGCGCTCCTGGCTGGCAATCGGGCGCAATTGGTCGTTGGTGTTCGGCCTCGTGGCGCTGGCCGAGTGGGCCGACCGGTGGTGGTGGGCCGGCCTATGTGTGCTGGGTATCGGCACCCTGCAGTTCGCCCTGGGGGAAGCCCTGCTCCACGAGGCGAGCCACTACAATCTGTTCCGTTCCCGGGTCTGGAACGATCGGCTCGAGGTCCTCTATGCCCTGCCGTTCCTGACCACCATGGACGCCTATCGCGCCGAGCATCTCCAGCATCACAGCCGCCTGGGGAAGGGCAACGACCACGTCGTGCTCGATTATGGCTATCACGGGCTCACGGCCAATTCCTCGCAGGCGGCATGGGTCTGGTTCGGCAAGCCAGCCTTGGGACTGGCGACCGTGGAGTACCTCCGGTACCTGTGGAACAGGCACACCGCCTCCGCCTGGCTCAAGCTCACGATCTTCTGGGTGCCGATGTTGGCGATCTGCGCGGCCGGCGGAGTCTTGCCCGATCTCCTGCTCTACTGGTTCTTGCCGCTGTTCGCGGTCTTTGCCCCGCTTCTGCACTGGTCGGAAATCGCCGATCACTACCGGACCCGGACCGGAACCCGCTCGCGGCTCAGTCGCCTTCACAATCTGCTCTGGCACAACAACGGCTACCACGCGATCCACCACCGCTTCCCCAGGATCCCGTTCCACAACCTGGCCCGGGCGCATCGGGTGCTCGGGGGCGATCGGTGGGACTGTACCCGCGGCTGGTGGGGTGTATGGCGCCAGATCAGCCGGCCTACCGAGCCGGTGCCCGAGGCGTGGGCCAGCTTCTGGCCGCGACTTCAGGCGCAGCGTGCGACCAGGAGGGCAGGAGAAGAGACGCTCGGCTCGCCGGAGAGCGTCGCGTCCTAAGCCGGCCGGTCCCGTCGCCGGAGCTGAGGGCACCAGCGCCCCCGTGCACGGTCAGTCGCCGGCCAGGACCTTCGGCCTGTCGCCGGTCGAGCCGGCTCGCTCCGGCCAGTCCCGGACCATCTGCTGAAAGTCGGTGGCGGTCATCGGTCGGCCGAAGTAGTAGCCCTGCACCTCGTCGCAGCCCTCGTGCTTGAGGAAGGCCAGCTGCTCGGGGGTCTCGACGCCTTCGGCGCAGGTCTCGATGCCGAGGCTGTGGCCGAGCCCGACCACGGCGCGCACGATCGCATCGGCATCGGTCCGGGTCTCGAGCGCCGAGACGAACGAACGGTCGATCTTGATCTTGTCGAACGGGAACTTCTGCAGGTAGCTCAAGCTCGAGTAGCCGGTGCCGAAGTCGTCCATGGCGATCCGCACCCCGAGATCCTTGAGCTGGCGGAGCGTGGTCATCGCCGCCTCGGTGTTCTGGAGCAGGATACCCTCGGTGATCTCGAGCTCGAGGCGCTCGGGCTCGAGGCCGGAGTCCGCGAGCGCCCGCCGCACGGTGTCGATCAGGTCGGGTTGCTTGAACTGCACCGGGGAGATGTTGACCGACATCTGCAGACCCAGCCACGAGGTCGCCTGCACGCAGGCGCGGCGCAGAACCCACTCGCCGAGAGCCACGATCAGGCCGGTCTCCTCGGCCACGCCGATGAACTCGCCGGGCGGCACCAGGCCGCGCTCCGGGTGGTGCCAGCGGACCAGGCCCTCGACCCCGGAAAGGCTGTTGTGGCCGAGCTCGACCTTGGGCTGGTAGTACAGCTCGAGCTCGTTGCGGGCGAGGGCGAGGCGGAGGTCGCGCTCGAGCGCCTTGCGCGCCTGCAGGCGCGCATCCATGCCGGCCTCGAAGAAGCGGAAGGTGTTGCGACCCTCGTCCTTGGCCCGATAGAGGGCGATGTCGGCGTTCTGCAGCAAGCGCCCCGGGATCGAACCGTCCAACGGGATCAGCGCGACGCCGACACTGGCGGTGACCAGAACCTCGTGGCCGTCGAGATCGAACGGGGCCGCGAGGGTCTCGATCACCCGGCGACAGAGTTTCTGCGCGCCATCGGGCTGCTCGATGCCGACCTGGACGATCGCGAACTCGTCGCCACCGATGCGTGCGACGGTGTCGGTCTCGCGCACGCACGCCTGCAGGCGCTCGGCGCAGCCCTTGACCAGCAGGTCGCCGGCGGCATGACCGAGGGTATCGTTGACGTCCTTGAAGCGGTCGAGATCGACGCACAGGACGGCGGCGACGTCGCCACGCCGGCTGACGGTCGCCACCGCCTGCTCGAGACGCTCGGCGAACAGCTCGCGGTTGGGCAGGCCGGTCAGCGGATCGTGCAGGGCCAGATATTGGGCGCGCCGCTCGGCCTCGATCTCGGCGGTGATGTCGGTCGCCGTGCCGCGATAGCCGTGGTGCCGTCCCTTGTCGTCGGTGATCGGCTTGCCGGCGACCCGCAGGGTCCGGCTGTGGCCGGCGTCGTCCTCGCAGAGGCACAGCAGATTGCGGAAGGGACGCTGGTGCGCCAGGTCGTTCTGATGGCGCTCCCAGCGCTCGACGCTCTCGGCGGAATGCAGAAGGTCGCCGAGCGGCTTGCCGAGCACCAGGTTGGGCGAGATGGCGGTGACCGTCGCGAACCGCTCCGAAAGATAGCACAGCCGCAGATCGGCGCCGGTCTCCCAGATCCAGTCCGAGCTGGCGTCGGCGACGTCGCGAAACCGCGCCTCGCTCGCCTGGATCGTCCCGGCGGCCTGACGCGCGTGACGCAGCACGATGAAGGTGAAGATCGAGATCACCGCGATCGCGATCGCCAGCGACGGCGTGACCGACCTCAGGAACTCCCAGCCCGGCTGGTTCGGTCGCCAGACCAGGTGGCCGAGCTCGCTGCCGTCGGGGGCGGTCAGCGGCAGCACCGCTGCCCCTGGGGCCGCCTCAGCGCTTCGAATCAGCTTGAGGTCCTCGACCTGCAGGGTCTCCGCGACCGAATCGAGGAACGCTTGGTCGATGCGCTTGGCGTAGATCAGGACCGACCGCGGCCCCGGCGGAAGCTCCAGATCGGAGCCCTCTTCGGGCGTGATCGCGCTGGCGCCGACCACCACCACGCCGTCCTCGGCGGTGAGCACGCCATAAGCGGGTTCCGGCCGGTTGCGCGCCGCCGCGCGCGCCTGGTCGATCAGCTTGTCGAGGCCGTGACCAAGCGTTGCGAACGCGTCGGCGTCGGCGCGGTGATCCTCGTTGGAGGAGTAGATCGTCCGGTTCTCGGCGTCGACCACGAAGCTCATTTCGTAGCCATGGTTCTCGTAGACATAAAAGCCGACGCCCGTATCCGCCCATTCGAGATTGGGGCTCAGGACCAGATGCTGAACGGCATCGTTCCACCAGCTGTAGTCCTTGGCAACCAGGCCGACCGCTTCAGCTTTGCGGTGCATCGTGTTGCGCATGCTGTCGATCGACTGTCGCAGGGCGATTCGATCCTGATTCTTCGCGCTGAACCAGACGAAGCCGACGACCACCGACATCGCGACCGCGACCAGAACCGCGATCGGCACAATAACCTGTCGGATCAGCTTGCCGCTGCGTTCATCCATCGCCCGAACCTTTACCGATCTTGGGGGTGACGGCCCACGCTGGTGCCGCGCACCGGGCTGTTTTGCCACCGTACAGTAAAGATTGCCTTAGAGAACCCAAACGATTTGCCGCCACCTGGACGAGAAGCAGCTACGAATGCTTTACCTTTTCTGCAACGGAGCCGGAGGGCCAAAAGCCGCTTGCGCTCGTGCGTCAGCGACCGGCGCGCCGGGCGCGAGCTCGTAGGCCGGCGTGCGCTCAGCTCGCGCCATTGCGGTCTGCGGGCACGAAGGGCATGGCGTCGGCGAAGCGTCGGAGCACGTTGGTGGTGAGCCTGGCCAGATTGTTGTCAAAGCCGTTCCAGGACAGGCTGCCGGCGTAGGCGATCGAGCCGGTCGAGAACACCGCACCCCCTTCCGGGGTCTCGAAGAACACGAGGTCGGCGTGGATGTCGCGATTCTGGCTCGCGTCGGTGGCCCCGTGCGGGATCCGCACCTCCTCGGCGACCAATTCGTAAGTGTTGGAATGGTTCTCCGAGCGAGCGACCACAAGCGCGTGCGGCGGCGTGCCGAGCGCCGGGTCGACGCAGTCGATCTCGAGCCCGGCAGCGCCCCCCTGGAGTACCCCGAAGTCGCCCAGGATCTCATCCGCGATGCCCTCGAACATGAAGGCGACGCGGGGATCGTGGCTCGCGGGCGTGCGCCGGTAATAAGAGCACTTGTCGAAGCCCTGGCTGATGAAGCCGACGCCCGTCAGCTGCTGCGGCGCCCGGCCCTGGCGCCGCCAGAGGCCGCCATACTCGCCGCTGAAGCTGTGGTGGGCCTCGCCGGGCAGCGCGTCCCAGGCGCGCACGCCGCCCTCGGCGCGGCGCACCTCGAGCACGCCGCGCCGGGTCGGGTGATGGGCGATCCGCCAGTAGAAGCCATTGCCGCCCAGATACATCAGCCGGCCGCCCTGGCGCAGCCAGGCGTCGAGCGCGTCCAGCATGGCGGCGGAATCGTATTCGGGATGGCTGCCGGTGAGCACGACCGCGTAGGGGCGGAGCAGATCCGCGCCCTCGTCGTGCAGGTCCTCCTCGGTGAGCACGTCGTAGGCGACGCCCTGATGCTCCAGCCAGTCGACGATGAACAAATCGAGGTTGAAGTTCCAGTGCCGCCCGGTCGGCCGGACGTTGGTCGCCGGCCGCAGGCGCGAGGCATAGGCGACCCCGCTGCCGTCCGAGTGGCGGTCGTAGGTCGAGAGGCCGAGCTCCGGGTACTCCAGCAGCAGCGCATCGACCGCGTCCATGACGGTCAGCCGGCCGTGGTAGAGCTCGGTCGCGAGCGAGGCGAAACGGCCGCGATTGTTGATGTAGGCGAGATAGGTCGCGGTCGGCGCCAGGAAGGCGATCTTGGTGCGGTTCTCGACGCGGCTGTGGGTGTGGTTCTCAGCGCGCGGCGGCCGGACGAAGAACGGCACGTGAAACTCGGCCTCGCTGGCCCGGAGATGCACGGCATAGATGCCCGAGCGCAGAGCGGCCGGCAGCTCGAGCTCGAAATCGGCGTGCCAGTTGGCATCCAGGAGGTCGTCGTCGTGGAAATGGATCGCGCCATACTGCTCGGGCGCCCGGGTCCAGTCCATGACCGCGCCGGTCCAGTTGTGCCCGGTCATCGCGCGCGCCGGCAGATTGACCGCGGTGCCGTGCAGCCGGTTGGCCGAGGCGTCGATCAGCGTCTCGGTCGGGATCTCACGGCAGAAATCCCAGCGCCCGACCAGGGCCTGCTCCAGCCCGGCGGGCAGCACGCCATCGCCCGCGAGCGCCCAGACCTCGGCCGGCTCCAGCGCCCGGTTGGCGAGCCGCGGCCGGTCGAGCTTGCCGTTGTAGTGGCCGCCCGCGACCAGCCGGCCGTAGGCGGTCGGTGGCTCCGCCTCGCCCGCGTGCCAGGCCGCGAACAGGAAGGGAGCAGACCGCGGCGCGAGGCGGATGGCGGTGGTCGCCTCGGCGCGCGCGGGCGCCTGGTCATGAAAGGTCCGGTCGGCGACTGGCACCTGCCAAAGGGCGAGGCGGCCGCGCGCGGCATCGAAGCTGCCGGCGACCAGATACCAGCGGCGCGCCTGCAGCGGCGTCCGGGTGCTCACGCTCGCGACCGCGCGGCCGTCGCCGAGTCGCAGCTCAAGCGCGCCCTCGGCGTCGAGGCCGAGCCCGAAGCCCCGCCGCTCGGCCTCCGACCAGGTGCCGAGCAACGCCTGCCGGCCGCGACCCGGCGTGGTCGGCCAGACGTAGGCCTGGAGGGTGAAGCTCTCGAGCCCGGCGATCAGCGGATGCGGGTCGACCGCCCCGAAGGAGCCGATCGGGACCCTCTGCTGCCGCCCGGGATAGCTGCGGTTGGCCGGATGCTCGATGCGCTCGGTCCGGAACGGGGTCGCGAGCGGCCCCGCCTGCGGGTTGATCAGGCGCACGAGCTCGGCCTCGTACCGGGGCGCACCGAGGCAGCTGACCATGACCCGGACGCGCTCGCCCGGAGCGACGCTGATCGGGTCGCAATAGGCGAGCAGCGCGGTCATGATCGGCGGCTCCTCCAGCGGGCGGCGGGCGCGCCCTGAGCGCCCCGGCTCAGTCGATCGGCAGCTCCTGGCCGCTCAGCGCCTGCCAGCGCAGCTTGAACACGTGCCACTCGGCCGCTTCCAGGCTGGTGAACACGGTGTTGGTCAGCTGCGGCGGGCCTGTGTTGCCCGGCGGCATGAGGGCCAGCGTCCAGCGCTCGCCGGCCGCGCTCACGACCAGCACGTGGAACGGCTCGGCGCGGGGCTTGCGCATCAGGTTCAGCAGATACTGCAGGTCCGGGCTGTGCTCGCCGTAGGGTCTGGCCTTGAACTCCTCGACCAGGTCGAGCCGCTTCGGGTCGAGCTCGTACATGGCCTGCGCGTAGCGCCTCCCCATAAGCCCGCCCGGGGCGCCCACCCGGAGCTTCTCCCAGCGGTGCCGCCCCGGCGTGCCGCGACCCTCCTTGGTGCGCGGGCGCGCCGGCGGACGTGCCTGCCCATTCGGCAAGCTAACCGGTCCGGCGCCGCCTGAAAAGCCGCGTCGAGAGGGGTCCGGTCGGAATCGGGACCGCCGGTCGATCGGGTGGCGGGCGCTCCGGCCCGCCGGCCGTCAGGCGGCGACGACGCTGCGCTGGCCGGAGCCCGGGCGGGTCGGGGTCGACGCCTGGCCGCGCTGGCGATTGCGGACGCTGAGCTCGCCTGCGATCTCGCCGCCCCGCTCGAGCTCGAGCTCGCCATAGGCGATCTTGCCGATCACCCGGCCGCCCTTGCGCACGATCAGTCGGCCGCGCACCGACAGGTCGCCCTCGTAGACCCCGCTGATCTCGGCGTCCTCGACCTCGCAGCTGCCGATGAAATGACCGGACGGCTTGATCTCGAGCGCGCGGGTCGCATTCATCGTGACCTCGACATGGCCCTCGACCACCAGCCGCTCGCAGGCGGTGATTTCGCCCTTGAGGCGAATGCCCTGGCCGACGATCAGCCGCTTGTCGGTTTCGCCGTCGTCGAGCGAGAACCGGCCCTGGGGCGCCGGCCGGTCGACCGGATCGGTCGCGCCGGCAGCCGCGGGCGCCGCCGCCGGCAGCGGCGGCAGCTTGCTCGAAGACGGGCGCTCGCCGGCGTGGCTCGCCGGCTGATCGGCACGCGGGGTCTGCTTGAAGAGCATGGCCGAGCCTCTCGCTGGAATTGACCTCTGGGTCCGCACGGCGCGGGCCCGGGCCTACCTTCCAACGCGAGTGTTAAGCCCTGGTTAACGGCACCTGCTCTTCGCCCAGGTCGATAGCGCCGGGAACGTTAGCGTGAACGATCGCGGGCCGTGCCTGGTGCTCCCGGGGCACGGCCGGGAGGTCTCGGCCCTGCCCGCGCCTTTCGGCGCAAGGTGGGCAGATCGTCAATACACGGCCGGCCAAGGATGCAGCAGAATTGCGATCAATAAGTCGAAATGTGGCAGAAGTCATGAGTTTGCCACACGTTTGCCCGCTCGATGCGGCGGGCCACTACCAGACAGCTGAGCCGGCGCGATGCCTAGCCGCGAGCTCGGCCTCGAGCCCCCATTGCAGCGGCGTCGGGGGGAACGCCGTCCCCAAGGGTCTCAACTTCTTGCGAGGTTGGCTGGGGGACCTGGATTCGAACCAGGACTGCTCGGTCCAGAGCCGAGAGTTCTACCGTTAAACTATCCCCCAAAACGGCCCGCAGAGGGATAGGTAGGGGACGTCCGCTTGTCAAGCAAGCCGCGGCCTGGACGCGTCCGATCCGGGCTGACCTGGCAGATATTGAACATCATCCCCGCTGCGAAGCATGGAACCGCCGCCGGGCGAACGCGCCGCTCGGGCGGCCCGGCGCCGCTCCTGCTTGTTTGGTTGCCTTGGTGGCCGGTTGGCATCTCGCAGGGATCGCGCGCGCGAAAGTGTCAAGGCACGCGGCCGCGCACCGCCCAGGCGGTCGCGGTCAGCGAGCGCGGGCCGTCGGGGGCGCCGGCCAGGAAGGCCGCCCGGACGCGCGCCCGGATCCGCGAGCGGCGCCGCTCCGACAGGCTGGCGACGTAGGCCCCGAACGGCCCCTGGCCGCCGAGCAGCGGCTGCCAATAGTCGTCGAAGTCCGCGAAATCCATGCGGATCGTGAGCGAGCCGCGCTCGACCGCGCGCAGCCCGACCGTCCGCCAGAGCTCGACCAGGCCCTCGGGCATCGCCAGCGGGTGGGCGAACAGACGGTCGCGCGCGGCGCCCGCCTGCGGGTCGAGCGCGGCCGCGGTATCCCAGAACAGACGCTGAAAGAGCAGGCCGCCGCGGAAGTCCCAGACCGCCGCCGCGACCACCCCGCCGGCGCGGGTGACGCGCCGCATCTCGATGGCGGCCCGCCGCGGATCGAGCATGAAGTTGAGCACCAGCTGCGCGAGCGCGGCGGCGAACGAGCCGGTAGCGAACGGCAGATGAGCGGCGTCGGCCTGCGCGAGTTGGATCCCCGCCCCGTCCGCCCGCGCTCTCGCGAAGGCGAGGTAGGGCGCGGCAACGTCGATCGCATTCACGCGCTGGCCGGGAAAGCGACGCCTGAGCTCGAACGCCAAGGTGCCCGTGCCGCAGCCAACGTCGAGCAGCGGACCGTCGCGCGGCAGGCCGGCAAAGTCGATCAGCGCCGCCGCGAGCCGGCCCGTCCAGCGGCCGAGGAAGCGCTCGTAGGCGGCGCCGTCGTCGGCCAGATAGCCGGACGGCTCGCCCAAGCGCACGCTCAGTCGATCGCGATCATGACGTTCGAGGCCTTGACGACCGCATAGGCCTGCTGACCGGACTTGAGCCCGAGGTCGTCGACCGCCGCGTTGGTGACCGAGGCCGTGATCACCTTGCCGCTGCCGATGTCGATTCTGACGTGGGCGGTGGTCTGGCCCTTCTCGACCCCGACGATCTGGCCCTTAAGCACGTTGCGCGCGCTGATCTTCATGACCTGTCCTCCAGTTTGCCAATCGACGATCCCGCTGCCCGACCACCGCAGCCAGGGGCGAGGCGATGCCGGGGTGTGATGCGGTCGGACTTTGCGGCACCAGGGCGATGCTCTTGACCTGGGCGTGGACCGGATCGCCCGGCCGCAGACCGAGCGTCACCCAGGACTTGCGGGTGACCCGTGCGAGCAGGCGCGCGCCCTGGCCGGCGGCGCCGAGCCGGACCACCACGTTGATCTGCGCCGCATCCTGCGCCTCGGCGGCCAAGACGCGCGCCGGCAGGATGTTGAGGATGGTGCTGGCCGTGGACGGCGCGCGGGCGAGGCTCACGTCGGAGGCGCGCACGCGCATGCGCCGCGCCGTCCCGGGCGCGCCGTACTCGCCGGGCACGACGATCGTGCCGCCGTCGACCGCAAGCGTGGCCAGCCCGTAGTCCGGATCGTAGCCGGTGACCGTCGCGTTCAGCGCGACCGAGGCCTCCGGCAGGCGCGCGATCGGCAGCTCCGGGTCGGCCTGCAGGTCCTGAAGCGGCCCGCAGGCAATCGCCCGCCCGGCGTTCATCAGCACCAGATGATCGGCCAGGCGCTCGACCTCGGCGAGGTCGTGGCTGACATAGAGGATCGGGATCGCGAGCGCCGCGTGCAGCGCCTCGAGATAGGGCAGGATGTCGTCCTTGCTGAAGCGGTCGAGCCCGGCGAGCGGCTCGTCCATCAAGAGCAGCCTGGGCTGCGAGAGCAGAGCGCGGCCGACCGCGACCCGCTGGCGCTCGCCGCCCGAGAGGCGAAGCGGCGCCCGCTCCAGCAGGGCTTCGATCCCGAGCAGCGCGACCACTTCATCGAAGCGGATCGCTTCACTGGCGCCGCGCCGCAGCGCCCGCCGCTGGCCATAGAGCAGATTGCGCCGGACCGAGAGATGCGGGAACAGGCTCGCCTCCTGGAACACATAGCCGGCCGCCCGCTCGTAGGGCGGCCGGAAGGCAGCCCCCGCCTGCCAGACCTCGCCGCCGACCGAGAGGTGCCCGTCCGCCAGCATGTGCAGCCCGGCCATGCAACGCAGCACGGTCGTCTTGCCGCAACCGGACGGCCCGAACAGCGCGGTGATCCCCCGCATCGGCGCCTCGAACGCGATATCGAGGGCGAAGGCGCCGAGCGCACCGCGAAAGCGCGCCGTGATCGCGGCGCCGTCGCTGCCGCCGCTCATGCCTGAAGCCGCCCGACGCGCTTCTCAAAGAGCGTCAACGACAGGATCACGACGAAGGAGAAGGCCAGCATGCCGCCCGCGAGGATGCTGGCCTCGGCCCAGCGCAGGGTCTCGACGTAGTCGTAGATCGCGACCGAGAGGACCTTGGTCTCGCCCGGAATGTTGCCGCCGATCATGAGCACGACGCCGAACTCGCCGACCGTGTGCGCAAAGCCCAGGACCGCGCCGGTCAGGAAGCCCCGGCGCGCGAGCGGCACCGCGACCGTCCAGAACGCGTCCCGGGGCGAGGCACGGAGCGTTGCCGCGACCTCGAGCGGGCGCTCGCCGAACGCCTCGAAAGCGTTGCGGATCGGTTGCACCACGAATGGCATCGAATAGATCACCGAGCCGATCACCAGCCCCTCGAAGGTGAAGGCGAGCGAGCGGCCGCCGAACAGCCCCGCGACCCAGCCGCCCGGGCCGTGCGGCCCGAGTGCTACCAGCAGATAAAAGCCGAGCACGGTCGGCGGCAGCACCAGCGGCAGCGCGACCACGGCCGCCACCGCCTCCTTCCAGCGTGCCCGCGAGCGCGCGAGCCACCACGCGATCGGCGTGCCCGCGACCAGGAGGACCAGGGTCGTGATGCTGGCGAGCTCGATGGTCAGCCGGACCGGCTGCCAGACACTCTCGGCGTCGAGCATGGGCGGTGTGTCAGCTGACGCCCGTGCCGTAGCCGTAGCGCGCCATGATCCGCGCGGCCTCCGGACCTTTCAGGAACGCGATGAAGCTTTGGGCGGCCTTGCTGTCCGCACCCTGCTTGAGCAGCACCGCGTCCTGCCGGATCGTGTCGTACAGGTCGCCGGGCACGATCCAGCGCGAGCCCCCGGTCGCATTCGCGACCTGGGAGAGGGCGACGAAGCCGAGCTCCGCATTGCCGGTCTGCACGAACTGGTAGGTCTGGGCGATGTTGTTGCCCTGCACGAGCTTCGGCGCCAGCTGGTCGTACACGCCGAGCGCCCGCATCGCCTGGACCGCGGCGGTGCCGTAGGGCGCCCCGACCGGGTTGGCGATCGCGATCTTGGCGAACCCACCGCCCTTGAGGGTCGCAGCACCCTGCACCAGGTTCGGGTCCTGGCTCCAGAGCACGATCTTGCCGGTCGCGTAGGTGAACCGGCTGCCCGGCACCGCGAGGCCGTCATCGACCGCCTTCCTGGGCCGCTGGTCGTCGGCGGCGAGAAAGACCTCGAAGGGCGCGCCCTGGCTGATCTGGGTGTAGAGCTGGCCGGTCGAGCCGAAGCTCAGGACGGCGTCGTCGCCAGTCTTCTCCTTGAAGGCCTGCGCGATCTCGTTGGCCGCATCGGTGAAGTTGGCCGCGACCGCGACGTTGGTCTGCGCGGCCTGCGCGGGCAGGACCGCACCCAGCGCGAGCGCGCCCGCGGCCAGGACGTAAGGGACAAGCCTGGACGGCATTGGGTTTTCTCCCTTGGTCAGTCGACCGCGAGAATGACGTGGGCGGCATCGAACAGGGCGCAGGCAGGGTCGCCCACCTCGAGGCCGAGCGCCTCGGCGCTGCGGCTGGTAATGACCGCGGTCAACGTCTTGCCGCCGCCGATGTCGAGCGTGAGCTCGGTGTTGACGCCGCCCGGGTCGCGCCGCAGCACGGTCCCGCAGATCCGGTTGCGCGCCGAGGTGTGCTGCGCCTCGTCGGCGGGCGCGATGAGCACGAACGGCGCCTTGATCAGCGCGATCGCTTCGCGCCCCGGGAACAACCCGAGCTCGCGCAGGCTCTCGCGGGTCACGATCGCGTAGATCGTCGTCTGGTCGGCGACGTCGAGCGCCACCTCGGCGCTGATCGCGTCCTCGCTGATCGCGGCGATCCGGCCGCGAAGCGCGTTGCGGGCGCTGGTCCGCATCATGAACCCCCACACCAGATTGGCGGCCGAGATGCCGGTCGCGCCGAGCTCGGGCTCGAGGGTCCGGATGACGCGGGCGAGCTCGCCCTCGATCCGCTCGAAGCCCGCGACCACGCGCCGCCCGGCCTCCGAGAGCCGGGCACCGCCGCCCTTGCGGCCCCCGACCTGAGCCTCGACCAGCGGCCGGCCGAACAGGTTGTTCATCGCGCTGACCGCATCCCAGGCCGCCTTGTAGGTGATGCCGGCCGCGCGCGCGGCGGCCGAGATGCTGCCCTCGCGCGCGATCGCCTCGAGCAGGCGGATGCGCTCGCGCCCGACCGACCAGGGCTGGTCGTCGGTCGAGAACGACAGGTTCGCTCGAACGGACAAGGACGCGGGCCTCCTTTGACCGCTATATAGTACGACTATACAACGAGTCGACCCAGCTCGCCGACTTGGGGACTCGCTGGAAAGGCTCCCTGTGCGACGATCGTAATATATATAGAAATATAGCGTTTGAGCTAGACCTTTTCCTGTCGGTCGCCCCATTTCCCGCACCTTTCGAGGCCGGCGAGCAGCTGGGACTCAGTCGGGGACCGTCGGGTCGGCGATCAGGGTTTGCGCGTAGGCCAGGCAGGCGGCGTGGTCGGGTCGGAAGTCTTCCCCGGCCCACCAAGCCTCGACCTCGGCCAGGAGTTTTCCGAGCCGCGGACCGGGCGGGAGGCCCAGCGCCATGAGGTCGTCGCCGCCGAGCGGCAACTTGCGCGGACGCCAGGCGGCGGCCTCGGTAAGGGCGGTGGCGAGCGCCGGGCCGGGATCGCCGGCGGCCTCGGTGGCGGCGAGCCGGATCAGATCGGCGTAGAGTTCCGGGCCAAGGCGATGGAGCGCCTGCCGGCGTCCGGTCGAGGTCGCGTCGAGGTCCGGGAGCGGCGTTGCGGTCAGCGCCTCGAGCCGGGCCGCATCCCGGTTGGCAAGGCGCCAGCGCTCGGCGACCAGGCCTTCGACCTCGGCGCTCGACGGCGGCGGACGGAGCAGGGCAGCCAGGCGCAGCAGCGGGTCGGCAGCAGGTGCGAGGCCCAGCAGGCGCGCGAGACGATCCTGCGCGACCGGCCCGGGGATGACTTCGTTCAGCACCCGGGTCTCGGCCATCAGGCGGAGCGCCGGCAGCGGAGCCTCGGCCTCGAGCAGCTTCAGCATCTCGGTCTGGATGCGCTCGCCCGAGAGGCGGGTGAGCTCGAGTGCCGCTTCCTTGCAGGCCGCGAGCGCTTCGGGATCGGCGGGGGGCCGGCCGTAGTGGGCGAAAAAGCGGAAAAACCGGAGAATCCGAAGGTAGTCCTCGGCGATCCGTTGGGCCGGGTTGCCGACAAAGCGGATACGGCCGGCTTCGAGATCGGCACGGCCGCCGAAATAGTCGTAGAGCCGGCCCCCGGCATCGCAGCTCATGGCGTTGACCGTGAAGTCGCGCCGGGCGGCGTCGGCCTCGAAATCGTCGGTGAAGGCGACCAGGGCGTGGCGGCCGTCGGTCAGGACGTCCCGCCGCAGCGTCGTGATCTCGAAGCGCCGGCTGCCAACCACGGTCGTGACGGTGCCGTGGGTAAGCCCGGTCGGGAGCGCCTTCAGGCCGGCCGCCTCGAGCAGGCGCATGACTTCTTCCGGCGGCTCGGGCGTGGCGAGGTCGAGATCAGCGCGCAGCTCGGCCCGGCCGAGCAGGCCGTCGCGTACACAGCCGCCGACGAACCGGGCAGGCCGGCCGCTCGCCTCCAGCGCCCGGAGCACCTTGCGGCTCGCGGACGAGCGCAGCCAGGACTGGGCGGCAAGCGGCCGGGAGACGCGCATGGCGGTCAGGATGGCCTGGCCACGGCGCTCGGCGCGCGACCCTGGTGCCGGGCCCGATCCGGCCGTGCTCGAGGTGCGGCGGCACGCAGGCCCGCCAGGAGGCGCGGCATCGCTCAGGCTCCGAGCAGGCGCGAGAAATTGACCAGGATGCCGGCGGTCGCCCCCCAGATGAAGCGGCCCTGATAGGGCAGCACGTAGTAGCCGCGGGTGAGCGCGCCGCGGCGGTAGCTGTGGCGACGCTGGTTGGCCGGGTCGACAATGAACTGGAGCGGCACCTCGAAGGCCTCGGCGACCTCCAAGCAATCGAGCTTGAGGGCAAGTGGCGGCTGGATCCAGCCGACCACCGGGTGGATCCGAAAGCCGGTCACCGTGTCGTAAGGAGCGAGCTCGCCCAGCAGCTCGACCTTGGCCGACTCCAGGCCGATCTCCTCCTTGGCCTCGCGCAGCGCCGCCGCCGCGGGCGACGCGTCGCCGGGCTCGATCCGGCCGCCCGGGAAGCTGATCTGGCCGGCATGGTCGCGCAGCTGCTCGCTGCGCTGGGTGAGCAGAATGGCGGGCCCGCCCGGGCGCTCGACCACGCCGATCAGGACCGCGGCCGGGGTGCGCCGGGTGATGGCGGCGGTGAGGGCGTCGCGCACCGGATCGTCGCCGTGCAGCCAGCCCTCGTCCAGGCCGAGCCCATGCTGCGTGCCCGAGGGTGCCGGGGTCAGGCGCAGGCGGAGCTGCTCGCGGGTCACCATCGGCCGCCCGGCGCCGCCTCAGCTCGCCTCGTCGAGCGCGAAGAAGACGCCGCTGCTCCAGACCCCGAAGCGGGTCCGGCCGGCCCGGTCCTGCTCCTCGCCGAGCTCGACCAGCTGATAGTAGACCGACCTCGCGAGCCGCGCCTCAAGGCCGCCCCGGACCTCGACGTAGGGCACCAGCGCCGCCTCGCCCGCCGGCGCTACCGATCGCCGCACGCGCAGCGGGTGGTCCGGCCCGACCGTGACCCATTCGTCCAGGTTGCTACGCAGGCAAAGCCGCTGCCGGGCACCCGCACCCTCGACCGCGAGCTCGACCGCGACGAAGGCCACATCCTCGACCTCGATCCGGCCGCGCTCGACCGGCGTCACCAGCCAATGGCTGCCGTCGGCCGCGCGCCGCAGCACGGTCGCGAACAGCTTGACCAGCGCCAGCCGCCCGATCGGCCGGCCTTCGTGCCACCAGGAACCGTCGCGCGCGATCCTGAGCCCGAAGGAACGTTCCATTGCGGTGCCGCCCCGGCTCGGCGATAATGTCTCGCCCGCGACCCGGTCGAGGGCTTGATCCGGTGGGGAGTCCGTACCCATACTCAAGGCCATGTACCCAGCCCATGTCGGCCGTCGACGCGCCCCGGCGATCTGAGCATCGCCGCGCAGACCCCCCGCCGCCCGAACCGCCCATGACCGCCATGACCCGCCAGCGGATCATCCTGCCGAGGATCGGCCATGAACGACAGCCTTGATACGGCCATCCTCGATCAGGTCGAGGCGACGATCGAACGGTTCGCCCGGGTCCGTGCCGAGATCGGACGCGCGATCTTCGGCCAGGAACGGGTCATCGAGGAAGCTCTTATCACGCTGCTCGCGGGCGGTCATGTACTGCTGGTGGGCGTCCCTGGCCTCGCCAAGACCCGTCTGGTCGAGACCCTTGGCGTGGTCCTCGGCCTGACCCAGAAGCGCGTGCAGTTCACGCCCGACCTGATGCCCGCCGACATCCTGGGTTCGGAGGTGCTGGAGGAAGCCGAGAGCGGGCGCCGGAGCTTCCGGTTCATCCAGGGGCCGGTGTTCTGTCAGCTGCTGATGGCCGACGAGATCAACCGCGCCAGCCCGCGCACCCAGGCAGCATTGCTCCAGGCGATGCAGGAGCGCCGGGTCACCGTGGCCGGCCAGGACCACGAGCTGCCGGCGCCCTTCCACGTGCTCGCGACCCAGAACCCGATCGAGCAGGAGGGCACCTATCCCCTGCCCGAGGCGCAGCTCGACCGCTTCCTTTTGCAGGTCAACGTCGACTACCCCGATCGGGCGGCCGAGCGACGCATGATGATCGAGACCACCGGCGGCGGCATCCAGGCGGCGCGGCCGGTGATGACCGCGACCGAGCTGATCGACATCCAGGCCCTGGTGCGGCGCATCCCGGTCGGCGATCGGGTGGTCGACGCGATCCTGCAGCTGGTGCGGGCCGGCCGGCCGGCACCCGATACGGAGGGCGAGCTGGCCGCTCTGATCGGCTGGGGGCCGGGCCCGCGGGCGAGCCAGGCGCTGATGCTGGCGGTGCGCGTGCGGGCGCTGCTCGAGGGCCGTCTCGCGCCCTCGGTCGAGGACGTGATCGCGCTGGCTCCGCCGGTGCTCCGCCATCGCATGGCGCTGACCTTCACCGCCCGCGCCGAGGGCGTCACCCTGGACCAGATCATCGAGCGTCTCTGCGGGGTGATCGCCGGCTGATGGCCGCCGCGGCGCGACCGACCGCCAGCCTCACCGGACTGCGTCAGCACGCCGAGCGGCTGGCGGATCGCCTGCCGCCGCTCCTGGTTGCGGCCGAGCGCGTGGCGGCGACCGTCGCCCAGGGCGTGCATGGCCGGCGGCGGGTCGGGGTCGGCGAGACCTTCTGGCAGTTCCGGCCCTATCAGCCGGGCGATTCCACCAGCCGCATCGACTGGCGCCAGTCGGCGCGCACCAGCCAGCTGTTCCTGCGCGACCAGGAATGGGAGGCGGCGGAGAGCGTCTGGCTGTGGGCCGACAGCTCGGCATCGATGGTCTATCAGTCGGCCCCGAGCTGGTCGACCAAGGCGGACCGGGCCCTGCTCCTGCTGCTGGCGCTCGGCTCGCTGCTGACCCGGGCCGGCGAGCGGATCGCGCTGCTCGGCCGCCGGCGCCGTCCGAGCGGTGGCCGGGTCGGCATGGCGACCTTGTGCGAGGACCTGCTGGCGCGGTCGTCGGCCGAGCCCAGCCTGGCCCCGATCCAGCCCCTGCCGCGCTTCGCCCGCGTGGTCGTGATCAGCGACTTCTTCACCCCCTTGGAGCAGCTCCGCGAGCGGCTGCGCGGCTTCGTTGCGATGGGCGTGCGCGGCCATCTGCTCCAGGTCCTCGACCCGGCGGAGCCGGCGCTGCCGTTCGCCGGCCGGGTGCGCTTCGAAGGCCTGGAGCAGGACGGCATCGCGCTGATCGGCAACGTCGACGGGGTCCGCCAGCGCTATCGCGGGCGGCTCGAGGCGCATCGCGCGGGCCTGCGCGATCTCGCCCGGTCGCTCGGCTGGACCTTCGGCAGCCACGTCTGCGACCAGCCCCCCGAGCCGCCCCTTTTGGCGCTGTACACGGCGCTGTCGACCAAGGGGCACGACTAGACCATGCTCGACCTCGGCCTGCTCGGGCTCGCCAATCCCTGGCTGCTGACCGCCCTGGTCTGCCTGCCGGCACTGTGGTGGCTGCTGCGGATCATCCCGCCGGCGCCGAAGCTGATCCGCTTCCCGGCGATCCGGTTCCTGCTCGGCCTCCAGCCCGAGGAGGAAACCTCGGCCCGCACGCCGCTCTGGCTGCTGATCCTGCGCCTGGTGCTGGCGAGCCTGGTGATCCTGGCGCTGGCCGGGCCGGTGCTCAATCCCGAGCCGGAGCTGTCCGGCGACGGGCCGCTGGTGCTGGTGGTCGACGATGGCTGGGCGGCGGCGCCCGGCTGGGCCAGGCGGACCGAGATGCTGGAACGCTTCGCCGACCGCGCCCAGCGGCAGAACCGCGAGGTCATCCTGCTCGGCACCGCCGCCGACCCGGTGACGCCGAAGCTGCAGCGCCGGAGCGCCGCCGACGTGGTGCGCACGGTCGCCAGCTGGCAGCCCAAGCCCTGGCCGGTGGACCGCGCCGCCGCGCTCGAGCAGCTCAAGCGGGAGCCGCTCCATGGCGCCGAGCTGATCTGGCTCAGCGACGGCGTCGCCGAAGACCGAGCGGCGCGGGACGCCGCGAGCCGCTTCGCCGACCAGCTGCGCCAGATCGGCCCCCTTCGGATCTTCGCCGATCCGCCCGCCCAGCGGGCGACCCTGCTGCTGCCGCCGGACGCCACCAAGGACGCGCTCGTGGTCGCCGCCCGCCGGCCGAGTGTTGGCGACGCGCAGAGCCTGATGGTGCGTGCGGTCGGACCCGCTGGCGAGATCCTCGCCCGTCAGACCCTGGCGTTCGATGCCGGCGCCACCCGGGCGGAGGCGCGCATCGACCTGCCGCTCGAGCTGCGCAATCAGATCGCCCGGCTCGAGCTGGAGCCGGCCGCGGGGGTCGGCGGCGTGGTCCTGCTCGACGAGCGCTGGCGGCAGCGGCTGGTCGGTCTGGTCGGTGAGCCGGCCGCGCAGGCGGCACAACCCCTGCTCTCGGAGCTGTACTACGTCGAGAAGGCCCTGGCGCCGCATGCCGAGCTGCGGCGCGGCTCGATCGCCGAGCTGCTGGCCGCGGGCGTGCCGGCGATCGTGCTCACCGACAGTGCCCAGATCGGGCCGGATGCGCGCGCCAGGCTGGCCACCTGGATCGAGGCGGGCGGCGTGCTCCTGCGCTTTGCCGGCCCCAGGCTCGCCAACGCCGAGGACGATCTGGTGCCGGTCAAGCTGCGGCACGGCGACCGCTACCTCGGCGGTGCTTTGTCCTGGGCGCGGCCGCTGCCGCTCACGAGCTTCGACGAGAGCGGGCCGCTCGCCGGGCTGACCGTGCCCAAGGGCGACGTCATCGTGCAGCGCCAGGTGCTCGCGCAGCCGGGGCCACAGCTCGCCGCCCACACCTGGGCGCGGCTCGCCGACGGCACGCCCTTGATCACCGGCGAGCAGCGCGGCAAGGGCTGGCTGGTGCTGGTCCACACCACCGCCAACACCGCCTGGTCCTCGCTGCCGCTGTCGGGCGCCTTCGTCGACGTGCTGCGACGGATCGCGGCCCTGGCGCCGGGCGCCGGCGGCACGTTGCGCGGACTGCTGGCGCCCCTCGAGGTGCTCGATGCCCAGGGCCACCTGGGCGAGCCGGGACCGGCAGCGCAGCCGGTCGCAGCCGCCGATCTGGCGACCACCGTCGCCAGCGCCAGCCATCCGGCCGGACTGTACGGCCGGGTCGGCGCCGCCGCCGACGCTGCCCGTCTCGCGCTCAATCTCGCCTCGGCGGTCCCGGACCTGCAGGCCCTGCAGCCTGCCGATCTGCCGGTCGAGACCCGCGCCTATGGCGGCGGCTCGGCCGAGATCGACCTGATGCCCTGGCTGTTGCTCGCTGCCCTCCTGCTGGCGCTTGCCGACACGGCGATCGGCCTGCAGCTGCGCGGGCTGCTGATCCGACCGGCGCGCGTCGCTGCTGGTCTGATCCTGATGCTCGCGGTCCTGCCGCTGCTGCTCGGTGGCCACCCCGCGCAGGCCGCCGACCGGGGCGCTCGGCTGGCGCAGGCCGCCGGCAGCGATGGCCACCCGGCGCCGGCCGCCGACAGTGGTGGCCGCGCGGCGCCGGCTGCCGACAGCGACGAGGCCATCATCGCGGCGACCTCGGAGACCCGGCTCGCCTACGTCCTGACCGGGGTCGCCGAGGTCGATGCGATTAGCCAGGCCGGGCTCGAGGGCCTGAGCCTGATCCTCAACCGGCGCACCGCGGTCGAGGCCGGTGAGCCGCGTGCGGTCGATCTGGCGGTCGACGATCTCAACCTGTACCCGCTGCTCTACTGGCCGATCCCGCCCGACCATCCGGATCTGCACGCGGGCGTGCGCGAGCGGCTGGACGCCTATCTCCGCCAGGGCGGCATGATCCTGTTCGACACCGGCGATGCGGCCACGATGATCCCCGATCAGCCCGGCCCCGGCCCGGGCGAGCGGCGCCTGCAGCAGCTGCTCGCCGGCCTCAACCTGCCGATGCTGGTGCCGATGCCCGAGGATCATACGCTGACCCGCTCGTTCTACCTGCTGCAGGATTTCCCCGGCCGCTGGACCGGCAGCACGGTGTGGGTCGATCGCCCCGAGCCCAGCGTCAACGACGGCGTCTCCTCGATCATCGTCGGCGGCAACGGCTGGGCCGGCGCCTGGGCGATCGACGAGTACGGCATGGCGATGTTCCCGGTGGTGCCGGGCGGCGAGCGCCAGCGCGAGCTCGCCCGCCGGTTCGGGGTCAATCTCGTGATGTATGCCCTGACCGGCAACTACAAGACCGACCAGGTGCACATTCCGGCGCTGCTGGAGCGCCTCGGCCAATGAGCCCCGGCCCATGATGCACGGCACCTCGCTGAGCTTTGCCCCGCTCCTGCCCTGGCCGCTGCTGGCGGCGCTGGCGCTGGCGATCCTGGCGGTCACGGGCTTCGGGCTCTGGCGGCGGGCGCGCGGCATCCTCTGGCGGGCAGCGATGCTGGCGCTCGGCGTGCTGGCGCTGGCCAACCCCGTGGTGGTCCAGGAGCAGCGTCAGCCGCTCGACGACGTCGCCGTGCTGCTGATCGACCGCTCGCCCTCGCAGAGCGTCGGCGACCGGCCGGCGCAGCTCGATCAGGCGCTGACCAGGCTGCGCGCCGAGCTGAAGCAGATCGACCACCTGCAGGTGGTCGAGGCGACCAGCGCCGGCGACGGCAAGGGCGGCACCCGGCTGTTCTCGACCCTCGGCACGACGCTGCCCGAGATCGACCGCTCGCGCCTCGCGGGCGTCCTCATGCTGTCCGACGGTCAGGTCCACGACGTCCCCAAGAGCCTCGATTCGCTCGCCATCGACGCGCCGCTGCACCTGCTCTTGACCGGCCAGCACGACGAGCGCGACCGTCGGCTGGTGGTCGAGCAGGTGCCGAACTACGGCATGGTCGGCGACCAGGAGGAGATCACGCTCCGGGTCGACGAGCTGCCGGCGGGCAGCTCCAACGAGCCGATCACGGTCACCCTGCGCCAGGACGGCGAGGTCAAGCAGCGGGTCGCGGTCATGCCGGGGGTGTCGCGCAGCGTCCCGTTCCAGCTGACCCGGGCCGGCCAGACCGTGCTCGAGCTCGAGGCGGCTCCGGCGCCGGGCGAGGTGACCACCCTCAACAATCGCCAGGTGTTCTTCGTCAACGGCGTGCGCGACCGGCTGCGCGTGCTGCTGGTGTCCGGCCAGCCCTATCCGGGCCTCAGGGTCTGGCGCAACCTGCTCAAGGCCGACCCGGCGGTCGACCTGGTCCACTTCACGATCCTCCGGCCGCCCGAGAAGCAGGACGGCACGCCGATCCGCGAGCTTGCCCTGATCGCCTTCCCGTCGCGCGAGCTGTTCGAGGTCAAGCTCAAAGAGTTCGACCTGGTGATCTTCGATCGCTACTCGCGGCGCGGCCTGCTGCCGCTCGCCTATCTCGACAATGTCGCGCGCTACGTCGAAGACGGCGGCGCGCTGCTCGAGATCGCCGGACCGGAGTTCGCCCATCCGCTCAGCCTGTACCGCACGCCGCTCGCGCGGGTTCTGCCCGCGCGCCCCACGGGCATCGTCTATGACCGCGGCTTCACCCCGCTCCTGACCGAGCTCGGCCAGCGCCATCCGGTCACCGCCGGCCTCGCCGAAGGGCTCGAGGGCGGCGCTACGGACGGCGCGACGCCCGGCGCGACGGACGGTGCGACGGACGGCCGGGTCCAAGCCGCCGCCGATCGGCCGCTCTGGGGGCGCTGGTTCCGCCAGGTCGACGTCGAGGCCGCCGGTGCCCAGGTGCTGATGAGCGGGGCCGCCGAGCGGCCGCTCCTAGTGCTCAACCGGGTCGGCAAGGGGCGGGTGGCACAGCTGCTCTCCGACCAGGTGTGGCTCTGGGCACGCGGCTTCGAGGGCGGCGGCCCGCAAGGCCTGCTGCTGCGCCGGCTGGTCCACTGGCTGATGCAGGAGCCGGAGCTCGAGGAGGAGGCGTTGCGCGCCGAGCCGGGCACGGATTCGATCGCGATCGAGCGCCGCTCGCTGCACCCCGAGGCCGACGTCGCGACCGTGACCGCGCCCTCCGGAAAGACCACCCAGGTGACCCTCGAGCCCTCCGATCACGGGGTCGCGCGTGCCACCGTGCCGGCCAAGGAGGCAGGCCTCTACCGGATCGCGGACAGCAAGCTCACGACCTACGTCGCGGTCCGCCCGATCGGCGCCGAGGAGCTGTCGGACATGCGGGCGACCCCAGATCGCCTGGCGCCCCTGGTCGAGGCCAGCGGTGGTGGGGTCCACTGGCTGGCCGACGGCGGCGCGCCCGAGGTCCGCCAGGTGGCGCCCGGCCGGGCACTGTCCGGACGCAACTGGGTCGGCCTCAGGCGCAACGACCGATATCTGGTGACCGGCGCCTCGCAGCTGCCGCTGCTGCCGGCGGTGCTGGCGCTGATGCTGCTGCTCGGCACGCTCGGCTTCGCCTGGTACCGCGAAGGCCGCTGAGCCGCCCTGCCCGGCGCGCCGGCTACAGGCGCTCGCCGCCCTGCAGGGGCGAGAAGCGGACCGGCATGATCCCCTGCTCGCGCACCTTGCCGTCGTCGTCCTTGGTCACCAGGGTCAGGGTCTGCACGCCCTGCTCCGGGCCGAGCGGGATCACCATCCGGCCGCCGCGCTTGAGCTGCTGCAAGAGCGGCGGCGGCACGTGGTCGATCGCCTCCTTGATGACCATGACGTCGAACGGCGCCTTCTCCGGCCAGCCGTAGTAGCCGTCGGACGCCTGCACGTAGACGTTGTCGTAGCCCTGGTCCTTGAGGGTGCGCGCGGCCTGATCGGCGAGCGGCTCGACCACCTCGACGCTGTAGACCTTGGCGGTCAGCAGCGAGAGCACCGCAGCGTGGTAGCCGGCTCCGGTGCCGGTCTCGAACGCCACGTCGTCGGGCTTGGGTGCCACCAGGTGGGTCATCAGCGCCACCAGCAGCGGTGCCGCCAGGTTCTGCTCGTGGCCGAGCGGCAGCGGATGCGGCTCGTAGGCATAAGGGCGCAGCGGCTCGGGCACGAAGGCCTCGCGCGGCACCTGGCGGAGTGCTGCGAGGACCCGCGGATCGAGCTCTGTGACCCCGGTCTGGCTGCTGATCATCAGCGTCTCGAGCTGGACCAGGCGGACCATCTCCTCGCGCTGCTCGGCGAGGTCCTGCGCCGCGACCGGCGACGGCGACAGGCCAAGCCCGAGGCCGAGGCCGAGCCCGAGGCCGAGCCCAAGGCCGAGCCCAAGGCCGAGCGACGCCGTCGCCCGATGTCGGAATCCCTTGGCGATCTTTGGCTCCCCTGACGCTGGTCGCCGATCCGGCGGCGACCCGGTCGAGCTTACCGGCGGTGCCGCCGGTCCTGCCAGAAGCAAGTTCGAGGCGCGGCGGTGCGTCGTGGCCGTGGGCTTACTCGGGTATGGTGGGTCGGCGGCGCGCGGCTCAGTCGGGCGTGACCTTGGTGCCGACGCCCGCCTCGGTGAAGGTCTCGAGCAGGAGCACATGCGGCAGCCGGCCGTCCAGGATGTGGACCGCCCCGACCCCGCCGAACAGCGCCGCGAGCGCGGTCTCGAGCTTGGGGATCATGCCGCCCTTGGCCGTGCCGTCGGCGATCAGCGCGCGCGCGGCCCCGGCCGAGAGCTCGGAGATCAGCCCGCCGGCGGCATCCAGCACGCCCGGCACGTCGGTCAGCAGGACCAGCTTGCGGGCGTGCAGCGCCGATGCGATCGCGCCCGCCGCGGTGTCGGCGTTGATGTTGTAGGTATGGCCATCGGCACCGAGCCCGATCGGCGCGATCACCGGCACGATCTCGGTCTTGGCGAACACCTCGAGCACCTCGGTGCGGATGCGCACGGGCTGGCCGACGAAGCCGAGGTCGAGCACCTGCTCGATGTTGCTGCTCGGATCGCGCCGGGTGCGGGTCAGCTTGGCCGCCTCGATCAGCTGCGCGTCCTTGCCCGAGAGGCCGACCGCGCGGCCGCCGACCGCATGGATCGCCGCCACGATCTGCTTGTTGATGTTGCCGGCGAGCACCATCTCGACGATCTCGACGGTCGCCGAATCGGTCACCCGCAGCCCTTCGACGAACTCGCTCTTGATCTTCAGGCGATCGAGCATCGCCTTGATCTGCGGCCCGCCGCCGTGGACCACGACCGGGTTGATGCCGACCTGCTTGAGCAGCACGATGTCGCGCGCGAAACCCTCGGCGAGGTCCGCCGACCCCATGGCGTGGCCGCCATACTTGACCACGAAGGTCGTGCCGGCGAAGCGCCGCATGTAGGGCAACGCCTCGATCAGCGTGGCCGCGGTCTGATGGTGCGCCTGGTCGGTCATGCCGGTGCCCCGGCCGGCTCGCGGGCAAGCGCCGCCAGCTCGGCGCGCAGCAAGTCGATGCCCTGACCGGTGCGGGCGCTGGTGGCGATCAGCTCCGGATGGGCGCCGGGCTTGCGCGCGAGCTCGTCGCCAAGCGTCGCGAGCAGGTCGGGCAGCTCGCCCGCACGGATCTGGTCGACCTTGGTCAGCACCACCTGATAGACGACCGCGGCCTCGCCAAGCAACGTCATGAAGCCCCGGTCGACGTCCTTGAAGCCGTGGCGGGCATCGATCAGCACGCAGGTCCGGAGCAGCGTGCTGCGGCCACGCAGATAGCGCCGCACCAGGGCCTGCCAGTCCGCCGCCGCCGCCTTGGGGGCCTGCGCATAACCGTAGCCGGGCAGATCGACCAGCATCAGCCGGCCGCCCAGGTCGAACAGATTGATCTGCTGGGTACGGCCCGGGGTCTGGGAGATCCGGGCGAGCTGCCGGCGGCCGGTGAGGGCATTGATCAGGCTCGACTTGCCGACGTTGGAGCGGCCGGCGAAGGCGACCTCGGGCAGGTCCGCCGCCGGCAGCCGCGCGAGGTCGGCAACGCCTGCGACGAACTCACAGGGCTTGGCGAACAACCGGCGGCCCGCATCGAGCGCAAGCTCGGCGTCCGGCCGCTCCGGCACTGGCGCGAACCCTTCCGGCATGGCTCAGGCCTTGACCCCCATCCGCTTCATGATCACCCACTGCTGCGCGATCGAGAGCGTGTTGTTCCAGGTCCAATAGATCACCAGCCCGGCCGGGAAGGTCGCGAACAGGAAGGTGAACATGACCGGCAGGAACATCATCACCTTGGCCTGCATCGGGTCGGCCGGCTGCGGGTTCAGCTTCTGCTGCAGGAGCATGGTCACGCCCATGATCAAAGGCCAGACCCCGATCATCAGCATCGCCGGCGGGGTCCAGGGAATTAGACCGAACAGGTTGAACGCGGTGGTCGGGTCGGGCGCCGACAGGTCGTGGATCCAGCCGAAGAACGGCGCGTGCCGCATCTCGATCGACACGAACAGCACTTTGTACAGCGAGAAGAACACCGGGATCTGCACCACGATCGGCAGGCAGCCCGACATCGGGTTGACCTTCTGCGTCTTGTACAGGCTCATGAGCTCCTGGTTGAGGCGCGCCTTGTCCTCGCCATAGAGCTCGCGCAGACGCATCATCTCGGGCTGCAGCTTCTTCATCTTGCTCATCGAGGTATAAGACTTGTTGGCAAGCGGGAAGAACAGCAGCTTGACCACGAGCGTCAGGAGCAGGATCGCAATCCCGTAGTTGCCGACGACGCCGTAGAAGAAATGCAGGACGTGGAACAAGGGCTTGGTCAGGAAATAGAACCAGCCGAAATCGACCGCGCGGTCGAACAGCGGGATGCCGTAGGCGGCACCGTAACGGTCGAGCAGAGCGACCTCCTTGGCGCCGGCGAACAGACGCTCGGTGATCTCGATGCTCTGACCGGGGGCGACCGTCATGCCCGGGCGCAGGTAGTCGACCTGGTAGTGGTCCTGGTCGTCCGCCTTCACGTGGCGGAAGGTGGCGGTGATGTCGCTCGCCTGATCGGGGATCAGCGCGACCAGCCAGTACTTGTCGGTGATGCCGAGCCAGCCGCCCTGGCTGGGCAGCTGGACCTCGCCCTTCACCAGATCCTTGTAGTCGATCTCGTGCAGCTTGCCGCCGAGAACCCCGATCGGCCCCTCGTGCAGGATGTAGTAGTGACGGGTCTGGGGCACGCTCCAGCGGCTGATCAGACCGTAGGGCAGCAGCGTGACCGGCTCCTTGCCGGTGTTCTCGACCCGCTGGCGGACGGTGAACAGGAAGGCGTCGTCGACCCCGACCTCGCGATGGAAGCGCAGGCCCTTCCCGTTGTCCCAGCTGAACGCGACCGGATGGCCGGTGCGCAGCCCGTCGCCTTCGGCCTGCCAGACCGTGTCCTGATCGGGCACGGCCACGCCCTTGTCGGCGGGAACCCAGCCGAACTCGGCGAAATAGGTGTCCGGCGCGCCCGGGGGATTGAGCAGGATCACGTCCGGAGAATCCGGCGCCGTGGTCACCCGGTAGTCCGAGAGGATCACATCGTCGATGCGCCCGCCGGTCAGCGGCAGCGAGCCGTGCACGCGGTCGCCCTGGACCGTCACCCGTGGCGAGCGCGCCAGGACCTCGGCGCGCGTCTGCCCGGCTAGCACGGCCTCGACGCCCGGGGTGACCGCGGCCGGCCCTGCCGGCGCGCCAGCCTGGCCCTGGGTCTGCCCTGGCGTCGCCGCCGGCGCCGTCTGCTCGGTCCGCTGCGCCGGCTGGCGCTGCGATTCCTTCATCCGCGGCAGCTCGTAGAAGTACTGGAAGGCCAGGATGATCGTCACCGACAGGACGATCGCCAGGATCAGGTTGCGCTGCTCGGGCATGTCGGCCCCGGCCTCCTCCGCTCCGCACCAGCCGGTCGCTGATCCGCCGTCAACGCCCTTGAGCCCTCAATACCCGGCCCCGCTCGGGCTCGGACTCCGGCACCGGATCGTAGCCGGACCCGCCCCACGGATGACAACGTAGGATGCGCCGTAGCGCGAACCAGCCGCCGCGCCGAAGCCCGTGCCGCTGGAGCGCCTCGAGCGCGTAATCGGAACAGCTCGGCAGGTAGCGGCAGCGCGGCCCGATCACCGGCGAAAGCAGCAGGCGGTAGGCGCGGATCGGGACGCTCACGAGCCAGACCGCGACGCGCCCGCCGGACCGCCCGGCCCGCTCGAAGCGGGCGTGACCCGCGCGAACGCGGTCACAAGGTCGGAGAGCAGACGATCGAAGGGCCATCTCAGGACCGCCGGACGCGCCACAATCACGTAGTTGTACCCCGGCCGCGCCGGACCTGGCAGCACGGCGCGGGCCGCGGCCGCGAGCCGCCGCCGCGCGCGGTTCCGGGCGACCGCGTTGCCGACCCGCCGGCTCGCCGTGAGGCCGACGCCGATTTCGGCCGCCGCACCCACGGCCGTAGCGCTCGCCGGGCGCGGACCCGCCTGCAGCACGAACGCCGGCGTGACCCAGCGGCGCCGGGTCGCCGCGACCGCGACGAACTCCGCGCGCCGCTTGAGACGCGTCAGGAACGGCTGCGACCCGTGGGCGCCGGTCAAGGCCTGGCGTGGGCGTGCGGCCGCTCAGCAGGACAGGCGCTTGCGGCCCCGGGCCCGGCGGCGCGCGATCACCCGCCGCCCGCCGACCGTGGCCATGCGCGCGCGAAAGCCATGCCGCCGCTTGCGAACGATGTTGCTCGGCTGATAGGTACGCTTCACGGCGGAGCCTCTCGCCAACCCTTGGCAAACCGGTGCGCTGTATAGGCCGGGCAGGTCTGCCTGTCAAACCTTGGCCGCGGCCGGTGGACGCCGGGGGTTCACCGGTTTGTGAGCACGGGCGATTCGGATCGCTCGGGCAATCCGCTATATCGCTGATCCTGGCAAGCGAGGTCGGGTATGGCATGGTCTCAGGGCGACCATCGGTCGCGGCGCGGCGGGACGAGCAGGAGGCTGATCGCGAAGCCGCTGTTGCGCACCCTCGGCCTGGTCGTGCTGCTGAGCACGAGCGGGGTGGTCCTGTTGCCGGGCGCGAGCGCGCTCCGGGCAGCGCCGCGCGCCGAGCTCTGGCAGCGCTGGGAGGCGCATGATCCGGCCTCGACCCAGACCATCGACCATCACGCCTGGGAGGCGTTCCTGACGCGCTATCTGCGGATTGGCGCCGACGGCGTTCACCGGATCGCCTACAGCCGGGTCACAGCCGCCGACCGCGCGGCGCTCGACGCCTACATCGCCGGGCTCGCGGCCCTGCCGATCAGCGGCTACAACCGCGACGAGCAGCTGGCCTACTGGATCAATCTGTACAATGCGCTCGTCGTGCGCGTGGTCCTCGACCACTATCCGGTCGCCAGCATCCGCGACATCGCGCCGTCGTCGGCGCCGGGCAGCGCCGGCCCCTGGGACGCGAAGCTGATCGAGGTCGAAGGCGCACCGATCTCCCTCAGCGACATCCAAAACCGCATCCTGCGGCCGATCTGGCATGATCCCCGGATCCTGTACGCGCTCAGCTGCGGCGCGGTCAGCTGCCCGAGCCTGCAGCCGGAGCCCTATCAGGCGGACCGGCTCGAGCACCAGCTGAGCAAGGCGGCGATGGTCTATATCAACGACCCGCGCTGCATTCAGATCGATGGCAACCGGCTCAGCGTCTCCAGCCTGTACCGATGGTACGCGGCGGATTTCGGCGGCTCCGACACCGCGATCATCAACCATCTCATGGCCTACGCCGAGCCCAAGCTCGCGATGACCCTGGAGCGCTTCGACCGGATCACCGACGACGACTTCGACTGGCGCCTGAACGACGCCACCTCCTGACCGCTCTCCGGTCGTGCGGCAGCTAGGAGTTGGGCCTGACCGAGACCTTGGTGACGAAGCCGGTCCGCTTGTCGGCTTCGGTGGCGACGAAGAACGCGCTGTCCTCACCCAGAATGATCTGAGCGAGTGACGGCGCGGAGCCGGCGACCTCGACCTCGGCGATCTGCTCGCCCGTGGTCAGGTCCAGGATCACGAGGAAGAGCTTGCAATGCTGACCCGAGGGGTCGCAGCGGCGATCGTCGATGTAGATGCGTTGCTGGTCGGATGCGATCGCCGTTCCGGCGCTGGACTGATAGCTGCTGGTCTCCCACAATTTCTTCAGTGTCCCTGTGTCGTTTCGACGCCAGCCGGCCAGGATGCCATTGATGGTATCGCCAGTGACGATGACGTTGGTATTGAAGGGATCTGCCGTCAGCGAGGGCCAGGAGCCGCCGGGAAGCATCGAGGAGTTCGCATTGACTTCTTCAATCGTCGGCGCCGTGGTTTCCGTCTCCTGGGTGAAGAGCTCGACGGGCGCGGTCACGCCGGCGATCACGGTGTTGTTGTTCTGAAAGATGACGAAATCATCATTGCCCATGTAGGTCATGCTCACGGCCGGGGTCGTCCCGTCGCCGGCCGTTCGATAGGTCTGCGACCACGCCTCGTCGACTGCGAATGCCGAAGCGCCGATGGCGATCCGCTGGGTGTTCGTCGTGTCCGTCGCGTAGATGAACTGGGTGCCGTCTTGGGCTGCCGTGGTCAGGCGGGTGGCTCCGACGTTGAGTTGATCGTTCCGATAGCGGATCGTCAGATCGGCGGGGTCGACCGCCAGAAGTATGGCCGGCTGCGAGCTGTCGAAGAAGTTGAAGGCTTTGAGAATGATATCGCCGTTGAGCGGCGCCAACGTCATGCCGTTGTACACCGTGCCCAGCGAGCGCGTCTCGTACCTTGGCAGGTCGAGGGTCCGGGTGATCTCCATGGTGGTGGGATCGATTTCGTAGAGCGTCGAGGTGGCAACCGCGTAGAGCTTGCCGTTCTCGTGAATGAGAATGGTCCCGGTGTAGTTCAACGTCTGCAAGTTCCCAGGAAAGGCGCTCGTTTTCCCGCGAAAGGCGCTCGTTCTTGAACTGCAGGCTGCCCCCGGGCCCGATGTGCGGCGCAGGGTATCACGGAACGCGCAGGCGATCTCCTGGCGCAACGCCTTGGCGAACGTCCCGTTGCGGCCGGAGCTTTGCGACAACTCGAGGATGTCGACGATGGACATGGTTTCCGGGTCGATCTTGGCGACGTAGGGGGTGACCGCTGCCGCTTTCAACGCCTGCGTCAGGATCAGCCTCGGCGACAGGAGGTCCACGTCGTCCGCCGTGGCGAATGAGAACGGCTCCAGCAGGAACGGCTGGCCGCCCAGCACGAACAGGGCATCCTTCGCGTAGGTCACCCCCCAATAGGGCGTCTTGGGCAGCTCGACGCTCTGCGTCACCAAGGATTCGGAAGCGACATCTGCCGGCAGGCCCGCCCCGGTGACCGCCCCGGTTCGCCAAGCATCGGAACGTCCATAAGGCCAGGTGCTATTGTAGAAGCCGGCGCGCGGCCCGACATCGGACCCGGCGTTCGCGCCGGCAGCAAACAAGCTCAGCATCGCCGACAGCGCGCAACCGAAGACCGCCTTCAAAGCTTTCGGATAAAACATCGCAGACCTCCCAAATGGGCTTCTGCCGCGGCAGCCGAAACCCCGCGGTTGGCGCCTCTTGGCCTCGAAGGCTGCTTGGTTGCGGCGCGCCAGGCAAGCCTATGCGATGGCCAGCTGTCCTACAACGCGCTTCCTGTTTATAACGATGGCGATGGCCCAACCGCTGCATTTGCCGTCGCCGCACCGGTCGCTGTCGGCGCGCCTGCTCGTGCTGACGATCGCCTTCGTCTTGCTCGGCGAGGTGCTGATCTACGTGCCCTCGATCGCGCGCTTTCGTAAGGCCTACCTGGACGAGCGCATCGCCGCCGCCCATCTCGCCACCCTGTCGCTCGAGGCCGCGGGCGAGCGCGGTATCGATCCGAGGCTCGAGGAGGAGCTGCTGAGCCACGCGGGCGTGCTCTCCGTCACGCTCCGGGAGCCGGCCGCCGAGCTGATGCTGGGCAAGCTGCCGGCGGTCCAGAGGATCGTGGACCTGCGCGCCCAGAGTCCGGCCCTGATGATCGACGAGGCGTTCGATACGCTCTGGCACGGCGGCCAGCGGACCATCCGGGTGATCGGCCCGTCGCCGCAGCGCCCGGCGGTCCTGGTCGACATCAGCCTGCGCGAGGCGGGCCTCTGGACCGCCATGGTCAGCTACTCCTGGCGCATCCTCACGCTCTCGATCGTGATCTCGCTGCTGACAGCACTCCTGGTCTACGCCGCCCTGCAGGGCATGATCGTGCGCCCGCTGCGCCGGATCACCGAGAGCATCATCGCCTTCCGGGGGCGACCCGAGGACGTCGAGCGCGGCGCTGCCCGCATCCGATCGCGGCGACGAGATCGGCCTGGTCCAGATGGAGCTGCGGCGGATGCAGGAGGGGCTGCGGACGGCGCTCGCGCAGAAGACCCGGCTCGCCGCCCTCGGCGGTGCGGTCAGCAAGATCAATCACGACCTGCGCAATCTTCTGGCCACCGCGATCCTGCTCTCCGACCGCCTCGAGCAGAGCCAGGACCCCGAGGTCCGCCACGTGGCACCACGCCTGGTCGAGGCGATGGACCGGGCGGCGCGCCTGTGTGCCGAGACCCTCAACTTCGCCCGGGCCGAGGTGGTGGCGCCGAAGAAGACGCGCTTTGCGCTGGCGCCGCTGCTGGACGAGGTCGGCCTGGCCGTGCTCGGTCCTGACCAGAGCGGCGTCCACTGGCGCAACGAGGTGCGCGCCGAGGTCATGGCCTACGCCGACCGCGACCAGCTGTACCGGGTCCTGATGAACCTGAGCCGCAACGCCGTCCAGGCGCTGGCAGGCGGCGGCGGGCTGATCTCGGTCGGCGCCTGGCAGGCGGGCGACGATCTGGTGATCGAGCTCGCCGATACCGGCAAGGGCATCCCGAACGCCGCCCGGGCGCATCTGTTCGAAGCCTTCGCGGGCTCCACCCGACCGGGCGGCACCGGCCTCGGCCTGCCGATCGCGCGCGAGATCATGCGCGCCCATGGCGGCGACGTCGAGCTGGTGCAGAGCGGCCCCGAGGGCACGGTGTTTCGCTTGACCCTGCCGGCGCACTAGCTGTTTGTTGGCGCACCTGCCGAAGAGCCCGCCCGACCGCCGGTCCGGATCGACCGAGCGAAAGGAGTCTCGAGTTGATGCGGTTTTTGTCCCGCTGGCCCCCGGTCGTCATCTTCTGCGCGCTGATCGCCTGCGCGGGCGGTGCCAACGACGAGCTTGCCGGCCAGCCGGGCCTGCTCGCCAAGGTCAAGAGCTATTACGACCGGTACGCGATGGAGGAAGGCGGCCTCTGCGGAACGCCGCAGTTCGGCCTGGTGACCGGCAGCAGCATCGAGGAGCAGAGCGCCGATCGTCTGACCGTGCGCGTGAGCTACGTCTATAGCGACCCGAGCGTCAAGGCCACCCCCTGGGGCCCGTACGCTGTGGGGCCCAACGGCGTTGCCGTTCCGTCGGGGATCGCGGGCCCGAAAAAGTGCCGCGGCTTCAGCACGCGGAGCTTCACGGTCGCCAGGAACGCCGACGGCCTGGAGGTGATCGGGATGACCGGAGCGCAGCGCAAGGGCATCAAGATCAACAAGATCGATGCCAGCAAGGTGTGGTGACGATGATCGGCGGGCGGGCCGCGGGCGGGCACGAGGAAGCGGCCTGCCGGCGCTGGGGCCCGGTCGGCCTGCTGATCCTCGGCCTCGCCGCCTGCGGCGACCCGCGCGACAACCCGGCCTGGTCGCTCGGCGGCGAGCCGGGACTGCTGTTCATCGTCAAGCAGTACTATGAGCTCAACGCCTTCGAGGAGAACGGCTACTGCCCGAACCCGCTGCTCGAGGGGGTGACCCACAGCCAGGTCACCCAGTCGGACGGTGGCCCGCTGAAGGTCGAGATCGGCTACTACTACCGTGACGCTTTCCGCACCGACCATGACTGCGACGAGGACCGCCTGCTGCGCTGCGGCGTCATGCGCGCGTGCCAGGGCTTCGCCGAGCGCAGTTTCGTGGTCGCCAAGGACAAGGACCAGCTCAAGGTGATCGAGATGAGCGGCCCCAAGCGCGGCTTGGTCCAGCAGCCGCCGCCGCTAGCCTTCCCGAAAAGCGGCCTCCTTGAGCCGGAAGATCCGGTCGGTGAGGAAGGAGAGTACGGTCCGCTCGCCGGCCATGAGATCGACCTCGACCGCCATGCCGGGCACGACGCTGAACCGGTCCTCGCCGGTGCCGAGCTCGGCGCCGTCGGTGCGGATGGTGATGCCGTAGGTGAGCGCGCCGGTCTTCGGATCGACGGTGGCGTCGGCGGCGATCCGCTCGATTGAGCCCGAGAGCGTGCCATAGCGCAGGAAATCGTAGGCCTGGACCTTGATCTTGGCCGGCTGGCCGAGCCGGAGGTGGCCGATGTCGCGGTTGGCGACCCGGGCCTCGATCACCAGGCTGCCGCCGGTCGGGATCAGCTTCATCAGCGGCTGGTTGGAGCCCACCGACTGGCCGGGGGTGGTCACGCCCAGGTCCTGGACGATGCCGTCGACCGGGGCCCGGACCACGAGATTGCGGAGCGTCGCCGCCTGGCGTTTTTGCGCCTCGGCCAGCCGGTCGCGCTCGGCCTTGGCCGCGCTCAGCTCGGCGAGCAGGGTCGAGCGCCACTCGCGCTCGAGGCCGTCGTGCTGGCTCGCCGCCTCGGCGAGCGCGGCCGTGGCGGCCGCGTGCTGGGCCTCGGTCTTGTGGAGGTCGCCGATCAGATCGCTGAGCTCGCGCTCGAGCGCCACCAGACGCAGGCGCGGGTACAGCCCCTTGTCCGCCAGTCCCCGGACCGCCTCGAGCTGGTCGCTCAGCAGCCCCTGCCCGTTGTGCAGGCGGACCAGGTCGGCCGCGATCGAGGCGAGCTCGTTGCGCCGCTTGCCGATCTCGTGCGCCAGGCCCTCGGCGCGGCTGGCGTAGGCCTGCCGCCGGCTCTCGAGCAGCGCCTGCTGCTCGGCGACCAGGCCAGGCCGCGCGGCGGCGAGCTCGGGATCGACCAGCAGCTCGTGCCCCCCGGTCTCGGCCTCGAGCCTCGCCGCTTCGGCGCTCTTGACCTCGAGGCGACCGGTGAGCTCGGCAAGCTGGGTCCTGACCAGCTCGGGATCGAAGGTCACCAGCGGCTGGCCGGCAACGACCCGCTGGCCCTCGACCACGTACACCTCGGCGATCCGGCCGCCGTCCGGATGATTGACGATCTTGACCCGGCCGGCCGGCTCGACCTCGCCATGCGCCTGGACCACCTGCTCGATCTCGGTCAGCGCCGCCCAGCCGAGCAGGCTGCCGAACACCCCCGCGATGACCAGGATCAGGAGGCCGGCGACCGGCGAATGGCCGCGCTCGACCACGCCCTCGGCATCGGGCAGGAACTCCGCGAACGGCTGGCTGCCCTTGAGGCTGTGGCGGAGCTTGCCGAGCATCGGCTCAGACCGGCGTGAGGTGCGGTCGCAGCGGCCCCGATGGCGGCTGGCGGGAGCGCGTGAACGCCACGACCTGGCCGGGCGTGCCGTCATGCTCGATCCGGCCGTCGCCGAGCAGCACGACCCGGTCGGCGATCGCGAGCGCGGTCAGGCGATGGGTCACCATGACGATCGTGCGCCCGCGCGAGGCGCGCTTCAGATTGCGCAGCAGGATCTCCTCGGTCGCGGCATCGAGGCCGCTGGTGGCCTCGTCGAGCACCAGGAGGCGCGGGTTGCGGATCAGCGCCCGGGCGATGCTGATCAGCTGCCGCTGGCCGGCCGACAGGCCCCCGCCGCGCTCGCCGAGCCGGGTGTCGTAGCCGGCCGGCAGGCGCTGGATGAAGTCGTGCGCGCCGACGAACTTGGCAGCCGCGATCACGCGCTCGAACGACCGGTCGAGCGCACCCATCCCGATGTTCTCGGCGATGCTGCCAGCGAACAGCTGGACCTCCTGGGGCACCACGCCGACCTGCTGGCGGAGCACCGGGGGCGACCACAGGCGGACGTCGAGATCGTCGATCAGCACGCGCCCGTGGTCGGGCCGGTCGAGGCCGAGCAGCAGCTTGGCGAAGGTGCTCTTGCCGGAGCCGGGCGGGCCGACCACGCCCAGCACCTGGCCGGGCACGATCTCGAGGTCGACCCGGTCGAGCGCCGGCGGGGCGTCGTCGGCGTAGCGGTAGCTGACCTGCTCGAAGCGGATGTGCCCCCTGAGGGCGAGCGCCGGTCCCGGCGCCGGCGCCAGCTCGGAGGGCTCGTTCATCAGCTCGTCGAGGCGCGCGAACGCCGTGCGCATGGTCTGCAGCTGCTGCCAGGCGCCGACCACCTGGCGGATCGGGGTGAGCGTCCGCGCCGCCAGGATCGTGGCCGCGATCAAGGCCCCGATCGACATGTCGCCGGCGATGATCGCGCGCGCCCCGACATAGACGATGACCAGCGCCACGACGTGCTGCAGCGCCTGGCCGGAGCTGGCGATCAGGCCACCGAGATTGCTTACCCGAAAGCCGGTCCAGGCGGCCTCGGCGAGCCGCTCCTTGAAGCGCCGCTCCATCTCGGGCTCGAGCCCGAGCGCCTTGACCGTGGCCGCCTGGCTGACCGTCTCGCCGAGGCTCGACGCCTTGGCCGCGGCGGCCGTGAAGCCGGCCTCGACGAGCCGCCGGTGCGGCCCGCGGGCGAGCATCGAGATCAGCCAGAACAGCGGCATCGCAACCAGCACGATCGCGCCCATGCGAACGTCGAGGTAGAACAGCACGGCAACGAACACCCCGACGAACAGCAGGTCGACCAACAGCAGCGGCAGCTGGCTCGTGAAGAACTGGCGCAGCTGGTCGAGCTGGCGGGTGCGCTCGAGGATCTGGCCGGTCGGCACCGCCTCGAAGGTGCGCAGCGGCAGGTGCACCAGATGGTGGATCACCTCGGCGCCGAGCGCGGCGTCGAGCCGGCCGCCGGTGTGGCTCGCGACATAGGCGCGCAGCGAGCGCAGCAGCCACTCGAACACGAACAGGGTGATCATGCCGAGCGCCAGCACGTCCAGCGTCTGCAGCGCGCCGTGACTGATCACCTTGTTGTAGACGGTCATCAGGAAGATCGGCGTCGCCAGGGCGAGCAGGTTGATCACCACCGAGGCGAGGCCGAGCTCCCAGAGCACCGGGCTCAGCCGGCGCATGATCGTGTCCCGCCACTGGCGCTGACCGACCGGCGCGGGCAGCGGCTTGAGCAGGACCACGCGTTCCGCGAGGTCGGCCACGGTTTCGACATGGTGCGCCGCCGTGCGGCCGGCCTCGAGATCCTGGAGCACGAGGTGATCGTTGATGCGCGCCTCGGCCAGCCAGCCCTCGCCCGGCCGTCGGCCGAGGACCAGGAACGGCGGCGGCATCTGGGTCAGGGCGACGGCATCCGGCTTGACCTCGGCGGCCTTGAAGCCCAGCCGCTCGGCCGCCAGCAGCAGATTGCCAAGCGTCATGCCCTGGTCGGTCGGCGGCGCTGCGGCCCGGATCTCGGCCGCCGAGAACGGCCGCCCGAAGGTCCGGCAGAGCTGCTCGAAGGCAAGCGCCAGGCTGGCCGAGGGCGGCGCGTCGAGGGGCAGGGGCGCGCTCCGTGCAAGCTTGCGCAGCCGCCCGACCCGTCCGGGCTTGAGCCGCCCGGCGAGCCCGCGCAGGGTCCGGAGAAGCCACTGCACGCGGGCGCCCGGCCAGGCCGGCAGCCGCAACCACATCAGGCGTGGGATCCGGAACCAGCGCCGGAGGTCGGGCAGCGCGAGGCGCGGGATCCGAAGCCAGCGTCGAACGTCGAGCCGGGCGCCAGACGCGGAATCCGCACCCGGCGCCGGAGGTCGGGCCACGCCAGACGTCTGATGTCGGGAAGGGTCAGCAGCCCGGCCAGAGATGCCAGCAACCGGAGCCAGGCCAGGCGGTCCCGCACCAACGCGGCCGGCCGCCGCGGCGCCCGGCGCCAGAGCCGCACGCGCCTTCGACCATCGGGCTCGGCGAGCCGCCTGCCCACCGTTCGGAGCCATCGCCTCATGGCTCCCTTTATAAACCAAAAAATCCTATCTTAGAAACGATTCACAACTAGAACGCGATATCGCGCGGTCGAATTGTGGCCGATTTGCCGCATCGGGTCAGGCGAGCGCGTACACCAGAAACTTGAGGTAGGCCGATTCCGGCAGCGCCGGGTGGCTTGGATGGTCGGGCCCGGCGCCCGCCTGCCAGATCAGCCGTCCGGACCGGCCGGCGTCCCGCAGGCCGTGCCCGACCTCGTCGGCGAAGGCGTCGGCGGGCACGTTGTGGGCGCAGCAGGCGATCGCGAGGAAGCCCTCCTCGGCGACCAGCAACGTGGCCGCGCGGGCGAGCTTGCGATAGCCGCGCAGGCCCGGCTTCAGCTCCTTCTTGCTGCGCACGAAGGCCGGCGGATCGGCGACCACGACCCCGAACCGCTGCTTGGCGTCCGCGAGTTCGTCGAGGGCCGCGAACGCATCCTGGCGCTGCACCGACAGCCGCTCCGCAAGGCCATTGCGGGCGGCGCTCGCCTGGGCGAGATCGAGGCCGAGCTGGGAGCGGTCGACCGCCAGCACCGCGCGCGCTCCGGCGGCCGCCGCGACCAGCCCGAAGCCTGCGCTGTAGCTGTACAGATCGAGCACGCGCTCGCCGCGGCAGAGGTGCGCCACGAAGGCGCGGTTCTCGCGCTGATCGAAATACCAGCCGGTCTTCTGGCCTTCGAGCGGATCGACCAGGAACGTCAGGCCGTTTTCCTCGATCTCCGCCGGCGGCGTCAGCGCGCCCTTGGCGACCTTGACCTCGATCGTCAGGCCTTCGAGCTCGCGCACCGGGCTGTCGTTGCGCAGGACCACGACCCGCGGTGCCAGCAGCTGATCGAGCGCGCCGAGCACCGCGTCCTCGAGGGCCGCCATCCCGGCGCTGTTCAGCTGGCAGACCAGAACGTCCGCGAAGCGATCGACCACCAGCCCGGGCAGGCCATCGGCCTCGGCATGCACCAGCCGGTAGTAGGGACGATCGAACAGCCGTTCGCGCAGCCGTAGCGCCCGCGCCAGGCGACGCTCGAGGAAGGTCGCATCGATGGTCGCATCGGTGTTGCGGGTGAGCAGACGCGCGGCGATCAGCGAGTGCGGGTTGAACTGGGCGAGCGCCAGGCGCCGGCCGTCGGCCGTGTACAGGCAGACCGGCGCACCCGGCGGCAAAGCCTTGGCGGCCGCGTCCATGCGCAGCTCATTGGAATAGGCCCAGGGATGGCCGGCGCGCAGCCGCCGGTCCTGGCCGGGCAGAAGTTGCACCTTGGGGTAAAGCATCGACCATCCGCGGCAGACAGGGGAGCCGCTCAAGCTAGCGGGATCGGCCGCCAGATCAAGCCATCGCCGCGCGGCCCGGCGGCGCGCGATCGCGCCGCGTGCGTTTCGCCGGCCGGCATCTATAGTCTGGCCCCGAAGTTCGGTCACCGACCACGAGGTCCGCCCATGTCCGCCCCGAGCCATCGCCGCCGGCCGCTCCTCGCCCTGCTGCTCGGCGTCCTGCTGCCCGGTCTGGCGAGCGCGCAGCCAGCCGGCGACAGCGGGCGCGCGATCGTCCATCCGGTGTTCGCCGAGCACGGCATGGTCGCGAGCCAGGAGGCCGCGGCCACCCGGATCGGCGTCGACGTCCTCGAGCACGGCGGCAATGCCATCGACGCCGCGGTCGCGGTCGGCTTCGCGCTCGCGGTCACCCTGCCCAGCGCCGGCAATCTCGGCGGCGGCGGCTTCATGCTGGTGCGTTCTGCGGCGAGCGGCGAGGTGGTCGCGATCGACTACCGCGAGAAGGCCGGCAGCCGCGCGTATCGCGACATGTTCCTGGACCAGGCGGGCAACCCCGATCCCAAGAAGTCGCTCGAGAGCGGGCTCGCGGTCGGCGTGCCCGGCACGGTCGCGGGCCTGGCGCTTGCCCTGCAGCGCTACGGCACGATCACGCTCAGGCAGGCGCTGGCGCCGGCGATCAGGCTCGCCGAGCAGGGCATCACGGTCAGCCCGGAACTGGCCGCCTCGCTGACGCACGCGGCCGAACGCCTGCGGCGCTGGCCTTCGAGCGCCAAGATCTTCGCCAAGCAGGACGGAACGCCCTACGCGCCGGGCGAGATTCTGGTGCAGACCGATCTCGCCCGGTCGCTGCGGGCGATCGCCGAGCAGGGGCCGAGCGGCTTCTACGACGGACCGGTCGCCCGCGCGATCGTCGACGAGGTCGGCCGGGCGGGCGGCAATCTGACGCTCGACGACCTCGAGGCCTACCAGGCGGTCGTGCGGCCGCCGGTCGCCGGCAGCTACCGGGGCTACGAGATCCGCTCGATGCCGCCACCGTCCTCGGGCGGCGTGCACATCATCGAAATCCTGAACACGCTCGAGAACGTGCCGATCGGCTTCCTCGGCCAGAACAGCGCCGAGACCATCCACATGATGGCGGAAGCGATGAAAGTCGCCTACGCCGACCGGAGCCAGTATCTCGGCGATCCCGATTTCGTCGACGTGCCGGTCAAGGCGCTGACCTCGAAGGCCTACGCCAAGGCGATCCTCGGCCGGATCAGCCGCAATCGCGCGACGCCGGCCGCCGAGATCAGGCCCGGCGACCTCACACCCTACGAGAGCCCGGACACGACCGATTTCTCGGTCGTCGACCAGGCCGGCAATGCGGTCGCCAACACCTACACGCTCAACTTCGGCTACGGCACCGGCCTGGTCGCCGAGGGCACCGGCATCCTGCTCAACAACGAGCTCGACGACTTCTCGGCCAAGCCCGGGGTGCCCAACGCCTACGGCCTGATCGGTGGCGCCGCCAACGCGGTCGCGCCGGGCAAACGACCGCTCAGCTCGATGTCGCCGACCATCGTGCTCAAGGACGGCAAGCCGTTCCTGGTGACCGGCAGCCCGGGCGGCTCGCGCATCATCACGACCGTGCTGCAGATCATCATGAACGTGATCGACCATGACATGAACATCGCCGAGGCGACCTATGCGCCGCGCATCCACCACCAGTGGCTGCCGGACGAGCTGCGCGTCGAGGCGGGCCTGTCACCCGATACCGTCCGCCTGCTCGAGCAGATGGGCCATCACGTCGTGATCGCGGACACCATGGGCTCGACCCAGTCGATCATGGTCACCGACCGGGGCCTGTACGGCAGCTCCGACCCGCGCACGCCGGGCGATCTGACCCTCGGCTACTGATCGACATGATCGCTTCAGACGAGGCGTGCGGCCGTCCCGTGATGGCCCTCGCGCCGGCGCGGTGCTAGGCTCCGGCGGGCGAGAGGACCGTTGCATGGCACGTGCGAAGACAGCCATCCCGGAGCAGAAGCCGCTCTACGAGCGCGACTTCTGTCTCTGGGTCGTGGAACAGGGCCGGCTGCTCAAGGAGGGCCGGCTGCAGGAGCTCGACGTCGCCAATCTGCTCGAAGAGATCGAAGACATGGGGCGGAGCGAGAAGGCCGCGATCGAGAACAACCTGATCGTCCTGCTCACCCACTTGCTCAAGTACCAATTTCAACCGGATCAACGGTCGAGCAGCTGGCGCGGGTCGATTGTCGAGCATCGGCGCCGACTGCGGAAGCTAATCCGGGAAAGCCCGAGTCTGCGGCCCTACGCTCATGAGATCTATGCGGAATGCTACGGCGACAGCTGCGAGCAGGCGGCGGCGGAGACGGCTCTACCGGCGGACACCTTCCCGGCCGAACCGGTCTTCAGCTTGGAGCAGGCGCTAGATCCGAAGTTCCTGCCGGATTAACCGTCCCCACTGCCGGAGCGCCGGTGCGCTGGGGCCGACCGTGAGCCGGGGTCCGGCGCGGGCTCCTCAGGCGGCGCCGCGTCCGCTGCCGGCAACGCAGGCTGTGGGTCGGCGAGCGCGGCAACATCGGCCCAGATCGGCAGATGGTCGGAGGCGATCCGGCTGAGGGCCGTGTCGTGGCGCCAGAGCCGGCCGCGCAGGCGACAGGCCGAGAGCGCCATGCGGTCGAGCGCGAACAGGGGTAAGCGGCTGGGGAAGGTCGGGGGCGCGAACGGCAGGACGGCGTGCCGGCGGAGCACGCTGAGGCCGCGCGAGAACGGCCACCATTCGTTGAAGTCGCCGATCACGATGGTCGGCATGCCGGCCGGCAGGATCTGGTCCAAGAGGACCGCGAACTGGCGCCGGCGGCGGCCGGAGTGCAGGTCGAGGTGGGTGGTCAGCACCCGCCAGCCGGCGCCGCCGCTGCCGGCGAGGTCGGCGACGATCGCGCCCCGGGCCTCGCGGCTGCGGCCCTCGAACACCACCCGCCGGACCGCGCGGACCGCGCGCCGGGTCAAGAGCGCATTGCCGTACCAGCCGCTCTGGCCATGCACCAGCGGGCCTTCGAGGCAGTCCATCTCGAGGGTTCGGGCGAGCACCTGCGCCTGGTCGAGGGCGCTCCGGGCAGGCCGTGATTCGACCTCCTGCAGGCCGATCACGTCGGCCCCGATCTCGAGCAGCACGCCGGCGACGCGATCCACGTCCTGGCGGCCGTCGACCCCGACGCAGGCGTGAATGTTGTAGCTCGCGACCCGCAGCGTCGCGCTCATTGCGCGCGCCGGCGCTGCGACCATCGCCGCAGCACCAGGGCCAGCGCCACGACCGCAAGGGTGACGCCGATCAGGATCACGAGATTGCCGGTGTCGGGCCGGCGTAGCCAGGCGCCGAGCCGGTCGCCGAACACGGTCATCAGCACCAGCCCGGGCAGCATGCCGAGCAGGCTGCCGAGCAGGAAGTCGCGGATCTTCATCTCGGACGCGCCGGCGACCAGATTGACCACGCTGAACGGTGCCACCGGCAGCAGACGCAGCAGGGTCATGGCGAACAAGCCGTGCTCGCTGAGCCGGCGGCTGACCGCGTTGACCCAGCGGCCGGCGAACCGGCGCACCGGATCGCGGCCGATGCCGCGCCCGACGCCGAACGCCAGGGTCGCTCCGACCAGCGAGCCCGCGAGCGCGTAGACGAACCCGACCAGGCCTCCGAAGGCGGCACAGGTCGCCGCGATCATCAGGTTGACCGGCACGAACAGCAGGCTGGCCAGCGCGTAGGCGACCAGCACGCCCGAGATCCCGAGCCAGGAGAAGCGGTGCGCCTCGGCGTAGTGCAGCGACTGCGCGAGCAGCCGGCTGCCGCTGGTGAACTCGCCCCGCAGCAGCAGGGCGAACGCCAGCAGCAGGACCAGGGTGACGGCACTGCGGATGACCACCTGGCGCAAGCGGCGGCGGCGGGGGGGCGGCGCCAGGCGCTGCTCCAGGGTCGCCATCGTGATCGGCTCGTCGATGTCGGTGAGTGCCACCCCCGCCTCGACCTCGGGCGGCAGCGCCGCCTTCTCGATCACCAAAGGCTCGAGGCGGCGCGGCCCACCGTTCAGGGCGTCGACCGCGGCGATCAACGAGCCTTGCTCGGCCCGGGCCGCCGCCAGCGCCTCGGGCGGGCTGCCCAGATGCTCGGCCAGCAGGGTATCGCGCGCCCGCTGCACGGCGCGCCGCGCGGCCGCATCTTCGGCCACGAGCACCAGCACGCACTCGCTGTCCAGTCCCATGGAGCGGTTGGCGAGATTGGCCGAACCGACCACCAGGAGCCGGTCGTCGATCACCATCAGCTTGGCGTGCAGATTGATCGGCACCGCCTCGCCGGCGGCCGCGTTGACCGGGTAGAACGCGCGCAGGCGCTGCCCCGTGCGGTCGGCGGCGCGCAGCCGGTCGAGGAAGCGGGCGCGCCCGCGATCCATCACCGCGGTCTCGACCGGGCCCTCGCAGATCGTCGGACCGAGGATCACCGCCTCCGGCCCCTCGGCGTCCTCGAGCCTGGCGGCCAGGGCTTCGGCGATCGCCGGCACGGTCAGATACTGATTTTCGATGTAGACCGTCCGCCGGGCCTGCTCGATGGCGCCCAGGTAGAGGGCCTCGACCTCGCGCACCGCGGGCTGGCCGTCGTACTGGGGACGGGTGCGGGCGATGCCGACGCGGGCGTCCTCGAACCAGGGCTCGATCGCGGTCGGCCAGGGCGAGTGCCCGCGCACCGCCGGCGCCGCCACCCGTTCGCCGCTCGCCCGCCGCCAGCGCTCCCGCGCCAGGGCATCGAGCGCCCGTGCGGTCTCGCCCTCGACCATCAGCATGCAGTCGTGGAACGGCCCCTTCGGCGTGCCGTTGGGCAGCTGCCGGTGCGGCTCGTCCGGCCGATGCGCGGGCGTGTCCCAGCGGCCGACCGTCAGATCGATGCCGCCGCAGAACGCGAGCTCGCCGTCGATCACCACCAGCTTCTCATGCTGGCAGGCGCCCGGCGGGTGATCGCCATCAAAGACGAACTTGAGCCGGCGCGAGCCGCCGATGCCGAACCGGAGCTGGGGCATGAACTGGCGATCGAAGCCGTAGATGAACGCCCAGTCCCAGATGAGGAGCCGGATCTGCAGCTTGCGGCGATCTCTGAGCAGCTGGTTCAGGAACTCTTTCAACGGCGGCGCCCCGGCCTCGGGGTCCAGGCTGATGTCGCTGTTGACGTCCCAACCCATGATCAGCACGCTCTGCCTGGCCTCGAGCAGCGCCTGGCGGAGCGCCGCGAAATAGGCGGCACCGTCGATCAGCAGAGCGGCGCGGCGCGCCCGCGTCACCCGCCAGCAGGCGCCAGGCTGGTCGAGCAGACAGGTGCCGGAGGGGTCGAGCGCAGAGGTCATGATCTGCCGGGCAAGGTCGAACGAGCCGCGGGCGCGCGGCCCGGGCGACCTCGATCAACGCGCGACGCCCCGAGAACGATCCCTGTCCCCGCGCTCAAGCATCCTTAGGCGGCTCCGGCGCGAGCCGGCCGCCCTGGCGGATCGGGACGATCGTCCGGGCCAGCCCGGTCGCGTCGTCGGTCTCCAGGTAGACCGCGCACAACGTCGCCTCGCCCAGCGCCGGCGTGTTGCGCGGCCCCGGCACATGGGTGCGAAAGCGCTGCAGCGCCACCGTCTTGCTCATGCCGATCACCGAATCGTAGTCGCCGGTCATGCCAATGTCGGAGATGTAGGCGGTGCCGCCGGGCAGGATCTGGGCATCGGCGGTCGGCACGTGGGTGTGGGTGCCGGCGACCAGCGAGGCGCGGCCGTCGGCGAGGTGACCGAGCGCCATCTTCTCGCTGGTCGCCTCGGCGTGCAGGTCGATCACGATCGCCTGCACCGCGGCGCCAAGCGGATATCGTGCGAGCTCGCTCTCGAGGGCGCGGAACGGGTCGTCGAAGGCGCCCATGAACAGCCGGCCGATGACCTGCACCACGAGCAGCCTGCGGCCGTCGGCCAGGGTCAGCTGGGCGCTGCCCCGGCCGGGCGTGCCCGGCATCATGTTGAGCGGGCGGACCAGGCGCGGATCGCGCTCCAGGTAGGCGATCAGCTCGCGCTGGTCGAACACGTGGTTGCCGGTCGTGATCAGGTCGGCGCCGGCGGCGTAAAACTCCTGGCAGAGAGTGGGCGTGATGCCAAAGCCGCCGGCGGCGTTCTCGCCGTTGACCACGACCGCATCCAGGCGGAGCTCGGTCCTGAGGCCGGGCAGCTTGTGCAGCAGCACCGTGCGCCCGGCCCGTCCGACGACGTCACCGCAGAACAGCAGCCTCATGGCCGCACGGCCTGGGCCCAGCGATGGCTCCAACGCTCGGTCACGACCGCGTCCAGGGGCTCGTCCGCCGGCCCGGCCGGGACCGTCTCAACCTCCTGCAGCGCGAAGGCGAGACCGATCGCCAGCTTGATCGAGCCCGCCGCCCGCAGTGCCCGGAGCGTGCGATCGTAGTAGCCCTGGCCGTAGCCCAGGCGATGCCCCCGCCGATCGAAACCGAGCAGCGGCACCAGGAGCACGCCCGGGGCCGCGAGCGCCACCGCCGGGCCCGGCTGCATGACCCCGAATCCGCCGCGGGTCAGGAGCTGGTCCGCGTCGACGGCCAGGTCCCCGTCGAAAACATGGAACGCCAGCGGTAGCCCCTTACCCTGCATCCGCGGCAGGGCCAGGCGATGGCCGCGCGCCGCGAGCCGCCGCATGGCCGGGCGCGGATCGAGCTCACCGGCGAGCGGCCAGTAGGCCGCCACCACGGCTTGCTCGGCCGGGTCTTGCTCGGCCGGGATCAGCTCGGCCACGCGCGCCGCGACCGCATCCGCCGCGGCCGCAGCCTCGGCCGCCTCGAGCTCGCTGCGACGCGCCAGCAACCGGGCGCGCAGCTCGGCCTTGCGCCGGACCAGATCATCGGGATGGGCCAAGATGGACGGGCTCGCAGGGAAGAGGTCACGCACCAGCGATGGCGCGCGGGGGCCACCATAGCCGTCGGTCACTGCGATCCTCTGTGGCCTGCCTTCGCAGGTGGGCGCCGTAGTGACGAGACCAGGGCCTCGACAGGGACAGCTCCCGTACAGAGAATATTGGCCCCAGGGATTTGAGGACCTAACGCACCAGGCAGCACCCGCACCGGTTAGTTAGGCGTTCTCCAGCCGCGCCGCAATAGCGTCGAGCTGTTGCGCCACCTGGTCGATCACCGCGGTCGCCTGCTGCTCCGCCTCGCTCACCCGGCTCTCGAGCGCCGCCTTCAGCCGCTTGATCTCGTCGAACGCGTCGGACAGCTCGTCCGCGACCAGGAGCGAGGCCATGAGCAGCAGCCGGGCATCGCCGACCTGGGTCTGGCCGCGCGCCAGATCGCTGACCCGGCGATCGATGTAGGCCGCGAGTTGCCGGACCCGCGTCTCCTCGCCGTCGCCACATTGGACCAGATGCCGGCGGCCGTTGACGCTGACCTCGATCATCGGCATGACCTAGCTCCCGAGCAGCCGATCGAGCTCGCCGATCGAGCCATCGAGCTGTCGGGCGGCCCGGCCATTCGCCTCGCGCAACGCGCGGTTGTCGTGCTGCGTCTCGCTGAGCGCCACGCTCAGCCGGTCGTACTGCTCGTGCAGCACGGCAAGGTTGTGTGCCAGCTGATCGCGCTCAGCGCCGATCTGAGCGAGCGCCCGCGGATCGGAGCCCGCCGAAATCCCCGGGGGGCCTGGACAATCTCTGCTCCAGGACGGCCTCGAGCCGCCTGAGCGCTCGGGTCAAATGCCGCTGCGCGGCTTCCAGCTGCGACATGCCGCTCCGTCGATCCCCCGATCGTTGGTTGCAAGAAAACAACCATTTAGCGAATGAGCTTGACACACGCCGCGCAGCGCGTCAACTCGGCGGACGCCCGCAGGCGGCGGTTCGGCAGAGATTCCGGTTGATTTTTGGCGCCAATGAGCCACGTTCCCGGCAGCTGCCCGGTGGCCGGTCGCGCCGTGCGGGCCGGCCTGTCGAGGACTCCACGAGCGTGACCATGACCATCGCCCCGAACCCCGCCTCCGGTGCACCTGGCGAGCCGGCCGAGCGCGCGCTCGCCAACGCCATCCGCGCGCTCGCGATGGATGCCGTGCAGGCCGCCAATTCCGGCCATCCGGGCCTGCCGATGGGCATGGCCGACGTGGCGACCGTGCTGTTCGGCAAGTTCCTGAAGTTCGACGCGGCGGCGCCCGACTGGCCCGATCGCGACCGTTTCGTCTTGTCCGCCGGCCACGGCTCGATGCTGCTCTACGCGCTCCTCCATCTGACCGGCTATCCGCAGATGGAGATCGAGCAGCTGAAGCGCTTCCGGCAGCTCGGCTCGCGCACCGCCGGCCATCCGGAGTACGGCCACGCGCCCGGCATCGAGACCACCACCGGGCCGCTCGGCCAGGGGCTGGCCAACGCGGTCGGCATGGCACTCGCCGAACGCCAGATGCGCGCCCGCTTCGGCGCCGACCTGGTCGATCACCGCACCTACGTGATCGCGAGCGACGGCGATCTGATGGAGGGCATCAGCCACGAGGCCGGCTCGTTCGCCGGTCACCAGCGGCTCGACCGGCTGGTGGTGCTGTTCGACGACAACCACGTCACGATCGATGGCGCGGCCGAGCTCTCGGTGTCCGACGATCAGCTCGGCCGCTTCACCGCCTACGGCTGGCGGACCACCCGGGTCGACGGCCACGATCCGACGGCGGTCGAGAAAGCCCTCGCCGACGCCCAGACCGCCGACCGGCCGACCCTGATCGCCTGCCGGACGACCATCGGCTACGGCGCGCCGACCAAGGCCGGCACCTCCGCAACCCACGGTTCGCCGCTCGGAGCGGAGGAGATCAAGGGCGCCCGCGAGAAGCTCGGCTGGCCGTATCCACCCTTCGAGATCCCCGACCATCTACTCTCCGTCTGGCGCCGGATCGGCAGCCGCGGCGCGCCGCTGCGGGCGTCCTGGAAAGCTCGCCTGGCGGCGCAGGAGGCCTCAGTCAGGGCCGAGTTCGAGCGGGTCCAGGCGGGCGTGCTGCCAAGCGGCCTCGAGCGCGTGCTCAACGACCACAAGCGGCGCCTGGTCGAAGAGCGGCCGACCTGGGCGACCCGCAAGGCGAGCCAGGAGGCGCTCGAGGCGTTCACCGTAGCGGTGCCGGAGATGGTCGGCGGCGCCGCCGACCTCAGCCATTCGGTCAACACCAGGACCAAGGCGACCCAGCCGATCACCGCCGAAGACCCGGGCGGCCGCTATCTGAACTATGGCATCCGCGAGCACGCCATGGTCGCGGCCATGAACGGCATGGCCCTGCATGGCGGGATCATCCCGTACGGCGGCACCTTCCTGGTGTTCTCCGACTACTGCCGGCCGTCGATCCGCCTGGCGGCGCTGATGCGCCAGCGGGTGATCCTGGTGTTCACCCACGATTCGATCGGGCTCGGCGAGGACGGCCCGACCCACCAGCCGGTCGAGCATCTGGCGGCGCTGCGGGCGATGCCCAACCTGTTCGTGTTCCGGCCGGCCGACGCGGTCGAGACCGCCGAGTGCTGGGCGCTCGCCCTGGTGCGCGATGACGGGCCGTCGGCCCTGGTCCTGACCCGGCAGAACCTGCCCGCCCTGCGCACCAGCTTCGAGGACGTCAACCGCGCGGCGAGCGGCGCCTATGTGCTGGCCGAGGCCGAAGGCCGGCGGGCGGTGACCCTGCTCGCCACCGGCTCTGAGGTCTCGCTCGCGGTCGAGGCACGCGCGCGCCTGCAGGCCTTTGGGGTCGGCTGCGCCGTGGTCTCGATGCCGTGCTGGGAGCTGTTCGAGCAGCAGGATTTGACCTATCGCAAGGAAGTTCTGGGCGCGGGCCTCAGGATCGCGGTCGAGGCGGCCGCACCGTTCGGCTGGACGCGCTACGTCCGGCGCGAGGAGGACGTGATCGGGATGACCGGCTTCGGCGCCTCGGCGCCGGCCGAGGAGCTGTATCGGCATTTCGGCATCACGTCCGAGCGGATCGTCGAACTGGTCCGCAAGCGGCTTTAGCTGACCCGCAGACCATTGGAGCTGAAGGAGGGATCCCGGTGAGCGTTCGTGTGGCGATCAACGGATTCGGCCGGATCGGCCGCAACGTGCTGCGTGCCCTGGCGGAGGCCGGGCGGACCGACCTGAGCGTGGTCGCGATCAACGACCTGGCGCCGCCCGCCACCAACGCGCATCTGCTCAAGTACGATTCGGTCCACGGCCGCTTCCCCGGCCGGGTCCAGCTCGAGGGCGATACCCTGGACTGCGGCACCGGGCCGATCCAGGTGCTGGCCGAGCGCGACGTCGCGAAGTTGCCCTGGCGCGCGCTCCAGATCGACGTGGTGATGGAGTGCACCGGCATCTTCACCAAGCGCGACGCCGCGGCCAGGCATCTCGACGCGGGCGCCAAGAAGGTCCTGGTCTCGGCGCCTTCCGAAGGCGCCGACATCACGGTCTGCTACAAGGTCAACCACGAGCAGCTGAGCGCCGCCCACAAGGTGGTCTCGAACGCGTCCTGCACCACCAACTGCCTCGCCCCGGTCGCCAAGGTCATGAACGATGCGGTCGGCATCGAGCGCGGCCACATGACCACGATCCACTCGTTCACCAACGACCAGAACCTTTTGGACGTGTTTCACAAGGACCTGCACCGGGCGCGCGCCGCGACCATGTCGATGATCCCGACCTCGACGGGGGCGGCGCGCGCGGTCGGCCTCGTCCTGCCGGTCCTCAAGGGCAAGCTCGACGGCGTCGCCTTCCGCGTGCCGACGTCCAACGTCTCGGTGGTCGATTTCACCTTCGTGCCGAAACGGGAGACCTCGGTCGAGGAGATCAACCAGGCGGTCCGGGCCGCGGCCGACGGGCCGATGCAGGGCGTGCTCGGCTACCACACCGAGCCGCTCGTCTCGGTCGACTTCAACGGCGACAGCCACAGCTCGACGGTCGACCTGTCGGCGACCAAGGTGCTCGAGGGCAAGCTGGTCCGGGTCGCCTCCTGGTACGACAACGAATGGGGCTTCTCCTGCCGCATGAACGACGTCGCGGCGCTCCTCGGCGGCCTCTGAGGTCGGGCGACCGGGATGAGCGACCTGCGCACCCTGGAAGACCTCGAGGTCGCCGGGCGGACCGTGCTGGTCCGGCTCGATCTCAACGTCCCGATGCACGACGGCGAGGTCACCGACGCGAGCCGCATCGAGCGCTCGGTGCCGACCGTCAGGGAGCTGGTGGAGAAAAACGCCAAGGTCGTGGTGCTGGCCCATTTCGGCCGGCCCAAGGGCAAGCGCGAGAGCTCGATGTCGCTGCGCCCGCTCTGCGGGCCGCTGGGGGCGGCGCTGGGTGGCACCCCGGTCGCCTTCGCCGAGGACTGCATCGGCGAGCGGGCCACGCGCGCGGTCGCAGCCCTCGAGCCGGGCGGCGTCCTCCTGCTCGAGAACCTGCGCTTCCACCCGGGCGAGGAAAAGAACGACCCGGCCTTCGCCGATCAGCTGGCAAGCCTGGGCGAACTCTTCGTCGACGACGCCTTCTCGGCCGCGCATCGGGCGCACGCCTCGATCACCGGCTTGGCCGAGCGGCTGCCGGCGGCCGCGGGCCGCCTGATGCAGGCCGAGGTCGAGGCGCTCTCACGGGCGCTCGAGCACCCCGAGCGGCCGGTCGCTGCCCTGGTCGGCGGCGCCAAGGTGTCGACCAAGCTCGAGGTGCTGGGCAACCTGATCGCCAGGGTCGATGTCCTGGTGCTGGGCGGCGGCATGGCCAACACCTTCCTCCATGCCCAGGGCACGCCGGTCGGCCGCTCGCTCTGCGAGCAGGACATGGCCGGGACCGCGCGCAAGATCATGGCCGACGCCGCGGCCAAAAAGTGCCAGGTGGTCCTGCCGGTCGATGGCCGGATCGCGAGCGAGTTCAAGGCCGGAGCCGAAGCGAAGCTGGTGCCGATCGACCAGGTGCCCGCGGACGCCATGATCCTCGACATCGGGCCGGCGAGCGTCGAGCAGATCCAGGGCCTGGTCGATCGCTGCAAGACGGTGGTCTGGAACGGCCCGCTCGGCGCCTTCGAGATCCCGCCGTTCGATGCCGGCACGACCGGCGTCGCCAAGCGGGTCGCCGCGCGCACCCGGGCGGGCCAGCTGATGAGCGTCGCCGGCGGCGGCGATACGCTGGCAGCACTCGCCCACGCCGGCGTGCTCGACCAGCTGTCCTACGTCTCGACCGCCGGCGGCGCCTTCCTGGAATGGCTCGAAGGCAAGGAATTGCCCGGCGTCGCGGCGCTGCGGCGACGCTGACGCCGCCTGAGGTCGTGATCCACGACCTCGAGCAGGCACATGCCGCGCTGGCGGCGGCGCGTGAGCTTGGGGTTGCGATCGAGCTGCGCAGCGCGCCCGGTGCGGCCGCCTATGCCGGGGTCGGCTACCTGAAGGCATTGGGCGACCTCGCGGGCCAGACGCTGCTCGTCGACTGCGGCGAGGATGCCGGCCTGGTGATGGCGGCGCTGCGCACCGGCTGCCGCAAGATCGCCTTCTCCGGCTCTGCCGACATCGCCCTGCGGCTGGCAGACATGGCCGCCCGGCTGGGCGCCCTCTTCCGGCACGAGCGCGCGCCGCCCGTCTGCCTCGATCTGGCCCCGGACGCGGATGCCGGCCGGGCTTGCCGGGCATGGCTGCGGACCACCGGCGATCCCGCCGGCTGAGCGAAGGCGCAGCGCCGCCCGGCTTGCGTTGCGCGGCCTCGCTGCCACCATATAGAATGCATGGAATGCCAAGCGCCCGTCCCCGCAGCGAAGGGAACCGACCGATGCAGCTCCAATCCAAGGTCAAGGAGATCCTGTCCTGGTACGAAGGCGAGAGCCCGGGGGTGAAGGCCAATCTCGCGCGCCTCCTGATGCACGGCCGGCTCGCCGGCACCGGCAAGCTCGTGATCCTGCCGGTCGACCAGGGCTACGAGCACGGGCCGGCGCGCAGTTTCGCTTCCAACCCGCCGGCCTACGACCCGCACTACCTCTACCAGCTCGCGATCGATGCCGGCCTTAGCGGCTATGCCGCACCGCTCGGCCTGCTCGAGCAGGGTGCCGACACCTTCGCCGGCCAGCTGCCGACCATCCTCAAGGTGAACAGCGCCAACAGCCTGGCCGACGGCATCCAGGACCAGGCGGTCCACGGCTCGGTCAAGGACGCGCTCCGGCTCGGCTGCGTCGGCGTCGGCTTCACCATCTACCCGGGCTCGCCCGCCTGCTACGAGATGATGGAGGAGCTGCGCGAGATCATCCGCGAGGCCAAGTCCTGCGGCCTGATCGCGGTCGTCTGGTCCTATCCGCGCGGCGGCAAGGTGACCAAGGAGACCGCCTTCGACATCGTCGCCTATGCGGCCCACATGGCCGCCCTGATGGGCGCCAACATCATCAAGGTCAAGCCGCCCACGGCCGAGCTCGACCTGGCGGCGGCCAAGGCGGTCTACGAGGCCGAGGACATCGACCGCTCGACGCTCGCGGCCCGGGTCCGCCACATCATGCAGTGCTGCTTTGCCGGCAAACGCCTGGTCGTGTTCTCCGGCGGCGAGGCCAAGGACACCGAGGGTTTGCTGGGCGAGATCCGCCAGATCCGGGACGGCGGCGGCTCCGGCTCGATCATCGGCCGCAACAGCTTCCGGCGGCCCAAGGCCGAGGCGCTGGCCCTGCTCGACGAGGTGATCAAGATCTACCTGAACGAGGCGTGAGCCCCGCACCGGAGGCCCTCGACCCGGCCGCGGCGGGCTGTCAGCTGTTCCTGATCAGCCCGCCGACGCTGGAGCCGGCGGCCTTCGCGACCGAGCTCGATGCGGCGCTCGCGGCCGGCGGCAGCGCCGCCTTTCTCTTGCGCCTCACGAGCTCCGAGCGCGCGGCGATCGTCGCCGCGGCCGCGCATCTGCGCCCGGTGTGCGTCGCCCGCGGCGTCGCCTTTCTGCTCCAGGACGACGTCGATCTGGCGCTCGAGCTTGGCGCCGACGGGGTGCATCTCGGCACGCCCGAGGGCGTCGCTGCGGCCCGCGCGGCGCTCGGTCCCGAGCGCATCCTCGGCGCGTCCTGTGGCGGCTCGCGCGATGCGGCGGTGGTTGCGGGCGAGGCGGGCGCCGACTATATCGCGTTCGGCGCTGCCGACCGTCCGCCCGAGGCGCCACCTAGCGCCGCGGTGGTCGAGCTGATCGAATGGTGGAGCGGTCTGTTCGTGCTGCCCTGTCTGGTCGACGGCGACACCGCGCTCGAGGATTGCCGGCAGGTCGCGCGGGCCGGCGCCGACTTCATCGGGGTCTCCCGCGCGGTCTGGCGACATCCGGGCGGGCCAGCCCGGGCCATCCTCGATCTGCAGCGGGCGATCGCCGGAGCCTGAGACAAGGCGGGGCTCGGGCAAGCGTCCGGCTTGGCCTTTGCGCGCCGGTTGCGCTAGACAGGCGCCGGCTCACTGTCGCAGCGCTGCCTGGTGGCGCGCCGGCCGAGCCAAGGACGTATGCGATGAAGATCACCGCCAACGACATCCGTCCCGGTCACGTGCTCGAGCACAAGGACCGGCTCTGGATGGTGGCCCGCGCCGAGCACGTCAAGCCGGGCAAGGGTCCCGCCTATCAGCAGGTCGAGCTCAAGGACCTGGTCGAGGGCACCAAGCTCAACGAGCGCTTCCGCGCGGTCGAGACGGTCGAGCGGGTGCGCCTCGACGAGCAGACCTACCAGTTCCTCTACCAGGAAGGTGAGCAGCTCACCCTGATGGACCAGGAGAACTTCGAGCAGCTGACCATCGACCAGCACCTGCTGGGCGACCGCCTGGCGTTCCTGCAGGAGGGCATGGGGCTCACGGTGCTGAGCTACGAGGGCCGGCCGCTGATGGTCCACCTCCCGGACACCGCGGTGCTCGAGGTGGTCGAGGCGGACCCGGTGGTCAAGGGCCAGACCGCGGCCGCCTCCTACAAGCCGGCGATGCTCTCGAACGGCGTCCGGGTCATGGTGCCGCCGCACATCGAGGCCGGCACGCGCGTGGTCGTCAACATCGCCGAAGCGAGCTACGTCGAGCGGGCCAAGGACTAGCCGTGGCGCCGCGCTCGGCCACCATCAACGTCATGGCGCAGGCGGCCCACAAGGCCGCGCGCCATCTGGTGCGCGACTTCGGCGAGGTCGAGCATCTGCAGGTCTCGATCAAGGGGCCTGGCGACTACGTCAGCGCCGCCGACCGGCGGGCCGAGCAGATCCTCCGCCAGGAGCTCGCCCGCGCCCGCCCGAGCTTTGCCTTCCTGCTCGAGGAGAGCGGTGCGATCGGCGCCAGCGATGCCGACCACCGCTGGATCGTCGACCCGCTGGATGGCACCACCAACTTCCTGCACGCGGTGCCCCACTTCGCGATCTCGATCGCGCTCGAGCGCCAGGGCGAGCTGGTCGCGGGCGTGGTGTACGATCCGATCAAGGACGAGATGTTCGCTGCCGAGAAAGGGGCTGGCGCTTTTCTGAACGATCGCCGGCTGCGGGTCTCGCGCCGCAGCGAGCTCGGCGCCTGCCTGATCGGTACCGGCATTCCGGTCCTCGACTGGCCCGGGCGCGCCCAGGGCTTCGCGGCCCAGCTCGAGCGGGTCTCCGATCAGGTCGCGGGCATCCGCCGCCTCGGCACCGCGTCGCTCGATCTCGCCTACGTCGCCGCCGGCCGCTTCGACGGCTTTTGGGAGTATGGGCTCAAGCCCTGGGACATGGCGGCCGGGATCGTCCTGATACGCGAGGCGGGCGGCCTGGTCGGGCGGCTCGACGGCGACCCCGACCTGCTCGGGCAGGGGACCCTGATCGCCAGCAATCCCGCGCTGTACGAGCGCTTCGGGGAGCTGCTCCGGGTGGCCGTTTGATGGGCCGTGCCGGTGGTCCCGAGAGCCGCCCGGATGGCCGAATTCGACAGGCGCCGGGTCCATGTAATGTTAAGTTTGCGTTTCAATGGGTTATAGCGTAGTGTTCACGCGCGTCTCCAGGCAAGGCCGCCGTGACCGGCGCGCGGCTGCGGGGCTCGCTTCAGCGCTCGCGCGCGCGGCCGGCGGCGGCGTTGCAACCACGGCAGCATCGATCGGTCGAAGCCGCGTTGGGAAGGCCCGACGATGACCAGTCCGCAGCGTTACATCAACCGCATGATCGTCTTCCTGGTGCTGGCGGCCGGCGCGGTCGCGTTCGCCTCCCAGACCATCTGGCGGATCTATCTGTACAATCCGTGGCTCAACGGGCTGATCCTTGGCATCCTGGCACTCGGCATCTTCTACATCTTCCGGCGCGCGTTCGGCATCAAGCCCGAGATCCGCTGGATCGAGGCGTTCCGCACCAGCCATCCGGGCTTCTCCCTGCAGGCCGCACCCCGGCTGCTGGCGCCGGTCGCGAGCGCCCTCGGCGAACAGGAACGGCGCGGCCGGGTGATGCTGCCGGCGATGTCGGTCCGCCATCTGCTCGACAGCATCAGCGCCCGCCTCGACGAGACCCGCGACATCTCGCGCTATCAGATCGGCCTTCTGATCTTCCTCGGCCTGCTCGGCACCTTCTGGGGGCTGACCGAGACGATCGGCTCGGTCAGCAAGGTGATCAACGGGCTGTCGGTCGGCGAGGGCGATCTGGTGGTGGTGTTCGACGAGCTCAAGGCCGGGCTCGCAGCACCGTTGGCCGGCATGGGCACGGCGTTCAGCGCCTCGCTGTTCGGCCTCGCGGGCTCGCTGATCCTGGGCTTCCTCGACCTCCAGGCGACCCAGGCCCAGAACAGCTTCTACAACGACATGGAGGAATGGCTGTCCGGGCTGACCCGGCTGACCAGCGCCGAGCCCGGCCACGGCGGCAGCGACGTCAGCATCCCGGCCTACGTTCAGGGGATGCTCGAGCAGACCGCGGAAAACCTCGACAACCTGCAGCGCACCGTGGCCCGCTCGGAAGAGAACCAGTCGACCGTGCACGCCGGGCTGATCGCGCTCACCGAGCGTTTGAGCTCGCTCGGCGATCAGATCGCGACCGAGCAGGCGCTGCTCGCGCGCCTGATCTCGAGCCAGGAGGAGCTCCGGCCGGTGCTCGGCCGCCTGGCCGAGTCCGAGGGCGGCGGCTTCGACGAGGCGACCCGCAATCACATCCGCAACATGGACGTGTATCTGGCGCGGATCCTGGACGAGACCGTGCAGGGCCGCAGCCAGATGACCCACGAGCTGCGCAGCGAAATCAAGATGGTCGCGCGCACCATCGCGGCGGTTGCCGGCGAGCCGCGGGCGCTCTCGGGATAGGCGTCCGCGATGGCCCGATCGCGCCGCGAGCTGCGCCACATCGACCAGTGGCCGGGCTACGTCGACGCCCTGTCGACGCTGCTGCTCGCGATCACCTTCCTGCTCGTGGTGTTCGTGCTCAGCCAGTTCTTCCTCAACCAGATGCTCCAGGGCAAGGACACCAAGCTGAAGCGTCTCGAGGCGTCGATCAACCAGCTGACCGCGCAGCTCGACGCCGAGCAGTCGACCAACGCCGAGCTGCGCCTGTCGGTCGCCCAGCTGTCCGCGGACCTGCAGGGCGCGCAGGCCGACCGTGACGATGCCGCGAGCCAGCTCGCCGAGGCGGCGGCCCAGCGCGACCAGTTCCGCGACCAGCTGTTCCTGCTCCAGGACGAGAAGACCAAGCTCACCCAGACCTTGAACGAGCTGCGCACCGAGGCCGACAAGAGCCAGAAGTTGCAGGCCGACCTCGAGCGCGCGACCGATCTGCGCTCCAAGCTCGCCGAGGAGCTGCGCCTGGCGCAGCAGAACGTCACCACCGACAAGGCGACGATCGAGGCTCAGCTGGCCCAGCTGATCCAGCTCAAACGCGACCTCGAGGCGCTCCAGAAGACCCGCCACGACCTCGATCTGCAGGTCGCGGAGAGCGCCGCCCTGCTCAAGGCGGCGGAGCAGGCGAAGGGCGATGCGGCCAAGGAGATCGCGCGCTTGGCCGACCTGCTCGAGGCCGCCCAGGCCCGAACCCAGGGGCTGGAGACCCAGGTCGGCAAGCTCGAACAGACGGTCACCGAGTCCGGGCAGAAGACCGAGGACCTGGCGAGCCAGGTCGCGCGCCTGACCCAGCTGCTGCAGACCGCGCAGGGCGAGAAGGCGGCGGCCGAGCAGCGGGTCGCCAACCTCAGCGAGCAGCTCGATAGCGCGCGCAAGGAAGGCGGCTCGCTGAGCGCCGAGGTCGCCCGCGTGCAGGCGCTGCTGAACAGCGCGCAGCAGGACAAGACCAGCAGCGAGCAGCAGGTCGCGGCGCTGACGACCCAGCTCCAGGCGGCCGGCGGCGATGCCGCCGAGCGCGAGCGGCGTCTCGCCGAGCTGTCCGCGCTCATCCAGGAGGAGCGCGGCAAGAGCAGCGCGAGCGAGGCGACCGCCGAGGACCTGAAGAAGGCGCGCGAGCAGCTCCTGCTCCAGCTCGGCCAGACCCGCGATCAGGCGACCGAGCTGCAGGCCAAGCTCGCGAGCGAGCAGGAGCACACGGCCCTGGCGCAAAAGGAAATCGAGAAGCGCGACACGCGGCTCGCGGATCTTTTGCGCCAGGCCGGCCGCAAGGACGAAGCCCTCGCCACCGAGCAGGCGCTCTCGCGCGAGTCGCTGGCCCAGGTCGAGGTCCTGAACCGCCAGATCAACGCGCTCCGGGTCCAGCTCGCCTCGCTCCAGCAGGCGCTCGACGTCCAGCAGCAGAAGGTCGAGGACCAGCAGGTCACGATCACCGACCTCGGCAGCAAGCTCAACATGGCGCTCGCCAACAAGGTCGAGGAGCTGGGCCGGTTCCGATCCGAGTTTTTCGGCCGCCTGCGGCAGCTCCTGGGTGACCGGCCGGACGTCCGGATCGTCGGCGATCGCTTCGTGTTCCAGTCCGAGGTCCTGTTCCCGAGCGCCTCGGCTACGATCGAGCCGAGCGGCCAGGAGGACCTGCGCAAGCTCGCCGACAGTCTGCGCCAGATCTCGGCCGAGATTCCGAGCGATCTGCCCTGGGTGCTCCAGATCAACGGCTACACCGACCGGCGGCCGATCAGCACCCCCGAGTTCCCGTCGAACTGGGAGCTCTCGACCGCGCGCTCGATCAGTGTCGGCAAGTTCCTGATCAGCCAGGGCATCCCGCCGGAGCGCATCGCGGTCGCCGGGTTCGCCGAATTCCAGCCGCTCGACGACCGGCGGGACGAGATCGCCTACCGCCGCAACCGGCGGATCGAGATCAAGCTGACCAGCCCCTGAGAAACCGGGATGGCCGTGATCTCAGGGATCGCAAGGATGTCTCGTACCGGTGCGAACCGCGCCGCGCCGGTACGAGGGGTGAGCGCGAAAACGCGCCCCCGATCAATGACAACAAACCAGCGCGGTGCAGGACTTGGGCATGGTTGTTGGAGGATTGTTGATGACCGAACGCACTATCCTGACCGTCGCAGTGGCCGTCGATCTCAAGCAGCCGCTCGAGAACCTGGCCGGGAGCCTGCAGCGGTCGCCCGACTGGATCGTCAATCGGGCGTTGGAGGAGTATCTCGACCGGCGCCTCAGGCCCGATCACGATCCGGGCGGCGCCGGCAGCAAGGCCAGCTACATCGAGCTCACCGCCCGCGAGGGCGAGTTTGATTTTCGCTGACCACGGCCCTGGAAGGCCTCACGCCGTCCAGGTGCGGGCGAGGACCCGCAGCCAGTTCGCGAACGCCAGCTTCTCGAGCAGCGGCTGGTCGTAGCCCGCGCTCCGCAGCGCCTCGAGCAGGCGCGGCAGGCCGGTCACGTCCTTGATCGCGGCCGGCACGATCGTGCCGTCGAAGTCCGAGCCGAAGCCGACCTGGTCCTCGCCGAGCTGCTCGATCAGGTGGTCGAAATGGCGGACCAGCACTTCCAGCGGCGTCTCGGGGTCGGGCCGGCCGTCCGGGCGCAGCATGCTGACCGCGAAGTTGACGCCGACCATGCCGCCGGAATCGCGGATCGCGTGCAGCTGCTGGTCGGTGAGGTTACGGGCGCTCGGGCACAGCGCATGGGCGTTGGAGTGGGTCGCGACCAGGGGCGCCGTCGACAGCCGCGCCACGTCCCAGAAGCCCTGCTCGTTCAGATGCGACAGATCGATCAGGACGCCGAGCTCGTTGCAGCACCGGACCAGCGCCTTGCCGGCATCGGTCAGGCCAGGTCCGGTGTCGGGCGAGCTCGGGAACTTGAACGGCACGCCATGGCCGAAGGCATTCGGCCGGCTCCAGACCAGGCCGAGCGAGCGCAGGCCGGTCTGATAGAGGATCTCGAGCGCCTCCAGGTCCGGATCGATCGCCTCGGCGCCCTCGATGTGGAAGATCACCGCGAGCACGCCCCGCTCGAGACAGCTCTCCAGCTGGGCAAGGTCGCGCACGACCTCGAGCCGGCCGCCCGAGGCGCGCTCGTCCCGGAACAGGCGGGTGGCGAGCGCGCCCGTGAAGCGCTGGGCGCGCAGCGCGCTCGGCGTCGGCGGGAACGCCAGCTCGTAGCTGGCCCCGGCCTCGCGCCGGCGCGGACCCTGCGATCGGCCCGACGGCGTGAACAGCGCGAAGAAGCCGCCGGCGAAGCCGCCCTCCAGGGCGCGCGGGAGATCGAGATGGCCGCGCGCCGAACGCTCGAGCAGACTGTTCGGGCGCTCGGGGTCGCGCGCGAGCGCCAGCAGAGCATCATTGTGCCCATCAATGATGGGAATCGTGCCGGTCACTGGCGAGCTCCTCACTCGGCCGCGGCGAGGCGGCCGTCGACGTCGAACTGGAGCTCGGCCAGGCGGGCGTAGAGGCCGTCCTGCTCGATCAGCTCGCGGTGGGTGCCGGTCGCGACCAGCCGGCCCCGGTCCATCACCAGGATGCGGTCGGCCTTGAGCACGGTCGCCAGGCGATGGGCGATGATCAGGGTGGTCCGGCCGCGCCGCAGGCGCTCGAGCGCCTCCTGAACCAGGCGCTCGCTCTCGGCGTCGAGCGAGCTGGTCGCCTCGTCGAGCAGCAGCAGTGCCGGCGCGCGCAGGATCGCCCGGGCGATCGCGATCCGCTGGCGCTGGCCGCCGGACAGGCGCACGCCCTTCTCGCCGAGGAAGCTCTCGAAACCCTGGGGCAGGCGCTCGATGAACTCGGTCGCCGCCGCCGCCTGCGCCGCGGCGCGCACCTCGTCGTCGCTGGCCTCGGGCCGGCCATAGCGGATGTTGTCCCGGGCGTTGGCGGAGAAGATCACCGGCTCCTGCGGCACGAGGCCGATCCGGGCGCGCAGCGCCGCCGGGTCGAGCGTGCGCAGGTCGATGCCATCGAAGCAGACCCGCCCCGCGGTCGGGTCGTAGAAGCGCATCAGCAGCTGGAAGACGCTGGTCTTGCCGGCGCCTGAGGGCCCCACCAGGGCGACCGTCTCGCCGGGCGCCACGGCGGCGTCCAGGTCGCGCAGCACCGGCTGCTCCGGATGGCCGGGATAGGCAAAGCTCAGATGCTCGAAGCGGAGCGCGCCGCTGGCCGGGCTCGGCAGCGCCACGGGCGTCAGCCGGCGCCGTGATCTCGGGCCTGGTGTCGAGCAGCTCGAACAGGCGCTCGGTGGCACCCGCCGCACGCTGCAGGTCGCCCATGATCTCGCTGAGCGCGCCCGCGGCACTCGCCACCACCGAGGCGTAGAACACGAAGGCGGCGAGCTGGCCGCCGGTGATCTGGCCCGCGAGCACGTCGCGGCCGCCGATCCAGAGCACCACCACGATCGCGCCGAACACCAGCGTGATCACACAGGCGGCGAGGCCGGCGCGTGCCCGCGCGTGCCCGACCGCGGCGCCGAACGCCTGTTCGACCAGGTCCCGGAACCGCCGCCGCTCGCGGGCTTCCTGGGCGAACGCCTGGACGGTCCGGATCGCGTTCAGGGTCTCTTCGGCTTGGCCGCCGAGCGCGCCGATCCGGTCCTGGGCGAGCCGTGAGAGCCGGCGCACGCGCCGGCCGATCACCACGATCGGCACCACCACCAGCGGCACCACCACCAGGATCAGGCCGGTGAGCTTGGGGTTGGTGACGATCAGCAGGCCAAGGCCGCCGATCAGCAGCAACAGGTTGCGCAACGCCTGCGACAGGCTGGCGCTGATCACCGACTGGATGACCGCGGTGTCGCTGGTCAGCCGCGCCAGGATCTCCCCGGTCCGGGTCAGCTCGAAGAAGCCGGGCGCCAGACCGGTGACGTGGGCATAGACCTCGGCGCGCAGATCGGCGACCAGCCGCTCGCCGAGCCAGGCGACCAGGTAAGCGCGCGCAAAGGTCGCGGCCGCCAGCACCGCGACCACGATCAGCGAGGCCTTGAGGCCATGGTCCAACGCGCTCGGCCGACCGGCCCCGAAGGCGCCATCGATCAGGTAGCGAAGCCCGACCCCGAACACCAGCACGGCGGCGGCCGCGAACGCGAGCGCCACGAGCGTCGCCGCGACCCGGCCGCGATACGGCGCGAGATAGCCCGCCAGGCGACGCAGCTGGCGGAGATCCCGGCTCGCGGCGCGCGCGGGGCCCTGGTTGCCGGTCGCTCCACCCGCGCCGCCTCCTGCGCGTGCCATGCCATCTCCCCCAATGCTCTCCGGTCGGCTCCGCGCACCCCTTGCCCGGCCCGGCCGCCCCGGCTATATAGCCGCCGGTGCCACAGGGAGAAAGCGGTGAAGAAGGAGATTCATCCGGACTACCACGAGATCACGGTCGTGATGACCGACGGATCGACCTTCAAGACCCGCTCGACCTACGGCGAGCCCGGCGCGACGCTGACGCTGGAGATCGATTCCAAGGTCCATCCGGCCTGGACCGGCGACCGCTCGCGGCTGGTCGAGCGCGGCGGCCAGGTCGACAAATTCAACCGGCGCTTCTCGAGCTTCCGGCGCAAGAAAGAGGCGGAGCCAGGCAGATGAAGGTTCGCAACTCGCTCCGTACCGTCAAGGTCCGGCACAAGGATTGCCGTCTGGTGCGCCGGAGGGGCCGCGTCTACGTGATCAACAAGACCAACCCGCGCTACAAGGTCCGCCAGGGCTGACCCGGCCGGCGCGCCCTGGAGCGCATCCCTGGCGCAAAGATCCGGCCGCCTGACCCTGCGAGGACCCGCCCGCGGGGAGCGCTTTCGCGTGGGTTGAGCCGCAGAGTCGACCTTGAGTCGGTCCCAAGAGAGAGCCGAGAAGCGTCGAGCCCGCGACTCTCTGCCTCTGGTATTTCGGCCGAACGATGCTATGTTGGGGCCATGCTTGGGCGCGGGCTGTTCGTTCTCGTCTGCCTGGTCATCGCGGCGGGTGTGGCGTTGCCATTGTGCCCGTCGGAGATGGCGAGGCCGGCCATCGCAGCTGCGGACGGCGGATTGCTGCTCGCCGACGCTCCGGCTGCGGGTTGCGCCCAGTGCACGCATCAAGCCAACAGCGGCGCCGCCTGTCGGGTCACCCGCCATCCCCTGCCAACGGTATCGACCCCGCCCGGCGCCTGCCTCAGCCTGACCGTCTATCTGGTGGTCCGGCCGGCGCTGCCGGGAACCCGGACCTCCGATCTGGGTCTGCTGCGTCTGCGACTCTCGACCATCTGACCGCGTTCTGCGACCTGGCCGAGTGACGGGTGCCCGTCGCCGGGCCGGGTTTGACCGCGGCCGGCGCCGGTTGCATGATGGTCGTGGGGTCGGCCAACGGGACGTCAGCCATGCGCATGCCAGAGCCCGATGCCGGCGCGCTCGCCAAGCGGGACGCGATCGTGAGCGACCTCAGGGCGATCGTGCCAGGCGAGGGCGTGATCGCCGGCGCGGACGAGCTTCGCGCCTATGAATGCGACGGCCTCTCGGCCTATCGCGCCCTGCCGATGGCGGTGGTCCTGCCCGCGACGACGCAGCAGGTTTCCGACGTCCTGCGCCTGTGCGAGCGGGAAAAGATCAAGGTCGTGCCGCGCGGCGCCGGCACCTCGCTCTCGGGCGGCGCGTTGCCGCTGACCGACGGCATCGTGCTGGGCCTGGGCAAGTTCAATCGGATCCTCGAGGTCGACCTCGAGAACCGCTGCGTGGTCGCCCAGCCGGGCGTGACCAACCTCGGCATCACGGCTGCGGTCGAGCACGCGGGCTTCTACTACGCCCCCGATCCCTCCTCGCAGATCGCCTGCAGCATCGGCGGCAACGTCGCCGAGAACTCGGGCGGCGTGCACTGCCTGAAATACGGCCTCACCACCAACAACCTGCTCGGCCTCGAGCTGGTGCTGCCGAACGGCGACGTTTTGCGCCTCGGCGGCAAGCATCTGGATGCCGAGGCCTACGATCTGCTCGGCCTGATGACCGGCTCGGAAGGGCTGCTCGGCGTGGTCACCGAGGTCACCGTCCGCATCCTGAAGAAGCCCGAGACCGCGCGCGCGCTGCTGATCGGGTTTCCGACCAACGAGCAGGCGGGCGACTGCGTCGCCGCGATCATCGGCGCCGGCATCATCCCGGGCGGGCTCGAGATGATGGACAAGCCCGCGATCCACGCCGCCGAGGACTTCTGCCACGCGGGCTACCCGCTCGACGTCGAGGGCCTGCTGATCTGCGAGCTCGACGGCCCCGCGGCCGAGGTCGAGCATCTGATCGGCGTGGTCGGCGCGATCGCCCGCCAGTGCGGCGCCGCCTCGGTCCGGGCGAGCGAGGACGAGGCCGAGCGCCAGCGCTTCTGGGCCGGCCGCAAGGCGGCCTTCCCCGCCGTGGGCAAAATCTCGCCCGACTACTACTGCATGGACGGCACCATCCCGCGCCGCCAGCTGCCCCACGTCCTCCACCGCATGCGCGAGATGTCGGAGCGCTACGGCCTGCGGGTCGCCAACGTCTTCCACGCCGGCGACGGCAACCTGCACCCCCTGATCCTCTACGACGCCAACCAGCCGGGCGAACTCGAGCGCACCGAAGAATTCGGCGCCGAGATTTTGAAACTTTGCGTCGAGGTCGGCGGCGTGCTCACGGGCGAGCACGGGGTCGGTGTCGAAAAACGCGACCTGATGCCGGTGATGTTCAACGAGGATGACCTCAACCAGCAGCAGCGCGTCAAATGCGCCTTCGACCCGTCCCAGATCCTCAACCCGGGCAAAGTCTTCCCCCAACTCCACCGCTGCGCCGAACTCGGCCGCATGCACATCCACCGCGGCCAGCTGCCGTTCCCCGACCTGCCGCGCTTTTGAAAGCCTGCGCGGAGCACCCGCGTGCCTTCGTCCCCACCCCTGTGCTAAGCACGATGACCCCGCTCGAAGGAGCCGGCGATGCCCCTCCTCGCCTTCCTCATCCTGGTGATCCTGATCGCCCAGGTCGGCTTCTGGAAGACCTTCAGCGCCATCCTCGGTGGCGTCCTGATGCTGGTCCTGTTCGTGATCCTCGCGATCCTCTTCCTGGCACTGACCGGCCGGCTGATCATCCGGCGCCTGCGAGACTGACCCGGCACGGAGACACATCGCTTTCCGTTCGACCGTGTCGGCTTGGCGACAGCTCGCCGAAGGCATCGAGCGGGTCGTCGGCCATCAACCGGTTCGGCGGTGCGCCCACTCGCCAACGTGGAACCAGCTCGCAAGGCCGGCCAGGCTTCGCTCGCCGGGTGTCGGGCGCAGCGGCTCGGGGCGCCGGTCGCGGGGGGTGGCGCTGACGACCAGCAGCTCGCAGTCGGTCTCGCACACGGCGGTCGCGATGCGCGTGCGGCCCGGTCCAGCCAGGCTGAGCGCGGCGAGCGGGTCGCCTGGGCCGATCCTGCCGTCGATGTCCCGAAGACGGACCCGGCCCTGCAGGACGTAGTACAGATCGTGCGCGAAATCGCCCTTGTGGAAGAGGATGTCGCCGCGGGCGAACCGGCGCGTGGCGATCACCGGCTGGAGCCACGCGAGGGACGGCTCGACCGGCGCCGCGCGCTGCCGGCGGCGCGCCCGCCGCTGGCATTCGCGCAGGCGGTAGATGTTCATGGGCAAAAGCAGCCCGTGGAGCACCCAGACGGGGGTCAGACCCAGCGACAGGCCATAGGCGATGAAGGCGAAATTGCTGCCGATCGCGACCATGCGCATCGGCACCATGGACCGCATGCCGAAGGTCAGGAGGACCAGCCCGACTGCCAAGTAGCCAAGAACCCCCGGCAAGATCATGAGCCTTATCTCCGCAGCGTGCGGGTCGCGAGGCCAGCCGGGCGAGCGCGCGCAGAAACGGCGTCGCGGGGCCAGGATGTCGCCAGTGCTTGATGGTTCGGGATAGGATGCGGGCTTCCGCCCGCCGCCGGGATCAGGCCCGCCGGGCCGACCAGGCCACCCTGGGGGCCGGGCTGCATGGTCGCAGCGGCGCTCGCGCCGGCCGCGAGGATCCGGTCGCCGAGGTCGAGCAGGCGGCGGACGGCGGCGGCAGGATCGCCTTCGACCGGCAGGAGCCGGAGCCTCGCCACCTGGGGCCGCGCGTTCGGCGAACTGGCGCGCATCTGTTGCCAGAGCCCGCGCAGGGTCTGGCGCAGCGGGTCGAAATCGCTGCGGCCGCCGATCAGGAGGATCAGCCGGTCGATCGGGACGCTGTCGATCAACGCCTGCAGCTCGAAGATGCAGCCCCGGTTCTGGTCCGAGAAGCCGCGCAGGTCCATGACCACGAGGTCGCAGGCAGCCATCAGGCGCGCGACCGCCGGTTGCCAGCTGCCGGCATCGCAGAAGAATTCGTTGACCCGGAAGCGGCCATCGGGATCGGGTGCCTGGTCGAGCTCGGCCAGGCGGCGCTCGAGGTCGGCCGGCCCATGGATGAAGTTGCGGGCCAGGCGGCCGGACAGAAAACCCAGGAATTCGTGCGGCTCGAGGGTGGTGGTGGCAAGGTCGGTGCCGGCGATCAGCTGCAGGCTGCCCCGGTAGCGCCAGCGGGCGCCGAGCAGGTCGAACAGACGCTCGCTCTGCCGTTGCGCGCCGAACACGCGCAGCAGGAGCAGGCGCGCAGGCGGTCGGGCGAGGGCGGCCCGATGCAGGGGCTTCAGGCCCAGGGTGACGACCAGCCGGTAGGCGGCGAAGGCGAGCAGGCCCGCCCAGCCGAGCGCGCCCCGCTCGGATGCGAGCGCGCTGCACTCGATCAGGCTCATCAGCAGCCAGACGGCATCGAAGGTGATCATCTGATCGCTGATGCGCTTGGCCTCGTAGCGCCGGCGCAGCCAGGCGGCAGCCCACCAGCCGGGCAGCAGGAAGAGGACGAAGCCCACGGCCTGGACGGCGAAGAACACCGCGGCGATGCCGATGCCGGTCGCAAGCGAGAGCTCGACCATGAGGCGCTGCACGGTCTCCAGATACATCGCGAGATAGGCCGCTTGCGCGCCTGCGACCGCGATCAGCATCATGACCAGGAGCAGGGGGCCGATGCTCCGGATCCGGCGGTTCAAAAAGACCAGCAGGAAGACCCCGGGCGCGGCCGTGATCAGCCAGAGGAAGAGCGGCTGCACGAGCGCCGGCAGGGTGATGCCGCCGGCCGCGAGCGGCTGGACGCCGCTGGATGTGATGCCCAGGCCGAGCAGGGCGAGGACCAGGAAATAGAGGGCGATGGTCGCGACCTGCCAGCGGCGATCCGGGCCCCAGGCGAGGTTGAGGACCAGGACCACGGGCCAGGCGTGCGCCCAGAACACGATCCCGGTGCGCCAGGGGTAGAACTCGAGGCCCGCGAACAGGAACAGAAGGACGGTCGCGACCGCTGCGTGCACGAGGCCCGCGCCGGCGTAGACCGCGGCCGCACCCGCGAACCGGCGGCGCGCCGACGACGACAAAGCGCCCGCGCGGATGCCGGCGGCGGTGCATGACTCCTCGATCTGGAGCTCGAGCGGCGGCGGCGCTGCCGCCCGCGGTCCCAGGGGTGGCGGTTCGGCCGGCGGCCCGCCGGACGCGCGCATCGCCCGATCGACCGCGCGGCGATAGAACCGGATCAGGACGACGCCGAGGGCCAGCGTGATGCCGCCCGCGACCAGCAGCATGAACGTGAATGCGCCCTGGGAGAGCGCCGCGCTCATCGATCGGCCCTGCGCACCGGCATCGACGGGCTCCGCCTGGCGGTGGTGACCCTTCGACCCTAGCCGGCCCCGCCTCGGCGCGCTGTGAAGCGCCTCACAGAGACCGACGCCGGGCCGCGGCCAAGCTCGCAGCGGTCGTCCGGCCTGCCCGCGCTGCGGGCTACTCCGCCGCCTGGACGATCCGTTCCGGCTCGTCCTGGATCGCGTCGTAGGCCGCCAACGCTGCGAGGTTGATCATCTCGGAGACCGAGGCGTTCATCGACAGGATCTGGACCGGCCTAGAGAGGCCGAGCAGGAGCGGGCCGATCACCATGCCGCCGCCCAGCTGCTTGAGCAGACGCGAGCTGATGCTGGCGGTGTGCAGCGCCGGCATGATCAGGACGTTCGCGGGCTCGGACAAGCGGCAGAAGGGATAGAGGGCGAGCAGCTCGGGGTCGAGGGCGACGTCGGCCGACATCTCGCCGTCGTACTCGAAATCGACCTGGCGCCGGTCGAGCTCCTCGACCGCCTCCTGGACGCGCAGCGCTTTCTCGATCCGGCGGCTGCCGAAGGTCGAGAACGAAAGGAGGGCGACCCGCGGCGTGAAGCCCATGCGGCGGGCGGCGTGCGCGGTCTGGATCGCGATGTCGGCGAGCTCGGACGGTGTGGGCAGCTCATGCACGGTGGTATCCGCGATGAACACGGTGCGGCCGCGCGCCACCATCATGGTAAAGCCGAGCAGGCGCTCGCCGGGCTTGGGGTCGATCACCCGGCGGATGTCCCGCAACACACTGATGTAGTTGCGGGTCAGGCCGGTGACCATGGCATCCGCGTCACCCTCGGCGACCATGCAGGCGCCGAACACGTTGCGGTCCTGGTTGACCAGACGCTGACAGTCGCGGAACAGGAGGCCGCTGCGCTGGCTGCGCGCGTAGAGGAGCTCGGCGTAGGCGCGGTTCTTGGTCGAGAGCCTGGCGTTGTGGATCTCCAGGCAGCCCTCCGGAAGGTTGAGGCCGATGTTGTGGGCGGTCTCGTGGATCCGCTCCTCGCGGCCGATCAGAACCGGGGTGCCGAGGCCGGCGTTGTGCCAGGCGAGGGCGGCGCGGATGGTCTTCTCCTCCTCGCCCTCGGCGAACACCACGCGCTTGGGATGGGCGCGCACCCGGTCGATGATCAGCTGCATGCGGCTGGCCGTGGGGTCGAGACGGGCGCGCAGCCGGTCGCAGTACTGCTCGCGGTCGCCGATCGGCACGCGGGCGACAGCACTGCTCATCGCGGCCTGGGCGACCGCCGAGGGCACGGCCACGATCAGGCGCGGGTCGAACGGCGTCGGGATCAGGTAGTTGGGGCCGTAGCGCAGCCGGCGGCCGCGATAGGCGGCGCTGACCTCGTCCGGCACGTCCTCGCGGGCGAGAGCTGCGATCGCATAGGCGGCGGCGATCTTCATCGCGTCGTTGATCGTGGTCGCGCGCACGTCCAGGGCACCCCGGAAGATGTATGGAAAACCCAGGACGTTGTTGACCTGGTTCGAATAGTCGGAGCGGCCGGTGGCGATGATTGCGTCCGGGCGGACCTCCTTAAGCGCCTCGGGCATGATCTCCGGGTCGGGGTTGGCCATCGCGAACACGATCGGCTGCTTGGCCATGCCCTTGGTCATCTCGGGGCTGAGCGCACCCTTGGCCGAGAGGCCGAAGAACACGTCGGCGCCGACCAGCGCCTCGGCGAGGGTGCGGGCATCGGTGTCGACCGCGTGCCCGGACTTCCACTGGTTCATGCCGGCCGCGCGGCCGCGCCAGACGACGCCCTGGGTATCGCAGAGGATCGCGTGGTCGTGCGGCAGGCCCATGGCCTTCAGGAGCTCGATGCAGGCGATCGCGGCGGCGCCGGCGCCGTTGACCACCAGCTTGACGTCGCGCAGCGAGCGGCCGGTGACGTCGAGCGCGTTGATCAGCCCCGCGGCCGCGATGATCGCGGTGCCGTGCTGGTCGTCGTGGAAGACGGGGATGTCCATCGCCTCGCGCAGGCGCTGCTCGATGATGAAGCAGCCTGGCGCCTTGATGTCCTCGAGGTTGATGCCGCCGAAGGTCGGCGCCAGCAGGCGCACGCAATTGACGAACTCATCGACGTCCTCGGTGTCGACCTCGAGGTCGATCGCGTCGATGTCGGCGAACCGCTTGAACAGGACCGACTTGCCCTCCATCACCGGCTTGGCGCCGAGCGCGCCGAGGTTGCCGAGGCCGAGCACCGCCGTGCCGTTCGAGATCACCGCCACCAGGTTGCCCTTGGCGGTGTAGTCGTAGACCTTGGCCGGGTCGGCCTTGATCGCCAGGCAGGGGGCGGCCACCCCCGGCGAATAGGCGAGCGACAGGTCGCGCTGGGTGGTCAGCGGCTTGGTCGGCGTGATCTCGATCTTGCCGGGCCGGCCGCTGCGGTGCATCTCGAGCGCTTCTTCGTCGGTGATCGAGACGTAGTCGGTCTTGTCCTCGATGGCGGCGCTCTCGTACGGGCTGCTCACCTCATGGTCTCCCTGACGCTCACCGGCCGCCTCCTTCGGGAGGTTCGAGCCGCGCCACCTCCGGTCGGGCGGTTGGCGCGAGCCTAGCCCCTCCGGCGCGACCTCGTCAAACACCGCCGCGTGACCAGGCGCCGATCCGGCCCGGGGCGAGCCCGATCGAACGCGGCCCACGAGCCTCGGCACGCTCCCGGATCGGCTGCCGGCGAGCGACCGGAAGCTCCCGGCGGATCAAAACCTCCCGGCGGCTTCTGAAAGCTCTTGGCGGATTCTGAAAGCTCTTGGCGGATCTGAAAGCTCCCGGCGGATCTGAGAATCTCCTGGAACGACCCTCGCCATCAGCTCTCCAATCTGGCGCCTGTCCCGATTTCTCGACGGCCATCGCGGTGGCAGATCGCTGCATTCTGCACATTGCCGGTAGGGGGGGTCGCTTTAACTGTTCGGCAACCATGGATCGCTAAAGCCCATCGATGGTCCATGCGATCCTGGGATTCCTTCCCGCGAATTCAATCGGCGGGGCATGGAGTCCCACGGTCGCATGGACGATCGAAGGCTGGCATCTTGCGGCCAATCGTTAACGAAACGTTAGCGGCCCGGGGATCGTGTTTCGTGGGGCTGATCATTTGGATCCGCGCCGCGGCACCGTTTGGGGCAGTGCAGTGATGCTGGACGCCCTCTCGTCCGCCACGCGAGGGGTGTTTGCTCGCCCGCCCGTCGATGAGTGGCATCAATGTGCGCTCGGGCGGGCGCGATCTGCCGTCGGCTCCGCCGCCCCTGCCCGCCAGTCGATGAGCCGGATCAGTGCGTGCCCGGGCGGCGCAATCTGCCGGCGGCTCAGCCGCCCTGCCCAGCAGCCGACGAGTCGGATCGTGGCATGCCCGGGCGGCGTGATCCGCCGTCGGCTGGCCGCCCTGCCCGTCAGTCGACGAGTCGGATCGTGGCCGTGCCCCGGGCGGCGTGATCCGCCGTCGGCTGGCCGCCCCTGCCCGTCAGTCGACGAGTCGGATCATGGCGTGCTTCGGCGATCCGCCGTCGGCTGGGCCGCGACAGGGCGTCGAGCTTGGCGCTCGGACCGGCAACGAACACCGCCGGGATTGCGCCCGTAGTCTCCCCTGGCAGCGGGGAGCGCCGGTGCCGGGGGCCTGCGAGCTTGACCGCGTACAGGCGCCGCCTACCTAAGCTCTGCCTTCGAGATGCGGGGTCGAGCCATGAATTTCGCACGCACGGCGCTGCTGCTCGCCGCCATGACCGGCCTGTTCCTCGCGATCGGCTATCTCCTGGCCGGCGAGGGCGGGGCGCTGATCGCCTTCCTGGTCGCGCTCGCCATGAACGGCTGGGCGTACTGGAACTCCGATCAGATGGTGCTGCGCATGCACGATGCGCGGCCGGTGTCGCGGGACAGCGCGCCCGACCTGTTCGGCCTGGTCGAGCAGCTGGCCCGCCGCGCCGGGCTGCCGATGCCCAAGGTCTACCTGATCGAGACCAGTCAGCCGAACGCGTTCGCGACCGGACGCGACCCGGAGCATGCCGCGGTCGCGGTCACCCGCGGCCTGCTCCAGGCATGCGATTCCGAGGAGCTGGCGGGCGTGCTCGCGCACGAGCTCGGCCACATCAAGCACCGCGACACGCTGACCATGACGATCACCGCGACGCTCGCCGGCGCGATCGGCTTTCTCTCGCAGTTCGCGTTCTTCTTCGGCATGGGCCGCGATCAGCGCAACAACCCGCTCGGGATCGTCGGCACGCTGCTCGTGATGATCCTCGCCCCGCTCGCCGCCATGCTGGTCCAGATGGCGATCTCGCGCTCGCGCGAGTACGCGGCCGACCGCGCCGGCGCCGAGTTCTCCGGCCACCCGCTCTGGCTCGCCCGCGCGCTGCAGAAGATCGAGCGGCTGGCCCAGGGCACGGTCAACGAGGCCGCCGAGCGCCACCCGGCCTCCGCCCATCTGTTCATCGTCAATCCCCTGCACATGGGCGGGGTCGACAACCTCTTCCGCACCCATCCCTCGACCGAGGACCGCATCCGCCGCCTGCGCGAAATGGCGGGCGTGGCGGCCGCACCGGGTCAGAGCCGCGGCCCCTGGGGCTGATGCGTTCGGGAGGTCTATAGGATGGCCGACGAACCTGACGAAACTGGGAACTGGCTCATCAGCGCGCTCGACGCTCTCCGAAAGATTAGTGATGCCCCAGGCGATGTGCAGCGACTCCTAAAAGGTCTCTTTGCGCTGAGGCAACAGCTGCGGGAGAGAAACCTGCTAAGCTTCGCCAAAAAACTGATGGGCAGAATGTCACAAAAGAAAGAACCATCGTTGCGTCACGTACCGGAGGATTTGACCTTAGCTGTGCTCGAAGCAGCTGCAGATGAGAGCGACGACGAAATCCAAGACCTTTGGGCAGGGCTTCTGACCACTGCGATGGACCCGACCTCCCGACACAAGACGAGGAAGATTTTTATTTCGATATTGCGTTCTATGGACCCGGTGGACGCTCCCGTGCTACGCCTCCTCGTGAGTAGGTTTCGACAAGAAGAAACCGTCGAACTTGCTAATCTTTCTGAACTCTTGCAACAGGCAGCGGGTACAGCGCACTCCGAGAGCGATGTGAGGCTGTCCCTTGACAACCTCGCCCGGCTAGGTTGCCTAAGTTATGTGGACGCAAGGGGTGGAGGTTTCTCCTTGGGGATTCCAGGGAATCCCGCGAAACAGCCGTTGACCTTAAAGATCAGCGAAGTCGAGAGCTTTCGTCTCAATCCGCTTGCGTTATCGTTGCTCCGGGCTTGCGGAGTGGAACTGCACGACGGTTGGAACCAAACAGAGATGTGATTTCTGGTTGGTTGCGCCGAGTGCACAACTGCTCATTTCACGTCAAGGTATGCTGGCGCACCTGTCATTTCCCGTGCTGGCGATGTGCCTCGACGAAAGCCCGGAGCGCCGCATTCATGCGCGCCTGGTAGTGGGGGCCCTGGCGCTTGAACCAGTCCAGGATGTCGGGATCCACGGGCAACCTGATGTGCCGCTTCATATCCGTGGGGAAGTGGGGCCGCGCGTGCTGGCTCCAGTCGCGCGGAATGTCGGCCCAGTCGGGATCGCTCGCAATCGCCGCCTCCAACTTCTCTTCGCTCATGGCGTCGAGGCGCGCCCAGTCGGTCCGGCCCTCGCCGCGCTCAATCATGGCCCGCAGCTCCTCGGCCGTGTAGCTCACGATATCGCCGTCTCTCTTCACGCCTCGCTCCTCTCATCGAGATGACGTGGACGCCGTCTGCACGGGCCGTCCATATCACTGCGACCAGCCGCTCCTGCGTGACTCCGACCGTGACCCATCGCTCTTCGCTCAGACGCGGGGGTCATGTGGCGACCGGCGCGGCCCCAAGCAACGGTTCCACGCCCGGTCGGGCGCATCGCGAGGGCATCCAGGACACTCGAGCGCGAGAGGGAGCCGCGGGCTCCGCCGCGGCAGCCCGGCTGCCACGGCGACCGGTCGGTGCGTGCGGCAGCCTCCAGGCGGATCAACATTGAGGCTCGGATCAACCCCGCTGGCATCCCACCCCTGCTCGTCTCTACCTTGATCATACAAGTCCAGGCCGAGAATTGTCCACCGTTCGTGCCCACATTCCCTTAAACTGGTCGCCAGGAATCCGCTCAAGTTTGGTGAAATCAGTGCAATCCGCGCGGAATGGACTTCGACTTGGTTCCTTGTGACTATATGGTGACACGCCTGAGTCACACAAGTGATGCCTGCAGGCACCACAAGTGTGTCCTCGAATACTCTGGACAGTGGCATGACGGAAAGTCAAAATTAGGTTGATCGGCACGACCGCGCGCTGGAGCTCCATCGGCTGGAGCCGCTGGAGAAAGGCATCGCGGACGCGCCGGAAAACGACGCCGCCTCAGATAGATGCCAATTTGGCCAGGATCAGCAGAGCGTGGCCCCACGATCATCCGGATGGAGTTCTTCGGGAATCTCCACCGTCCTCAACCATAAGTTCGCGGACGGTCTGTGCCATCGAGGGCACGAATCTGTCGCATCACCTGGCCGAGGCTCGATTGCCTGGCTCGAACAGCACCAGGCCGGGCTTCGCCGCAGACCTGCCGTCCTCCGACCGCGGCGCCGCCGTGGCCGGGCGCGCGGCCGCCGCGCCCCGTCGGTTTGGTCCCCGCCGCCCTCAACCATGGCTCACGGCACGACCGCCGTGCATCTCACGGCGAGCGGCGTCACGCTCCGCGGTGGCGATGCCCCCGGAAAGACACAGCGGGGCGCGTTCTTTGGCAACCGGGGCAGTGCCGGTGTGCCAAACCCTGGCGCGCGGGACACGTCGCTATAACTATTCACCTCGGTAGTTACGTTCATAGATGCCCCAAGGAGGCAGGACGATGAGCAAGCGCAGTCTCTCGATGTGGGCGGGCCTCGGCGCCGCCGCGATTGGCGTCTCGTTCCTGGTCGCCAACCCGGTCGCGGCGGCGGACGTGAAACAGGAGATCGCGACCGCCGCGCAGCACGCCGGCTATGCCCAGGCCTCGACCGAGCTCAAGATGGTCCACACCCATCTGCACCACACGATCAACTGTCTGGTCGGGCCGGGCGGCAAGACCTTCGATGCCAAGGCGCTCAACCCGTGCAAGGACCTCGGCAAGGGCGCCATCCCGGACGGCGACGCCGCCCAGAAGAAGGCCCTCCAGGCGCCCCTCGACAAGGCCCGGGCCGGGCTCAAGGCGACCGAGCTCGCGGCCGCGCAGAAGGACGCCGGCGAGGTCGAGGCGATGCTCAAGAAGTTGATGTAGAGCACGACGCGGCGACGGAAGTCGAGCCAGCCGCCCTGCGCAGGGGGCCGGTCGTGGCCGCTCACCGCGAGCACCACGGCCGGCGCCCTCCGATCACCGGACGCGCCAGGCCGACCCGGAGATGGGCCCGGCGCCGGCAGCCGGCCGCCCGCGGAGGTGCACGCCGCCGCCTCGGCGCGCCGTTCGTCCCCGCGTGGGATCGACCGGCGTGAGCGTCAGCCGCCGCCACGCCGGCCGGGGGCGATCTCGTTCATCAGCTCGATCTGGATCTGCTGGATCTCCATCAGCCGCTCCCACTGGTGCTGGAGCAGGTGGTCGAGCTTCTCGTGCAGCTGGCGGATCTCGAGCTCGGCCTTGAGGTTGACCCGGTAGTCGTTCTCCGAGCGCAGCCGGTCACGGGCCTCCTGGCGGTTCTGACTCATCATGATGATCGGCGCCTGGAGCGCGGCGAGGCAGGACAGGAACAGGTTGAGCAGGATGAACGGGTAGGGATCGAAGGGGCGCGCGAGCAGGAAGACGGTGTTGATCAGCACCCAGACCAGGATCACCGCCCCGAACAGCAGGATGAAGGTCCAGCTGCCGCCGAAGTCGGCGATCTGGTCGGCCAGGCGCTCGCCGAACGAAAACTTGTTCTGGAACTCGGCCTCGACGTCCTGGGCCAGGGTCTCGTGGCGCGCCAGGCTCTCGAGCACCGAGCGATCGAGCGAGCTGAGCTCGCCCCTCTCATCCTGGAGCAAAGACTGGACGTAGGCGCTGCGGAACCGGTTCAGGTCGTCGACACAGATGTAGCCGGCCGCGGACCAGGTCGGGCAGGCGCGCACGATCTGCTCGACCAGCGAGGGTCGCAGGAGCGCCGCGGGCAGCAGGGCTGACCGGGGCTTCGACCGGCCGCAGATCTGACAACTGAGGGCGGCGGGCGTAGCTCGGGGCTTGGACATGGCGACGGGCCTCGGGCGGATGTCGTCAATCGCTCTTCGTCGTTGTTCCTGCCAGAGTTGGCGGGCGCCGAGAAGACCGCTCGGCGAGCGCCTGGCCCGAGCAGGTGGGCGCTGGCCGGCGGCCGCCGGCGGCGAGCGGCTCGCGGCGCGCGGCTGCCAGCGGAAAGATCAGCTCGAGCGTCGCCGGCAGCGCCTCGATCCGGACCGGCAGGCGGGCGATGATGTCGCCGTCGGCCTGAACCGGTTCGCCGTCTGGGCCCTCGATCTCGACCTGCCTCGCCTGCAGGATCCGATAGCTCCTGAGGCGCGGCAGAAAACCCAGGGCGAGCGCGAGCGCGTAGCCGATCGCCGCAAGGCGCCCGGAGCGCTCGAACAGGCCGACTTCGAAGGTCGGGCTGTGCAGGTTGGCGGCCGGCGCCACGACGAAGCGGCCGCCATAGAAGTGACCGTTGGCGACCAGCACCGAGGCGGCCTCATGGGCGACGCCGTCCAGGGTCACCCCATAGCTCGGAAAGCGGTGGGCCTTGAGCTGGCCGAGGATCGCGAGCAGGTAAGCCGCCTTGCCGAGCCAGCGCTTGATCCCGAGGTTGACGGTCGCGACCACCTGGGCATCGAAGCCGACGCCGGCCATGAGCATGAAGTGGCGGCCGTTGGCGATCCCGACCGTGACCGGCCGCGCCACGCCTTCGGCGATGGTCCGCGCGATGGCGTCGGCACCGGCGCGGAGGCCGAGCTCGGCCGCGAGCACATTGGCGGTGCCGAGCGGCAGCACCGCGAGCGGCAGCCTGGAGCCTGCGAGGCCGTTGATCGCCTCGTTGATGGTGCCGTCGCCGCCGGCGACCACCAGCGCGTCGTAGCGGCCCGGGTCGGCGGCGGCCGCCCAGCGTTCGGCATCGCCCCGCGAGGTGGTCTCCTGCACGTGCGCGAGGCAACCCCGTTGCCGGAGCCGGGCCAGCACGGCCTCGAAACGCCGCCGGCGCCGCCAGCCGGATGCCGGATTGAAGATGATCAGCAGTCGCCGGGCCGGCGGTCGCTCGGTCACGCGCCCATACCGCCAGAGACCCTCGCCCGATCCGCGCATGCGGCCACCGGTCGGCCACCACCAGCCCCAAGCTCGCCCGATTCTATTAATGGAACGTAAGCATCTCTGCTGGGGCAGCAAAACGGATTGGCTGTCATAGGACCGTCACGATTTTGTGGGTACTTCGCCCTGGCGCTTCAACAGTGGTCAGATGTGAGTGAGCATTGATGCTCAGCAGCTCGTCTCCGCGACCGGCCGGCGCGCGACCGCACACCCAGCGGTATCGGACCGTCTTCATCTCCGACTTACATCTTGGGACGCCCGGCTGCAAGGCGGACTGTCTGCTGGATTTCTTGCAGCATGTCGAGTCCGAGTATCTGTATCTGATCGGCGACGTGGTCGACGGCTGGCGCCTCAAGAAGAAATGGTTCTGGCCCGAGCGGCACGGCCAGATCCTGCGGGCGCTGCTGGCGCGCTCGCGGCGCGGTACCCGGGTCGTCTATCTGCCCGGCAACCACGACGAGGCGCTGCGCAAGCGGATCGGCCGCGGCTTCGCGGGCGTCCGGGTCCTGCACGACGTCATCCACCAGACCGCCGACGGCCGGCGCCTGCTGGTGATCCACGGCGACGCCTTCGATGGCGTCTGCACCGACATGCAGTGGCTGGCGCGGCTCGGCTCGATCGCCTACGACGCCGCCCTCCAGGTCAACACCGGCTTCAATCTGCTGCGCCGCTGGCTCGGCCTCGGCTACTGGCCGCTGTCGGCGTTCCTCAAGGCCAAGGTCAAGGCCGCCGTCAACTTCGTCGAGCGCTATGAGCACTCGCTCGCCGCCGAGGCGCGCCGGCGGGCGGTCGCGGGCGTGGTCTGCGGCCACGTCCACAAGCCGGAGATCCGGACCATCGAGGGCGTCCAGTACTTCAACGACGGCGACTGGGTCGAGAGCTGCTCGGCCCTGGTCGAGCACATGGACGGCCGCATGGAGCTGGTGCACTGGGCGGAGCGGCGCCAGTTCGACCCGCTCACGATCAAGCGGCGGGTGGCGCCGCGGGCGGCCGGCAAGGCGGCGATCGCCGCCTGATGCGCATCCTTCTGGTGACCGACGCCTGGTCGCCACAGGTCAATGGCGTGGTCCGGACCCTGCAGCGGGTGCAGCAGGAGTGCGTGGCGCTCGGCCACGAGGTCGAGGTGATCTCGCCGGATCAGTTCCGGACCCTGCCCTGTCCGAGCTACCCCGAGATCCGCCTGGCGGTGTACCCGGGCCGCCAGATCGCGGCGCGGCTGCTGAGCGCCCGCGCCGACTGCATCCACATCGCGACCGAGGGCCCGCTCGGGATGGCGGCGCGCCGGCAGTGCGTGCGCCGCGGCCTGCCGTTCACGACCTCCTACCACACCCGCTTTCCGGAATACGTCAGCGCCCGCTGGCCGGTGCCGCTCAGGCTCGGCTACGCCTGGATGCGCCGGTTCCACCGGCCGTCGGAGGGCGTGATGGTGGCGACCCCGACGGTCCGGCGCGAGCTCGAGGCGGCAGGCTTCACCAACGTCAGGGACTGGTCGCGCGGCGTCGATGTCGAGCTGTTCCGGCCCGACCATCCGCCGGCCCTGGTCCTGCCGCGGCCGGTCCACCTCTACGTCGGCCGGCTCGCGGTCGAGAAGAACCTCGAGGCGTTCCTGGCCCTGCCGATCGCGCGCGGCAGCAAGCTCGTGGTCGGCGACGGGCCCCAGCTCGCCCGATTGCGCGCACGCTATCCGGACGTCCACTTCGCCGGCGCGAGGTTCGGCGTCGAGCTCGCGCGCCACTATGTCGCGGGCGACGTGTTCGTGTTCCCGAGCCAGACCGACACCTTCGGCCTCGTGCTGCTGGAGGCGCTGGCCTCCGGCGTGCCGGTCGCCGCCTACCCGGTGCCCGGCCCCCTGGACGTGATCGGGAGCTCGGGTTGCGGCGTGCTCGATCCGGATCTCGGTCGCGCGGTCGAGCGGGCGCTGCAGATCCCGAAGGAGCGCTGTCGCGCCTATGCGACCGGCTTCTCCTGGCAGCGCTGCGCCGAGCAGTTCCTGGCCAACCTCAGACCGGCCGCGGCGCCGCCGACCGCAATCCCGATCGCTGCGGCGGCCGAATAGCCGGCCGCTCGCGCGCTCAGGGCGGCGCTCAGCCGGAGTTGGGCGAGTCGGCCCAGCCCGGATGGCGCGGCAGGCCATCGTCCGGGATGACCAGCAGCGGGTGGCGGGAGCGGGTGAACACCCAGCGGTCCGGCGGCGTGCCGACGTCCGACTCGCGATCCACGGTCGGGGCATGCACCAGCACGAAGTCCGGAAACGCGTCGACCTCGAGGAACATGTGACAGCCGCAGGCGCTGCAGAAGCGGCGATGGCAGGTGGGCTTGGTGTCGAAGGTCCTGATCTTGCTCTCGCCGCCTGTGATCTTGAAGACATGGCGCTCGACGACCGCGATCAGGGCGAGCGCGCCGCCGCAGATGGCGGTGCAGTCGGTGCAGCAACAGAAATGGGTCTCGAGCGGGCGCAAGGTATACTGGTAGCGGACCGGCTCCGCATCGCACCGGCAGCCGCCGACCGCCCTGAAGTCCTCCGCCATGGTCTCCTGCCCTTGGCTTCCAAGCGTGCGCGCGCCGATGCGCCCGGCCAGCCCGCGCAACCAATGCAACATCGACCGCGCTACCGGAGGTCGGGCTGGGCCTTGAACCGCAGCGTACCGTCGCGCTCGACCGCCGGCACCAGCGCAGTTTCCCAGCGGAGGTAGTCGCGCATCGCCTGCTCGACCTGCTCGGGCGGGCGATCGTAGGGGCGGAGCCAGGCATCCTCATCGTCGGTCCGGTCCCAGGCGCCCGGCTCGAGCGGCCGGCCGCCCGCCCGCCAGGCCGCGGTGCCGCCGGCCAGCACCCGCACCCGGCCGGCCAGCAGACGCGCGGCTTCAGCGAGCGTGAGGCGCGCGAGGATGCCGTCCTCCGAGGTCAGGACAAAGGCGGGCGCCGGCGGCACGCGCGCGAGGTCCGCCCCGAGCTGCGCGCGGCGCACGCGCCTGGCCCCCGGCACATGCCCGGCGCGGAAGCTGCGGCTGTCGGCGAGGTCGAGGACCTGGACGTCGCGGCCGGGCACAAGGCCAGCGAGCGTCGCGGCGTCGAGCATCAGATCGGCCGGGGTCTCCTCGAGACCGAGGACCTCGGTCCGTTCCGGGCCGGTCTCCAGCTCGCCGCCGAGCCCGCCCGCCAGGACGTGCACCGCCCAGCGTCCGATCTGGAGCAGCCAGGACGCGGTCATGGTCGCGCGCACGCCGTCGTCGTCGACCAGCACGACCCGGGCACCATGGGTCCCGAGCCAGCTGTCGGTCGCCTGGACCAGCTGGCCGCCCGGCGTGCACAGCGCGCCCGGCAGGTGGCCGGCGGCATATTCCTCGGGCGAGCGCACGTCGCAGAGGTAGAGTGTGCGCGCCGGGGCTTCGGCGCGCCAGCGGGCGAGCGTCGCGTGGTCGATCAGGGGCACGCCGAAGCGCGCCCTGACCCGCTCGGCCGCCTGCTGTGCCCAGGCCCGGTTGGCCGCGCTTTGCGGCGGCGGCAGGCGCGCCTGGCCGTGCTCGAGCTGATGGCCGGCGAGCGTCCAGCCCATAGTGCCGTTCTCGAGCGCCACCACCTTGTTGGCGACGCCCGCGTTGATCAGCGACTGGGCGCCGATGATGCTGCGGGTGCGGCCGGCGCAGTTGACCACCACCAGCGTTCTCGGGTCGGGGGCGAGGTCGTGGATGCGGTGGACCAGCTCGGCGCCGGGCACGTCGATCCCGCCCGGGATGTTCATGTGCCGGTATTCGTCGAACGGCCGGCTGTCGAGGATCACGAGGTCGGCGCCGGCGGCCCGCAGACGCGCGAGCTCGTCGGCGCTGATGTGGGGGGTGCCGCAGGCCGCCTCGACCAGCTCGCCGAACGCCTTGCTCGGGACGTAGACGCCCTCGAACAGGGCGTAGCCCGCCGCCTGCCAGCCCTGAACCCCGCCCTCGAGCACGGCGAGATCGGCGTAGCCGAAACGCTCAAGGGTCGCCGCGGTGCGCGCCGCGGCACCCTTGCCGTCGTCGCAGAGGACGACCGGCGCCGCCCGCCGTGGCACGAGTCGCGGCACGTCGATCTCCAGGCGGTCCTCGGGCGCGTTGCTCGCCAGCAGGATATGGCCGCGCGCGAACGCGCCCGGCGGCCGGACGTCGAGCAGCGCGAGCTCGCCCTGGTTCGCCCGGAGCCTCTCGTGCAGCGCCGCGGGCGCGATCGTCGGAGCCATGTCAGCGAGCCCTCTCAGCCGGTCATTTCACGATGTTGGGGCTGGCCGGGTAGACCGCGTAGGTGCCGGCGGCCATGTCGAACTGCCGGCGCGCCGGCAGATGCTCGAGACTGCGGCCGTAGAGGTGGAAATGCAGCATTGGCGCGTCACTGCCGCGCTCGATGCTGTGGATGTCGTCGGGCATCAGAGCGACGCCCGTGCCCTCCTTGACCAGGGTCGCACCGGTTTCCTCGAGCCGCGCCGCGCCGGCCGTGGAGCCGTCGTCGAGGCGCCGGTAGTGCTTGTTCAGCTCCTCGCCCTCGACGCCTACGACCACTGCCCAGGTGGTGTGGTCGTGGGGCGGCGTCCGGCTGGCGCTCTGGGCCGCGACCGCATAGAGGGCAAAGCTGCGATCGGCGTCCTCGGACAACAGATGCAGCGTGCTGCGCTCGTGCAGGAGCGGAAACGCGGCGAACGAAAACAGGTCACGCCTGGCCGCGAGCTCGAGCAGCCGGCCCTTGACCTGCTCCAGCGCACGACGCTCGACGCCCTGCCCGCGCACGATCGCCTTGACGTCGGCGATGCAATCCGCCACCGCCCGCTGGCGCGCGGCGGCTACGTCGACAGTCGTCCCCGTCATCTCAGTCCCTCCCTGTTCCGCGGTCGGCCATCCACGAGATCGACGCCTCCCGCGGACGGCATCGAAGTGCCAAGGCGGCGTCGCGAAACCACCACCAACGCGGGCGACCTCCGAGATGCAGGTTACCACGATCGGGCTGGACATCGCCAAGAGCGTGTTTCAGGTGCACGGGCGTCGATGCGCGGGGCGGGAGCCGGTCGGAGCACGGCGGGCCAGCCGGGGTCCGATCCGCCGCCCGGCGGCCGGGCCTCGACAGGGCGGCGGCGAGCGGCCATCCTGGTCGCCGATGAGGGCGAGCCGGGCGATCTGGTGATGCAGCTGATCGATGCCGCCGCCGCGGCCGGAACGGTGCGCGACGGCGATGCGGTGCTGTTCGGCGGCTCGGGCGGCGGCCACGCCGTGCCGGAGGCGGTGATCGAGGCGCTCGCGGCGCGCTTTCGCGAGCGTGGGGCGCCGCGCGATCTGACCCTGATCAGCATTGTCTCGCTCGGCGACTGGCAGGCGACCGGGTTCAACCTTCTGGCCGAGCCCGGGCTCGCGCGCCGGGTGATCAGCGGCGGCTTCAACAACTGTCCGCGCTTCGCCGCGCTGGCGTTGGCCGACCGGATCGAAGCCTACACCTTGCCCCAGGGCACGCTCTCGCAGCTGATGCGCGACATGGCGGCCGGGCGCCCGGGCCTGCTCACCACCACGGGCCTGCACAGCTTCGTCGATCCGCGCCATGGCGGCGGCCGGCAAAGCGCCAGCGCCAGGGACGACCTGGTCGAGCTCGTGACCCTGGGCGGCGAGGACTACCTGCTCTACCGGGCGCTGCCGGTCGACGTCGCGGTGATCCGTGCCACCACCGCGGACGAGCGCGGCAACCTCACGATGGAGCGCGAGGCGTTCTTCGGCGAGAACTTCTCGATCGCGACCGCGGCGCGCCGCCAGGGCGGGATCGTGATTGCTCAGGTCGAGCGGCTCGCGGCCGCCGGCACGCTGCCGGGCAAGCTCGTCAAGGTGCCGGGCGCGGTGGTCGACTACGTGGTCGTGGCACCCGGCCAGCTGCAGACCTACCAGACGCCCTACAGCCCGGCTTATGCCGGCGAGCTGCGCGTGCCCGAGGCCGCGATCGCCCGGCTGCCGCTCGACCTGCGCAAGGTGATCGCGCGCCGCGCCGCCCGCGAGCTGTTTCCGGGGGCGGTCGTCAATCTCGGCTTCGGGGTCTCGAACGGGATCGCCAACGTCGCGGCCGAAGAGGGCCTCTGGCGGGAAGTGACGCTGACCGTCGAGCAGGGCATCATCGGCGGCGTGCCGGCCGGCGGCCAGGACGCGGGGGCAGGCGTCAACTACGACATGATGGCGGACCAGCCCTACCAGTTCGACTTCTATGACGGCGGCGGCCTCGACCTCGCCTTCCTCTCGTTCGCCGAGGTCGACCGCGAGGGCAACGTCAACGTCAGCCGCTACGGCCAGAGCATCAACGGGCCGGGCGGCTTCATCAACATCAGCCAGGGCGCGCGCAAGGTCGTGTTCTCGGGTACGCTCACCACCGGCGGCCTGGAGATCCTGCCGGACGGCGAGGGCGGGCTCGATCTGCGCCGCGAGGGGCGGACCTGCAAGTGGGTGCCCGAGGTCCAGCAGCTGACCTTCAACGGCCGCTATGCCCGCGAGCGCGGCCAGGAGGTGATGTACGTGACCGAGCGCGCGGTGTTCCGGCTCGAGCAGGACGGCCTCGTCTTGACCGAGACCGCGGCCGGGATCGATGTCCGCCGGGACGTGCTGGGTCGGATCGGCTTCGAGGTGCAGCTCGCCCAGCCGCTCGGCACCATGGATGCGCGTCTGTTCCGCGCCGAGCCCATGAACCTGCTGCCGGAGTTCCGCGCCCGAGCCGGAGCCTCGCGGCGCCGGGCGCCGATGCGCGAGAAGGGGAGCCCATGAGTGCCGATCTGATCGATTGCCAGGTCGAGGACGGGGTTGCCGATCGTCACGCTCAACAACCCGCCGCTCAATCTGGTGACGCTCGAGCTCACGCGCGAGCTCGACCGGGTGCTCGATCGCCTGGCGGCCGACCGGGACGCGCGCGTGCTGGTGCTGACCGGGGCGGGCGAGCGCGCGTTCTGCGCCGGCTCCGATGTCCGCGAGTTCGCAAGCGTCGCCGACGACGTGATCGGCAGGAAGCTGGCGGCCGAGAACCGCGCCTATGCCAAGGTCGACGACTTTCCGAAGCCGACCATCGCGGCGATCGCCGGGCTGGCTTACGGCGGCGGCCTCGAGCTCGCGGTCTGCTGCGATCTGCTGGTGGTCGAGGCGAACGCCAGGCTGGCGCTGCCCGAGATCAAGCTCGGCGTGTTCCCGGGCTCGGGGGGCACGGTGCGGGTGACCCGGCGGATCGGCGAGGGGCGCGCCAAGGAGATGATGTATTTCGGCGACCCGATCGACCCGCAGAGGGCGCTCGCCTGGGGCCTGGTCAACCGGGTCGTGCCGCCGGGCGAGGCGCTGATCACCGCCTGCCGCATGGCCGCGGAGCTGGCAGAGCGCCCGAGCCAGGCCCTGCAACTATGCAAACGCGCGATCGATCTGTCGTTCGATGTCAGCGAGGACCGGGCGATCGAGAGCTCGCTCGCGCTCTCCGCCGAGGCCTTCGCCGCCGACGACTGCGCCGAGGGCGTGCGCGCGTTCTTCGAAAAGCGCAAGCCGCGCTTCCGCCACAGGTGATGGTCTACGCGACTTGCCGCGCGGTGCGGTCCGGCCAAGCGCCGTAATCCGGTTCCGAAGTCGCGGCCTCCGCGTTCATGACTGTGATTTGCGGTGTAAACGCGCGGCTCGCTCCCTGATTGTTCGCTTGCGGATGCGTTTCCGCAATTTCTCCACGCGTGACGCCAATCTATTGAAGGTGATCGGATCAGCGAGGCTTGCAGCACCAGCCTCTGAGAGGCTCTTCGTATCCGGCAATTTCGAGGTCTCTATGACATAGAACACCCACTGCAGCGGGTCCCGATGGTCGGCCTTTTTGGTGCGAACCGGATGATGCGCAAAGACGTAAACGTGGGCATACCGACCCTTCTTCGATACCCAGCCATTCCTCCCCCAATATCCTGTGCGAGGGCGAATATCCCACGTTGCCTGGCTCGCGCGTCCGGCGTACCACGTCTGGCGCGCGGCAGATTGCTTGACCTCGAGGCGAGTGCTGTCCGGGTGCCGAAAGTCGCATGAGTTATAGTCGCCAGAGCACCAATTCCAATCGGGCAAGGCAGCCGCGATGATCGCCTCCACAATCACAGCGCGGAACACGTTCGTCACGAGCGGCTTGTTGAACGTTATTTCGGAGGCTTTCCGCACAACATCGTCGACCGTAACTACGGCCGGCACCCCGCTTCCTGACCTTGCCAGTTGAGTTCTCATCCCGCCAGCCGAAATCCTTTCCGGCGCACCGCCATTCATGGCCTCGGAGCGCCTGTCGGCCGTTGCGCAGTGTGTCGAGCGGCCGTGTCCCAATAGCACCGCGCCCAGCGCTACCAGCACAAGGCCGTCGTGCGGAAGCAGCGTATAGGGCGGGTTGGTTGACGGAGCCTTAGCCCGGGATGTATCGCACGACCTTGGAAGGCGCGTTGCCCAGAAATGCAGGAGGCAGGCAATGAGCGAGGGACCCCGGTGCACGTCGTGCAGCCGGACGAGGGGGAAAGCTTCTGGCAGCCGGTGCCGGCGAACGGCTATACCGAGGTCCGGGTCTCGCATCGCAAGGATGCGAGCATCCGGAGCTTTGCCACCGGCATCCAGGTGATCGCCCCCAACTCCTACATCCGCGAGCACGTCCACCCGGCCCAGGAGGAGCTGCTGTTCTTCTTCGAGGGCGAGGGTGAGGCGGTGATCGACGGCCTGAGCCATCCGCTCCGGGCCGGGACCACGGTCTACGTCGGCGCCGGCCACCGGCACAAGTTCGTCAATCCGAGCCCCGATCGGGAGCTCAAGATGTGCTGGGTGATGCTGCCGGGCGGCGATGGCGGCCTCGACGACTTCTTCGCCCGGATCGGCCGGCCGCGCACACCGGGCGAGCCGGCGCCGGCGCCCTTCCCGCGGCCGGTCGACGTCGAGCGGATCGAAGCGGAGACGGTGTTCACCAAGCTCCTCTAGCGCCCGGCGTGAGGCTGTCCGAGCGGCCTGCCCCGGCCGGAAGGCGGGTCGATCGCCGGGGTCGGCTCAGGCGGCCGCCGCCCCGATGCGGTCGGGCGAGGCGCGTTACGATCGCGCTCGCGAAGCACGGCGTTGATCTCCGCTCCGAAGATCAAGGTCACGGCGCTCGCGTAGAGAAAGACCAGGGTCGCCACCAGGCCCGCAAAGCTGCCATAGACGGCGGCGAGCTTGCCGGCACTGCGCAGGGTATAGGAGAGGATCGCCGCGGCGCCGAGCCACATCAGCGCGCCGAGCACCGCCCCCGGCAGCACGGTCCACAGGCGTTGCGGGATGTCCGGCAGCCAGCCGTAGAGGAGGGCGTACAGAATCGACGAGCACGACCAGCGCCAGGCCGTAGCGGACGCCGGTGCGCAGCCAGAGGGCGTCGGCACCGAGGCCGGCGGCTTTCTCCAGCAGAGCCCAGGCGTAGGGCAGGATCACGACCGAGCTGAACACGAGCACGGCACCGATCGTGCCAATCACGGTGAACAGGGTGACCTTGATGCGCGCCTGCCAGAACGTCAGCCCCTGCTCGACGCCATAGGCTTTGTTGAGCGCGGTGCGGATCGCCTGGGCGCCCGAGGATGCCGCCCAGACGGTCGCGAACATGCCGATCGTGAGCCACGCCGGGCTGCGCTCGCGCAGCAGCTGGTCGATCACCGGCTTGAGCGCGTCCGCGACCGCGGGCGGCGCGAACTCCACCACCCGGCTCGCGAGCTCGGCCGCGGCCCCGGGCTGGCCGACGAAGCCGGCCGCGGCCGACAGGAACAGCAGCAGTGGGAACATCGCGAGCACCGAGGAGAAGGCGACGCTGCCCGCCTGATTGGCACTCTGGTGGCGGATGTAGTTGCCGGCCGCCCGCAGCAGCACGCTCAGCCCCGGCACGCCCGCCCGCAGCAACCGCAGGCCCGCGCGCAGCCGCTGCCACCAGCTCCGGACTCCCAGCCTCCGGCTCACCGCATCCGTTCCCTCTTGCCCGCTCTCCTTGCCGGATCGAGCGTAGCATCGACGTTGGGCCATGGGCCATGGCCGGCCGCGCTGTCACGATTCGGTGATTCGGCACGGCATCTTGTGGCTCGCAGCCCGCGATCCGGCCGCCCGACCGGGACAAGCCGGCAGGTGCGTGCTATCTCACCCGGCAACATGGTGCGCACTGCGGGAGCGAGACCGATGCTGATCCGGGTTCGACGCGGTTGGGAGTTGCCGGAATCGGCGGCGACGCCTGAGGCGGTCTTCACCGAGCGACGGCGCCTGCTCAAGGGGCTCGCCGCCGGCAGCCTGCTCACGATCGCCCCCCCGTTTCTGGCGGCCGGGGCGCGCGCGGCCACGGCGGACGAGGATCCGTCGGCCAAGCTCTATCCGGTGCCGCGCAACCCCCGCTATCAGGTCGACGGCGCGATCACGCCCGCCGAGCTCACCAGCAAGTTCAACAACTTCTTCGAGTTCGGCTCGAGCAAGCAGATTGCCGACGCGGCGCAGGCGCTGAAGATCCGGCCCTGGACGCTGACCATCGACGGCATGGTCGAGAAGGAGACGACCTTCGCGATCGACGATCTTCTGGCGCGCATGCCGCTCGAGGAGCGGGTGGTGCGCCATCGCTGCGTCGAGGCCTGGTCGATGATCGTGCCCTGGAGCGGCTTCCCGCTGGCCAAGCTGGTCGAGCTCGCGCGCCCCTTGAGCTCGGCCAAGTTCGTCGAGATGCACACCTTCCTGGAGCCCGACGTCGCCGCCGGCCAGCGCGAGTTCTGGTATCCCTGGCCGTACACCGAGGGCCTGACGGTCGCCGAGGCGACCAACGAGCTCGCTTTCCTGGTCACCGGCGCCTACGGCAAGCCGCTGCCCAAGTCGAACGGCGCCCCGATCCGGCTCGCCGTGCCCTGGAAGTACGGCTTCAAGCACATCAAGTCGATCCAGAAGATCACCTTCACCGACAAGCAGCCGGTGAGCTTCTGGGAGACGATCGGCAACGGCGAGTACGGCTTCTGGGCGAACGTCAACCCGGACGTGCCGCATCCGCGCTGGAGCCAGGCGACCGAGAAGCGGCTCGGCACCGGCGAGGTCATCCCGACCAAGCTGTTCAACGGCTATGCCGAGTTCGTGACCGGCCTCTACCCCGACCTCAGCGACAAGAAGCTGTTCGTCTGAGTCGCCGGCGGCCCCCGCTCTGCAAGGGATAGAAGGCGCCCGCGTGGGCTTGACCCCTTCGGTCTTCACTGCCTACATTGACAGCGGCAGTTAGCGGGAGCCAAAGATGGCACAGTTGACGGTCCGCAAGGTCGACCCGGAAATCGTGCGCCGCCTGAAGCTGCGGGCGGCGCAGCATGGCCGGTCGGCGGAAGCCGAGCATCGGGCGATCCTCGAGCGCCTGTTCGGGAGCGGCGCCGATGACTTCTGGGCGACCGCCGCAGGGTTGCGCGCGCGTACCCGCGGCCGGGCACATACCGACAGCGCGGAGTCTGATTCGCGCGGATCGGGACCGGCGCGCCGATCGCGGCGAATGATCGAAGCCGCGGTCGTCGACGCCAGCGTCGCCGTCAAGTGGGTGATCGGAGAGGCGGGCGAGGACGCTGCCGCACGGCTCGCGACCCGCAGCTTGAGCGCCCCCGACATCCTGCTCGCCGAATGCGCCAGCGCGCTTTGGAGCAAGGTGCGCCGGCGTGAGATCGGCCAGGACGAAGCCACGGCGGCCCTGGTCGCCCTGAGCGAGGCACCCGTCGTCATGACGGCGGTGCCCGTTCTCGTGGCTGACGCCTTGCGCCTGGCTTTCCTGTTGGCGCATCCGATCTACGACTGCCTCTACCTGGCGCTGAGCCTGCAGATGCGTACGCCGCTGGTGACCGCCGACCGGCGCTTCGCTGCCATGGTCGGCCGGCACGCCGAGCTCGCCACCTCTGTGCTGTTGCTCGAGGACGCAGTCTGAAGGCGATCGCCTGCGCCCCGGTCGACCGACATTACGGTGCGGCGCCGCTCGCGGCTTGGCAGCGGCTGGCTCGAGAATTGCTGGCGGGGCGTCGCCACGCTGGCCTGCGGCGGCCATATGTGGCTGACTGACCCGGCGGCGGCGCCGAGCTGACCACCGAGGGAGGATCGAGATGACGCTCAGACAAACGCTCGTGGTCGCGCTGGCGGGGCTGGCGGCGGTGGTCGTCGTTCAGGGGCCGCGACCGGCGGCGGCGGAGTCGACCCTGCGCGTGGTCATGCACTCGGATCTCAAGATCGTCGACCCGATCTGGACCACGGCCTACATCTCGCGCAACTACGGCTATATGGTCTACGACACGCTGTTCGCATTGAACGACAAGCTCGAGATTCAACCGCAAATGGTCAAATCCTATCAGATCAGCGACGATCAGCTGATCTACACGTTCACGCTCCGCGACGGCCTGATGTGGCACGACGGCCAGCCGGTGACCGCCGAGGATGCGATCGCCTCGATCAAGCGCTGGGGCCAGAAGGACAGCATGGGCCAGCTCCTGATGTCGTTCGTCGAGGGCATGAAGGCGCTCGACCCCAAGACCTTCCAGATGACGCTCAAGGAGCCGTACGGCCTGGTCCTCTTGTCGCTCGCCAAGCCGAGCTCGAACGTGCCGTTCATCATGCCCAAGCGGATCGCCGAGACGCCGGCCTCCGAGCAGATCTCCGAGTACATTGGCTCCGGCCCGTTCGTGTTCGCGCGCGACCAGTGGCAGCCGGGCGTCAAGGCCGTGTTCACGAAGTTCAAGGACTACAAGCCGCGCAGCGAGCCGCCGTCCTGGGCCGCCGGCGGCAAGGTCGCCAAAGTCGACCGGGTCGAGTGGGACTGGATCCCCGACGCCCAGACCGCGGTCAACGCGCTCATCAACGGCGAGATCGACCTGATCGAAGCGCCGCCGCACGACCTGTTGCCGGTGCTCGAGGCCAACGACGACATCACCATCTTCGATTACAACCCGCTCGGCAACCAGTACATGTTCCGCATGAACTGGCTGCACCCGCCGTTCGACAATCAGAAGATTCGCCAGGCAGCCATCGCTGCGCTGAATCAGGAAGACTTTCTGAAGGCGGTGATCGGCAATCCCAAATACTACAAGGTATGCCCGGCCATGTTCATCTGCGACACGCCGTTCGCGACCGATGCCGGCGCCGAGACCCTGGTGACCTCGCACTTCGATCTGTCGAAGAAGCTGCTGCAGGAGGCGGGCTACGACGGCACGCCGGTGGTGCTGATGCACTCGACCGACTTGCAGGTGCTGGCCAACCTCGCGCCGGTCGCCAAGGAGCTGCTCGAGAAGGGCGGCTTCAAGGTCGACATGCAGTCGATGGACTGGCAGACCCTGGTCTCGCGCCGGGCCAAGAAGGAGCCGGCCTCGGAGGGCGGCTGGGACGCGTTCCTGACCTCCTGGGTCGCGGCCGACGTGCTCAACCCGATCAGCACCGCCGGCCTCACCGCGTCCGGCGATTCAGCGTGGTTCGGTTGGCCCAACGACCCGGAGCTCGAGAAGCTGCGCGACGCGTTCGCGCGCGAGACCGATGCCAAGAAGCAGGTCGAGCTCGCCCGGCAGATCCAGGTGCGCGCGCTCGAGGTCGGGACCCACGCCTATCTCGGCCAGTGGTACCAGCCGATGGTCTATCGCAACACCGTCTCGGGCGTCCTGCACGGGCCGGCGCCGTTCTTCTGGAATGTTGCCAAGAGCGAGTGAGCGTGCGACCCATGAGCGCGAGGAGGTTGGCGTGGATCAGACCTACACCGCCGTGATCAAGCAGTCCGGAGCCTGGTGGATCGGCTGGATCGAAGAGATTCCCGGGGTCAATTGTCAGGAACCAACCCGGCAACAACTCCTTGAGACGCTAGAGCTCACCCTGCGCGAGGCGATTGAACTGAACCGCCGCGAGGCTCGCGAGGCGGCAGGCGAAGGCTTCGAGGAGACGGCGATCGCGCTATGAACGCCCGCTCAGGGCGTTGAAATCATGAAGCGCGAGGCCCTGCTGCGGCATCTCAGGCGGCACGGATGCGAGCTCGCGCGCGAAGGCGGTCGGCACTCCTGGTGGCACAATCCGGCGCAGAACAAACGCTCGGCGGTCCCGCGGCACAATGAGATCGATAACGACCTCGCACGCAAGATCTGCCGCGATCTCGGCATCGCCAAACCCAAGTGAACCGCGGCGCAGCCTCGCGGTCGTGGCGAAGCCCGGCCGTGACCGGAGCCGCATCGCGGTGCTAGGCTGACCTCGATCCCTGGGAGGGCAGCGCGGACCATGCTCGCCTTCGTCGCCCGCCGTCTGCTCGCCACCATCCCGGTGCTCGCCATGGTGGCGGTGTTCGTGTTCCTGATGCTGCGCCTGACGCCGGGCGACCCGGCGGCGATCATCGCCGGCGACAACGCCACCGGCGCGCAGATCGCGGCGATCCGCGACCAGCTCGGCCTCAACCAGCCGATCGTCGTGCAGTTCCTGATCTGGTCCGGCAAGCTGCTGCGCGGCGATCTCGGCCAGTCGTTCTTCTTCAAGGCCGAGGTCACCGAGCTGATCGGGCAGCGGATCGGGCCGACGCTGGCGCTGGCAACCGTGACCATGGTCATCACCATCGCGATCGCCGTGCCGCTGGGCGTCCTCGCCGCCTACCAGCACGGCCGCTGGATCGACCGCCTGGTGATGGGCTTCTCGGTGCTCGGCTTCTCGGTGCCGGTGTTCGTGCTCGGCTATCTTCTGATCTACCTGTTCGCGATCGAGATCAAAATCTTCCCGGTCCAGGGCTACCGCAGCCTCGCGGCCGGCCTGTGGCCGTTCCTCTACCGTCTGATCCTGCCCGGGATCACGCTTTCCGTGATCTACATCGCGCTGATCGCCCGGATCACGCGCGCGAGCGTGCTCGAGGTCCTGGGCGAGGACTACATCCGGACCGCCTACGCCAAGGGCCTGTCCAACCGGACCGTGCTGATGCGCCACGCGCTGCGCAACGCGGCCGTGCCGATCGTGACCGTGATCGGCATCGGCATCGCGCTTTTGATCGGCGGCGTGGTGGTCACCGAGAGCGTCTACAACATCCCGGGCCTCGGCCGCCTGACCGTGGATGCCGTGCTCGCGCGCGACTACCCGACCATCCAGGCCGTCATCCTCCTGTTCTCCTTCGCCTATGTGCTGATCAACCTGCTGATCGATCTGAGCTACACCCTGCTCGACCCGAGGATCCGCTATTGAGCGCCGCGCGCACCGAAGCCCTCGTCGATCAGGCGGCCGCCGCCGCGGCGGCGGCGCGGGCGCCCAACCTCTGGCGTCAGCTGCTGCGCCACTCCGGCGTGCTGTTCGGCGGCGGGGTCCTGGTCGCGATGATCCTGGTAGCACTGCTGGCGCCGGTGCTCGGCACCCGCGACCCGGCGGCGATCGCGCCCGCCGACCGCAACCTCACGCCCGGCACCGCGAGCACGGTCGACCTTCCGGACGGGCGCGAGGTGCTCTGGACACACTGGATGGGCACCGACACCCTCGGCCGCGACGTTTACAGCCGGGTGATCTACGGCGCCCGCGTGTCGCTGATCGTGGGCGTCGCGGTCGCGGCGCTGAGCGTCGCCGTCGGGCTCGCGATCGGCCTGGTCGCGGGCTACCTCCGCTGGCTGGATGCGATCGTCATGCGGGTGATGGACGGCCTCATGGCGATCCCCTCGATCCTGCTCGCGATCGGCCTCGTCTCGCTGTGGGGGGGCGGCCTCTCGACCGTGCTGATCGCGATCGCGATCCCGGAGATCCCGCGCGTCGTCCGCCTGGTGCGCTCGATCGTGCTCGGGGTCCGCGAGGAGCCCTACGTCGAGGCGGCAGTCGCCCTCGGCACGCCCACGCCCCTGATCCTGATCCGCCACGTGCTCCCGAACACGATTGCCCCACTCATCGTCCAGGGCACCTACGTCTGCGCGTCGGCGATCCTGCTCGAGGCGATCCTCTCGTTCCTCGGCGCCGGCATCCCGCCCGAGACCCCGACCTGGGGCAACATCATGGCCGAGGGCCGCCTCCTGTTCCAGGTCTTCCCCCACAACATCCTGTTTCCCGGCATCTTTCTGGCGCTGACCGTGCTCGCCGTGAACGTGCTGGGCGACGGCCTGCGCGACACCCTCGATCCGCGCCTGGCGCAGCGGATCTAGCGGGGTGGCGGCGTGGCGCGTGAGCGAGCCCGCCGCGGCGCCGGTCCTCGCGCTGGAGCGGCTCACGGTCGAGTTGCCCGCCGGCGCCGATCGCCGCCACGCGGTCGAGGAGGTGAGCCTCGCGGTCGGCGCGCGGGAAATCCTCTGCCTGGTCGGCGAGTCCGGCTCGGGCAAGTCGGTCACCGCGCACAGCGTCATGGGCCTGTTGCCGAAGGGGCAGCTCAGGCCGGTCGCGGGCCGCATCCTGCTCCAGGGCGAGGACCTCCTGCGGCTGAGCGAAACGCGCCTGCGCGCGCTGCGCGGCACGCGCATGGCGATGATCTTCCAGGAGCCGATGACCGCGCTCAACCCGGTCATGAGCTGCGGCGCGCAGATCGACGAGGTGCTGGCGACCCACACCCGGCTCGATCCGGGGGCCCGCCGCGCGCGCGTCCTCGAGGTCATGGCCGAGGTCCAGCTGCCCGATCCGGGTGCCCTGATCCACGCCTATCCGCATCAGCTCTCGGGCGGCCAGCGGCAGCGCATCATGATCGCCATGGCGCTGGTGATGGAGCCGGCGCTGCTGATCGCCGACGAGCCGACCACCGCCCTCGATGTCACCACCCAGGCCCAGATCCTCCGCCTGATCCGGACGCTGCAGCGGGAGCACGCGACCGGGGTTTTGTTCATCACCCACGACTTCGGGGTGGTCGCCGAGATCGCCGACCGGGTTGCGGTCATGCAGGCGGGCAAGGTGGTCGAACTCGGCACCGCCGCCCAGGTTTTGCGACAGCCACGCCACGACTACACCCGCATGCTGATCGGCGCCGTGCCGAGCCTCGTCCCGCGCCAGCGGGCGCGCGCGCCCGGGGCCCGGACCGTGCTGCGCACCGAGGAGCTCACCAAGGTCTACCAGGGCGGTTGGTTCCGGACCGGGCGCGAGGTGCGCGCGGCCGACCGGATCTCGATCGCGGTGCGGCGCGGCGAGACCCTCGGCCTGGTCGGGGAATCGGGCTCGGGCAAGTCGACCGTCGCCCGCTGCATCGCCCGCCTGATCGATCCGAGCGCCGGCGAGATCTTTCTCGACGAGCAGCCGATCGGCGGGCTCGGCGGGCGCCGGCTGCGGCCCTACCGACGACGCGTCCAGATCGTCTTCCAGGACCCCTACCGCTCGCTCAACCCGCGCCGCACGGTCGGCGCCTCGATCGTCGAGGGGCCGATGAACTATGGCGTGCCGCGCGCCGAGGCGCGCGAGCGGGCGCGCGCGCTGATGGCGCTGGTCGACCTCGACCCCGAGGCGCTCGGCCGCTTCCCGCACCAGTTCTCGGGCGGCCAGCGACAGCGGCTGTGCATCGCCCGCGCGCTCGCGATGGAGCCGGAACTCCTGATCGCCGACGAAGCGGTCTCGGCACTCGACGTCTCGGTCCAGGCGCAGGTGCTGGCGCTGCTCGACGACATCCGCCAGCGCCTCGAGCTCGCGATGCTGTTCATCACCCACGACCTCCGGGTCGCGGCGCAGGTCTGCGATGTCATCGCCGTGATGCACCAGGGCCGGGTGGTCGAGCAGGGCCCGGTCGCAGAGGTGTTCGCCGAGCCCAGGCATGCCTATACCCGGGCGCTGTTCGCCGCCGCGCCCGGCAAGGACTGGGACTTCGCACGCCGGCGCGCGGTCTGAACGACCGGGCCGGCGCGGTTCGCCGATCCGGCAGGTGCTGCCGGGCCTGCGCCCCCCGCAAAGGTTGTTGCCAGAAGCCGGCATCCCCTCTAAACCTAAGATGAAGGAAAAATAAAGGGGGCCCGCAGGGGCAAAGCTCACTCGGCAGACGGCTCGGGCATAGGGAGCCCGGGTGTGTGACGAGCCCACCCGACGCGGCCGTCGGATCGCGGCAGCCGGGTCGAGGAGGTGGGGCATCGCGACAATCAAGCCTGATCGTCAATCACGACAAGCAACAGAGCCGGCGGTGGACAGCCGCGGCCGTTCGGAGGCGAACATGAATGCAGTAGGGTGGCGGGCCGTGACCTGTGGGGTCACTGGCGTGATGTTGGGGGGAGTGATGGCAGCCACGGCCTGGGCGGCGGGCCCGGACCCGGCGGCCCCTCCAGGGAATGACTGGGTGACCTACCACGGCACCTATGCATCGTGGCACTACAGTCCGCTCGATCAGATCAACGCCGACAACGTCAAGAAGCTCCAGATCGCCTGGATGCATACCCCCGGGCGCTCGACCCGCGGCCTGCAGTCGATGCCGCTGGTGTACGACGGCGTGCTCTACTACTCGGGGTCGTACAGCCGGCTGTTCGCCCTCGACGCCGCGACCGGTAAGGTCCTGTGGACATATTTCCCGAAGCTCAACGAGGACCTGATCGCGACCCAGACCCACACCCCCTACAACCGCGGCATCGGCCTCGGTCAGGGCCACGTCTACGTCGGCACGGTGGACGGCCGCCTGATCGCGGTCGACATGAAGACCGGCGCCCCGGTCTGGGACACCAAGCTGATCGATTCCGAGAAACTGACGGTCGGCTTCACCGGCGCGCCCCTGGTGGTCAAGGACAAGGTGGTCATCGGCAGCCAGGGCGGCGAGTGGCCGTGGCGTGGCCCGATCTTCGGCGTCGACGGCGCCACCGGCAAGAAGGTGTGGGAATTCTTCACTTCGGGCGGCACACCCGAGGCCCAGAAGACCTGGGGCAACGACACCTGGAAGATCGGCGGTGGCGGCGGCTGGATGCCGGGCGCCTACGATCCCGAGACCAACACGGTGATCTGGGGCACGGCCAATCCCGACCCGCTGTACGACTGGGCCGGCCCCGACTGGAAGACCAAAGGTCCCCGCCCGGGCGACAATCTCTACACCTCCTCGGTGATCGGCCTCGATCCGGACACCGGTAAGCTCAAGACCTACTTCCAGACCCTGCCCCACGACGAGTGGGACTTCGACGACTCGCCCGGCGAGTTCGTGTTCCTCGAGGAGGGCGGCCAGAAGTACATCGTGCACCCGAACAAGGGCGGCTACGTCTACGTCTTCGATCGCAACCTCGGCTTCAAGAACGCCTGGAACCTGGTCGAGAACAGCAACTTCATCTCGGGCGTCGACGCCCAGGGCCATCTGAAGGACCGCAAGGACCTGGCCGCGGGCAAGCATGAGAACCTGTGCCCGGCGATCGCCGGCGGCGTCAGCTGGAACTCGGGCACCTACAGTCCGCAGACCGGCTACTACTACAAGATCGGCAACGAGTGGTGCATGAATCTCGAGGTCCTGAAGACCACGCCGGTGGTGGAGCCCAACGTGCAGCTCAACATGGGCGCCAACTTCACGATCGTGCCGCCGAAGGGTGGCAAGATCTCGGGCCACGTCGATGCGCGCGACCCGATCACCGGCAAGAAGGCCTGGCAGATCGACTTCCCCGAGCCGCCGCTCTCGAGCCTGCTCTCGACCGGCGGTGGCCTGCTGTTCGTGCCGGACGCGCTCGGCATCCTGCACGCCTACGACGCCAAGACCGGCAAGGAGCTGTGGAGCCACAACGACGGCATCGGCCACAACGGTGGCATCATCAGCTACGCCGTGAACGGTAAGCAGTACATCGCGCTCATGGCCGGCTGGGACTCGCTGGTCGGCGAAGGCTACGGGAGTCTGTTCGGCGAGCCCTTCAAGAGCATGCCGACCGACAGCGGCACGCTGATCGTCTACTCGCTCAGCGACTGACGCGATCGTCGCGTTCGGAAAAGCTCTGGGGTGGGGGCTCGCCCCCTGCCCCAGAGGCGCGCCGGCGGGTCGTCGGTCTGGACGACCGGCCGGATTGCCGCATATGGAACGGTGGGCGGGGGTGCTGGTCCCCTGCCCATCGCTTTCCACGAACTGAAAACTCGGGGATTGGAATGTCTGAAGTGCGCGCCCTGGCGGCAGCCGGTCTGTGGATGATCGCGGCCGCGGTCCTGGCTCCCGCGCTGGCGGCTGATCCGACGGTACCCGCGAGCCCGATGGCCGGGCAGGGCCAGGCCGGGAGCGACAACGGCGCCGCGGCCCCGATCGATGGCAAAACGCTGTTCGCCACCACCTGCGGGTTCTGCCACGAGGACGGCGGCCGCAAGGCCGGCCGGGGACCACAGCTCATGGGCACCGAACGCAGCGACGAGTTCATCATCAACCGGATCACCAACGGCAAGCCGGGCAAGATGCCGGCGTTCGGCCGGGTCTACTCGCCGGAAAAGATCAAGCAGATCCTTGCCTACATTCGCGGTCTGCAACCTTGACCGCGCGAATCCGCGCCCACGCTGCACCGAGAGGACGACCATGACCCCGATCCCTCAACCCTTCGCAGGCTCCGTCCTGGCGCTGGTGCTGGCGAGCGCCATCAGCCTCGGCTGGGCGCCCGCCGCCGGCGCGCGGCCGCTCGAGTCGATCAAGACCCGCGGCGTCATCGAATTGTGCGCGGCGCCCAACGCGCTGCCGTTCGCGAGCCGGCACGGCGACCGCCCGGGTTATCAGGTCGAGCTCGCGCAGGTGCTCGCGGATCGGCTGGGCGTGCGACTGCAGGTCGACTGGGTCGCCCTGTCCTACCACTTCCGCCGGGTCGACTGCGACATCGTGATGGACACGATCGCCGACGAGGAGGCGCAGCGCGAGAGCCACATGGTCTGGTCGGTGCCGTATCAGAAGAGCGGCGTGGCGCTGGCGGTGCGGCCCGGGGTCGATGGCATCACGGGCTTCGACAGCCTCGACGCCCACTATCGGGTCGGCGTGTTGCGGGGCTCGCTCGCCCACATGTACCTCGATCAGCACGGCGCGCACGCGATCCCCTACGGCTTCGAGAGCGACCTGCTCGAGGCGCTTGCCAACGGCGAGATCGACGCCGCCGCGATCACCGCGCTGAGCGCCGGCTACTACAATCTTGAGCACCCGGATGCCAAGGTGCGCCTGATCAATGCCTACGACGCGGTGCCGGAGCTCGGCTGGGACGTCGCGGTCGGCATGCGGCGCTCGGATCCGCCCCTGATCGACGCGGTCAACCAGGCCGTGCAGGCGATGCTCGCCGATGGCACCTTCGATCGGATCTATGCCAGCTACGGCATCGAGCACCGCCAGCCGTAAGCGCCGCAGGGTCAGGAGAACCGAACAGCCTGAGGGAGGAAGAATGCGCGCGTTTGGGCCAGTTGCGGGAGTGTGCGCGGTCGCGCTAATGGGGCTTGCCTGCTCGCCGCAAGCCGTCGCCAAGGGCACCGGCCAGGTCTTCATCAGCAGCGAGAAGGACAACACCATCGCGGTGCTGGACGGCCAGACCGACACCCTGGTGCGGACCATCGAGACCTGCAATCGCCCGCGCGGCATGGAATGGAACCAGGACCACACGCAGATCTATGTCGCCTGCGGCAACTCGGATGCCATCGGGATCGTCGACATCACCAAGAACGAGATGGTCGACGAGTTGCCGGGCATTTCGGATCCGGAGGCGTTCAAGATCGACTGGCAGCGGGGCCAGCTGTACGTGTCCAACGAGGAGAGCTCGGCGCTCAGCTTCTACGACCTCAAAAATCGCCGGGTCCTCGCTTCGATCGAGGTCGGCGAGGAGCCCGAGGGCGTGATGATCACCAAGGACCGCTCCAAGGTCTGGGTCACCTCCGAAGCCTCCAACCTGGTCAGCGCGATCGACATCGACCAGCAGCAGGTGCTCTCCGACATCCTGGTCGACACCCGGCCGCGGCGGTTCGCAGCACCCCCGGACGAGCACGAGATCTGGGTGTCGTGCGAGCTCGCCGGCAAGGTCGACATCCTCGACCCCAAGACCTACCAGGTGACCGGCTCGATCTCATTCCTGCCGCAGGGCATGCGACCGGAGCAGGTGACCCCGGTCGGCCTGGTCATGACCAAGGACGGCAAGACCGCCTACGTCGGCCTCGGTCGCGCCAACCACGTCGCGGTGGTCGACGTCGCCAGCCGTGAGATCACCAAGTATATCCTGGTCGGCGACCGGCCGTGGGGGCTGACGCTCACCGCCGACGAGAAGAAGCTCTACGTCACCAACGGCCTCTCGGACGACGTCTCGATCATCGATACCCAGACGCTGAAGACCACCAAGTCGGTCCGGGTCGGCCAGGTCCCCTACATCGCGCTGATCGACGATTGAGGGCGGTCATGATGCCGGCGCGTCCGTCGTTCGGGTCCGCAGCTCTGAGGGCGGTTGCGAGGTTGGTTGCCCTCGGGCTGGCGATGGCCCTCGGGCTGTCCACGCCCGCGCGCGCGCAGCAGGCGCCAAAGACCACGGTCACCTTCGGCTATCTGTCGATCAAGAACGACCCGCGCTACGCGCCGATCGAGACCTACACCAACATGCTCCTGCGCCCGGCGATCGACCCGTTCCAGGGCGCAGAGAGGGGGCTCCGCGACGGCCGGATCATGGGCCGCGCACTCAAGCTCGACTTCGCCCTCGAGCGGGTCGAGGGGGCCGATGCCGATGCCCTTCTGGCGGGGCTCGAGCATCTCTACGCCGATAAGGGGGCGCGCTTCTTCCTGGTCGACGCCCCCGGCGAGGTCGTGGCCAAGCTCGCCGCGGCGACCCGTGGGCGCGATCTTTTGCTGCTCAACGTCTCGGCGCCGGACGACGCGCTGCGCGGCGCCAGCTGCGCGCCGCAGCTGCTGCATGTGGCGCCCAGCCGCGCGATGCTGTCCGATGCCTTGGCGCAATTCGCGGTGGTCAGGCAGTGGCACAAGGTCTTGCTCCTGAGGGGGCCGACCCCGGCGGACAAGGCGCTCGCCAACTCCTACGCGAGCGCGTTCACCCGCTTCGGCGCCAAGATCGTCGACACCCGCGAGTTCGTGTCGACCAAGGACCCGCGCCAGCGCGAGCAGAACAACATCGCCCTGCTGACCGGGGGCGTCGACTACGACGCGGTCGTGGTCGCCGATACCGTGGGCGACTTCGGGCGCTACTTCCCCTACCAGGTCGCCCTGCCGCGGCCGGTGATCGGCAGCGTCGGCCTGGTGCCCGCCGCCTGGGACTGGGCGCTCGAGCGCTACGGCGCGCCCCAGCTCAACCAGCGCTTCGAGCAGGACGCCAAGCGCCAGATGACCAGCTACGACTGGGAGGCCTGGGCCGCCGTGCGGGTGGTGATCGAGGCGATCGCCCGCACCCGCTCGCCCGATCTCGCTGCCGTCGCGGCCTTCCTCACGGGCGACGACCTGAGGTTCGACATGTACAAGGGCACGCCCGGCAATTTCCGGTCCTGGGACCACCAGCTGCGGCAGCCGATCGTCCTGCACACCAGCAACGCGGTGATCGCGGTCGCGCCGTTCGAGCAGTTCCTGCACCCGACCACCAATCTCGACACCCTCGGGGTCGATAAACCCCAGACCGAATGTCGGTTCTAGGATCAGCGACCGGGGGTTCTGGGTCGCGGGATTGGCGCCCGATCGGGGAGCCCGGGTGATGGTGCCGACCCTCAAGCAGCTCCGCTATTTCGTGGCGCTCGCCGAGAACCTGCATTTCGGGCGCGCCGCCGAGCGCTGCCAGGTCACCCAGCCGGCGATGAGCATGCAGGTGCGCGAGCTCGAGGCGCTGCTCGGCGTGGTCCTGGTCGAGCGCACCACGGGCGGCGTGTTCCTGACCGCGGCCGGGGAGGAGGTGGCCGGGCGGGCGCGCGAGATCCTGCTCGCGGTCCAGGACCTGATCGACCTCGCGCGTCATCGCGACCGTCTGCTGACCGGGCCGCTGCGCCTGGGGGTGATCCCGACCATCGGCCCCTATCTGTTGCCCCAGGTCCTGCCCCGGCTGCATGCCAGCTACCCCGACCTGCAGCTGTCGCTGCGCGAGAGCCAGACCGAGCACCTGCTCGACGCGCTGCTCGCGGGCGAACTCGATCTGTTGATCCTGGCCCTGCCGGTCGGCCGCGACGACGTCGCGACCGAGCCCTTGTTCGAAGACGCCTTCACGCTCGCGGTCGCGCTCGACCATCCGCTCGCCGGCCGCGCCACGGTCGCGCAGAAGGATCTGTTCGCCGAGCGGCTGCTCCTGCTCGAGGAGGGCCATTGCCTGCGCGATCAGGCGCTCAGCCTCTGCCACGCGGCGGGCGCCAACCAGGCCGACGACTTCCGCGCGAGCGGCCTTGCGACCGTGGTCCAGATGGTGGTCAACGGCTACGGCGCGACGATCCTGCCGGAGCTCGCGCTGCCGGTCGAGGCGGGCGCCCATTCGGGCCTGCGGGTGGTGCCGTTCAGCCAGCCGGCACCCTCCCGGACGATCGGTCTGGCCTGGCGCGGCTCCTCGACCCGTCAGGCGGACTTCGCCGAGTTCGGCCGCTTCATCATGGCGGCGCGCGAAGCGACCCTGCGGCCCGGGCGAATACCAGCGGCGCCGGTCCGGTCGACGGCCACAGCTTAGGATCAGCCTCGCCGCCCGGTCAGTCGGCCGCCGGCACCTCGATCATACCGTCGCTGACCAGGACGGCGCCGCCGCCGACCCGGACCGCTGCGAGCGCGCCGGCGCGCACCTCGAGCGCGATCTCGAGCCGGCTCGGCCGGCCCATCTCCAGGCCCTGGGCGACCACGTAGCGCGCCGTGCCGTCGGCCGGCGTCTCGCGCAGGCCGAGCCAGCCGCCCAACGCGGCCGCGGCGGCGCCGGTCGCCGGATCCTCCTCGATGCCCGCGGCCGGGGCGAACATGCGCGCCCGGAAGTCGGCCTCCAGGCCGGCGGCATCGCGCGTGATCAGGTAGACCTCGCGGGCGCCGCCATCGGCCAGGAGCTGCCGCCAGAGCGCGTGGTCGAGGCGGGCGCGGCCGAGCGCCCCGGCATCGATCAGCTCGACGATCAGGAAGGGCAGGCCCGTCGAGGCGATCGCCGGCAGGCCGGCATCGAGGCGCAGATCGGCCGCGCTCAGCCCGAGCATCTCCGCGAGCGCCGCGGGCTCGGGCGCCGGACGGATCACGGGCGCCTCGGGCGCGGTCAGCTCGGCGAACACCGGCCGGCCGCCGGCCGCCCGGATCGTGACCGGCACCGGCCCCGCGCCCTCCTCGAAGGTGATCCGGGTGGTCTCGCCGGTCAGCTCGAACGCGCCGATCATCGCCAGCACCAGCGCGGTGCCGACCGTCGGATGGCCGGCGAACGGCACCTCCCGCGCGGGCGTGAAGATCCGCAGCCGCCGGCTGTGCGCGGGCTCGTCCGGCGGCAGCACGAAGACCGTCTCGGACAGATTGAACTCGCGCGCGACCTGCTGCATCCGGGCGGGGTCGAGGCCACGCGCATCGGGCAGCACCGCGAGCGGGTTGCCGCCGAAGGCGCGCTCGGTGAACACGTCCGCGGTCAGGAAGCGATGACGCATGGCCGTTGCTCCCTTCGCACGCCGGCCGTTCGGCTCAGGGCTGCCAGAACAGCTTGGTGGTCTCGGCCATGACGTCGGCGCGGCTCAGCCCGATGTCGCGCAGCATGTGGTCGTTGAGCTCGGCCAGCTGGTGCCGCTGCTCGGAGCGCTCGGTCCAGAGCAGGAGCCGGTCGAAGCCGCGGCCGATGGCATCGCCGAGGCGGCGCAGGCCGAACCGAGCCGAGCCGACCTTGAGCCCCCGATGGCCGGGCGGCTGGATTGTATCCATACAATCTGCGGTGCGCATCGATTGTCTCCTCGATCAGAGCGACGATGCGATTCAATCTTGACAGATGGAGGGAGTCAATTGCTATATTGTCACCATGACAATGTGGCTGCCCGATCTCGCATCTCAGCCCGGTCCGCGCTACGTGGCACTCGCCGAGGCGCTCGCCCGGGACGTCGCCAACGGCACCCTCGCCGTGGGCGCCCGCCTGCCGCCCCAGCGCGATCTCGCGTTTCGGCTCGGGGTCACGGTCGGCACCGTCAGCCGCGCCTTTTCGCTGGCGGCCGAGCGCGGGCTGATCAGCGGCGAGGTCGGCCGCGGCACCTATGTCCGCGCCAGGCGGACGACATCCGTCCGCTCCGATCCGGTCAATGACGGCGACGACGGCGATCTGATCAAGCTCACGGTCAACGCGCCGCCCGACCCCAGCTATCGGCCCCTGCTCGCCGAGGGGCTCTCGGAGCTCGCCGCCGCCGGCGGGCTGGAGAGCCTGTTCGCCTATACCCCCAAGCGCGGCTTTGCCGACCATCGCGCGGCCGCGGCCGCCTGGATCGGGCGGGTCGGGGTCGACGCCTCGCCTGAGCAGATCGTGATCACCGGCGGGGCGCATCAGGCGATTGTCACCGTGTTCGCGGCGCTCGCACGCCCGGGCGCGCCGATCCTGGTCGAGGCTTTGACCTACGCCGGCGTCTGCCACGTCGCCGAGCGCCTGGGCCTCCGCCTCGAGGGCCTGGCCATGGACGACGAGGGGCTGCTGCCCGAGGCTCTCGAGCAGGCCGCCGGCAGCGGCCAGGCGCGCCTCCTGTTCGTCAACCCGACCGCCCACAACCCGACCACCGCGACCATGTCCGGCGCGCGCCGCGAGACGATCGTGGCCCTGGCCCGCAAGCACGATCTGATCCTGATCGAGGACGACGTCTACGGCCAGCTGCCGGAGCACCGCCCGCCGCCGCTCGCGGCGCTGGCGCCCGAGCGCACGATCTACATCAGCAGCGCCTCCAAGAGCCTCGCCCCCGGGCTGCAACTCGGCATCATCTGGAGCCCCGATTCCCTTCAGCAGCGGATCGCCGAGGCCCAGCACGACCTGTTCCTGACCTGCGCGCCGCTGATGGCCGAGCTGTTCAGGCACTGGCTTGGCAACGGCATGGCCGACCGGCTGGCGAGGCGCCAGCGGATCGAGGCGGCCGCCCGCCAGGAGCTCGCCCGCGAGCTTCTGCGCGGCCACGACTATCGCGCCCAGCCGACCAGCTATCACATCTGGCTGCCGCTGCCGCCGCCCTGGCGGACCGCGGCGTTCACCGCCGCGCTGCGCGAGCGCGGGGTGGCGGTCGATCCGGGCTCGGCGTTCGCGGTCGACCCGGCCAACGCGCCGCACGCGGTCCGGGTATCGCTGAGCGCCGCCGCCAGCCGCGAGCGCCTCGCGCGCGCGCTCAACCTGATCGCCGACACGCTGGCGCAGGCCCCCGCCCGCAGGCGCGATGTGATCTAGCCGGCGACGATCAACCCAGCCGCGGGCGCTTCTCGACAATGGCCATCACCGCCCTTTACGCCGCGCTCATCACCTCGCTGTTCCTGGCGCTGTCCGTGCGCGTGATCATGCTCCGGGGGGCGGCGCGGATTGCGCTCGGCGATGGCGGCGACCGCAAGCTGTCGCGGGCCATTCGCGCACACGCCAACTGCGCCGAATACGCGCCGATCGGCATCCTCCTTGTCGGCCTTGCGGAATCGCTTTCAGCGCCAGGCCTGCTCCTGCACGCGCTCGGGATCGGCCTGCTCGCCGGGCGGGTCGTGCACGCCTATGGGGTCTCGCAGGAGCCGGAGAACACCCGGTTCAGGGCGACCGGCATGGGCCTGACCTTCACCGCGATCGGGGTCGCGGCCGGCGCCGGGCTGATCGCCGCGGTGATCCACGGGCTGTTTGTGAGCGGCGCCGGGGCGCCGCTACCAGGCGTGCTCGGCGATCGCGCGCCGCGATTCCAGCTCGGCGTGCATCGCCGCCAGGGTCTCGATCGGCAGATCGCGGATCGAGAGCACGCCGACCACCCGCGGACCCTCGACCACCGGCAGATGCCGATAGCCGAACTCGTCCATCCGCCGGATCGCCTCCTCGACCCGATCGTTCGGGCCGATCGTGTCCGGCTCCGGGGTCATGACCTCGGCGAGGAAGGTCAGATCCGGATCCAGCCCCTTGCGCGAACACCCGCTCGACCGCGTCGCGCTCGGTGAAGATCCCGGTCAACCGCCCGCGGTCGACCACCAGCACGCTGCCGCAGTGGTGCTCGGCCATCAGGCGACACGCGGTGCGCACGCTCGCCCCCGGCGGTTGCTGGCAGACCCCGCTGCAGTTCATGACGTCACGCACAGTCCGGTGCCGCATCGTCGCCTCCCAAAAGCGACCCACCCGTGACCCCCGACCGGAACTGCTAGGATTTTTCTTGGATGCGATCATTCTGAGGCATGCGGCAGCAGGACGCAATCGTCGATTGCGCCGACGCCACGATTTCTGGACGGTGTCGCGCGCGCCAGGGCCTGGTCGAGATCCTCGATCAGGTCGGCCGGGTCCTCGAGGCCGACCGAGAGGCGGAGCAGGTCGTCGGTGATCCCGAGCCGTGATCGCGCCTCGGCGCTGAAGCGCTCGTGGGTCGTGGTCGCGGGATGGGTGATCAGCGACTTGGCATCGCCCAGGTTGTTGGAGATCAGGATCAGCCGCAGGCGGTTGAGCACGGCGAAGGCGCGCGCCTGGCCGCCGCCGGTCCGCAGCGCCAAAAGATTGCCGCCGCCCCTCATCTGACGGCGCGCCAGCGCATGCTGCGGGTGGCTCTCGAGGCCCGGATGGAGCACCTGCTCGACGCCGGGGTGGGCCTCGAGAAAACGCGCGACCGCGAGGCCGTTGCGATTGTGCTCCTCGACCCGGAGCGCCAGGGTCTCCAGGCCCTTGAGCAGGACCCAGGCGTTGAACGGGCTCATGGCCGGCCCGGTGTGCTTGAGGTAGGGCTGCAGCACGTCGGTGCGGGTCTTCTGGTCGCACAGGATCGCGCCGCCGAGGCAGCGGCCCTGGCCGTCGATGTGCTTGGTCGCCGAATAGACCACGAGGTCGGCGCCCTGCTCGAGCGGGCGCTGCAGAACCAGGGTCGCGAACACGTTGTCGACGATCACCCTGGCGCCCGCGCGATGGGCAAGCTCGGCGACCGCGGCGATGTCGATCAGCTCGAGCGTCGGATTGCCCGGGGTCTCGAAGAACACCAGCCGGGCCGGCCGCTCGAGGGCTGCGGCCCAGGCGTCGAGATCGCGGCCATCGACCAGCACCGTCTCGACCCCGAAGCGCGGCAGGAGCTCGGTCAGGATGTAGTGGCAGGAGCCGAACAAGAGGCGCGCCGCGACCACCCGGTCGCCCGCGCGCAGCTGGCTGGTGAGCGCGGCGTTGACCGCGGCCATGCCGGTCGCGGTGGCCGCCGCCGCCTCGGCGCCCTCGAGCAGCGCCAGACGCTCCTCGAACATGCGCACGGTCGGGTTGGCGAGCCTCGAGTAGGTGAAGCCCGGCTGGTTGCCGGCGAAGCGCTCGGCGGCGTCCTCCGCGCGCTGGTACCGAAAGCCCGAGGTCAGGAACAGCGCCTCGGAGGTCTCGCCGAAGTCGGAGCGCGCGCTGCCGCCGTGGACGCCTAGTGTCCGGGGCCGCCAATCTTCGCTCATCGCAGGTTCTCCCAAAACGGAAAACGCCCCAGCCGTCAGCCAGGGCGCCCTGCGTCCCGGCTTTTTAGCAGCTTGTTTAACGTGGCCTGCAAGCCAGCCGGCCCAAATCACCACGTGAGCCCGAACCTAGCGCGCGCCGGCAGCAGCCGTCAACCGCGATCATCGACCGCCGTGTCGGCGCGGCTGACGGCGGGCTGCAGCGGCCGGCTCAGGCCGCCCGGGAGGTGGGCCGGGCGGGCGGCGGCTCGCTCGCGCTCGACGGCACGCGCGGCCCGGCCGGGTGGCTGGCCGGGACCGCCGACAAGGCACGCGAGCGGGCAAGGATGGCGAGCTTGCGCGCGATCAGGACCGCGCCGCCGAGCACCAGGGCGAGCAGGCCGAGATCGACGGCAGAGGGTCCGCTTTCGTAGGCGCTCGCGAAGCCGGCGACGAAATTCGCAAGCCCGATCGCGAACAGGGTGACGAGGCCGATCGCGATCAGCTCGCCCGCCCAGGCCGCGCTCGTCCAGCGTGGAGCATCGGGGCTGCGGGCGACCACGGCGACCGCCGCGAGGGTCAAAACCGCACCGGTGATCAGCAGAGCACCGAACGTCAACATGGGGGTCAACCTTTCAGATGGCGCCGCGCGCCGGCCGCGGTCGGCGTTGAGCTCACGGTGCGTGCGGCGCTGGTTGCGTGGAGGTCAAAGGCGAGGCGGGGCACCGGGATGGCACCGATGCCGGCGCCGCAGGACGCTCAGGCCGCGGGTCGCTGCACCGCTCGCGCGGACGGCAGCAGCGGCGGCGCACCTTTGACCACGAGGGTCGGTTGCGCGGCCGGCGCGCCGGCCGCGGTTGGTGGGGCGGCGAGGCCGTAGGCCCGCAGCCGTCCGCCGATCGCGAGTCGCCACAGACCCGCGATCGCGATCGCGACCGCCACGGGCATGACCAGCTCGTAGAAGCTGCCGACCCCGTGCAGCAGCCGATAGACGCCGGTGAAGATGTAGCCGAGCCCGAGACCCAGCACCGCGGTCACCGGAATCACCATCAGCATCGCGACCAGCTCGGGCCTCGTCCAGCGCGGCGCCCGGGGATGCCGGAACAACAGCGCCAGCAGGCCCGCCGCCAGAACGCCGGCCCCGACCAGGATGCTACCTATCGCCAACATATGGTGGTCTCCCACAAAGCTTGACCGAGGGAGCGGCGGCCGTCGGCGGAACCCGGCGGGGGCGGACCGGTCACGAGGATCGCGGTCACGACCCAAGATGATGAGGCTGAAGGACGCGGGAACTCAGCCGGCGGCGCGCGCCAAGGCGCTGACCTGCAACCGCCCGGTCGGCGATGCGGCCAGTCAGGCAGACGCTGACGCGGGGTCCGGGGGACCGGTCGGGCTGCGGGCTGTGCCCACTGAGCTTTGATGGAAGACGTCTCTTGGTTCGCCGTCGCGCGCCAGGGGGCGCTCCGGAAGCACCTGAGGCCGTGCGCTGACGCCGGATCGGACCGGGTCGGGTCGGGTCGGTGCCAGGCCGGGCTTGGCCTCGAGCCGCAGCCAGCGCGTGAGGACGCCGAGATCCCAAGGCTGGACGGGCCGGACCCGGGGCGCCGGCTGGCCGATGGGGACCTCGAGGTCGGCCCGGACGGCCAACGCGTATTCGGGCGCGACCCGAACCGGCGGCAGGTCGATCGGCGACGCCGGCTGGGCACACGGCAGGACCGTCAGAAGAACCGCGAACCACGCCGCGAGCCCGCTTCGCAACGGCCTGGCCCGTCCTGTTCGCTCAGCCACCGGCACGCCCTTCGCGCCCCGATCGCGCCCGCAAGGCGCCGCCGCGCGACGCCTGACCCAGGATGGTCCGCCCGCCCATGGGCGTCAAGGACTACAGCCGCGGCCCGGCAGGCCATCCGGAGGCGGGCGGGTCCGTCCCGCTGATCGGCGGATCATCGGAAGTGACGTCGCAGCCAGATCGGCAGCACGATGCTGAGCGCCATGAAACGCAGGGCATGGTGGACCCCGACGAAGGCCGGATCGAGACCGAGCGCCAGCGCCATGATCGCCATCACGTCGACCCCGCCCGGCGCATAGGCGAGCAGCAGCTGGTCGAGCGGCAGGTGGAGAAGCATCGCGGCGGTCGCGGCGAAGGCGCCCGAGATGATCAGCCCGAGCGTGACCGTGGCCAGGCCCGCGACCAGCGTCTCCAGGATCAGCCGCAGGCTCACGCCTTTGAAGCGCAGCCCGACGAAGGTGCCGGTCACGATGTAGGCGAACACGAGCAGCCGCGGCGACAGCCGGGCATCGGTCAGGCCGGTGCCATGGATCAGGGCGCTCGCGAACATGGCGCCGAGCAGCGTCCCGGCCGGGACGTTGAGGCGCTCGCAGACGCCGCCGATCAGGCCGCAGGCGGCGAGCGCGATCAGGAGCTCGAGCGGGCCGGCGGCGCTGGTCAGAGCGGCGTTCGGGGCAGCGGCGCCCTGCTCGAGCGCGCTCAGCAGCGGCGGCAGCACGCCGGTCAGCACCAGGAGGCGGATCAGCTGCGTGACCGCGACCCGGGGCACATCCGCCCGGCTGCGCATCGCCATCAGCAGGAGGTAGGTGAAGGCGCCCGGCACCGCGCTGAACGCGGCGGTCGCCGGGTCCCAGCGATGGACGAGGCGCAGATAGGCGCTGAGCGCGATCGAGGTCGCAGCGATGCTGCCGGCCAGGAACAGGAGGCTCGCGGGCCAGAGCGCCACCTTGGCGAGCGTCGCCGGGGTGAGGTTGGCGCCCATCGTGAACCCCAGGACCATGAAGGCGAGCTGACGCAGCCAGCCAGGCATGCCGACCCCGAGCCCGGCGAGGGCTGCGCCCGCGACCGCCAGCATGGCACCCGAGATCCAGGGCGCCGGCAGGCCGAGTGCTGTGAAGATCGCCCCGCCCGCGGCCCCGGTCGACAGTCCCTGCAGCGTGCCCGAGCGCCAGATCTCGCCCGGCAGCCGGCCGAGCCAGCCGGGCGGTCCGCCGACCGGGATCGGCTGATCGCTCAAGCGGCATCGCCGGCAAGGACGTTGCGCGGCGAGCCGTCGAGCCAGGCCTGCACCAGCAGGGCCGTCTCGCGGTAGAACACGCGGTAGGTCTCGCGGGTCACGTAGCCGATGTGCGGCGTGAGCAGGAGGTTCGGCGTGCGCCGGAGAGGGTGGCCAGTGGGCAGCGGCTCCTGATCGTAGACGTCGAGCGCGGCGCCGGCGATCCGGCCCTGCTCGAGCGCCAGGATCAGCGCTCCCTCATCGACGATCGGGCCGCGCGAGGTGTTGATCAGGTACGCATCCGGTCGCATCAGTTCGAGCTCGCGCGCGCCGACCAGCCCCTCGGTCCTGGGGCTCTGGCGGAGGTGGATGGTGACGAAATCGGCGCCGGCGAACAGCTCGTCCCTGGCCACCCGCCGGACGCCCACCTCGGCCGCGCGCGCGTCGGTGAGGTTCTGGCTCCAGGCGATCAGGTTCATGCCGAAGGCCTTGCCGAAGCCCGCGATCTGGGCGCCGATATGGCCGAGCCCGAGGAGGCCGAGCGTGGCGCCATGGAGATCGCGCCCGATCCCGACCTGCCAGCCGCCGGCGCGGACCGAGTTGGCCTCGGGCAGCAGGCCGCGCGCGAGCGCCAGGATCAGGGTGAACGCGAGCTCGCCCGCCGCGTGTCCGGGCGAGCCCGTGCCGCAGACGGTGACGCCCTGGCGCGCCGCGGCCGCAAGATCGATCGCGGCGTTGCGCCGGCCGGTGGTCACCAGCAGCCTGAGCTTGGGCAGGCGCTCGAACAGGCTCGCCGGGAACGGCGTCCGCTCGCGCATGATGCAGACGATCTCGAAGCCCGCGAGCGCATCGGCGACCGCGTCCAGGGCGCCGAGATGGCGATCGAACACGGTGATCTCGACCGCCGCCCGCAGCGGCGACCAGTCGGCCATGTCGAGTGCCACCCGCTGGTAGTCGTCGAGGATCGCGAGCCTCATGCCTGACCTCCTGGTTTGAGCCTGCCGGTCCGCCCGAGCCGATGACGAAGCCCGGCAGCGAACCGGTAGATCTTGTGCCCCAGCTGGCGGTCGGGCAAGGGCAGGAGCGGGCGCCGCGAAGCCAATCGATCCTCGAGCCCGGCCTACCGTCGCGCCCCGTCACCGACAGCGCCCAGCCACCGAAGGGCCCAGCCGCCCCATCCGGCGCAGCAGCACTGCCAGCGCAAGCTGATCGCCGCTCGAACGCCGGATCGAGGCCACGCTCATCCGCTCGCGGCGCGTGATTGGGAGCCGCTCATCCGCTCGTGGCGCGTGATCGGGAGCCGTTTCCCCCCGGGGCCCAAGCCGATCCGCCCGGCATCAACGAAACGTCAACGATTGTCCGTTAAGCTTGTCTTCGGCTGATCCATGCGATCGTGGGAATCCATGCGCGCGCGAGAGTTCGGCGGGCGGATTCCCACGGTCGCATGGACCAGGGCATCGGCACCCTGGCGGGATAGGGTTACCCAAAGGTTAACGCAGCGCCACCGGACGGACGTTGACCGGCATCCACCGACCAGGCCCGCGCGCTTTCCGATCGCCGGATCAGGCGTGGTCGATGTCCGGCTGCGACCATGTCCGGCAGACCATCCACGATGGATCGCTGAGCGGGGTTGGGTCGATGCCCGCTGCGACCACGCCCGGCAGGGCATCCGCGATGGATCGCTGGGCAGCTGTGGTCGATGTCCGGCCGCGAGCAGGCGCGGCACGCCAACCTCGACGGGCGTCGGCTCGGGCTTGGTGCATGACGGCGGGCAGCGAATTCACGATCGATCCGCGGCGCGGTCTGGTCGATGCCTGGCGGGGATCGGACCAGCGCGGGCAGGCCCCGGAACGCCAGGGGCAGCAAGCGGCTGCCAGCCTAGCGGAAGGTCGGGGGGCGCTTCTCGAGAAAGGCGCGCAGCCCCTCCGCGGCATCCTCGCCGGTCTGGGCGAGCGCGGCGCAGAGGCTCTCGGTGAACAGCCCGTCCGCGCGCGCCATGTCGTCGATCCGACCGAGCGCCTGGATGATCAGATGATTGCTGAGGCGGGCGTTGCCGGCGATCGTGCCCGGCGAGCCGCAGGGCCTCGACCATCCCCTCGCCCGCCGCCGCCAGGTACTGCGCAAGGCCGAGCCGGACCGCCTCCTCGGCGCCATAGCTGCGGCCGGTCAGCATCATCTCGACCAACCGGTCGGCGCCGAGGATCCGGCCGACCCGGACCGAGGCGCCGCCGCCCGTGAAGATCCCGCGCCGGCCCTCCGGCAGCTGGAAGATCGCCGAGGGCTCCGCGACCCGGACGTGGCAGGCGAGCGCGAGCTCCAGCCCGCCGCCGATCACCGCCCCCTCGAGCAGGGCGACCACCGGCAGCCCGCCCAGCTGAACCGCGTCCATGACCCGGTGCCAGGTCCGCGAATGGCGCATGACCTCGGCCGGAGGTCGCTCGACATGCTCGGCGAGGTCGAGCCCGGCCGAGAAATGGCCGCCGGCGCCCGCGAGAACGGCGACCCGCACGTCCGGCGGCGGGCCCGCGAAGAAGCTTTCGAGCTCGGCGATCAGCCGATCGTTCAAAGCATTGCGCTTCTCGGGCCGTTGCAGGGTCAGGCGGGCGATCCGGCCGTCGATCTGGACGTCCAGAAGTTGCGAGCTCCGGCGCTCGCCCGATGGCGCGGTGGTCGACATGGGGATGGGGTCTCCCGGTTGTCATCGATCTGGCTTCGATGGATAACGGCTCTCGATCACAAGCGCGCAGCGCCGCACAAACTGTCTCTGGCGACGGCAATTCGGGAGGCGCAACGGTGGCAGCCGTCAGGATCGTCGCACTCGCGGGCGCGCTCGGCGCCGCTTCGGTTGCGCTTGGGACCGGGCTCGCGGCCGCGCAGGCGGCCGAAGTCGAGCTCCGTCTCGCCCACTGGGTGCCGGCGCAGCATCCGCTCCAGCCGACCGGCCTGGAACCCTGGGCGCAGTCGATCGCAAAGGCTTCCGGCGGACGGATCCACATCACCATCTTCCCGGCCCAGCAGCTCGGCGCCGCGCCGGACCACTACGACATGGCGCGCGACGACATCGCCGACATCACCTTCGTCAATCCCGGCTATCAGGCGGGCCGCTTCCCGATCATCGCGCACGGCGAGATCCCGTTCCAGATCACCAACGCCAGGGGCGGCTCCAGGGCGATCGATGCCTGGTACCGGCCCTACGCCGGGCAGGAAATGGCCGACGTCAAGTTCTGCATGGCTTTTCTCCACTCGCCCGGAACGTTTCATTCGAAGGAGCAACTCACCCGGCCGGAGGACGTGCGGGGCAAGACCATCCGGCCGGCGCAGGCGACCATCGCCCGCTTCGTCAACCTGTTGGGCGGCGCCAGCGTCCAGGTGCCGGCCCCGGAAGCCCGCGAGGCGCTCGCCAAGGGTGCTGCGGATGCGATCACCTTCCCCTGGAACTCGCTCTACATCTTCGGCATCGACAGCATCACCAGGTACCATCTGGACATGCCACTCTACGTCACGACGTTCGTCCTGGTCATGAACAAGCCGCGCTATGAGGGCCTGGCGGACGCCGACCGCAAGGTGATCGACGATCACTGCACCAGCGACTGGGCCGAGAAGATGGCGACCGGCTGGGCCGATTGGGAAGACGCGGGCCGGATCAAGATGCTGAAGGACCCCTCGCACATGGTCTACGAGCCGACGCCTGCGGACGTCCAGGCCTGGCGGGCCGCCGCCGCCCCGCTGCTCGACGCCTGGAAGGCCGACGTCACGGCGCGGGGCTACGACGCCGAGGCGATCCACGAGGCCTTCGTCCAGACCATGAAGGCCAACGGCGCCTGGTACGGCGAGTAGCCGGGCGGCCGGTCGGGGCCTCGCGCGCATGACGTTGGCCGCTTCGTACGGCGCGGTGCGCCCGGTGGCATCGCCGACCGTGCTGATCCGGCCGGTGCGGTCGATCTCGCCGGACTGGTACTTCCTTGGCGTGAGGCCGAAAAGAGCCCGGACGTCTTTGGACTTCCTGAACCGTCCGGGATCGTCGATCGCCGATGACTAGGTGAGCGAAGTCACCGGACCGACGCCAGGCGCCGTCACCAACAGCCGGCAAACCTCGTTGTCGCGCGCAAGCTGCGGCAGCTGCCGGTGGAGCGGCGCGAACTCTGTGCGCAAGGTCGAACCCTCCGCGCGCGACCGTCCCCACCTTGGGCCCGAATCCGCGCAGGATCCCGCGCAGACTGTTCTCGAGGTCGATCAATTTGGTCTGGAGCTGCCTGCGCGCCGTCAACCGGGCGCGCACTTCCGGCGCGCTCAGGGTTTGGGCGTGCACCGGCCGAAACCAGCCGAGCCGCATCAAGTGCACGTGCGGTCCAACCCGCCGCCAACCGGCACCCGCCCGCGCGTGCTGATCAAGGGCAAGCGCACCTGATGACGGTGCCGTCGACGCGACCTTCGCCGCGTTCGGGATCGACGCCACCTACACCCCGGCCGGCGGCGAGCCGGTCGCGGTGCTGGTCATCGCCCAGCGTCCGGACACGGCCGTGGGCTTCGGGGAGACCCGCATCCATGCCGAGACGGCCATGTTCGAGGTGCGGGCGAGCGACGTCGGGAACCCGCGCCCAGGTGACATGCTCACGGTTGGCGGCGAGAGGTTCGTCATCCGGAGAGCCGGAGCGGCGCGATCCCGACCGGCTCGTCTGGAACCTTGATGCAAGGTCGACAGGAGAGCAGTCCGCTCACTCAGTGTGCGGATTGCCCTCTTGGCGCTATCTCAGCTCAGCGCTGCGATGATCCCGCCGATCCGCTCGATGTTCCCCAGGGTCTCATGATGGTCGAGGCCTGGCCATTGCACGCGCAAAAGGATCTGGTCGGTCCGGGCGATCTCCGCATAGTGCAGGATCTCGTCTTTCACCTGCTCGGCCTCGCCGATCAGGAACCGGCCCTTGGCGAAGTCGTCGAAGGTGGCGCTCAGGTCGCGCTTCGTGGTCTCGCCTTGGCCCCACGAGGCGTAGGCGTTGTATTTGAACAGGAGCGGCCCGCGGCTGGTCGCCGCCGCATGCTCGGCATCGCGGCCGACGAAGCATTCGCGGATCAGCGGGCAGCTGACGTCCTCCGGCTGGCCGGTCCGGCGCCGTTCATCGCGAAAGACCTCCAGGCGGGCCAGCATCGATCGGATCGACAGCGTCGGCGCGATGCACCAGGCATCGGCGATCCGCGCGGCCCTGCGCACGGCCGGCTCGACGTCGCCGCCGAGCCAGATCGGCGGCCGTGGGCTCTGCTTGGGCCTGACGCTCGCCTGGGCGTGGTCGAGGTGGAAGTATCTGCCGTGGTGGGTGACGCTGTCCTCGGTCCACAGCCGCTTGATCAGCTCCAGGCCCTCGGTCAGGCGCCCGACGCGCTCGCGCTGGTCCACGCCCATCGCCTGGAACTCCTCGGGTCGGTAGCCGAGGCCGGCCCCGAGCACGTAGTTGCCGTCCGAAAGCCAGTCGATGGTCGCGGCTTCCTCGGCCGCCAGCACCGGGTTCATCATCGACAGCAAGAGGACGCCGGGACCGATCTGCATGCCGGCCGCGTCCGCCACCAGGTGGCCGAGCAGCGGGTTGGTCTGGAACATGCCCATCGGACCGGTCAGCAGGTGCTGGCCTACCAATAAGGAGGAGAAGCCGTGGTCGCGGGCAGCGCGCACCTGCGCGCGCAACGCCTTCAGGAACGCCGCCGGAGTCTCCTCCGGCGACCACTGCACTGCGGTGAACAACCCGATGCGCATGCATCCCCTCCTTGACCGGTGTCTGGCACCAAGGTTCAGGCGGTGCGGAGCGCGTGTCAATTCCCAGCCACTGCTCTTCGGCCCCCGACAGCTCCATCGATCCGGGCGCCGGCCGGTCAATCCCCGCCCACCCCACTCGACTGGCCTGCGCTGCTGAAGCTCACTGCCACCCAAGCCCGCTCGCTCCCGGCCGACATGCAGGCCGAACTGCGGGATATCGAACGCGCGGGCGCCACCGGCACCCGCGAGGCCGGCAGCGGCCTCAAGACCGAGCTACCCGCGCCGCTGACCTGGCCGCGCTCTCGGAACTGCTGCCAGCCGCCGAGGCGGGTCTGGTCGAGGCGCTGTGTAGCGATCGAGTTCGGAAATGAGGGCCCCTTGAAGCGCTACGAGCCCGGTTTCAGCCCATGTTTTTCATCTCGATCCGAACGCCGTGTACCGATACGTCGAACTCATTCAATACACGGCCAGATGGCTGTGGAGACATGTTGACCACAAGACATCCGCGGCCGTCCCAGGCCTCGAGCGCCTTGATGACGTCGCGGTTCGGCGGCAGCCTTTCGCCGTCTGGCGAAATGTCAACCACCGGAGGCTTGATTTGGTCCAGGACGAAGACAGACGGCCAGCGGTGATGATGGACCGGCTCCTCGTCGTTGGGCTCCAGCGTGACCTCGAGCACGCGACCCGGTCGTTCTCGAAGAGAACCTTGTGATGCTTCGGGGCCGCCTTAACAGCGTCCAGTTCCGGGTCCCAGGTGGATGGATCAGACAAATCTGTAATGTTAATCATGCGCGTCCCCCTTTGAGCGTCAGGCGCAGGCGTGCCGACGCTTGAGCCAATATATCCGAAAGCCTCGATTTCGGCAGAAATTTCCGAGGCGGTATTTCATGGCCCGACGTACTCAAACCCACGCGATCCGCCTGGCGGTCGAGGGCGGCGGCCAGGTCAAGGCCGAGCTGGTCTCGGTCGGCCAGAGCGGCGAGCAGAGCGTGAACCGCATCGAGACGGCGGGCCGTGCGGCCTCGGGCGGGCTCAAGGACCCGGGTCGCCATGCCGCGCTGCTGGACCCTCGGTGGGGCTCGCCAGTCTTGCTTCGGTGGTCGGCGATGCCCGATGCCTGCGTGGTGACCGGCGATCTCAGCGCTGAGGCAAACCCGACATCAGCTCGACCGTGGTCGCCGCAGGATCGGTGGCGCGCATGATGACGCTCATGACCGCGACCGCGGCTGCGCCCGCTTCGAAGCACGCTCGGGCTTGGCGACCATCCGTGATGCCGCCGAGCGCGATGATCGGGACCGGGCTCCCGCGGGCGCTCGCCGCGAGCCCCACCAGGCCGAGGGCCGGCCCATAGCCGGGCTTGCTGGCGCTCGCAAAAACCGGGCTCAACGTGACCGCATCGGCGCCGGCCGCGGCCGCAGTCAGGATCTCCTGAAAGCTGTGCGTCGAGGCGCTGACCCAAGCTGCAGAGCCAAGCATGGCGCGCGTTGCGCGCACATCGCCGCCAGCCGGCAGATGAACGCCGAACAGGCCCACCTCGCGGGCGATGTCGGGGTCGCCGTGCACCATGATGCGCGCACCGAACGGCGCGGCGAGCCGGGCCAGCTGGTGCGCCAGTGCCACCTGGACGTTGCCGGGGAGGTCCTTCTCGCGCAGGGAAATCCAGCGGCAACCCCCCCGCAGCGCGCCGGTCACGACCTGCTCGAGCGGCCAGCGCCCCGCCTTGCGGTCAGTAATCAGGAGCATCGGCGGCGCCGGCAGCTCCGGCAAGGGCAGGCTCACGTGCCGATCAGGCCGAGCTCCGGACTCGATGGCTCGGCGTGACGCAGCTTCGGGATCCTGCCTGCGCCGCGCGCCTCGAAGCCGCCCTCAACCGCATGGCGGAAGCCTTTGGCCATGCGCACCGGATCCCGCGACTTGGCGATCGCCGAGTTGATCAGCACGGCGCTGCAACCAAGCTCCATGGCGAGCGCCGCATCGGACGCGGTGCCGAGCCCCGCATCGAGCACGACCGGCACCTGGCTTCGCCGACAGATCAGCTCGATCATGCCAGGGTTGCAGATGCCCAGTCCCGAGCCGATCGGCGCACCGAGCGGCATCACCGCGGCGCAACCCAGATCGCCGAGTTTCAGGCAGGTCACCAGGTCGTCATTGCAGTACGGCAGGACCACGAAGCCTTTTGCGACCAGATCGGCCGCCGCCTGGAGGAGCTGCTCGACGTCCGGGTAGAGGGTCTCCCGCTCGCCAATCACTTCGAGCTTGACCCAATGGGTCCCGAGCGCTTCGCGCGCCAGCTCCGCAGTCAGCACGGCGTCATGCGCGGTCGTGCAGCCGGCCGTGTTGGGCAGGAACCGATATCGGCCACCGAGCAGGTCAATCAGGCTTTCGGGGTATCCGGTCAGGCTGATGCGGCGGATCGAGGCGGTCACCAGCTCCGCGCCACTCGCCGCCAGCGCATCCAGCAGCACCTGCTGATTCGGGTAGCCCGCCGACCCCATGATGAGGCGCGACGTGAAGCGCTCGTTGGCGAGCGTCAGAGGCTCCGACATGACCTGCTTCACCCGCCGATCACGACCTTGATGATCTCGATCTGGTCGCCCGCGGTCAAACGCGTCCTCGACCACTCGTCACGCGGGATCACCGCGCCATTCACGGCTACGGCTACGCCGCGCGTCTCATCCGCACACGCGGCGATCAGCTGATCGAGCGTGCCCTGTTCGAGACCGACCGATTTGCCATTCACGATGATCAACTCGTTCATGGTGCGCCTCCTCATGTCAGATGCCCGGCGCCCAACATGGCGGGCGCGCCGAAGCGGCCGATCGCAAACGCGTCGATCGCGACCGGGGAGCGCCCGGTCAGGATGAGCTCACTCACGGCCTGCGCCACGATCGGGGCCAAAAGGATACCATTGCGGTGCTGTCCGGTCGCGAGCACGAGACCCTCGACCGGGGTCGGCCCCAGGATCGGGGCATCGTCGCGGCTGGTCGGGCGCAGGCCGACCCACAGCTCATCGATCGGCAGGTCCTCGATCGCCGGCAGGGCCCGCCAGGCGGCCTCCAGCAGGGCGAGCACGCCGCCCGCGGTCAACTGCTGATCGTAACCGCGCTCCTCGACCGTGCCGCCGACGATCAGGCGGCCATCCGCGCGCGGCACGAGGTAGCCCTTGGGGGCCCACAGCACGTGGCGCAGGACCGGCCGCTCGGGGTCCATCCGCAGGGCCAGCATCTGCCCCTTGACCGGCCGCACCGGCGGGCGGGCGGCATCGGGCAGGCCATCGAGCGCGGCCGACCAGGCGCCGGCCGCGAGCACCACCACGTCGGCCGGGTGGCGCTGGCCATCGACCACCACGCCGCGCACGCGCGACGCGTCGATATCGATCGCGCCGACCGCGGCATGCTCCCGCAGATCGCCCCCCGCCTGCACGAAGGCTGCTGCCAGCGCCCTGGACAAGCGGCGGTTGTCGACCTGATGGTCGTGCGGGCTGAAGACCGCAGCGGCGATCCCGGGCCGAAGATGCGGTTCGCGCCGGCGCGCGTCCGCCCCGCTCAGCCAGGCGAGCTCGATGTCGAGGCGGCGCTGAAACTCGAAAGAGAAGCGGAGCCGCTCCGCATCGTCGCGTGTGAGCGCCACCGCGAGCGTGCCCTCGGCGCGATAGCCGATCGCCCTGCCGCTGGCGGCCTCGAGCTGAGCGCGGAACGCCGGCCACAAACGCTGGCTTTCGAGATTGAGCACGAGCAGCCGTTCCTCGCCAGGCTCGGCCTCGAGACCCGCGGCGAGCATGCCGGCCGCGGCCCACGAGGCGCCGTGTCCGGCCTCGTCGCGTTCAAAGATCGTGACCTGGCAGCCGGCGTCGGCCAGACGCCACCCGATGCCGAGGCCCGCGACGCCAGCGCCAATGATGGCAACCCGCGGCAAGCCCCCTCGGACACCCGTTCCGTTGGACAGTAGAAAGGTAGGCACCGGCATCGAGACGGGCAACTCCCTCCGCTGGCATGATCCAGGTCAGGTTCGACGGGTATGATCTCAGCCGGCAGACCTCCACCGGCACCCCAGCCCGATAGCGGTTAATGTGGACACTCGCGGTGCTGAACGCAAGCATGCTGTCCGGGTTGGTGCCGTGCAGGAGTCCGTGTCAAAGGCGGGAGGGGGGACCGCCCAATTCGAGGATTGCCTCGCCCGGCAGACGGTCAAAACAGCAGCCTGAATCCGTCCGGCCTCCACGGGCGCACAGTTTGGAAGCCGATTGACAGCCAGGATTGCTGGGTCTTTAGTCGTGCTTCGTCCGAGATGGAGCGCCTCCCACGTGCAACCGGAGCTGGCGCCAAAATTGGCAAATCAGGAGGCAACGATCATGCGAAGACTGCTGCTCGCCGGCGTGTGCGCCGGTGTGTTTGCCGGCGTGCTGCCGTTCGCCGCGCAGGCGCAATCCACCCAGGAGCTGGAGGCCAGCGCCAAGGACATGTCGAGCGTGCTGCATTACGGCATGCAGTACGACGAACAGCGCTTCAGTCCGCTGACCCAGATCAATCGCCAGACCGTCAAGAATCTCGTGCCGGTCTGGAACTACAGCTACGACGACAGCCACAGTGAGGAATCGCAGCCGCTCGTCTATCAAGGCGTGCTGTACGTCACGACCAACGCCGCCACGATGGCGCTCAACGCCGCCACCGGCGAGCAGATCTGGAAGACCAAGGTCGACTATCCGCCGGAGGTGCCGCGCATCGTCTGCTGCGGCATCATCAACCGCGGCGTGGCGCTGTACGACGGCAAGGTCTTCCGCACCACCCTCGACGCCAACGTCATCGCGCTGGACGCGAAGACGGGCAAGGAGCTGTGGCGCTCCAACATCATCGACTGGCAGTCCGGCTACTCCGAGACCGGCGCGCCGCTGGTCGCCGACGGCGTGGTGATCACCGGGGTCTCCGGGGCCGAATACGGCATCCGCGGCTTCATCGACGGCTGGGATCCGGATACGGGCAAGCGCCTCTGGCGCACCTACACGGTGGCTGGCCCAGGCGATCCGAACGCGAAGTCCTGGCCCGGCGATACCTGGCAACACGGCGGCGGCTCCACCTGGATCGCGGGCTCCTACGATCCCGAGCTGCACACCGTGTACTGGGGCACCGGCAATACCGGGTCGTGGAATGCCGCCACCCACCCCGGCGACAATCTGTATACCGACTCCGTGCTGGCGCTCGATCCGAAGACCGGTGACATCAAGTGGTATTTCCAGTACTCGCCGAACGATCCGTTCGACTACGACAGCGTGGCCGAGCCGGTGCTGGCGACGATGGAGATCGATGGCAAGCCGACCAAGGTGGTGATGAACGCCAACCGCAACGGCTTCATGTACGTGCTTGACCGCACCAACGGCAAGCTGATCGCGGCCAATCAGTACGCCCATCAGACTTGGGCGAAGGGTATCAATCCGGAGGACGGCCGGCCGATACCCACCGAGATCGCCGATCGCGCCCGCCAGGGCGAGGCGGTCGATGTCTGGCCGCACGCGATGGGTGCCAAGAACTGGAGCCCCGAATCGTACAACCCGCAGACCGGGCTCGATTACGCGAACACGCTCCTGTTCGGCATGCACTACAAGCCGGTCGACGTGCAGTTCCGCGTCGGCCTGCCGTTCTGGGGCGCGGAGATTCAGCCGATCTACAACGACGGACCGCGCGGCATCCTGAAAGCCATCGACCCGCTGACCGGCAAGGCGAAATGGGAACAGCCGACCGACATCCCGCGCTTCGCAGGCGTGCTCTCGACGGCGGGCGGTCTGGTGTTCACCGGCAAGCTGACCGGCGAGTTCGAGGCCTTCGACGCCGAAAACGGCAATAAGCTCTGGCAGTTCAAGACCGGCTCGGGCATCGAGGGCCAGCCGGTCACCTGGGAGCAGGACGGCGTTCAGTACGTCTCCGTCTCGAGCGGCATCGGCGGCGTCTACTTCCTGTACGGCGGCGACGAGCGGCTGGCGAATGTGCCGGCCGGCGGCTCGCTCTGGACCTTCGCCCTGACGCGATAGGCCCTCTGGCGCGGCGCCCGTGAGCCTCTGGTCACGGGCGCCGCATATTCTTCGCCATGACGACGGTTCGCGACCGATGAAAGCTGCTGTCATTTGCCTGGCGGCCGGCCTCGCCTGCGCGAGCGCGCTGGCGCTGGCAGCCACCGCCGAACCGCCGCCCACCCGCGCGGAGTGGGAAAAAGGCGACACGCTGTTCAACTCGATCTGCGCGCATTGCCACGGGCCGAAGATGGTCAATCCCGGCACGTGGTCGTTCGACCTCAGGAAATTCCCGCACGACGACCGCGACCGATTTTTCCACTCGGTGCGCAACGGCAAGAACAGCATGCCGCCCTGGAAGGATATTCTGCAGCCGGACGAAATCGAGGCGATCTGGGCCTATGTGCGAACCGGCGGCCAGGAGCCGCCCGGCGGCAAGCAGCCATGATCGCGTCGCCGATCCGCGCCGGCGGAGCCTGGCTGGCCGCCGGGACCTGGCTGGCCGCTGGGACCTGGCTGGCCGCCGGCCTCACCGTTGCCTTCCCGGCGCTTGCCGCCGAGCCGCTGCGGGTCTGCCTGACCAGGCACACGGCGCCGCTCTCCGACCTCGACTCCGGTCAGGCCAAGGGGTTCGATGTGGCGCTGTCGGGGCTGATCGCAGAACGGCTCGGGCGACCGCTGGCCATCCAGTGGTTCATCAGCCGCAACGACCCCGACAGCAACCCGCCGCTCGAGGCGAGCGCGCTGATGTCCGATGGCCATTGCGCGCTGCTCGCCGGCTATCCGCTGATGGCCGGAACGCTCCGCCAACCCGCGGCCACCGGCAAGCTGCCGCCGTACCAGGGCTCCACGTCCGAAGATCGCCATCGCTTGATCAAGCTCGAGGCGCTGGTGCCGACGCGGCCCTATCGCTTCGACGCGCTCACGGTGGTGCTGTCGCCGGCGCACCAGAATCTGCCCGTGCACAGGCTGGCCGATGTTTCCGGATTGCGGCTGGGGGTCGAGATCCACACGCTGGCCGATCTGATCGCGATGCACTACGAGCAAGGCCGGCTGGCCGACCAGGTGTTGCATTTTGTCGATCCGGCATCCCTGTTCCGGCAATTGCAGGACGGTCAGATCGACGGCGCGCTGGTCGATCTGCACGAGTTCGACGCCTGGCGGGCGCAGCATCCGGACACCAAGATCGCCGTGTCCGGCTACACCCACTCGATCGGCTTCAACATCGGCTTCGTCGGCATCACGACCGACCAGGCGCTGGTCACGGCGGTGAGCGGGATCATTTCCGACCTCGTCTCCCACGACGCGCTGCGGCCGCTCGGGGAGGCGAACGGTCTGACCTGGCTGCCGCCGCGATCGCCGGAGATCGCGCCCAGCCCACCGCTCGCCGCGTTCGGCGGGGATTAGTCAGCATCCGCACGGCGGAGCCGCGGTCGGCGGTGTCACCACCGTTGAACGCGCTGGCGAGGCCGGGTAGCCTGGCCGGCACGGGAGACGCGACGGACCACCTCAACAGCCAAAGCGCGATGCCGATCGCGCGGCAAGAACAGGGAGCGAATCATGAAGCGACAGCATCGGCGCCTCGCCCCGCTGGCGGTCGGGGCGGTGGCGGTCCTCGCGGTCGCCGGCGCCCGGGCGGCGGACCTGCCCGCCACCCATGTCAAGGTGATCGGCTACTTCAGCAACATCATCCAGACCATCAAGGTCGAAAAACCCTTCTGGACCGAGCAGATCGAGAAGGATTCGCACGGCGCGGTCACGGTCGACTACAACAACCTGGATGTGCTCGGCGTCAACGACTTCCAGATCCTGCACATGACCGAGCTCGGCGTGACCGATTTCGCGACCACCGACATCAGCAAGATGGCGGGCGACGATCCGGTCTTCGAAGGCTGTGACCTGGCCGGCATCACCAACGACATCGACACCGCGCGCAAGGCCTGCGAGGCGTGGAAGCCGGTCATGGCCGCGGCCATGGAGAACAAGTTCAAGACCAAGCTGATGTCGCTCGCCCCCAATCCGCCGATCGTGTTCTGGTGCCGCGACAAGGTGACGGGGCTGCACGACCTCAAGGGCAAGAAGGTGCGGGTGTTCAACAAGACCCAGGCCGACTTCGTCAGCGCGGTCGGCGGCGAGACGATCACGATGGCGTTCCCCGAGGTCGTGCCGGCGCTGCAGCGCGGCGTGGTCGACTGTGCGCTGACCGGCACGCTGAGCGGCAATCTCGCGGGCTGGCCGGAGGTGTCGAAATATCTGCTGCCGCTCGCCGTCGGCTGGTCGATCTCCTACGAGGGCGCGAACGTCGACAGCTGGGACGGATTCGCCCCGCCCGTGCAGAGCTTCTTCCAAACCGAGTTCAAAAAGCTCGAGAACGATATGTGGGCGATCGGCGCCAAGGCGACGGAAGAGGGCGTCAACTGCAACACCGGCGAGGGCGCCTGCACGCTCGGCAAGAAGGGTAGCATGACGCTGGTCGATATCCTGCCGGCCGACCAGGAGCTGAAGAAGGATTTGGTGCAGAACGTCGTGCTCGTGAAATGGGGCGAGCGTTGCGGCAAGCCCTGCGCCGAGAAGTGGAACGAGACCGTCGGCAAGATCGTCGGGCTCAGCATTCCGCTCGACAAGCTCTGAGGCGGCCTTCCGGCAGGCGCGGCGCCGCTCGCGTGACGAGCGGACCGGCCATGGATCGGCTGCTCGCCCATGCCCGCTTCGCGGCGCGCGCCGGGGCGTGGTTCGGCGGGGCCCTCGTCGCGCTCGCCGCGGTCGTCATCTCGGTCGACGTGCTCGAGCGCAAGCTGTTCGACATGACGCTCGGCGGGGCGAGCGAGATCTCGGGCTACGTGCTCGCGATCGCCACCTCCTGGGCGCTGGCGCTGGCGCTGATCGACCGCGCGCATGTGCGCATCGATTCGCTCTACGTGCTGTTGCCGACCCGGGTCTGCGCCCTGCTCGACATCGTGAGCCTGGTCGCGTTCATGGCGTTCGGCACGCTGGTCACGGTCAAGGGCTGGTCGGTGTTCGCCCGCTCCTATGCCCTCGACGCCCATTCGCTGACGCCGCTCGCGACGCCGCTCGCCATTCCCCAGTTCCTCTGGGTCGCGGGCTTCGCCTTCTTCCTCGCGGTCATGGCGCTGCTCCTGGTGCGCGCGCTCTGGGCCCTGCTCACCGGGCGCATCGCCCTGGTGCAGCAGCTGCTCGGCTCGCGCTCGGCGCTGCAGGAGCTCGAGGAGGCGATCGAGGAGCACGAGCGCTACAAGGAAAGCTGAACGGTCGGGAAGAGCACGAAGCTTGGTCTGGGTCGCGATCCTCATCCTGATCGTCGTGCTGGCGCTCAGCATCCCCGTGGCGGCGGGCCTCGTGGTGCTGGCGCTGGCGCTGGACTATCTCTATTCGTTCCTGCCGCTGCAGCGCGCGATCGGCGAGACGGCCTGGTCGGTCTCGACCGACTTCATCCTGTTCGCGATCCCCTTGTTCGTGCTCCTGGGCGAGATCCTGCTGCGCTCCGGCATCGCCGAGCGCATGTATGCGGCGATGACCCATTGGCTCTCCTGGCTGCCAGGGGGGCTCATGCATTCGAACATCGGCACCTGCACGCTGTTCGCCGCCGTCTCGGGCTCGAGCGTCGCGACCGCGGCGACGATCGGCACGGTCGCGGTCGACCAGATCGAGAAATACGGCTACAACGAGCGCCTCTTTCTCGGCACGATCGCGGCCGGCGGTACGCTCGGCATCCTGATCCCGCCCTCGATCCCGATGATCGTCTACGGCGCGCTCACCAACACCTCGATCCCGCAGCTCTACCTCGCCGGCATGATCCCCGGCCTGGTGCTGGCCAGCCTGTTCATGGCGACCGTGACGATCGCCTGCCTGGTCCGTCCGCGCTGGGGCGGGCGCCGGCCGCCCTCCGGCTGGGAGGCGCGCCTGCGCTCGCTGCCCGACCTCGTGCCGCCGCTCTTGATTTTCGTGATCGTGATCGGCTCGATCTATGCCGGCATCGCGACCCCGACCGAATCGGCGGCGCTCGGCGTGGTCGCGGCCTTCATCCTCGCGGCGGCGCGCCGGCGCCTCGGCTGGCGCATGCTGCGCGACACCTTCGAGGGCACCATGCGCACGACCGCGATGATCATGGCGATCCTGATCGCGGCCTATTTCGCCAACTTCGTCATCACCTCGATCGGCCTCGGCACGCAAGGTGACCGGCCTCGTCACCGCGCTCGGCCTGTCGCCGCGCGCCACCATGGTCGTGATCGTGCTGCTCTATCTCGTGCTCGGCATGTTCATGGAATCGCTGTCGATGATGGTCGCGACCGTGCCGATCATCACCCCGGTGGTGATCACGCTCGGCTTCGACCCGGTCTGGTTCGGCGTGCTGATGATGCTGCTGGTCGAGACCGCGCTGATCACGCCGCCGGTCGGCTTCAACCTGTTCGTGGTCCAGGGCGTGCGCCCGCGCGGCCAGATCCACGACGTGATCGTCGGCGCGCTGCCCTTCGTACTCACCCTCATGATCATGATCGCGGCCCTGATCGTATGGCCCGAGCTCGCGCTGTGGCTGCCAAGGAACCTGCCGAGGTGAGGTGTCGCTCGTCCGCAGCAGCGTTGACGCCGCGCAACTCCGCCGGGTGAGCGCCGAGAACAAGGTCGCGTGCGCGTTCAACCACGCGCGGATGTGGCGGTCCTTTGGAGCGCAACCGTCTCTGGCACCGAGGCCTTCTGGTCGGCCTCCGATCCGACCGGGCTGACGGTCCCGGCCCGCCTCGGCAAGGTCCGGCGCCCAGGCGACGTCCGAGCCCTTCCGGTAAAAATCATGGTTGACAAATTTGGAACGTTCCAATAGACACATCGCCACGAATTGGAACGTTCCAAATCGGCCGAAGGGAGCAGCCATGCGCTGGGGGCTCGTCGGGGCAAGCACAATCGCCTCGGAGTACGTGATCAGGGCCATCCGGGCGCAGGAGGGGCACGACGTGAAGGCCGTGCTGAGCTCCGACCGCGTGCGCGGCGCCGAGTATGCGGTTCGTCACGACATCCCCGGGAGCACCACGGACCTCGCCGCTCTGCTCGCCGATTGCCCAAATCGACGCCGTCTACATCTCGACCACGAACGACAAGCACCACCCGCAGGCCATGGCGGCGATCGCCGCGGGCAAGCACGTCCTGTGCGAGAAGCCGCTGGCGATGACGCTCAGCCAAGCCGTGGAAATGGTCCGCGCCGCGCACGACCAAGGGCGTGACCCTCGCGACCAACCACCACCTGCGCAACGCCGGCTCGCATCTGGCGATCCGTGACCTGATCGCCTCGGGCCGCCTTGGGCGGATCCTGAGCGTGCGCGTGTTCCATGCGGTGCCCCTGCCCCCGCACCTGCAGGGCTGGCGCATCACGAACGCCGCCGCGGGCGGCGGCGTGATCTCCGACATCGTGGTGCACGACGCCGACACGGTCCGATTCCACCTTGATGAGGACCCGGCCGAAGTGGTGGCGAGAGCGGCCGTCTCCGGCCTTGGGCAGGGAGTCGAGGACAGCGTGATGTCGGTCTGGTCGATGCCCTCGGGGGTCATGGTGCAGACCCACGAGAGTTTCACTCACCCCTTCGCGCTGACCGGAATCGAAGTGCACGGCAGCGATGCCTCCGTCCTTGGCCGCGGGGTCATGACCCAACGCCCGGTCGGCGAGGTGGTGCTGGTGGATAACCAGGGACGCCACGCGGTCCGGTTCGCCGATCACGACCTCTACGCCCGCTCGCTCGGTCTCTTCGCCAAGGCCGCCGCCGGGGTCGGACGGCCCGCCGCGGACGGCATCGACGGCATCAAGTCACTCGCGGTCGCGCTGGCCGTGCGCGAGGCCGCACGAGCCGGACGGGCCGTGAGCGTCGACTACGGAGGGTTCTGAACATGGCCTCGAAGATCGTCACCGCGGCGGCGGCGGCGGCGCGCATCCCGGACGGCGCGGTCGTCTCGGTGTCCTCGTCATCCGGCCTCGGCTGCCCGGACAAGATGCTCGCGGCCATCGGCGCACGCTTCGACGCCGAGGGACATCCGCGCGGCCTGACGACGCTGCACCCGATCGCTGCCGGCGACATGTATGGCATCAAGGGGGTCGACCATATCGCCAAGGATGGGCTGCTGGCGACCATCATCGCGGGCTCCTACCCGAGCGGGCCCTCCTCGCTCCCCATGCCGGAGATCTGGCGCATGGTCGTCGAGGACCGGGTCGCCGCCTACAACGTGCCGTCGGGCATCCTCTTCGACATGCATCGCGACGTGGCGGCACGCCGGCCCGGCGTGCTGACCCAGATCGGCCTCGACACCTTCGTCGATCCGATCCGGGAAGGCTGCGCGATGAACGCCGCCGCCCTGGCCCGCCCGATCGTCCACCGGGTCGAGTTCGGGGGCGAAACCTGGCTGCATTTTCCCAACGTCGTGCCGGACGTCGCGATCGTGCGCGCGACCACCGCCGACGAGCGCGGCAACCTCACCTACGAGCATGAGGGCGCCTATCTCGGCGGCCTCGACCAGGCGATCGCGGTGCGCAACCACGGCGGGCTGGTCATTGCCCAGGTCAAGCGCGTCACGGCCGCCGGCTCCCTGCGCCCGCACGACGTCCGGGTCCCGGGCCACCTGGTCGATCTGATCGTCGTCGACCCCGACCAGCGACAGACCACGGAGACGATCTACGACCCGGCGATCTCCGGCGAGATCATGCGGCCCTGGTCGAGCTTCAACCTCGCCGAACACAGCGTCGAGAAGATCGTCGCGCGCCGCGCAGCGATGGAGCTGCGCGACGGCCAGACCGCCAACCTCGGGTTCGGCATCTCGGCGATCGTGCCGCGCATCCTGCTCGAGGAAGGCCACGCGCAGAAGGTCACCTGGGCGATCGAACAGGGGGCGGTCGGCGGCATGCCCTTGATGGGCTTCGCCTTCGGCTGCGCCTCGAACGCCGACGCCTTCGTGCCGTCGCCGAACCAGTTCACCTATTTCCAGGGCGGCGGCTTCGACGTCTCGTTCCTCTCGTTCCTCGAGGTCGATGTCGAGGGCAACGTCAACGTCTCGAAGCTCGGCAAGAAGCCGTATCTGACGGCGGGCTGCGGCGGCTTCGTCGACATCACCTCGAACGCCAGGGAGGTGGTCTTCGCGGGCCTGTTCGAGGCCGGCGCCGAGCTCGAGCTGACCGAGGACGCACTGCGCGTCGTCAAGCCCGGCCGGTTCACCAAGATGGTCGACGCCGTCGAGCACGTCACCTTCTCGGGGCGTCGTGCCCGCGCGACCGGCCAGCAGGTGCTCTATGTCACCGAACGCTGCGTGATCGAGCTGCGGAGCGACGGCCTGGTCGCGACCGAGTTCATGCCCGGCATCGATCCCGCCCGGGATATCGTCGCAGCGTCGAGCGGCCGCGTCCACATGGCGGACGACGCGCGCGAGCTGCCGCGCTGCCTGCTCTCCCGTCAGCCGATGGGCCTGACGCTATGAGCGCCTTGCACCTGATCCTCGACGGCCCGGTCGCCGAGCTCCGCCTCGACAACCCGGCCAGGCTGAACTCGCTGACGGTTGGCATGTTGGAGGCGCTGGAAGCCCACTGCGCGGCGCTCGAGCGCAATCCGTCGGTGGTCGCGGTCGTCGTCACCGCGAGCGGCGAGCGCGCCTTTTGCGCCGGTGCCGACATCACCGCCTGGTCGGAACTCTCGCCGGCCGACTTCGCCCGCCACTGGGTCCGCGAAGGCCATCGCATCTTCGATCGTCTGGCCAGGCTCTCGAAACCGACCGTGGCGGCGATCTCGGGCCATGCCCTGGGCGGCGGGCTCGAGCTCGCCGCTGCCTGCGACCTCCGGGCAATGGCGCCGCACGCGACGCTCGGTCTTCCCGAGCCCTCGGTCGGGATCGTGCCCGGCTGGTCGGGGACGCAGCGGCTCATCCGGCTTCTGCCCGAACCGGTGGTCAAGGAAATGGCGCTCTTCGGCCGGCGGCTGTCGGCGGAGCGGGCCTTGGCGCTGGGCTTCGTCGCCGAGGTCGCAGACGACGCCCGGGCCGCAGCGCTCGAGATCGCCGCTCGCGTCGCGGCCCTCTCGCCGCGCGCCGTCGAGGTCGCGAAGTACCTGATCCATGCCGCCGCTGACGAGGATCGGAGCGCGCTCGTCGAGGCGCTGGGCGGCGGCATGACCGCTGCCAGCGCCGACAAGGCAGAAGGCGTCGCTGCCTTCCGCGCCAAACGCAAACCGGAGTTTCCGGGATGCTGACCATGGCCACACAAGAGCTCACGCTGGTTGCCGGCACGAACGCGGCAGCGCTGCCCGAGAAGCCCTTCCTGGCACGGCATCTGATCGACGGCGCGTGGTGCGACAGCGCCAATGGGGCGACCTTCGAGCGCCGCTCGCCGGCACACCGTCCTCTCGGTGCTGACCTTCGAGACCCTCGACGAAGCCGTGGAGCTCGCCAACGGCGCGGCCTATGGCCTGTCGGCCGGCGTCTGGAGCGAGAGCATCCACACCTGCCTCGAGTTCGCGCGCCGGGTCCAGGCCGGCACCGTCTGGACCAACACCTGGATGGACGGCTTTGCCGAGCTTCCCTTCGGCGGCGGCAAGGAGAGCGGACAGGGGCGCGAGCTCGGCCGCTACGGCATCGATGAGTTTCTCGAAGTGAAGACCCTGCAACTGCGGATCGGCCGCACGCGGGCACCTTGGGTCGTCACCCGCTGAACCCACGACAGGTCAGTCGGAACGACAGCATTCGCAACCTGGGAGAAAATCAATGCGTTTTGCCAGAAAAACCATGACCGCGCTTGCCGCGCTGACCGCGCTTGCCGCCTCGGCAAGCCTGGCCGAGGCCGCCAACGTGGAGGTCCTGCACTGGTGGACCTCCGGCGGCGAGGCCGCAGCACTCAACGTGCTCAAGGAGGATCTCCAGAAGCAGGGGATCGGCTGGGAGGACATGCCGGTCGCCGGCGGCGGCGGCACCCAGGCGATGACGGTGCTGCGCGCCCGCGTCACGTCGGGCAATCCGCCGACCGCGGTCCAGATGCTCGGCTTCGACATCACCGACTGGGCCAAGGAGGGCGTGCTCGCGGACCTGAACCCGATCGCCAAGGAAGGGAACTGGGGCGATGTGGTGCCCAAGGCGCTGCAGAAGTTTTCGACCTACGACGGCCAGTGGGTCGCCGCCCCGGTCAACGTGCATTCGACCAACTGGATCTGGGCGAACAAAGCGATCCTGGACAAGCTCGGCATCGAGCCGCCGCAGACCTGGGACGACCTGATCGCCGCGATGGACAAGGTCAAGGCGAGCGGCAAGGTGGCCCTCGCCCACGGCGGTCAGCCCTGGCAGGACGCGACCATCTTCGACTCCGTGGCGATGTCGACCGGCGGCCTCGAGTTCTACCGGAAGGCGTTCATCGAGCTCGACCCCGATACGCTCGGGTCCGACACGATGAAGCAGGTCTTCGACCGGATGGCGCAGCTGCGCAGCTATGTCGACGACAACTTCTCGGGCCGCGACTGGAATCTCGCCAGCGCGATGGTCATCAACGGCGATGCCGCGTTCCAGATCATGGGCGATTGGGCCAAGGGCGAATTCCTGAACGCGGGCAAAGTTCCCGACAAGGACTTCCTCTGCTTCCGCTTCCCCGGGACCCAGAAGCAGGTGATCTTCAACTCCGATCAGTTCGCCATGTTCAATCAGGGCGGCAAGGTTTCGAAGGAGCAGGCGGCGCTCGCCGAAGCGATCATGTCGCCTTCGTTCCAGATTGCCTTCAACAAGGTCAAGGGCTCCGTGCCGGCGCGCACCGACGTGTCGGTCGCGAGCTTCGACGCCTGTGGCCAGAAGGCCTACGAGCAACTCAAGGCGGCGGCCGCGAGCGGCAATCTCGTCGGCTCGATGGCGCACGGCCACGCCAACCCGGCGGCCGTAAAGAACGCGATCTACGACGTCATCAGCGCCCAGTTCAACGGCGAATACGACAGCAAGACGGCCGTCCAGGAACTGGTCGACGCCGTCCAGATCGCCCAGTGACGGCATGGCAGTGACGGTCTGAACGCTACGGGAAGCGGCGCCCGGGCCGCTTCCCGAAGCCAAATGGGAGGTTGGCGGCCATGGCACAGCCCGCAGTGGCGGGGCACGCCCGGTCTTCGGACTGGCTGCGCGACGCCTTGCCGAAACTGGTCCTGAGCCCGAGCATTGCGATCGTCGCGATCTTCGTCTACGGGTTCATCGTCTTTACGGTCTATCTGTCGTTCACCGACAGCCGGATACTGCCCAGTTACGGCCTGGTCGGCTGGCACAATTACCAGAACCTGTTCCGCATCCGGGCCTGGGGCATCGCCGTCGTCAATCTGTCGATCTTCGGCTCGCTCTACATCGTGATCTGCTGCGCGCTGGGCCTCATGCTGGCGATCCTGCTCGACCAGCGGATCCGCGCCGAGGGCGTCATCCGCACGATCTACCTCTATCCGATGGCGCTGAGCTTCATCGTCACCGGCGTCGCCTGGAAGTGGTTCCTCGACCCGGGCATCGGCCTCGAGGCGGTGGTCCGCAGCTGGGGCTGGCACAGCTTCACCTTCGCCTGGATCAAGGACAGCGAGATGGCGATCTACACGATCGTCATCGCCGCCGTCTGGCAGACCAGCGGCTTCGTGATGGCAATGTTCCTCGCCGGCCTGCGCGGCATCGACGGCGAGATGCTGAAGGCGGCGCAGATCGACGGCGCCTCGACCTTCGCCCTCTACCGTCGGATCGTGATCCCGCAGCTGCGGCCCGCCTTCATGTCGGCCTTCGTCGTGCTCGCGCACATGGCGATCAAGTCCTACGACCTCGTCGTCGCGCTGACCGGCGGCGGCCCCGGTACGGCCACCGAACTGCCGGCGACCTTCATGTACTCCTACACCTTCACCCGCAATCAGATGGGCATCGGGGCCGCTTCGGCCGTCATCATGCTGATGACGATCGCCGCGATCATTGTCCCCTATCTGTGGTCCGAGCTCAGGGAGAAGAAGTGATGGCAACTTCGCCTGCCGCCCGGACGATCACGGCGCATACCGGCACACCGGCACGGCTCGGCGCGGCCACCGGCTTCTTCCGCTCCGGCGGCCTTGCCCGGTTCACGATCTACGCGCTGCTCGTTCTGTTCTGCCTTTACTACCTTTTGCCGCTCTACGTCATGGTCGTGAACTCGCTGAAGCCGCTCAGCGAGATCACCGCGGGCGGCATGATGGCGCTGCCCCACGCGTGGACCATAGCACCCTGGGCCAGTGCCTGGTCGACCGCTCAGGTCGGGGTCGAGGCGACCGGTCTGCGCCCCTACTTCATCAACTCGATCCTGATGGTGGTGCCGGCGGTCGCGCTCTCGACCATGATTGGCGCCCTCAACGGCTACGTCCTGACCAAGTGGAGGTTCCGCGGCGCGACCGTCATCTTCGGCCTGCTGCTCTTCGGCTGCTTCATCCCGTTTCAGATCGTGCTGATCCCGATGGCGCGACTGCTTGGGCTCATGGGACTCGCGGGCACGGTGCCGGGCCTGATCTTCGTGCACCTGGTCTACGGCATCGGCTTCTCGACGCTCTACTTTCGCAACTACTACGCCCAGTTCCCGACCGAGCTCGTGCGCGCGGCGATGATCGACGGCGCCGGGTTCTTCACGATCTTCCGCCGGATCATGCTGCCGGCGTCGGGGCCGATCGCGGTGGTCTGCATCATCTGGCAGTTCACCAACATCTGGAACGACTTTCTGTTCGGCGCCTCGTTCTCGGACTTCGACAGCCAGCCGATGACGGTCGCGCTGAACAACCTCGTCCAGTCTTCGACGGGCGTGAAGGAATACAACGTGCATTTCGCCGGAGCGATCATGGCGGCATTGCCGACGCTCTTCGTCTACATCGTCGCGGGCCGGTACTTCGTACGCGGCCTGATGGCTGGATCGGTGAAAGGGTGAACCGATGGGATTCCTCGACATCAAGCGCGCGACCAAGTCGTTCGGCACCGTGAAGGTCCTTCATGAGACCGACATCTCGATCGACGAAGGCGAGTTCCTGGTGCTGGTCGGTCCCTCCGGCTGCGGCAAGTCGACGTTATTGAACATGATCGCCGGGCTGGAGGAGGTCACGACCGGGGACATTGCGATCAAGGGACGGTCCATGACCGGCGTGCGCCCGGCCGACCGCAACATCGCGATGGTCTTCCAGTCCTACGCGCTCTATCCGACCATGAACGTGGCCCAGAACATCGCCTTCGGGCTCGAGATGCACGGCGTGCCCAAGGACGAGCGCGACAAGGCGGTCGCCGAGGTCGCCGAGCTCCTGCAGATCACGCACCTGCTCGACCGCAAGCCCGGGCAGCTGTCCGGCGGCCAGCGCCAGCGCGTCGCCATGGGCCGGGCGCTGGTGCGCGATCCCGACGTCTTCCTGTTCGACGAGCCGCTGTCCAACCTCGACGCCAAACTGCGCGTCGACATGCGCACCGAGATCAAGAAGCTGCATCAAAAGCTCAAGACCACCATCGTCTACGTGACCCACGATCAGATCGAGGCGCTGACGCTTTCGACCCGGATCGCCGTGATGTTCGGCGGCCACGTCCAGCAGCTCGGCACGCCCAAGGAGATCTACGACGACCCCGCCAACATGTTCGTCGCGGGCTTCATGGGCTCGCCCTCGATGAACCTGTTCCCGGCCAAGGTGGTGAGCGCGGGCGGCGGGCCGGCCGCGGAGGTCCGCCTCGCCGACGGCAGCCCGGCGCAACTGCCGTTCGCGCCCGGCAAGGGTGCCGGGCTCGAGGGCCGCGAGATCGTGCTCGGCATCCGCCCCGAGGCGATCACCGATCGCGACAGCGCCGATCGGAACTCGCGCGCGATCCACGTCTTCGAGGCGCCGGTCGAGGTGACCGAGCCCGCCGGCTCCGACACCTTCGTCGTCAGCCAGCTCGGCGGCCAGGATGTCACCGGCCGCTTCCGGGCGGATGTCCCGGTGCGCGCGGGCGAGCGCTTCGCCTTCGCGATCAACATGGAAAAGGCCGTAGCCTTCGATCCCAAGACCGAGATGCGGATCGCCTGAGCCGTGCCCGCACCGTCTCCCGACATTCTCATCATCGGCAGCGGCATGGGCGGCGCCACGCTCGCGGCCGGGCTCGCTCCGACCGGCGCGCGGACCCTGATCCTCGAGCGCGGCGAGCGGATTGCGGCCGATGCGCCGGCGCGCGACCCGAACCGGATCTTCCGCAACAGCGCCTTCCGCTCGGATGAGACCTGGCTCGACGAGAGCGGCGGGCGCTTCCAGCCGGGCAACTACTACCAGGTCGGCGGCAACTCGAAGCTCTACGGCGCGGTGCTGATCCGCTACCGCGCCGAGGATTTCGGCGAGCTGCAGCACGTCGAGCGGGGTGTCGCCGGCGTGGCCCTTTCCCTACGCGGCCCTGGCGCCCTGGTACGACGCCGCGGAGCGGCTCTATCAGGTGCGCGGCGACGGCACGGAGGACCCGAGCGAGCCGCCGCACGCCAGCACCTACCCCTTCCCGCCGGTCCCGGATGAGCCCGCGATCGCGGCCGTGCGCGACCGGCTGAAGCGCGTCGGGCTGCGGCCCTTCTCGCTGCCGCTGGGCGTCGACATCGAGCGTTGGCTGGCGGCGGGGCGGACCGGCTGGGACGGCTATCCCGATACCCGCTGCGGCAAGATGGACGCCGAGACCTGCGGCCTCCAGGTGGCGCTCGCGCACGCCAACGTGGAGCTCGTCACAGGCGCGGAGGTGCTCCGCCTCGTGCCGGCACCGGACCGCCGCCGGATCGCAGAGGTGGTCTATCGCAAGGACGGCGAGGAGCGGCGCTTGACGCCCGGCATGGTCGCGCTGTGCGCCGGTGCGGTGCAGTCGGCGGCGCTGCTGCTGCGCTCGGGCGTCGCCAATGCGGCCGACCAGGTCGGTCGCTGCTTCATGAACCACAACGCCAGCGCGCTGATCGCGATCGACCCGCGGTTCCGCAACGACTCGGTCTATCAAAAGACCTTCGGGATCAACGACTGGTATCTCTCGGACGGCGCCGGCGGCCCGCCGCTCGGCAATGTGCAGCTGCTCGGGCGCGTGGTGCCCGACATCCTGCGGGCGAACGTCGCCTGTCTGCCGCCGCCGGTCGCGAGATGGGTCTCGGGCCACGCCGTCGATCTCTACGCGATCTCCGAGGACCTTCCCGACCCCGAGAGCCGGATCGTGCTCAACGGCCCCGACATTCAGCTGATCTGGCGGCGCTCGAACATGACCGCCCACCGGCGGCTGCTCCAGAAGGTCAAGGGTGCGCTGCGCACAGCCGGCTTCCCGATCGTGCTCGCGCGCCTGTTCGATGGCCGGGTGCCCTCGCACCAATGCGGCACGGCGCGGATCGGCAGCGACCCCAAGGGCTCGGTCCTCGATCCGGACTGCCGCGCCTGGGACCATCCCAACCTCTTCGTCACCGATGCCGGCGCGCTCCCGACCTCGGCCGCGGTCAACCCCGCGCTGACCGTCGCCGCCCTGGCACTGCGCGCCGCCGACACCATCAGGCGGGAGATCGCCGCATGAAACCCGTGGCCCTGGTCACCGGCGGCCAGCAGGGCATCGGCCGCGGCATCGCCGAAGCGCTCGCGCGGGCCGGCTTCGCGGTCGCGATCGCCGCGGAGATCGCCGCAAACGCGCCCGCCGTGGTCGAAGCGCTCGCGCAGCTCGGGCCGGATTGCCGCTACTTCCGCCACGATCTCGCCGGGATCGGGGGCGCTTGCGCACTGATCGACCAGGTCGAGGCCGAGCTCGGTCCGATCGTAGCGCTGGTCTCGAACGCGGGCGTCCCGGCCAGGGTCCGGGGTGACATGCTCGACCTGCTGCCCGAGAACTTCGACCTTGTCCTCGGCGTCAACCTGCGCGGGACCTTCTTCCTGGCGCAGGAGGTCGCCCGGCGCATGATCGGCCAACCGGCCGAGCCCTATCGCTCGATCATCTTCGTCACCTCGGTCAGCGCTGCCATGGTCTCGATCGAGCGGGCCGAATACTGCATCTCGAAGGCCGGCGCCGCCATGATGGCCGGGCTGTTCGCGGTGCGACTGGCGCCGCTCGGCATCGGCGTCTTCGACCTCCGGCCGGGGATCATCGCGACCGGCATGACCGCCGGCGTCAAGGACAAGTACATCGCACAGATCGAGGGCGGCCTGGTTCCGGCCGCCCGCTGGGGCCGGCCCGCGGACATCGGCGACGTGGTCGTGCCGCTGGCGGAGGGCCGCTTCGCCTTCGCCACGGGGGCTGTGATCCCGGTCGATGGCGGGCTCTCGATCGCGAGGCTGTGAGCAGCGACATGGGCTACGATTTCATCATCATCGGCGGCGGCTCGGCGGGCTGCGTGCTCGCCGCGCGACTGTCCGAGAACCCCTCGGCCAAGGTCCTCCTGCTCGAGGCCGGCGGCCGCGACTGGCACCCCTTCTATCATCTGCCGGCGGGCTTCGCGAAGATGACCAAGGGCATCGGCAGCTGGGGCTGGAGCACCGTCCCGCAGCGCCACCTGAACAACCGCATCTTCCGCTACACGCAGGCGAAGGTGATCGGCGGCGGCTCCGCGATCAACGCCCAGATCTACACCCGCGGCAATGCGCTCGACTACGACGAGTGGCGCCAGCGCGGCTGCGCGGGCTGGGGCTACGAGGACGTGCTGCCCTACTTCCGCAAGGCCGAGGACAACGACACCTTCGAGAACCGCTATCACGGCAGGGGCGGGCCGCTCGGCGTTTCGAAGCCGCGCGCGCCGCTGCCGATCTGCGAGGCCTATTTCGCGGCCGCGGCCGAGGTCGGCATCCCGCGCAACCACGATCTGACCGGGGAGAAGCAGGACGGGGCCGGCTACTATCAGCTCACCCAGCGCAACGCCCGGCGCTCGTCCGCAGCGATGGCCTACCTGGCCCCAAACCGGAGCCGGAAGAACCTGACCGTTAAGACCGGCGCTCAAGTCCGCCGCATCGTCGTCGAACAAGGCCGCGCCCGAAGCGTGGAGCTGCTCGACGGCCGCCGGCTGTCCGCGTCTTCGGAGATCATCCTGTCCGCCGGCGCCATCGGGTCGCCCCGGCTCCTGCAGCTCTCCGGGGTCGGCCCGGCGGATCACCTTGCCGATCTCGACATTCCGGTGGTCCTCGATCAGCCGGGCGTCGGCTCGAACCTGCAGGATCATCTCGACCTCTATGCGATCTGCGAGGTTACCGGCCCGCATACCTACGACCGCTACGCCAGGCTGCATTGGTCGGCGGTCGCCGGCCTCCGGTATCTCCTGACCAGGCGCGGCCCGGTGGCCTCGAGCCTCTTCGAGACAGGCGGCTTCTGGTATGCCGATCCGGACGCGCGCTCGCCCGACGTCCAGCTTCACCTCGGCCTCGGCACCGGCATCGAGGCGGGCGTCGAGGCCATGCCGAACGGCGGCGTCACGCTCAACGCCTGCTACCTCCGTCCGCGCTCGCGCGGGACCGTGCGGCTGGCGAGCGCGGACCCGACGGTCCCGCCGCTGATCGACCCGAACTACCTGGAGGACGCGCGCGACCGCGAGCTCTCGATCGAGGGCCTGAAGCTCGCCCGGGAGATCCTCCGCCAGGCGCCGCTGAGGCCGTTCATCGAGGCCGAGCGCCTCCCCGGTCCTGACGTGCGGACCGACGACGACACCTTCGCCTTCATCTGCCAACACTCCAAGACCTCGCACCACCCCGCCGGCACCTGCCGGATGGGATCGGACGCCCTGGCGGTGGTCGACATCCGCCTGCGGCTCAATGGCATCGAGGGGCTGCGCGTGGCCGACGCTTCCATCATGCCGACCATCATCTCCTCCAACACCAACGCCGCGGCGATCATGATCGGCGAGAAGGCCGCCGACATGATCCGCGCCGACCACCAGCTCTGAGGGAACGCCGATGCGCCTGCCCACCTACCGGGGAACGCTCGAGACCTACGTGCTGAGTGGCTCGCCGCTCACGCCGCGGGCGCCGGAGGTGCCGCTGACGCGCACCGCCTTCGCGGCCGCGCACGTCGTCTCCGACCCGCTCGCCGAGCGCGATCCCTGGCTCGGCCGTCCGGCGGTCGACTGGGAGAACACGCTCCGCTTCCGGCACTGGCTGTGGGACCAGGGCCTCGGCCTCGCCGAGGCGATGGACACGGCGCAACGCGGCATGGGCGTCGACTGGCTGACCGCGAAGGAGCTGATCGAGCGCACCATGCGCGAGGCCAAGGCCCATCCGATGCGACCGCGCGTCGCCTGCGGCGCCGGCACCGACCAGGTTCCGCTCGCCGAGCTGCAGGGCGAGCGGGCGCTGATCGCGGCCTATGCCGAGCAGATGGAGGCGATCGAGGCCGCAGGCGGGCAGGTCATCATCATGGCGTCCCGGGCCTTGCCGGCGATCGGCGCCACCGCCGAGACCTACGCTCACGTCTACGGCCGGCTGATCGAGCAGGCGGCGGAGCCGGTGATCTTGCATTGGCTGGGCGACATGTTCGATCCAGCGCTCGCCGGGTATTGGGGCTCCAGGGACGTCGATGCCGCCTCGGACGCGGCGCTGGCGATCATCGCGGCCAATCCGGCCAAGGTCGACGGCATCAAGATCTCGCTCCTGGACCGGGCGCACGAGGAATCGTTCCGCGCCCGTCTGCCCGAGGGCGTGCGCCTCTACACCGGCGACGACTTCAACTACGCCGACCTGATCGCGGGCGACGGCAAGCATGTCTCCCACGCGCTCCTCGGCATCTTCGCGGCGATCGCTCCCGCGGCCTCCCAGGCGCTCGAGGCCCTGGCGAAAGGCGATCTCGCGACCTACCATGAGCTGTTCGCCCCGACGGTCCCGCTGTCCCGGGAGATCTTCAAGGCGCCGACCCAGTTCTACAAGGCAGGCATCGCCTTTCTCGCCTGGCTCAACGGCGCGCAGAGCCACTTCATCATGCCGGGAGGGTTCCAGTCCGCGCGCGAAATCACGCATTATGCCGAGGTGTTCCGCCTCGCCGACCGGGCGCGACTGCTCACGCAGCCCGAACTTGCCGCCCGGCGGATGGCAACCCTGCTCCGCCTGCATGGGATCGAATGAGGCCCCCGATGAACAAACGGCCGACCATCGTGGACGTGGCTCGGCGCGCTGGCGTCTCCAAGTCCACGGTCTCGCTCGTGCTGCAGAGCAGCCCGCTGGTCAAAGAGGCGACGCGCGAGGAGGTCGCGCGCTCCATCGCCGCGCTCGGCTATATCTACAACCGCGCGGCAGCCAACCTCCGCAGCGCGGAGACGGGGCTGGTCGGCCTGGTCATCAATGACCTGCGCAACCCCTTCTTCACCGAGTTCGCGGCCAGCGCCCAGATGACCTTCGCCGGCCGCGGCTATGCGACGGTGATCGCGAATACCGACGAGGATCCGCAGATCCAGGCCCGGGTCATCGATTCGATGATCCAGCACGGGGTCGCGGCTTTCCTCATCTCTCCTGCCTACACCAACGGGACGATCGTGTTCGAGGAAATCGAGCGCGCTGGCATCCCGACGATGCAGGTCCTGCGCCTGGTCGACGACCGGACCGACCTGTTTCCCTTTGCAGCCCCGGACTATGCGATCGGCGGACGGCTTGCCACGCGGCATCTCCGGGAGCTCGGCGCCCGGAACATCGCGTTCGTTGGCGGGCTCGGGGATCGGCCGGTCACGATCGAGCGGATGTCCGGCTACCTTGAGGTCATGGCTGAGGATGACCTGCGCCCCATGGCACTCCATGGCCGCCCCTCCCGCAGCTTCGGACGCGATATCGCGGTCACCCTTGCGCGCCGCCATCCCGAGATCGACGCCGCGCTCTGCTTCAGCGACCTCGTGGCACTCGGGATGCTCTCGGGGTTCGCGCAGGCGGGCGTCCGGCTTGGCACCGATTTCCGCCTGGTCGGCTTCGACGACATCGAGGAGTGTGCCGTGGTCTGGCCCCAACTGAGCTCGGTTCGGTGCGATGTCGCGCAGTTCGGCCGGCGGTCGGCCGAAACGATGCTCACCTGGCTCGAACAGGGCAAGGTCCCGCCTTCGATCCATCGAACACCGGTGGAACTGGTCGCGCGCCAATCGAGCCTGGGCGTCTGAATTGGTCGGACCGGACGAGCCTTTTTCGCCTGGTCGCGACCGGGTCGCTGGTGCGGGCGAGCCGGCCGAGGCAGCACGCCCAGCGGCTCTGCCGCCGACGCCTTCAGCACGCATCGCCGAGAGCAACACCCACGGTTATGCGTGTAGTCCGCAACCCATTGAAAATGCGGCTGATATGAGAGCCCAGCTCCGGCAGAGCCGGACACGCCAGCCTCCCTCCACAGAGATTTCTGTGAGCGCGATATCGACTGGTATGTCCGCCAAACTCGTCTGGCTCAATCCGCCGACCGACAGGCTCATGGACGGCGGGTCGATTTTCTTGGGCGCGCCGCCGTTTTCGGCGCGGCGGGCTTGGCCTCGGCCTGGGCCTTCCTGGCCACCTTGGGTGCCGCCTTGGTGGCCGGATCGAAGGTCGTCTTTTGACCCTTGATCGCCGCGTCCAGCGACGCCCCTTCCGCTTCGAGGGACGCGATCCGGGCGTCGATCTGCGCGGCTTCCTCAAGGCTTTGCGTCTTCAGCGCGGCGATCTGCTGGTCGACCGCTGCCCGGCGCGCCGCCAGCACCGCGACCGCCCGGCCGAGGTCCGACAGGTCCAGCCCCTTGCCGGTCAGCGCCCGCTCGGCGCCGGCCAGCATCGCCTTTTGCTGCGCGATCAGGTTCTCGAAGTCCATGCGAACTTCTCCTCAGATCATCATGTTGAAGGCAGTCCGCGGCGCCGGCAGGTCGACGGGGCGCGCAAGAACGTCGCCGCCGATGACGTTGCCAACAAAGGGACCCGGCATTCCGTTGAAATTAAACGAGTGATAGTTAGGCGTCGTCGGCTTGACCTGGTTGTTGGCGACGCTGCACGCACTGCCGCACAGAGAGACCGTCGCGTTCCTATCATTGACTTTCCCACACAGGTGATAACAGTAGTTGCCGCTGAACATCACCCGCTCGAAACGGTTGAAAATATTTTGCGTCAACATATTCTGCAGGATTTCTACCAGTGATGACGCGCTTGCGCCGATGAACTTGTTGTCGGTGATCTGCGCGGCGAAACCGATCGTGACGCTAGTCTGCCCAAACACGACGGTATATTCGAGATAACCCATCAGCCTGAGCGCCCGGTCTTCGGCCGTGACGGGGCGGTCAGCGACGTTGCTGTAGGTGACGAGGTTGTCCGTGACCCGCGCCTCCAGGATCAGGGTTCCGGCGATGCCGTAGGCCGTGGCCGCGGCGGCGCCGCCCGGGGCCGGCGGCAGCCCGGCGTCCATCACCTCGTTCGCCGCCACGTGCCATTCGCCGATTACCGACGCTGCGCCGATCGCGACCCCGAGCGCAGCGTTCCAGCCGCACCGCACCAGGCGGTTGGCGGTCACCTCGCAACGCTCGCCGATCCCTTGAAGGTAGATGCCGAGCTGCTCGCAGCCTGACAGCCGGTTGCCGCACAGGGTCGGGGCGATCTCGTTGCCGACCGCGATGCCGACGATTCCGCCGCCGATGACGTTGCCCTCGATGCGGTTGCGCGCCCCCGACGTGGTCAGGATGCCGAAGAGCCCCGTCACGATCTGGTTGTCGACGGCGATGCAGTGTGTCGAAGTGTCGAGCACGATGCCGGCGCCGAACTGAGGGCTTCCGTCGCCCAGCATGTTGCCCTCGATGACCGCGTTCGACACCCACGTCAGCACGATGCCGTGCTGCGGGCCCTCGACCCGGGAGCCGGCAATGGTGATGCGTTCGACCGCAACCGGCTTGCCGTCGATCCTGTCCCCGGCTGCGATCGCCACTGCCGAGCCCCACGCCTCGGTGTGCGCGGCAATGCCGTTGTCGCGGGCGATCGAACCGCTGCCGCACAATCGGATGCCGGTCACATTGCCGCCGGCGTGATCGATCCAGTTGGCCTCGACGATCGAGTCGCGGGCCGCGCTGTCGATGCCGAAAGTCCGAAAGTCCTGGTTGCCGTTGGCGACCAGCTGGATACGGTTGGCGCGGATCTGGGGGGCGATCGCGAGCGAGCTCGGCCGCCCATCCGGCTTCTGGTTCAAAACGATGCCCGAGTTGACCCCGGTGATCTCGTTCGTCCTCGGCGCAGAACTGGCCTTCGACCGCTTGCCCGAAGATCGCGATTCTCGGGGTCGGACCCGCCTCGCGCCCGGGCGCCTGGAAGGCGCAGCCGGCGATCGTGATCCCGCGGCTGCCGTCATCGAGCCATACACCGATCGCGGCGCCTTCGAAGCGCAGCGAGCGGAGCGCGAGGTTCGAGGTGTTGCCGGCGTAGACGCCCGCCAGCTGACTCTTCCCGGCTACGGTCACCAGGCAGTCGTCGAACGCCACATCGTCGCCGCCAAGGATCACAATGGTCGCCGAGTCGTTGCCGCCCGGCGAGCGGAACTCGACGCTGGCGATGCGGAGCTGGCTGGCCTTGCGGACGACCAACAACAAGCCGCCCTCGGGTCGCATGACGACGGCGCCGAGGCTCTCGCCATGAAGGCTGATGTGGTCGCCGGCGATGATGATCGGCTCGGCGATCACGTGGATGCCGACCTTGAGGCAGACGCAGCCCCCCTCTGGCGGCAGGCTGTCGATCGCCGCCTGGATGCTCTCGCCGGGGCGGACCACGACGGTGCAGCAGCCGGCGCCGTGTTCGGGATGGTGGCGGCAGTCGGACAGCACAACGGGAGGCGTGCCCGAGGTCACCAGCGCCAGCCGCGCGAAATGGTGGAGGACGCCACGCGGCGGCATGTTGTTGACCGGGTCGATCGAACCATCGGCGGTGCGCGCGGCGAACACCCAGTAGTCGCCGGCATGCAGCGTGTCGCTGTTGTTGCCGCCGAACGTGACGGTGATGCCTTCTTCCAGCGGCATCGCGACGCCGTTGGCGGTGTCGCGCATCAGCGGCTCGGCGGTCGTGGCGCTATCCCAGCGGCGGAGGCGTGGATGGCGCGCCGCGACCACGGCGAAGGTCGACAGGTTTTGGTCGATCGTGATCTCGCCGGTGGCATGATTGACGGTGACGACCCGCGCCATCGGCCCCCCGGCGCCGGTCTCGCGCATCGCGAACTCGATGTAGTCGTCCAGCAGTTCAAGGTGATGCCCCGGCTCGAACCGCATCCAGGCATCGCGGCCGGTCGAGGTGACGGTGATGACCGACTGCAAGCCGGACGGCGCGATCGAGAGCACCCGCGCCGCCAGCGAGGCGTTATCGCGCGACCACTTGAACTGGGCGCGGGTGGTTCCGCCGCCGCCGGTCAGCGTGCCGGCTGTGTGGATCTCCACCCGGTACAGCCGGTTCTCCAGGCCGGTATAGCCACCCGCCGGATTGATGACGCACGGACCCGGTGCCGGCGCGGCCGGCGCGGCCAGCGCCGTCATGCGCGCCGTCGAGGGCGCGGTCAGCGTCGTCCAGCTGGGCGGCGGCCTGGTGCAGCTCGACGCGTCGGCATCCTGCAGGATCTTCACCTGCCAGGCGGTCTGCACCCGGGTCGCGGTGTCAGGCCCGTTCAGCGCCGGCTCACGCAGACGGTCATCCTCGAACACCGTGACCTCGCGCTGCCAAGCGTCCAGATAGACGAGATTGATGCCGCCCGGCGTCGCCGACAGAGCCGGGAAATTGGGCTGGTAGAAGAATGGCTGCAGCTCATAGATGACCGGGCCGCTGCCCTCGATGCCGCCCAGATGGTCGTCGCGCACCGAGGTCAGCGGGTCGGAAATATCGCCGAAACACTCGGCGAGGATGCCGTCGACATAGGCCCGACCGATGCCAATGGTCAGCTGCCCGGAGCCGTTTACTCCGATCTCGAATCCGGCAGGCGTGGTCAGGGGCACGAGCGCTTCGCCCCACAGGTCGTACATCTCGGCCCGATCGCGCCGGTCGAGGATGTTCTCAAACTCGTTGAACTCCGAATCGAGGCTCACCCGGCCTTGCTGCTTGTGCAGGCCGCTGAACAGCTTCAAGGGGTCGAACGTCTCTCTCGTATAATCGCCGGCCATGATGGCCCCCGTTATCTGAGTCGCTTGCTCGAACTGTCAGGTCACGTAGATCAGCCCGGCCTCCAGGCCGACCGGCAGATACTCATCCAGCCGGATGCGCAGATTGCTCTCGCGCTGCGGCTGCTTGAGAACGCAGAACACACCCATCTCCGATCCGTCGGCCGCGCCGGTCCGGATCTGGATCGGGCAGGTACGCCGCAATTGCACGAAGTCCGGACGGCCATAGCGGTCGGTCTGGAAGGACGGTACCAGCCATTGGACGATCTCGGCTTCGACCAGCGCTTCCCAGCCGGGCGGCAGCGGGATGCCGCTGGCGGTCGCTTCCGCCTTGCGGCGCTCTTGCTCCGCCGCGATCTCCAGGGCCGGCTGGCAGCGATATTGCTGCGGCGTGTGCGAACCGAACGGCACGAAGGAGAAGCGCACGCAGCCCTCCTGGCGCTGATCGACCATGACCTGGTCGGTGAAGATCGACTCGCTCGCCAGCTCCAGCTTCAGGAAACGCGACGAGCCGAGCAGCGTGGAGCGCTCGATATGGGCCGGCGGCCCGCTGACGTTGCTGGCATCGCACACCGCCGGAATCCAAGGGCCATCCAGCCGATCGATCCCGACCACGATGCTGTCGAGCAAAAGGAGCTGCGTGATGTGCGCTGGAATGCGCAGCGCGCCGCCGATCGAGAACGCCATTTCCACTTCAAGCTCGGTGTTGAGCCGGGCGTTGGCTGGCCCCGGCGCCACGTCCAGGCTGACGCCGGTCGGCGCGGTCGGATTCTCCTGCTCGACCGAGCGGCCGGGCACCATCGTCGTGTGCAGCAGGCGCAACCTGCGCAGGTCGCCTTCGACGCGCAGGCCGCCTTCGACCAGCAGCCCGCTCAAGGTCAAAGAGGCGCCGGAACCCAGCGTCTGGATCGCGATCGAGCCATTGGCGAGCTGGACATGGGGCCGCGCACCGTCGGCCGCCTGCAGGGTCAGCGATTCGTTGGCCGCCAGCGTGATGTCTGAGTTGAGCAGATAGGTTGCATCATTCTGAATCTCGATCACCGTGCGCGGCGCCGGCGGTCGCGCCGCAATCTGCGCGTCGAGGGCCAGGCCGCCACCGGTGACCGGCAGCGGCGGCGGGCTCGGCACCCGCCACTTGGCGCGATCGTACTCGCCGCCGCCGGTCGCCATGCTGAAGCCATAGAAATAGGAGACGGTGATGACGCTACCGGCCCGGCCGGTCGGAATCGCGAGCCGGCCGCGCGTCGCGTCGAGGCGCACGACGGTGTCGGCGGGCTGGGCGAAGGTCGTCCAGTTCTCCAGGTTGGTGCACTCCACCTCATCCGCGCTGAGAGCGACGCCATCCGCGAACACCATGAGGCTCGCCTGGGTGGTGGCGGGATCGCCGTAATAGGCCGTCGATGGCGGCGGCGGCGGCGCCACCGGCACCGTCGCCAGATCCTCGAAGAAAGCAGCAGCGCGGATCGGCAAGGCGACCGTGAGTTCGCTCGCCATGCGCGATTCGCCCGGCTCGCGCCGACCGGCGGAGAACAGCGGGATGTCCTGCCCAAGCGGGCTGAAAGTCAGCCGCCAGCTGGTGCCACCGATGGCGCGCGGCGTGACGAGCGTCAGGCGGAAGGCCTCCAGGCGCCACAGGAAGAAGCCGATGTTCGGGAGGTTGTACCAGCCGTCCCATTCATTGATCCGGCGCACGTCGACCGTATGGGTCGTGCTGTCCCACGGGCCGCCGGCGCGATTACCGACGTCGACCCGCCGCAGGTCGGGACAGCCATGACACTCCAGCCGCAGATGTTCGAGCTGCTGGTTCCAGTCGAGCAAGGTGAAGAATTCCAGGACGTGCGCGTCCCAGCCAGTCACGTCGCGCGCCAGTTCCTCCAGCATCGGCGGCGTGCCCTTGCGCCGGCGGTAATAGATGGTCTTGGCCACGTCGGCACGCAGGCGGATCGCGCCCGGCGGCTTGAGGTCCGGGCCGGCAAGCTCGGTGAACCGGGCCTCGGCGGTGGCCGCGGCGGACGAGAGGTCGAGATCGTGCAGCGGGATATTGCCGACCAGATCGCCGATATAGGGAATGACCCACCGCTGGCAGGTCTCGATGAAGAAATCGTCCCACAATTGCTGGGTATCGTCGCGCAGGGCGTCGGCTTCCTCGGTGACCAGCCTCAGGAGCGCGCGCAATTCGTGGTTCCGGTCGGCGTCGGCGATGCGGTAGAGCGCCGGCAGCAGCTCGAACAGACGATCCGGCTTGTTAGCGATGGTGGTCATAGCAGGATGCCTCCGCTGGCGCTTAGCACCACGTCCTGCGAGGGCACTTCGACGATCGCGAGCTCGGCCGGCAGCACGGTTCCCGGCGTGCCGCCCGGCCGTGCCGGCAGCATCAGCAGGCGCGCCTGCGGCTGCGGCAGCGTGTCATCGACACCGTGGGCGGCGCGGAAGCCCGCATCGGTGCTCTTGAGGTTGAGCAGATCGAGGTCGACGGCGACCACGCCATCGACCTTTTGCATCACGCGATAGATGTCGCTGAGATAGACCGGCTGGGCGAATCGCCGCTGGTCGAACGACAAGGCGAACAGCACGGCGGCACGGACCGCCGCCAGCACGTCATCATTCACGTAGCGTGGATTGACGATGATCGACGCCTGCAGACGGACGGCGACGGCAGCGTAGTTCGCGATCAGCAGCTTGTGGTTCGGATCGCGCTCGGTCGCCAAGGTCGCCATGATCCGCGCCAGCCCATCGGCGGAGAAGGTCGCGCCGCCTTGTGCGGCGACGGTCAGGTGGATGGCGCGGCGCTCGCCGTTCCACACCCAGGTGGCGCTGGCCTTGGCCACCTCGCCCGCCATCAAAGCGGTGTCCTCGAAGTCGTGCAGCGAGACCGCGCGCCCGAACGTGCGCACGCTGCCGGGCGCCGAGATGCGCGCGCGGTCCATCACCTCCGGGTCCGCCCCGCCATCGGTCGCCAGCAGGTTGGCGACGCCTTTGACACCGGTCGGACGATCCAGCAGCGTGGTCAATCTGCCGGCGCCGACCCGGCCGGCGAGCCCGGTACCGTAGCGATACCTGGCGACGATGTTCTGGCGCCCGGTGTCCGGCCTGGAGCCGGTCACGCCCTCGCCAAACCGCACCGACAGAGTGCCGTCGTCGGCCATCCGCGTCACATAGACCTGGTCCTGCGGCCCGGCGCCGTAGAGGGTTGGCACCTCCTTCCACAGGACGCCGCTGACCAGCAACGACAGTGACGACGAGACGCCGCCGGTTGCCGCGCTCGGCACGTAGGTGACCGGCTTCTTCTTCAGGGTGAAGAGCTGGAAGGCCCGGGACGCGTCGCCATCGCCCACGATCTCGTTGCGCACGGTCTCCCCGTGGCTGGCCGGTGCGACATTGCCCAGCAGCACGGCGCTGCCGGTCGCCAGCGATACCGGGTCCTGGAGGTCGAGCCTCAGGTGCACGTGGGAGCGCGGCTCGTGCGCGGGCAGTCGGGGCAGGATCAGCACGCGATCGTCCTCGGTGATCAGCGTGTTCAGACCGAGATGGAAACTCATCGCCGCGGCCAGATTGATGGCGCCCGCGTAGGGGAAATCGAGATGGACGTCGTGGGGCGGATCGGTACCGATGGTCGCGCGCACGTAGCCCGTCAGCGCGCCGCCGGTGGCTAGCGGCCCGATCGGCGCGGACACCAGGCCATCGAGAAAGCGCACGCGCGCGGCGTCGAGACCCAAGAGGACGACGGTGCCCGGATCATTGGTCGAAGCGGCGAAAGCGACCTCGTCGCCGGGCACGCCCGGAGCGATCGCCAGCGCATGGCCCGACGGATCGGGGATCTCCCATACCCGCGCCTTGGTGAAGGCCGGCGCGCCGGGCAAGGCGATGCGGATCGCCATCTGCAGCGCGCTCGCCACGTTGGCGATGGCGCCGCCGCCGAGGATCGCGGGATCGAGATTGATGGTCTGCGTGGGCAAGGCACCGATCGTCACGGCGAGCTCGCGGCGCGAGTCCGCCGGGAAGGAAATCGTCGCGGGGCGCGTCGCCGAGACCAGAACTGTCGCCGGCGTCGCCTGATCGCCGCTGAAGCCAATCGCCGGGATCGTCAAGCTGTCGGTGGCGGTCGGCTCCAGAGCGACGCCGGATCCGATCAGCGCCGCCGAAGCGATGGCGGCGGCGATCGGCGCATCCGCCTTGGCATCGGTCAAAAGGACAGCGCGGCCGGGATCGAAGTCGGCCAGGCTCACTTCGGTGCCGCCTTTGTAGGCGACCTTCTCGATGGTGCGGCCGACTTGAAGCGAGGACCAACCCACCCGCCGCCCGGGCAGATAGACGTCGCTTGCGGCAACCGCTTCCGGATAGCCGAAGGGCCAGAACCGCAAGGCGGGTCCGATGAGCTCGAACACCGTGACATTGCGAATATCGCCGCCGGCCGACAACAGGCTGGACAACGGCATGCCACTCAGCGAGCTCAGCGTGACGCGCGTGACGGTGCCGCTGAGGGCGGTGACTGCCGGTCCACTCGGCGGCGTGGCATTGCGGCTGGCATGTTCCTGCGCGACCGCCGTGAGCGTGAAGGGGATGGCCACCGTGGTCGCGGCCACGGTCGCCACCGCCAGCAGGGTCGCGCCGGGTTTCAGGTTGTCATAGCGCGCATCGAGCGACAGCTGGTTCGAGGCACTGCCGTCGCCATGCAGCGAATAGTCCGTGCCGGCAACGGTCAGGAACGTCGTCGTCAAGTCGCCTGGGGTTGCCTGCTGCGCCACCACCATCGAGGGCGGCGCATCGAAACCGAACAGCCGGAACGAACGGCCGAGCCGATAGGCCTGGCACGTCTGGTCGCTGGCATCGAACGCCGCCACGAACGCGGCACCAGCAATCGGCGCGACCCACGCGACCGTCAGCAGATCGTCCTGCGCCTTCAGTTCGCGTACCGTCAGGACTTCGACGGCGCCCGGCGCAAACAGCATGACGCGGTCACCCGGCGCCAGCGCGGCCAGCGCCTTCACCGCCTCGGCGTCGGGCGCGGCCAGCGCCCAGCCCTGCCCCGCCGCGCTCGGCGAGACCGGTGACGGTCGTGGGAAGAGCCGCAGCTTATTGAGGCGCGCATCCGCCTCGAGCGCCGAGAGCGTCTCGTAGGTCTGCGGCTTGTCCCCTTCGCCCGGCACGCTCTTGACCCGCGTGCCGACCGGAATCAGTGCGCTCGCGCCGTTGTCGAGCGTGAAGGCGAGCTGCGTGGTCGCCGCCGCGCCTGGTGCGAGCTCATAGCCGATCAGGCGGACCAGCCGCAGGATCGAATCGCGCAGGGTGGCGGTCCGCAGGAACGCCTCGTTGGCCGTGCGCTCCTGATAGAAGGTCAGGACATCGGCCACCGCCGACCACAGCTCGATCGCGGTGATCGTGTAGTCTTCGCTGACCCGCGCGGTCAGTCCAGCCAGTTCGGCAGTGTGAGAGAGCTGGTCGGTGATCGCTTGGCGGAAGGTGGCGAAGGTTCCGATCCGATAGGCGATCGCGGAGAGGCCGGGGCGATTCTCGATCTCAGCCGGAATCGCACTCGCAGCGGTCGTGCAGCAGCCACAATCGACCGCGGTCATGAGCCACCTCCCGCGGTGATGGTGAGCGTGCCGTTTTCCATGTTGCTGGGATCGTTGTCGAGCCGCGCGATCTCCCACGCGCCGATCGGCAGCTTGCCGGTGGCGAGTTCGTCCGCGGGCTCGCGACCGTGCCTGTGGAAGGCGGTGATGGTCGCGGATTCGACGCCTTCGACATCGCCGATCGCCGCATAGATCGGGCTGAGATAAACGGTCTGACCAAAGGTGACGTTGTTCGGATTGAAGAAGCCCGGCACGCCTTCCGGGCTGACGCCAGATGACAAGGCCACGGCCACCGCCTGGGCCACATCTGCGGCGAAGTAGCCGGCTTTGGCACACAGGTGAACATCGATGTCCAGCGGCACATAGCGGGCGGAGCGGATCTCGAGGTCGTAGCCCGCCAGGCGGTAACGCGTCAGGCCGTCGAGCACGATCTGCTTGAAATCCGGGTCGAGCCGCGTGACGCCGCGCTGATCGGTCAGCACATGCTCCGCCAGCACCGGGTCGATGCCAACGAATACGGTGTACCAGCTGCCGGTCCAGCGGAAGCTCGCGACCGCGCCGGCAACTCCGGGCAGGGTGAGGGCCGCGCTCCGGTAGTCCGCCTCGGTGACGGCTCGGAATTGCTGGGCGCGAAAGGCGGCCGGCGCATATTGGCGCACCTGCTCGATCAGCTCCGGATCGACGCCGGCCTGCGCCGGCAGCGGATTGCGCAGCGCGGTGATGGTGGGCCAAGCGACCGGAAGCGGGAACGGAAGGACGATATGGGACAGCGAGTCGGCGCCGATATTGCCCGCCCTGCCGTTGCCGACGCGGTACCAGACGCCGATGTGGTCGACGTCGATCAGCTTTTGCCCGTATTCGCCGTCGCCGAAGCGCAAGACCGCGCGACCCTCGTTGTCGACATCGGCGACGAAATGGCGATGGAACTCGTGACTCGACAAAAGGTCCGGCACCGGCCACCAGTTGCCCGTCACGGCGCCCGAACGACGCGCCTGCAAGGCAACCGCTGGGCGGGCCTGCCGTACATCGCTGGTCAGATCGGGCCGCTCGATGACCGGCGGGAAGATCGCAGGATCGTCGCCCGGCTGACCCTGCATGGTCAGCGGCCCTTGCGCCAGGCGCAGGCGGAAGGTGCGTTCGCCGGTGAGCGGCGGTGTGAAATCATAGGGTTCGAACAGCGAGCGGCCGTGGTCGGCGAGCGCGATGTTGCCGCGCGCCATCGAGACCCGGTGGATGGTCGTGCCATCCGCCAGCCGCGCGGTCAGGCAGATCGGGATCTTCAGGGCATCCACCGGGTCCCAGGTGACTTCGACCAGAGGCAGGGTCTGGGCCAGCGGGACCGGGCCGGTCACCGGCGTCGGTTCGTGCGTAACCGGATCGATCGAAGCCAGGAACAGGCGGTCGTGCATCATATCCGCGGCCGGACCGACGGTGCTGGTGGAGGGCGACGGATTGACCTGGGTGATCCTCACGACTTGCCGGTGCGCGGGGTCGGCGTCGGCCGCGGCGCCGGTGGTCGGACCGCGCACTTCCTCCAGCAACAGATAGTCGCCGACCGCGAGCGGCGGGCGGACTGCCGTGGCTGCGTCGATCGCGTAGACGTGCGCTGTGGTCGCGCCTTGCGCGAGGCAGCACTGCTCGTTGCCCCAGGCGTGCAGTCGCAGCTCATTGTGGTGGGGATCGACCGCCACCGTCGTCGCGGTCTCGAACACGCGCACCTGCGCCAGGGCTGGATCGGTCCAGTAGTCCTCGTCGGTGACTTCGTTCAGCAGAGTGCCGGGCGGCGCGATCGGCTGCGGCACCGGCACGACGCTCGGTTGTTGGCGGTCGAATCGCATCGGTGAGCTGATCCGGGTCACGAGTTGGCGGCCCGCACCGATCGACCCGGCGGTGCTGACCGCGAAATGCACGAATGTCCAGGCATTGCGGCCGTCGTGCATCGCATAGTCGATCAGCTTTGCATGACGCTTGGCGGAGACGCGTTGGCGCGCGGTATCGAGATAGATCTCGTTGGCGACCGCGTCCTGGAAATAGCTGAGCTGGTCGCCTTCGTAGGCGAACAGCTCGAGCAAGGCCATGCCGATATCGGCCGGGCTGCGCTCGATCCAGGTCGGGTTGCGCTGAGCCACCAGGTCGATCAGCAGCTGGCGGAAGCTCGCATAGTCCTTCGCGAGATAGTCCAGGCGCGGTTCCGGCAGGATCTCGGGCGGGCATTCATGCACCGGCGCACAGTCGAAATCGATCGGGCAGCCCGGGCGGAAATTGATCGGCGCCACCGAGAACAGGCGGTCGAGATCCGCAAACGTGTAGCGCCAGATGCCGTCGGCGTCGCGGTGCCAGCCGATCGACAGCAGGTACGGCGAATAGTCGCCCTGCTGATCGACGGTGACGTCGAGCACGTTGAGGGCGCTGCCGCTGATGACCGCGCTCAGCACCTTGATGTTGGGGATGCGCGTGCCGCCATGGACGAGGATCGGCGATGGATCGGCGACCAGGCCATAGGCGCCGGCCGGCAGCGGAAGCAGGAAGTGGACATGCAGGATGTTGCCGCCGGCGACGATCTCGAACTCGATGAAGTCGATGCCGTTCAGCACCGCCTGGCCAAGCAGCAGGGCGCGCCGCGCGGAATCGCGGCAGCTTGGGCCGATCGCGGCGACAATCTGGGCGGCGGTCGACAGGCTCATCGACGCTCCCTACACATGCCAGGGCGAGAGGAAACTGAGATCGCGGGCCTCGCCGGTGCTCCGCTTCACGAAGACGACGCCAACCGTCAGCTTGTTGTCCTGCGGCACGACCTCGACGCGCTCGACCGCGATCACGGTGTCGAGCCAGCGCGTCAGCGCGCCCTGCACCAGGAATTGCGTGGCGGCTGCGAGCGCGTCGGAATTGGGCATGAAGACCAGCTGCCCGATGCCGCAGCCGAAATCCGGGCGATTGACCCGCTCGCCGGGATTGGTGAACAGCACCTGATAGATCAGGTCGCGAACGTGGTCGTCCTCGTCCGTCTCGGCGGTGCGGCCGCGGCCGTCGTTGTGATAGGGGAAATCGAAATAGTCGGTTCTGGTCATGACCCCTTCGCTCACACCTTGTCGATCTTGCTGGCCGGCTGCTCATGGGTGCTGCCGCCGGTGTCGGGCACGGTCACCATGATCGCTCCAGCGTTCGCCGCCAGATGGTCGATCACGCCGCGCGCGATCGCGAGGGCGAGCTTGCGGCGTCCGTGCGGATCCTCGTTGGCGCCGAGCGGCACGAGGGCGGTCATCGCATCGTCGATGGCGCGCGCCATGCTGCCCACCGTCAGCTGCCCGGAGTCGAGCGATCCGGCCATGAGTTTCACCGTGCCGCTCATCCCAGTTTCACCGTCATCGACAGCATGTCCGGCGTCGGCGGCATCAAGGGGCCGACCGGAGTCATCGGCGTCACCGGGATCGGCCCCGCCATCTGGCCGGGATGCATGTGGGTGTTGAACGTCGTGACGAGCTGGTTGAGATAGCTCATCAGGCTGTCGCCGAACACGCCCGGGTGCGCGGCGTCGGCCACCAGCTCGATCTGCGGCGCCGCGACCACGATCTTGCTGGCGGCCTTCAGCGTGACCTGCCCCCGTTGCACTTCCAGCTTCAGGATGTTGTTGCCGTTGGAATCGGAGAGCGCGATGACCTGGCTGTCGTCGTGCAGCGCCAGCATCAGGCCTTCCTCGGAGCGCACGATCTTGACGTCCGGCGTGGCGGCGCCGCCGCCTTCGTCGGTCGGCAGGCGGTCGCTGCCCCACCAGCAGCCGACCCAGATCGGGCGCGACACGTCGCCCGCCTCGAATTCGAGCCAGACGCCCGCTCCGACCGGCGGCACCGCGTAGAGTCCGGTCTGGTCGCCGGCATAGGGCGCGCACGGTAAGGCCCAGCCGCTCTCCACGTCGCCCAGGATCTCCGGCACCTTGGCCTTCAGGCGGCCCTGCTTGCGCGGGTCGTCGTTGCCGGTCACCGTGCCGCGATACTTGCCATAATGTCGCGCGGTTCCCTTGGCACTTCCAGGCATCGGGCCGGACGCCCCATCCATCACATGCCTCCATGCAGGCCCACGAGCGGATCACGAGGGCAGCGCATCATCGCTCCTGAAGTTCTCCTGGCCGGTGAGGCCGGTGGCGTTGCGGCGCAGGGTGAAACGCTGGGTATAGGTGCCGTCGCCAGCGATCGTGTGCAGCACCTTCTCGACGTAGTAGCGGCCGCTGAACTGCCGCCCGACGCCGCGCACCATCACCGGCTTCTTCGCCTTCAGCACGCCGCCATAGGCGATCGTGTTGAGCTCACCCTCCGCGACGATGGCCCAGCTCGACCGGTCGACCACCGACTGGGCGTAGCGCTGCACCTCGCCGGCCTGCGCCATGCCGAGCTGCGACAGCAGCAGCGTGCGTGGGCGATCGGTCGGGACGGCGCTGGCCTCGCCGAGCCCTTCGGCCTGCGTGGCCGTGTCGGCCTGGCCACTCTGGGATGAGCCATCGTCGGGATCGAGCGTCGCCGCCTTCGCGGTGGCCGGCCCCAGCATGTCGAACCTGGCCTTGAACTGGTTGACGTTGGTGGCGGCACCAGTATTGACCGTAAGCGTGCCCTGCGGCTGGCCGTCGTGCTTCGGCGGATGGAAGTGGCCTTCCACCTCGCCGGCGTCGTTCATCTCGACAAAGCACTCATAGCCGTTGCGTTCGGCGAGTTGCTGCAGGAACTGGATGTCGGTGCCGCGCTGGATCAACGTGTGGTCGTCTTCCTGATGCGACCAGTTGGTGGTCTCGACCACCGGCGTGAAGCCGTAGCTGGCATCGGAGAAGATGGCATCGGCGACGTCTGAATCCTTCATGTTGGGCCACGGTTTCACCTTCTCGTCGAGGTGCATCAGGACGGTCGGATCCATCGCCGTCACCGTGAGCTCCGAGCCGCTCGGCTGGTTCGAGAACTTGCCGTCGACTTCGATCACGTAGGCGTCGATCAGCGACGCACGCCGGACCGCTGCCGATGGTCACGCTGAGCTTGACGTTGGCAAGGCGCGTGAACAGCGCGTCGTCCAGCACCGTCCAACCGCTGCCGTCTTCCTTCACCGCCACGGCGAGGCGCAGCCGCAGCATGTCGGCCATGCGGGCATGGTCCTCCATCTCGATCTGCTTGAGTGCGTTGAGCACGGCCGCCGAGGCCGGGCTGCCGTTGATGCTCAAGCTGAAGGAGACCTGCTTCGCCACGCGCCCCTCCGATCAGCCTTCCGATGCCGGAATGCGCAGCAAGGCCGCTTCCTCCAGGAGGTCGTCCGGCCACAGCGCGCGGTTCGCGTCGCAGATGCGCCAGAACCGTTCGGCGTCCCGGAAATGCTGCCAGGCGATGTGGTCGAGCCGCTCGTTGCCCATGACCCGGTGGCCGATCACCGCGACCGGATCGGCGATGAAGCGGGTGGTCTTGTAACGAATCTCGCGACCGGTCGGATCGGTGGTCGATGCCTCCGGGACCTTCTCGTAGCGGCTGCCTTTGAAGAACATGCGTGCTGTCTCCTCTAGGTCGGCAGCAGGCTGCGGATGCCGACGGTGTTGCCGCTCGGGCGATGCGACTGCGCCAGGCTCTCCTTCGCCTTCTGGTAGGCGATGAACGCGTCGCGCCCGATGCTCGAATCGGTGAACTCCATGTAGGTGAGAACCTGCATGCCGAGCTCGACCTTGGCCGCGATCGGGTTGAGGCGCGTATCGAACGCGTCCTCCGCGATGGCGAAGCTGGTCAGCTTGACCGGCACCACGCGCGACCTGCCCCACACCAGCAGCACCAGCGGCAGGTCGGCGGGACTGACCTGCACCTGGCCGGCCGCGGCCTGTTGCTCGATCAGCGAGGCGTTGAGCGTCGGCGGATACATCAGCAGCTCCAGCGTCGCCAGTGCCGGATGCAGGCCGTGCTCCGCGACCGTGCCGTTGCCGTCGGGATCCTCGAGCTGATCGGCTGCGTGCATGTCGACGGTGATGTTGATGGTCTCGAGCGGCGGACCGGCCACCCGCAGCACGTCTTCCTTGGCCGCGCCGCTGTTGCCGGTCGCCGGCGCCGGCGCGGCCCGGTGGGCCAGGGTCCGCTTCATCGATTCGGGGTTGAACTGGAATATGATGATGCTGCTCGGCTGCGATCCCGGCGTGTGCGTGGCATAGACGGCCAGCGCGCCTTTCTGCAGGTTGGGGCGAAGTGGGGACTCACTGACCATCGCCCGTTCTCCTTTGGACGACGGCGAACGAATCGGATCCTGTGCGGAGTGCGCTCAGGTTCTGGCTTTGTAATTGCGCCATGACACTGTCCGGAAAGAGTTAACAACCGGTACGTTCAGCAATTCGCTGCTCGTATGTTTCTTGCCCTTGCCGAGAGTTGCCGTGCATTGGACGTTGATGGCGATGTTCTGTTCTTCGGTTATTGTGTTCTTTATCACTTGAAGGCGTGTTGTCTCCGCTTTGCTGATCGTCGGCGCTTTCAGTTCAGTGTCGATCTCGGCGATTTCCGCCTGTCGCGACGGTGCGCCGTATTGGGCAACGACCTTGAAAGCTGTGACCTCTCTCTTGTCATCGAACAGCGCGGCCTTCACCTTCTTCTCGAACGCGTAGTACATGGAATCGCCGGAGCGATTGTTGCCCTCCTGGGTCAGCGGAGTGAGGTTGTCCCAGGTGTCGCCAGGACCGCCGAGGTGGTTGTTGAGCAGGTGTCCCTTGACGTAGTAGGAGCTGCTGCCGGTCCGGTCGTTGCGGCGGGCGATCAGCTTCTTCCAGCCGTCTGAGGTCAGGGACTGCGACGCCTTGCTTCCGCCGGTTGGCTTCGCCGCCATGCGCTCAACCTCGACCGATGTCCCGTAGCCGTTCGTCAGGGCGCCGTATTTCGGCGCCGTCGGGGCTGGTGGTACGACCGACGTCACCTTCTCGCTGGCGCTCATCGCGCCGTCGATCTCGATCCCTTCGTCGACATGCAGGATCTTCAGGTCGCTGATCTTGACTCGGCGGCCTGTTTCAGCAACGAGGCCTGCGGCTGGTGATCTGGCGTGAGGTAGTCGCCGGTCTGGCGCGGCGTGCTGGCATAAGTGGCGACCAAGCCTTCGAGCTTGTACTTCTTGTCAAACTTCTTGATATTGACGCCGCTATGCATCTTCTTCAGCTCGGCCAGCGAGCCGGCATTTTCCAGACCTTCTTGGTTCCTTTCTTCGGCTTCGGTCATGGCCGCTACGTCGGCAGTAGACGGCAGCCTTTTCTGCCAACCGGATGTATGTGTCCTTCGCGTTGTCGGAGATGCCGTCCGCTCTTTTCGCGGCGGCGATGAACTCGTTGATATGGACCGTCGCGCTGGAGACCAGCCAACCCACTTGCCACTCCGGCGGTCCATTTTGCGTCGTGCCCTTTGTCGCCCTCGGCCTCGGCCTTGCTGCCGAACAGTGACTTCGCCTTGCCCACCACCCAGTTGATGACCGCGTCGATGCCCTTGTCGACCTTGGCCTGGATAGCGGTGATGACTTTCTTCACGGCCTCGCTGACATTGCCGAGACCGATCAGGCGCGCCAGGAACCCGAGGATCACGGGAATGGTCCTCGCCATGGCGCGTTCGACATAGTTGCCGGCCTGCGCGATCTTGCCGCTCGCGATATTGGCGATGGAATCGACCACCGCCTCGACGAAGGCCAGGATCTGCTTGATGCGTTCGATGAAGAACGCGACCGTGTTGTAGGTCGCAATGATGGCCTGGATGATCGCGCCAGCCGGATTGAACATGGTCGCCAGTTTGGTGATCGCCGCGGTCACGATCTTGCTGATCGCCCAGTCCCTGACGCCGCCGATCACCAGGTCCCACAGCGAGCCGATGGCATCGACGATCTGCTTCCACGCGGCCGCCGGCCCTTCGGTCACCAGCGTCTTGAGGAAGGCGAAGGCGGTCTCCAGCATGGAAACGGTCTTCTCGCCCAGCACCTTCACCAGCTTGGCACGGATCTTGGCGTAGGTGATGCCAAGGATCTGCAGCACCAAGTCGACGATGCCCTTGAGGTCCCAGACTTTCGGCAGCACAAGGCCGGCACCCTCGAGCGTGCCGACCAGCCACTCGATCAGGCCGGTCTTCAGATGATCCAGAATGTTTTTGGCGAACTGCCGGATTCCCCTCTTCACCGCGTCGACCAAGTGGCCGACGAACGCGACCGGGTCAGCGACGATCTTGTTGAAGGTCTCGCCGACCTTGCGGAAGATCGCCGCGATCTGCTGGCCGATCGGGCCGGCAAGCATCATGGCGCCTTCGAAGATGAATTCGAGCACCTTCTTGCCGACCGCGCTCAGGAAACCGAGCAGGCGCAGCAACGGCGGGCCGAAGATGGCCGCCATCTTCTCCAACAGCAGCTTCGGGTTCAGCAGGTCCGCAACCTTGAAGGCGTCCCAGGCCTGCTTGAACAGCGTCTTGATGCCCTCCCAGGTGAGATCGAGTTTCTTAACCTGCTCGCTGAACCACGCGGACGCCTTCTCGATCGTCTTGGACTTCTCCAGGTTCTCTTTGATCGGCTCGCCGCCGGGCACCAGGTCGAGGACCGCGAAGATCAGCCCCTTGACCGTGCGCTTGACCTCTTGGCCGGTGACCGGGTCTCTGCCCAGCACGAAGGTCAACAGCGTGTAGCCCTTCTGCTGCTGCGCCCAGGCCGAGATCGAGCCGAGCACCAGGTCCTTGACCACGCTGAGGATCTTGGCGCCGACCGCCTTGATGAAATCCCAGACCCGGTTGATGGTGGGCAGGAAGATCGGCTTGATCTTCTCGTTCCAGGCCGCGGCCGGGCTCAGGATGTCGCTGGCCCCCACCGAGTCCCACGCCCTGTTGGCGAGCGCCACGATGCCTGCATAGGTCAAGTCGAGCTTGGCGATCTCGGCATCCCACCATTTGGCAACCAACTCGATCTTGCCTTCCTGGTCCAGGCGCGCGAACAGCGCCTCGCCGTCGGGCGCTAGCTTCATCGCCGCGCGCATCCAGTCGCGGGTCGAGCCCTTGACCGACCTGTCCTGGATCGGATCCCAGCCGATGATCAGCGTGATCAGGTCCCACGGCGGAAAATCGCGCGTGATGAAATCGCGCACCTTGTTGCGGATCGAACTCTTTGACGTCGTCGAACAGGCGCTGGACGCGCCTGGGGGCCGCCCGCGCCAGCCCCAATGCGGACGGCAGCATGCGCGCGGCGCGCGCCGCCGCCGGCGCCTGCTGGATGGTGTGGGTCAGCTCATGCGCGACCAGGCGCTGGCCTTGTGCGCTGGTCGGCTGATACTCGCCGGCGCCGAAGAACACGTCGCGGCCGACGGTGAAAGCGCGCGCGCCCAGCCCTTGGGCGGCCCCGGCCGCCGCCGGCCCGGTATGCACGCGCACGTCGCTGAAATCGTATCCGAAACGCGGCTCGAACAAGGCGCACAGTTCCGGCGACAGCGGCGATCCACCGGCGACGCTCATGGCATCGATGCTGGCCTCGAGACCGGCCGGCACGGTCGCGGGGCCAGTCCCGGCGCTGTCCTTCTGGACCACCTTCTTTTGGTCGTCCTTCTTGTCGTCTTCATCCTTCTTGACCGGCGGCTCGGCTTTGCCGATCGCGCGGCGCACCCAACGCATCAGCGACGCCGCGATGCCGCCGCCGCCGATGCGCGGCGCCGAACCGTTGGCCATGACTTCGCCGGCGGTCCGGTCCGCCTCGTGCTCGAACGGATCGTTGGCGGCGCCGACCATCAATTTGGGCTGCAGGACGGAGAAGCTCGCGCTCTGTACCGCGGGCGTCGCGATCAGGGTCGTCGGGCCTGCCACGCGCGCGCGTAGGGCGTCCGGTCGCTGCGGCGCCAGGAGCTGCGGCGATCGCTGCGCCGTCACGCGCTGCAGTTCACCCATGCGATCGCCCCTTCAACGCCAGCGAGACGCCGCGTGCCACCGCCCGCGCGATCGCGGGAGCATCGCTCAGCGACCGCGCGCTCACCTGGACGGAGGCTCGGGCGGCGCGGCCCGCCGGCCAGGGCGCCTCGGCCACGACCTCGGTGACCGCGCGTGCCACGAGTGCGCGCACCTCACCCGCGGCCGGCGGCCTGCCGCTCGCCCCGATCACCACGATGCGGTCGATCTGCAGGCTCCAGCGCGCGCTCATGGCTGCCCCACCTCGTAATACGGCCGGAACTCCGTGGCGCTGATCGGCCTCGAGAGCTTGGCGTATTCGCGCGCCGCCGCCTGCATGACTGCGGGCATCCCGATCGGAGCCTGCCGGGCGGCCGCCAGGAACGCCGCGTTGAGGGCGATCGCCTTGATGTTGCCGCCGCTCAGGTCGAGGCGGGACAGCAACGCCAGTTCGAGGCGTTCCGTCGGCGCATCGGCGGGGAATACCCGTTCCCAGATGCGTCGGCGGTCATCGGCGTTCGGGAAGGGGAACTCAATCACGAAGCGCAGTCGGCGCAGGAATGCGCTATCCAGTGCGGCACGTCGGTTGGTCGCCAGGATGGCCAGTCCCGCATAGTCCTCCATCCGCTGCAGCAGGTAGTTGACTTCGAGATTGGCGTAGCGGTCGTGGCTGTCCCGCACCTCGGTCCGCGTGCCGAACAGGGCGTCAGCCTCATCGAAGAACAGAATGGCACCGCAATGCTCCGCCACCTCGAAGATGTGCCGCAGGTTCTTCTCGGTCTCGCCAATGTATTTGCTGACCACGCCAGCCAGATCGATGCGATAGAGATCGAGCGCGAGGTCGGCGGCGACAATCTCCGCCGCCATGGTCTTGCCGGTTCCGCTGGCGCCCGCGAACAGGGCGGTGATGCCGCGGCCGCGCGTCAGTTGCGCGCCGAAACCCCAGCGCTCGTAGACCCGTCCGCGCTGGCGCACCTGTCCAGCCAGGTCGCGCAATTGCGCGTGCACGTCGTCCGGCAGGACGATGTCGTCCCAGCCGTAGCAGGGCGACAGCCGGCAGGCGAGGTCGTCAAGCGCCATGCCGCTCTGCTCCCTGCAGGCGCGCCACAGAGTCTCGGCGGAAATCGGCATGCCGGCTCGGCCTGCACGCTCGACGATGCCCGCGATCGCCGGGCCGCCCAGGTCGAATTGCTGGACGATGGCATCGATCTCGCTCTCGATCTGCCGGGCCGCCCCATTCAATGCGGCGCGCCACAGCTGGCGCTGCTCCGCGCGGCTGGGGGCCGGCACATGTATCGTGGCGATCCCGCTGTCGCCCGGCCAACGTTCCGCACTGACGATGAAGAGTGTTGCCGCGACGTTGGCGATCAGCTCGTCCACCACGGCAGCCTGCTCGCTCGCCGCCTGGATGACGCGCGCATCGACCACCAGGGCAAGGCCGGCCAGCAATGCTTCGCGCCCCAGCAAGGCGAGCAGCTCCGCACGATCCACCGGCGGCAGCGCGGCCAGGCGCGCGATATCCAGCAAGCGCGGCGTGAGGCTCAGCGACTCGCACGCGACCTGGGGTGCCTGCTCGGCGCCGCGACCGATCCGGCCGATCAGATTGACCGTCATCCAGCGTCCGGGTTGGGCAGCGATCAGCGCCGCCGCTTGGCGCCCGGCCCGGTCGGTCAATTCGCTGGCGGGCGCGCCCGGCAACCATGCCAGCATCCGCTCCACGCGCTCGTCGATCCGGTTGGCGCCGCGCAGATAGTCGGCCATGCGCTCGTCGACCGACAGGCCGCGCGTCAGGACGGGCTCGCGCGCATCGCTTTCCGCGTCGACCAGCCGCAACGCCCGCAGCTTCCCTGCCGGCATCATCAGGTCGATCGCCATCAGCCGCTGGCCGGCGTCATCCAGCTCGAGCGCCAAGGCGAGCTGCAACGTGGCGCGGCCGTGGCCCGCTCCGCCCTGCAGCTGCGCATAAGCCAGGGCAAACGCACCATCCAGCGCCGGCGCCGCGGCGAGCAGCAGCACCGCGGTTTCAAGCTGATCGAGGGCAGCCAGCTCGGCGACCGCGCACAGCGCAGGCGGCCGTCCGGCCTCGCGCATCCGGCGCTCGCATGCCGCGAGCGCGCGCGCCAGCTCGGCAATCTCGCTGTCGAGTTTGCTGCTCGATGGGCGCGGCGGTTCGCCTGTGCCGCCGGCCACGATCCAGTCCACGGGAGTCGGCGTGCCCGGCGCGGCGCGCAGGGCGTAGCGGTGCAGTCTCAGCCGCAGATGGCGCAACGCGAGCTGCAGCCATTCGGCATTGTCGGCGCGCCAATCAACCGTGCGGCGGGCGAGGTTCATTGCGGCAGCTCCACGCTGGCCTGATCGATGCTCTCCGCGTTGTTGACGCGCACGCGTACCGCGAAGCGCGCGCGCAGTTGCAGTTGGCCGGCTGTGGTACTGTCGGCGGGCGTCGCGTCGAACACGACGGTGCCGGCCGCACCCGGAATCACCAGCAGCTGATCGCCGGTCACCGCGACCTGGGCATTGAGATATTCGGCCGGACCACCGATGCCGGTGATGGTGGCCTGGAGCGAATCGGCCAGGGCGGCCAGCGAACTCGCCGCCGGCACCGGCACCGTGATGGGCGGCTGGGCGCCGATGGTCAGCCGGACCTGCGGCGCCGGCGCCGTTATCAAGAGGGGCGAGGCCAGCGATCCGGAGACCAGCGCCGCCGTCGCGCCCGGCGGCTGGGCCGCCGTCAGCCCAAGGTCGGCTGCGAAGGTGAGACCTGCGGGCGATGTGATGGTGACAGCGCTGACGAGGCCGCCCGGCACGACCAGCAGCCGGTCGTGCCAGAGATCGACGCGCGCGCCTGTGAAATGCGGATCGGTCGGCAGCGCGTCGTGAATGAGACCCGCCACTATGGCGGCAGCAGATGAACGCGCAATCGTGCCGGACAGATTGGCCGTGGCCGTCCGCAGCACGCCGCCAATGGTGATCTGCAAGATCTGCGCGCCAGGACCGAGCGTGATCGGATCCGGCAGCGGTCCGCCCAGCAGCAGATGCACATCGCGCGCAGGTAGCAAATCGGGAATCGGAACCGTAATCTGGGTCGGCGTCGCGCTCGCATAGGCAGCGCGCACGATCGAAGCGCGGCCGATCACGGTCTCGCCGCCGGGGCTGGTGCCGATCAACCGCGTGCCCTGGATGGTCAGCGTGCGCGGCGGACCGGCCGCATAGGCCAGGGTCGCCGGATTGACCGCCGGCACCAGCATGAACGGCGCTTCGTTGGAGCTGAAGCGCGCGCCCGGCACCATCGGGTCGCGCAGGATGATGCGCGCGGTGCGCACGCCCGGCTGGAGTTGCCGTTCCGGCGGGATCGGCCCGAGGCCCGCAATCGTGGCGTCCGGGACCACCGCTTCCACCCGGTCGGGCCCGGCAAAGGATGCCGGAACCTCGACGTCGCCGAACGCAACCGATGTGATCGGCGCGAAGATCGAGGTGCCGCGCAGGACCAAAGTATCGCCGATCCGCGCATAGGCGATCGACTGCTCGACCGTGTCGCCTGGCCGCCGCACGCGGACCTCGGTGATGGTCGGCGTCTGGATCGGGAAAACATAGATCATCGGGCCCGGCGCTGGCGCATCGGTCGGTAGCGGCGGCATGGTCGGCGACGCCGGCTGGCCGACCGGGCGCGGGAAGGTCCGGCGGCGGCGGCTCTCGATCTGCACGACGTTGACCACGTAGCTGGCGCCGAGCCGCATGCGCAGGCCGAGCGCAGTCCAGATCTTGCTGAGGTCGTCCAGCGTCAGCGGCTCCAGGGTGGTCTTCACCTGCTCGAAATCGTCACGCAGGCTTTCGTGCAGGATGACGCCGCCGCTTGGCGGGCGCACGGTCGCGAGGTTCGGCGTCACGGCGGGCAGGTCGTGCAACACGCGCATCGCGCTGCCCAGGAGGAATTGGGCATGGCTGTCGTCGAACACCGTGGTCTGGCCGACGACCTCCTCGTTGCCATAGGCCGTGAGGAGGTAGTGGAGGTTGAGGCTGAGCGGCGGATGGCCGAAACCGCTGCCGGTACCGCGCCCGGGGATTTCCTGGTTCTGCAGGAACCCGTTTTCTGTGACCCGGTAGAGGAACAGATTGACGCGCGGCGGCTCAAGTCGCGGGTTGACGTCGAGTGCCGAAAAGGGCGGTGGGCCGATGGTGATGGGCGCCGATGGGATGCCGTCGGGCCACTCCATCCGGTCGCCGAGCAGCGTCTGCAAGGTGGCGCTGACACCGCCGATGGCGCGGAAGTCGCTCATGGCCGCCTACCATTCCCATGGCGCGTAGCTGCGCAGCCGTGCGAATTCGTCGAACCCGCCGCGGGCAAGAGTGCGTTCTATGGCAGCGGCCGCAGGCGGCGGCGCCGGTTGCGGCACCGGAGCGTGGATTTCGATGGCGCCGATCCGCACCTGCACGATGCGCTCTTCCGACGGCGGCGGCGCCTTGGCCGACGGCGGAACTGGCGGCGCGGCATGGGGACCGGGAAGCGCCGGCCGCTCGCGGCCGGCGGGCGTCAACACGGCCGTGGGGTTGACGGGCTCCGGCGCAGCCGGCGGTTCGTGCCTGGGCTTGATGAATGCGATCGGGGTCGGCTGTATGGCTGGCCCGCGATCGGTCGCCGGAGTCGTGCCGCCGTACGTTGTGATCGGCGTCGGCGTCTGGGTCGGCGCTGGCGCCGCCGGATCGGGCGCCACGATCGGCGGCGGCACCGCCGGTTGGATGGCAGGAGTGACCGCAGGTTGGATCGGCGCCGCGACACTCGCCGGCTGAGTCATGACGTCCGCAGGCGGCCTCACCTCCTGCCCCTCGCGCTCGATCAAGGCAGCGGGCGGTTCGGGCGACAGCCGCTCGACCACTTCGGTGATGACGCGGGTGGTCTGGATCGCATGGATCTCGGCCGGCGGCGGCGTGACCGGGGGCGCCACCGCGGTCTGCGGGATGGTCGGCGGCAGCTCGCCGGCAACGTGCACCGCGGCTGCCATGAGCGACGGCTGCCCGCCGGTCGCAACGGCCGGCGGCACCGGCGCGTCCAACGCTGCAGCTCCGCCACCGGCGCCGACGATGGGCGGCGCAGGCATTGTCCGCGAGCGCACGACGGGCACCTGGCCGATGCTGCGCTGAGCAAGACGGACCAGGAAGCTCTTCATTGTGCCCGCGCCGGAGATGAGGCGGCCGCGGGCACCGCCGCCAACTCGATGTAGCGGGCGCGGCGGTGCGCCGGGATGCGCAAGATCTCGTCTTCGCTCCACCCGTAGCGCGACGCCAGGACGTGCACCTCGTGCAGCACGCTCATCGCGGCCTGATCGACTTCCCGCAGCAGGAAGCTCGCCGCGTCGAACACGACGGAGAATTCCCTCTGGCAGGATGGACAGCTCAAATCCAGCTCGAGCTCCGCCTGCGGATCGAGCCGTGCCATCGCCTCCGCAACCGCCTCGCAGGCCTCCGCCGGCAGCGCTGCGGCGTCGCATGCGATACCGTCCCGATCGGCGCGGATGATGCAGCGCCGCAGCAGCTGCGCCGCGCCTTGCTCCGCATCTTGGGCGGCCGAGGCAGCGATGGCATCGAGGTCCAGCGCCGTCGGCAGCCGGAACTCGATCCCGTAGCTCGCCTCGCCGACGACCGCCTGCTGCCGGTGGATCCTGGCGACGTCGGCGTAGTCTGGAACCAGCAGGTCCGCGACCTGCAGCGACAATTCCATGCGCGCACCGCATGCGGGCACCGGGCAACGCAGCACGCACTCCATGGTCTCGCCGAACGTCAGGCGGCGCAGATGCAAGAGCAGCGCCTCGCGATCGCCGATCGTCAAGGCGTGGGCAGCATCTCCGCCTGCTGTCATGCAGCGCGCCAGCAATGCCGTCGCGCGGCCGGCCGGTGACAACGAGTCGCGCAGGTCGAGCGCGAAATAACGGTCGTCGTCGCCGAGCGCGCGCAACTCGACGTCGCGTACCGGCGTCTCGGCGTCGCTCGGCCAAAGACCGCCCGGCAGCCTGACGCGCACCGGACGAACAATCGTTGCTTGCCGGTCCAACTGCATGTCACGCCGCGACGTCATCGAATTGCGGCTCGGTCGGCTCGCCCACGGCGCCGTCGCGCTCAAAGCCCTCGTGCTCGATCTTGATCGACTGGATCAGGATGGCATTGGCATTGGCATCGAGGTCGGCTTCCGCCGTGTATTCGCTGACCCAGGCGCGATAGACCTTGTAGGACATCACCTTCTGGCCGGCTTCGTTGAACAGGTCGATGATCAGGTTCTGGCGAAAATCCTTGAGCGAGACTTCCTTCTGGCGCTGGTCGGCGGGCGCCTGCGCGTTGCCGAAGTTCCATACCCTGTTGGCCCAGGCCTCGAATGCCGGGTCGTGGGTGACGCCGCGCTCCATGGTGATCGCTTCGTATTTGGTGCGGCCGGGCGATTTGTGGCTGCTGCTGGGGTCGCCGCCCTCGCGATGCTCGACCATTTCGGTGGTGCGCTTGAGCGCGCTCACTTTGCTGACCCCTGCGACATAGTCGGGGTTGGTGCCGAACTTGACGCGGAACTTAAAGTTCTTGTACGGATCGAACCGCTGCGGGTTGACGGTGAACTTGGCCATCAATGATCACTCCGTGTCGGCTCAGGTCTGGATCGCGCCAGCTTTCTGCTGGATCTGGATGATCACGAACTCGGCGGGCTTGAGGGGCGCGAAACCGACGATGATGTTCACGCGACCGAGGTCGATGTCATTCTGCGTCGTGGTTTCCTTGTCGCAGCGGACGAAATAGGCATCGCGTGGTGAGGTGCCCTGGAACGCGCCCAGCGCGTACAGCGTGTGCATGAAGGCGCCGAGGTTGAGACGGATCTGCGCCCACAGCGGTTCGTCGTTCGGCTCGAACACCGCCCACTGCGTGCCGCGGTAGAGACTCTCTTCCAGGAACAACGCCAGCCTCCGGACGGGGATGTATTTGTATTCGTCCGCCAGCGCGTCGGCGCCGCGCGCGGTGCGGGCACCCCAGGCAACGTTGCCGATGACGCTGAAGGTGCGCAGGCAGTTGAGGCCCAGCGGATTGAGCGTGCCGTTCTCCGGATCGGTCAGGGTGTAGGAAAGCCCGGTGGGACCCACCAGCAGCGCCGCGGTCCCGGCCGGCGCCTTCCAGACTCCGCGCTCCGCATCGGTGCGGGCATAGATCCCGGCCAGCGCGCCGGCGGCCGGGAAGGTCTGGACAACCCCGCCCTTGAGCGGGTCGGGCGCCCGCAGCCGCGGGAAATAGAGCGCCGCGTTGCGACTGCGCAGGGGCGCGGCAGGTCCGCCGATCCAGGCCTGCGCCTGCGCGAATGTCGCCACGTTCTGGGGCGCGTCGATGATCATGAACGCGCGTCGGCGCGTGCAATAGGCGATCGCCTCCGTCAGGACGGTCATCAGGCCATTGCCGGCGGATGCTTCCGGGATGACCAGAAGGTTGAAGAGGTCGACGTTCTCCAGGGCATACATGCCGGTCTTGGCGGCCTGGTTGCCGATCAGATCGCCGGGCAGCGGCGGCGTGCCGTTGTTGCCCGACAGTCCCGCGAGCTGCGCCAGCGCAGTCACGCCGACGCCTGGCGCGTAGTGCCCGACGTTGCGTCCCGTGCCCGTCGACAACCCAAGCGGCGCCGATGCGGTGCCGGTGGTCAGCCGGAACGATAGGTTCGGATTTGCGGGGCCCGGCACGATACGCACCATGTCCCCGAGGGCCAGCGCGACCGCTCCCGCCAGCAGGGGCTGGGTCGGCAATGCGGCGGTGATCGCGGTGTTGATCGCGGCAGCGGCCTCCGCGACCGTCGTCGGGGGCGGCACGGTGGTCGGTGCGCCCCAGATATCCAGCGCGATGCTCGCCGAAGGCGTACCCGAGGCGCCGATCATGATGTCGAAAGTGAGGCTTCCTGCGGCAACACCAATCGGAACCGTGGGAACGCCGACCGTCCCGGTCTGCGCCGGGCGCGCCGTTGCCGCGCCATCGACCTCGGCGCCGTCGTGGTTGATACCGAGGTGGAGCCGTGCCGTGATCGGATTGTCCAGGAAGTGGATTGACGAATGCTCGTTCGGATGGCTGCCGTCGACGACGGCCGAAAACTCCATTCGGTCGCCCGAGGCCGCGACGTTGCCGGTCACGCCCGGGTTCTGCTGGTTGGTGATGGCCGCCGCGATGTCGCTGGCCAGGGCATCGAGCACGTCGTTCAGCGCCGCGCTGGCGGGCGGCGTCAGGCTGACGATCGTCGCTTCGAACGGCCCCACGCCGTTCAAGGTGTAAGGTATGGTAAAGGGCGCGGCCACGGCCGCATCGGCAAGCGTCAGCGCGCCGCTGGTGCTGGCGCCGGCCGCGGTGAAGGGCGCGGCCCCCGACCGGGCAACCTGGATCAGCGCCGACCCCGCATTGATCACGTCGACCGCATAGGCCGGATGCTGGCTGTCCATGCTGAGATTGCGGAAGGTCTCGGTGCGCGCCGGCACCTGCTCGCCGTTTCTGATCACGAATTCGGTGGCGGTCAGGTTGAACAGGCTGGCCGGGTTGGCGGTGGCGTAGTCGACGTCGATCTGGAGGTTGTTGCCCCAGGTCCCCTCGGTGGCGGCGGTCACCTCGAGGGTGCTGGTGGGGGTCAGCGTGCGCAGAATGACCGTTGCGGCCTGCGCGTTCGCCGCCGCGCGCACGATATAGGCCTCCGTCCCACCGTTCTGGAAGAAATCGCGGACGCAATAGCTGAGCGGACTGTCGACCGACAGGCCGCCGAAGGCGCGCTCGAAATCGGCGAAGCTGAAGATGTGAATCGCATTGTCGACATCACCGCGCGCGGTATAGCCGACGAAGGCGGTGATCGACGTGCTGACCCCGGTGATGGTATGGACGCCGCTGGGGATCTCTTCGATATAGACGCCTGGATAAGTCGTTACGACCGCCATCTCTTTATCCTCCAGCGCTCTCGATGGGTCCGGTTCCGGTCGGCTGGCCCGCCGAACCGCGGATCAGGCTCAGCATCATGCGCGGCGATATGGGGGCGGGACCTGCATCCCCTCCTCGCCTCACCCGCCACGCCGCTGCCGCGGATCCGCGATGGTCGAGAAGGGCGTGCGGCAGGCGCCGCGGATCGCGCCGACCAGATCGCAGGGCGTCAGTTCGCCCAGGCACCGGTGCTGCGGGCAGAGTTCGGCGAGATGGACATCCGCGCCGCTGGCCGCAACGCAAAAGACCTTGAGGCGTGGGTTGACCTCGAACAGTCGGACAACGACCGGCGGCTGGCACGTCGTCAATGCGCTCGTGATGATGACGTCCGGCCGCAACGCCTTGACTTGGTCCACGATCGAGCCGGGAGGCGCCGGAGCTCCGATGACGACGACGTCTGGCTCCTCGGCCAGCGCCGCGGCGACCACGTCCTGGAGGAGTTTCGGCAACGAGGCTAGGAGGATATGGATCGTCTCGGCCACACCCATGCATGTTCCGACCCTCTGGAGCCAAGCAGCGTTACCTTAGACGGCGCCCTTGCGCGGCGACATCGATCGGAGGAGCGGTTTTTGATCCAGTTGAAGACCTGGCCAGGCAACCGGTTCGTTCGAGGCCACCTATGGATCGAGCGCGCCCGTCAAACCGATCCTCTGGTTCGCTATGCGCGAGCGAGTGCCGAGCGTCGCCGCCAACCAGAGGGCCGGCGCCGGTAGTTCTTTTGATCCAGGTCGGTCCGGGAACCCGTGGGCGGCGCAGAGGATCGTGGTCGCGGGCCGCAGGCGCGGCAAGGGTCAGCGGGACGCGAAACGGTCGGGGCGGGTCGGCGTCGCCAAAGCCGCCCGGCGCGACAGCGCTGCGGCCTCGCCGCGGCGCTTCACCTTAAGTTTGCCAAGCAAGGTGTGAACATGGTTCTTCACGGTCGCCACCTCGATGCCCAGCGACGCGGAAATCTCCTTGTTGGAGAGTCCCTGACCGATCAGATCGAGCACGCCCAACTGACGGCGCGACAGGGATCCGGCCAACGCCGGATTGCCATTGCCGCGGGCGCGGGCAGCGACTCTGCGCAACAGGGAGCCCGCCGCTCGCGGGCTGCAGCACAACTCCCCTTCGGTGGCGGCAATGGTGCAGCGCACAAGATCCGCGACCGAGTCGTCGCGTGTCACGAAGCTGGCGACGCCGAGTTCGGCCCAAGCGACGATCTCGGCCTCGAGGTCGACCACGGAAAGGGCCACGATCTTGGGGTCGACCGGCTGGCCGCGGGTGAAAAGCGCGACCTCGACCGCGCCCGGCATGCCGATGTCGAGAAGCACGACATTGGGAGTGAGCGTCCGGATGCCATCGAGCGCCTCGGCGAACGAGCCAGCCGTGCCGGCCACCGTCACGACCGGATGGTCGCGGAGCGCAAGGACAAGCCCATCCCGGTAGATCCGCGTATCGACCGCGATCAGAACCGTGATCATGGGCTCCCTCCGCCCCAGACCCAGTCGACTTGAAACCTTCGAGTTTATTGTATGGTACAGGCGATCGCGGGAGGTGTGAAGTAGCTCACAAACCTCGAAACCTGGTTCGACTGACAGCCGGCTCGGAAGAGCCAGTCGCGGCGCATCGCCATGGGTGCTGCCGCCCTGCTCGAGGTCCGGATCGAAGGCCGCCCCCCGCACAGATCCCGGCGAGCGGGACTACCGCACCGGGCTCCTGCCTCGGCTCATGACGTCGAACCGCCAGTCGGGACAGGAGTCGCTCCTCTCGCTCCGCCAAGACGCCTGCAGGCCAGTCTCTTTGCCGCTCGATCTGGCCGCTGAAGCCCAGGAATCGCGCCATTCTTGCCGATCGGCTGTTGACCTCGGAAGTCCTGAATACCGCTGCCAGGCCTCGCCGAGGGCGAGCTATCTGCCGCCGCTCGCCGACCAGCCTCACCAGCCCCTCGGCCCTGATCCGCACCTCCAGCGCGTCCTCCTGGGCGTCGACCCGCTCGACCCGGGGCTGGACGATCCGCGCCTGCCTGGCCGGAGTGGCTCGGTGTTCTCGCCCTCCCGCACCCTGCTAGAGCCTGATGGGCTCGGTGCCGGGCGCCCTGAGCTCGATGTGGGCGAATCGGCAGCTACCCTGGCGGCGCTGGAAGACGGCGACGCCGAGCAGCCAGACGCGAACGACCTTGCTCGCTGTCCCGCCGATATGGGCGTGGTAGTCGGCGTGCAGATCGCGCTCCTCCGCGAGCCACGTGCCGAGCTCGCCGAGGCCCGTGCGGACCACCATGTGGCTCTCGATCGGGGTCCAGCGCGGCAAGGGACAGCGGAAGGTCCTGCCGACCGGCATCGCGCGGCTCCAGAAGTAGGTCAGGTCCTGGCCGTCGTCGTATTCGGCGCCGATCGAGAGATAGTCGTGGGTGACCGCCTGGTCTTCCGCAACCAGCGAGGGCAGCTCCTCGACGATCCACTGCCAGGACAAGGTCGTGCCGGGCACCAGCGGCACATCCACCGGCCGCTGCAGGATGCCCGCCCGCTTGTGCGGCTGGACGCCGATCTGGCCGCCCCCGAGATCTTTGAAAATGACCGGCCCGCCGTCGCCCATGTAGAAGTTGTGCCAGCCTTCGGGCAGCCGCAGCGGGCTTTGCAGCCGGGCGATCTCGGACCCGATCGCGCCGCCGACATCGCCGTGGGCGAACAGGGATCTCAGGCCGTCGACCGCCGTGCCCTGCCAGGCGAGCGCCACGCCGTAGAGCTTGAGCTCGACCTGCCTGTAGGCCTCCTCCGGGGTCCAAAGATCACCGTCCTCGCTCGCCCACTCGACCAGGCCGCGCGCGATCTCGAGCGGGCCGTCATGGGCCGCGGTCATGGTGCCGGTGTTGTTCATCGGGCACCAGATCGGCCGCCGCCCGCGGCTGCGCACGTTGAAGGCGGTGCCGGGATCGACCCACAGGTCGTGCCCGCGGGACAGCCAGACGCGCCCGCCGACCAGGAAGGTCACCTCCTGGCCCTTCGCCGGCTGCAGGTCGAGCGGCCGCCAGGGCATGTCCGCGCTGGTCAGCTCGAAGCGACGCCAGGCCGCCAGCTCGCTCGACCCCGCGCGGGCGATCAGATTCTCGAGATCGCGAAGGAACTCGTCCCGATCGAGGAAGCTCGTGCCTGACGGCGCGACATGATGATGATCCATGGACAGGCACATGCGACCGACCTCCCTTTGTGACCTTGAAGGCGAGGCTAGTCGACCCGGGCGCGCCTGCGAGACGGCCGGCTGCCCGAGAACCGTCGGGCAATCTGCCCGGTCTCACATGCTGGCGGACGACACTTCGGTGTCGTCAGGCAGGATCCCGGTCGGCGTCGTCAGGCAGGATCCCGGCGCGCAGGGCCACAAGAACGAGCTCGATGTCGGTAGCGGCACCGAGCTTGCTCTTGATCTGGTAGTGGTGGTTGCGCACGGTCTTCGGGCTCAGGCACAGAGCCTGCGCGATCGCCGCGACGTCGCGACCGGCGAGCAGGAGACGCAGGATCTCGAATTCGCGCGCGCTGAGGGCCGCCAGCGGATCGACATCCTGGTCCAGCCGTGCCAGGGCCAGATCCTGCGCGATGTCGTCGCTGAGCGTCGGCCGTCCCTGCGCCACCTCCGCGACCGCCCTGACCAGGACCGCGGGCGGACTGCTCTTGGTGACATAGCCTTGGGCGCCGGCGGCAAACGCCTTGGTCGCGAAGGCAGCACTGCGGTGCATCGTGAAGACCAGGATCCTCGCCCCCTTGTCCCACTGGCGGATGTGACGGATCGCCTCGATGCCGCCCGGGCCCTGGAGCGACAGATCCATGATCACGACATCCGGGTTGGCCTGCCGATAGGCCTGATAGGCGTCCGCGGCCGCCGCCGCCTCGCCCGCCACCACCATGCCCGGCTGGCGCTCCAGCAGGCGACGATAGCCCTCGCGCACCACGGGGTGGTCGTCGACGATCAGGATCCGGATCATCCGACCTCTCCCCCAGGCCCATCGGCAACCGGGATCGGCAGAATCGCCGTCAGCCGGAAGCCCCGCCCGGTCCGCTCCAGGGTCAGCCGGCCGCCGAGCGCCGCCACCCGTTCCTTGATGCCGAGAATCCCGAGCCCCGCTCCCGCCAGCGCCGGCACCGCAGGCGCGCCGCCGTCATCCTCGACCCGGATCGCCATCTGATCGCCACAGCCGGCGTCGGCGGGGCCGCGCACCAGCCTGGCCTCGACCCGCCGGGCGTGGGCGTGGCGGGCGGCGTTGGTCAGGCCCTCCTGCGCGATGCGATAGACGCTGAGCGCCGCCGCCGGCGGCAGGTCATCGAGGTCGCCCAGGGTCTCGAGGCCAAACGTGGTCTGGCCGCCGCTGCTGGCGTTCCAGCCGGCGACCAGCCCCCGCAGGCTGGCGGCGAGGCCGAGCTCGTCCAGCTCGGGCGGCCGCAGCTGCCCGAGCGAGGTGCGCAGGCTGGCCATCATGTCGCCGACGATCCGGCCGATGGCGCGCGCATCGTCGACCCCGGCGCCGTCCGGCGGCGCCATCTCCAGCGCCGCCGCGAGCGCGCCGATGGCGGCGAGGTTCTGGCCGAAGGCGTCATGCAGCTCGCGCGCCAGATGGCGGCGCTCCTCCTCCTGCACCTGGAACAGCCTGCGGGTCAGCGCGCTGCGCTCGTCCTCGACCCGCTGCAGGCGCTCGGCCAGACCGTTGAACGCCACGGCGATGGTCCGGAACTCCAGGATACGAAACCCCGGCAGCCGCGTGGCGAGGTCGCCTTGCGCCATGCGCCGCAAGCCGGCCAGCACCGCGCGGCTCGGCCTGAGCGCCTCGCCGATCGCCAGCATCACCAGGAGCGTCGCCGCACCGACCGTCGCGACCGTGACCGCCGCCACCACGCGCAGCCGCGACCAGGCCGTGGCGATCGTGGCCTCAGGATCGGCCGTGATGTCGACCGCGCCAAGCACGTCGCCGCGAAACTCGATCGGCCAGCTCAGCGCATGGCTCGGATCGAACAGCCGCGCATACAGCGCACCGAACCACCCGGGCGCGGCGTCCAGCCGGCCGCTCCCCTTGCAGAAGCTTTGCGCAGAACCGCCACCCTCCGTGCGGTAGCGGACGCAGAGCCCGGGCGCCAGACCGTCGTCGAGGACCGGCTTCAACACCGGGAAGCGCACGTCACCCGCCTGGCCGGCGCCGGTCATCGAGAGCTGCAGCTCCAGCTGCCGGGCCACGGAGACCGCCGCCCGGCGGGCGCCGTCCCTGAGGCTGCGATCGATGTCGATCAGCACCCAGGCCGAGGACGCCCAGAGACAGACCAGGGCGATGACGACGAAGCGGATCATCAGACCATGCGCCAGCCGCATCCCTTCCCCTCCCCCGCACCGGCGACCCTGATCGTCGCTGTCGCGGGCGCCGGTTCATGGAGCAACGCAGCCCGGTTCCTGGCAAGGCCGCCGGTCCGTGATCGGGCAAATTGCCCGGAGTCTCCCGGGCACCGCACTACTGGTGACCGCGAGCGAGAGCCCATGAAGTGGCGCGACCGCCGGCCGCGAGGGTTCGGCGTTGGCGCAATGCTGCAATGCAACATCAGCCCTGGTAGTGCCCCGCAGCCGCCTCACATAGGACGGTGACGGACAAGATGGGTTGCCACTCCTACGACTGGAGGTGTGCTATGTTGGACTACGTCCGTGACTGGCTCAGCCGTTGGCGCGTCTTTCGACAACTGCGCAACGAGCTTTTGCAGCACAATCACCGCGAGCTCTACGACCTCGGGATCAGCCCGGGCGACATCGACACGATCGCCTGGCGCGGCGCCTGGGACGCCATCCCGCACCCCGCTCACTGAGCCTCGCGCCCGCCCCCCGGCGCGGCCCGCGGAGAAGCCCGGGCCGCGCAAGGCGGGCTGCAGCCGATCGCCGAACCTCCGGGTCGCCGCTGCCCAGGTCCCGCAACGTCGCCCGCCCCGAAAGGCGGCCTTTCCGACCGGCCGCCAACGATCTGGTGCTTGCCGGCGCCGGCATCGTGATAAGCTTTCGAGCCATGCCGACGCTCGCGATCATCGACGGCGTCAAGATCACGATGTACTACGCCGACCACGAGCCGGCGCACTTTCATGCGATCGCGGGCGAGGATGAAATCGTGGTCGGCATCGCCGATCTGAAGGTCATCGCGGGTACGGCACCGGCCGCGGTCATCCGCCGGGTTCGCACATGGGCGCGGCGACGCCAGGGCGAGCTTGCGCTATGCTGGGTCCGCTGCCGGGCCGGGCAGAAGCCGGGAAGGATTGAGCGATGATCCTGCGAACCATCCAAAGCGCCGAGCCGCTGTCGCTGGGTCGCATCCGGCTGGTCTGGGGCGACGGCTCCGAATTGGTGGTCGACCTCGCGCCGCTCTTGGCCAAGGGCGACGTGTTCGCCTTCCTGGCCGACCCCGCCGCCTTCAACGCCGTCACCGTCGGCGAGCGCGGCCGTACTCTGATCTGGCGCGACCCGGAGGGCGACGAGATCGACCTCTGCGCCGACGCCCTCTGGCGTCTCGCCCATGAGGGCGCCATCGAAGCGGCCTGACCCACAATCGGCCTCCTCCTCGAGGGCAAGGCCCGACTCCAAGATCCGGCGCAGTTCAACGTGCAGCTTGGCAGGAGTTGGCGAAACTGTAGGATAGGCCGCATGGTCAACGGAGAACGATCGTAACGCGATGGCTCCGGTCGAGATCTTCATCTCCTACAGCCACAAGGACGATGCGTGGCGGGCGAAGCTCGACGCGCAGCTTAGCTTCCTGAAGCGGCAGCGCCTGATCGACGCCTGGCATGACGGGCGGATCGTCCCCGGGCATGAGTGGGAGCGGGAAATCTACGAGCGCCTGAATGGTGCCGCGGTGATCCTGCTTCTGATCAGCGCCGACTTCATCGCGTCGGACTTCTGCTACGAGCGCGAGATGACGAGAGCGCTGGAGCGCCATGCCGCAGACGACGCCCGCGTCATCCCGGTGATCCTTCGTCACACGGAGGGCTGGCGCGGTGCCCCCTTCGGCCGCCTGGTAGCGCTGCCGAAAGACGGCAAGCCGGCGAAGTCGTGGACCGATGAAGACGAGGCGCTGGCCGATGTCGCGGCTGGCATCCGACGCGCGGTCGAGGAGATCCGAGCTCGCCCTTAGGGGGCCCGTCGCCGCCTCCAGGGGAGGCCGCGGCGGGCCGGAGCGGAAGCCAGCATCTGCCCGCCATCTGGAACGTACCCCACCTACGCAACCCACATTTCACGGGCCGTGACGAGCTGCTGGACGGGCTGCACGAGAAGCTCACCAAGGGCCGCGTCGCGCTCACCGCCATGCATGGCATGGGCGGGGTCGGCAAAACCCAGCTGGCGCTCGAATACGCGTATCGCCACGCTAGCGACTTCGACCTCGTCTGGTGGCTGCGCGCCGAGCAGCCCACGACGTTGCTGGAGGATTACGCCAAGCTCGCCGGGCCGCTCGGGCTCACGGTAACAAGCGAAGGCGAACTCGCTGCGATCGCCGCGGCCGTCCGCGAGCGGCTCGCGCACCGCGACCGCTGGCTGCTCGTGTTTGACAACGCCAACGAACCGGAAGAGCTTGAGCACCTGCTCCCGCACGCTGGCGGCCGCGTGCTGATCACGTCACGCAATCCCGCTTGCCCGTTCGCTTCAAAGTTTGACGTGCCGACGCTGCGCCGCCCTGCCTCGGTCGAGTTTCTGCTTAGGCGCACGGGCCAAGATGACGACGCTGCTGCCGACGCACTCGCGGAGCAGCTTGGCGACCTGCCCCTCGCCCTCGAGCACGCGGCGGCCTACATGGTCGAGACGGGATCGTCGGCTGCAGCCTACCTCCTACTCTTCTGCACGCGACGAAACGAGCTATGGGCCAAGGCAAGGCCTCCGATCGGCTATCCCGCAACGGTGGGCACGACCTGGACTATGGCGGTAGAGCGCCTGCGTTCGGAAGAACCCCGCGCGGTCGACCTCCTGAACCTCTGCGCGTTCCTTGCGCCGGAGGCTATTCCGCGTACTTTGCTGACGCACAACCACGTGGCTCTGCCGTCCGAGGTCGGCGACGCCGTCGCCGATCCGCTCCGGCTCAACAGACTGGTCGGTGCGCTGCGCCGCTATTCCCTGGTCGAGGTGACCGGCGAGGGCCTCAGCTTCCACCGCCTCGTCCAGGCGGCAGCGCGGGATGCCCTCGGGCCTAACGACCGGCGCCGATGGGTAGAGGTCGCCGTGGCCCTGATGCTGGCCGGCTTTCCTTACGATCGCGAGGTCTTCGCAACCTGGGCACCTTCGGGTGCACTGTTGGCCCACGCCCTCACGGCCAGCGTCCACGCCAAAGAGGAAGCTCAAGACCTTGAAGCCGCGAGACGCCTACTCAACAAGACCGGAGAATACCTTCTAGTCCGCGCGGAATTCGAGAAGGCGAAGGACGGTTTCGCGCGCGCGCTCGAGCTGGCCGAAGATGCCGGAGGCTTCGACCACTTTGAAGTGGGAGAATACGTCAACAACCTTGGTTGTGTGCTGCGAGGCCAGGGAGATCTGGCGGGTGCCAAGGCGGCCTTCGAGCGGGCGATCCGGATCGCCGAGGCGAACTCCGGACCTAACCAACGCGAGGTCGCTATCTCTGTCAACAACCTCGGCACAATACTGCGGGACTTGGGCGACTTGGCGGCTGCCAGGGCAGCCTCCGAGCGGGCGCTGGGGATCGACGAGGCGATCTTCGGGCCTGACCATCCCAAGGTCGCCACAGACGTCAACAATCTGGGTAAGGTGCTTCAGGAGCTGGGCGATCTGCCGGGCGCGAAGGCGGCCTTCGAGCGGGCGCTTAAGATCGACGAGGCGAGCTTCGGGCCCGACCATCCTGAGGTCGCAACCGACGTCCACAATTTGGGTAATGTGCTGAAAGATATGTCCGATCTGGCGGGCGCCAGGGCGTACTTGAAGCGAGCGCTGGCGATTTTCGACAAGCAGCTCGGGCCTGAGCACCCCAATGTGGCGACCGTCCTCATTAACCTGGGCCGGGTGGTGCGAGCCAAGGGCGATCTGACGGGCGCGAGGGCGGCCTTCGAGCGGGCGCTAGGGATTCGCGAGAAATGTCCTCGGGCCTCAGCATCCCGACGTGGCAACCGTCCTTTACCACCGAGGCAGGGTACTCCGAGCCCAGGGCGATCTGACGGGCGCCAGGGCGGCCTTCGAGCGGGCGCTCGGGATCGACGAGGCTAGCTTCGGGCCCGACCACCCAAAAGTCGCCATCCGGGTCAACAACCTCGGCCAGGTGCTGCAGGCTCAGGGCGATTTGGCCGGCGCCAGGGCGGCCTTCGAGCGGGCGCTGACGATCTTCGAGCGCGTGCTCGGGCCGGAGCATCCGAGCACGCGCAAGGTGCGCAGCCACCTGGACGACCTCGGCAGCGTTTGACGCTCGCCGCCGAGCGAGCCGGGCGGGGCACGCTTCCGTGTCATCGGGCGTCGCAAGTGGCGCATGGAGGCTGCCTCCAGCGGCGTGCGGACCGCTCGTTTGCGTTATTTGGGCGATTTGACATAATGCAGGCGAAGTCTTCTGGAGACTTGGCCGGGCCGGGCGCGGTCTTCGAGCAGATGCCGGCCATCTTGCTCTTGATTTGTGATCCAAAATCCATCGCGGTGGAGGCCGTTGATCCGTCGGGCTCGTCTTGCCGTGCGGCGCACGCTTGTGTGTTACGGAGGCGACGGGTCCAGGTCGATCAGGCCTCACCCACGCGCGCTTCTGACTAATGCCGCCGGTCCTGGCAAGATCTGGCCGAGAGTTGGCGGCCCGGGTTCGCGGATCAGGTCTTGTGCCTGGTCCGCGAGGACTTCGCCTTCACAGGGGCGCGCTGGCCGCGTCATTGACCAGGCGGGTAGTCCAGGCGTGAACGTCAGGAGTTCGGCGCCTGGCATTGGCGGCGGGCTCAACCCTGCAACTTGTCGATCATGGGTTGGGTGATCAGGCAGACGCCTTTGTCGGTGCGGCGGAAGCGCTTGCGCGTCCAGCTCCGGGTCTTCGCCGACCACGAGGCCCTTGGGGATCTCGACGCCGCGGTCGATCACCACCTTGGAGAGCCGCGCGCCGCGGTGGATGTGCACGTAGGGCAGCGCCACCACGTGGGCGAGCTCGCTGTAGGAATGGGCGTGGACGCCCGTGAACAGGAGGGATTTGTCGATCCGGGCGCCCGAGATGATGCAGCCGCCCGAGACCATCGAGCTGGTCGCCATGCCGCGGCGGCCGTCCTCGTCGTGCACGAATTTGGCGGGCGGCGTGATCTCGGCGTAGGTCCAGATCGGCCAGGCGTGATCGTAGAGGTCGAGCGCGGGCACGAAGTCGGTCAAGTCGATGTTGGCTTCCCAGTAGGCATCGACCGTGCCGACGTCCCGCCAGTAGGCCTCGGGCTCGGAGGCGCTGCGCACGCAGGAGTGCGGGAAGCGGTGCGCGACCGCTTTGCCGTGCTTGACCAGGTAGGGGATGATGTCCTTGCCGAAGTCGTGCGCCGAGTGCGGGTCGGCGGCGTCCCGCTTGAGCTGCTCGAACAGGAACTGGGTCTCGAACACGTAGATGCCCATGCTGGCGAGCGCCAGCTCCGGCTTGTCGGGGATGCCGGGCGGGTCGGCGGGTTTTTCCAGGAACGCGACGATCCGGTCGCTGGCGTCGACGTGCATCACGCCAAAGCCGGTCGCCTCCAGCCGCGGCACCTCGAGGCAGCCGACCGTGACGTCGGCGCCTTCGCTCACGTGCTGGCCGATCATGCGCGCGTAGTCCATCTTGTAGACGTGGTCGCCCGCCAGAATGACCATGTAGTCGGGATGGTAGCTGTCGATGATCTGGATGTTCTGGGTCACCGCATCCGCCGTGCCGAGGTACCATTGATGCTCGGAGACCATTTGCGAGGCCGGCAGGATGTCGAAGCTTTCGTTGCGCTCCGGGCGGAAGAAGCCCCAGCCGCGCTGCAGATGACGGATCAGGCTGTGCGCCTTGTATTGCGTCGCAACGGCTATTCTTCGGATGCCCGAGTTGATCGCGTTCGAAAGGGCAAAATCGATGATCCGCGACTTGCCGCCGAAGAACACCGCGGGCTTGGCGCGCTTGTCGGTCAGCTCCAAAGGCGCGAGCCGCGCCCGCCCGCCAGCACATACGCCATGGCGCTGCGCGCGAGCCCGTGAATGTCGCCGTCGCCGCTGCTCATGACCTCGCCTCCCCTAGCAACCGCCCTCCTCCCCCCGGTCATCGCTCAGAACGAGGCATCGGCTTCGGCGCGCGTGGCCGGTCGTGGCTGCGGCAGGAACGAGATGGCCGCCGCGCCGGCATCGGCGCTGGTGACCGCGGCGCGGAAGTTCGCGAACAGCTCCCGTCCGAGCCCCTGGGCGTAGTGGGAGAGATCGGGCTCGGCCGCCGTCCGCCAGGCCCACTCGGCCTCGTCGACCAGGGCCTCCAGGCGACCCGCGGCGGCATCGAGGCGGATCAGGTCGCCGTTTTGGACCTTGGCGAGCGGACCGCGCTCGGCGGCCTCGGGCGTGACGTGGATCGCGGCCGGCACTTTGCCCGAGGCCCCGGACATGCGGCCATCGGTGACCAGAGCGACCTTGAAGCCCTTGTCCTGGAGCACGCCCAGCGTCGGGGTCAGCTTGTGCAGCTCCGGCATGCCGTTGGCTTTCGGCCCCTGGAAGCGCACCACGGCGACGAAATCACGCTCCAGCTCGCCCCGCTGGAAAGCCGCCTGCAGCTCGGACTGATCGTCGAAGATCAGGGCCGGCGCCTCGATCGCGCAGCACTCCGGTTTGACCGCCGACACCTTGATCACCGCCCGGCCGAGGTTGCCGCGCAGGAGCTTGAGCCCGCCATCGGGGCTGAACGGCTTGGCCGCCGGGGCGAGGATCGCCGGATCGCCGCTGCTGCGCGCCGACGGCCGCCAGACCAGCCGGTCGTCCTCCATGGCCGGCGCCTCGAGGTAGCGCTCGAGCCCGCCCTGGCCCCAGACCGTGCGCACGTCCGCGTGCAGCAGCCCGGCGTCGAGCAGCTCGCCAATCAGGAACTGCATGCCGCCCGCGGCATGGAAGTGGTTCACGTCGGCGAGACCGTTCGGGTAGACGCGGGCGAGCAGCGGCACGACCTCGGAGAGGTCGGCGAAGTCTTCCCAGGTCAGCTGGATCCCGGCCGCCCGGGCCATGGCGACCAGGTGGATCGTGTGGTTGGTCGAGCCGCCGGTCGCGTGCAGGCCGACCACCGCGTTGACCACCGCGCGCTCGTCGACCATCTCGCCGATCGGCGTGTACTCGTTGCCGAGCGCCGTGATCTGCGTGACCCGGCGGGCGGCGGCCTTGGTCAGCGCGTCGCGCAGCGGCGTGTTCGGATTGACGAACGACGCCCCCGGCAGGTGCAGGCCCATGATCTCCATGAGCATCTGGTTGGAATTGGCGGTGCCGTAGAAGGTGCAGGTGCCGGGGCTGTGGTAGGATCCGCTCTCGGCCTCGAGCAGGGCGCTGCGGTCGACCTTGCCCGCCGCGTAAAGCTGGCGGATCTTGGACTTCTCGCTGTTCGAGAGGCCGGATGGCATCGGCCCGCCGGGCACGAAGATCGCGGGCAGGTGGCCGAAGCTCAGCGCCGCCATCACCAGCCCCGGCACGATCTTGTCGCAGATGCCGAGATAGAGCGCGCCGTCGAACATGTCGTGGGAGAGGGCGACCGCGGCCGCGAGCGCGATCACGTCGCGCGAGAACAACGACAGCTCCATGCCCGGCTGGCCCTGGGTCACGCCATCGCACATGGCCGGCACGCCGCCCGCGAACTGGGCGACCGCGCCCTCCTCGCGCACCGCCTGCTTGATCAGCTGCGGAAAACGCTCGAGCGGCTGATGGGCAGACAGCATGTCGTTGTAGGACGACACGATCGCGATGTTGGCCTTGGCCGGCCCCTTGAGCGCCGCCTTGTCGTGCAGGTCGCAGGCGGCGAAGCCATGGGCGAGATTGCTGCAGGACAGCGCCGTCCGCTTGGGACCCTGCTGTGCGGCGGCGTGGATGTGATCGAGGTAGGCCCGGCGCGTGGCGGCGCTGCGCTCGGCGATGCGCCCGGTGACCTCGAGAAGCCTCTGATGCATGCTCATGCTCCCGGCTCGGGTGGCGGCGCCGGGCTCGCGCCGGGGCGCTCCTCCAGAAAGTGGCGCACCCGTTCCAGAGTGGGAAGGGCCGGGATCGCGCCGCGCTCGGTCGTGGTCAAGGCCCCGACCGCGCAGGCGAGCCGGCAGATCTCGCGCAGGCGTTGCGGATCGCGCGCCGCCGAGCGATCGTTGACCAGGCCGTGCAACAGACCGGCGACGAAGCCGTCGCCCGCCCCGGTGGCATCGATCGCCTGGACGCTGAGGCCGACCACCACGCCCTCGTGGTCGGGGGTGAAATAGACGCAGCCGGCCGCCCCCAGGGTCACCACCAGGAGCTCCAGCTGGTCGTGCCAGAGCTCCCGCCGGGCCGCGGAGGGATCGTCGGAGCCGGTCAGGAAGCGCAGCTCCTCGTCGCTGATCTTCACGACCTGCGCCTTGGCCATGGCGAGCCGCAGGCCGTCGCGCGCGGCCGTTGGATCGGGCCAGAGCGCCAGGCGCAGATTGGGGTCGCAGGAGATCAGGCAGCCGGCCGCGCGCGCGGTCTCGATCGCGTGCAGCGTGGCGCTGCGGGACGGCTCGCTGATCAGGCTGATCGAGCCGTAGTGCAAGGCCTTGGCGGCGCGCAGGGCCTCGAGATCGACCTCGTCGGGGGTGAACAGCATGTCGGCGCTGGGATGGCGGTAGAACATGAACTCGCGCTCGCCATCGGCGCGCAGCGAGACGAAGGCGAGCGCGGTGCGTGCCTGGTCGGTGAAGCGCAGCGGGCCGGTGTCGACCCCGGCCTCAGCCAGGGTGCGGGCCAGGAACTGGCCGAACGGATCGTCGCCGACCTTGCCCATGAAGGCCGAGGAGACGCCCAGGCGCGCGACCCCGACCGCGACGTTGGCCGGCGCGCCGCCGGGCGCCTTCTTGAACGCGGGCGCCTCGATCAGCGAGGTGCCGGTCACGGTCGGCACGAAGTCGATCAAGAGCTCGCCCAGGCAAATGACATCGGCCATCGTCGCTATCCCGTGGTCCTGGTGGGAAAAAACCTGCGTCGGCCGGGGAGGCAGCGGCCGACGCAGGCCTACCCGCCTACTTCGAGGTCCAGCCCTTATACTGGGCGACGTTGTCGCGGGTAATCAGATCGGCGGGGATCAGGATGGTGGTCTGCTCGGGCTTCTTGCCCTGCATGATGTCGTAGCCGACCTGGACCGCCATCTGCGCCATCTTGTAGGGATCCTGCGCCGAGGACGCCTGGATCAGGGTGTCGCTCTTGAGCGCCTGCTCGATGTCGGGCGCGCCGTCGACCGAGGTGATGATCAGGTCGGTGACGTTGAGCTGCTTGGCCGCGAGGTCGGCGCCGATCGCCTGCGGGTCGTTGATCGTGAACACCGCGTTCAGGTCGGGGAAGGCGGTCAGCAGGCCGACCATGATCTCGAGGCCGCCTTCGCGCGAGCCCTTGCCGTTCTGGTTGTCGGACGCGATCTTGATGTTGCCGGCCTTCTTGAGGACATCCTCGCAGCCCTTGACGCGGTCGATCACGGCCGAGACCGGCGGGCCGTTCATGACCGCGACGTTGCCGCCGTCCTTGAGATGGTCGACGATGTACTGACAGGCCTTCTGCCCGGCCTCGATGTTGTTGGTCTGGACGGTGGCATCGGCGCCCTTGGCCGAGACGTCGACCGCGACCACCACGATGCCGGCCGCCTGCGCCCGCTTGATCGCCGGCTCGATCGCGGCCGGATCGGCGGCGTTGACCAGGATCAGATCGACGCCCGAGGCGATGAAGTTGTCGATCTGCGAGTACTGCTTGTTGAGGTCGTAGTCGGCCGAGACGGTGGTCACGGTGACCTTGTCGCCGCCGATCTCCTTGGCCTTGGCCTCGGCGCCCTTGGCGACCTGGACGAAGAACGGGTTGCCGAGGTTGCCGACCGTGATCCCGACCGCGGTCAGGTCCTTGGCGCCGGCCGGAGCGGCCAGGGCCAGCGCGAGGGCCGCCCCGATCAACAGGCTTCTCTTCAACATGGCGATGCTCTCCTGGTTTCGTGTTGGGCCACCCGGCCGGGTGGCAGGTGAACGCGGAACGGTCGGAAGTGAAGCTCAGGTCGCATGGGGGCGCTCAGGTCCGGGCGCTGCCCTGCAGCCGGTAGCGGTCGAGGGCGACCGCTCCGATGATGACCAGACCCTTGACGATGAACTGCCAGATCTCGCTGACGTTCATCAGGATCAGGCCGTTCGAGAGCACGGCGATGATCAGGGCGCCGATCAGGGTGCCGATGATCGTGCCGATGCCGCCGACGAACGAGGTGCCGCCCAGGATCACTGCCGCGATCGCGTCCAGCTCGTAGGCGAGGCCGAGCTGGGCGCCGTTGGCCGAGAAGGTGCGCGCCGCCGACATGATGCCGCCGAGGCCGGCAAGGAAGCCCGAGGTCATGTAGACGAACATCAGGATCAGCCAGACCTTGATGCCCGACAGCCGGGCCGCGGCCGGGTTGCCGCCGACGGCGTAGATCCAGACGCCGAGCACCGTCCGCCGCAGGATGAACCAGCTGAGCGCGATCACCAGCAGCGCGATGATCACCAGCCACGGGATGCCGAACAGCCTGGCATTGCCGATGAAGGCGAACGGCAGCTGCGGATTGAAGACCGTGGTGTCGTTGCCGATCAGGCGTGCGATGCCCCGGACCGCAGTCATCGCGCCCAGCGTCACGATGAATGGCGGCAGGCGCAGGAAGGCGATCAGCGAGCCGTTGACCGCGCCGAGGGCCACGCCGGCGATCAGGGCCATCGGAATCGCGAGCAGGGAGAGGCCGGAGAGCGACATCGACACCGCGACCACGGCCGCCACCGCGAGCACGGCGCCGACCGAGAGGTCGATGCCGCCGGTCAGGATGACGAAGGTCATACCGGCCGCGAGCACGATGTTGATCGAGGCCTGCTGGGTGACGATCGCGAGATTGCGGGTGCTGATGAATTTGCCGGTCGCGAGCTGAAAACCGATGCAGATCAGAATCAAGACCGGCAGCATGCCGACCGCCTGGATGATGCCCTTGATCTGCGCGCTCCGGGCACCGGCACCCTGAACCGCGGTGCTGCCGGTGGCGGCAGCCGGATTGGTGGAACTCATCGGATCGCCTCCCCGAGCCATGCCTGGCCGCTCACGCCGCGACGCCGGTCGCGTAGGCCATGATGTTTTCCTGCGTGATCGGCCGCCCGCTCGGGCCGCCAACCTCGCCCTCGATGTGCCCCTCGCGCATCACCAGCACCCGGTCGCAGATCCCGATCACCTCCGGCAGCTCGCTGGAGATGACCAGCACGCCCAGACCCTTGCGCGCGAGCTCGTCGATGATCCGGTAGATCTCGGACTTGGCGCCGATGTCGACGCCGCGGGTCGGCTCGTCCAAGATCAGGACCTTGGGCTGGATCTCCAGCCAGCGCGACAGGAGCGCCTTCTGCTGGTTGCCGCCCGAGAGGCTGCCGACGCCGACGCTGGCGCTGGCGACCCGGATCGTGAGCGCCTTGATGGCGTCCTGGGCGCGCCGTTTGCCGGCGGCGAGGTCGAGGATGCCGCCGCGGCGGGAATCGCGCTCGATCACGCCCAGATTGATGTTCTCGAGCACCGACATGTCGAGGAACAGGCCCTGGCCCTTGCGGTCCTCGGTCAGGTAGGCGACGCCGGCGTCGAGGGCGTCCTGCGGCGATTTGATGTCGACCGGGTGGCCGTCGAGCAGCACCTCGCCGCCCGCGCGCGGGTCGGCGCCGTAGATCAGGCGCGCGAGCTCGGTGCGCCCGGCGCCGACCAGGCCGGCCAGGCCCAGGACCTCGCCCTCGTGCACCACCAGGCTCGCCGGCTGCACGCGCCGGCCGCCGTCGGTGATCTCCTTGACCTCGAGGACCGGCCGGCCGCGGCTGCCGTGCGGGTCGTGCTGCTTGGTGTAGAAGGTGTTGAGATCGCGCCCGACCATCATCTTGACCAGCGCCTCGGCGCTGATCTCGTGCTTGTCGAGGGTCCCGACATAGGTGCCATCGCGCAGCACCGACACCCGGTCCGAGAGCTCGTAGACCTCCGCCATCCGGTGGCTGATGTAGATGATGGCCATGCCGTCGCGCCGGAACTGCCGGATCAGCTCGAACAGCTTCTCGGTCTCGCGCGAGGACAAGGCCGTGGTCGGCTCGTCCATCACCAGGATCTTGGAATTGGCGTGCAGGGCGCGGGCGATCTCGACCTGCTGCTGCTCGGCGATCGACAGGCTGCCGACCGGGGTTGCGGGCGTGAAGGTGGCGCCCAGCCGCTCCAGCACCTCGGCACAGCTGTCGCGCATGGCCTTGCGGTTGACGAGGCCTCGGCTCGCGATCTCAGAGCCCAGGAAGATGTTCTCGGCGACGGTGAGGTTCGGGGCGAGGCTCAGCTCCTGGTAGATGATCGCGATGCCGAGGTGGCGGGCGTGGATCGGGTTGGCGATCACCACGGGCTCGCCGTCGATCAGGATCTCGCCGCCCGGGTCGGCCTGGTAGGCGCCCGAGAGCACCTTCATGAGCGTGCTCTTGCCGGCGCCGTTCTCGCCCATCAGCGCCAGCACCTCGCCGCTCCAGGCCTTGAGCTGGACGTTGTTGAGCGCCTTGATGCCGGGAAAGGTCTTCGAGATGGTGCGCATCTCGAGGGTCGGCGCGCCGGCGCCAGCGGTGGTCCCAGGAGTAGTCCCAGGGGTGGTCATGGGGCTCGAGCCTCCCTGCTCGCAGCGGTCGTCATGTCGGTCCGGTCCCGCTATTGGCCCAACAGGATGTCCCGGTTCGGGCTGAAGTTCAGGTGCAGCGGCAGGATCGCGGCCCCGATCGCCGCCGCCCGGCGACCGATGGTGCCCATCCGCAGCTCGGGCACGTCGCGGGCTTCCGGGGTCGCGGCCGCGAGCGCCGCGATCAGCCGCGCGATCAGCTCCTCGATCACCGCCTTGGGCAGGTCGCCGTCCAGCACGATGGTGCGCACATCGAGCACGCAGGCCGCCGACAGCAGCGGGGCGACGAGGGCCTCGACGCCGTCGCCCAGCCACTCCGCGACCCGCTCGCCATGGCTGCCGATCGCGGCGTCGAGGTCGCTGCGCCGCTCGATCGCCACGCCCGATGCCCGCAGGTGACGGATCAGCGAGTTGACCGAGGCCCGGGTCAAGAGGATGTCGTAGGGGCCGTTTGGCCGCGGCGCGCTCGCCAGCCGCGACGGCGGCACCGGCATCAGGCCGATGTCGCCGGCGTTGCCGCTCATGCCGCGGTGGTAGTGGCCATTGAGGATGACGCCCCCGCCGATCGCGCTGCCGATGAACACGTAAACGAAGTCGTCGAGCTGACGGCCGTGGCCCTGGAACAGCTCGGCGACCGCGGCCGCCGTGCCGTCGTTCTCGCCGAACACCTCGAGGCCGGTCGCGGCGGCGAGCCGCCCGATGAGGTCGAATTGGTTCCAGGCGCGATAGGCCTCGGAGGGTATCCCGAGCTCGCGCCGCCAGCTGCCCATGTGGTAGGGGGTCGCCACGCCGAGCCCGGCGAGCCGACCGGGGGCCGCGGTCGGGATCGCGCGGCGCAGCGCCCCAATGTCGTCGAGCAGCAGGGCGACCGCCTCCTCGGGCAGGGGGAAAGCGCGCTCGTGCCGGCGCTGCTCCAGCACCTGGCCGGAAAAGTCGACCAGGATGGTGTCGAGCGAGCGCCGGCCGACCTTGACCCCGATCGAATAGGCGCCCCCGGCGTTCAGGCTGAGCAGGGTCGCCGGCTGGCCGCGCTGGCCGGCGCGCTTGCCCTCGGTGCGCACCAGGCGCTGCTGCTCGAGCTCGCGCACGATCACCCCGGCGGTGTTGCTGGTGAGGTTGGCGTAGCGCGCCAGATCGGCCTTGGACGCGCTGCCGAGGCGACGCAGCGCGGTCAGGATCACGCGCTCGTTGAACAGTCGCAGGTTGACCGAATTGCTGCCTTTGCCGATCGCCGCGTCCTGCACGGTCGGGGTCCCCCCTGGTGACGCTTGGGCGGCGCTGTGGTTGGCGCGCCGACACCGTGCATGCCAGGGCCGAGGCGGCGTGTCAATAATTAATTCATGCTGAATTATCTTTTTGCGCCACCCCAGTTGCGTGCCTTCCCAGGGGGCCAGAAATTCGGCGGCCGAGGCCCGCGAGCGCCTCCACAGACGCGCGCCGCGCGCCCTGGCCGATGTCATCCCGGCTGCGGAGCGCGCTGCGCCCGTCCGCGTGGCAGGCGCCGTCGCCGACCGAAGTGCGGGCTCCAAGATGGTCGCACTCGCCATGTTGCCGCTGCTCTCCCCCTCCCAGTCGGTTTGGGTCTGTTTCGCGACCTGCGCCAAACCCAACCGAATTTGCGTAGTATCGGCCTGCTTGTTGGGTCAGATTAATTCACGATGCATTATTTTGTTGTCCCAACTCAGACTTCACCTCTACAAGAATGCTTTGACCTGGTCAAAGAAACAAATAAGCTCGGACGCGACCGGCCGGCCAGGATTACAAGGGGAGGCGGACATGAAAGCGAGCCAGGCGGTGGTGGCGGCGAGCGTCTATCTCGCAGCAGCGAGCGCGGCGGTGGCCGGCGAGCATGTCGACTGGCTGGATGACGGCACCGTGCTGCTGAAGCTCGGCCCCGCGTACGACAACGCCGTGCTCGAGACCTCGCGCGCCGAGCTCGGCAGCCGCTTCGGCCCGGACAAGAAGCCCTTCGATGGCGTCACGGTCACCCTTTTGACCCAGGACGACGGACCGAAGGGCGCGATCTCCGGGCCGATCGAGGCCTTGCGGCCGGTCTGGGAGGAGCTCACCGGCGGCAAGCTCGAGCTGGCGCTGGTCCCGGTCACCGATCTCTACGCCGCGACCATGCTCGACCTGCAGCAGGGCACCGGGCGCTACGACGCCATGGTGGTGGCCGCCTTCTTTTACGGCGATCTGATCGCCGGCAAATACATCGTGCCGGTCGATCCGTTCATGGCCAGCGGCGAGTATCCGCAGTGGAGCTACAACTCGATGCCGCCGGCGCTGCGGACCCTCTATCACTGGGGCGATGTCGGCTACGGCGTGCTCAACGACGCCGACGGCCAGATCCTCTACTACCGCCGCGACATCCTCAACGATCCGAAGTGGCAGGCGGCGTTCCAGCAGGCGACCGGCCACGCCATGGTCGTGCCGCCCAAGACCTGGCAGCAGCTGCTCGAGATCTCCCGGTTCTTCGCCGGCAAGAACTGGGACGCCCACGACTCGCAAGCCGACGAGGGCACCGTGCTCCACCTCAAGATCGGCGAGCAGGGCCACTATCACTTCCAGTCGCTGTCGGCGTCGTTCGCGATCACGCCCGGCGATCGGGTGGACCGCTACCACAATGTCTACTGGTTCGACCCGACCGACATGAAGCCCTTGATCAACAGCCCCGGCCACGTTGCCGCGCTCGAGTTCCTGCAGCAGCTGAACGAGACCGGGCCGGCCGAGCAGATCGGCTGGCGCCTGCCCCAGGCGTGGGAGTACTTCCTGCGCGGCAAGGCGGTGTTCATGTACACCTGGGGCGACCTCGGCGCGCTCTGCCAGGACGAGACCCGCTCCAACGTCAAGGGCAACTGCGCGGCCACGGTCCTGCCCAGCTCCGACCGCTACTGGGACATGGAGAAGAAGTCCTGGGTCGAGACCGCCCAGCCGCGCTTCGTCGGCAACACGGTCGGCGGCTCCTGGCACGGCGTGGTCTCGGCGCTCTCCAAGCACCAGGACGCGGCCTATTCCTTCCTCGCGCTGATGGCGACCAAACCGGTCTCGCTCTGGAACGGCGAGCACGGCTGGACCGGCGTCGACCCCGGCTTCTACTATCAGTTCCTGAAGCCCGAGGGCGAGGCCAGGGTCGCCGACTACGTCAAGGCCGGCTGGGACACGGCCGACGTCACCGACTACCTGAACGCGTTCTACCGCAACTACACAGCGCCGACGATGCTGACCTATCTGCGCATCCGCGGCACCCAGGAGTACTGGTCTGAGCTCGACAGCGAGGTGGGCGCGGCGCTCGGCGGCCGCAAGAGCGCCAAGGCGGCGCTCGACGACACCGCTGCCGCCTGGGAGGCGATCACCGACCGGCTCGGCCGCGACGAGCAGCTCAAGGCCTACCAGGCCGCGATCGGCTACCAGGGCAACGGCAAGGATCCGAGCGGCTAGGGCCGCTCCTGGCGGCAGCGCGCCGGGCGGCCGGCGGACCGCCTCGCGGTCGCGCCCGCGAGCCGCGGGAGATTGCTCTGCGGCCTTGGCGGTCGCATGATCGCTCTTTGGCATCGAAGCGCGCGGGTCGGGGAGAGCGACATGCTGGAGACCACCGTTGCCGGCAGTCTGCCGAAGCCCTCGTGGCTGGCCGAGCCGGAAAAGCTCTGGGCGGCCTGGCGGCATGAGGGCGCCGAGCTCGAGCGGGCCAAGCAGGATGCGGCGCTGGTCTGGCTCAAGGAGCAGGAGGCGGCCGGCATCGACATCGTCTCCGACGGCGAGCAGTTCCGGGTCCATTTCGTGCACGGTTTCCTCGAACGGATCGAAGGCATCGACTGGGCGAAGAAGACCAGGATGGGCATCCGCGCCGACCGCTACGTGGTCGAGGTGCCGACGGTCACCGCAGCTGTCCGGCGGCGCGGCTCGGTGCATGGCGCGGAGGCGCGCTTCACCCGTGGCTACACCACCCGCAAGCTCAAGTTCACCCTGCCCGGACCGATGACCATCTGCGATACGATCGCGGACGCCCACTACGGCCGGCGCGCCGACATGGCGATGGCGTTCGCAGCCCTCCTGAACGAGGAAGCCCTCGAGCTGGAGGCGGCGGGGGTCGATGTGATCCAGTTCGACGAGCCGGCCTTCAACGTCTTCCTCGACGACGTCAAGGACTGGGGGATCGCGGCCCTGCATCGGGCAATCCAGAGTCTTCGCTGCACGACCGCGGTGCACATCTGCTACGGCTACGGCATCGAGGCCAACATCCGCTGGAAGCAGACGCTGGGCACGGAGTGGCGCCAGTACGAGGAGATCTTCCCGGCCCTGAACGCCAGCCGGATCGGGCAGGTCTCGCTGGAATGCGCCAATTCCCACGTGCCGCTGTCGCTGCTCGGCCTGCTCAAGGACAAAGACGTGCTGCTCGGCGCAATCGACGTTGCCACCAACCAGGTCGAGACGCCGGAGCAGGTCGCGGACGTCCTGCGTGCCGCGATGACCTACGTCGATGCCGCCCGTATCCTGCCCTGCACCAACTGCGGCCTGGCACCCCTGCCGCGCGCGGTCGCGATCGGCAAGCTCAAGGCGCTCGGCGCGGGCGCTCTACTGGTCCGCCGCGAGCTCGGCGGCTGACCGTCGCGCTCAGAACGCGGGCCGGCCGGGAACCTTGAGCCGCACCCGGTAGAGCGAGGTCGAGGCGCAGACCAACAGGCTCTGAAGGTCGGCATCGCCCCAGGTGAAGTTGGCCGGGACCTCCGGGATGCGGATCACGCCGAGGCAGGTAGCATCCGGCGCGAACACGTGGATGCCGCCCGGCCCGGTGCAGAGCAGGTTGCCCGCGCTGTCGATCTTCATGCCGTCGGGCGCGCCCGCGCCTTCGCCCGCCGGCGCCGCCCAGACCCGACTGCTGCCGAGGGTGCCGTCCACCTGGACCTCGAACACCCGGATGTGGGCGCGCTCGGTGTCGTTGATGAACAGGCGCCGCTCGTCCAGGTCGAAGCAGAGCCCGTTCGGCTGACCGAAATCGTCGGCGAGCAGCGCGAGTGTCCCGCTCTCCGGCTCGAGCCGGTAGACGCCGCGGAAATCAAGCTCAGGTTCCCGCGGCCGGCCGTAGTACTCCATGCGTCCAAACGTCGGGTCAGTGAAGTAAATCGCGCCGTCGGACTTGACGATCACGTCGTTCGGGCTGTTGAGCTCGCGGCCCTGCCAGTGGCTCGCCAGCACCTCGACCGCGCCGTCGCGCGCGGTGCGGGTCACGCGGCTGGTGGCATGCTCGCAGGTGACGATCCGCCCGGCCCGGTCGAAGGCGTTGCCATTGGCCATGTTGGCGGGCTTGCGGAAGGTCGTGATGCCTTCGCCCTGGCGCCACCTGCGCATGTGATCGCCTGGCATGTCGCTGAAGATCAGATGGCGCTCGCGCGGCTGCCAGATCGGCCCCTCGGTGAAGTCGAAGCCGGTCGCGAGCCGCTCGATGGCGACCGCGGGGTCAACCACGTCGCCCAGCCGCGGGTCGCGGACCTCGACGGTCATGGCTTGGCGGCCCGCATGTCTTGGACGCTCTGGCTGCCGACGTACCAGTCGGCCGCCGCGACCTCCTCGAACACCACCCAGACCGCCTCCTTGGGCACGCCCGCGACCTCGCTGACCGCGTCGGAAACCCGCCGGCTGATCTCGGCCTTGCAGCCCTCGGGGTCCGCGGCGATCACCTCTTTGACGATGCGGATGTTGACGAACGGCATGGCAGCCTCCCGTGATCACATGATTTGAGGCGAGGCTACCGCCCGCTCGGGCACCTGTCCAACCGGAAGCGGGCAAAATGCACGACATCCGGCGCGGCGCGGTGCCGGCAGTTGACCTGACCGGCAGGGCAATCGATGGTGCGAGCGTCGGTCTGGGTCGGGGGGCGTCATGGCAGCAGGGATGATCCGCGTGCAGGCCGCCGGGATGGTGATCGCGCTCGGATTGATGGCGCTCACCGCCAGCGCCGGCGCGCAGCAACGCGTCATCAAGGGCCCGGGGCCTGCGGCCTGGCAGGACGACCTCGCGCCCATCTCGGATGCTGACTGGAGCTACGACCGGGCCGCGCATCTGCTCGAGCGCGCGGGCTTCGGCGGCACGCCTGAGGAGATCGCGGCGCTCGCGGCGATGACCCCCGAGGCGGCGGTCGCCCGGCTGGTCGACTACGAGAGCGTGCCGAACGACCAGCTGCCGGCGTTCGACGCCTCCGACATCCACGATCCCGGCCTCGTCGACTTCCCGCCCAGCCGGCCGGCGACCACCGCGCTTGCCAAGGCGACCGGCGCGGCGCTCGGCGTCAAGGTCAAGCCTTCGGGCAACCGGCCCCTGCAGCCGGTGGTCGACAAGTTCTTCTACTGGCTGCGCGCCAGCATGCTCGAGACGAGGCGGCTCGCCTACTGGTGGGCAGACCGGATGCTCACTACCCGCCGGCCGCTCGAGGAGAAGATGACCCTGTTCTGGCATGGCCACTTTGCGACCAGCGAGGACAAGGTGCGCGACGTCCGCAAGATGCGGCTGCAGAACGAGACCTTCCGGCGCCTGGCCACCGGCAATTTCCGGGATCTCGTGATCGCGGTCGCCAAGGACCCGGCGATGCTCTACTACCTCGATGCCGGGGTCAACGTGAAGGGTGCGCCCAACGAGAACTTCGCCCGCGAAATCATGGAGATGTTCACCATGGGCGTGGGCCACTACCAGGAGACCGACATCCGCGAGGGGGCGCGTGCGTTCACCGGCTGGAACGCGGACGACCTGACCTTCGTGGTGCACCCCGAGCAGCACGACGACGCCGCGAAGACCTTCCTTGGCCAGAGCGGCAATTTCGATGGCGTCGACACGATCGACATCATCCTGGCCCAGCCGGCGACCGCCGACTTCATCGCGGCCAAGCTCTATCGCTATTTCGTGCGGGACGACCTGGACCCGACCCTCGGGGCCAAGCTCGGCGCGGTCTTCCGGGACGCGCACTACGAGCTGAAGCCTCTGCTGCGGACGATCTTCCTGTCGCGGGACTTCTACAGCCCGGCCTCGGTCGGCACCCACATCAAGAGCCCGGTGGAGCTCGTGGTCTCGACCTATAAGAAGCTCGGCGCCACGGCGATCCCCGGCATCCCGGATCTCAACGAGACGACCGAGGCCATGGGCCAGGCGCTGTTCTGGCCGCCGACCGTGGCCGGCTGGGCGGGCGGCCGCAGCTGGATCACGCCTGGCCTCCTGCTCGAGCGCGGCAACTTCGCTCTGGGCGTGCTGTTCCCGGACATCGACTTCGTCGCGCACGACCGCCATTCGCCCGACCCGACGATCATCGAGGTGCACGAGAAGATCAGGCAGGGCTACGACATCACCCGCGCGACCATGCCGGGCGCCGGCGCTGCCATGATGGCCGAATCGAACATGGCCGCCGACCGCGACGAGGACTTCAACACCCGCTACGGCTCCTATCGCGGCTGGCAGCTGGCGATCGAGCGGGTCAAGCCGATCCCGCGCACCGTCCTTCAGGTCGATCTCGCGCAGATGGTGCGCGCGGCCGGGCTGACCACCAGCGATCAGGTGGTCGATTATTTCCTCGTCCGCTTCATGAGCGTGCCGGTCGGCCAGCCTGAGCGTCAGATGCTGGTCGATTTCCTCGACCGCGAGCTCGGCACCGCCGACATCGTGCGCGCCGACAGCTATCTCGACGACCCGCTGCGCGAGCTGGTCCACCTGATCATGAGCCAGCCCGAGTATCAGCTGGGTTGAACGCAGGGAGCGACGAGCCATGAACCGGAAATTTCTGCGCGCGCGCGGCATCACCCGGCGCGAGCTGGCGCGGGCCGGGCTCGGCACCGCGGCTGCCCTCTGCACGTTGGGCGGCATTCCGGCGGGCTCGGTATTCGGGCGCATCGCCCAGGCGGTCGCCCCGCCGCGCGGGCTCGAGCGCCGGATCCTCGTGGTGTTCGAGATGTCGGGCGGCAACGACGGCCTCAACACCCTCGTGCCCTACGGCGACGACGCCTACTACCGGCACCGGCCGACGATCGGGCTCAAGCCCGGCGGACTGCTCAAGCTCGACGACCATTTCGCCCTCAACCCGGGCATGGTCGGCTTCGAGCGGCTGTGGCGCGACGGCAAGCTCGCGATCGTGCAGGGTTGCGGCTACGACAACCCCTCGTTCTCGCACTTCACCTCGATGGCCTACTGGCAGACCGCGGCCCCCAACAGCGGTGCCGAGTACGGCTGGGTCGGCCGGCTCGCGGACGGGATGGACCCGGGCGACACGCCCAATTTCGTGGTCAACGTCGCCGAGACCCAGTCGCTCGCGGTGCGCAGCGAGCGGCACGTGCCGGTCGTGTTCGACGACCCGAAGACCTTCCAACGGGCGGGCTTCTTCGAGGAGCAGGCGGCCTTCCAGCACGTCGCCGATGCCGGCGCGGCCGCCGACAACCCTGCGCGCCAGTATCTGGTCGCGATCGCGAAGAGCGCGCTCGATGCGTCGGCCCTGGTGCGCGAGGCGTGCGCCGACTACCACACCCCGGTCGACTACGGCATCGTGCCGCTCGACCTCGACAAGGTCGCAGCGCTGATCGCGGCCGACCTGCCGGCGCGCCTCTACTACGCCTCGTTCCGCCACAACGCGTTCGACACCCACGTCCATCAGAACGACCTGCACCAGCGCCTGCTGACCTACACGGCCGACGCGATCGCCGCCTTCATGGCCGACATGGAACGGATCGGGCGCGCCGACGACGTCGTGCTGCTGGCGTTCTCGGAGTTCGGCCGGCGGGTGCCGGAGAACACCAGCCTCGGCACCGACCACGGCACCGCCGGGCTGATGTTCGTAGTCGGCAAGCCGGTCAAAGGCGGTTTCTACAGCGCGGTCCCAAGCCTTACCGACCTCACCGAGCTCGACAACCTCCGGCACACCACCGACTTCCGCCGGGTCTACGCGACGGTCACCGAGGGCTGGCTTGGCTACCCCGACACCGGGCGCCTGCTCGGCGCCGATTTCCCGGTCTTTCCGATGTTCGCCACGGCCTGAACACCAAGGGACGGGCGGCAACACCCGACAGCAGACGCTCCGCCGATCAGGCGGCGTTGCGGCTGAGCGCCAGCCGGTCCGAGAGCGGCAGGTGCATGCTGCAGGTGACCCCGCCCTGCGCGAAGGCGAGTGCGATCTCGCCGTCGAACTCCGTGGCCAGCGCCTGCTCGATCAGCATCGAGCCGAAGCCGCGCCGGGTCGGCGGCCCGACCACCGGCCCGCCGGTCTCCTGCCAGGTCAGACGCAGCGCCTGGCCGCGCTCGTCGCTCTGGACCTGCCAGCGCACGCTGACCTCGCCGCCGGGGGCCGCAAGCGCGCCGTACTTCGCGGCGTTGGTCGCGAGCTCGTGGAAGGCCATGTGGAACAGCGGCACCGCGCTCGCGGCCACCTGCACCGCCGGCCCCTCGATCTGGCTGCGATGCTCCTGCGCCGCGTAGGGCGCCAGGGCCTCGCGCACGATCGCCTCCAGGTCCGCGACCCGCCAGGGAGCCTTGACCAGGACGTCCTGACCGCGGGCGAGCGCCCGGATGCGCGCCTCCAGGCCGTCGACGAACTCCTCGAGGTCGCGGGCGCTGCGGGCGCTCAGCCGCAGGATCGACTGCACCAGCGTGAAGCTGTTCTTGAGCCGGTGGTCGAGCTCCTGGGTCAGGAGGCGCTGCTTCTCCTCGGCGCCCCTCTCGGCGCTGACGTCGGTCATGATGCCGGCGATCCGCAGGGTGTCGCCCGACCGCACCAGCCACCCCTTGTCGCGCACCCAGCGAGCGGCTCCATCCCGGCCCTGGATGCGATAGACCAGCTCGAAGCTGTCCCGTCGACCCGCGAACATCTGATCGATCATCTGGTCGGCGAGGGCGCGGTCCTGCGGGTGCAGCTTGGCCCGCCAGGCCTTCGGATCGCGATAGAGCTGCTCGCGCGACCAGCCCCAGACGCGTTCGTAGGCCGGGCTCACGTAGACCACCTTCTGCTGGCCGACGTCGATGATCCAGAACACGTCGTCGACGGCGTCGGCCAGGAGGCGGAAGCGTTCCTCGCTCTCCTGCAGCGCCGCCGCCCGCGCCTTGCGGCTGGTGACGTCGCGGAGCGAGATCGCGACGCCGTCGTCCAGCTTGACGACGCTGATCCGGAACCAGCCACGGATGCCGTCGGCGTCGTAGAGGACTTCGGTCTCCTTGGGCTGGCCGGTCAGAATGACCGCGACGTAGCTCGGGAACAGGGCCGGGTGGCTGCGCTGGCCCGGCAGCTGCTCGAGCAGCCGGCCGCCGACCAGATCGTCCCGGGACCGGTGCAGCGACTTGGCCATCGCCGGGTTGGCATACAGCCATCTGAGGTCGACGATCGCCTGCTGGCGGTCACGGACCGCCTCGAGAATGCCGAAGCCGTCGAGCGCCAGATCCTCGGCCGCGCGGACGCGCCGCTCGGCCGCGAGGCTCCGGTCGTGATACCGCCGGGCAGCTTCCGCGGTCGCCACCAGGCCGAGGCAGGCGAGCCCGAACAGGGCCAGATTGACCGGCACCGCAACCTCCGGCGAGGCCAGCGCCGCGCCCGGGTGCAGCCAGAAGAACCAGCTCAGGAGAGCGCCCAGAACGGTCGCGAGCAGGCCCGGGCCGGGCCCGCCCAGAACGGTCGCGATCAGCACCGCCGGAAAGAAGGTCGCGAACGGCACCACGCCGGGAAAGTGCGAGCCCAACGCGCCCCTGAGGAGCCCCGCCACCGCGGTGATGGCGAGCGCCAGCGCATAGCGGACGATCGGATGCCGCAACTCCGTCCTCCAGCCTGCACGCGTCGGTTCGGGCCTGCCTTCGAGCGGGCCCGACGATCGTCAGCCGGAACGCCTGCGAGACGCTCGTCGGGAGGACGCTCAAGGCCAGGATCTGCGCCCGATTCACGGGCAATGTCAATCGTCGTACATTCGGCCGCTCAAAGGGTCGGATCGGGTGCGACACGGACCAGAAGCTTGCCGAAGTTCTCGCCCTCGAGCAGGCCGATGAACGCCGCAACCGCGTTCTCGAGGCCGTCGCGAACGTCCTCGCGGTAGCGCAGCCGCCCGTCCCGGATCCACCCGCCGACATCCTTCAGAAAATCGCCGGGCGCGAAGTCGCGCACGATGAAGCCGCGGAAGGTCAGCCGCTTGGTCAAGGTCTGGCGCAGCAGCAACGGCAGCCGGTCGGGTCCGGGCGGCAGCTCGGTCGCGTTGTACCAGGCGATCAGGCCGCAGACCGGCACGCGCGCGAAGTTGTTGAGCAAAGGAAACACGGCCTCGAACACGCGCCCGCCGACGTTTTCCCAGTAGATGTCGATGCCATCCGGGCAGGCGGCGCGCAGCCGCTCGGCGAGGTCCGGGGCATGGTGATCGAGACCGGCATCGAAGCCGAGCTCGTTCACCACGAAATCGCATTTCGCCTGGGAGCCCGCGATCCCGACCACCCGGCAACCCCCGATCTTAGCGATCTGACCCACCACGGAGCCGACCGGCCCCGAGGCTGCGGCCACGACCAGAGTCTCGCCCGCCTGGGGCTTGCCGATCTCGCGCAGGCCGACGTAGGCGGTCCGGCCGGGCATGCCGAGCACGCCGAGCGCGGTCGAGATCGGGGCGAGGCCCGGGTCGATTTTCGCCACCTGCCATTGGCGCATGATCGCGTAACTCTGCCAGCCGCCGTGGCCGACCACGAGATCGCCTGCGGCGAAGCCTTCGAGCCGCGAGCGCACGACCTCGCCGACCGTGCCGCCCTCCATGACCTCGCCGATCTCGACCGGCTTGGCGTAGGACGGGCCTTCGTTCATCCGCCCGCGCATGTACGGGTCGAGCGAGAGATAGATGGTCCGGCACAGCAGCTCGCCGTCGGCGGGCTCGGGCAGCGGCACCTCCTCGAGACGAAAATTGGCCGGCGTCGGCCGGCCCATCGGCCGCGCCGCCAGCACGATCCGCCGGTTGATCTCGCTCATCCCCGCCTCCTTCGCAGCGTCCTTCCGGAACATCTCTACTCTTTAGCGCCTGAGGCCAACAGGTGCCGCAACCAGGCCGACGCGCAAAGGTGTTGCAGTCGGGCCGGGGAGATCGAGGAATTCGAGCGCACGCGCAGCCGTTCAGTTGTAGGCTGGGAACTCGGGTGCACGTTCGAAAAGGTGAGATCCGGAGCTGATGACGGTCGGTGCGATCGATTCGGCGATCTATGGGGGCCTGTTCACGACCGGGCCGATGCGCGCCGTGTTTGGGGATCGCGCGCGGCTGCAACGGATGCTCGACGTCGAGGCGGCGCTGGCACGGGCGCAGGCGAAGCTGGGGCTGATCCCCCAGGCGGCGGCCGTGGAGATCACCGCCAAGGCCGACGTGGCGGGCTTCGATCTGGATGCGATCCGGGCCGGGACCGAGCTCGCGGGCTATCCGATCATCCCCCTGGTCAAGGCGCTGAGCGAGGCCTGCGCGGGCGATGCCGGTCGCTACGTGCACTGGGGCGCGACCACCCAGGACATCATCGACACCGGGCTCGTGCTGCAGATGCGGGACGGGCTGGAGCTGATCGATGCCGATCTCGCCGCCATCGAGGTGGCGCTCGCCGACCTTGCCAGGCGCCATCGCGATACGCCCATGGCCGGCCGCACCCACCTGCAGCACGCGCTGCCGATCACCTTCGGCTTCAAATGCGCGAGCTGGCTCGCACCCCTGCAACGCCAACGCGCCCGCCTCGCCCGCCTCGCCGTGGACATCGCCGTGGTCCAGTTCGGCGGCGCGGTCGGCACGCTCGCCTCGCTCGGCGAGGGCGGCATCCGGGTCGTCGACGCCCTGGCCGCGGAGCTCGGCCTGCGGGCGCCCCGGATCGCCTGGCATGTCGGCCGCGATCATCTCGCCGAGGTCGCGGGCTTTCTCGGCGTGCTCACCGGCTGCCTCGGCAAGATCGCGACCGACGTCATGCTGCTCATGCAGACCGAGGTCGACGAGGTCCGCGAGCCCTATCGGGAAGGCCGCGGCGGCAGCAGCACCATGCCGCAAAAGCGCAACCCGATTGCCTGCGAGTTCGTCCTGGCCGCCGCCAGGAACGTCCGCCAGCTGGTGCCGGTCATGCTCGACGCGATGCTTGCCGACCACGAGCGCGCGACCGGGCCGTGGCACGCCGAGTGGGTCGCACTGCCCCAGGCGTTCGCACTGAGTGCGGGTGCCTTGCACCACACCCGTGCGATCCTGGAAGGGCTCGAGGTCGATCCGGCGCGCATGCGCCGCAATCTGGATGCGACCCGGGGCATGATTGCCGCCGAGGCGGTGATGATGGCGCTGGCCCCGGCGGTCGGCCGGCAGGCGGCGCATCACCTGGTCGCCGCAGCCTGCCGCCAGGCGGTCGAGGGCGGCGCTCACCTGGGCGCGGTGCTGGCGGCCGATCCCGAGGTGAGCGCCCATCTGACGCCGGAACGCTTGCGAGCGCTGCTCGATCCTGAGAACTATACGGGGCTCGCCGGCGCGTTCGTCGATCGCGTGCTGGCGGATCGCCAATTCGAGGAGTGAGCATGCCCGACATCCAGGCCAATGGCATCACCATCCACTACGATGTGAGCGGGCCGAGGGACGCGCCCGTGCTGCTGCTCAGCAACTCGCTCGGCACCCGGCTCGAGATGTGGGACCCGCAGCTGTCGGCGCTCAGCCAGCGCTATCGCGTCCTGCGCTACGACAGCCGCGGCCATGGCCGAAGCTCGGCACCCAAAGGCCCCTACAGCATCGAGATGCTGGCCGCGGACGCGCTCGGCCTGCTCGATGCGCTCGGGATCGACCGGGTGCATTTCTGCGGCCTGTCCAAGGGCGGCATGGTCGGGCAGATGCTGGGCGCGCGGCACGCCGACCGGCTGCACAGCCTGACGCTGGCCTCGACCGCCTGTTACATGGCACCCAAGGAGCTCTGGGACGAGCGGATCAGGACGGTGACCGAGAACGGCATGGCGGCGGTCGCCGACGGCGTGGTCGAGCGCTGGTTCACCGCCCCGTTCCGCGCCGAACCGACGATCGTGGTCGAGCGGGTACGGCAGATGGTGCTCGAGACGCCGCCCGAGGGCTATGCCGCCTGCTGTGCCGCGATCCGCGACATGGATCTGCGCGAGGCGATCTCCGGCATCCGCCTGCCGACCCTGATCATCGTCGGCGACAAGGACCCGGCGACGCCGCCCGAGAAGGCCGAGGAGATCCATGCCCGCATCGCGGGCTCGCATCTGGAGGTCATCCCGGAGGCGGCGCATCTCGTGAACATCGAGCAGGACGTGGCGTTCGACGCCTCGGTGCTCGGATTTCTGGACCGGCAGAAGACTTGAGCGAGGGAGAGGACGCGATGGCGAGCGAAGTGTTCGAGAAGGGCCTGAAGAACCGCAAGGAGGTACTGGGTGCGGCGCATGTCGAGCGCTCGCTCGCCGGTGCCGATGACTTCACCAGGCCCTATCAGGAGCTGGTGACCGAATACTGCTGGGGCGCGGTCTGGGGCCGTCCCGGGCTGCCGCGCAAGACCCGCAGCCTGCTGAACCTCGCCATGCTGACCGCGCTCAACCGCGAGGAGGAGTTCAAGCTCCACGTGCGCGCCGCCTTCCGCAACGGCGTCACCAAGGAGGAGATCTGCGAGGTGCTCCTGCAGGCGATGATCTACTGCGGCGTGCCGGCCGCCAACTCGGCCTTCAAGCAGGCGCGCGAGGTGTTCGCGGCCATGGAGCGCGAGGGATCCTCGTAGGGAGGCGCATCCGGCTGCGGCCAGGCCGCGTGCCGCGTGCCCCGCCTCCCTGTAGAGGAAAACGGATGAAGATCGCCACGCTCGAGTGCCTGCATGCCGACGCCGGCCACCGCAACTTCGATTTCCTGAAGATCACGACCGACGACGGGCTGATCGGCTGGAGCGAATACAACGAATCCTTCGGCGGCAAGGGCGTCACGTCAGCGATCCAAAACCTGGCGCCCGCGGTCGTCGGCAAGGACCCGCGCGCCTTCGAGGCGATCACGGCACTGCTCTACGCGCTCCGCCGGCAGGCGAGCGGCGGCATGGTCCAGCAGGCGATCGGCGCGATCGAGAACGCGCTGCTCGACGTCAAGGCGAAGGCGCTGGGCATCCCGGTCTACGAAATGCTGGGCGGCCCCGTGCGCGAGCGCATCCGGCTCTACTGGTCGCATTGCGGCACCTATCGCGTCGCCTGGCCGGGGCCGATGCAGCTGCCGCCGCTGCGGACGCTCGACGACGTCGTCGCCATGGGCAAGGAAGTCGTCGCGAAGGGCTACGGCGCGCTCAAGACCAACGTCTTCCTGCTCGGCGACCAGCCGCGGCTGCATGCGCCGGGCTTTGCCCGCGGCGACCATTTCCCGGAGCTGAACGCCGAGCGCAATGTGCTGAGAGCGATCCGCGACCAGCTTGCGGCCTTCCGCGAAGGTGCGGGGCCCGACGTCGACATCCTGGTCGACCTCAACTTCAACTACAAGACCGAGGGCTTCCTCAAGATGGCGCGCGCCATGGAGCCGTTCGATCTGTTCTGGGTCGAGATCGACACCCGCGATGCCAAGGCGCTGCACACCATCCGGCAGGGCACGACGATCCCGGTCGCCTCCTGCGAATGCCTGTTCGGCCGCCGCGACTTCCGGCCCTTCTTCGAGCAGCAGGCGGTCGACGTCGCGATCATCGACACGCCCTGGAACGGCGTTGCGGAGTCCCTGAAGATCGCGGCCATGGCCGATGCCTACGAGGTCAACGTCGCGCCGCACAACTTTTACGGCCACCTCGCGACCATGATGAACGCGCATTTCTGCGCGCTGGTGCCGAACTTCAAAATCATGGAGATCGATCCCGACCGGGTGCCCTGGTACGACGACCTGGTGACCGTCAAGCCCCGGATCGAGAACGGTTTTCTGCAGCTGCCCGAGGGCCCGGGCTGGGGCACCGAGGTCGACGAGGCCGCAGTCCGCGCCCATCCGCCGCGGACCGCTTGAGGCGCGGGGCGGGCGTCAGGGCTTGGTAGCCTCGCGTCGGCTCGAACCCGCTGCAGGCGGCGAGAGCGAGGCCGAGCCCCGCCGCGGCGAGCGGCGCGATCAGGCCATGGCGCGCCGGCGGGGGCGCGGCCGGCATCAGAACTTGATCCGCACACCTGTTGTCCCGACGTAGATATCGTCGACTGACGGGTCGCTGCCGGTACCCAGGGTGTACCAGCGGAAGCCTGCATACAGCTCGGTGCCGTAGCCTGCGATCGCCTGGACCACGGCGGTGCCGATCGAATCGCCCTGGTCGTTTTGGGCGGGCTGGTGGTCGGTGCGCTGCCAGTCGACGCTGAAGCTCGTCAGGCCGATCGGCCAGAACTCGTGCTGCCAGCCTGGCTTGACGTAGACGAAGTACGGGTTCTCCCCGTTGGCGGACTCGACGCCGCCGGCAACCGTGAAGTTAAGCCCGGTCGCCTTGTGGAGCACGGAGCCAGAACCGCTGACCAGGTTCTCGACGCCGCTCTGGCTCGGGTCCTGGACGCCGAGGCCGGCGGCGGTCTTGAAGCCGAACAGATCATCGGCACTCCAGCGGACCGCCGCTCCGGCCTTCTGGTCCTCGCCATAGGACCCGGACAAGGTGAGCCCGTTCCAGGTCGGTGTGTCGTATCTGACGCGGCTGATCCGGCCGCTGTCGAAGTCGGTGAAGGCCTTGGAGATCTGGGTATTGGTGAGGTCGTCGCCGTCCTTGGTGCGGAAGAACAGCCCGGCCATGTCGCCGACGTTGGCGAAGTCGATCACGTCGGTCCCGGACAGGTCGATGCGGGCGATATCCTTGGTCGATGGATCGCCGCGGCCGAGGTAGGCGGCGCCGTAGGTCTTGCTGATCGCGAACCCCTCGACCTTGCGGGCCTCGAAGGTGTCGTCGGCGCTCGTGTCGGATTCGTTGGTCTGGGTGACCTTGTTCGAGGCGTTGGGTTTGACGGCGACCTCGATCTGGGGCCCGATCGTGAGGTCGTCGTTGAACTGCGCCTTGCCGACAATGCCGATGCGGGGCGCCGAGTTGTTGTTGCTGAGGAAGTAGGCCTTGGTCGACTTGCCGTCGTTGGCGGTGTTGACCATCTGGTTGATCTGGCCGTAGATCTGCAGCTTGATCTTGGGCTGGCCGGCGGTCACCTGCGGCGTCTGGGCGGTGGCTTCAGCGCTCTTCTGCGCGCGGGCCGCAGCATCCTGGGCCTCGGCCGCGCTCTTAGCCGCCTGCTCGCTCTGCTGCTGCATGGTGTCGATTCGACGGCGCAGGTCTTCGAGCGCCTGCTGCTGCGCCTGGATCTGCCGCTGCTGCTGCTCGATCACGCGCTTCATGTCCTGCAGCTGCTGGGCGTCCTGAGCAGATGCGCTCCCGGCCGCGCCCGAGAGCGCCGCGGCCATCGCGACCAGCCTTACCTGTCGGCCAAACATCATACTCCCCTCCTCGTGCCAGGTCCGGACTTGAGGCGGCGCTTTCGGGCCTCGTGCATTCAGGCGCACGGTGCGGCGGCGCAGCTTTTTCGAGCCAGGCTTGGCGGAATGCGGTGACAACTTCGGAGAAATTACGTGACACTTTCAAGGATACTCTGTGACAGCCGGCTGGCCTCGTAGGAGGCGGGCGCGGGGCCAGTCGTTGCGCCGCCCCTTGAGCCCACCGTCCGAGCGGCGTAGGCAAGAGGGAGTTCACTGGGGTTAGGGAGCGAGCCCGGCCGAAGGGGTTGCCGAGATGACCAAGCGGAAGACCGATTACGCCGGCTATGCGCCCTATGCGGACGGCGCGCATCCGCCCTACTACTTCGAGCGCTACCGGTCCTCGACCCGACGGGCGCCGAGACGGCCGTTGTTCGACCCGCCGCGGACGCTCTCCGAGCTGACCGGTCCGGTGTTCCCGGCGGGCGAGGTGCTTGCGGACGAGAACGATCTGGCGATCGGGCGCGACGGGCAGCCGGTGCTCGGCCAGCTCATGATCGTCACGGGCCGCGTGCTCGACGAGGACGAGCGACCCGTGCCGGGCACGCTGGTCGAACTCTGGCAGGCGAACACCGCCGGCAAGTACAACCACCCGGCCGATGAGTTCCGGGCGCCGGTCGATCCCAATTTCACCGGCTGCGGGCGCTGCGTCACCGACGGCGAAGGTCGCTACAGCTTCAGGACCATCAAGCCCGGCGCCTATCCGGTCCAGCACACCGGCAACTGGTGGCGGCCGCCGCACATCCATTTTTCCCTGTTTGGCCCGACCTTCCTGACCCGCCTGGTAACCCAGATGTATTTTCCGGGCGATCCCTTGAACGAGATCGACAACATCCTGGCCGGCGTCCACGACCCCGCGGCCCGGCAACGACTGATGGCGGTGCCCGCGCCCGAGGTCGGGATCTGGGAGACCGCGCTCGGCTGGCGCTTCGACCTGGTGCTGCGCGGCCGCCACGCGACGCCGATGGTGGACTGAGCATGGCAGGCCTGCAGGCGAGCGCCTGGCAGACCCTCGGGCCGTTCTTCGATCGCCAGCTGATCCGGGCCGGCAGCGACCTGACGCGGCTCGCGCCCGATGCGCCGGCGGCCGACGGCCAGGTCATCGAGATCGAAGGCCAAGTGCGGCAGGAGGACGCGCTGCCGGTGCCAGGCTGCCTGATCGAGCTCTGGCAGGCGAACGCCGCCGGCCGCTACCGCCACCCGGCCGACCGCTCGGACGACCGGCCGCTCGATCCGAACTTTTTCGGGTTCGGCCGGGCGCTCACCGACCCGGACGGGCGCTATCACTTCCGCACGATCAAGCCAGGCGCCGTGCCCTACCGCGGCAACCGATGGCAGGCACCGCACATCCTCTTTTCCGTGTTTGCGGCCGGCCTGCTGCGGCGGCTGGTGACCCGGCTCTATTTCCCGGGCGAGCCGGCCAACGAGACCGATCCGATCCTGGCGACGATCGAGGATCCGGAGGCCCGCGCGACCCTGATCGCGCGCCGGGACAGGGCGGCGCCATCGCCCCGCTACCTCTTCGACATCGTGCTCCGCGGCGCGGGCGAGACCGCGTTTTTCACCGACTGAGCGGGCCCGACAGATCGCCGCGGCCCAAGGGGCTGGCATCGAGCCGGCGCAGGGCGTATCTGTCCTGCTCGTTTTTGCGGCGCTGCAGCAATTCAGCCAAAGGTGGTGTCCGACACTGTGCCCGGCGACGACCAGGAGAACATCATGAGCCAGCCGCGCGTCCGGCCGGTCAATCCCTGTTTCGGCTCCGGCCCGACCGCCAAGCGGCCCGGCTGGTCGGTCATGGCGCTCGAGGGGGCCTTGGTCGGCCGCTCGCATCGGGCGAAAGAGCCGAAGGCAAGGCTCGCGGAGCTGCTCGACCGTTCGCACGCGCTGCTCGGGCTGCCTCAGGACTACCGGATCGGCCTGGTGCCCGGCTCCGATACCGGCGCCTTCGAGATGGCGATGTGGAACCTATTGGGGGCCCGCGGGGTCGACGTGCTCGCCTTCGAGAGCTTTGGCTATGGCTGGCAGAGCGATATCGAGACCGAGCTCAAGCTCGCCGACCGGCGCATCCGGCGCGCGGACTATGGCGAGCTGCCGGCGCTCGAGCACGACCCGGCGCGCGATCTGGTGCTCACCTGGAACGGCACGACCTCGGGCGTGCGGGTGCCCGATGGCGACTGGATCGCGATGGAGCGCGACGGGCTCACGCTCTGTGATGCGACCTCGGCGGTGTTCGCCATGGCCCTGCCGTGGGAAAAACTCGATGTCGTCACCTACTCCTGGCAGAAGGTGCTGGGCGGCGAGGGCCAGCACGGCATGCTGATCCTGTCCCCGCGCGCGGTCGAGCGCCTGGAAGGCTGGCGGCCGCCCTGGCCGCTGCCCAAGCTCCTGCGCCTGACCGCCAAGGGCAAACTGATCGAGGGGATCTTCCGCGGCGAGACCATCAACACGCCCTCGATGCTCGCGGTCGAGGACGCCCTCGACGGCCTCGCCTGGGCCGAACGGATCGGTGGCCTGGACGCCCTGATCGCGCGCAGCTCAGCCAATCTCGAGCGGATCGCGGCCTGGGTCGCGCGCACCCCCTGGGTCGACTTCCTGGCGCAGCGGCCCGAGACGCGCTCCTCGACCTCGATCTGCCTGAGGATCATCAATCCCGGCGTCCAGGCTCTGCCGGCGGCGCGTCAGGCCGAGTTCATCAAGGGCCTGGTCGGCCGCCTCGAGACGGTGGGGGTCGCCTACGACATCGCGGGCTACCGGGACGCGCCGCCCGGGCTTCGCCTGTGGGGCGGCGCCACGGTCGAAGCGAGCGACCTCGAGGCGTTGCTGCCCTGGCTCGACTTTGCGTTCCACGAGCAGCGCCGGGCGGAGGATCTCTGACATGCCGAAGGTGTTGATCTCTGACGCGCTGAGCCCGGCCGCCGTCGCGGCGTTTGCGGAGCGCGGCGTCGAGGCCGAGGTCAAGACCGGCCTCGGCGAGGCAGACCTGATCCAGATCATCGGCGACTACGACGGCCTGGCGGTGCGCTCGGCGACCAAGGTGACGGCCCGGCTGCTGGCGGCTGCGCCGCGCCTCAAAGTGGTCGGCCGGGCCGGCATCGGGATCGACAACATCGACCTCGCGGCCGCGACCGAGCGCGGCGTGGTGGTCATGAACACGCCGTTCGGCAACTCGGTCACGACGGCTGAGCACACCATCGCCATGATCCTGGCGCTCGCCCGCCAGCTGCCCGCGGCCGATCGCTCGACCCGCGCGGGCAAGTGGGAAAAATCCCGCTTCATGGGCACCGAGCTCGCCGGCAAGACGCTGGGCCTGATCGGCTGCGGCAACGTCGGCTCGATCGTCGCCGAGCGCGCCCATGGCCTGAAGATGCGGGTGGTCGCCTACGATCCCTATCTGGCGCCTGAGCGTGCCCAGGACCTGGCGGTCGAGAAGGTCGAGCTCGAGGAGCTGCTGGCGCGCGCCGACGTCATCAGCCTGCACACGCCGCTCACCGACGGGACCCGCAACATCATCGATGCCGACGCTCTGGCGGCGACCCGGCCGGGCGTGCGGATCGTCAACTGCGCCCGCGGCGGCCTGATCGACGAGGCGGCCCTCTTGGATGCCCTCCTGAGCGGCCACGTCGCCGGTGCCGCGCTCGACGTGTTCGCCGAGGAGCCGGCCCGCACATCGCCCCTGTTCGAGCTCGACCAGGTCGTCGTCACCCCTCATCTCGGCGCCGCGACCACCGAGGCGCAGGAGAAGGTCGCCCTGCAGATCGCCGAGCAGATGGCGGACTATCTGACCACCGGCGCGGTCGTCAACGCGCTCAACATGGCGCCGGTCAGCGCCGAGGAGGCGCCGCATCTGCGCCCCTACATGGTGCTCGCCCAGCAGCTCGGCAGCTTCGCCGGTCAGCTGACCGAGACCGGCCTCCTGGGCGCCACCATCAGCTACGCCGGCCAGGTCGCCAGGCTCAACACCCGGCCCTTGACCGCGGCGCTCCTCCAGGGCCTGCTGGCGCCGTTGCTGGCGAGCGTCAACATGATCAACGCGCCGCTGGTGGCCCGCCAGCGCGACATCGCCGTGACCACCATCCATCAGGACGAGACCGACGGCTACCAGACGCTGATCCGGCTCACGGTCGAGACCGAGCGCGGCGAGCGCAGCGTCGCCGGCACGCTGTTCCACGAGCGCCGGCCCCGGATCGTCGAGATCCGCGGCATCGAGATCGAGGCCCACCTCGGGCCGCACATGCTCTACGTGCGCAACGACGATCAGCCGGGCCTGATCGGCGCGCTCGGCATGACCCTCGGCGATGCCGGGGTCAACATCGCGACCTTCCACCTCGGCCGCGAGCGGCCGGGCGGCGACGCGATCGCCCTGATCGAGGTCGACCAGCCGGTGCCGGAACCGGTGCTTGACGCGATCTGCGCTTTGCCCCACGTCGTGCAATGCAAGCGCCTGCGCTTTTGACTGACTTAGGGGGGCGAGCCAGGGGGGACCGGCATGAACTACGAGGAGCGATTTCGAGCCGCCGTGGCGCGCATCCGCGGCGAGGGACGGTACCGGGTGTTCTGTGACCTGGAGCGCGACGCGGGGGCCTTCCCGCGGGCACGGCGCTATCCGAGCCCGGACGGCGCGCCCGCCCCGGTCACCGTCTGGTGCTCGAACGACTACCTCGGCATGGGCCAGCATGCGGTCGTGCTGGAGGCGGCTTGCGAGGCGGTCCGGCGCATGGGGGCCGGCGCCGGCGGCACCCGCAACATCTCCGGCACGACCCATCTGCACGTGCTCCTGGAGCAGGAGCTCGCCCGGCTGCACGGCACTGAGGCCGCGCTGGTCTTCACCTCCGGCTTCGTCGCCAACGAGGCGGCGCTCTCGACCATCGGCCGGCTGCTGCCCGGCTGCGTGATCTTCTCGGACGCCGAGAACCATGCCTCGATGATCGCCGGCATGCGCCATTCGGGCTGCGAGAGGCGGATCTTCCGGCACAACGATGCTGGCCACCTCGAGCAGCTGCTGCGCGCGACGCCGGCTGACGTGCCGAAGCTGATCGCGTTCGAATCGGTCTACTCGATGGATGGCGACTTCGGGCCGATCGCGGCGATCTGCGAGCTCGCGGAGCGCTACGGCGCGCTCACCTACCTCGACGAAGTCCATGCGGTCGGCCTCTACGGGCCGCAGGGCGGCGGGCTCGCGGAGCGGGATGGCGTCATGGCCCGGCTCGATGTGATCCAGGGCACGCTGGCCAAGGCGTTCGGCTGCATGGGCGGCTACATCGCGGGCTCGGCCGCCCTGATCGATGCGGTGCGCTCGATCGCGCCCGGCTTCATCTTCACGACCTCGCTCGCGCCTGCGGTCACCGGCGCGGCGCTGGCAAGCGTCCGCTACGTCAGCGCCCACGACGAGCTCCGCGTGCGCCACCAGGAGCGGGCGGCGACCGTCAAGCGGCGCCTGCGCTCAGCCGGCCTGCCGGTCATGCCGAGCCCGTCCCACATCGTGCCGGTGCTGGTCGGCGACCCGGTCGCCTGCAAGCGGGCCTCGGACGTGCTGCTCGACGAGTTCGGCATCTACCTGCAGCCGATCAACTACCCGACCGTGGCGCGCGGCAGCGAACGCCTGCGGATCACCCCGACGCCGGCCCACGACGATGCCGCGATCGACCATCTGGTCGCCGCCCTCACCCAGGTCTGGTCCCGCCTCGACCTACAAAAGGCGGCGTGAAGCACGCTCAAGACGCGAGCAGCGCCCGGATCATGCTGGAGTACTGAGCCCTGGGAAGCACCGCCTCCACGAACAGCGCCTGGATTTCGCGCGCCTCATCGCTATCCGCCGGCAACGACCGCAGCCATTCGCGCAGCAGCCTGAATGGCTTGAGGTGGTCAAAACGAAACTCCGCCAGCGCTTCTCGGTTCAGCCCGAGCACCTCGATCGTCGCGCGTGCTCGCCGATCGCCGCCAATCGGAAACGCCATTTCGCCGCGAAAACCGATCAACGCGCCCGGGTCGTCGTCGCCTGGATGGATCAGCATCGGCTCCTCGGCCGCAAGGTCGTCGCGATGGCTGCGCGCACGCTTGGCGGGATCGGCGAGCGGAAACAGGTTCTTCTTGAAGCTCTGATTGCAGAGCTGGCACGCGAAGAACAGGTTTCCCCATGTGTACGCGAGCCAGAAATACCCGGGCTGCTCCAGCGGACCGCCGTCGCTTTGCCGAACGCCGCCCTTGGGGCGATAGTGCTCGACGTCACCGTGAGCAATGTGGCGGACCTGGGATTCGCAGAACGCGCACTTGCCGCGCTGCGCCTTGATCAGAGCGCTCTTGACCGACTTTGCACCATAGAGCGAGTTCTTGAACCTGAAGGTCCGCGCACCCTCCTCGAACGCCCGCTGATTGGCCTCGGTGGTGCGCCGGCCCCGCTCGCGAAGGACGCGCGGCACCCGCTCCGGCTTCGCAACCCGGATCATGCCTTGCTGGAAAGCTTGGCCGCGGCGCGTCGAATCAGCTCCATGGCACGGCCGTCCTCAGCCGTCTCGCCAGCGGGCAGGTCGCCGATCACCTGCTCGAGCTCGGCGAGACGCTTCTCATCGGCCTTGGTGAGCTTGGGCTTGGCGAGGATCTGCCGGCGCTCCTTGAGCGGCACCTCGATCTGCGGCGGGCGCGCGCTCTCAAGGCCGAACAGCTCGCTCGTAAGGATCTGGTCGATGCGCCAGTTGCGGAGAACCTCGGGATCATTGTCGATCACGACGTGGTCGCCCTCGCGCCGAAGCAGCACGATGTTGGCGTTTCCAGCTGCCTGCACGATCAACGGGCTATGCGCCGTAACGATGAATTGAGTGTTCGGGAATCGCTCGGTGAGATAACTGATAATCTGACGCTGCCAGCGAGGGTGCATGTGCAGATCAATCTCGTCTACCAGGACGACCGCCGGCTCCGCTAGTGGATCCGAACTGTCCGGATGGCGCTCGAACATCCGGCTGGCAAAGTCGATGAGCCAAGCGATCTGGCTCTGGTAGCCAAAGCCAAGCCGTCGCAACGGAATCCAGCCGTCAGGCGTCTCGGCCTCGACGCGAGGCGAGCCTCCCGGCTCGTTGGCCGGTTGAATTCGGATGTCGGCGACTTCCGGCAGAATGCCCACTAGGGCCTCGCGGACGCGCTTCGCGAAAGCATCGAAGCGCGCTTCGTCGCGTCCTTGCAGCCGCGCGTTGTAGTCAGCCGTCAGGAGCCAGTCTTCTGGGTCCCGCAACGCAACGTCGTCGTCTAAGAATAAGCTTACTCTATCATCACGTTCGGACAGGCCCTTGCCCTGTGGCATGCGCCGACTGGCACCGTAATTGAACGTCGGGAATAACCACGCCGGGGGTCCTCCAGCGGGGTATCTGACCGAGACTTGGCTTCTCCCGATAATGTTTGTCTCGATCGTACCATCTTTCTCCGATCCGTTGGGGAAGACGACCGTAGCATCAAATCTGCCCTGCTCGACAGCGCCTCCTCTCAGAATGCTGCTCAGGCTGTTCATCCACTCGCCCAGATAGGGCCTTTTGACATCCGGCGCTTCGTAACTACTTGGTGCTCCGATCGTATGTTGAACGCTGGCTATAAAGGCGAGGCAGGTCAGAAGCGTCGTCTTGCCGAGGCCGTTCTCGCCGAGGATGATCGTCCAGGGCGCGTGGCCGCCGTGGCGGTCCGAGAGATCGAGCCTCTGGGCCGGGCCGAAGCAGCGCACGTTCTCGACCGTGAGCGAGAGGAAATAGGCCCCGGGCTTGATCACCGTGGGCGTTGCCGGGCTAACAGGGTCCTTCGATCTCGCCATGATGCCGCTTACCTCATGTCCGGCTGCGAGTATAGGGCGCCTTGGGCAGGCGACCAAAGCGCAAAGCAGGCGTCGATAGCTGGCTGGTGCCGATGACCGCGACGCAAGCGCGCGGGGTGGGCGGGGGCCATGGTTTTCCGGGCCGGAGCAGGCTAACCTCACGGGCTCGAGGCAGGAGCGGGGCGGCCGGGGCGGATCCGGCGTCGGCTCGCAGCCCGGCCGGAGCGCCAACGATGTGGACAATCGACCGGTCCCTCGCAAGGATCGGTCCGACCTGGGAGAAGACGATGACGGTGGGACGCCTTGGAGTTTGGCTCGCGGCCGGCCTGGTCGTGCTCGGCAGCGGCGCGGCGCTGGCGGCCGGCGACCCGGCACAGGGTGAGAAGGTCTTCAACAAGTGCAAGGTCTGCCACGACGTCAAGGAAGAGAAGAACAAGATCGGCCCCTATCTGATCGGCGTCGTCGGCCGCAAGGCCGGCAGCGTCGACGGCTTCAGCTATTCCGAGGCCATGAAGGATTCCGGGATCGTCTGGGACGACGCCACGCTCGACAAGTATCTGGCCGACCCCAAGGCGGTCGTGCCGCACACCAAGATGGCGTTCGTCGGCCTGAGCAGCGAAGCGGATCGCCAGAACGTCATCGCTTATCTCAAATCCCTCTCGAAGTAGCATGCACGGCGCCGGACGCCGCGCTCCGGTGGCGTCCGGCGCCGCCCCGAGGCAAGCCCATGGCCGCCCTTGACCCGAGCTTCCCGCGCGCCGAATACGACCGGCGCATCGCCAAGACCCGCCAGGCGATGGCCGCCCGGGGCGTCGAGCTCCTGATCGCGACCGACCCCTCCAACATGGCCTGGCTGACCGGCTACGACGGCTGGTCGTTCTACGTCCATCAATGCGTGCTGCTGGCGCCGGACGGCGAGCCGATCTGGTATGGCCGCGGCCAGGACGCGAACGGCGCCAAGCGCACGGTGTTCATGGCCGACGACCAGATCGTCGCCTATCCCGACCACTACGTGCAGTCGACCGAGCGTCATCCGATGGACTACCTGGCCGGCATCCTCGATCAGCGGGGGTGGGGCCGGCGCCGGATCGGCGTCGAGATGGACAACTACTACTTCAGCGCCGCCTGCCTGGCCGCGCTCGAGCGCCATCTGCCCAACGCGACCTTCGTCGACGCGACCGGCCTCGTGAACTGGCAACGCGCGGTCAAATCGGACATGGAGCTCACCTACATGCGGCGCGCCGCGCGCATCGTCGAGGCGATGCATGCGCGCATCCTCGAGCTGATCGAGCCGGGTCTGCCCAAGCACGAGCTGGTCGCCGAGATCTTCCGCACCGGCATCCGGGGCGCCGGCGGCTACGGCGGCGACTATCCGGCGATCGTGCCGCTGGTGCCCTCGGGCATCGACGCCTCGGCCGCGCATCTGACCTGGGACGAGCGGCCGTTCCGGAAGGACGAGGGCACCTTCTTCGAGATCGCCGGCTGCCATCGCCGCTACCACTGCCCGCTGTCGCGCACGATCTATCTGGGCCAGCCGCCGCAGAAGTTCCTGGATGCCGAGCAGGCGGTGATCGAGGGCATCGCCGCCGCCCTCGAGGCGGCCCGCCCCGGCGCCCTATGCGAGGACGTCGAGGCCGCCTGGCGCCAGGTGATCGCGCGCTACGGCATCGAGAAGGAGAGCCGCTGCGGCTACCCGATCGGGCTCAGCTACCCGCCCGACTGGGGCGAGCGTACCATGAGCCTGCGACCGGGCGACCGGACCCCGCTCGAGGCCGGCATGACCTTCCACCTGATCCCGGCGATCTGGCAGGACGACTGGGGCCTCGAGATCACCGAGAGCTTTCTGGTCACCGAGCGCGGCGCCGAGCCTTTCTGCAGCTACCCGCGCAAGCTGCTGGTCAAGGACTGAGCCGACCCCGCCACCGCCTGGACGACTGCCGCTGGTGACCAGAAGCGGTGGTCACGCACCGGTGCAACCGCGCTCCGGCGGCGCAATCGGCGCGCAACAGGGGTCGAGCCCGTTGTTGGCGTCCGCGCACCGCTGCATGGCTTCCTCGAAGGTGTACTTCGGGTGGGGGCTGGGCCTCGCGACGAAGAACAGGTCCATCTGCGCGAGCGCACAGATCACCTGCGCGTCCTTCGGGTCGGGCGGCTTGGGCGCGCCGCTGCCGTCGTCGTTGCCGAACCACCGTTGGCACGCCCGCCGCTTGGCCTCATGGGGATCGAGGTCCGGGTCCTTGGCGTAGGCGTAGAGGAACGATGCCGCGACCAGGTCCTGCGCCTCGTATTTGCGGATGTCCGGGATCTTCGACGGGCAGCCCGTGCACCGACCCGTCACGCCGGCCGCGATCATGTGGTTGGCGCCCAGATACGGCGTCTCCCGCTCGCTGTCCGGCCGGACCCGGAAGCTGCCCGCCTGCAACACCTCCATCTGCGGGATCCCGTCCTTGGTCGGGAGGTGGTCCTTGTAGGCGGTCCGGAACCAGCCCGGCGCCTGCGGGTCGTAGAGCGGCGAGCCGCACACCAGGAGCGGCAGGGTATACTGCCGGCCGCCGCCGCCCGGCGGCGCCAGGTACAGCTCGAGCATCGAGCGCAGGTAGTCCCGACCATCGGGGCCGTCGAAGAAGGCCGACGCCATCATGATCGGGAAGTAGTCGTTCGGATATTCGCTCTGCCCGGACCCGGGTGCCGCGATCGGGTTGACGTCGACGATCGTCCGGAAAAAGCTGACCTCCTCCTTGGGGACGCCCGCGGCATTGAGGACGGTGTTCCACCGGTACATCGTCATGCAGTCGAGGAAGGTCCCGCGCTGGATCACCTGCCAGGGCGGGTAGTGCATGAGCAGCAGACCCTTCTGGCCGATGATGTTCAGCCCCAGCGGCGGGCACAGGCGCCACTTGCACTCGCCGTCGCTGGGGTTCTCGTTGACGTGGAACCCGGCCATCGGGTTCCACACCCCGAGATCCTTGAGGAGCCTCATGCCATTGACCGCCTTGCCGGCGGCGGCTGGGCTGAGGATGAGCGTGTGCCGGTCGGCGAACGCGCGCAACCGACCGGCCGGGTCGGCTGCACGAATCCGGATCTTGAACAGGCCATCCTCCTCGCGGACCGCCACGTCGAAGTCGGCGAACCCGTCGGCGGCCAGCGAATTTTCGGTGTAGTGCCGGATCATGTCGAGGTCGTCGTGCAGCACGACCGGCTTCCCCTTGTAGTCGATCGGATCGGTCGCGAACTTCGCCGGCGGATAGAGCTCCCGCATCGCCTCGACGCTGCCGAGCACGTAGTCGACCTCGGCCATGCTACCCTCCGCTCGGGCGGCCATCCCGACCGACGCCTGGATCCTCGACTGCCCTTCGATCAGCGGCGCCGGGGCCTCATGCAGGCTGCTGTCACCTTGAGCCGCGCCGCCAGGCGCTGAACCATATTGGATCGCCACCTGCGGTGAGCTGAGGCGCTGCCCGAGATCGTCGAGGTAGCGCGTGAGCGTCGGCAGGTCGCTGATCTTGAGCATCTCGCTCGACAGCCTGCGGATCTCCGCCGGCGGCAGTTTCCCTTGGCCCATCGTGCCGATGATGCGGTGGGCGATCGAGCGATGCAGGTCATGGACCTGGGTGCTCGGCGCCGGGTCGCCGTCCGGCGGATACTTCTGGTCGTATGCCGGCTGGAAGGCGGGCGACCCGATCCTCGGGGAGGATCGCGTGAGAACGCCCTCGAAGGTGGGGGCGTGGTTGGTGCGTTCGCCCAGGAACCACCTCGACTTGGGAATGCCGTACCACTTGAGCAGCGTGGCGAGGAACGATGTCGCGTCGTAGGCCACGTCGGTCTCCGAGCGGAACACGGTGTTCTGCTCGATCCACGGCGACACGAGAATGGTCGGGACACGGACGCCCATCAGGTCGTAGCGGAACCCGTCGCGGACGTCGTTCGGCCAGGGGTTCTCGGCGTACGGGGGCGGCACGTGGTCGTAGATGCCGCCGTGCTCGTCGAAGGTGATGACGAGCAGCGTCTCCTCCCAGTCAGGCCCCTCCCGCAGCGCGTCGTAGATGGCGTTCAGCTGCCGCTCGGCGGGGATGACGTCCTCGCCGGGGTGGTAGGACGTGGTCCCGCTCGGTGCGATCCAGAAGGGTTCCAGGTAGGAAAAGGCTGGCAGGCTTCCCGTCCTGGCGTCGTCAAGGAACTGCTTGATCCCGGCGACATAGTCATCGAGATGCGCGTCGACCGTCGGGATCTGGCCTTCGAGAAACAGCTGATAGCTGAACACGTAACCTTGCCAGATCGTCGAGTGGTAAATCTTCCAGTCCGTGATGCCGTTGGCCCACAGGGCCTTCCAGATGGAGCCCCGATGCGACTGTTCGGGCCAGTAGTTGTATTGGGGTGGGCTCATGAAGTTGTCGAGCTCCATGAGCGCCGAGCCGGTGAGCGCGAACGCCCGGTTGACGTCGGTCGCGCTCGGCATCGAGCAGAACCACTCGTCCGAGACGGCGAACTGCTTCGCCAGCCCGTTGAGCACGGGCAGTTGCTCCGGCGTATAGGTCTGCATGACCTCGTCGGTGCCATTGTTCCAGATGAAGCCGCCCATGTCGGGGGTCGCGCGCTGCTCGTAGCCGTTCGGATTGTCGAAGAACAACTGCCGCAGCACGTCCGAGTTGTCGTGGTACGGGTCGAAGTTGAACATCTCGAGCGGGAAGTCGGTGCTGACCTTGCCGCCCTTGTATTTGTTCAGGTAAACTCGTTTGTCGCCGTCGAGATTGTAGTACTCGGTGCTGGCACCCTTGAAGGGGCCGGCAGGGCCAATCACATGGATGCCGGCATCGCCGGTCTCGTAGAGCCACCCGAGCACGTGGTCGAAGGATCGGTTCTCGAGCATGTAGTAGACGACGTGCTTGATCTTCGAGCGCATGAAGTCGATCGTGCCGGGCACGCTGGCGCGGTCCTCGGCCACAGGGATCGTGGTCTGGATGCCCAACAGCGTCGAGTCCTGCCCGAAAGCGTCGGGGAGATAACCGGTGCGCAGCGGGCCGCAGAGGGGATCCTCGCGCTTCGGGATCGAACCACCAGAGGCGGTAGCTTCGATCGCGCAGGCACCCAGTCGAGGACCAAGTCGCCGATCGGCACGAGCCGGTGCCCCTGGTCGATGCTCGACCAGGTTCCTTGCTGCACGGCCGGGTGGGCGAGCGGGATGTCGGCCTGGGGGTCGAAGCTCCAGAGCGCGTAGGCGCCGGTCTCGGCCTTGCGGTCCAGGACATAGCCGTTCATGGGGATCAGCTCGTCGCCGAGCTGCATGGTGCGAAACGCCCCGTAGGGTCGGTAGGTGTGGTGGTCCTGGCCGGCGATCGTCGACCCGAAGGGGACGACCGGATCGTCGCCGCTTGCCGCGGTCGCACAGGGGTCGAAGTTCCACAACGTGAACGTACCCCGCCCGTCGGTTGGAATGAAGTTCAGGAGGTAGCTGCCCAGCGGGGTCAACCGCAGCGTCGTGTCCTGATCGAACTGCTTGTGGCCGCCGGTGGGGTTGCCGAAGTCAGCACCTCGCCCCCAGAACTTCGCCTTCGGCCACTGGCCCGCCTGGAGCGGGGGCGCCGACAGGGGGTCGCCAGCGGTCGGGTCGAACTTGAGCAGGCGGAAGTCGAAGTACGGTTTGCCCGTCCGCGCATCCTGTATCGGCCCCCACGAGAGCAGATACGGGCCGATCGGCACCAGCGTGTTGCGGCGGTCGCAGGAGGCACTCGGGTTGAGCGGGACGGCCGTAAGCAGCTTGGGATCGTCGGAATCGAAGCTCCATAAACCGTAGGTGTCATCCTTCGTAGTGCGGCTGACGACAAAATTGTGAGTCGACGGGGAAGTTTTCTCGGACATCTCGGCGCCCCCTTATCGGGTTATCGGATCGCAGAATCGCTGTTGGCTCTCAGGAGAGCACTTCGGGCCGTTGATCGCAAGGGTGTTGCCTGCCACCCGCCGTTGACAGCTTCGGCGCGCGGTCGGAAACTCCGCGGGTCGCGCCCCGGGGTCAAAATCGCGTGTTTCACTATTTCGGCTACGGCTCGAACATGAACCTGACCTCGCTGCGGGCGAAGGGCGTCGAGCCCAGGTGGTCGGAACGGGCCACCCTTCAGCGCTGGACGCTCCTGTTCAACGTTCAGCACTGGTTCCGCCACGAGGGTGGCGTCGGCAACATCCAGCCGTCCGAGGATCCCGCGGATTGCGTCCAGGGGCTGGTGCATGGTTGCGAGGATCGCCACCTCCACCTCCTGGACGCGGTCGAGTCCTACGGCGTCGGCTACGACCGCATCGAGGTCGAGCTGGCCACCGCCCGCGGGCCGATCCGGGCGCTGACCTATGTCGGGCTGCCGTCGTACCTCAACGACCGCTGCCGGCCGACGCAGCGCTATCTCAACATCCTCCTCAAGGGGGCGATCAGTGCCGGGCTGGACGAGGCCTACATCCAGAAGCTGCGCCGGCATCCGGTTCATCCGGAGCACGACTACCCGCCGTTCGCGCACCCCGCCGGGTCCCTGCCGGTGTTCGACCGCAGCTCGCTCGCCCGCCATCCGCTCCATACCGCGCTCGCCGGTGCGGTGTTCGACATGGCGGCCGCCCGCCCGCGCCTCCACTGCCTGTGGGACCTCTTCGGCGGCCGCGACATGACCCTGTTCTATCTGCAGCGGCTCGACACCAGCGACGGCAGCGAGACGGTGGCCGACGTTGAGCACGGCCGCATCTCGCAGGCAGGCCGTCGGTATCTCAACGCCTACCTGCACGAATACGACGAAGAGTTTCGCTATGTCGGCCGCTACAGGTACGATCACGCAGGCTGACGATGAGACCGATCATGACCGACTATCCCGACGCCCTGCCGCACGGCCCCATCGAAGAGGTCCTGCCCGACGTCTTCTTCGTGACCGGAACCATGCGCAACCAGTTCTTCGGTTCGATGTGGCAGTTCAGCCGCGGCATGACCATCGTGCGCGAGGGCGACCGGTTGACGATGATCAATTCGGTCCGTCTCGATGACCATGGGCTCGCCGCCCTCGACGCGCTCGGCCAGGTGGTGAACGTCGTCCGGATCGGCGACATGCACGGCAGCGACGATCGCTTCTATGTCGATCGCTACGGGGCGACCTTCTGGGCCCTTCCAGGCATGACCATCGGGGACGGCCTGAAGGTCGACAGGCACCTCGCCGTCGACGGCGCCATGCCGTTCGGCGGCTGCAGCCTGTTCGTGTTCAGGACCACCAGGCGGCCCGAGGCGATCCTGCGCCTCGACCGCGAAGGCGGCATCCTGATCGCCTGCGACTCCCTGCAGAACTGGGTCGAGCCGGACGAGTTCTTCGACCCCGAGACGGTCGAGACCATGCGCAAGATGGGCTTCTTCACCCCTGCCGGCCTGGGCCTCGCCTGGCTGCACGAGAGCGAGCCGAAGGCGGAGGATTTCCTGCGCCTGAAGGCAGTGCCCTTCAGGCACGCGCTGTGCGGTCACGGACGCCCGTTTCTGGACACGCGCGGCGGACGAACTACCACGCCGCCTTCAAGCGTTTCTTCGAGGTCTAGAGGATGGCGGCAGGCCGGCCCACCAGCCCGGCGACGCCGGACATCCCGGGCTTCGGGCAGGCGCATCTGATTCACGAGTCCGGCCCGCGCGCCATCTACCGCGCCGTGCGCGAGACCGACGGCAAGCCGGTCATCCTCAAGACCCTCGTCGGCCAGTACCCGCGCAAGGGCCATGTGGCGGAGATCCGCCGCGAGTTCCAGCTCGCGCGCAAGCTCGGCATCGACGGCGTCATCCGCGTGCATTCGCTGGTGACCTACGGCTCGGGCAACCTGGCCATCGAGATGGAGCCCTTCGGGCTCTCGCTGGCCGATCTGATGGCGGAACGCGAGGGCCGGCCGCTGCCCATCGATCGCTTCTTTGCGATCGCCATCCGCCTTGCGCAGATCCTCGGTCGACTGCATGAGCAGGGGGTCGTGCACAAGGACGTCGTGCCGCGGAACGTGCTGCTGGAGCCGGGCTCGGGCGAATTGCGCCTGATCGACTTCGGCATCTCCTCGGAGCTCTCGCGCGAGCGCCAGAGCGCTGCCCTGACCCAGCGGCTGCAGGGATCGCTGCCGTACATCTCGCCGGAACAGACCGGGCGGATGAACCGCGACGTCGACTACCGCTCCGACTACTACTCCATGGGCGTCACGTTCTTCGAGCTGCTCACCGGCCAGCTGCCGTTCTCCGCCGACAACGCGCTCGAGTGGATGCATCGGCACATCAGCCAGCCGCCGCCCGAGGCCCACACGGTCAATCCGAAGGTGCCCGAGCCGCTCGCGCGGATCGTGGCGAAGCTGATGTCCAAGGACGCCGAGGACCGCTATCAGAGCACCTACGGCCTGATCGCCGACCTCGAACGTTGTCGCGAGGAGCTCGAGCGGAGCGGATCGGTCGCGAGCTTCGAGCTCGGGCGGGCGGACGTCTCGCGCAAGTTCCAGATTCCGCAGACGCTCTACGGCCGGGAGAGCGAGCTCGAGCAGCTGCGCGCGCTCTTCGGCGAAGTGGCCCACGGCGCGACCGAACTTTGCCTGGTGTCAGGGTACTCCGGCGTCGGCAAATCCGCCCTCGTCAGCGAGCTCGGCAAGTCGATCGCCCGCGAGCAGGGCTACATGATCCAGGGCAAGTTCGACCAGTTCCAGCAGAGCTCCGCCTACAGCGCGATCGCGTCCGCGTTCCGGGGCCTCATGCAGCAACTGCTCGGCGAACCCAAGGACCGCCTGGACGCGTGGCGCGATGCCCTCGCGGAGGCCTTGGGCCCGAGCGGGCAGCTGATCGTCAACCTGGTGCCGGAGCTCGAGCTGATCATCGGCGCCCAGCCGCCCGTCCCGGATCTGTCGCCGACCGAGGCGCAGAACCGCTTCCAGATCGTCTTCCTGAGCTTTGTCAACGTGTTCGCCAACGACCGGCATCCGCTGGTCATCTTCCTGGACGACCTCCAGTGGAGCGACGTCCCGACCCTGAACCTGATCCATCGCCTGGTCACGGCGCGCGAGCTGGGCCATCTGTTCGTGATCGGCGCCTATCGCAGCAATGCGGTGGGCGCGAGCCATCCGCTGCGCCTGACCCTGAACCAGATCCAAAAGACACGCGGCCTCGTCGAGGTCCCGCTTCGACCTCTGCCCCGATCCGCCGTCGATCGGCTGACCGCCGATACCCTGCACCGCACGCCCCCGGATTGCGAGCCCCTGAGCGCGCTGATCTACGAGAAGGCCCAGGGCAATCCCTTCTTCATCAGCGAGCTGCTCAAGCGGTTGAGCGAGGAAGGTGCGATCTTCTTCGACCCGGATGTGGGGCGCTGGAACTGGGACCTGGAGGCGGTCAGGCGCGCCGACGTGGGCGACAACGTCGTCGACTTCATGGTCGCCAACCTGCGCCGCCTGCCCGGGTCCACGCAGCAGGTCCTCCAGCTGGCCGCCTGTATCGGCGACAGCTTCGACCTCAGGACGCTGTCGATCATCCACGAGCGCTCGATGGCGCAGACCAGTGCGGCGCTGCATCAGGCCCTGAACCGCAACATGATCGTCCCCCTGAGCGAGAGCTACAAGTTCGCCGGGCTGGACGCTCCGGACGACTGGTCGGGAGAGGCGGGACAGCAGGACGCTGCCGCTGGCTGGAGAGCGGAGGGCTCCGACGCCGTCAATCCGACTTACCGGTTCCAGCACGACCGGGTGCAGCAGGCCGCCTACGCGCTGATCGACCCTGAGCGCAAGCAGGCGGTCCATCTCTCGATCGGACGGCTGATCCGGCAACACAGCACCCTGGCCGAGGTCGAGGAACGGCTGACCGACATCGTCGGCCATCTGAACGCGGGCCGGGCGCTGATCGAGGATCCGCGCGAGCGCCGCGATCTCGCCCGCATGAATCTCGAGGCCGGGCTCAAGGCGCAAAAATCGTCAGCGTACGACTCCGCGCTCGGCTTCCTGCGCATCGGTCAGGAGTTGCTCTCAGGCGACGCCTGGGAACGCGACCCCGACCTCATGCTGGCGCTCAGCCGGGAAGTCCAGCAGTGCCTGTACCTGACGGGCGACTACGCGGGCGCCGATGCCTGGACCGCGACCCTGCTGGAGCGCGCGCGAACGCCGCTGCACAAGGCGGAAGCCCTGTCGGCGCGCACCCGTCAGTACGCGACGATCGGCAGGATGCGCGAGTCCATCCAGGCCGCGGTCGCGGGCTTGTCGCTGTTGGGGGTCGAGCTGATCGAAGAGCCCGGTCCGGAGACCATCGCCGACGAAGTGGCTGAGGTGGAGCGCAACCTGGCGGGCCGCCGGATCTCCGACCTGATCGACAGCCCCGAGGTGACCGATCCCCAGGCCCAGGTTGCGATCCGCCTGCTGATGGAGATTTTCCCCGCCGCGTTCCTGTCCGGGAGCGGCGATCTGTTCCCCTACCTCGTGCTCAAGTCCGTGAACCTCTCGCTGCGCCATGGCAACAGCCCGGAATCGGCGTTCGCCTACGCGGCCTACGGGATGCTGCTGTGCGGCGCCCTCAACGACCCGGCGCTCGGCTACCAGTACGGCCAGCTGGCGGTGGCCATGAACGAGCGCTTCGACGACCTCGCGCTCAAGTCGCGGATCATCTACGTCTACACAATGTTCGTCCACCATTGGAGCAACCATTGGTCAAGCATGACGCCTTGGTTCCTCAAGGGCATCGAAGCGGGATACCAGTCGGGGGACCTGCTGTATCTCGCCTACAGCGCCCAGGACTGCATCATCTGGGACCCCAAGCTGGACCTGGAGGCGGCGTCTGACGAGCAGAGGAAGTATCTGACGATCGTGCGCGACTGCGAGTACCAGGACTCCCTCGACTCCGGCACCCTGTTCTTGCAGATGCAGCTGAACTTCCAGGGACGCACCGACGGCTTGTATTCGATGAATGACGATGCCTTCGACGAAGCGCGCTGCGTCGAAGGCATGCGAGCGCGGCGGTTCATGACCGGGATCGCCAACTACCATATCTACAAGGCCGAAATCCACTTCTTCTATGACGACTACGCAGGCGCGCTCGAGCACGTGCGGGCGCAGGACGAGCTGATCGCGTCCTCGATGTCGCTACCCCAGCTGGTCCGCTTCTACATCGTGGCCTTCCTGACGCGCGCCGCCCTTTACCGGGACATGAACAGCACCGAGCAGGCGGCGACCCTCGATCGCCTGCACGCGGACCTGCGCCAGATGTCGATCTGGGCGGACACCTGCCCCGACAATTTCGAGCACCTGCGTCTGGTCATGCAGGCCGAGCTCGCCCGCCTTGCAGGCCGCATGCCCGAGGCGCTCGCGCTCTACGAGCGGGCGATCGCGGCCGCGCAGGCGAGCGCGTTCCAGCGCGACGAGGCGCAGGCCAACGAGCTGGTCGGCAAATACCTGCGAGCCATGGGGCTGCCGAAGGCGGCCGAGGGTTACCTGCGTGCGGCTGGTTACCTCTACTATCGCTGGGGTGCCCATCGGAAGGTCGAGGACCTGAGGCAGAAATATCCGGGGCTGATCAATGCGCCGGTGCGGATGCCGGGCAGCGGCACCGACGCGCGGACGCTCGACCGGGCGACCAGGTCCCTGGACGCGGACGCGCTCGACATGAGCTCGGTGATCAAGGCCTCGCAGACCATTTCGGGCGAGATCGTCGTCGACCAGCTGTGGAAGACGACGATCCAGATTCTGCTCGAGAACGCAGGCGCCCAGAAGGGCTGCTTCGTGGTGCGCCAGGACGATCAGCTCGTGATTCAGGCGCAGGGCGAGGTCGGACGGGACGCTCCGACACTCGCCGAGCCGGGCCCGGCGGCGGCGCCGGAGGAAGCCCCGATGCTGCCGGTCTCGGTGATCCACAACGTGCTGCGCACCGGCAAGCCCTTGGTTCTGAGCAACGCCACCGAGCCCGGTCGGTTCGCGGCCGATCCCTACATCGTCAAGCACCGGCCGAAATCCGTGATCTGCATCCCGATCCTGCGCCACGCCCAGTTCGCGGGCGCGATCTACATGGAGAACAACCTGACCACCGGTGCCTTCACCGAAGAGCGGGTCGAGGTCATCAAGCTGCTCTCGGCCCAGGCCTCGATCTCCATGGAGAACGCCCGGCTGTACGAGGGCCAGGTGCGCCTGATCGAGGCGCAGCAGCGATTCGTGCCCAGACAGTTCCTCGAGAGCCTGGGCCACCACGACATCGCGCAGGTCGGTCTCGGCGAGTACGTCGCCCGGGAGATGAGCGTGATGTTCGCCGATCTGCGGGAGTTCACGCCGCTGGCGGAGCGCCTCAGCCCGCGCGCGCTGATCGAGCTCCTCAACCGCTACTTCAGCCGGCTGGTCGAGCCGATCGCTGCGGCCGGGGGGTTCATCGGCGCCTACCGCGGCGATGAGATCATGGCCCTGTTCGAGCTGCCGGCCGAGCGGGCGGTCGCGGCTGGGGTCGGGATGTGGCGCGCCCTGGAAGAGTTCAACCGCGAATTGAGCGCGAGCGGCGGCCCGATCCTCGAGGTGGGGCTCGGGGTGAATGCCGGCCCCCTGGTGCTGGGGACCGTGGGTGGTCACGACCGCCTGGAGTGCGACGTGGTCGGAGACACCGTCAACGTCGCCTCCCGGATCGAGCAGCTGACCAAAGTTTACCGGGCGCGATTCCTGATCGGCGAGCGGACGTTCGAGAGTTTGAGCGAGCCCGGAAGGTGGTCCCTGCGCCTGGTGGACCGGGTTGCGGTCAAGGGCAAGGCGGAGCCGATCAAGCTCTACGAGGTGCTCGACGTCGAGACGCCGGAACGCCGCCAGGCGAAGGAAGCGACGCGGGCTCGCCTGGAGCGCGGGATCGAGCTGTACTTCGCCCGCGAATTCGCGCAGGCGCACGAGATTTTCGCCGAAGCTCTGGCCCTCGACCCGGACGACCCCGTCCTGTCGATCTTTGTCGAGCGCTCGGATCGCTTCACCGGCGAGGCCCCGCCGCCCGACTGGCAGGGCTTCGAGACCCTGACGCGGAAGTGAGGCCAACGCCCGTCCCTGCGCTCCCCGACCCGGCTCGTCGGGGGTGCGGGCGGCTCGGCTTGACCCCGGAGCCGGCCGTCGGCCTGGCGCCCTGCCCGTGGTCAGGCGGGACTCTGCTGAACGCGCTTTTGCGCTCTCGCGGCTGTTGAAGTTTCGCACCAGCTCCAGCTACTATCACCTTCACCTGGCGTCCGTTTCAGGATTCCGATCTGGAGGCGACGATCCTGGGCCATCTGAGCTCGCTCAACCCGGCGCAGCGCGCGGCCGTGACGTTCGATGTGCCGGAGGTCGGGCGTGCCGAGCCCGGCCGGCCGCTCCTGATCATCGCCGGCGCCGGCTCCGGCAAGACCAGCACGCTCGCCCATCGGGTCGCCCATCTGATCCTCAACGGCGCCGATCCCGCGCGCATCCTGCTCCTGACCTTCACCCGCCGGGCGGCCGAGGAGATGACCCGCCGGGTCGAGCGGATCTGCGGCCAGACGATCGATGGCGCCGGTGGTGCCGGCCGGACGATCGCATGGTCCGGCACCTTCCACGCCATCGGCAACAAGCTCCTGCGGCTCTATGCCGAGGCCATCGGCCTCAATCCGAGCTTCACGGTGCTCGACCGCAGCGATGCCGCCGATCTGCTCAATCTGGTCCGGGACGAGATGGGTCTCAGCGAGCAGGCGCGCCGTTTTCCCAAGAAGGCCACCTGCCTTGCGATCTACTCCTACGCCGTCAACGCCCAGACCGGTCTCGAGCCGGTGCTGAAAAAGCTGTTCCCCTGGTGCCAGGAGTGGCAGGCGGAGCTCAAGCGGCTGTTCGCGGGCTACGTCCTCGCCAAGCAGCAGCAGCAGGTGGTCGACTACGACGACCTGCTGCTCTACTGGTCGCGCGCAATGGGCGTGCCGGCGATCGCCGAGGATATCGGCCGCCGTTTCGACTTCGTGCTGGTCGACGAGTACCAGGACACCAACGCGCTCCAGGCCAGGATCCTGCTCGGGCTCAAGCCGGACGGGCGCGGCCTCACCGTGGTCGGCGACGACGCCCAGTCGATCTATGGCTTTCGCGCCGCGACCGTGCGCAACATCCTGGATTTTCCGAACGCCTTCGCGCCGCCGGCCGCGGTCGTCAAGCTCGAGCAGAACTACCGCTCGACCCAGCCGATCCTGGACGCCGCCAACGCGGTCATGGCCGAGGCCAGGGACGGCTTCACCAAGAGCCTGTTCTCGGCGCGGCGCTCGGCGCAAAAACCGTACCTCGCCATGGTCGCCGACCCGACCGGCGAGGTCGACTACGTGGTCCGATCGGTGCTCGCCAACCGCGAAGCCGGAACCCTGCTGCGCGAGCAGGCGGTCCTGTTCCGCACCTCCCACCACAGCGGCGAGCTCGAGGTCGAGCTCAGGCGGCGCAACATCCCGTTCGTCAAATACGGCGGCCTCAAGTTTCTCGAGCTCGCCCACGTCAAGGACCTGCTGGCGCTGCTGCGCTGGGCCGAGAACCCGCGCGACCGGATCGCGGCTTTCCGTTTTCTGCAACTGATGCCGGGGATCGGCCCGGGCACGGCGCGCAAGGTTTTGCGCCATCTCGACGCAGCGGCATATCGGTTCGAGGCGCTCGCGCACTTCGCCCCGCCGCGGGCGGCTGCCGATCTCTGGCCCGAGCTCGCGGCGCTGATGCCGGCGCTGGCGGGGCGGGACATCTGGGCCGGGCAGCTGGAGCAGGCACGCCGCTTCTACGACCCGCTGCTCGAGGAGCGCTACGACTTCGCCCGCGCGCGTCTTGCCGACCTCGACGAGCTGGTGCGCCTTGCCGCGACCTACCGCTCGCGCCAGCAGTTCCTGACCGAGCTCACCCTCGATCCGCCGGCCGCCACCGGTGACGAGGCGGGCGCGCCTTTGCTGGACGAGGACTATCTGATCCTCTCGACCATCCACTCGGCCAAGGGCCAGGAATGGCGGGCGGTCTACGTGCTGCACGTGGTCGACGGCTGCATCCCCTCCGACATGGCGACCGGCTCGGCCGAGGAGATCGAGGAGGAACGCCGCCTGCTCTACGTCGCGATGACCCGCGCGCGCGACCAGCTGCACCTGATCCAGCCGCGCCGCTTCTACACCACCAGCCAGGCGCGCTTCGGCGACCGCTACGTCTTCGCGCCGCGCTCGCGCTTCATCCCGGCCGCGCTGCTGCGCCACTTCGACCTCGACACCTCCGGATCGCCCACGGCCGAGCCGGCCGCAGCCGCGCGCGTGCCCTTGCCGACCGTCGACATCGCGGCCGAGCTGCGCGCCATGTGGGCCTGAGCTCAGCAGATCTGGCCAAGGATGCAGCCCTCGAGGCGGCGGATCACATCATCTTCAGGCTCGCCGGACGGGCGCCGGCCGAGCACGACGCCCAGCATGCCGAACAGGCCGGCCACGGCCCGACGAACAGCTCGCACTCCCGGACCCGCCCGGCGCAGACCTCCCTGGCACTCGCCGCCCGCGCGCCGAAATCCTCCATCTTGACCAGCGCGAACCCCGGCAACCCATCGATCGCCCGATGCACCGCCTCGCGATACGCCTCGAGATCGCGGCTGGTCGAGCTGAGGAACACTTTGTACATCGGCGCCGCGGGATTCTCCGAACTTCGCGCCATACTAGCGTCAAATGGCGCTGTCACGGTAGCCCAGGTTGCGCCGCCGGCTCCGTCGAAGCGCGACGGTCCGCTCTGCCGCGGCGGCGCCCCTCTTCGTGCTCGCGCGCAGGGCGTGAGGGGACTATCATTCTCGCAAACTGGTGATTGCGGGGCACGATCGATTGGCGACGCCCAAACCCTTCCCAGACCGCCGCGACTACCTGTTCGGCCGCGAGCCCGACCTCGAGGTGCTCAGCGCGCGCGTCCGCTTTAAGGGCCTGACCGCGGTCGCCGCACGCCCGCAGATGGGCAAGAGCTGGCTCTTAACCGAACTCGCCCGCCGCCTGTCCGAGGACCACGAGCCGCGCCACCTGGTCGGCTTTGCCGAGTCCGCCGGCGAGACCCCGGACCTCCTGCTCCGGACCGTGATCGACCTCTACGCCCGCTGGCTCTCAGACGCCGGCTATGGGCAGCAGGCGGAGATGGTCTGGGAGCAGCAGAAGCCGAACCTGCTGCCGGGCGTCGCCAAAACCGTCGCCAGGATCTTCAAGGAGATCGCCGGCAAGGCAGCAAAACCGGTCGCAGTCGCGGTCGAGGACGCGATCAACGGCCTGATCGCCGCCGATCAGACGCTGAAGACCGGCGGCGTCCAGCTGCCGACGCTCTCCTACGAGCAGGCCCGCGACCTGGTCGGCGCCGTGGCCACGATCAGCGACCGCCCGATCGCGCTGTTCCTCGACCAATGGGAAAAATCGCCGGACGTCGCGCGCGAGTCCAAGACGCTGGATGCGTTCATCCGCCACCTGGAAGACTGGCCGCACTGCCACGTCTTCCTGGCGCTGCGCCCCGAGGAGCCCGCCTACGGCACGGTGCGGAAGCTCGTGGCGAGCCTGGTCGGTCCGGTTGAGCTCTACCCGCTCGAACCGATGCAGCTCGCCGACCCGGCCGAGCGGGCGCGCCTGGTCCGCTACCTCCAGCGGGACGTCGGCGCCGCCGCACGGGCCGACGACGAGACCCTCCTCGATCTGGTCGATGGCTATCCGGGCGTCCTCTACCAATGGACCAACGACTACCAGCGCACGCACATGCGGAGCCGGGCCGACCTGAAGCGGGTCGCAGCCGACGCGCAGGCCTACCGCTTCTGGGAGTTGGACGAGCGCCTGCCGAAGCTCACGGGCGACGACCGTCGCCTGGCCATCCGGCTGGCCCTGGTGCCGCTCGGCGGCGGGCCGATCTGGAGTGCGATCAAGGCCGAGGTGCTGGATGGCCTGGACGCTGGCCTGATCGACGACCTCCGCCTCGCCAACGTCCTGGAGAGCGCCGATCCACCCGGCTTCGGCCATCCGAAGCGGTGGGAAGTAGCGAGGGCCTGTCTTCTCAGACGCCTTCCCAACAGTGTGAGAGACGAAGCGGCGGCGCTGATTCCACGGCTTGCCGCCCGGGTTCGCGAGCCCAGCCCTGCCATTGTTGCCAACGTTGCGGTCCTGTCCGGCCTGTTGCCCATCGCACGGTACCTGAAACTCGATCATCTCCCTGTCGCCCTATGCCAGAGCGCAGCCTCAATGTTCAGAGCCTTCGACGAGGACGATCACGCGCTCCTGCTTGGGGCAAAACAGGCCGAAACACCGCAATTCCGACCCGTCACACCGCTCCTCTCCATGGGTCTTGTCAACTCACTGATCCATGCGCACGCCATACAGGATCTGACGCGCCGCGACGCGTTGCTGGCCACGCTGCGCGCGCTCGCCGCGGCGCATCCTGGTGATTTTGCCGTGCGCGAGAATCTGGCGATTGGCCTTTTGATCGCCCTGAACCATGCCAAGGTCGAACAGGATATAGCGCGCCGGGACGCGCTACTGGCGGAGCTGCGGGCGCTGGCCGCGGCGCGTCCGGAGGACCCCGCGGTGCGCGAGCAGTTTGCCGGGGGTCTGTTCAACACGCTGAACCATGCCAAGGATGAGCAGGATCTAGCGCGCCGGGATGCGCTCCTATCCGAGCTGCAGGCGCTGGCCGCGGCGCACCCGGAGGACGCTGCGGTGCGCACGCAGTCCGCCATGGGCCTTTTCAACACGCTCATCCATGCCAACGACGAGCAGGATCTGGCGCGCCGCGACGTGCTCTTGGGGGAGCTCCGGACAGTGGCCACCGCGCATCCGGAGGACGTGACGGTCCGCGAGCGATTAGTCAGGGGCTTGTTCAACACGCTGAATGAAGCCAACGCAAAGCGGAACCTAGCGCGCCGGGACACGCTGCTGGGGGAGTTGCGAGCGCTCGCCTCGTTGCACCCCTCGGACGTCACAGTGCGCGCCTGGTTGGCCAGGGGCCTGCTCAACACGCTCAACCATGCCAACGACGAGCAGGATCTGGCGCGCCGGGACATCCTGCTCGCGGACCTACAGGCGCTCTTCAAGACGCACCCAGACGACCCCACGGTGCGCGAACAACTGGCCAAGGCATTGGTCAATGTACTCAACCGTCCCAGAGACGAGCAGGACTCGGAGTGGCAGGATGAGCTGCTCGCGGAGCTAAGGGCGCTCTTTACGACGCACCCCGAGGACGACGCGGTGTGTGGCGCGCTGGCCATAGCCTTGTTCAACACACTCTACCATGCCCAGGGCGAGCACCCCATGGCGCGTCGGCACGTGCTGCTGGCGGAGCTGCGGGCGCTGGCCGCCGCCCTCCCCGAGGATGCCACGGTGCGCGAACAGCTGGCCATGGGTCTCTGCAACACGCTGGCCTGGGTCAAGGAGGAGCAGGATCTTGCGTGTCGGGACGCGCTGGCGGAACTGCGGACACTGGCAGCGGAGTATCCGGGGGACACCGCGGTGCGTGAATGGCTGGCCAAGGGCCTGTACAACGCGCTGGTCGATGCCAAGGACGAGCAGGACGTGGCGCGCCGGGACGGGCTGCTCGACGAGCTGCGGGCGCTGGGCGAAGCGCACCCCGAGGACGCCGCGGTGCGCGAGCCGCTGGCCAAGGGCCTGTTCAACACGCTGAACCATGCCAAGGCCGAGCAGGACCTGGCGCGCCGGGACGGGCTGCTCGCCGAGCTGCGGGCGCTGGCCAAGGCGCACCCCGAGGACGCCGCGGTGCGCGAGCAGCTGGCCAGGGGCCTGGCGAAGACGATGCTCGATGCCGAGGGCGAGGAAAAGCCGGAGCTCGAGGCGGCGCTCCGGGCGGAGCTGCTGGCGCTCGCGGAGGCTCACCCGTAGGACGGCTGGGTCGACCAGGCCCGCTCGGCGGGATTGCTCTAGCTTCGTGCGATCGTATCGGCCCCCGCGCGACGCCACCGACTTCCTCGATTCTGCTCCGGCACCCGCCCGCGCCATCCTTCGGCCGCGCACGGATGTGTGTCAGGAAGCTACACTTCTGTAGCCTCCAGCGGGTTGATTCGGCCGCTTCTGGGCGGATCTCGTCTCGTGTTTTTGTCTTCGTCACGATTGTCGACCATCGGTCGCTATACTTTCATAGGCGGGCACAACATTGGAAGCATCTCGCGAAATATTTGTTAGCAGGCATCACCCCGAGATTGATCCGGCATCCATCTGCGGACATCTATGCGGCGCAAGACCATGAGGCCTCAGAAGTGTCGCATCGGGCGCACGGAAGTGTGCCATGGGTGTCCTGTCGCCAGATCTGAGCAAGTCGATGTCGCAGTCATGGGCCGATCAACCCTTTGGGGGCGGCGGGCGCAGGTGCTGTGGATTGGGCCTTGTCTGATGCTCGCGAAGTCCATGGAAGATCTCACTCGCCGACCTGAAGTAGAAGGCCGCGGTTGCGGGCGCTGCGGAAGAGGAGGAGGAACACAGCTATCGCGAGCGCCATCCAGGCGAGGTTGAGGAGGATCGCGTGCAGGAGGAGGTCGGTGCGGAAGGTGTTTTGGAACAAGACTGCGCGCATGCCTTCGAAGATCGGGGCCGAGGGGAGGCACCAGGCGATCGGTTGCAGCCAGGTGGGCAGGATCGTGACCGGGTAGTAGACGCCGGAGAGCGGTTGGATCAGGAAAATCAGCGCCCAGGCGAGGCTTTCGGCGCCGAGGCCGAGGCGGAGCACGAGGGCCGCGATCATCAGGCCCATCGCCCAGCCGAACCAGAGCAGGTTCATGAAGAAGACGATCAGGGCCGGGCCGAGGGCGGAAAAGATGGAAAAATGGTGGATCGGGATCGCCAGCAGGGCGGCCCCGCCGACCCCGATCAGGACCCGGATCACGCTCATCGTGAACAGGGAGAGGACGAGCTCGTAGGGGCGGAGCGGCGAGACGAACAGGTGGCCCAGGTGGCGGGCGTACATCTCTTCCATGAACAGGAGCGAGACCGAGAGCTGGCTGCGGAACAGGACGTCCCAGAGCAGCACGGCTGCGATGAAGAACCCGGCCGCCTGGCTCAGAAAGTCGGTGTGGCCGGAGAGAAACCGGGTGATGAACCCCCAGAGGATCATCTGCACGGTCGGCCAGTAAGCCAATTCCAGCACCCGCGGCCAGGAGCTCCGCAACAGATAAAGGTGGCGTCGCAGCATGGCGCCGATCCGCCGCAAGGCGAGGCGGGCAGCGGCCATGCCTGTCACTCCGCGGCGCTCGGCAGCGGGCGTTCGCGCGCGATGTCCAGGAACACCTGCTCGAGGTTGGCGCGGCCGTAACGTTGCAGCAGGGCGGCGGGGGAGCCCTGGTCGACCAGGCGGCCGGCCTTCAGCATCAGGACGTTGGAGCACAGGCGCTCGACCTCGGCCATGTTGTGCGAGGCGAGCAGGACGGTCGCGCCCTGCTGGCGCTGGTAGGTCTCGAGGTAGCTCCGGATGACGTCGGCGGTGTCCGGGTCGAGCGAGGCGGTGGGCTCGTCCAGGAGCAGGAGCTCAGGCTGGTTGATCAGGGCCTTGGCGAGCATGACCCGGGTCTTCTGCCCCGACGACAACCTGCCGGTCGGGCGGTCGAGGATGGCCAGCAGGTCGAGGCCCTCGGCCAGCGTCTGGAGGCGGATGGAGGGCTCTGCGATGCCGTAGAGATCAGCATAGACCCGAAGGTTCTGGCGCACCGTGAGCCGTGCCGGCAAGTCGACGTAGGGCGAGGAGAAGTTGATCCGCCCGAGCACCCGGTAACGATGCCGCGGCATCGCCTCGCCCAGCACCGTGATCCGCCCGGAGCCCGGCTCCAGCAGCCCCAGCAGCATCGCAATGGTCGTAGTCTTGCCCGCGCCATTGGCCCCGAGCAGCGCGGTCGTGGTCCCGGCCGCCACGGCGAAGCTCAGATCGTCGACCGCCAGCAGCTCGCCGTAGCGCTTGCTCAGGCCCGCGACCTCGATGGCGTAGGGCACGCGAATCTCCTTGGTCCCTTCCCCGCAAGAGAGCGACCTTATGTAGCTGGCCTCCGGACCGGCTGCCAGGGCCGCCGCCCGTCGCGGTCGGTTCCGGCGACGCCTCGGGCGAAGCCGATTTCGACTGCCGATCGTGCGGATCGGCGTGCTATGGAAACCAGCTGGCGGACCCGGCCAGGGGTTCGCGCTTGACGGTCACCTTCATTTCGGTCATTCAGGAACTATGGAAACAAAGCAGGCTCTCGACGCGCTGAGCGCGCTCGCGCAGGCGACCCGGCTCGAGGTCTTCCGGCTCCTGGTCCGCCAGGGACCGATCGGCCTGCCCGCCGGCCAGATCGCCGAGACGCTCGAGGTCGCGCCCTCGACCCTCTCGCCCCACCTCGCCCAACTGGAGCGCGCCGGGCTCGCGACCTCCTGGCGCGACGAGCGCCGCATCTTCTACGCGGTCAACGTCGAGGGCACGCGCCGCCTGCTCGCGTTCCTGACCGAGGAGTGCTGCGGCGGCCATCCCGAGCTCTGCCGCGACCTGCAGCGCACCGCCAGCTTCGGCGCCTGCGCGCCGGCTTCGGAGTGACCGATCATGCAGGGCAAGATCTATCGCGTGCTGTTCCTGTGCACCGGCAACTCGGCGCGCAGCATCATGGCCGAAGCGATCCTGAACCGGCTCGGGCACGGGCGGTTCGAGGCCTTGAGCGCCGGCAGCCACCCGAGCGGCAAGGTGCATCCGGTCGCGCTCGAGCTGCTGGCGCGCTACAATTATCCGACCGCGGGCCTGCGCAGCAAGAGCTGGGACGAGTTCGCGGGTCCGGGCGCGCCGGCGCTCGATTTCGTGTTCACGGTCTGCGACCACGCCGCCGGCGAGGTCTGCCCGATCTGGCCCGGCCAGCCCATGACCGCGCACTGGGGGGTCGAGGACCCGGCCGCCTTCGTCGGTCCGGACGAGAAGCGCCTGCGCCTGTTCCGCGACGTCTACTTTCAGCTCGAGCGCCGTATCCAGATCTTCACCAACCTGCCGATCGCGGGCCTCGACAAGCTCACTCTGCAGCGCCGGCTCGACCAGATCGGCAAAGTCGGGGCCCCGGCATCCGAGGGTGATGCCGCTTGAGCAACGCTGCGCTGAGTCTGAACGGCGGCCAAAGCGTCTGCCCGCGCTCGCCAAAGCGCGCTCGCGCCACGAACCTCACGAGCCAGGGTGAGCCGAGATGAGATCGAGCGAGGTCGTGTTTTCGACTGCCGATGCGAGCGCGCCGGCCCGCCCGTCGCTGGGCGTTTTCGAGCGCTATCTGACGCTCTGGGTGGCGCTGTGCATCCTCGTCGGCATCCTCCTCGGCCGGCTGTTCCCGGCACCATTCCAGCTGATCGGCGGCGCCGAGATCGCCCGGGTCAACCTGCCGGTGGCCGCGCTGATCTGGCTGATGATCATCCCGATGCTGCTCAAGGTCGATTTCGGCGCCTTGCACGGGGTCAAGGAGCACTGGCGGGGCATGGGCGTGACCCTGTTCATCAACTGGGCGGTCAAGCCGTTCTCGATGGCGGCTCTCGGCTGGTTGTTCGTCGGCTGGCTGTTTCGGCCGTGGCTGCCGGCCGACCAGATCGAATCCTACATCGCCGGCCTGATCATCCTCGCCGCCGCGCCCTGCACCGCCATGGTGTTCGTCTGGAGCAACCTGTCCGACGGCGAGCCCAACTTCACCCTCAGCCAGGTGGCGCTCAACGACACCATCATGGTGTTCGCCTTCGCGCCGATCGTGGGCCTGCTCCTCGGCCTGTCGTCGATCGTCGTGCCCTGGGACACCCTCGCCCTCTCGGTCGGCCTGTTCATCGTGATCCCGGTGATCGTCGCGCACGTCTGGCGCCAGGCTCTGGTCGCCCGCGGCGGGCACGCCCTGGAGCAGGTGCTCGCACGCCTGCAACCGGTCGCGCTGCTCGCGCTGCTCGCGACCCTGGTCCTGCTGTTCGGCTTCCAGGGCGAGCAGATCCTGCGGCAGCCGCTGGTCATCCTTCTGCTCGCCATTCCGATCCTGATCCAGGTCTACTTCAACTCGGGCCTCGCCTACCTGCTCAACCGCCAGCTTGGCGTCGCGCATTGCGTCGCCGCGCCCTCCGCCCTGATCGGTGCCAGCAACTTCTTCGAGCTTGCGGTCGCGACCGCGATCGGCCTGTTCGGCTTCGAGTCCGGCGCCGCGCTCGCCACCGTGGTCGGGGTTCTGGTGGAGGTGCCGGTCATGCTCTCGGTGGTCAAGATCACGCTCGCGACCAAGGCCTGGTACGAGCGGGGACACCCGGCCAATTCAGTCGGCTGATCGCCGCCACGATGCGCTCGAGGCGCAACGGCTGGTTCACCTGCTGGCGCCAAGCAGCGATTCGTTGACCGGGTCACCTCCTCGACCTCGTTCGCCAACCCGGCGGTGACGATCGCGCGCACGCTGACCAACAGTTTTTCCGGGATCCGCCCCGGCGACGCGCCGGCGTTCATCGCCGCGCAACTGATCGGCGCGGTGCTCGCGACCGCCCTGATGGGCTGGCTGCTCCGGCCCGAGGCTGAGCCGGCCGAGGCGACCGAGCGTGCGCGATTGCCTGCCCGCGAATTGGGCTGACCTGCGGCGCTACCGGCGTTCGAAGCGCCGGACGCTTCGCTCAGCGGTCGTCGGGCAGGCCGCGGCGGTTGGCGGGGTACCAGGTGTCGGTCAGCAGGTCGTCGAGGGCATAGGGCAGGTCGGCCGGCAACAGGTCGGCAGCGTCGGGCTCGGCGAAGCGCAGGCCGTTGCTCACCTTGAGACGCACGCGTGCCCAGAGACGCGGTAGTCGGTCCTCCAGATCCCGACGGAGCGAGGGGGTGAGGTTGTCCTCGAGGCGAGCGCGCGCGTCGAGGATTGCATCGTACCACAGGGGACGCGGGGCGGCCGCCCGGGAGTATTCCAGCTTCAGGCAATGCTCGATGATCCGGCGCGCCTGGCCGCGCACCACCGCACGCTGCATCGTCCCGAGGCTTCGACCTCCTCGATCAGGTGGGGAAAATCGAGATCGAGGTTGGGGCGCGGTTCGCCCAAACGCCGCAAAGCCTCAGCCTGCGCCTGGGTCCAGGCGTAGAAATCCTGCTCGTATAGCTCCTCGATCCGGGTCGCCATCGTCGGCCGGCTCCTGGGTTCCAGGCAGTTTAGCACATCGCTCGCGCGCGCCGGGAGGCCAGGACACGCCGGCGCCCCGAGTGTGCGCGAGCGCGGCTGAGTCTCGAGATCGTGACGGCAGGCCATATTTCGCCAATTCCCAAATTCGGTATTTCACGAACGATCGAAGCATGATAGTTCTGTGACAAAACCAAGACAGGGAGCCGTGCTATGCAGGGATGCAGGAATCTGGTCAACGTCGGGCGCCGTCAGTTCCTCAAGGGCGGTGGGGTAGCGGCCGCGGGCGCGGTCGCCGGGGCGATGGTGCCGGGCAGCGGCGCGCGCGCCACGCCGGCGCCGGCGCGGGTCACCTACCCCTCGAGCCGGCTCGCCAACCTTGCCGACCTCAAGGCCGACGAGGCGCTCGAGATCGCCTATCCGGATGCCGATTCGCCGGGCGTGCTCCTGAAGCTCGGCCGGCCGGTCGAAGGCGGCGCCGGCCCCGATGGCGACGTGGTCGGCTTCTCGACCCTCTGCCCGCACAAGGGCTTCCCTTTGGCCTACGACCCCACGGACCGGGTGTTCAACTGCCCGGGCCACTACTCGCGCTTCGACGCCGAGAAAGGCGGCCTCGAGATCTGGGGTCAGGCGACCCAGAACCTGCCGCAGTTCCAGCTCCGGGTCGACGCCAAGGGCGACATCTATGCCGAAGGCGTCGACGAGCTGATCTACGGCCGCGTCAACAACGTGCTCTGAGGGAGTAGGTCATGGCCTACAAGCGACAGATCGACCGCCTGCCGATCATCCCGGCGGACGCCAAGGAGCACAACGTCGTCTGCCATTTCTGCATCGTCGGCTGCGGCTACAAGGCCTACAGCTGGAACATCAACCGGCAGGGCGGCATGGCCCCCGATCAGAACAAGTTCGGGCTCGATCTCAGCCAGCAGCAGGGCGCCATGAGCCCGGCCTGGTACACGCCCGCGATGTACAACATCGTCAAGCAGAACGGCCAGGACGTCCAGCTGGTGATCATGCCCGACCACGAGTGCGAGGTGAACTCCGGGCTCGGCTCGATCCGGGGCGCGCGTCTCGCCGAGGAGATGTACTCGCGCGCGACCTTCAGCCAGCTGCAGCGCCTGACCACTCCCCTGGTCTGGCGCTACGGCCAGCTGCAGCCGACCAGCTGGGACGATGCGCTCTCGCTGGTCGCAGAGGTCACCATGCGGGTGATCCAGGAGCAGGGCGAGGATGGCGTCTTCGTCTCGGCCTTCGACCACGGCGGTGCCGGCGGCGGCTACGAGAACACCTGGGGCACCGGCAAGCTCTACTTCGAGGCGATGAAGATCAAGAACATCCGCATCCACAACCGCCCGGCCTACAATTCCGAAGTCCACGCCACGCGCGACATGGGCGTGGGCGAGCTCAACAATTGCTACGAGGACGCCGAGCTCGCCGACACGATCGTCGCGGTCGGCACCAACGCGCTCGAGACCCAGACCAACTATTTCCTGAACCACTGGGTCCCGAACCTGCGCGGCACCTCGATGGACAAGAAGGCAAAGCAGCTCGCGGGCGAGCCGCATCCGCCAACCCGGATCGTGATCGTCGACCCGCGCCGCACCGTGACCGTCAACGCCTGCGAGGTCGAGGCCGGCAAGGACAACGTGCTGCATCTGGCGCTCAACTCGGGCACCGACCTCGCGCTCTTCAACGCGCTGCTCGGCGAGATCGCCGATCGCGGCTGGCTCGATCGGGACTTCATCAATGCCCATACCGCGGGCTTCGATGAGGCGCTCGCCGCCAACCGGCTCAGCCTCGAGGAAGGCGGCCAAGCATCACCGGCCTCTCGGTCGACGACATCAAGAAAGCGGCCGCCTGGATCGCCGAGCCGAAAGGGGAAAAACGGCGCCGGACCATGTTCAGCTACGAGAAGGGGCTGATCTGGGGCAACGACAACTACCGCACCAACGCAGCGCTGGTGAACATAGCGCTCGCGACCGGCAACGTCGGCCGGCCCGGGCGGCGGCTGCGTGCGCATGGGCGGCCATCAGGAGGGCTACGTGCGGCCCTCGGACGCCTTCATCGGCCGGCCGGCGCCCTACGTCGACCAGCTCCTGATCGGCGGCCAGGGCGGCATCCACCACATCTGGGCCTGCGATCACTACAAGACCACGCTGAACGCCGACCAGTTCAAGGCGGTCTACAAGAAGCGCACCGACCTCGTGAAGGATGCCATGACCGCCGTGCCCGCGGGCGACCGCGCGGCCATGGTCGAGGCGATCCTGGGCGCGATCAAGGCGGGCGGCCTGTTCGCGGTCGACGTCGACATCGTGCCGACCCTGATCGGCGAGGCCTGCCACGTGATCCTGCCGGCCGCGACCTCGGGCGAGATGAACCTCACCTCGATGAACGGCGAGCGCCGCATGCGCCTCACCGAGCGCTACATGGACCCGCCCGGCCAGGCGCTGCCCGACTGCCTGATCGCGGCCCGGCTCGCGAATCATCTGGAACAAGCATTCCGCGCCGCGGGTGACGCAGCCACCGCCGACAAGTTCAAAGGCTTCGACTGGCAGACCGAGGAAGATGCCTTCATGGACGGCTATCACCAGAACGCCCATGGCGGCGAGTTCGTCACCTACGCGCGCCTGCGCGCGATGGGCACCAACGGCTTCCAGGAGCCCGCGACCGGCTTGGACGGGGACAAGATCGTCGGCAGCAAGCGGCTCTATACCGACGGCAAGTTCGGCACCGAGGACGGCCGCGCCAAGTTCATGGCCGCCGCCTGGCGCGGCCTCGAGGCGCCGGGCAAGGAGGACGAGCGCAAGCAGTTCCCGTTCCTGATCAACAACGGCCGCACCAACCACGTCTGGCAGTCGGCCTATCTCGACCAGGACAACGCCTTCGTCACCGACCGCTGGCCCTACCCCTTCATCGAGATGAACCCGGCCGACATGGCCGAGCTCGGCCTGAAGGCGGGCGATCTGGTCGAGGTCTGGAACGGCAACGGTGCCACCCAGGCGATGGCCTACCCGACCCCGACCGCCAAACCGAAGCAGACCTTCATGCTGTTCGCCTACCCCAAGGGCGTCCAGGGCAACGTGGTCTCCAAGGGGGTCAACGAGCTGATCATCCCGAACTACAAGCAGACCTGGGCCAACATCCGCAAACTCGCCGCCGCCCCGGCCTCGACCCACCACCTGTCCTTCAAGTCGATCGAGTACCAGGCGGTCTGAGCACGGGCGGCCAAGCGAGCCCCAACGATCGCCCGGCCGGCCACAACGGTCGGCCGGGCCCCCGCCCTCGGCCAACAGGTCGTCGAGCCTACAAGGGCAGGGCACCGGCACGCGCGCTCCTTTACGCCGAGCCACCCCAGGCGCTACCCTGAGTGCGCATTTCCGAGCCCCGGCCGGATCGGCGCTCATGACCAGCGACAAGCTCAATGTCTTCGTCAGCTACTGCCACAAGGACGCGGCGTTGACGGGCTTAGCCCGCGCACCCAGAATGGCCGGCAAGCAACTGAGCCAGGGAGGCTTCACCATGGATCGTGCCAGACGGATACGCGCCGGCGCCTGGGCGCTCGGGGTCGGGGGCGCCGCCCTGCTGCTGGCGCTCGCGAGCGCCGAGGCCGCGCCGCCCAAGACCATCGAGCCCGGCAAGCTAAACGTGGCGCTCAATGGCGACATGCCGATGACCGGCCTCAAGGACGGCAAGCTGATCGGCACCGACGGCGATCTCATGGTCCTGATCGCCCAGCGCCTCGGGCTCGAGGTCGTGCCGCACATGATGGAGTGGTCGGCCGAGATCCAGTCGACCAAGCAGGGTAAGGTCGACATCATGCACGGCGCCATGGGCTGGATCGAGGCGCGCTCCAAGATCATGCTGCTGACCGACCCCATCTATTACTTCGGGACTTTCTTGGCCCAGAAGAAAGACACCAACTGGTCGACCTTCGAGGACATGAAGGGGCGCAGCGTCGCCACGGTCTCGGGCTTCACGCTGGTGCCGGAGCTGAAGACGGTCGAGGGTATCGGCGAGGTCAAGCTCTATGACACCACGGACGGCGCGCTGCGTGACCTGATCGCCGGCCGGGTCGACATGGCGATTCTCGATCCGCCCTTGATGCAGCTGGCGATTCAGGAGAATCCGGACTGGAACCTCCACCAGGTGCCGCTCAAGCCCGAGTCCGCCAAGTATCCGATCATGTCGCAGGTCTACAACGTGATCTTCGGCATCAATCCCGAGGAAAAAGAGCTGTACGACGCCTTCAATGACCAGATCGACAAGATCTGGGCCGACTGCACCAATGTCAAAGTCATGGCCAAATATGGGCTGGGCGAGAAGAGCTGGTTCACGCCGCCGCCGCAGGGCGAGAACCTGCGCAACGGGGTCGACCGGCCGAAGGACTGGGTGGCGCCGAACGGCGACCACTGCTTCTAGGGCGGGCCCGGTCGCGAGCCGAGCCCCGGCGTGAGAGGCCCGGGCATGGCCGCCATGGCCGTGCCGGCCTCTGACGCCGATTATCGGACCGCGCGATCGTCGCATGGAGCCGCTGCTCAGGATCGAGGGCCTGCACAAGAGCTTCGGCGCGCTCGAGGTCCTGAAAGGGATCAGCATCGCGGTCGAGCGGGGCGAGAAGCTCGCGATCATCGGCCCGAGCGGCTCCGGCAAGACCACGCTTCTGCGCTGCGTCAACTATCTCGAAAAACCGACCTCCGGCCACATCTGGGTCGACGGCACCCTGATCGGCGAAAAGCAGACGGGCGGCACGTTCGTTCACCTCAGCGATCGCGAGCTGGCCCGGGAACGCGCCGAGATCGGCTTCGTCTTCCAGCGCTTCAACCTGTTTCCCCATCTGTCCGCCCTCGACAACGTCGCCGTGGCGCCGCGCCGGGTGCTGGGGGTCGCCAGGCCCGAGGCCGAGGCGCGGGCGATGGCCATGCTCGAGAAGGTCGGGCTCGCCCATAAGGCCGCCGAATATCCCGAGCGCCTCTCGGGCGGCCAGCAGCAGCGGGTCGCGATCGCCCGCGTGCTCGCCATGCAGCCCAAGCTCATGCTGTTCGACGAGGCGACCTCGGCGCTCGACCCGGAGCTGATCGGCGAGGTCCTGAAGGTGATCCGCGGGCTCGCCGAAGAGGGTCGCACGATGGTGATCGTCACCCACGAGATCCAGTTCGCGGCCGAGGTCTCGGACCGGGTGATCTTCATGGACGGCGGCCAGATCGTCGAGCAGGGCCCGCCCGAGCAGATCCTGAAGGACCCGGCGCACGAGCGCACCCGCCTGTTCCTGCGCCAGATCCTCGAGCGCTAGCCCGCCGGCCGATGCTCGAGTTCTGGACCAAGCTCTGGCACTGGCTGCCCGAGATCCTGCCGGTCCTCTGGCACGCGACCGGGATGACGGTGCGGGTCGCCGCGGGCGCGCTGGTGGTGGCGCTCCTGCTTGGCCTCCTGGTGGCCCTGATGCGGATCGCGCGGCTGCGGCCGATCCGCTGGCTGGCGCTGGTCTACACCGACGTGCTGCGCGGCACGCCCGCGCTCGTCCAGCTGTTCATCATCTATTTCGGCCTCTCGGACATCGGCATCGAGTTCGACCCGGTGAGTGCCGCGATCATCGGCCTTGGCATCAACGGTGCGGCCTACGTCGGCGAGATCTACCGGGCCGGGATCGAGGCCCTGCACCGCGGCCAGATGGAGGCGGCGCTGTCGCTCGGCATGACGCCCGCCAAGGCGATGCGCTTCATCATCCTGCCGCAGGCGATCCGGATCATGCTGCCGCCGCTCGGCAACTACGCGATCGGCCTGGTCAAGGACACCGCGATCATCTCGACCATCGCCGCCCCCGAGATCATGTTCGAGGCGAGACGCCTGGTCCAGGCGACCTTCATGCACGGCATCAGCGGCCAGATCTACCTGGTCTGCGCGCTCTTCTATCTGGCGCTGACCCTGCCGCTCTCCTACGTCGTCCGGCGCTTCGAGCGGGCCAGGCAGCGCTGGCACTAGCAGCGGTGATCCAGTTCCTGGCCGGCTACAAGGAGCACCTCGGCGACTGGATCGTCGAGATGAGCATTGCCTCCCTCGGCACGCTCAGGCTGATGCTGGTCGCGTTCTGCCTGGCCTGCGCGCTCGGCATGGTGATTGCGCTGCTCCGGATCTCGCGGTTCGCGCCGCTGCGCGGCCTGGCCAGGGTCTATATCGGTTTCTTCCGCGGCGTGCCGGTCCTGGTGATCCTCTATTGGATCTACTTCGCTCTGCCCGAGATGGGCTACAAGTTTCTGGTCATCTCCTCGTACACCGCCGCGGTCCTCGGGCTTGGCATCCACGGCGGCGCGTTTCTCGCCGAGGTCTTCCGCTCCGGGATCGAATCCCTGCACCGGGGCCAGAGGGAAGCCGCGCTGTCGCTCGGCATGACCCCCGCCAGCGCGATGCGCTGGATCATCCTGCCGCAGGCGATCCGGGTGGTGGTGCCGCCGATCGCCAACTACGCCGTGGGCCTGCTCAAGGAGACAGCACTCTGCTCGATCATCGCGGCGCCGGAGCTGATGCTGCGGGCCAAGGACCTCGCCTCCTCGTCGTTCCTGCCGATGCACGCCTTCGTGCTGGCCGCGGTCTTCTACTACATCATGAGCTTTCCCCTGATGCGCGCGGCCGAATACCTGGAAGCGCGCATGGGGGCCGGCCGGTGATCCGGGCCGAGGCGTGGAGCCGCCCATGAAGGTGATCGTCCTGGGCGGCGGCGTGATCGGCGTCACGACCGCTTATTTCCTCCTCCATGACGGTCACGAGGTGACCCTGGTCGAGCGCCAGCCGGGCGTCGCGCGCGAATGCAGCCACGCCAACGGCGGCTTCGTCGCGATCAGCCAGGCGGTGCCCTGGTCGGCGCCGGGCGTGCCGACCAAGACGCTCAAGACCATGGCGCAGCCGGACGCCCCGATCCTGATCCACACCTCCCAGCTGCCGCGAATCTGGCGCTGGGGCCTCGACTTCCTGCGCGCGTCCCGGGCCGGGCCGTTCTTTGCGAACACGCAAGCCGTGCTCCGGCTGGCGCTCTACAGTCTCGAGGCGCTGAAGGAGATCCGGGCGGCGACCGGCCTCGACTACGACCGCGTCACCGGCGGCGCGCTCAAAGTCTATTCGGACCAGCAGAGCCTGGACGAGGCGATCGCGATCTCCGAGCGCCAGCGACCGCTCGGCCTCGATTTCCGCGTCCTCGACCGCAAGGCCTGCCTGGCGCTCGTGCCGGCGCTGGCGCCGCGGATCGACTCGCTTGTCCGGCGGCATCCACTTCGAGGGCGAGGAGGGCGGCGACTGCTTCAAGTTCTGCGAGCGCCTCGCCGCCTGGTGCGCGCGAGCGGGGCGCCGAATTCCGTTTCGGCACCAAGGTCGAAGCCCTCGAAACCGACGGCGCCCGGATCACCGGCGTCCGCACCGACCGGGCGCAGCTCAAGGCGGATGCCTACGTCCTGGCGCTCGGCGCCGACAGCCCGCTGCTGATGCGCCCGCTCGGCGTCCGGCTGCCGATCATCCCGGTCAAGGGCTACAGCATCACCGTGCCCAAGGCGCCGTTCCCGGACGCGCCTGCGATCCCGGTGGTCGACGAGCTGCGCAAATTCGGCATGATGCCGCTGCCGGGCCGCCTGCGCATGAGCGGCCTTGCCGAGATCGCGGGCTACGACACGGTCCCCGAAGCGCGCCGTTTCCAGGCCTTCATCGCCGGCTTCACCGGCCTCTTTCCCCAGTTACAGAAGTGCCTTGAGGCAGCGGGCGACCTTCGAGCCGTTCTGCTGCCTGCGCCCGGTCACCCCGCACGGCCCCCCGATCCTCGGCCGCTCCCGATTCTCCAACCTCTACTACAACGTCGGCCAGGGCCACCTGGGATGGACGCTGGCCCACGGCTCCGCAAAGATCGTCGCCGCCCTCCTCAGAGGCCGCGACCCCGGCCTCGACACGACCGGCCTCCGCCCGACGCCCGGACAGTAGCCGGCTACCTCATTCGGCAGCACCAAACTTGGCGCCGTAGGCCGGGAACTCGCCGTGGTCGAGATAATCCCGGTGATAGCGGGCGAGCTTGGCTTCGTCGACCTCGACGCCAAGTCCGGGACGATCGATCCGGCCCCAGGTCGGGCCGGTTGCGATCGGCAGCGGCTCGGTCAGGATGTCGTCCGCCATGAACTGCGCGGTCTGCTGGTGGCCGTCGCAGGCGTTGGCGAGCGTCAGCATCAGGTGCTGGCCGGCGGCGGCCGCGAGGCCGAGCTCGCCGTGGGTGTGCTTGCAGACCTGCCAGCCCTTGGCCTCTGCGCCGTGGCAGAGCGACTGGAAGCGCCGGAGCGTGCCCACCCAATAGGAGCTGAAACAGAGAAAATCGCCGCAGCGGCTGTCGATGATCCGCCAGGCATCGGCCTCGCGCCAGAGGCCCTCGTTGACGCACAGCGGCACCGGCACCCGGCGCTTCAGGTCCTGCATCAGCTCGACCGGATCGATCGGCACCGGCGCCTCGACGAAGTTTATTTCGAACTTTCGGTGCCAGTCGGTGAGCAGCCGGGTCGCTTCCGGGACCGTCCAGGCCTGGTTGGCATCGATCCGGATCTTCCGACGCGGGCCGATCGTGCGGCGGATGGCGGCGAGCATCGCTTCCTCGGCCGCGGCATCGACGCCGACCTTGAGATAGAAGACCGTGTAGCCGCGCTCGACGCCCTCTTGGCACTGCGCCGCGATGGCCTCCGGGCTGCCCCAGTTCAAGTAGCAAAAATAATCGACGGTCTCGCGGACCGCGCCGCCGAACAGGCGGTAGAGCGGCTGGCCGCAGGCTTTGGCGCACAGGTCCCAGAGCGCCATGTCGATGCCGGCGAAGGCGAAATTGCCGGTCATCGGCTGGAACTGCCAGCCGCCGGCGATGAAGACGTCGCGCGCGATCCTGTCCATCTCGAAGGGATCGCGGCCCACGCACGATCGGGCGCATCGCGGTGACCGCGGCGGCGATCCCGGCGGCATCGGCCGCGCGCGTGCATTCGCCCCAGCCGATCAGGCCGTTGTCGGCGGTGAGCCTGACGATCACGTCGGTGACGCCGTCGCGGGCGACCAGCGAGCTCATTTCGGCATGGGTGTAGGGCACCCGAACCGGCCAGATGTCGATCTGCTCGATGCGCATTGGCTTGCCTCCCAGGTGACCAGGATCGCACATCGCCCGGCCCGGCGCACGGGCATGGCGAGCGCAGGACTGAAGCGTCGGGTCCGATCGCTAGTAGCCGAGATAGGCGCGGCGCACGGTCGGGTCGGCGCCAAGCTCGGCTGCCGGCCCGGCGCGCACGACCTTGCCGGTCTCGAGCAGGTAGGCGTGGTGTGCCAGCGCCAGCGCGAGCTCGGCGTTCTGCTCGACCAGGAGCATGCCGACGCCATGCTCCCGGTTGATCCGGCCGAGGATCTGAAAGATCTCCCGGACCACGAGCGGGGCGAGGCCGAACGAGGGCTCGTCGAGCAGCAAGAGGCGCGGGCGGAGCATCAGCGCCCGCGCGATCGCCAGCATCTGCTGCTCGCCGCCGGAGAGCGTGCCCGCCTGCTGCCGGCGGCGCTCCGCGAGCACCGGGAAATAGCCCTGGACCCGCTCGAGATCGGCCCGGATGCCGGCGGGGTCGCGCCGGACATGAGCGCCAAGCCGGAGGTTCTCGGCGACCGAGAGGCGCAGGAACGTGCCGCGGCCATCCGGCACATGGGCGATTCCGAGCCGGGCGATCGCCTCGGGGCTCAGCCGTTCGATCCGGCGGCCATCGAAGGTGATCCGGCCGCGCGTCTGGACCAACGCCGAGATCGCCCGCAGCGTCGTCGTCTTGCCGGCACCATTGGCGCCGAGGATGGTCGTGATGCTGCCCGCCTCGAGCCGCAGGTCGATCCCGAACAGCGCCTGGGTCTGGCCATAGAACGCTTCGAGACCGGCAACCTCCAGGCGGCCGGTCATCAGGCGCCGGCGCCGAGGTAGGCCCGGATCACGTCCGGATGCGTTTGGACCTCGGCGGGCGTGCCCTCGGCGATCTTGCGTCCGAAGTTGAACGCCACGACCTTGTCCGAGACCGCCATGACCATCTGCACGTGGTGCTCGACCAGGAGCACGGCCAGCTGGCGCTGGTCGCGGAGCGCCCGGATCCGTTCGCCGAGGTCCTGGATTTCGGTGTGGTTGAGGCCGCCGGCCGGCTCGTCGAGCAGGAGCAGGGTCGGCTCGAGGGCGAGGGCGCGGGCGAGCTCGATCCGCTTCTGCATGGCGAAGGTCAGCGCGCGGGCGGGCGTCGCGGCGACCTCTTCGAGGCCGAGCTCGACCAGCAAGGCCTGCGCGCGCATCCGCAGCCGCCGCTCTTCGCGGCCGACCCAGGGCAGGCGCAGCGCGTCCGAGAGAAAGTCGCTGCGGCTTTGCGAGTGGGCGCCGATCATGACGTTGTCGAGCACCGACAGGCTCGGGAACAGGGCCAGGTTCTGGAAGGTCCGGGCGATGCCGAGCGGGGCGATCCGGTGGGGCGGCCGGCGCAGGATCGAGCGGCCGCGGAACCGGATGTCGCCCCGGTTCGGCAGGTAGAGGCGGCTGATGCAGTTGAAGAGCGTGGTCTTGCCGGCGCCGTTCGGCCCGATCAGACCGACGATCGAGCGCTCCTCGACGTCGAACGAGACGCCGGCGAGCGCCACCACCCCGCCAAACCTGAGGGCGAGATCGCTGACCCGGAGCAGGGGTCGCTCGGCCATCCGCAGCGCTCCCGGCATCGCGCCCGAACCTGGCGCCGCCGACTCGAAACTGTCATCAGGCCAAGCTGTAGCGCCAAGTCGCCCCGTCCGTCACCGTCCGTTCGCGATCGATCGGTCCCACGGGATTGCCGTGGTGCTTTAAGATGCGATAGTAAGGTCAAGCTTTTCCTGGATCAGGCCCGCCACGGCAGAGACGCTCATGAATCCCCTTCTCGTGCCCGGCGCCATGGTGCGCCATCCGACCCAGCCGGACTGGGGCATCGGCCAGGTGCAATCGGTGGTCGGCGAACGGGTCACGGTCAACTTCGAGGACCGCGGCAAGGTGCTGATCAACACCGCCGTGATTCAGCTCGAGATCGTCGAGCCCGAGCGGCCGGGCTGACGGCGCCTCGGACCGCGGGCTTTGGCCAGAGCGAAGAGCGCCCCGCGCCGGCGCGCGCCGAACCAGCGTGCGGCCACCCCGGGCCGGTCGCGCAGCCAGGCCCCGAGCCCCTGGCGGCGCCGGTGGCGCTGGCTGCTGACCGGACCGCTCGGCCTGATCCTCGTGATCGTGATGCTCGGCTGGTACACGAGCCTGGATCTGGGCGACCTGCGGCGGCCGCGGCCCGACGGCGGCAATGCCCAGATCACCATGCTCGATCGGGCCGGGGTCGTCTTTGCGAGCTTCGGCGACCGCTATGGGGACTACCTGCGCCTCGACCAGATGTCGCCCTGGCTGCCCAAGGCGGTGGTCGCGATCGAGGACCGGCGCTTCTACCGGCATCCGGGCATCGACCCGATCGGCATCGTGCGCGCGCTCGTCCAGGACCTCAAAGCGGGCCACATCGTCGAGGGCGGCAGCACGATCAGCCAGCAGCTGGCCAAGCTCGCGTTTTTGAGCCCGGAGCGCAGCCTGGTGCGCAAGGCCAAGGAAGTGCTCTATGCGTTCTGGATCGAGGCGCGCTTCAGCAAGAACGAGATCCTGGAGGCCTACCTCAACCGGGTCTACCTCGGCAGCGGCGCCTACGGGGTCGATGCCGCGGCCAGGCGCTATTTCGGCAAGCCCGCGGGCGGGCTGTCGCTGGCCGAGGCGGCGATGCTCGCGGGCGTGATCCGGGCGCCCTCCTACTTCGCCCCGACCCGCGATCTGGAGCTGGCGCAAAAGCGCGCGGCGGTGGTCCTGGACGCCATGGTCGAGGAGGGGCTGGCGAGCCACGCCCAGGCAGCCGCCGCGCTCGCCCATCCGGCCACCATCGCAGCCCCCAGGATCCAGGCCGACAGCGGCTATTTCGCCGACTGGGTGGCCGCCGAAAGCCGGCTCTACGCCGATCCCGGCCAGCCGCGCCTCGAGGTCAAGACGACCTTCGATCCCAAGCTCCAGCAGGCGGCCGAGGCGGCGGTCGCAAGCGTGCTCGCGCACACCGGCGCCAAGGGCCTGCAGGCGGCCCTGGTCGCGATGACCCCGGACGGCGAGGTCCGCGCCATGCTCGGCGGCCGCAGCTATGCGGACAGCCAGTTCAACCGCGCGACCCAGGCCGAGCGCCAGCCGGGCTCAGCCTTCAAGCTGTTCGTCTACCTCGCCGCCCTCGAATCGGGCCTGCGGCCTGAGGACCAGATCTCGGCAGCACCGATCGCGGTCGACGGCTGGCGGCCGCGCAACGACGACGGCGCCTATCCGCCCGCGATCACGCTGACCGACGCTTTTGCGGAGTCGGTCAACACCGCCGCCGTGCGCCTTTGCGAGCAGGTCGGGCACAAAGCGGTGACCAAGATGGCCGGCCGGCTCGGCATCACCTCGAGCCTGCGCGACCAGCCGAGCCTCGCTCTGGGCAGCTCCGAGGTCCGCCTGCTCGAGCTGACCGGCGCCTACGCCTCGATCGCGAACGGCGGCCGCCTGGTCTGGCCGGAGGCGATCCTCTCGATCCAGGGCACCAACGATGCCATGCTCTACCAGCGACGCGTGGTCGACGAGCCGGTGCTCGAGCCCTCCGTGGTCCGCGAGATGCGGGCGATGCTCGAGGTCACGCTGCTCCGCGGCACCGGCCGCCAGGCTTCGCTTCGCCGCTTCGTCGCCGGCAAGACCGGCACCAGCTCCGACAACCGGGACGCCTGGTTCATCGGCTTCACCGACGATCTCGTGGCCGGCGTCTGGGTCGGCAACGACGACGGCCGGCCGATGCCGGGCGTGAGCGGCGGCACCCTGCCCGCCCAGATCTTCCGGGATTTCATCCTGCACGCCGAGGGCGACCTCCCCTTCCGCCCCGAACCCCCGCCCGCCAAGCCCAGCGAGAACCCGGTGGCCGACGCCTTCAACACCATGGTCGACCACCTGGTGCGCTCCATCAAGGGCCTGTTCGGCGGCAACTGAGCCTCCATCCGCCTCCACCTTGATGCCGATGGATCCGATGGAGGCTTCGCGTTGATCGGAGGACCCGCTCGCCACGATCAATCTTCGTAGGTCCGACTGCATGTACTATCGACTTTTCGTCTGATCATTCAGCGTCAAGCCCTCGTGCCACACGAAATCGTGTCGTGATGCCTCCGATGTCTCACGGATGCGAGGCACTATTGATCCGAGCCACAATTGACGGTGTGCACACATCAGAACCTAAAGTGAGGCCTACCTGTCGCGTTTGTGGAGCCTCCATAACTCAGATCCGTGCGCTGAAATCTGACCGTCGAGGCCGCGGCCGGCGGGGATCAATCACTTGATGCTCCACTCCATGGACTCAAGCAGCGCAAGCGGCGTCGGATCTGGCTAAAATCCTGGGGTTTCAGGGATACGAGAGGATCAATCCCAATCCATCGGTCTGGAGAAATCAAGCCGAGAGCAGAGTTCCGTGATGACCCACGGGTGCACACAACTGCGCCACGGACAGCACCCTCGACGGGCCAACGACGGCCGGCGCGCGCTGATGGAAAACTCTGGCGTCGAAACTCGCGTTGTGATGAGATCGCCCCCGGTTTCGATGATGCAATTCGAGCGATGCAGCAACCCGCCCCAACCAGCAACGCGCCGACGTCGACGGCCAGGGCAATATCATCGTCCAGGTCCTCGGCAACGACAACCGGGTGGACTTCGGGCGGACCTATCTGAAGCTCACGCAGCATCTGAAGAGCCGGGTCGACTCCGAAATCGACCTGCTGAGCCCTTACAGCCGCTCGATCCCGCTGGTAGGTCGTCGGGAAGAGCGAGAGAAGCTGCGCGCCTGGCTTGCGCGCGACAAACCGATCTCGGTCCGGGTGCTGACCGGCCGGGCGGGCGCCGGCAAGACTCGCTTCGCCCTCGAGCTGTGCGACGAGCTCTTCATCGAAGGATGGGCTGCAGGCTTCGTCGAGAGCGGCGAGCTGAGCCGATTCTACGATAGGCAGAACCTGGCCGATTGGGGCTGGGGCCGGCCGACCCTGATCGTGATCGACTATGCCGCAATCCACGCCGAGCGGCTTAACGACTGGCTCGCGAACTGAAGGGCAACACAGGTCTTCGCGAAAGGCCGTTGCGCATGCTGCTCCTGGAGCGCCACGCGGAAGCGGGCTGCGGCTGGTGGCAGACGGCATTCGGTCGCGGCGGCTTCGGCGACCGGGCGGTCGAGAAGCTGCTCGACCCGCCCGAACCGATCGCGCTGCCGCCGCTCGCCGAGACCGCCGAACGCCGCGCCGTGATCGCCGAGACGCTGGAGCAGGCGGACAGGCGAAGGGCGGCCGCCGGAAGTCGGGATCGATCCCTCGTTCGATCGCGAGCTCGGGGAGCTGACCTGGGGCGGCGAGCCGCTGTTCCTCATGATGGCCGGGCTGATGGCCAAGCAGGTCGGGATGGCGAGGTGCTGTCGCTCCGGCGGACGGATCTCGCGTTCGAACTTGCGGACCGGGAACTGGCACGGATCGAGCGGCTCGGCGGCAACGACGCCAGCCGCGCCATGCTCGTGCATCTCGCCGCCTATGCAACTCTATGCCGTGGCCTTGCGCGCGGCGGCTTCGAGGATGCGGCCGCTGCGGAAAAGCAGGCGCTGCGCAGGCCATCGGCCGGAGATGACGCCGAGCTGGCCGACCAGTTGTGTGAGGCGTTGCCCGGCGCCGAGGGCCGGATCGAGCCGATCCTGCCCGACATCATCGGCGAGGCTGCGATCCTGCGCGCCTTGAGCGGCCGGCAGGTCGGACGCAAGCGCGGTGGTGTTGCGCGCCTTTGCCCAGGCCGGACAACAGGTGGCGGGCACGGTGATCCGGACCGCGCAGGACTTCGCCGGTGCCGGCTACGAGCAGCCGCTCGCCTGGCTCGACGCGCTGGGAAGCTCGGTCGACGTCGACCAGCTGATGATGATCGCCGACGAGCTGCCGCAGACCTCGCTCGCGCTCGCCAAGCATGCGGTTCGAATTCACGACACCATCGCCAAAGCGCTCTCGCAGGAGGTCGAGCAAGGACGGGCCGAGCGCATCCCGAGCCTGGCGACCGCGTACAACAACCTGGCCACTCGCTTGAGCGCGGTCGGCCAGCGCGAGGCGGCGCTCGCGCCGGCGCAGGAGGCGGCAGGCCTGTACCGCGAGCTGGCGGCCAAGGCGCCCGATGCCTATCGGCCCGATCTGGCTTCGGCCCTCAACAACCTGGCCATTCGCTTGAGCGCGGTCGGCCAGCGCGAGGCGGCGCTCGCGCCGGCGCAGGAGGCGGCAGGCCTCTACCGCGAGCTGGCGGCCAAGGCGCCCGATGCCTATCGGCCCGATCTGGCTTCGGCCCTCAACAACCTGGCCATTCGCTTGAGCGCGGTCGGCCAGCGCGAGGCGGCGCTCGCGCCGGCGCAGGAGGCGGCAGGCCTCTACCGCGAGCTGGCGGCCAAGGCGCCCGATGCCTATCGGCCCGATCTGGCTTCGGCCCTCAACAACCTGGCCATTCGCTTGAGCGCGGTCGGCCAGCGCGAGGCGGCGCTCGCGCCGGCGCAGGAGGCGGCGGGCCTCTACCGCGAGCTGGCGGCCAAGGCGCCCGATGCCTATCGGCCCGATCTGGCTTCGGCCCTCAACAACCTGGCCATACGCTTGAGCGCGGTCGGCCAGCGCGAGGCGGCGCTCGCGCCGGCGCAGGAGGCGGCGGCTCTCTACCGCGAGCTGGCGGCCAAGGCGCCCGATGCCTATCGGCCCGATCTGGCTTCGGCCCTCAACAACCTGGCCAATCGCTTGAGCGAGGTCGGCCAGCGCGAGGCGGCGCTCGCGCCGGCAAAGGAGGCGGTGCAGACATTGGCACCGCATTTTCTGGCCCTGCCGGCGGCTTATGCAGGCTGGATGATGACGATGGTGCGGAACTACTGGGAACGCTGTCAGGAAGTCGGGCGCGATCGGGACATGGAACTACTCGGGCCGATCCTCGAGGTTCTGCAAAGAATGCAGGAGGGGCCGGCGGACGACGAGGAAGGAGGCGGACAATGATGGGCGTTGCGGAACTTGCGGCGTGCGGCGGTGACGCTGGTCGGCCCTTACCTGGCCAAGGGGGCGGAGGAGCTGGCCAAGAAGGTCGGCGAGGAGGTCGGCTCCCGGGTCGTGAAGCTCTGGGATGCGCTGAAAGTGAAGCTCGCCGGCAAGGAGGCGCTGGCGGACTTCGAGAAGCAGCCCGAGGACGCCGACTTTCAGGCGACGCTGCGGGGGCAGCTGAAGAAGGCGCTCGAGGCCGATCCGCGGTTCCGGGCGGAGCTGGCGAAGCTGGTCGAGGCGATCCCGGAGCAGGACCGGGCGGCGATCCAGCAGATCGCCAACGTCACCGGTGATCAGAATGTCACGGTGCAAAGCGCCGGCGCGGGCAACCGGATCAATATCGGTCGCCCGTAAAGGAAACGGGGTCTGATAGAGGAAGGTCTGCAAACCCACCAATGCAGGTGGGGAGGCTCAGAGCGAAGATTTGCGCGCGTGCTCGACATAGGCCCGGAGCACGGCGTTCATGCGGGCCTGGTAGCTGTGGCCCTGGGCCTTGAACCATGCGACCAGGTCGGCGTCGAGGCGGAGCGTGAGCCGCTGCTTGGGGCGGCTGGCGCGAATGACCAGGGCATGCTCGAGCCGAGCCGGGCTCGGGCTCGAAGGTGTCCGGATCGTCGCGGATCGCCGCGGCGATCTCCTCGTCGGTCAAGGCGTCGAGCCGCGCCCAGTCGGTCAGGCTCTGGTCAAGCCCCTCGCCCGAACGCATCCTGGTAAGCTTGTCGCTCATGGTGCCGCGCTCTCCGTGCGCTGATCAGCCGTAGCCTGCCGCCGCGCCGCGTGAAGACCACCGTGATGACCCGCCCGCGCAGCAGGCCATAGGCAAGGTGGCGGGGCTCGCCGTGATGGTCCTGGGACGACCCTATCTCGAGCACGTCGCCCTGCCAGATCTCCTTGGCGTCGATGAAGTCGATCTGGTGCTTGGCGAGGTTGGCCCGCCGCTTGGCTTCGTTCCACTCGAACTCCATGCCGGCCCGCAGCCATACCCTCTATACAGGCGGCCCGTCAAAACCCCGCCTTCACGCTCGCCCGCGCCGGGCGGTGATGCGGCTCACTTGCCGAGCAGGCCCTTCAGGAGCTTTTGGACCTGTTCCTCGGGCTTGGGCTGGCTCTTGGCGGCGCCGGCGTCCGCGGGCGGTGGGGTCTGGTCGGCGCCGAGCGCTTTGCTCAGGCCCTCGACCAGGGCGTCGGTGCCGCCCTTCTTGCCGCTGTCCTTGAGCGCCTTCTCGAGACCCTTGGCCTGACCGCCCAGGTCCTCGAGCTGCTGCTTGACCGCTTCGGGGTTCTTGAGCGCGCTCTCGACCACGCCGCTAAGGTCGGGGGTGAAGGTCAGGTGGTCCCAGGGGCCGCGGATGATCACCGGCACCAGGAGGCCCGCGACCTCTTGCTGGCCGCCCTGGCCCTCGAGGGTCTTGGCGGCCTTGGGCTCGATCCGGTAGTCGAGCGTGCGTTTGGGCAGGTCGACCGTGCCGCGGCCGCCGATCCGCAGCGCTGGCGCCTGCAGGTGCATGTCGTCGTTGGCAAGGATGCCCTGCTTGACCGTGAAGGTGCCGCCGAGCTCGGTGAAGTCGGTCTTTTGGGTCTGGCCGGCCTCGGGGTTGAGGAAGGCGTTGGCGGCGTTGCGCACCATGGCGGCGAGGTTGATGCCGACGATCGCACCGTCGGCGAAGGTGACCAGGCCCTTGCCGTTCAGGTTCTGGACCAGCTGGCGCTCGGTCTGGCCGCGGGTGGTGAGCGCGAGCTCGGTGCTGGCGGTGCCCTCGAGGCGGTCGAAGCCGGCGGCCGCGGTCAGGAACGGCAGCGCCTGCAGGCCGTCGAGCTTGAACTGCTGGCTGATCGCGGGCGCGCCGTTCTGAAGTGCGACCTTGAGCGTGCCGCTGCCGTGGCCGCCGTAGAGATCGAACTGCTTGAGCGCCGCGTCGAGGGTGTTGCCCTTGAGGGTCAGGGCGAGCACCGTGCGGCCGAGCTCGAGCGCGCGCACCCGGAGCTTGTCGAGGGTGAGCTCGAACGCGACGTCCGCGCCGCCGAGCGGTGGCAATGCGATCGGTTCGTCCGACCAGCCGGCGGCGGCCGCGGGCGAAGGTTGCTGGCCTGCGGGTGCGGGTCCGGCTTGGGCTGGCGTCTGGCCGGCGCCGGTCTGCTGGCCGCCCGGTTGCGGCTGACCGGTCGCGGCCGGCTGGGTGCCCGCGGGGGCCGGCGGCGGCAGGTAGGGGTTGAGGTCGACCGCGCCGAGATCGAGGCGGCCGTTGATTTTGGGCACCGCGCCGCCGAGGTCGGCGACCACTTCGCCCTTGGCGGCGATCTGATCGAGGCCGATCGCGACGTCGGTCAGCGCCACGCGTTGCGGCGAGCCGTCGAGCTTGCCTTTGAGGGTCAGGGTCTGGAGGCCCTCGCCCGGGAAGGTGAGCGGCTGGCCGAGCCAGGCCGCGAGCTTGCGGATCGAGGGCACGGCGAGATCGAGCCCGCCGGCGGCCGCGGGCTGGGCGCCGCTCGTGACCCGGCCGGTGAAGCCGAATTTGGCGGGCGTCGAATCGACCGCGAGCTGAAGCGGCGAGGAGCCGCCCTGGATCACCTTGAGCGGCTGGTCGAGCTTCAGGTTCAGCTTGATCGTCTGGTTCTTGTAGACGAGCGCGCCGTTGGCCTGCAGCGGGCTCTCGAGGTCCGGCAGCTGGAGGGAGAGGTTGACGCCGTCGACTCGCTCGTGGGCGCCGCTGGTCGCGTCGCTATAGGTGAGTGTGCCGTTCTGGATGCGGATGTCGCCGAGCTTGATGTCGCTGATCGGCAGGTTCGAGGTGCCGCCCGCAGCGCCGCCGCCGGCCGGCGCCGGGCTGGTCGCGTTGGTCGCCTTGGGCCCGAGCTGCCAGTTGGGCCGGCCGTCCTTGGCGACCTCGAGATGGATCTCGGGCTCGACCAGGACGAAGCGCGCGACCTCGACCGCGCCGTGCAGCAGCGGCCACACCTTGAGCTCGACCTCGAGCGCCTTGAGCTTGGCCATGTCCGGCTCGGCGGCGCCCGGCGCATTGGCGAAGCGCACGTTCTCCGCCTCGAGCCCGACGCTCGGCAGGAGGGAGATCTTGAGCGGGCCCTGGATGCTGAGCTGGCGGCCGGTCGCGCGCTCGACCTCGGCGGTCAGCTGCTGCTTGTAGGTCTCGGTCGGGATGACGAACGGCAGGGCGAGCGCCACGCCGATCAGCACGACGACCAGGCCCAGGACGATCAGCAGGAACTTCTTCATGCGCAACCTCGGGGCAAGGACGCGAGCCGGCTCGCGAGCGGCCGCGCCCTGGGCGCGGCCCACGGGATTCGCCTTCATATGAGGAGGCGCCCGCCCGGCGCCAACCTATGGGCGTCGAATTCCGACCCCTATCAACTGACCGCCGGCCCGTTGCGGCCGCGCCGGTCGCTGCCGGATCCAGCCCGGCCGCGGGGTCTCGCCCGCGTCTCCCAGCGGTTCAGCCGCCGAAGGTGATCTCGACCCGGCGCGCCCGGTCGCCGGTCGCGCCGGGGGCGAGGCCGCCGGCGGCGGCTTTGACCGTGCTGCCGGACAGCTCACCCGCGCGCAACGCGTCGGCCACCGCATCGGCCCGGTGCTGCGAGAGCGCCTGCTCGGCGCGCTTCTCCGCGGACGGGTCGGCATAGCCGGTGACCGCGATCTGGGTTGGGCGCGCGATCTGCACGGCGCGGCGCGCAAAGGTGACCACGTTCATGCCGTCGGGCGTGATCTGGTCGCTGCCCTGGTCGAAGAACACCAGATAGGGCGTGTGCACCAGCGCGCTCTCGGACTTGGTGAGCGCGGCCAGGAAGGTGTCCTTGCAGTCGCTGAAATTGGCCGGGTTGTGGATCGTCTCGAGCTCCTGCAGCCAGCATTCGAAGTTGACCTGGGCGGCGGCGGCATCGGCCGGAGCTGCGCTCCCGGCGCCGCCTTCCAGCGCCCGCAGCAGGCGCTCGCGGAGCTCGATCGCCTCGACCTGCGCGGCCGCCGGCACCTGCCGGCTGGCGACCTTGTCGGGCCAGACCGTGTTGCCCAGCATCGCCTCGCGCGCCTTGCTGCGGAAATGGTACCAGTTGATCGGGTGGGTCTCGGCGCGTTGCGCCTCGGCGAGCTGCAGATAGCCCTCCTTGAGCTGCTCGTTGAACGGCAAGGGCGGCCCCATCGCCTGGGTCTGCTCCGGCGGCAGGGCCGTGGTGCAGGCGCCCAGACCGAGCAGGAGACCTGCCGCCAGCAGCGGCTTGCGCAGGGCACGCATCGCGATCGACTTCCCAACCATGGCGTCCGGCTCCCGGTCCTGCTGCCGCCGACCGGATCGGCAGCTGCGCAGGCGATTCCCCGGCTCTGAGGCTTACCTGCAATGCGCGAAAACGCAACCTTTCGGTGAGCCCCGAGCCAATTCACCTCGGCGTATGATACAATTTCAGCCCGCCGGCGCCAGCGCGATCAACGCTTCGCCGAGGCAGCCCGCGCCCGGCGTCCGGGCCGCCTCGGCGCAGCGCATAGGCACCAGGCGCGAGGCGGTGACCGGCAACCCCGACCGGGCGCTCGTCAGCTCGAGCCATGTCGAGCACCAGAATCTTACAATGAGAACGACATGCTTCGCTCGACCTGACTTCCGTAGGCCTTGCCTCTAGCCTCGCGGCCCCAAGCCGGCTCTTGTTACCGCAACCCGAACGAGTCACATTGTCGCAGCGCACTCCCGCGCCAGCGTATTGACTTATATGTCATCATCTGCGACGATCAAAGAACGAATCCGGTGGCTCGCAGGGGAGCGGATCTTCCACTTGCCGCCGCTCCTACCGTCATCGCCCATGCTTCGGGAGCTTTTCGTATCGGAGGATGTACGGGATGGCGCCTCCCCTCCGTGGCCAAGCTTTCGGACCGGGGCGCGACATAGCGCGGTCCGGGCGACGCTCGATGCTTTTACGGAAGGCAACCTGATTGCCGCATCGGAAAATCCCTTCAAAAAGCGGCACTATGCGTTCATGGCGCGAACCAGCCCGGTGGGAAGAGAGGTTTGGGACATAAGATGCCTGACAGCGGACCAGGGTATTCGATGTTTCGGCTGTTTCGCTGGAAGAGACATCTTCGTCGCCCTAACATGGGACTATCGGGAGAATATCACCGACTTCGACGTAGAAGTCGCACACTGTCGGGAAGCATGGGATAATCTTTTCTCTCCGCTGCAACCGTTCAAAGGGACGCACCTAGATGAATACCTTTCCAATTACGTGGCCGTCTAAACCTACAGGCAGCAGCCCGGTCAGCGCCGCGACGCAAGGATATTTCCGCGCGCGCAACCAGCACAAGGTGCATGCATTGATCCTCGAGGCGTTTCTAAACAGTGAGATCTCGCAAGTCCAGCTAGCACGCCGTTGCAGGAAGCGGCCAGAGGTCGTGTCCCGCATGCTGGGTGAGCCAGCGAATTTGACTTTGGATACTCTTAGCGATCTGATTTTCGCCATTTGCGGTGGCGAGCCAGGGTATTCTATCCAGTATCCAATGAACGCCCCTCTGCGCAATCAGGATGCTCCTGCCTGGCTTTCTGCTAGCCAACTCGAGATTGACGTCCGAAGCAACACGGGATCCAAGAAAACTGCACAGCTGGAATTGACATAAAAATGGCTGAACATTCGGTTGCCATTCGTTTTGGAATAGTGTGCGACCAAGTACGTCGCGAGGATAATGGTAAGTTCTTGATGATAGGTACCTATGGACATGACATTTCTGTGGCTTCGCTGCCAGCTAACCTGATACTTACCCTCTTAATCGGCATATGGAGCAAGAAGCCAGTGACTGAACATCCAATGGACGTGCAGACGTCCTACAATGGAGAGATAATACATAGTGGACGCGGCAAACTATCAACTAACAACGTGGGCGCGGACTTCGTCATAATACCAAATATCATAGTGACTGTGACGGAGGAAGGGGAACTGAAATTCAAAGCCAAGCTCGGTTCTGATAGATGGAAGGTGGTTACCACTATCCCACTGCGGAAAAATGTTTGACCGCTTCTCCAACGCTTCGCGGAGCCTTCCGGGCTGCCTCAGCCCGCTGCTCTGCCGTCATCCCTCGGCCCGCGCCTTGCCGCCCTTCCGTCCCAACTCGGCTGCGCCTTGGTACTTTCCGGAGTCCGGCTCGTATTCCTCGTCGCGCTGCACGGTCGCCATCTGCATGACGGGCACGGCGTTGCCGAGCACGTCGGCCGGTCGCGCTTCTGGCCCGTCGGTCGGCTAGGGATGCTTGGCTCTCTTGCCCGCTTGGCGCTTAGAATCAAGGAGTCGGCGGGCGGATGCGAACCCAGTCGTTAGGGGCGGAAAATTCAAACTGATGCACTGCCCGCCCCGTGAGGTTTGCCTGCGGCGTCAGGCGGGGCTATATACGGGGCCAGTGCGCGCGTAGCTCAGCCGGATAGAGCGCTTGCCTCCGGAGCAAGAGGTCGTGGGTTCGAGTCCCGCCGTGCGCACCAGCCCGCTCCGATCGTGAAGACGCTGCCGGCAAGGGGCCCGCGCGGGTCAGGGAGCGAGGGGCGATGTTCCCTTGGAGCCTCGGCCGGTGACGAGAGCGCGCTCAGCGCGAGCCCGTCGCGCGCTCGATAGGCTTCCGCGGCCGCGTGCACGGCCAGCGCCACGATGATGCCGATCTGGATCAGGCCGACGTAGGCGATCACGACCGCCATGACCTTGCCTGCCGGGTGCCTGGGACGGAGGTCGCCGTAGCCGACGGTCGTTCCGGTAATGAAGCCGAAATAGATGCTGTCCGACAAGGACCAGCCCTCGCCCCGTCCGATCCTGATGGCGAGCCCGACCATCAGGATCAGGAGCAGGATCAGCACCGGTGCCGCGTCGAGCAGCATGCCCGCCAGTTTGGCGATGAAGTCCAGCGCGAAACCCACGGTTCCCCCCTGCTGGCAGCGGCCAGGTCCAGGTCGCCCGGCCCGCGCCTGGAATCCACCCGCGCGCGTCGTGGACGAACGCGCCCGGAGCTTGCCTCAGAAGTCGTCCCGTGCCAACCGGCTGACCGGCAGGCGCAGGTCGCCCGCGACCCCGACGCGAAGGCTCGGGTGGTCAGCGGTCGCGATCATGCCGCCGAAGGCCGGCGACGGCCAGCCGAACAGATCGGGATCACGAGCCGCCTTCGGCGAGCTCCGTGTGCGGGTGGCGGCGATCGCCGCGCGCGTTGCGCTTGCGCACGTAGGTGATGGTCGCCTCGGGATGGGCGAGCTTGGCCTCGAGCGCAGCGATCAGGGCATCTTCCGCCGCGATGACCAGCTGATCCGCCTTGCTCCCGAGCCGGATGCCGACGACGTACTGCAGAGAGGCCATGGACGTCTTCCTCGCGTGGGGTGAGGCGCGGCCGGAGCTTGTGATCTCGAGCAAGCGCGGAATAGCACGCCCGGTCAACGGACGGCAGCCCGGTTGGATCCCGCGGTCTGCGGCCGGGTTTCCGGCGCGAGGCTGGGGGACCGGCTCAATTCCGGCGGGCAAGCGCGAGGCCGAGGCCGGCGCCGATCAGGAGCGAGCCGGAGACCCGGTTGCGCAGGCGCGCGCGGCGCTGGCCGCGGAACCAGGGGCGCAGCCGGCCGGCAAGCAGCGTGTAGCTGCCATCGAGGACGGTCGCCAACACCAGGAAGCTTGTGCCGAGCAGCATCAGCTGCGGCAGCGGCGGCTGTCCCGGATCGAGGAACTGCGGCAGGAAGGCGGCGTAGAACAGCAGGGTCTTGGGATTGGTCGCGGAGACCACGAACCCCCGCCAGAACAGCCGCCCCGTCGAGACCGCGGCCGGCTCGACGTCCTCGAGCGCCATCGGCCGCGCCCGCCATTGCCGGACGCCGAGCCAGAGCAGGTAGAGCACGCCCGCCCAGCGCAGCCATTCGAACCCCGCCGCCAGCATCGCGAGCAGCGAGGTCGTGCCGAGCGCGGTGATCAGGAGCTGGAGCGCGATCGCCGAGCTGGTGCCGGCGAGCGTCATGAGCGCCCGCCTGGCGCCCTGGGTGAGGCTGGTCGCGACCAGCAGGGTGACGTTCGGCCCGGGCAAAAGGATCAGGACCGTGCTGGCCAGGATAAAGGCGAGGTAGAGATCGAGGGGCATGGCGTTTCCTGTCGTCCACGGCGTCGGCGCCCGCAGCGAGCGCGTAAGGTTCGGCAGTCTTACGAACTGCGGGGGCAGATCGCTAGATCTCGATCTGGATGCCGATCTCCACGACCCGGTCGGGCGGCAGGTGGTAGAAGGTGGTCGCGCGGGCGGCGTTGCGCGCGAGGAAATCGAACACATGGTCCTGCCAAAGCGGCAGGCCGAAATCCCGGCGCGGCAGGAGGGTCACCCGGCCGAGGTAGAAGGTGGTGCTGTCGAGGTCGACGAGCAGCCCCAGGGCCTCGCAGAGCCGAAGCGCCACGGGGATGTTCGGGGTCTGCATGAAGCCGTAGCTCACCCCGACCCGATACAGCCCGCGCTCCAGGTGCTCGATCTGCAGACGCTCGGCCGCCGGCACCCGCGGCAAGGCCTCGGTCTCGACGTGCAGCAGCAGGACCTGCTCGTGCAGCACGCGGTTGTGGCGCAGGTGGTGGAGCAGGATCGGCGGGATGGTGACTTCGTCTGCGGTCATGAACACCGCCGTGCCGGAGACCCGAAGCGGCGGCGTGTCCTCGAGCTGGGCCAGGAATTCGGTGAGCGGGCGCTGGCTGGTCTGCAGCTGCTGGCCGACCAGCGCGCGGCCGCGGCGCCACACCCAGATCACGGTGAAGACCGCCGCCGCGACCAGCAGGGGATACCAGCCGCCGTCGGCGATCTTGAGCAGATTGGCGCCGAAGAAGGCGAGGTCGACGATCAGGAAAGCGACCGCGAACAGGCCGGTCCACCAAATGTTCCAGCCCCAGCGCGTGGCGACGAAGAAGGCCAGCACCGTGGTGATCACCATGTCGGTCGAGATCGCGACCCCATAGGCCGAGGCCAGCCGGCTCGACGACCGGAAGCCCAGCACCAGGCCGATGGTCGCCAGCATCAGCAGCCAGTTGACGATCGGGATATAGATCTGGCCCAACTCCTCGCCGTGGGTCTGGACGATGTTGAGGCGCGGCAGCAGCCGCAGGCGGACGGCCTGGCGGGTGAGCGAGAACACGCCGGAAATCACCGCCTGGGAGGCGATCACGGTGGCCGTGGTCGCGAGCAGGACCAGGGGATAGAGCGCGAAGTCCGGTGCCAGCTCGTAGAAGGGTTGGGCGATCTCGAGCGGATTGCTCAACACCAGGGCACCCTGGCCGAAGTAGTTCAGCACCAGCGCCGGCAGCGCGACCGTGAACCAGGCGAGCCGGATCGGGGTGCGCCCGAGATGCCCCATGTCGGCGTACAGCGCCTCGCCGCCCGTGACCACGAGGAAGACCGCACCCAGCACGACGAAGGCGCCCCAGTGCTGGGCGCGGAAGAAGACGTAGGCGTGACGCGGGTCGAGCGCCGCGATCACCCCGGGGGCGTGGACGATGCCGCCGATCCCGAGCCCCGCCAGGATCAGGAACCAGACCAGCATGATCGGACCGAACACGCTGCCGATCACCGCCGTGCCGTGCCGCTGGACGGCGAACAGGCCGATCAGGATGCCGACCGTGATCGGGATCACGAACGGCTCGAAGGCGGGCGTCGCCACCTTGAGGCCTTCGACCGCGCTGAGCACGGAGATGGCGGGCGTGATCGTGCCGTCGCCGTAGAGCAGCGCGGCGCCGAACAGTCCGATCGAGATCAGGACCGAGCGCAGGCTGCCGGGCTTGGCCTGGGCCGGGTTGAGCAGCGAGACCAGCGCCACGATGCCGCCCTCGCCGCGATTGTCGGCGCGCATGACCAGCAGCAGATACTTGATCGAGATGACGACGATCAGCGCCCAGAAGATCAGCGACAGCACGCCCAGAACGTTGATCGGCGTGGCGGCGAGCGGCGCCTCCCGGCCGAGGAAGCTCTCGCGGAACGCGTAGAGCGGGCTGGTGCCGATATCGCCGTAGACGATGCCGAGCGCGAGCAGGCTGGTCCAGAGCAGCGGCGCGCGCGCCGGCTCCGGGCGCTCCGGCGCCGGCGAAGGGCCGGGAGGGTCGGGCGCCTTGGGAGGCACGATCCGGGCGCGATCGCTGCTCGGCCGGCTCAGATCAGGATGCCGCCGTCGACCACGAACAGCTGGCCGGTGGTGTAGACGCTCTCGTCGGCGGCGAGGTAGAGGGCGATCGCAGCGATCTGCTCGGGCGTGCCGAGGCGGCCCATCGGCTGGCGCGCGATGAACGCCCGGCGCGCCGCCTCGGGATCCTCGAAGGCCGCGATCCGGTCCTCGAGCGAGGGCGTCTCGATCGTGCCGGGGCAGATCGCGTTGCAGCGGATGCCGCGCCCGACGTACTCGGCGGCGACCGATTTGGTGAGCCCGATCACGGCCGCCTTGCTGGTGCCGTAGACGAACCGGTTGGGCAGGCCCTTGAGGCTCGAGCAGACCGAGGCGACGTTGACGATGCTGCCGCCGCCGGCCGCCAGCATCGCCGGCAGAAACGCCCGGATCATGCGGTACATCGACTTCACATTCAGGTTCATCGAGAAGTCGTACGCCTTTTCGTCGCACTCCAGGATCGAGCCGGCGTGGACATAGCCCGCGACGTTGACCAGGGCGTCGAACGGCGCCTCGGCCGCGGCCAGCGCGGCGATCTGGCCGGCATCGGTGACGTCGAGCCGGGCGGTGCTGAGGCCCGGCGCGGCCTCGAGCTCCGCCAGCAGCGTGGCGTTGAGGTCGGTCGCCAGGACCTTGGCACCTTCGCGCGCCATCGCGAGCGCGCTCGCCCGTCCGATCCCCTGCGCGGCCGCCGTGACCAGCACGCGCTTGCCCTCCATTCGTCCGGCCACCGGCTCCTCCTCTCGGCTTGGCTGCAACCGCGGCGCAGCCCCCTGCCCCGCTCCACCCGGCTCGGGCCGGCTCATGCTAGGCGAAGTCGGCGCCGGAGCAAGGCGGATCACGACCGCGCGCGCTCGGGATACTGGTGCCCGGCCACCAACGCGGGGTTTTCAACCGGGATCGCGAGCGCGCGCGCTCGGGGGCTGGACGGGCTGGCCGTGGCTGCTACCTTCCCGGGCTCGTGACGCAGGTTGGGACCCATCCCATGCTGGTTCTGCTACCCGATGCGCTGTTCGAGGACGACGCCCAGATCGAGCGCGAGATCCTCGGCGCCGACTTCGAGCTCGCCGTGCACCACGAGCTCAGCGCCGACCGCATCCCGGATGAGCGCTGGCGCACGGCCGAGGCGGTGATCGCCTACTACGGCGTGCCGATCGACCGCGCCCTGGTCGACCGCCTGGCGAGCTGCCGGATTCTGGTCCGGGCCGGCGTCGGCTACGACCACATCGACATTGCCGCCTGCGGGGAGCGGCGGATCCCGGTCTGCAACGTGCCCGACTACGGCACCACAGAGGTCGCCGATCATGCGATCGCGCTGATGCTCGGGCTCGCCCGCGGCCTGGTCTCCTACCACGCCCGTCTGCTCGCCGACCCGCACGCGGGCTGGCACTGGGCCGGAGCACCCCTGGTCCGCCGGCTGCGCGGCGCCTGTTTCGGCGTCGTCGGCCTGGGCCGGATCGGCACCGCGGCGGCGCGGCGCGCGCGCGGGCTCGACATGGAGGTCAGCTTCTACGACCCACTGCTGCCCGATGGTGCCGATCTCGCGCAGGGCTGGCGCCGGGCGCCGAGCCTCGAGGCGCTGCTCGCCCAGGCCGATGTGGTGAGCCTGCACTGCCCGCTGAGCGCCGACAACGCCAATCTGATCAATGGCGCGGCGCTGGCGGCGTTCCGGAAAGGGGCGCTCCTGATCAATACCGCGCGCGGCGGGCTGGTCGATCTGGGCGCGCTCGAGACGGCGCTGCGCGATGGCCGCCTGGGCGGCGCCGGGCTCGACGTCCTGCCGGCCGAGCCGCCCGATCCGTCGCACCCGCTGATCCAGGCGTTCCGGCGCCGCGAGCCGTGGCTCGACGGCCGCCTGCTGCTGACCCCGCACGTCGCCTGGCTGTCGCCCGACGGCCGGGCCGATCTGCGGCGCAAGTCGGCGGAGACCGTGCGCGACTATCTGCTCGCCGGCCGGCTGCGCAACTGCGTCAACCGGGCCTGGCTCGAGCCGGGCTGAACCGCGAGGGGGACAACCAATGCGCGACGCGCGGCTCAACCTTTGACCGCGCCGGTGATCCCCGAGACGTAGTTCTCGACGAAGAAGGAATAGACGATCGCGACCGGCACCGAGCCCAACAGGGCGCCGGCCATCAGCGAGCCCCAGAAGAACACATCGCCCTTGATCAATTCGCTGGTGACCCCGACCGGGATGGTCTTGTTGGCGGGCGAGGAGATGAACACCAGGGCGTACAGGAACTCGTTCCACGACAGCGTGAAGGCGAAGATCCCGGCGGACAGGATGCCCGGTATGGCGAGCGGCAGGATGATGAACACCATCGCCTGGATGCGCGTGGCGCCGTCGATCCGGGCGCACTCCTCGAGCTCCTTGGGAATGGTCTGGAAATAACCCATCAGCAGCCAGGTGCAGAACGGCACCAGAAAGGTCGGATAGGTGAAGATCAGCGACCAGGTCGAATCCTGCAAGCCCATCCACGAGATCACCCCGGTCAGCGGGATGAACAGCAAGGTGGGCGGCACCAGGTAGGTGACGAAGATGGCGATGCCGAACACCGTCGAGCCGGGGAAGATCAGGCGGGCCAGCGCATAGCCCGCGAGCACGCCGGCGAACAGCGAGATCGCGGTCGATGCGCACGCGACCCAAAGCGTGTTGATCGCCCACTGGACGAACAGGGTGTCACTTAACAAGCTTTTCCAGTGGCTGAGGGTCGGCTCGCGGACCAGGAAGGGGGACAGCCGTGGATTGTAGAGCTCCGGGTCAGGTTTGATCGAGGTGATGAACATCCACAAGAACGGAAACAGGGTGACGAACACGAACAAGAACAGCGGTATGTAGAATACCATCAACCTCTTGAGGTAGGTCTCGCCGACGATCGAGCCCATCAGGTCGCTCCCGGTAATCCGGGGGGCGCGCGGTCAGCGCACACCCTGGCGGCGCAGATACCACAGCTGAAACACGATCACCATGGCGAGGATCGGCAGCATGAACAGCGACACCGCCGCGCCCTGGCCGAGGTTGCCCGAGGTCATGCCGAGCTGATAGGCCAGCGTCGCCAAGAGGTTGGTGGCGTTGTTCGGGCCGCCGCGGGTCAGGACGTAGACCAGCTGGAAATCCGCAAAGGTGACGACGATCGAGAACACGACCACGACGATCGCCACCGGCTTGATCATGGGCAGGGTCACATGCCAGAACTTGTTCCAGCCGGTGGCACCATCGAGGTCCGCGGCGTCGTACAGTTCCTGGGGAATCGTCTGCAGGGCGGCCAGAAACGAGATCGCGAAGAACGGCAGGCCACGCCAGACATTGACGGTGATCACCGAGGCCATCGCCCAGCCGGGATCACCGAGCCATAAGGGGCCGTGGAAGTAGCCCCAGTTGGCCTTGAGCGGGATGCCGAACAGACCGATCTTCATCTGCCACAGGAAGCGCAGGACCCAGTTGAAGACGCTGAAGGTGGCGTCGAACATCCACAGCCAGGCGAGCGTGCTGAGCACGGTGGGCACGATGAACGGCAGCAGCACGGTCGCCCGGGTGATCCGCGACAGGCGGAACTTGCGATTGAGCAGAACCGCGAGCCACATCCCGAGCGCGGCCTTGAACACGGTCGCCATGAAGGTGAAGAACACGGTGTTCCAGGCGGCGGTCCGGAAGATGTCGCTCTGCAGCAGGCGGACGTAGTTGCCCAGCCCGATGAACTTGCCAGGCGTACCCACCAGCTTGTCGGTCAGCGACATCCAGATGCCCAGACAGAACGGGTAGGCGATGAACACCATGATCAGGATCAAGGCCGGCGCCAGCAGGGTGAAGGCCAGGATCCTCTCGTCCTCGAGCGCCAGCGCGAGCCGGCCCATCTGGGCCCGGCGCGCGAGCGGAACGTCGGCGATCTGAACGCGGGCGGTGTCGGCGGGCAAGGTGGATTTCATCGCTCTGCCGGGTCAGCGTGGGGGTGGACCGCGGCGGCGGGGCCATCGCCCCGGCCGCCGCGGCATCCGCGTCAACCTCGTCGGAACGTCAGGCTCCGTAGACGTTCGCGAGCTCCTTCTGGGCCCATTCGGCGATCGCCTTGGGGTCCTCGCCGCGCGCCGCGCGCGCGAACATGTCGACGAGGATGTACTTCTCGACGACCTCGCCCGACTGCCGGTTCGGCGGCCCGGCGTAGCCGGGGTTGCGGCCATAGCGCGGATTGGTGGCGTAGATCGCGATCGCCGGATCGGACTTCCACACCGGGTGGGTCTCCCATTTTGGCGTCAGGCCCTGGACGTAGCCCTGGTTGACCCACATGAACTTGTCGAAGTTCTCGTCCTTGAACGACCACCGGATGTACTCGGCGGCGGCTTCCTTGTCCGGCGAGTAGTTCATGATGCTGAGCGTTCGCGGCTGGACCAGATGGTACCGGCCGCCCGGGCCCTCGGGATTGAGGAAGTGGTTGAGCTTCTGGGAGAAGCCCGGGTACTTGTCGGGACTGTTCTTGGCGACGAAGTAGATGCTGGCGCCGTTCAGGGTCGCGCCGATGGTCTGGCCGAGGAAGGCGCGGTTGTTGCTGGTGTCGTCCCAGGCAAAGCCGCCGGGATCGCAGGCCGCCTCCCAGAACTCTTTCATGAAAGCGAGCGCGTCGCGGGTGCCTGCGGAGTTGATCGCCACCTTGCCGGATTTGTCGACCTCCATGCCGCCGAAGCTCCACATCAGCGGATAGACGAAGGTCGGGGCATCGCCGAAGGTGTGGCCGAGCGTCTGCCCGACCGGCAGATTCTCGTTCTTGATCGCGGTGCCGACCTTGAGATAGTCGTCCCAGGTGTTGGGCGTCTTGAGGCCCAGCTCGTCGAACACGTCCTTGCGGTAGACGGTGGCATTGCCGAGGTTGAACAGCGGCACGCCGCGGGCGACCCCGCCGACCACGGCGACGTCGCGCGCCCACTCGTAGATCTGATCGCCGCCGAGCTCGGCCATGAGCGCGTTGTGGTCGGCCAGACCATGGGCGAACAGCTGCGGCTGGTTGGCGTTCAGCTGGATCACGTCGGCGCCGCTGCCGCTCTCGATCGCGGCGGTGATCCGGGCCGTCATGTCGTTCTGATTGATCTTCTCGGCGGTGACCGCGATCCCGGTCGCCTTCGTGAACTCCGCGGCCTCGCGGTCGATCTCGACGTCGGCGTCGGGGATGAAGCTGCTCCATTGCAGGTAGTGCACCTTGCGCGCCTGCGCATAGGCCGGCGCCTTGCCGCCGAGGAAGCGCGTGGCGAGCAGCGTCCCGCCAGCCACCGCGGTCGTCTCGACGAACCTCCGCCGCGTCAGGGCGGCCTTGGCTGGCGTCGTCGGCGTCGTCGATTGGGTCTTCTTCATTTGCTGCCCCCTGTTAAGGCTTTGCATGCGATCAGACCAAGCCCCGGCAGGGGGCCGGATCTGACCGGCGGCATGTCTCCCATTGCCCGGAGTGTAGGGCGTTCTTGCCGCGCGGTCCACGGGTTTTGCCGCAGGTCACGGGTTCCATGGCGCCGCGCCGATGCGCCGGGCCGGACGATCGGCGGCGCTGCGGGGTCAGGCAGGCGGCCGTTTGAGCGCCACTCGGCCGCGGTCGTGGGCGGCCGCGGGCCTCCCGTCCGGGCCCTTGACGGCACCGGCAGGCGCCCGGCCCGTGACATCGGCCGCGGTTGTGGAGTAGCCTGATGGCTGTCGTGGCGCCGGCGCCGCGCGACGGCGGACGAGGTCGCGCGCGGGAGGCAACGATCAGAGACCCGATCAGGGAGGTCTTTGCGATGATCAGGATCGGCCGTCGACGCCTGCGCGAGGGGTCGAGTGCGCTCGGCTTTGGGACCGCCTTGCGTTGCGGCCCGTCCGAGGGCGTCATGACGGAAGCAGAACGGCGCGCCAACCGTTACTATCGGGTCTGACCAGCCGGACGGCGGGTCGGGGCCCGGTCCCGCCGGCCGCCGCTCGATGAACAAAGGATCGGCACCTTGGCGACGATCGCGCGACGTGACGCCTACGCAGCCGCCCTCCCCTGGTGGTCCTGGAGCCGGCTCAAGCACAACCGCAACTGGGTCGGCTTCTGGTTCATGCTGCCGGCGGCGGCGTTCCTGCTCCTGTTCCTGACCTACCCGCTCGGGCTCGGCATCTGGCTCTCCTTCACGGACACCAAGATCGGGCGGCCCGGGATCTTCATCGGCCTCGAGAACTTCGCGTGGTTGTGGGACGATCCGGTGTTCTGGCTGGCGGTCTTCAACACCTTCCTCTACACGATCGTCGCCAGCGTGTTCAAATTCGGGCTCGGCCTCTATCTCGCGATCCTGCTCAACCATTCGATCCCGTTCAAGGCGTTCATCCGGGCGATCGTGCTGTTGCCGTTCATCGTGCCGACGGTGCTCTCGGCGATCGCCTTCTGGTGGATCTACGACGCCCAGTTCTCGATCATCAGCTGGTCGCTCGAGCGCCTGGGCCTGATCCATCAGTACATCGACTTCCTGGGCGATCCGAACAACGCCCGCGCCTCGGTGATCGTCGCCAACGTCTGGCGCGGCATCCCGTTCGTCGCGATCACGCTCTTGGCCGGCCTGCAGACCATCTCGCCGACCCTCTACGAGGCGGCGATCATCGACGGCGCCAACCGCTGGCAGATGTTCCGCCACGTCACCTACCCGCTCCTGACCCCGATCATCGCCGTGGTCATGACCTTCTCGGTGCTGTTCACCTTCACCGATTTCCAATTGATCTACGCCATGACCCGGGGCGGTCCGCTCAATGCCACCCACCTGATGGCGACGCTCAGCTTCCAGCGCGCGATCCTCGGCGGCTCGCTCGGCGAGGGGGCCGCGATCTCGACCGCGATGATCCCGTTCCTGCTCGGCGCGATCATCTTCAGCTGGTTCGGCCTGCAGCGGCGCAAATGGCAGCAGGGCGGCACCGATGACTGATCGCGAACTGGAGCCTGCGAGGAGCGAGCGGCCATGGCTGAACAGCTGACCCGCCTTGCCGCCGACGAGGTCGCGGCCAAGAAAGCCGGCCTGCTCCAGGGCTGGTGGGACCGCCGCCGGCGCGAGCGCCAGGGCATGGACTACCTCGAGCGCTTCCACACCAAGGTGATCACGGTCTACCTGCCGATCATCCTGTTCCTGATCTTCCTCCTGTTCCCGTTCTATTGGATGGCGCTGACCAGCGTCAAACCGGACAACGAGCTGATCGACATGAACACCCACAATCCCTGGTGGGTGACCAATCCGACCCTGGAGCATTTCCACAAGCTGTTGTTCGAGACCGCCTATCCGCACTGGATGTGGAACACCATGTACGTCTCGGTGAGCGCCACCATCCTGTCGCTGATCGCGAGCGTGATGGCCGCCTACGCGATCGTGCGCGTGCGCTACCGGGGCTCGAGCACGGTCGGCGGCATGATCTTCCTCGCCTATCTGGTGCCGCCCTCGATCCTGTTCATCCCGCTCGCGATCATCGTCTTCCAGTACCACCTGTTCGACAGCCCGCTCGCGCTCATCCTGACCTATCCGACCATCCTGATCCCGTTCTCGACCTGGCTCTTGATGGGCTACTTCAAGACCATTCCCTACGAGCTCGAGGAATGCGCCCTGATCGATGGCGCCGGGCGCGTCCAGATCCTCACCAAGATCATCCTGCCGCTGTCGATCCCGGGCCTGATCTCGGCCGGGATCTTCGCCTTCACCTTATGCTGGAACGAGTTCATCTACGCCCTGACGTTCATCTCCTCGTCCGAGAACAAGACCGTGCCGGTCGCGGTGTTGTCCGAACTGGTCGAGGGCGACGTCTACCACTGGGGCGCCTTGATGGCCGGCGCGTTGCTCGGCTCGATTCCGGTCGCGATCATCTACTCATTCTTCGTCGAGCACTACGTCTCCTCGATGACCGGCGCGATCAAGGAGTGAGGCGGCGCGCCCGCTTCGTGACCGAGTTCCCGGCAACGACCGACCAGGAGGAGCGTGCGGACCGGGTCCGCTGCTCCCGGGCGAGCCTGACGCTGGCGGGCGAGCACCGGAACCCGCCGCTCCCGAGGCGAAGTCCCGGCACCCCGCTATTGCTAGCCTTTGATGAAGGCCAACAGGTCGGCGTTGATGGTCTCGGCCTCGGTCGTCGGCATGCCGTGCGGAAAGCCTTTGTAGGTCTTCAGGGTGCCGTTCTTCAAAAGCTTTGCCGACAGGGGGCCGGCGGCGACATAGGGCACGATCTGGTCGTCCTCGCTGTGCATCACCAGCACCGGCACCGCGATCTTCTTCAGGTCGTCGGTGAAGTCGGTCTGAGAGAAGGCGACGATGCCGTCATAGTGCGCCTTGGCGCCGCCCATCATGCCTTGGCGCCACCAGTTCCAGATCACCGCCTGCGAGGGTTTGGCGCCGGGCCGGTTGTAGCCATAGAACGGTCCGGCCGGCACATCGTAGTAGAATTGGGTACGGCTGGCGGCGAGTTGCGCCTGCAGGCCGTCGAACACCTCCTTGGGCAGCCCGTTCGGATTGGCCGCCGTCTTCAGCATCAGCGGCGGCACGGCCGAGATGATCGCCGCTTTGGCGACCCGGCTCTCGCCGTGGCGCGCGAGGTAATGCACGACTTCGCCGCCGCCGGTGGAGTGGCCGACGTGCACCACATTCTTCAGATCCAGGTGCGCGGTCACCGCCGCGAGGTCGTCGGCATAGTGATCCATGTCATGGCCGCTGCCGGGCTGAGTGGAGCGGCCGTGGCCGCGCCGGTCATGGGCGATCACACGGAAGCCCTGGCCAAGGAAGAAGAGCATCTGGGCGTCCCAATCGTCCGCCGAGAGAGGCCAGCCATGGCTGAACACGATCGGCTGACCGGTGCCCCAGTCCTTGTAGAAAATCTCGACGCCGTCCTTGGTGGTGACCGTAGGCATCTCCTTGACCCTCCTGCTTGATGGGACGCTGAGCATCTCCGACCTGCAAAAGATACGCCAGTCTGGCCCGTGATCCAGATTGGCGGAACCGACATCTTCGACGCCAAACTGACACTGCGGATGAGCGACGCCCTGACCGGGATCGGCGTCCTCGCCGACCCCGGCTCCCAGCCTGCCGCGATCCTTGACTTCACCGACCTGTTCGTCGAGGCAAGCTCGATCGAGCTCGAACATCGTCTCGCGGACGCCGAGCGCCTTCAGCTTTGCTGCAAGCGCGACGCATCAGCCGGCATTTCGGCCGGCGGAATTGCGTAACAGCTTGAAGACGAACGCGAAAATAACACGCTCTGGAAACAAAGTCTTAACCCCAGCACCCGCAGACTCGCCCTCAGATGGCGGGGGCGGGCTCATGGTGCGGAGCGATCCGAAGCTTTGGCGGCGGCTGGCGGAATTCGAGGTCGGGCCGCAGGACGCGGTGTTCAGCTTCGTCAAGCGGCTCGCCCGCGAGAACCGCTGGTCGTGCGAGTTCGCGCGCCGCGTGTTCGAGGAATATCGGCGATTTCTCTATCTCAGCGTCGTCATCGGGCGGCAGCTGATGCCCGCGACGGCGGTCGACCAGGCCTGGCGGCTGCATGTCTCCTATCCGGCCTCCTACGCGCAGGCGCTGTGCCTGGGCGTGCTCGGGCGGCGGCTGCACTACGAGGCGCCGGACGGCATCAGCGAGCCGGCCGCGCGCGAGGCCAGCTATCGCGCCACGCTCGCCGCCTACGAGCGGGAGTTCGGCCGGCCGCCCCCGGCCGAGATCTGGGCCGCCCCCGAACGGCCGTTGGCGGCCGCGGCGGCAGCTCCGCCACCGCCGACCATTCACCAGCCCCGGCGCGCCGCGCGCAGGACGCGCAAGCAGCCGGCCGCGCCGCTCATGACCGCTTCAGGTCGAGCATGACGATCGAGACGTTGTCGAGGCCACCCGCGGCCATCGCCGCCTCGAACAGCGCCGCGCTCGAGGTGCTGTCGTCCGCGCCGAGACAGGCCTCGAGCGCGGCGCGCGACACCAGATCGGACAGGCCGTCGCTGCAGATCAGGTAGCGCTCGCGTGCGGCCGGCGGCAGGGCGAGCAGATGCGGCTCGATCGCGATCGCCTGGTAGGCGCCGCCGAGGGTCTGGGTGATCAGGTGGCTGGTCCGGGCGGCGGTGCGGCCGTCGGCGAGCTTGGGCCCGGGGGTGTCGTCGGTGCTGAGCTGCTCGAGCCTGCTGGCGCCGATCCGGTAGACCCGGCTGTCGCCGACATTGAACACCAGGCTGCCGGCCGGGCCGATCGCGAGGCCGGCGACCGTCGTGCCCATGCCCCTGAGCGCCGGGCGCGCGCGCATCAGCTCGAACAGCAGGTCATTGACCTCGGCGAGCAGCTTTGCCAGGGCGGCCTCGCCGTCCGCCCGGCTGGCCTGCTCCGCGAGGCGCTCGGCGACCACGCGGCTTGCGACCTCGCCCGCGGCGTGCCCGCCCATGCCGTCGGCGACCAGGCAGATCACGGGCTCTGCGACCTCGAGCGCGAACCCTGCCGGCGCCGCCATCGGCGCGTTCATCACCCACGCGCCGAGTGCGATCGTGTCCTCGTTGGTCGCGCGCACCGCGCCCTGATGGGTGAACGCGGTCGCCTGCAGCTGGATCGAGGGTGACATTGACCGCGTCCGACCGTCAGCCGTCGACGATCGCGACCGCGCGCGTCCAGCCGGCCGAAGCGGCCTTGATCTTGACCGGGAAGCAGCAGACCTGAAAGCCGCTCGCCGGCAGCTGGTCGAGGTTGGCGAGCTTCTCCAGGTGGCAATAGCCGATCTCGCGGCCGGCCTTGTGGCCCTCCCAGATCAGGCCGGCATCGTGGCTCAAGGCGTAGGCCTCAGCGGTCTTGGAGAACGGCGCGTCCCAGCTCCAGCCGTCGGTGCCGGTCACCCGGACGCCGCGTTCGAGCAGCCAGAGCGTGCCCGCGCGCCCGCAGCCGCAGCCGCGATGAATGTAGTCGCCCTCGCCGTAGCGGGCGCCGGCGGCGGTGTTCATGAGCACGATGTCGAGCGGGCGCAGCTCGTGGCCGATGCGCGCGAACTCGGCCTCGAGGTCGGCGGGCGTCACCACGTAGCCGTCGTCGAAGATGGCGGAAATCGAGCTTGACGCCGGCCTGGAAGCACCAGTCCAGCGGCACCTCGTCGATGGTCGCGGCGCGCTCGCCCCGGTTCCTGGTCGAGGCCCGGTTCATGGTCGAGGCGTAGTGCCAGGGCGCATCGAGGTGGGTGCCGTTGTGGGTGGCGATGGCGACCCGCTCGATCGCCCAGGCCTCGCCGTCCGGCAGGTCGGCGGCGGCCAGGCCCGGGAAGAAGGCGAGCAGGCTCGGCAGGGTGTCCTGGTGGTCGAGGTAGGTGATCTCCGGCAGCATGAAGGGCGGGTCGGACGGGTATGCCCGCCTGGAGGGCGACCGAGATGTCGATGATCTTGCGGGCCATGTCGCCTCCCGTTGGTTGACCACGCTCGACCGGAACCCCGACGCCGGTGCCGTCACCGACCCCAGCAGCGCCCGCCACGCCGTTCCCGAACATCGGTGTACGCGCTCGACTTTCCGCCGCGGCAGCGCAGATGTTATGGGCTATGCGCGTGATACACGCTTCGAAGCAGGTTGCCCGCCTGGCGGTCGCGGTTGTCGGATTGACGACGGTCCTCACCGGTTCGCACGCGGGTGCGCAGACGGCGCCGACCACGAAATCCACCTTCAATAGCATCAGCATTTACTGGAGCCCCGAGGGGAAGGGAAGCGGCAATCGAGCGTCGGTCCGGTACCGGCCGGCGGGCGCGGGCACCTTCAAGGACGCCCAGGACCTTTGGTATGCGACCGCGGGGCCGCCGGAATATCGGGGCAGCATCGTCAATCTCGCGCCCGGCACGACGTATGACGTGCGCCTCTCGCTCGCTACGGGCGCGAGCGCCACGACCCGGGTGACGACGCGCAGCGATCGCTTCCCGATCGCGCGGACCGCCCTCATCCCGAGCGGCGCCACCACGTTCAACGCCAGCGCCGGCGGCAGCGCGGGTGCCTATGTCCTCTACGACGGCACCGGCGCGACGATCGACATCCAGGACCGGAGCGCCGCCTGCGTCCGGGTCACGGCGAGCTTCGTCATCGTCCGGGGCGTGGTCTGCCAAGGCGCGCACCGGGATGGGATCCTGGTCGCCGCGGCCCACGACGTCGTGATCGAGGGCGTCGACGTCAGCGGCTGGGGCCGCTTGCGCAAGGAGCAGCAGTCGCAGCGCTGGGCGGTCGAGAACGATGCGGCGATCTACCTCAACAAGGACACCGAGCGGGTCGTCATTCAGGGCAATAAACTGCACCATCCGCGCTTCGATACCAACACCTGGCAGGAAGACGGCCATCCGGACGGCAGTATCGGCATTTTTGTCCAGAACGGCAGCCGGGGAGGGCATGTATTCCGGTTCAATGAGATCTATTCCGATGACGATCATCTGTTCGAAGACGGCCTGCGGACCAATGGCAACTTTGCCCCCGACGGGTTTCCCGGTCCGGATTCCGACATCTACGGCAACAGGGTCAGCCAATGCGCCGATGACGGCATCGAGGTTGACGGTGGCGGAATGAACGTGCGCGTCTGGGGCAATTACATCGATCAGACCTTCGTGTCGATCTCGACGGCGGCGGTGGTGCTCGGGCCGCTCTACGTGTTCCGCAACGTCCTGAACCGGGAGGCCTATGGCGGCGGCAGCCGGGGCTGGACGATGTTCAAGATGGATGGCCGCCCGGAGGATCAGGGCCGGAAGTATTTCTATCACAACACGATTCTCGGGGCGATCACCGCCGAGCGCGGCATGGCGATCAACGAGCACGGCCCGTTCCGCAACGTGGTGACGCGCAACAATATCTTGAATGCGGAGCGCTACGCGATCGAAGCGGTCGGCGGCCGGGGCGAGCAAACCAGCAGCTTCGACTACGACATGAGCAACCGGGCAACCCGCGGGATCGGCGCCACGGAAGCGCACGGGATCCTCAACACAGAAACACAGTGGCGAACCGGCCAGGGTCCGGCAAGCGGCGCCGGCGGCCGCTATCAACTCGCCGTCGGCAGTCCGGGATACGACGCCGGGGTCGTCCTGCCCAACTTCAACGACGGCTATGAAGGCCGCGCGCCCGATATCGGGGCGCAGGAATACGGATCCCCGGACATGCGGTTCGGCACAGCCGCGTGGCGCGGGCCTGCCGAGGGCCCAAGTTTGCGCGATCCCTCGCCACCTCCGGCCGTTGTCGATTCGTCGCGGCCGGCACACAAGTGATCCCCAAGGGCAGCGCTTGGCGAGCCGGAAGGCTTGTGCTTTGGTGACCGGCGCGTGTCGACCTGGCGGCTGAAGTCGGCCGCCGGGCGCCCAGCACGGAACCGATCATGACGGCTCGATGGCTGATCCTCTCGTGCCTGCTGGCGTTCGTCGCGCCCGGCCAGAGCCGGGCTGCGAGCTACGACTACCCGTTCGTCGACGCTTATGCGGCGACCGTGGTCGGCACGCCCAGCATCTATCAGGCCGAGCTGCCCGCGCAGGTGCCCCTCGAGGAGCATGAGCTGACGGTCTTCCAGGACCGGCAGATTCCGGACATCTTCTGGTACGCTCGGGGCCTGCGCTTCGGTTTCCTGCCTCAAGCGCACAAGGCGCCGCTCGTGTTCGTGATCGGCGGCACCGGCGCCGACTACGATTCTGCCAAGAGCCTGATCCTGATCCGGATCTTTCAGAAGATTGGTTTTCACGTCATCTCGCTGCCCTCGCCGCTCCACCAGAACTTCATCGTCAACGCCTCGACCACCAGCGTGCCCGGGCTGATCACCGACGACGCTGCGGATCTCTACCGGGTCATGCGGCTGGCCTATGCGCAGGTGAAGGATCGGATCGAGGTCTCGGGCTTCGATCTGATCGGCTACAGTCTCGGCGGGACGCAGGCCGCCTTCGTCGCCAAACTGGACGACGAGCAGCATGCCTTCAACTTCCAGCGGGTGCTCCTGATCAATCCGCCGGTCAATCTGGCGAAATCGGCCCAGATCCTCGATCACCTGCTGGAGGACAACACGCCGCAAGGCATCGGTATCTTTATCAATCAATTGATTGGCTTGTTCATCGGCACAACTGTCCAACAGGAGGCCCCCCGTTTCACGCAGGATCTCCTGTACACCATCTACAAGCGCCGCGAACCTCAAGATGAAAGCCTGGCGGCGGCCATCGGGCTGGTGTTTCGCGTGACCTCGGCCGACATGATCTTCACCACCGATGTGATGACCAAAAGTGGCTACATCACCCCGCGCAGCCCGCCTCTGACGAGCACGGATTCCTTGACGCCCTACGCGGAAGTGGCGCTGCGCACCAGTTTCGACGACTACATCAACGATCTGTTCCTGCCGTTCTTCCAGCGGCGTCTGCCAGGGATCACCCGCGACGATCTGATCTATCGCACCAGCCTCAAGAGCATCGAAGGCTATCTCGCCCGCACCAAGAAAATCGGGTTGATGCACAACGAGGATGACATCACCCTGGCCGAGGGCGAGATCGATTACCTGAAGAAGGTCTTCGGCAATCGCGCCAAAATCTATATCAAAGGTGGTCACGTCGGTAATCTGGATTATCGTGACAACGTCGCCGACATCATCAATTTTTTCACCAAGTAATGGCTGGTCAGGTTCCCCCGATGCGCACGCCACCGGCCGCAGTTATGGCGCTGCTCGTCAGTCTGTGTCTTGGCGGTTGCGCCGCCACGCCGGCAGAACCGGTGATCCCGCCGCACCGTCAGCTCAAAGACGTCGCCCGGCCCGGGGAGGTCTTTGCAGTCGAGGTCTACGACCCGCTCGAGAGTTGGAACCGCGGCGTCTATACCTTCAACGCGCGGGCCGATCGCGCTGTCATCCTGCCGGTGGTCAATGCCTATCGGTTCATCACCCCAGAGTTCGTGCGCAATCGCATCGCCGACTTCTTCTCCAACCTGACCGAGATCCCGACCTTCGCCAATGCCGTGCTGCAGCTCAGGGGCGAGACCGCGGCGCGCGCCGCGCTCCGGTTCATCGACAACGTCCTGCTCGGGGTCGGCGGCCTGTACGACATCGCGGGCAACCAGGGCGGCGTGCCGCAGGTCAGGGAGGACTTCGGCCTGACCCTGGGAGTCTGGGGGGTCGGCGACGGGCCCTATCTGGTGTTGCCGCTGCTGGGCCCGTCCAACGTCCGCGATGCCAGTGGGCTGGCCGTCGACACTGTCGGCTTTACCCTCCTGATCCCGCCCGGGGTCAGGGACAGCACCGCCTATCTGGCGACCGCCTATGGCCTGCGGCCGATCGATCAGCGCAGCAACATCCCGTTCCGGTACTACCGGACCGGATCGCCGTTCGAGTACGACCTGATCCGCCTGCTCTACACGCGCTCGCGCCGGGCCGAGATCGCGAGGTAACTGCGCGGCCGAGGCCGCGCCGCCGCCTCATATCAGAGGGTCCTGGTGACCTTGTGCAGGCTTCGCGGCCGGTCCGGATCGCGGCCGCGGGCTTCGGCCAGCGCCGCGGCGAACGGATAGAAGGCCTGGATCGCGACGATCGGATCGAGCATGGGGTGAAGTGGCGGCGGCAGCGGCAGGCGCAAGCCGCCGCCGGCGCTCGCCGAGGCGATCAGGCAGGTCTGGCCGGCGGCGACCAGGGTCTCGGCCAGCGCGGCGGCATCCGCCGATGCGGCATCCTCGAGCGCATAGATCAGCAGCGGGAAGCCCGGCTCGAGCACCGCGCGGGGCCCGTGGCTGAGTTCGGCCGCGGACAGCGCCTCGGCGTGCAGGGCCGAGGTCTCCTTGAGCTTGAGCGCGCTCTCGGCGGCGATCCCGAGACCGAGGCCGCGGCCGACGACGTAGAGGCTGGCGGCCGGCGCCAGGACCGCGAGCCCCGCCGACCAGTCCAGAGACGAGGCGGCCGCGAGCCGCTCGGGCAGGCGCTCGAGGGCGGCCAGCAGGTCCGCATCGCGTCGCCAGAGCGCGATCAGGCGGGCGGCCGCGACCAGCGAGGCGATGAAGCTCTTGGTCGCGGCGACGCTGCGCTCGGGCAGGGCGTGCTGGTCGAGCACAAAGGCGGCCGTGCTGGCGAGCGGCGAGGCGAGGTCGTTGACGATCGCGACGGTGAGCGCGCCCCCCGCGGCTGCGGCTTCGAGGGTCATGACCAGGTCCGGGCTGGCACCCGACTGCGAGATTGCGAGCGCCAGGGCACCATCCAGGCGGAGCTGCGCGCGGTAGCGGGTGATGGTCGAGGGCGGCAGCGAGGCGGTCGCGATGCCGGCCTGCATCGCCAGCAGGGTCGCGGCATAGCTCGCGGCATGGTCGGAGCTGCCGCGCGCCACGGTCACGGCAAAGGGCGGCGGCGCTGCCCGCAGGCGGGCCGCGAGCGCCTCGTAGCGCTCGCCATCGGCCGCGAGCAGGGCCGCGACCCGGGCTGGCGCCTCACGCGCCTCCGCGAGCATCCGCGAGCTCAATCGCCTCTCCTTCCCGGCGCCTCAAGCGCCTCCGTGAGCATCCGCGAGCTCAATCGCCTCTCCTTCGATGTACACCTGAAGCAGCCGGCCGGCGCCGTCGACCACGACCAGATCGGCCCGGGCGCCGGGCGCGATCCGCCCGCAGTCGTCCTGCCCGAGATAGGCCGCGGGCAGGCTCGAAAGGCGCCTTGCCGCGTCCGCGAGCTCGAGACCTAGCGCCAGGAAATTGCGCAGCGCCTGGTCCATGGTCAAGACGCTGCCGGCGAGCGTGCCGTCGGCGAGATGGACCGCGTCCGCCCGCTTGATGGCGCGATGCCTGCCGACCGGATACTCGCCATCCGGCATGCCCGCGGCGGCGATCGCATCGGTGATGCCATAGAGGCCGGGAATCGCACGCAGGGCGAGCTTGGCGGCGCCGGGTGCGACGTGATGAAAGTCGAGGATGAGCTCGGCGTGCAGGGCCTGCGCGAGCGCCGCCCCGACCATGCCGGGCCGGCGGTGATGCATCCCGGTCATGGCGTTGAAGAGGTGGGTGAAGCCCGCGGCGCCGGCGCTCAGCGCCGCTCCGGTCTGCTCGTAGCTGGCGCAGCTGTGGCCGAGCTGGACGCGGGCGCCATGGCTTACCAGGTGCCGCAGGAGGGCGTGATCCGGGTCGATCTCGGGGGCGATCGTCGCGACCTTGATCGGCGCGAGCGCGCAGAGCTCGTCGATCAGCGCCAGATCGGGCGGGATCGCGAACGGTGGCTGGGCGCCGAGCGCCTGCGGGCTGATGAACGGCCCCTCGAGATGGCAGCCGAGCACGCGCGCCTCGCCGGCCCGCCGCTCGCGGGTGACCCTGCCGATGGCACCGAGCGCCCGGCGGAGATCGTCCCTGGGCGCGGTCACGGTGGTCGCGAGCAGGGCGGTCGTGCCGTGGCGGGCGTGGAAGCGCGCCATGGTACGAAGGGCGTCCTCGCCGGTCATGCCGTCGGCGCCGCCGCCGCCGTGGACGTGCAGATCGACGAAGCCCGGCAGCACGAAGCGGTCCTCGGGCACGTCCGCCCGGGCCGCGAGCGTCGCGATGGTGCCGGCAAAGATCAGCCGGCCCGGGCACCAGCCGTCCGGGGTCAGGATCCGGCCGTCGAGATGGGTCGTGGTCATCGCTTCCAGAAGCCGCCTCGCCGGTCTCTAGCATCGGTGCCGCGGCCGACCAAGGGGGCCGACCCAAAAGGCCGATCAAGCGCCCCGGCCGCGACCGACGCGTCTCAGTTGTGGATTGGCGGCGCCGCTGGTGTCAGAAACAAGGAGCGAGGAGCCGGCAGCACCCCTTTGGACCTTGTGCCGGCGGAGGACCAGAATGCCGCTTCAGAACCGGGTCACGCCGTTCGGCGAGATCGTGAGCAGCCCGGCGCGCGGCCTGCTCATGGGCAACCGCGGCATCCTGCACAACGACGAGCGCCGGCTCGGGGCGGCGCGCTGGCAACATCCGCACTGGGTCGCCTGCCGGCTCGAGTTCAAGGGCCGGCGCCAGGAGGTGATGCGACCCGGCGCCTATACCCAGCTGTTCTTCCTCGACGAGGCGGTGGCGCTGGCGGCCGGCCATCGGCCGTGCGCGCTCTGCCGGCGGACCGCCTACGAGGCCTTCGTGAGCGCCTGGGTGGCGGCGACCGGGCGGGCGGGCCGGCCGCGCGCGGTCGAGCTCGACTGGCAGCTGCATCGGGAGCGGGTCGAGGCGCAGACCCGCCGCCAGATCACCCATCCGGCGGCGATCGATGATCTGCCCGACGGCGTCTTCATCACGCTTCCGGGCAAGCCTGGCGTGCCCTACCTGTTGCAGGGTGACCTTTTGCTGCCCTGGGCGCCCGAAGGCTACCGGCCGGCGCGCGAGCGACCCGCGGGGCTCGAGGTCACGGCCCTGACCCCGCGCGCGACCGTCGCCGCGCTGGCCGCGGGCTTCCGGCCGCAGCTCCATCCCTCGGCGGCGGCGGAGCGCTGATGGCGGCCGGCGCCGGGCGGGCAAGCTGGTCAGCGGCGCCCCGACCGACTAGATCATCCTTCGAGACCGACCAGATCATCCTTCGAGCATGACGCGGCGGTGCTGATCGCCGCGCCCCTGGCGGCCGACCGGCGCTCGAGCGAGCGGGCGGCGGCGGCTTGGATGATCGGCACCGGAGATCAGGGCCATGGGCCTGCTCGAACGATTGAGGCACATGTTGGAGCCGGAGGCTGCGGTCGCGCGCCCGGCGGAGGACGAGCTTCACGTGGCGGCCGCGGTCCTGCTGGTCGAGGCCGCGCGCATGGACGACGAGTTCGATCCCGCCGAGCGCGCCCGGATCGAGGCGCTGCTGGCGCAGCGCTTCGGGCTCGAGGCGGACGAGAGCCGGGCGCTGCTGGCGCAGGCCGAGCGGACCGCGGCCGAGACCGTCGAATGGCAGGGCTACACCCGGGTGATCAAGGAGCGCCTGGCGCCCGCCGAGCGGGTCAGCGTGATCGAGATGCTCTGGGAGGTGGTCTACGCCGACGGCCGGCTGCACGACTACGAGGCGAGCCTTTTGCGCCGGATCACCGGCCTGCTCTACGTCAGCGACTGGGAGAGCGGCGAGGCGCGCAAGCGGGTGCTCGCCCGCCTCGGTCTGGACTGAGTCCCTTCGCCCGGCTCGGGCGGTCGATGCGGCCTCCCGCTTTGTGGCTCAGGCGACCTTGACGTCTTCCCAGAAGCCGAAGCGGCCGGCGACCCGCTGCATCGCCGGGCGCGGGTCCTCGTAGGACCAGGCGGCCCGCTTGTGGCGCCGGCCGTCAACCACGACGTCGTAGAACTGGACGGCGTGCGGGCACTCGAGATCGTCGGCGGTGCGCGGCGTCTTCTCGAGCCACTCCAGGCGTACCGCGGCAGGCGGAAAATACTGATAGCCCGCGGCCTCGACGATGTCGTCGCTCTCGGCCACCACATGACCTTCCAGGACGGCCTTCATGCTCGGTGTCCTCCTCCTTGAACCAGCGGTTCGTTGAGAAATGAGGCGCGCTCGCCCCCCTGGCAAGCTTCACGGGCGTGATGCCGTCGCCTTGACATCCTCATTTGCCATTAGCAAATATACTCCCTGTGAAGCTCGTGCTCACCCGCGCGGCACAACGGCGCCTTCGACAGTTGAGTCCGAAGATGCGCGCGGCGCTCGTCGAGCGACTGGAGGCGATCGCCGAGCAACCGTTCGCGAAGCACCTCAATGTCGAGCGGATCAAGGGTGAGCCGGATGCCTTCCGGCTGCGCCAGGGCGATTGGCGAGCGAAGTACCGGATCGAGCGGGAAGCGGGCGAGATGCGGGTCCTGGTCCTGGAGCCTCGAGGGAGCGTGTACCGATGACCGACGCCCATGCCATCCGGCCGCTGGCCGAGGACGGCGACACCGTGCTGCTGCGCCGCGCGGATTACGAGGCGCTGATGCAGCGGGCCGAGGATGCCGCCGATGCTGTGCAGTTGCGCGAGGTCGAGGCGCGGGTCGCGGCCGGTGAGGACGAGTTCGTGCCGATCGAGGTCACCAGGCGGCTGCTGGCCGGCGAGGCGCCGGTGCGCGTCTGGCGCGAGCACCGGGGCGTCAGCGCCCGCGCGCTCGCGATCCGGGCCGGCGTGTCGGCCGCGTACCTCAGCCAGATCGAGACCGGCAAGAAGCCCGGCTCGTTCGACGCCATGGCAAAGCTCGCCCGCGCGCTTGGCGTCGACATGGAGGATCTCGAGCCGTGGCGAGCGTAACACTTGCCGCCTTCGGGTGACGATCCCATCCTCGCGCGCCGGACCCATTGCCCGATCCGGAGCGACCGGAGGCAACCGGTCAGCCGCCGCTGATCGCGGTCATGATGATCACCTCGGTGCCCGGGGCGAGGCGGGTGGCCAGGGTCGCGCGCTCGCCGGCGACGAAGACGTTGATGTGGCGCCGGATGCGCGGCCTGGAATCGCACAGGCGGTCGCGCATCCCGGGCCAGCGGGCGTCGAGCGCGTCGATCGCCTCGGCGACGGTCGCGGCGGTGACGTCCAGGCGGCGCACGGAGCCGGGGAACAGGCGCAAAAGGATCGTCGGCAGGGTGACCGAGACCTTTGGCAGCGCGGCCGGCGGCGCGTCGTCCGGCATGGCTGCGGGCTCCGGCGTCATGGCGTGTGCGTCGTCCGGCATGGCGGTCCCCTCCCGTGAGGCTAGGCGTCGACCACCAGCGTCTCCACCGACGTGATCAGCGGCAGGTGCTGCGCGATGCAGCGCCAGCTGTCGCCCTCGTCGGCGCTGGCGTAGAGCGCGCCCGAGTTGGTGCCGAAGTAGACCCCTGCCGGCTCCAGCGGGTCGGTCGCCATGGCCTGGCGCAGCACGCCGAAGAACACGTTCGACTGCGGCAGGCCCTCGCGCAGCGCCTGCCAGCTGTCGCCGCCGTCGCGGGTGCGCCAGACCGCGGCCGAAGCACCCGGGACGTAGCGGCCCGCGATGTCGCCGTTCAGCGGCACGAGGTAGAGGGTCGCGGGATCGCGCGGATGGACCGCCGCGGGGAAGCCGAAGCTCGACGGCAGGCCCGCCTCGATGCTCCGCCACTGCCGGCCGCCGTCCTCGCTCTTGTACATGCCGCAGTGGTTCTGCTGGTACAGGCGATCGCCCGCGCCGGGCGCGCGCACCAGAGAGTGCACGCACTGGCCGTACTCCGGATATCGCTGCCCCTCGGGCAGATAGTCGGACCTGGTGCCGCGGTTGCGCGGCTCCCAGGTGGCACCGCGGTCGGCGGTATGGAACACGCCGACGGCGGAGATCCCGACCCAGATCTGGCGGTCGTCGTCCGGATGGGGCACGAGCGAATGCAGCATCAGCCCGGCGCCGCCCGGCCGCCAGTGCGGCCGCGTCGGGTGGTCGCGCAGGCCCTCGATGTGCCGCCAGGACTGGCCGCGGTCATCGCTCCGAAACAGCCCGGCCGGCTCGACGCCAGCGTAGACGCTGCCCGCAGCCGGGGCCACGGCCCAGACCGTTTTGATCGGCTCCTCGCCCTCGAGATAGGCAAGGCCCGCGCTCGAATGGGTCCAGCTCGCCCCGAGATCGGTCGACTTCCAGACCGCCGGGCCGAACCACTCGTTGCCGCCGCCGCCATAGATCGTGCCGGTCAAGGGGTCCGCCTTGACGTGGTTCAAGGGCCAGGTCTCGCAGAACGGCCCGCTCAGCTCCCAACGGCGCCGCTCCGCGTCGCCTGCCAGGATGAACGCGCCCTTCTTGGTGCCGAGCAGGACCAGGACTTTCTTAGCCATTGCGGCCTCCGTCAGCGTGCCACAGCCGTCATCGGTGGTCAGCTGCGCTCGGGTTGATCAAACATGTCGATCGGCCGGACCTCGATGCCGCCGCCGAACTCGGCGATCTGCGCGCCCGGATGTTTCGAGGCGACCTCGATCGCCTCGTCGAGGTCGCCGGCCTCGATCATGAAGAAGGCGCCGAGCGGCTCTTTGGTGGCGACGAAGGGACCCTCGGTCACCGAAGGCCGGCCGTGGCCGGCGCGCAAGGTCCTGGACTCCGGCGGCAGGGCCAGCGAGCCCACCAGGAGCAGGTGGCCGCTTTGGCGCAGCGCCTCGTCGTGGGGCCGGCACGCGGGGCCCAGGGCCGCGAGCTGGTCCTTGGACAAGGCCTCGAACCGGTCCTGGTCGTAGTAGCAAAGGCAGAGGTAGCGCACCGGTTTTTCCCTCCAATTCAGTCGTCGAGCGCCTGGTAGACGAGCGTCCAGAAGTCGGCGTGGATATCGAGCGTGATCGAGTCGTACAGGCGCTGCGCCATCAGCATCGCCACCAGGTCCTCCTTCGGATCGGAGGCCCAGGACGTGCCGTAGCCGCCGTTCCAGCCGAACTGGCCAGGGGCCGCGGCGATGCTGTCGCGCCGGGTGATCATGGACAGGCCGAAACCCCAGCCGCGAGCGTCCCAGAAGCCGGGAAAGAAGGGCGAGGCGGCCTTCTGCGCGGGCGTCAATTGATCGGTCGTCATGACCTCGACGGTCGGGCGCGCGAGGATCCGGTCTCCGCCGTGGCGGCCGCCGTTCAGCATCATCCGGCCGAACGCGAGGTAGTCGTCGACGGTCGAGAACAGCCCGGTGCCACCGCCCGGGAAGACGCTGAAGCGGCCCTCGTCGCGGGGCATGAGCCGGCCGGTCGCGGCGTCGGCCTGGTAGCAGCCCGCAAGGCGAGAGCGCTTGGCCTCGGGCACGGCGAAGCCGGTGTCGGTCATGCCGAGCGGCGCGAAGATCCGCTCGGCCAGGAACTCCTCGAAGGGCTGGCCGGCGGCGCGCGCGATCAGCACGGCGAGCGGGTCGAAGCTGCTGTGGTAGCGCCACCTCTCACCCGGCTGATGCATCAGCGGCAGTCGGCCGTAGGCGGTCATCAGCTCGTCGGGGGTCAGGGCCGGCGGGTTGGGCCCGGGGGCGATGCCCGCCTCGTTGATGGCCTTTTGGATCGGCCAGTCGCCCGACGGCTCCATGATCAGGCCAAAGCCCATGCGCATGGTCAAAAGGTCGCGCACCGTGATCGGCCGGGCCGCGGGCAGGGTGTCCTCGAGCGGCCCGTCGAGCCGCTTCAGGACCTTGCGACCGGCGAGCTCGGGCAGCAGGGGGTCGACCGGCTCATCCAGGCGGAGCTTGCATTCCTCGACCAGGATCATCGCCGCCGCGGCGGTGATCGGCTTGGTCATCGAGGCGATCCGGAAGATCGTGTCGCGCCGGATCGGCTCGCTGCCGAGAGCCCGCGCGCCGATCGCGTCGACGTGGATCTCGCCCCGCCGGCCGATCAGCGTCAGGACCCCGGCCGCGTTGCCGCGCTCGACGTGGCCGGTCATGACCTCGCGCATCCGGCCGAGCCGTGCCTTGGACAATCCGCCGCTGGCCATCACCTGTCCTATCGTTGGGGCGCCGGCCGGGTGAACTCGGCCTCGATCAGGATCTCGACCTCGTCGCCGACGCCGAAGGTCGAGCCGGGCGCTGGTATGCCTACGGTCATTCCGAACTCGGAGCGCATGAGCGAGCCGTGCGCGGAAAAGCCGATCCGGGCGCCCGACGGGTCCATCGGATGGCTCGCGTAGCCGCCGTTGAAGGTGACGTCCAAGGTCACCGGCCGGGTCACGCCGTGCAGGTCGAGCTCTCCGGTCACGTGCGCGGTGTTGGGCCCGGTCAGCTCGAGCGCCGTGGAGCGGAAGGTCATCTGCGGAAATTGCGCAGTATACAGCCAGTCCTGGTTCTGCAGCTGGTGGTCGAAGTCGAGCGTCGGATCGGGATTGTCGGTCTCGATCGAGCTCGGATCGATGGTCGCGGTCACGCTCGAGGCGGCGGGATGGGCCGGATCGAGCGCCAGCTTGGCGTCGAAGCGCGTGAAGCGCGCGGTATAGTGTGAAAAGCCGAGATGATTGATCCGGAAGAGAAGGCTCGCGTGATTGCGGTCGAGCGTGTAGCTGCCTGCGGGCACCCCGGTCGCGACCGGCGCGATCGGGTCCGCCGCCAGGACGTCGTGACCTGGCAGCGGACCGGCCGCGAGCAGGCCGATCGTACCGATCGTCAATGCAACTCTCATCTCAGCCGGGCTCCGCGGCGGCTCAGAGCCTATCGTCCTGAGGATGGCACGTAGACCATCCAGCCGACGCCGAAGCGGTCGGCGACCATGCCGAAGCTCGAGGCGAAGAAGGTCTTGGTCAACGGCAGCCGCACCTGGCCGCCCTCCCCCAGAGCCTCGAACAGTCGCCTGGCCTCGGCGTCGTCGCCGGCCGTGAGCGACAGCGAAAAGCCATGGAAGCTCGGCTGGCCCTGGCACTCGCCGTCGGACGCCAGCACCGTGCTGCCGCCGATCTGCAGGCTCGCATGCATCACCTTGTCCGCGTTGCCATGGACCATGTTGGGGTCGGGGCTGTCCTTGTAGCGCATCATCATCTCGACCTTGGCGCCGACCGCTTTGCGATAGAATTCGATCGCCTCGTCGCAGCGACCGTCGAAGAACAGGTAGGGTTGGACCTGCATGGTCATCTCCTTAAGGGGTGGGGGTGGCTGCTCAGGTTTTTGCGAGAATGCCGGGTCTGGCGATCCGAGGTTTGTTCTCGAGCGGGAAGAGCTCGAAGTAGGGCTGCGCTTCCTCGAGCACGCGCGCGAAGGACGGGCGCGCCATCAGGCGGTCGAGATAGGCCGTGAGCCTGCGCTGGGTCGCGTCGAGGGGGACCACGGTGTTGGCGTAGAAGAGCGCTGGTGCTGCCGCGCAGTCGGCGAGCGTGAACGCATCGCCCATTGTCCAGGTTCTGGCCTCCAGCTCCTGCTCGATCAGCGCGTAGACCCGGTGGAGCTGTGTCTTCGCCTGCTCGACGCCCCAGGCGTCGTTGGCACCCGCCGGACGCAGCCGGTCGGTAACGATCTTCTGCATCGGCTCCTGGACGTAGTGATCATAGAAGCGATCCCACATGCGCGTCTGCCAGGCACGATCGCGATCAGCCGGCAGGAACCGGGTCGTGCCCGGGTAGAACGCGTCCAGATACTCGACGACGATGGTCGACTCCGCGACCGTGCGCTCGCGCGCGTCGTCGCGCAGCACGGGCATTTTCGCCATCGGCCAGACCGCCCGGAAGGCTGCGCTCGAGACCTCATCGGACAGATCCACGATCACCGGCTCGAAAGGAATGCCGTTCTCGTACAGGGCGATCAGCGCCTTGTGACAGAAGGAAGCGAGCGGGTGGAAGTAGAGCTTCAAAGACATCAGGCCAAGCCTTCGTGCTGCAGCGCCAGCTGCACGGCGGGCCTGGCTTCGACGCGCTCGAAGAAGGCCGGCAGCGGATCGGGCAGGTCGAGCTTCTTCGCCCGTCCCCAGCGCAGCATCACGTAGAGATAGGCGTCGGCGACGGTGAACCCGCTGCCGAACAGGTAGTCGCCCTGCAGCCGGGCCGCGAGAAAGCCGAGCCGCCTGGCGAGGATCGCTTCGGCGGCCTGCTTCTCCGCATCGCTGGTCGGAAAGAAGATGCGCACGAAGGGCTTGTGCAGCTCGGTCGCGATGAACGCCAGCATCTCGATCAGGCGGATGCGGCCGAGCGCGCCCTCCGGCGCGAGCTTGGGCGCGCGCTCGGCGGCCCAGGTGAGGATCGCGACGTTCTCGGTCAGCAGCTGGCCGTCGTCGAGCTCCAGCACCGGCACGTAGCCCTTGGGATTGACCTCGTCGAAGTCGCGGCCGTCCTCGGTGCGCCTGGCCCGGAGGTCGACCCGGATGCGCTCGAAAGTCAGTCCGGCCTCGTGCAGCGCGATGTGGTCGGCGAGGCTGCAGGCGCCGGGGGCGAGATAGAGCTTCATTGTCCTCAGCCTTTCGTTGCTGTCGGGTCCGTCTGTGTCGGGAAAGAGAGGGCCTAGGGCTGGAGGCCCGGTGATGCCTGGCCGGTCGCGGGGTCGAACGGCACCGAGGCATGGGCGTGGGTGATCAGCCAGGCGCCGTCGAGCCGGCGCCAGCAGAGGGTCGCCCGCCACCACATGTCGAGCTTGCGGCCGTCCCGCATGCTGGCGCTGACCCGGTTCAGGCTGTGGGCGAAGGCCACGTCCTCGCCCGCCTCGATGGCAAGATCGCGCAGCTCGTAGCCGATCGGCCCTTCGAACGACGAGAACCACTGCGCGAGGCGCTCCCTGAGCGCATCCGAGCCGGCGGCGCAGAGCGGGCCCACGACGTCGAACAGCAGGACGTCCGGCGCATAGCTCGCGACACTGCCGTCGATGTCCTTGGCCCGGATCGCCTGCGCCTGCCGGTCGATCAGGGCGCGGATCTGGGCGTGCGCATCTGTTCTGATCATTTGCAGTGCCATCTGCGCCTCCGTCGTGTTGATATCGATGACCGCGCGGCGGCGCGGCGGGAGGTGGGCTAGCCCTGGTAGGCCTGCCTCAGCTTGGCGATGTCGATCTTGGTCATCTGCATCATCGCTGCCATCACTCTGCCCGATTTCTCGGGGTCGGGGTCGTTGAGCATCTCGAGCAGCACGATGGGGGTGATCTGCCAGGAGAGGCCGAACTTGTCCTTGAGCCAGCCGCATTTCTGAAACTGGCCACCCTCGCCCAGCCGCTGCCACAGTTCGTCCACCTCTGCCTGCGTCTCGCAGTTCACGACGAACGAGATGGCCTCGGTGAACTTGAAGTGTGGTCCGCCGTTCAGGGCCACGAACGACTGCCCCTCGAGCTCGAAGGCGGCGACCAGGACACTGCCCTTCGGCCCAGGCCCGACATCCCCGCAGCGCGTGATCCTCCCGACCTTCGAATTCTTGAAGATCGAGACATAGTGGTGCATCGCCTCCTCGGCCTGGTGGTCGAACCAGAGGAACGGGTTGATCTTCTGCATGCCATGGGACTCCTTGGCCGTCGTCGCCGAAGGACGGATCGGGCGGCGCTGGTGCGCTACAGGCTGGCGCCGTCGAACGGCTGGATCTTGACCGCCCGCAGGTCGAAGTCGTCGGCGCAGCGCAGATTGACCGCGACCATCGCCTGGCCATCGGGGCCGATGCCCTCGGCGAACGGCGCGCAGCCACAGGTTTTGCAGAACTGATGGCGGATGACGTGCCGGCCGAAGGTGTAGACCGCGATCTCGTCGCGCGCGGTCTCGAGGTGGAACTGGTCCGGCGCGACGCCGGCCAGGACCGAGCCCTTCTTGCGGCAGATCGAGCAGTTGCACTCGATCGCCTCGGTCGGCTCGGCATCGAGCGTGTACGCGATCTTGCCGCAGTGGCAGCTGCCGCGCATCGGCATGATCTCTTTCTCCTCGTCGGTGAGCCGGCCGGCGCCCGCCGGCCGCGCCGGGGTCAGGCGGCGCTCGGCTGCCCCTGGCTCCGGTCCTCGTAGCGGTCGTGGTGGCGGACCCAGGCCATGGTCCACGGCAGCAGGGCCTCGTCGCGGCCCTTGGGCGCCAGGTCGAGCCAGTTGTACGCGCCGACCAGGATGTCGAGCCCGCGCGCATAGCAGGAATAGCTGTGGAAGATGTCGCCGGCCGCGTCTTTGTAGAACACGCTGGCGCCGGGCGCTTCCTCGCTCGGGAATTCTCCCTGTTTATAGTTGTAGTAGACGTTGCCCTCGGCCATTTCTTCGGGCGTAAAGGAGACGTGATAGTCGTGATTGAAGTCGTTGCCGAAGGACGACAGCCACTTGAAGCGCCAGCCCATGCGCCGCTTGAAGGCTTCGATCTGCGCGAGCGGCGCGCGCGAGACCACGAGCAGAGTCACGTCGCGCTGGGCGAGGTGGATGATCGCGCCATCGAAGTGATCGGCGAGCAGCGAGCAGCTCGGGCAGCCCTCCTCCCAGCCGGGGCCGAACATGAAGTGGTAGACGATCAGCTGGCTGCGGCCGTCGAACAGGTCGGCGAGCGTCGCCTTGCCGGCCGGGCCGTCGAAGACGTAGGGCTTGTCGACCTTGACCCAGGGCAGCTCGCGCCGCTCGGCGCTCAGCTGGTCGCGCAGCCGGGTGAACTCCTTCTCTTTGGTCAGGAGCCCTTTGCGCGCGGCGAGCCACGCGTCCTGGGACACGACTTGGTGCTGCATGGTCCGATCTCCCTCGTGCTACAGGGCAAACGTCAGACGTTGGCGAGGTATTCGGCGAAGCGCTCCAGGCAGCTCACCCAGCCGCCCTCATGGGCATCGCGCGAGCCGATCGACTCGAAGCCGGACTGGCGCAGGGTGAGCCTGGTCTTGCCGCCCTGCTCCTCGAAGGTCACGCTGACCAGCGTCTCGGGGCCGAGCCGGCCTTGCGGCATCCTCGTCGACGTAGGTGAAGACCAGGCGCTCGGGCTCGACGATCTCGCGGTAGATGCCGCGCTTGATGTGCTTGGTGCCTGCAGGCGCGCGCATGCAGCGGACCCAGGCGCCGCCCGGCCGCACATCGGTCTCGCAGGACAACAGGGTGAAGCCCTTCGGCCCCCACCAGCGCGCCAGGTGCTCGGGCTGGGTCCAGACCTTGAAGACGAGGCTGCGCGGCGCATCGAGCAGGCGGGTGACGACCAGCTCCGGGGCCGCGGCCGGTGACGGCGCTGGCGGGGGGCTGCCAGGTCGCGCCGGCAGCGTCGGTTCCGCGCTCGCCGGCAGGTCGCGCAGGAGCATGTCGAGCCGGTCGAGGCGCGCCTCCCAGTCGTCGCGGTCGTCCTCCGGCGCGTCGGGGGTGGCCGGCTCGAACGCGGCCTGGTGCACGATCAGCCTGGTCTTGCCCGCCTGCTCGGCGAAATTGACCGTTACCAGAGTCTCGTGGCCGGGCTCGCCCGCCCGATCCTCCCAGGCCCAGGTGAAGGCGAGCCGCTCCGGCTCCACGATCTCGCGATAGGCGCACTGCAGCCAGCGAAGGCTGCCCTCGGGCGAGCGCATGCAGACGCGCCAGGCGCCGTCCGGGCGGACGTCCATCTTGCCGGCGGGGCTCGTGAAGCCGCGCGGGCCCCACCAGCGCACCAGACGCTCCGGCCCGCTCCAGGCCTCGAACACGCGGGGGCGCGGCGCATCGAACGCGCGCGTGACGACCAGCTCCCGCGCGGTCGATGTCGGCGCTGTGGTGGCGGCGCTAGTTCTCACGGCCATGACCTTCTCCCGGCGTCTGCAGCTCGCGCAGATAGTCCTCCAGACGATCGAGGCTCTGCTCCCAGAAACGGCGATAGTGCTCGACCCATTCCGCGACGTCCTTGAGCGGACCGGCCTCGAGCCGGCAGGGCCGCCACTGCGCCGCGCGGCCGCGCGCGATCAGGCCGGCGCGCTGCAGCACCTTGAGGTGCTTGGATACGGCCGGCAGGCTCATCTCGAACGGTTGCGCCAGCTCCGTCACGGACGCCTCGCCCAAGGCGAGCCGGGCCAGGATCGCACGCCGGGTGGGATCGGCGAGGGCGGCGAACGTGGTGTTGAGACGATCGGGGGACATGCGCTCTTGAACCGATCAGTTAAGTAACCTTCTGGTTAAATAGGCTTGGCGCCGCGGCCTGTCAAGCGATGATTCTGAACGTGCTCGCAAATCCTGCCGGCTCGACCCGCAACCACCCGCTGCCCGCGTGCGCGAGCGCGGCGACCGGGCGTCAGGGTGCCCGGCCGGCGAAGCGCTCCGCTCCTCGGGCGCGGGCCTTGGCGGCCTCGACGTCACGGTCGCGCGGCGGCGCGTTGGTCACCAGCGATCCGAGCAGCTCGTGCGCCGCCTGGGCCACCTGATCCACGGCCCGGCTGAACGCGAGCTCGTTGGCCTTCGAGGGTTGGGTGAAGCCGCTGAGCTTGCGCACGAACTGCAGGGCCGATGCCCGGATCTCCTGGTCGGTCGCAGGCGGTTTGAAGTTGTGCAGGGTCTTGATGTTCCGGCACATGGGAAACCTCCCAAAACGCTCCGCATCATCCGGCGCGCGTCAGCCCGGTCGGATCGAGAGGGCGTTGCTCAGGCGGCGGCCTGGCCCGGCATCGGCGGCAGCGTCGCCTGGAAGCTCGGGCGTTCGGCGAGCGCGCGGTACCAGCGCCCCAGCGCCTGATAGTTCGGCAGCGCCGCCCGGCCCTCGGGCGTTTTCTCCAGCCAGAACAGGATCGGTGCCAGGAACAGGTCGGCAAGCGTCAGCTGATCGCCCGCGAGGTAGGGGCTCGTCTGCAGGGTCTGATCGGCGATCGGGAGCAGCCGCCCGAGCTTCTCGGCCGCCTGCCCGATCCTGGCCTCGTCGAGCGGGACGAGGCCGAAGCGCGGCATGACGATGTCGCGGATCATGGTCTGGTAGAATGAATCGCCCGCCATGCCGACCCAGCAGTTCATCCGCGCCCGGGCGATCGGGTCCGCCGGCTGCAGCCGGGTGCCGCCGAACGCGTCATCGAGATAGCGCGCGATCGCGCCGGTCTCCCACAGCACGAGATCGCCGTGCTGGAAGCCCGGCATCTTGCCGGTCGGGCTGTAGCGCAGGAGCTCCGGCGAATGCGGCGGCGCGTCGCGGCGCTCGTAGCCGATGCCCTTCTCCTCGCAGACCATGCAGCAGGTGCGCACATACGTGCTCTGCGCCGCGCCGTGGATCGTCACTTCAGCCATTGCCCGCCTCCCTGATCTTCGATTGGACCTTGCCGGCGTTCGCTATGGGGAGCGCCGCGATGTTTTCGGCTCACGCGAGCACGCCTGACGCCAGCGCCTCCTCCAGACAGTCGAAGCAGCCGCTCCAGCCACGCGCGTGCTGGTCGCGACTCTCGATGGACTGGAACACCTCCTGGCGGAGCTCGAGCCGGGTCCCGTCCGGCACCTCGAACAGCTCGATCGTGACCACGGTCTCGTGGCCACGGGGGCCCGCGGTCTCGTGAGCCCAGGTGAAGACCAGCCGCGAGGGCCGCACGATCTCGCGATAGACGCCGCTCACGACGTGCTCCTTGCCTTCGGGCGAGCGCATGGTCGTCCGCCAGGCGCCACCCGGCCGGACGTCGAGCGCGAGAGCAGGCACGGTGAACCCCTTGGGTCCAAACCATTTCGCGAGCTGCGCGGGCTCGGTGAACGCCCGGAACACGTGCTCGCGCGGCGCCTTGAAGCGGCGCGACACCGTGAGCAGAAGCGCTTCATCCGGCTTGGGATTGGCCATTGCCATCGTCAGAGCCCTCCGAGGTCCAGCGGCATTTAACCACGCAGTTAATTAACTGCATGGCCATTAGCCGCCCGGCATCGGGCTGTCAAGCCGTCAGCTTCGGGGGTCGAGGCTGGTTGCTTCTCGACGCGTGACGATGGGGTCAACTGCGCCGCGGAAACTGGCGCACATCCTGCGATCTGCGGCGTCGGGTCGCGGGGCACCGCGCGGCCGGCCCGACTCTGGTCGGACCGGCCGCCCTGGTTGCGACCTAGTCGTGATTCTTCCAGATCGGCTTGCCCAGATCGATCTGCTTCTGGTTGGTCAGCGCCCCGGTCGCGGCACCGGCCGCACCGCCAAGCGCGGCGCCAGCGACCGGATGCCCGGTCAGGAGGCCGGCAGCGCCGCCCACACCGGCGCCGATCCCGCCGCCGCTCAGCGCACGATCGCTGGTGCTGGATCCGCAGGCGGCGAGCATCAGAAGCGTGGCAGCCGCAAGGCTTGCTTTCCACAGCATCTCGATCTCCTCAATTGCATCTGGTAGCGTTGCAAACGTGTCCCGCCGCGATCCGTTCCCCGAAAATGACCGGAGGCTCGGGGCGGGCGGCCGATTCGGCGGGTTCTGCAGGCGGAGTGCGCTCGACCATGACCGGACTGCGGAGGGATGCGCTGACCCAGCTCGGCCGGCCGGCCGAGCTGCCGGCGTCACCCGATGACGCGCGGCTCGAGACGGTGGCCAACCCGCATCCGGACCGGGCCTATCTGGTCCGCTTCACCTGCCCCGAGTTCACGTGCCTCTGCCCGGTCACGGGCCAGCCCGACTTCGCCCACCTGGTGATCGACTACGTGCCCAAGGCACTGCTGATCGAGAGCAAATCGCTGAAGCTGTTCCTCGGCGCCTTCCGCAATCACGGCGCGTTCCACGAAGACTGCACGCTCGCGATCGCCACGCGCCTGGAAGAGGTGCTGATGCCGACGTGGCTGCGGATCGGCGGCTACTGGTACCCGCGGGGCGGCCTGCCGATCGACGTCTTCTACCAGTCGGGCGCGCCGCCGGCCGACCTCTGGCTGCCCGACCAGGGTGTGGCGCCCTACCGCGGCCGCGGCTGATGGCGTGGCGGCGCGGGTGGTTGTGGTTGCGGATCGCCGCGGTGCTGATCCTGACCGCCTGTGGCGCCAAGGACGGCAACTTTTCGCAATATCCGGGCTTTGCCGAGTGGTATGCCGCGCATCCGCCGAGCGCCGAGCTGCCGACCGCAGCCGAGCAGGCGCTGCTCGCGCGCTACCGGCCGCGGGTGTTCCTGCCGGCCGGCAATGAAGGGCCGATCGACTTCTACCGCGACTATGTCGCCGAGGGGCAGCTCTTCGATGGTGCGGGCCGGCTGATCTCGGCGGCGGTGACCCCTGAGCTGCTGAACGCCCATAAGCAGGATCCGACGGTGGTGTTCGTGCACATCCCCAGCGGCGCGGCGCCGAGGCCGGTGATCTATGGCCGGGTCGATCGCGCCGACCTCGAGCTGCCGGGCTGCGCGGCCCCGCTGCCGGTGACCTTCCTCACCTACAACCTGGTGTTCCGCCATTCCGGCCTGCCCGCGGGCATGTCCGACTGGCAGACGATTCCTCTCGAGCTGGTCGCCGATCTCGACGACTGGCATCAGCTCGATCACTACACGGCGCTGACCCTGGCGCTCGCCCCCAACGGCAAGGTGGACGGCAAGGAGCTGGCGCCGTTTGCGGTCACCTTCCAGCAGCACAACTATGAGCGGACCTATGTGCTGGCCGACCAGGACGGCCCGGGCAGCCTCGTGCTGCCGCCGGATGGCCGGATCGCGATCGACGTCGCAAGGCGCTCGAACGAGCTCTATCCCCATCGACCGGGCCGCGTTCAGCGGCGGGCGGTGGCCTTCATGAGCCCCAAGACCGCCGGCTATCTGATCGAGGGCCTGGACCCGCCCTGGCTCGCGGCCGACGATATCACCGAGCCCGTGCGCGGCATCCGGCCAGAGCTTCGGTTCCTGCCGCCCGCGGATGCGTTCTACGTCTTCCTGGGCCGGCTCGGCGCGCACCGCCTGCTGCCGGGCCGCGATGGTCCGCCCGGCGCCGACTACAACACCCTGCCGGCGTTCAAGTCCAAGGCAACCCAGCTGGTGCTTGCCTATTGGACCGAGGGCGACCGGGACTATCTGGCGCGGCTCGGCGAGCTGTTCGCCGGCGGCCGCCCGCGCGCGGTGGCGCTGGCGCCGTTCGCCGCCCGCCTCGCCCGCGCGCTCCAAGGATCGGCGGTGCTCGCCGCCTGCGCCGGGCTGGCCACGACATGATCGGAGCTGGGCCGCCGCCGGCGGCCGCGGCCTGACCCACCCACCGGCAGGCTCCGCTCATGGCCGACCTTGCGCCGTCCTCGCGTCCGCGCCCCGTTCCGCCGCCCCCCAGTTCGCGCCTGGCGCGGCTGCCCTTCTTCTACGGCTGGGTGGTGGTGGCGGTGGCGTTCGTCACGATGGCGATCGGGGTCAACGCCCGGACCGCGTTTTCCCTGTTGTTCCCGCCGATCCTGGACGAGTTCGGCTGGGACCGGGCGACGATCGCCGGCGCCTTCTCGATCGGCTTCCTCGCCTCGGCGCTGTCGACGCCGTTCATCGGCATGGCCATGGACCGGTTCGGCCCGCGGCTGGTGATCCCGTTCGGGGTTTTGATGGAGGCCGGCGGTCTGGTCCTGGCGACCGGGGCGAGCCGCCCCTGGCAGTTCGATCTCAGCCTCGGCGTGCTGGTGATCGGCGGCAGCGTGTTCGTCAGCTACATTGGTCACTCGGTGTTCCTGCCGCACTGGTTCGTGCGCCGGCGCGGGCTCGCGAGCGGCATCGCGTTCTCGGGCGTCGGCATCGGCGCGATCCTCCTGCTGCCCTGGCTGCAGAGCCTGATCGGGGCGGCGGGCTGGCGCAGCGCCTGCTTCGCCCTCGCTGGCCTGCTGCTCGCGGTGCTGCTGCCGCTGAACCTTCTGCTCCAGCGCGGGCGGCCGGAGGACCTGGGCCTGGTGCCCGACGGCGATCCGGGGCATCCGGCCTCGCCGACCCCGGCGTGCGCCGGCGCGAATGTCGTCGATCAGGCCTGGGCGAGGATCAACTGGACGCTCGCGCGGGCGATGCGGACGGTCCGCTTCTGGTGGCTGTTCCTGGCATTCTACAGCGGTCTGTTCGCCTGGTACGCAGTCCAGGTCCACCAGACCCGATATCTGGTCGAGATCGGCTTCCGGCCCGAACTCGCCGCGTTCGCGCTCGGCCTGGTCGGGCTCGCGGGCGTGGTCGGCCAGATCGGGATCGGCCATCTCTCGGACCGGCTCGGGCGCGAGTGGGCCTGGACCGTGGCGGCGCTCGGCTTCGTCCTCTGCTATCTCTGCCTGCTCGCCCTGCCCGCCCATCCGAGCCGGTTCCTGCTCTATGCCATGGTCGGCGCGCAGGGTCTGCTCGGCTACGGCCTCGCCACGGTCTACGGCGCGATTCCGGCGGAGCTGTTCCAGGGCCCGCACTTCGGCACCATCTTCGGCACCCTCAGCAGCGCCTCGATCCTGGGCGCCGCGACCGGGCCCTGGGTCGCCGGCCGGGTCTATGACCGGGTCCACAGCTATGCCCCGGCGTTCTGGCTCGCGATCGCGCTCTGCCTGTTCTCGATCGCCTGCATCTGGCTCGCGGCCCCGCGCAAGGTCCGGGTGGTCGCCGGCCAGGTCGCGCGCCTCGAGGCGCGCCGCGCCGCCGCGCTCAGGCCAAAAGCCTAGACTAGAGCGCGCGGGTCTCGCCGATCCGCATCACCCAGGCATCGTGCTCGCCGTAGCCGGCGGCCGCCGCGGCCGCGCGAAAGCGCACCGGCGGCTCGAACGGCGGCTCGTCGGTCAGGCGGATGGTCCCCCAATGCATGCCGACCAGGCGCCGCGCGCGCAGATCGCGCGCGATCTGGAGCGCTTCCTCAGGGGTCGCGTGCGAACCCTGCATCAGCGGCCTCGGCTCGTAGGCGCCGATCGGCAGCAGCGCCAGATCGAACGGCGCCTGCTGCCGGCCGATCTCCGGGAACACCGCTCCGTAGGCGGTATCGCCCGCGAAATAGACCCGCCGGCTGCGGCCCTGGAGGGCGTAGCCGGTCCAGAGCGTGCGGTTGCGGTCAAAGAAGGTGCGCCTGGAGAAATGGATCGCCGGCAGGGCCGTGACCTTGAGTTCGCCCTGGGTCAGCTCCTGGTACCAGTCGAGCTCTTCGACCTCGGGGTAGCCGCGCTCCCGGAAATAGCGGCCGAGGCCGAGCGGCACCACGACCAGGGTCCGCTCCTTGCCGGCCAGCGCCCCGACCGTCGGCAGGTCCAGATGGTCGTAGTGGCTGTGCGACAGCAGCAGAAGATCGATCGGGGGCAGGCGCTGCACGGGCAGGCCGGGCGGCGCGAACCGCTTCGGCCCGAGCGGCGGCAGCGGCGACGCGTGGTCGCTGAGATAGGGATCGGTCAGGATCGTGCGGCCATCCAGGCGCAAAAGGAAGCTCGCGTGGCCGAGCCAGGTCAGACGGTCGCGGTCGCTTTGCCGGTTGAAGACGCCATCGACCGCCTCGGCCACCGGCAGGACGTGGCCGTCCGGCAGGGCGACCGCGCTCCGGTCGGTGAACCGGCGCCAGAAAAAGCTGCGCCATTCGCCGGGATCGCCGCCCCGGGCGGGGCTGCCGGGCGGGTTGCGAAAGCCGTCCGCGGTATGGTGCCAGGGGCGCTCCGCGGCCGGGATCGTGGGCTGGCTGGCGCGGCGGGCGACCTTCGGCGCCACTCGATCGGCTGCGGATCGGGGTCCTGGCATCTCATCTTCCGCCGCTCGGGCCGCGGCCTTGACCGGTCGCCCGTGGCCAACCAACTAGCTTACCCCGGATGGGGCGGCTTGGACCAGGTCTTGAAACCGTCAAGATGATCGTCTAGCCCTAGGGCCGCCCGGTACCCTCTGGCGGTCCCGGATGCGTTGCCGAGGCGAACAGCTGAGCCACCGACAGGCCAAGTCGCATGAGGTCGATGGAAGCGCAGAGATTGCCGCCGCTTGAGGCTTGCCCGGCGCTGGTGCTCAATGCCGACTATCGGCCGCTGAGCTATTTCCCGCTCTCGACTTGGCATTGGCAGGAGACGATCAAGGCGATCTTCCTCGACCGGGTCGCGGTGCTGTCGCATTACGATCGCGTGATCCGCTCGCCGTCCTCGGTGTTCCGCCTGCCGAGCGTGGTCGCGCTCAAGCAGTACATCCCGCAGAACCGGCGGCCGCCGTTCACGCGCTTCAACGTGTTCCTGCGCGATGGCTTCACCTGCCAGTACTGCGGCCATACGCGCCAGGCGCCGGAGCTGACCTTCGATCACGTGGTGCCACGCTCGCGCGGCGGCCGCACCAGCTGGGACAACGTGGTCACCGCCTGCACGCGCTGCAATCTCGCCAAGGGCAGCCGCCTGCCGCGCGAGTGCCACATGCGGCCGCTGACCAGCCCGAACGTGCCGACCACCTTCCAGCTGCAGGAGCGCGGCCGGGCGTTCCCGCCCAACTTCCTGCATGTGAGCTGGCGCGACTTCCTCTACTGGGACAGCGAGCTCGAGCCGTGAGAGCCTGCCTCTGACGCCAATGGGTTGGCGCCGCGCTCGCGGTTCGTGTTGACCATCGAGCAGCGGGGAGGGTCTGGCTGATCGGCAGCGAGCGCGGCGCGCCGTCTCACGCCGGCTGACCGAGCGCTTGCAGCGCCTCCCAGGCCTGGCCGACCGCGACCACGCAGGTCCCAAGTGAGCGTTTCGGGTAGGTGACCAGGATCGTCCAGCCGCCCTCGGGCGAGACCAGGACCTCGAGCACGCCACCGTCAGCGGACAGGCCGAGCGCGCTCGGCTTCTCGTGATGCAGCTGGGCGAGCTGCTGCAGGATTTGGTCGCGATCGCCGCACAAGGGCGCGGCCTGCGCGGCCGGGCTCATCAGACTGCTGCCGAGCAGCGCCAGCGCGACGCAGGTGCCCAGACCTTGCGCCGTGACCCGGGTGATCATGCCATCGTCCTCCGTCCCAAGTCGGCCGGCCCAGCCGGCCGTAGCTACCGATAGCAACTCGGGAAGGGCCGGTTCTGTTCCCGGTGGCGGCGATCAGACCGGCTGCCCCGTCGGCGGCGGCGTCCCCCAGGCCTTGTCGATCGCGATCACTCTCGCCGGACCGGATCGACCCCGGTGGCCGGTCTCGGGTTCCAGGCGAGCGCTTGGGACAGGCGACGGGCAGGGTCCGGCGGCCTTCGGACGAGACCGGGTTGCCGCGCACGATGCCGGCGGCGGACACTGGCCCTGCTCCAGCCGGTTCAGGATCTCGCCGCGATCGCCGCAGAGCTGGGCCAGGTCCGCGGGCGGGCTCACCAGGATCCCGCCCAGCAGCACCAGCATGCTGAAGGCGAGCGGTCCGATCAGCTGCGCGGCCCGGCCGCCAAGCCTGATCCGCCGGGCGTAGCGAGCCTTCGATCGGGCGCCCGTGGCCATGACGAGGTCTCCTGCTGCCGCGCCTCGGCCGGACGCGTGGCCCTGGCCTGGGCATGCGGTTCGGGATAGCAAGCCATGAACACCGCGGGGCGCTTGGTGAGCGAGCTCACAAACCTCGAGGAGTTTTTGTGCTGCCGCGCCGAGGCCGGCCGCGGGCGGCGGCGCCCGGCGTCGAGGTCAGGCCCCGACGTGCGCCCCGCCGATGTCAAGATCCCGGATGTCAAGGTCGCGAACGGCACGGAACCGGCCCATTCTGTGGCCCCAGTGGGGTCGAGCGGAGATCCGCCGGCGCCGCGGCATGGCGCTTGAACCCGATGGCCCGGATACCATATCATCGAAACGCGTGCGCCGCTGCCCGCTCCGCGACTTGGGGGGCCGCCCGTGGTTGGAGAAGAGAAAGGAAGCACCCCGATGGCATTCGGTCCCGATCCCCGTGTCGTCACGGGCCAGGTCGCCGTCGATCGCGTCGACGAAGGCCTGCGCAGGTATATGCTGTCCGTCTACAATTACATGGGCCTGGGGCTGGCGATCACCGGCCTGATCGCGTTCCTGGTGGCGTCGAGCCCGGCGCTCTACACGCCGATCTTCACGACCCCGCTGAAGTGGGTGGTGATGCTGGCACCGCTCGGCTTCGTGTTCTTCCTCGGCGCCAAGATCCGCACGATGAGCGTCGGCGCCGCCCAGATGACCTTCTGGGCGTTCGCGGCGGTCATGGGCCTGTCCATGGCGAGCATCTTCCTGGTGTTCACCGGCGCCAGCATCGCGCGCGTGTTCTTCATCACCGCCGGCATGTTCGGCGCGATGAGCATCTACGGTTACACCACCAAGCGCGATCTCTCGGCCTGGGGCTCATTCCTGTTCATGGGCCTGATCGGGATCATCATCGCGAGCGTGGTCAACCTGTTCATGGCGAGCTCGGCGCTGCACTTCGCGATCAGCGTGATCGGCGTCCTGGTGTTCACCGGGCTGACCGCCTTCGACACCCAGCGGATCAAGGAAGTGTACTACGAGCTCGACAGCTCCGATGTGGTCGCGCGCAAGGCGATCATGGGCGCGTTGAGCCTGTACCTCGACTTCATCAACATGTTCGTCATGCTGCTCCAGCTGTTCGGCTCGTCCCGTAACTGACGTCGTTCCCCGACGTGGCATCGGCGTAAAGGCCCGCGAGCATGCTCGCGGGCCTTTTGCTTGCGCACCCGGTAGCCGGGCGGCGGCCTCAGCCCTGGAGCTGCTTGGCCAGGAACGCGGTCGTGCGCGACCAGGCGAGCGCCGCATCCGCCTGGTCATAGCTCGCCCCGGTCGGATTGGCGAACGCGTGATTGGCGTCGTAGAAATAGATCTCGGCCGGCTTGCCGGCTTCGGCCAGCGCCTTCTTGAAGCCCTCGACCATGGCCACCGTGATGAACTTGTCCTGGGTGCCAAAGTGCCCGAGCACCGGACCTTTGAGGGCCGCGAGCTCGGCCGCCGACTGGGTGCAGCGGCCGTAGTAGATCACGGTCGCATCGACCGGCTCGGCGAGCGAGAGCGCGAGCGACCAGCCGCCGCCGAAGCACCAGCCGATCACGCCGAGCCTGCCGGTCGAGTCGGGATTGCTCTTCAGCCAGCGCGCCCAGGTCACCAGGGTGTCGGTCGCGATCTTCGGGTCGACCGTCTTGGTCAGCGCCTGCGCCTGGTCCGGCGTGGTCGCGACCTGGCCGTCGTAGAGGTCGATCGCCAGGCCCAGATAGCCCTGGGCGGCGAAGTCGGCGGCGACCGACTTGATCTGATCGTTCAGGCCCCACCACTCGTGGATCAGGAGCACGGCCGGCGCCGGGCGCTCGGCCGGACGGGCGAGGGCCGCGCGCACCGTGCCGTGCGAGGTCTGCGTCTGCACGGTCTCAAGGGTCGCCGCCGCGGCGGCGGCGAGCTCCGGATTGGCCAGGACGACCGCGAGCGGCGCCAGGCCCGTGGCGCCAACGCCCTGGATGAAACGACGTCGTTGCAGCATGCCATCCTCCGCTAGAACCTGTCTTTTGCGGGCCAGCTATGCCGGGTGGTGGTGGTGTCGTCCAGCCTCCGCCACATCCCGGTCGCGCCAACGTGACCGGCCGGCCGGGTGCGGCGCGCTGGTGCCCGCCCTGCTGGCGGCGCTGGCACTCGGCGGCTGCGCCCCGGCGAGCAAGGCCGCGGGCCCGCCCGCGGTTCAGGCCAGCCCGATGACCCTCGGCGGTCAGCCCGCCGACCGCGCGAAGCTCGGGCCGCTGCACTTCGAGGCGGGCTTCGTGCTCGGCTCGGCCGACCCGCGCTTTGGCGGCCTGTCCGGGCTGTGGCTGGCGCCGGATGGCGGCCGGCTGCTCGCCATCAGCGACCATGGCACGCTCTGGCGCGCCGACCTCGCGCACGGCCCCGACGGCCGGCTGACCGGCTTCAGCGGCTGGCAGGCGATCGCGCCTGGGCGCGCCCCAGGGGATCCGCGGGGAAGCGATGCCGAGGAACTGGCGGACGACGGCGCCGGCGGCCTCGTGATCGCCTACGAGGGCGTGCATCGCCTGCGCCGCGTGGCGCAGGACGATCCGAGCGGCCCCGCGCGTCCGCTGCCGACGCCAGCAGCCCTCGCGCGCCCGAGCAACACCGGCCTCGAGGCGCTGACCTTGCTGCCCGACGGCGCGCTGCTGGCGCTGGTCGAAGGCGGCGTGCTGACCGCCGATGGCGACCTCGCCGCCTGGCGGATCGCGGGCGATCAGATCCAGGCGCTCGGCTACGTCGCGAGCCGCGGCTTCGTGCCGACCGGCGCCGACCGCCTGGACGACACGATTTACGTGGTCGAGCGCAGTTTCTCGCTGCTGCGCGGCTTCGAGAGCCGGATCGTGACCTTGTCGGCAGCCGCCGTCCGGCCCGGCGCGCGCCTGGTCGGCCAAGTGCTCGCCGAGCTGCGCCCGCCGCTGGTCGGCGAGAATTTCGAAGGCATCGCGGTCCGGCGCGGTCCGGACGGGCGGGTCCTGCTCTACCTGGTGTCGGACGACAATTTCATCGCCCTGCAGCGGACCCTGCTGCTGCAGTTCTCGCTGCCTGACCCGAACACCCCGGAGCCGCGCGGCGCGCCGGCCGCCGGCGCCTAGACCGCTTCGGCCGGCGCGCTCTCGGGGGTCGCGCGGGCCGCGACCAGCCGGCGCTTGAAGCGGCGCAGCTCACCCGAGAGCTCGCTGTCGCTGCTCGCCAGCAGGAAGCCGTCGAGCCCGCCGCGGTGCTCGACCGTGCGCAGCGCGTGGGCGGTGATGCGCAGCCGGACGCTCTCACGGAGGGTCTCGCTGTACAGCCGCTGCCGGCGCAGATTGGGCAGAAAGCGCCGCCTGGTCTTGTTGTTGGCGTGGCTGACGTTGTTGCCCGTCAACACGCCCTTGCCGGTCAGCTCGCACCGTCGCGCCATCGCAAGAAGTCTCCGTCACGGTCTCAGGATCGAGCGCGCCGGCCACCCGGCGCCAGCGGTTACCTAGAAGCCGCCCGAACAAAGGTCAAGCCTCGGCCGGCGGCGACGCCACCGCCGCGCGCGGAAGCGGCGCGCGGTCCGCCGGACCGGTCACGCTCGGGCCCGAGGGCCCCATGCCCGGTCACGTCGACTCCAGCTTCCCGGGCGCAGCGCGGTGCGCGGTCAGCCAACGGCCGATCTCGGTCGCGCTCAAAGGGCGTGCGACCCCGTGGCCCTGGACCGCATCGCAGCCCAGGGCGCGCAGCGCCGCGACCTGGGCCTCGGTCTCGACGCCCTCGGCGACCACACGCAGCCCCAGGCGGTGACCGAGCTCGATCAGCGAGCGCACGATCGCCGCGTCCGGCGGCGCGGCGAGGCCGGCCACGAACGAGCGGTCGATCTTCAAGATGTCGAGCGGGAAGCGCTTGAGGTGCGTGAGGCTGGCGTAGCCGGTGCCGAAGTCGTCGAGCGCCAGGGTCACGCCCATGCGACGCAGGGCTTCGAGGGTGGTCTGGACGCGCTCGACCTCGTGGAGCATGCTGCTTTCGGTCAGCTCCAGCTCGAGGCGCCCGGCCGGCAAGCCGCTGTCGTCGAGGATGCGAGCGACCTGGGTCACCAGATCCGGCTGGCTGAGCTGGCTGGCCGCGACGTTGACCGCGACCCGCACCGGCCGCTCCCCGCCCGGCCACTCGACGGCGACCCGACAGGCCTCGGTCAGCGCCCACTCGCCGATGGTGGCGATCTGGCCGCTCGACTCCGCGAGTTTGATCAGGGTCTCGGGGTCGACCGCGCCGAACTCCGGGTGGTGCCAGCGCAGCAGCGCCTCGATCGCGCCGACGTGCTCGGGCTGGAGGTCCAGCTGCGGCTGATATTCGAGCCTGAGCTGGCCGCGGGAGATGGCGCGGGCGAGATCGCGCTTGAGGCTCTGCAGCTGGTCGAAGTCGTGCTTGATCTTGGTGCCGAAGCGCTGGCAGCCGCCGCCCGCGGCCTTGGCCCGATACATCGCCAGATCGGCATTCTGCAGGAGCGCCTCGGGGCTCTGGCCGTCGGTTGGGAACAGGGCGATCCCGAGGCTCGCGCGCGGCTGCCAGACGCCGGCGGCGAGCCCGAAGGGACGATCGAGCTGGCTCGAGATCTTGTCGGCGATCAGGGCCGCCGCCTCGGCATCGGGCAGATCGGACAGCACCAGTGCGAACTCGTCGCCGCCGATCCGGGCCACCGTATCGCTCTCGCGCAAGGCCGCGCGCATGCGCTCGCCGACCTGGTTGAGCACGTCGTCGCCGATCCGGTGGCCGAAGGCGTCGTTGACCTCCTTGAACTTGTCCAGGTCGACCAGGACGACCGCCAGCAGGCTGCGGTCGCGCCGGCAGCGCGCCATCGCCTGACGCAGGCGATCTTGAAAGAGCAGCCGGTTGGGCAGGCCGGTGAGCGAGTCGTGCTGGGCAAGGTGCAGCATGCGGGCTTCGGTCCGCTTGCGTTCGGTGATGTCGGTCGAGGTACTGACGAAGCCGCCGCCCGGCATCGGGCTGCGCTCGACCTCGAGGAACCGCTGCTCGGCGCCCGGCTGCTCGAAGCGGGCGGGCGCCGGCCGCCGGCCCGACAGCCGCAGCCGCTCATCGACGGCGGGGCCGAACTCGCCGCCCCGCGCCAGATCATGGCGCAGAAAATCGCTGAGCGGCGTGCCCCGGCGATAGAGCTCGGGCGGATAGCCATGCAGCTCCCGATGGCGCGCGTTCCAGGTCGCGAGCCGGCCGTCGCGCTCGAACACGGCCACCCCTTGATGGACGTGCTCGAAGGTCGCCTCGAGCTGGCCGGACTTTTCGCTGAGAGCGGTCACCAGGTCCTGATTCTCGACCGCCAGGCGGACCGAGGCGACCAGCGACGCGTTGACCGACCGGCCAAGCACGGCCATCCCCGCCAGGTAGAGAACCACCAGGGTCGCCATCACCAGATGCGGCTGATCGCCCTCCAGGACCAAACGCACGGCGTAGGGCACCAGAGTGCAGACCGAGAACGCGATGTAGGCCGGCATGTGGCCGGTGAGCGCGGTGACCGAGCCGCCGACCATGCCGGCCATGACGAACGGCAGAAAGACCTGCGCGGGCCACAACCCCGGCGCGTAGAGCAGAACCCCGGCCAAGCCCCACGCGGCGCCGGTCGCGGCCGCGCCCAAGGTGAAGCGCCGGGCCCAGACCGGCGCCGTGGCGACATCCGCCGGCGCGCCCCGGAAGGCTCGCCAGGACCAGAGACGCAGCGCCAAGGTCAGCAGCATCGCAAGCAGCCAGCCTGCGAGCACGAGCGGCCGCTGGTGGCCGACGAACACCGTCGCGGTGCCCAGGGCAACGGCAAGATTGAGGCCGGTGACGACCGGCAGGCGCTCGAACAGCCCGCCGAGCAGCAACGCCTCGGCACGCCCGACCGCGATCGGGGAGGCGATCTCAGCTTTGGCCACTTGGCTCTCTCTGATCGACACAGGCGCCATGATCCGGCCTACAGCCTATCCGGTTTGGCCCCCCTGGACCAATCCAATCGGCGCTCCGGCCGGCGCCTCCGCCGCTCGGTCAGGGGTCATCGTGGGGGTCGTGAATTTTTTTGCTGCAACGCACCATTTTTTTCTTGAACCTCCCGCAGGGCTGCCCCATATGGCTCATTGTGCAGTGCAACATGAGCGGACGAGGAGAGAGCCATGGCCGCCAAGACCCCCTTCAAGCCCCTGCCGATTCCGATGCTCGATGCCGACCGGCTGATCGCCGCCCAGCAGCGCAATCTCGATGCCTTCGCGAGCGCCAGTCAGATCGTCGTTGACGGCGTCAAGGCGATCACCCAGCGCCACAGCGAGCTGATGCAGTCCTCGGTCGACCAGTGGCTGGCCGCGAGCCAGGGCGCGCTCGCCGGCAAGCCGGTCGAGTTCAAGCCGGCCGACCAGATCGCGACCGCCAAGTCGACCTACGAGTCGGCGGTCAACAGCGCCAAGGAGCTGACCGAGATCGCGATGAAGGCCCAGAGCGAGGCGGTCGACGTCCTGACCAAGTGCGTGATGGCCAACATCGACGACCTGAAGTCGCTGGCCAAGGCTGCGTAATGCCCGCAGCCGCGCGGCCTGGGCCCTGAGCCCGGCGCCGCGCGCGACGCCCCGACGCGCGGCGGCCCGACCGGGCCGCCGTTGGCGTCTGAAGCGACGCGCTTGCGCGGCGCCCGGCAAGCTGGCGGCGGCGCGTTGACGCCCTCCCGCCGCCACCTTACATACCAGCGATCCGAGGACCCGAGACGGACCAGCCACCCGCGCACGCGAGGGAGGGAGCCAGGTCGGATCGACTGATGATCACCGCGCTCAGCGAACGCTCCAAGCAGATCTTCCGCCAGATCGTCGATACCTACGTCGAGACCGGCGAGCCGATCGGTTCGCGGACCATCGCGCGCCGGCCGGATCAGCACCTGTCGCCGGCGACCATCCGCAACATCATGGCCGATCTCGAGGACGCCGGTCTGTTGTTCGCGCCGCACACCTCGGCCGGGCGGGTGCCGACCGACCTCGGCTTTCGCATGTATGTCGATGGCCTGCTCGAGATCGGCAATCTGAGCGAGGAGGACCGGGCCGGCATCGACGCCCGGTGCGCCGGCTCCGGGCGCAGCGTCGAGGCGATGCTGAGCGATGCCAGCGGCGCGCTCGCCGGGCTGTCGCACTATGCCGGCCTGGTGCTGGCGCCCAAGGGCGAGCACCCCTTCCGGCAGATCGAGTTCATCCCGCTCAGCCCCGGCCGCGCCCTGGTGGTCGTGGTCGCCAGCAACGGCATGGTCGAGAACCGGCTGATCGAGGTCCCGGTCGGGATCGGCGCCTCGAGCCTGGTCGAGGCCGGCAATTATCTGACCGCGCGCCTGACCGGCCGCTCGTTCGCCGAGGCCCGCGAGATCATCGAGCGCGAGATCGCCGAGCGCCGCAGCGAGCTCGACGCGCTGACCAGCAAGGTGGTCGAGGCCGGGCTCGTGACCTGGGCCGGCGAGCAGTCGGCCGACCACGGCGTGCTGATCGTGCGCGGTCAGGCCAAGCTCCTGGACGACGTCACCAACCTCGCCGAGCTGGAGCGGATCCGCGTCCTGTTCGACCTGCTGGAGACCAAGAGCAACCTGATCCGCCTGATCGAGCTGGTGCAGCGGGCGCAGGGCGTGCAGATCTTCCTTGGCGCCGAGAACGACCTGTTCGCCATGACCGGCTGCTCGGTCGTGGCCGCACCCTATACGGTCGGCGACAAGGCGAACGCGGGACCGGCCAGAATCGTCGGCGCGATCGGCGTGATCGGGCCGATCCGCATGAACTACGCGCGCATCATCCCGATGGTGGATTACACCGCCCGGGTGGTCTCGCGCCTGCTGGGCAGTTCAGACCAAGAGTTGAGGCGATGAATCAAAGACACTCCGAGGACTTCGACGGGCGGGAAGCAGCCGCGGCGGCCGGCGCCGAGAGCGCCGAGCCGGCGACCGATCAGGATCGGCCCGAAGCCGCGGCTGGGCGCGAGCCGGCCGCCGAGCCCCAGCCCGCGGCCGGCGAGGCCGAGCTCGCAGCCGAGCTGGCGGCGACCAAGGAGCGGCTGCTGCGCGCGCTCGCCGAGACCGAGAACCTGCGTCGCCGGGCCGCGCGCGAGGTCGAGGAGGCGCACAAATATGCGATCACCGGCTTTGCCCGCGAGCTGCTCGAGGTCGCCGACAATTTGAACCGGGCGCTCGCCAGCATCCCGCCGCATGCCCGCGAGCAGAGCGAGCTCGCCCGCAGCCTGGTCGACGGCGTGGCGCTGACCGAGAAGAGCCTGCACGCCGCCTTCGAGCGTCACCAGATCGCCAAGGTGGTGCCCGAGCTCGGCGAGAAGTTCGACCACAACCGCCATCAGGCGATGCTCGAGCTCGAGACCGCCGACTTTGCGCCGGGCACGGTCGCCCAGGTCATGCAGCCGGGCTACGTGATCGCCGACCGCCTGCTCCGCCCGGCCCTGGTCGCGGTCGCCAAGGCCCCGCGCGCCCAGCCCGAGCCGGCCAACGGCGAGAGCCGCGTGATCCCGATCAAACCCGGCGACTGGCTCGACACGACGGCCTAAGAGCAGGTGAACGACCACGTTTTGACCAGCGCGCATCGACGTCGGGAAGCAGCGCGTGCCGCCCTTCAGCGAATGATCCTGGTACCGCTCCGGCAAAGCGTCCTCGGCCAGGAACGACGAGATGAACTCGCGCAGCTTGCTCATGTCCTTGCTGCGGAGCGCTTGGCACGTTTCACATCGCGGCGGAATTGCCCGGAGCGGACCGGAACCCGCACCTTAGATGTCCAGGTCCTCGAACAACGCGTCGGCGGAGGCGAACCGCTTGCCCTTACCCTGCTCCAGCTCGGCCATGGCACGGCGGGTGGCGGCGTTTGGCACCTTGAGCTCGAACGGCAGGCGCTGCTCGTCGGCGACGCGCAGCATCAACAGGCGGATGGCGTCCGAGATCGAAAGCCCCATAGCCTGGAGCGCCGCCGCGGCACGCTTCTTGGTGGCGGTGTCGATCCGCGCGCGAACGACGGTATCGGCGGGCATCGCAGTCTCCTCAGTGTAGCCTGAATGTGGCTACAGGTTGCCTGCGACGCAAGCCTGAGGCACGGAGTCGGGGACGAGCCTGGACCCTTCAGCGGCCGAATGGCCTTCAGGTCGGACGTTGGTACACACTCCCTCTCGGTTCCGGCCAGCTCACGCGAGGGGAGCGACGGGGTCGCGACTCCCTACGAACGCGCCTGAGATGGCGTCGGAGATCGACAGCCCCATCGCCTGAAGCGCAGCCGCGGCGCGCGGCGCGTCGTCTGCGACGCGACCAGAGCGCCAATTGGCTGGGGATCGGGTCGATGCAGGACCATCATTCCATGACCGTGGCGCAGAGGCTGCGCTGATCAGGTCGCATGCGCCCCGTGCCCGGCCATCAACTCTCGAGAGCCCATCGGGCTAGTTTTCCGTTGAGAAGCATGGGAACCCGCTCATGGCGCTGCACTTCGCCCGCGAAGAATTCCTCGACCGGAGGCGACGGACCCTCGAGGCGATGGCCGCGCGCGGGTTGGATGCGCTCCTGATGTTCAAGCAGGAGAGCATGTACTGGCTGTCGGGCTACGACAGTTTCGGCTACTGCTTCTTCCAGTGCCTGGTGCTGCGGGCGGATGGCGATCTGGTGCTGCTGACGCGGACGCCGGATCTGCGCCAGGCGCAGCACACCTCGCTGCTCGAGGAGATCCGGATCTGGGTCGACCGGGCGGACAGCGACCCGGCCGGGCAGCTGTGCGACCTGCTCGCGGACAAGCGCCTGGCGGGCAAGCGCCTGGGGGTCGAATACGACAGTTATGGCCTCACCGCCGCCAACGGCAGGCGGGTCGATGCCGCGCTCGACGGTTTTGCCGCAGCCGTCGACGCGTCGGATCTGGTCGACCGGCTGCGCCTGATCAAATCGCCGGCCGAGCTCGCGTGCGTCCGCCGGGCCGCGGAGCTCGCCGATGCCGCCCTCGAGGCGGCGATCACAGCGACCCGAGCGGGCGCCGACGAGGGCGACATCCTCGCGGACATGCAGGGGGCGGTGTTGCGGGGCGGCGGCGACTACCCGGGCAACCCGTTCATCATCGGCTCCGGCCGCGATGCGCTGCTCTGCCGCTACAAGTCCGGACGCCGCAAGCTCGCGCCCGTGGACCAGCTGACCCTCGAGTTCGCTGGTGTCTGGCGCCAGTACCACGCCTGCCTGATGCGCACCCTCGTGGTCGGCGCGCCGGCGCCCCGCCAGCTCGCGATGCACGCCGCCTGCCGCGAGGCGCTGCTCGCCTGCGAGGCGAAGCTCGTGCCCGGCACGCCCATGGGCCTGGTGTTCGATGCCCACGCCCGGGTGCTCGACGCCCACGGCATGCGCGCGCACCGCTTCAACGCCTGCGGCTATTCGCTCGGCACGGTGTACGCGCCCTGCTGGATGGACTGGCCGATGTTCTTCGCCGCCAACCCGGTCGAGATCGGCCCGGGCATGGTGTTTTTCCTGCACATGATCCTGATGGACAGCGAGGCCGGGCTGGCGATGACCCTCGGGCGCACCTCGCTGGTCACCGAGGGCGGACCCGAGCCGCTCTCCAAGGCTTCGCTCGAGCTGATCCTCAGGTGAGCTGGCCGGCCGGGTGGCGGCGCTCGGCCAGGATCAGGGCGCAAGCCGCGAGGCCGAGCGCCAGCGGCAAGGCGGCCCATCCGAGGCTCGGCTCCTCGCCGGCGCGCTGCAGCCAGACCGTGACCAGGACCAGGCCCAGCGCCAGGCCGAATGCCAGTCCGGGGCGCAGCAGGCGAAGCGCGCTGGCCAGAGCCGCGGGCGGCTCGTGCAGCCAGCCGAGCGCCGCTTCCGGCAGGTAGAGCGCGAGCCGGATGTCCCGCTCCTCGACCCCCTGCTCGCGATAGCCGGCCTCGAGCCGCCCCCGGAGGTCGTCCAGGCGCCGATAGCGGAGCGCCAGCCAGAGGGCGGCGAGCGCCAGCAGGGTCGGATAGAGCTGCACGAAGCTGCCGGTATCGATCGCCAGCCACTGCAGCGGCGCGCCGAGCCCGCCGAGCTCGGTGCGGATCGTGGCGAGCCGGCCATCCAGGTCGTGCAGCTGGCGGTCGATGTCGGCCTTGCTCGCCTCCAGCTTGGTCCGCTGCGCCGCGAGCCGCGTATTGGCCTGGGCCAATTGATCGCCCGCCGCATGCAAGGGCGCCGCCGCGGCATCCAGGTCGAGCTTGACCTGGTAGAGCCCGACCTCGTTAAGGGCCGCGGCCTTGCCCTCGACGCTCCGGAACAGGGTGTCCTCGGCCGGCAGGCGGACCACGGCCGCGGTCGGCACCAGATCGTCGGCCTTCGGCAGCCCCGGGCCGAGCGCGGGGGCATCGGCCGCGACCTCGGCCAAGCCCTTGGCGAGGGTCGCGCGAAGCTTGGTCAGCTGGTCGTCGACCGCGTGCTCCAGGAGGCCATAGGTCCGCTCGATCTCGGCCTTGAACAGACGCTCGCTGGTCGCCGACGCGCTCGCCCAGGCGTCGGAGCCCGATCCGGCCTCGAAGGCCTTTCGGAACTGCTCGAGATCGTCCGGGGTCAGGCCGAACTGGTCCTGGAGCGCGGCCGCCGCCTGGGTCGCATCCGGCGGCGCGGGCAGCCCCGGCAAGGGGGCGGGCGGCGGCGCGGACTGCTGGACCATCGCGGCGCCGGGGACGTCGGCTTGCGGCTCACCCGGCGGCGGCAGGGACCCCGGCTCGAGCGGGGCCGCCACCGCGCCCGGCTGCAGGCTGCGCGCCAGGCTCGCGAACCTGCGCAGGCGATCTGCGAGGGATCGGGCGAGCTCATTGGCCGAGGTCGCGGTCGCCGCCTGGGCCTGGGCGACCGCCGCCAGCAGGCTGTCGATACCGCGCGCCGCCGCGACCGCCCCGTCCTGGTCCCGCTGCACCCGCGCGCGCTCGTCCTCGACCAGACGCCGCTCGCCGGTCCAGCCGACGAAGGGCGCGACCACGAACACGCCCGCGAACAGCAGGACGAGCCCGCACAGCAGCGCGTCGCGGCTCCACGCCCTGACGCCGGCGCGGTAGCCGTCGAGCGCCTGGTCGAGGAACTTCTGGCGCGAGCCGTCCATGGCGATTCCCGGTCCTGTCGAGTAACTAGACGTCACGCCCACGGAATCATAGCGCAACCGGCGCCGTCCGCCACGACCCCTCGTGCCCGGCCCCCGACACGCCCACCTTTGCCTGCTCTTCAGCAGGAAAGCTCACGTTCTTAGGAAAGCCCACGCGCCGCGCCCGCTCTCAGGCGCCGGAATAGCGCTTGCACAAAGATGCCGATTGCCAGAGCCGGCATGCGCAGGCTGATCACAATCGACGCTCGAGTCTGGCGCCTATTTTGCCGGCTCGAAGGTCATGCCCTGCGGAGAGCGCCAGGACAAAGGGTATCCGGGGGCCGGGCGATGGCGCGTGCCAGGCGCTGTACCGGAATCGCGATGGGCCTGCTCAGCTCAGGGCAGACCGTCGCAGGCGATGCCGTTGCCGTCCCAGTCGAGGTGGTGCACGTCCCTCTTAGGGCCGCCGCAGGCCTCGAAGACCGCCTGCGCCTCGGCCTGCGTGCGGAAGTCCCAGCAGTCGTAGACGTTGCGCCAGCATTGATAGCCGACCTGATACCGCACCCACGTCGAGGTCGAGGGCGAATCCCTCAGGCCAAAGCAAAGGGCCAAGGCGGCGCCGGCCACCACGGCTGCGGCGCCGGTCGGATGGCGCAGCCGGCGCGGCCGCCCTTGCACCGGGCATGGGACGCGCCCATCCTCGAGTCCAGCCTGCTTTTGATCTCGCCACCGCATGGCGTCAGGATCGCCGAAGACATGATCGACCGCCACCGCTGACGTACGTCCCCAGGTGCGTACGATCGGCGTTGGCCAGGACCATTCCCGTCCGACCCGGATGACGCGCCCCAGCCCCGGAGCTTGGGGCTGGGCCTTGCCGTTGCCTTCGGCCGGCGCGGCTGGTAGGGTCCGCGCGGGGTTGGCCTTGGCTGCACTCGGGCGCTTTCGATGAAGCTTCTCGCCGGCAACAGCAACCGGCCGCTGGCCGAGGCGATCGCCGCGTTTCTCGGCCAGCCGCTGACCGACGCCACCGTCCAGCGCTTCGCCGACATGGAGGTGTTCGTCGAGATCCACGAGAACGTCCGCGGCGAGGACGTCTTCCTGATCCAGTCGACCTCGTATCCGGCCAACGACAATCTGATGGAGCTGCTGGTCTGCATCGACGCGCTGCGGCGCGCCTCGGCCCGGCGGATCACCGCGGTCGTGCCCTACTTCGGCTACGCCCGCCAGGACCGCAAGCCCGGGCCCAGGACCCCGATCTCGGCCAAGCTGGTGGCCAATCTGATCACCGTCGCGGGCGCCCACCGGGTGCTGACCATGGACCTGCACGCCGGCCAGATCCAGGGCTTCTTCGACATCCCGGTCGACAACCTCTACGCCGCCCCCCTGATCGCCGCCGATCTGCGGCAGCGCTACGACCCCAAGGACCTGATCATCGTTTCGCCGGATGTCGGCGGGGTCGGGCGCGCCCGCGGCATCGCCAAGCGGCTTGACGTCGGTCTCGCGATCATCGATAAGCGCCGCGAGCGCGCCGGGGCGTCCGAGGTCGTCAACGTGATCGGCGACGTCGAGGATCGGCTGTGCGTGCTGGTCGACGACATCGCGGATTCCGGCGGCACGCTCTGCAATGCGGCGCAGGCGCTGCTGGAGGTCGGGGCGACCGCGGCCGTGGCCTACGTGACCCATGGCGTGCTGTCGGCCGGCGCGGTCGCGCGGATCAGCGCCAGCCGGCTCGAGACGCTGGTGATCACCGACAGCATCCGGGCGACCGAGGCGGTGCGCGTGAGCGAGAAGATCCGCGTGCTGTCGGTGGCGGCGCTGATCGGCGAGGCGATCCGGCGGATCAGCGACGAGAGCTCGGTTTCGAGCCTGTTCGACTGAGGCGCCCGCCGCCGATCGGCGGACTTTTGTGATGAGGTTGGCTGGCCGCCGGCGGCCGAGTGGGGACGAGAGAGCATGGTCGAGTTGGTGACCTTCGCGGCCGAGGTCCGCGCGCTCGCGGGCAAGGGCCCGGCCCGGGCGCTGCGCCGTGCCGGCCGCGTGCCGGCGGTGGTCTACGGCGAGGACAAACCCCAGGAGATGGTCTCCCTGGAGGCGCGCGCGCTGCGCCGTCAGCTCGGCAATCCGCATTTCTTCAACACGCTTTGCGGCCTGCAGGTGAACGGCGAGCTGGTGCGTGTGCTGCCGCGCGATGTCCAGCTGCACCCGGTCACCGACTACCCGGTCCACGCCGATTTCGTGCGGGTGTCGGCCGGCGCTCGGATCACGGTCGAGGTGCCGGTCGTGTTCCGCAACGAGGACATCTGCCCCGGGCTGAAGCGCGGCGGGGTCCTGAACATCGTGCGCCGCGATCTCGAGCTGAGCTGCCCGGCCGATGCGATCCCGGCCGAGATCGCGATCGACCTGGCGCCGTTCGACCTCGGCGACAGCGTGCACATCTCGCACGTGGTCCTGCCCGAGGGGGTGCGCCCGCTGATCACCGATCGTGACTTCACGATCGCGACCATCGCCGCGCCGACCGTGGTCCGCGAGGCGGCCGAGGAGGCGGCGGCCGCCGCTGCCGCGACCGAAGCCGAGCCTCAACCCGAGACGCCCAGCGCATAGGCGCCCGCGCGGCCTCTGCCGGCGGTCTCGATGCTGCTGCTGGTCGGGCTCGGCAATCCCGGCGCCCGTCACGCCCGCGATCGTCACAACATCGGCTTCATGGCGCTCGACGCGATCGCCCGGGCGCACGGTTTCGGGGCCTGGCGCTCCCGCTTCTCGGGCCTCGCCGCCGAAGGCCAGCTCGGCGCCGAGAGGGTTCTGTTGCTGAAGCCGCAGACCTATATGAACCTCTCCGGTCGCGCGGTCGCCGAGGCGGCCCGCTTCTTCAAGCTGACGCTGGCCGGGATCGTGATCCTGCACGACGAGATCGACCTCGCGCCGGGCAAGGTGCGGATCAAGGCGGGCGGCGGGGTCGCCGGCCACAACGGGTTGCGCTCGATCGCCGAATGGCTGGGCTCGAGGGACTTCCGCCGGGTGCGCCTCGGGATCGGCCATCCGGGCGATCGCGAGCGGGTGATCGGGCATGTGCTCAGCGACTTCGCGGCCGCCGACCGGGTGTGGCTCGAGCCGTTGCTCGAGGCGGTCGCCGAGGCGGCGCCCTTGATCGCGGCCGGGGACGATGCCGGGGCCATGAACCGGATCGTGGTCCGGACCCGGCCGCCGAAGCCGGAGGGCGAACGGGCGAAGGTCGAGCGGGCTCGCAGGCCGCCCGAGCGGGACCCGGACGAGACTCCCGAGACTGAGTGAGAGCGCCGATCCATGGGTTTCAACTGCGGCATCGTCGGTCTGCCGAACGTCGGCAAGTCGACCCTGTTCAACGCCATCACCAGCACCGCGGCGGCGGCCGCGGCCAACTACCCGTTCTGCACGATCGAGCCGAACCTCGGCCGGGTGCCGGTGCCCGATCCGAGGCTCGAGGTGGTGGCCAGGCTCGCAGGCTCGGCGCAGATCGTCCCGACCCAGCTCGAGATCGTCGACATCGCGGGCCTCGCGCGCGGGGCCTCGCGCGGCGAGGGCCTCGGCAACCGCTTCCTTGGCGCGATCCGCGAGGTCGACGCGATCCTGCACGTGGTGCGCTGCTTCGAGAGCGACGATGTCGCCCACGTCGAGGGCAGCGTCGATCCGCTCCGCGATGCCGAACTGGTCGAGACCGAGTTGCTGCTCGCCGACCTTGCCGCGCTCGAGCGCCGGGTCGAGGGGCTGACCAAACGCGCCCGCGGCGGCGACGAGCTGGCGCGCGACCAGCTGGCGCTGATCGAGCAGATCCTGCCGCCGATGCAGGCGGGCAGTCCGGCGCGCAGGCTCCCGGTCGAGGCCGAGGACCGGCCGCTGCTGCAGACGCTCCAGCTGCTGACCGCCAAGCCGCTGCTGTACGTCTGCAACGTCGACGAGGCGGCCGCGGCCGCCGGCAACGCGCAAAGCGCGCGGATTGCCGAACGGGCGGCGCAGGAGGGTGCGGCCTCCGTCGTGGTCGCGGCCGCGATCGAGGCCGAGCTCGCGAGCCTGCCGGTCGCCGAGCGCGCCGAGTATCTGGCGGCGCTCGGTCTCGAGCGGCCGGGGCTGGAGCGGGTGATCGAGGCGGGCTACGGGCTGCTCGGCCTGATCACGTTCCTCACCGCCGGCCCCAAGGAGGCGCGCGCCTGGACGCTGCCGCGCGGCACCCGGGCGCCCGATGCCGCAGGCTCCATCCACAGCGACTTCAAGCGCGGCTTCATCTGCGCCGAGGTCGTGGCCTACGACGACTACGTCCGCGCCGGCGGCGAAAGCGGCGCCCGCGAGGCCGGCAAGCTGCGTCAGGAAGGCCGCAACTACGTCGTCCAGGACGGCGACGTGATCCACTTCCGCTTCAACGTCTGACCCCGGACTTGCCCCGCCTCGGCCGGCCTCGCGGGGCGGGTCACTCGGCCTTGGCGACCCGCAGCGGGGCCGCCGCCGGCGCGCCGACGCCGAGCGCCGGCAGGATGTCCTCGACCGTGGCGACCACCCGGATCAGGGCGCGCACCCTGGGGCCGGCGAATTTCTGCTCGATCACCCGATCGATCAAGGCCATCAGCGGGTCCCAGTAGCCGGCGAGGTTGAGGAGCACGATCGGCTTGTCGTGATAGCCGAGCTGGCGCAGCGTCACCACCTCGAGCAGCTCGTCCAGGGTGCCGAGCCCGCCCGGCAAGGTGACGAAAGCGTCGGCGCGGTCGATCATCTGCTGCTTGCGCTCGCACATGTCGCGGGTGACCACCAGCTCGGTGATCGCCCGGTGGCCGACCTCCTGCTCGAGCAGCCGGGTCGGGATCAGGCCGATCACCTCGCCGCCCGCGGCCATGGTGGCATCGGCGACCGCCCCCATCAGGCCGACGTGGCCGCCGCCGTAGATCAGTCGGACGCCGCTTGCGCCCGCGAGCTCGCCAAAGCGGGTCGCCGCCGCCCGAAACCGCGGCTTGGCGCCATATTGCGAGCCACAAAAGACGCAGATGCTGATCGCCATTCAGGGCCTCCGGGAACGGGACGGGACTCAGTCTGCGGTCTCCCGGCCGCGGGTTCAAGGCCGAACCGGCGTCGCCGGAGGTAGCCCAGATGGTCGGGTGCCGCGAAGCGGCTGCGCGGCGGACCTTCGCGAGCCGCTCCCCCGGCGGCTCGCCATGGCTTTGCAAACGCGCACGATCGGACTTATGTTCGGTCTTTAAGGTTACGGAAATGTTCACGGCCATGGCGCATCGGCCACTCCTCTGGCTGCTCGTGGCGCTGGCGTCGCTCGGCGCCGGCTGGGCCGCCTATGGGCCCCTGCGGCACGCCCTGCAGCCGGCCACCGACACCGCCGCGCGCAGTCCGGAGAGCGCGCCCCTCACCACCGCCGAAAGTCGTCCGGCCGCCCCGCCGGTCAGCGCACCGGCCGCGCCGGCGACCGCTCCGGCGCCGGAGGTCGCGGCGGTCAGCCCCGAGCCCGCCGTTGCGCCCCAGCCCGCCGAACCCAGCCAAAGCCCGCCCGCGTCCGCGCCAGCAGCGCCCGCGCAAGCCAGCGGCCAGCCGGCGAGCCCATCCCTTACGCCAGCCCCGCAGTCCCCTCCTGGCCCGCCGCCGGCCGCCGCGATCACTGCGCCGAGCGCGCCGCCGGCCGCCGGGCAGACCGAGGCGCGCGCGCCGGCGCCCGAACCCGCCAAGCCAGAACCGCCCGCGGCTGCGACCGGCGCCCCCGATCAGACCCGGCTCGGCGAGCTGGCACCGGCCGCCGGGCCGGTGACGCCGCCAGCAACGCCGCTGACGCCGCTGCAACCGGCGCCCGAGGGCCCGGTCGCGGCCACCACTCCGGAAGCGGCGCCCCTCGCTCCGGAAGCGGCAGCGCCCCCGGTCGTCGAACCGTCGGGAGAGCCGCCCGGGACCGCCCCGTCGGCTGGCTCCCAAGGGCGACCTCCGGTGGTTGCCGCGGAGCGCCGACCGTCCGCAGCGAGTCCGGAGTCGCGCGAGCCGCCAGCGGCCGCGCTCGAACGTCCGACCGCCGCGCCCGAGATCGCCTCAGAGGCCACCCCCGGGGTCGCCCCCGACGTGGCCAAAGCCAGCCCGCTGCCGGCGACCGCCCCGGCGGCGCCGGAGACCAGCGCTGAGGCGAGGGCGCCGGCGCCGGCGCGCTCGCTGAGCCTCGATACCATCCGGCGGGCGCTCGCGGCGCTGCTCGGCGGTTCGTCCGAGCCCGCGGACGTGGCCGCGCAGAAGGTCGAGAAGCCGGAACCCAAGCCTGCGGCCGTCAAGCCCGAGGGCGCCAAGGACCTCGCCAGCGCGGTCGAGCCATCAGCCGGCGCGCCGGAGGTGGTCCGCCCGAGCTTCGACATCGTCCGGGTCGAGCCCGGCGGCCGGGCGGTGGTCGCCGGGCGGGCGGCGCCGGGCGCCGAGGTCGAGCTTTTGGCCGGCGAGCGGGTGCTCGACCGGGTGCGGGCCAACCGGCGCGGCGAGTGGGTTGCGACCCCGGCCGAGCCGCTCGCTCCCGGCGGCCTGGAGCTGACCCTGCGGGCGATCAAGGAGGGCGCGCCTGCGGTCGAGGCCAAGCAGGTCGTGGTGGTCGTGGTCCCCGAGCCGCCGCCGCCCCAGCCGCCGCCGGTCGCGGTCGCCGAGGGGCCACCGCCGCAGCCGCCGCCGGTCGCCGGCGCCGAAGCGCCACCGCCGCAGCCCGCGGAGGTCAGGCTGGCGGAGGCGCCGGCCGGTCCTCTGGCCGTCCTGCTCACCCAGGATGGCCGGGCACCGGGCCGGATCCTGCAAGCGCCGGGCCGGATCAGCAGCGATGGCCAGCTGGCGCTCCTGGTGCTCGACTACGACGACAGCGGCCGCACCCGGCTGACCGGCGAGGCGCCGCCCGGCGCGCCGCTGCGGATCTACGTCGACAATCAGCCCGCCGCCGAGACGGTCGCCGAGCCGAGCGGCCGGTGGACCGCGGTCCTGACCCACGACCTGGCGCCCGGCGACTACACCTTGCGCCTGGATCAGCTCGGCACCCAGGGCCGGCCGGTCGCCAGGCTGGAGACCCCCTTCACCCGGGTCAGCCAGCCGCCGATCCAGGGCAAGACCCAGGTCGACTACGTGATCGTGCAACCGGGCAACTCGCTGTGGCGGATCGCGCGCCGCCTGTTCGGCAGCGGCATGCGCTACGTCCAGGTCTACGACGCGAACAAGGCGCAGATCCGCGATCCCGACCTGATCTATCCGGGCCAGGTGTTCGAGGTCCCGCCCGGCATGAGTTCGGCCGGCTGACCCGGTGCGGCTGGCCCTTCGAGCCGGCCGGATCAGACCGCCTGGCGCTGCGCGCTCTCGCGGGTGAGCGCGTCGAAGTCGGCGACCAGCTGGCGCGTGATCGCGCCGACCTGGAAGCGATGCTCGTCGATCTCGCGCACCGGCGTCACCTCGACCGCGGTGCCGGTCAGGAACACCTCCTGCGTGCTGGCGAGCTCGTCCGGCTGGATGTGCCGCTCGACCACCTCGATGCCCCGGCCCTTGGCCAGATCGATCACGGTCTGGCGGGTGATGCCGTTGAGGAAGCAGTCGGGGATCGGGGTGTGCAGCTTGCCGTCGATCACCAGGAACAGGTTGGCCCCGGTGCCCTCGGACAGATAGCCGCGGTAGTCGAGCATCAACGCGTCGTCGTAGCCCTTGGCCTCGGCGTCGTGCTTGGACAGGGTGCAGATCATGTACAGCCCGGCCGCCTTGCTCTGGGTCGGGGCCGTGTTGGGGGCCGGGCGGGCGTAGCGGGCCCGGGTCATGCGGATGCCCTTGAGCCGGGCCTCGGGGGTGAAGTAGGCGGGCCAGGTCCAGGCCGCGATCGCGACGTGGATCCTGGTCTTCTGCGCCGACACGCCCATCATCTCGGCGCCGCGCCAGGCGAGCGGTCGCACGTAGCCGTCGGCGATGCCGTTGGCCGCCACCACCTGCTTGCAGGCCTGGTCGACCGTCGCCAGATCGTAGGGCACCTGGAAGCCCATCACCTTGGCCGAGAAGGCGAGACGCTGGCTGTGCTCGGCGAGCTTGAAGATCCGGCCGTCGTAGACCCGCTCACCCTCGAACACGCAGCTGGCGTAGTGGAGCGCGTGGGTCAGCACATGTACCTTCGCGTCCCGCCACGGCATCATGACGCCGTCCATCCAGATGAAGCCGTCGCGATCGTCGTACGGGACGAGAGACATGAAACGTGCCTTTCTGGGGTGCCTTGTGCTAAGAGACAGCGCGTAGCATCGAGCGCCCATGAGTGTCAACGTGACCGAGCCGAAGGTCGCCCGTAGCCTGCCGTCCGGCGCGCCGAATCCGCTGTTTCTGCGCGATGAGGAGCTGACCCGCGGGATCGAGCTTCTGGATGCCGCCTGGCGGGGGTTGATCGACCGGCCGGACCGGTTGCTGACCGATCTCGGGCTCAGCCGCAACCATCAGCGGGTGCTGTATGTCGTCGGGCGCCAGCCGGGGATCACCATGGCCGAGCTGCAAGGGGGGCTGGAGCTGACCAAGCAGACCCTCTCGCGCCTGCTCAAGGAGCTGGTCGGCGCGCGGCTGATCATCGGCACCCCGTGCCGGCGCGACCGGCGCCAGCGCCTGCTCGAGTTGACGCTCGCGGGCCGCGAGCTGGACGGGCAGCTCAACGGTCGGTTGCGCCGCCGGCTCGCGGACGCTTATCGTGCCGCGGGCGCCGAGGCGGTGGCCGGGTATCACAAGGTGTTGCTCGGCCTGCTCGACGAGCACGCCCGCCGGCAGCGCCGGCGCACCGGCGCGCTGGCATGACGGCCGCCATGGCTGCCCGGGCCGAGCCCGCCCGCCACATCCTCGTGGTTGACGACGACGCCCGCCTGCGGCGCCTGCTGCAGCGCTACCTGACCGAGTACGGCTACCACGTGACGACCGCCGCCGAAGCCAGCGAGGCCAAGGCGGCGCTCAAGAATTTCGCGTTCGATCTGATGGTGCTGGACGTCATGATGCCCGGTCAGGACGGCATCAGCCTGGTCACCGAGCTGCGCGCCGCGACCGACCTGCCGGTCCTGCTGCTGACCGCCCTTGGCGAGACCGAGGACCGGGTCAACGGCCTGTCGGCGGGCGCCGACGACTACCTGGTCAAGCCGTTCGATCCGCGTGAGCTTCTGCTCCGGATCGGGACCATCCTGCGGCGGATGGCGGCAACACCTTCGGATCAGCCGTTGCGGTTCGGGCCGTTCACGTTCGAGGCCGGCGGCCAGGACCTGCGGCGCGGCGACCAGCGCATCCACCTCACCGACGCCGAGCGCTCGCTGCTCCAGATCCTGGCGGCGCAGCCGGGTCTCGCGATCAGCCGCCGCGAGCTCGGCCAGCGCAGCCGCATCAGCGGCTCGGATCGGGCGATCGACACCCAGATCGCCCGGCTCCGGCGCAAGCTGGAGCCCGATCCGCGCCGGCCCCGTTATCTGTTGACCAAGCGTGGCGAAGGCTATGTTCTCTGGCCTGGCAGCTAGCCGACCGAGCGAGGCGTCGGCGACGGTTGCGCGTCTGCCGCGGGTGGTGCCGCGCAGCCTGTTCAGCCGCACCCTCCTGATCGTGATCATGCCGCTTTTGATCCTGCAGGCGGTGCTCGCCTACATCTTTTACGAGCGCCACTGGGACTCGGTGACCCGCTGGCTGGCCGCCGGCTTCGCCGGCGAGGTCGGCATGGTGGTCGAGCTGCTGGAGGCGGCCCGGACCCCGGAAGCCCGGGGCCGGGTGCTCGATCTCGCCCGCGACCATCTGGATTTCACGGTGTCGCTGGAGCCGGCCGGCGTCCTCCACCCCGAAGCCCCGAGCAGCGCGCTCGACCGCCGGCTCGCCGTGACCTTTGCCGGCGAGCTCAACCGCCCGTTCGCGATCGACACCCGGCCCGTCGACCTGCCGAGCCGGATCGCCGTCTACGTGCAGACCAAGGACGGCCTGCTGCGCGTGCTGGCACCGCGCAAACGGGTCGACAGCACGACCACCCAGGTGTTCATCGGCTGGATGGTCGGCCTGTCGCTGCTGCTGCTGGCGCTCGCGATCTACTTCATGACCCGCCAGGTGCAGCCGATCCTGCGGCTCGCCTGGGCGGCCGACAACTTTGGCAAGGGCCGCGACGTCGGCGACTTCAAGCTCGCCGGGCCGACCGAGATCCGCCAGGCGGGCGCCGCGTTCAACCTGATGCGCAAGCGCATCCTGCGCCACATCGGCCAGCGCACCGAGCTGCTGGCGGCGGTCTCGCACGATCTGCGCACGCCGCTCACGCGCATGCGGCTCGAGCTGGAGATGCTGGCCCACGGCCAGGCGCAGCCGGGCGATCTCGAGGACCTCAAGAGCGACGTCGACGAGATGGTCAACGTGGTCGACGGCTACCTGGCGTTCGCCCGCGGCGAAGGCCAGGAGGCGATCGTCCCGACCGATCTCGGATCGTTGCTGCACGAGGTCGCGCAGCGCGCGGCGAGCGGCAAGACCGCGGTCGAGGTCGAGCTCGAGAGCCCGATCACCCTGTCGCTGCGGCCGATCGCGATCCGCCGCTGCCTGGCCAATCTGGTCCAGAACGCGGTCCGCTACGCGACCTGGGTCGGCATCCGGGTCGCGGCCCAGGGCGATCACGTCTGGATCGCGATCGACGACAATGGTCCGGGCATCCCGGTCGACCAGCGCGAGGCCGTGTTCAAGGCGTTCTACCGGATCGAGGGGTCGCGCAATCCGAGCACCGGCGGGGTCGGGCTGGGTCTGACGATCGCGCGCGACATCGTGCTCGGCCACGGCGGCGACATCGAGCTGACCGAGGCGCCCGAGGGCGGGCTGCGCGTGCTGGTGCGGCTGCCGAGCTGAGCGCCCGGGCGCCCATGACCTCGGCGGCAGAGGCCCTGCAACGCGCGGACGCGCCGCCGGTGATCCTGGCCTCCGCGAGCCCGGCGCGGGCGCGGCTGCTGCGCGCCGCCGGCGTCACCGCGCAGGTGCATCCGGCGGCGATCGACGAGGCGGCCCTGCGGGAGGCGCTCCAGGCCGAGCAGGCGCCGCCGGCGGAGGCCGCGGTGGCGCTCGCCGAGCTGAAGGCCGGTCGGGTCGCGAGCCGGGCGGCGGACAGCGCGATCGTGCTCGGCGCCGATCAGATCCTGAGCTGCGAGGGCCGCTGGTTCGCCAAGCCCGAGACGCTGGCCGAGGCGCGCGCCCAGCTCGAGCAGCTCGCGGGTCGCCGGCACGAGCTCGCGAGCGCGGTGGTCGCGGTGCGCAACGGCGCGCGCGTCTGGCACCACGTCGCGATCGCCAGGCTCTGGCTTCGGCCCTGCTCGAGCGCGTTCCTGGACGCCTATCTGGCCGCGGTCGGCGAGGCGGCGCTGGCGGCGGTCGGCGCCTATCACATCGAGGGCCTGGGGGCGCAGCTGTTCGCCCGGATCGAGGGCGACCCATTTGCGATCCAGGGCCTGCCGCTGCTCGAGCTGCTGGAGTTCCTGCGCGAGCAGGGGGTGCTGGCGCGATGACCGCGACCGCCTATCTCACCGGCCGCGCGCGGCTCGCCGGGATCATGGGCTGGCCGGTCGGCCATTCGCTGTCGCCCCGACTGCACGGCCACTGGCTGCGCCGGCATGGCATCGATGGCGCCTATGTCCCGCTGGCGGTGCCGCCGGAGCGGCTCGAGCAGGCGCTGCGCGCCCTGCCGGCGCTCGGCCTGCGCGGCTGCAACCTGACCATCCCGCACAAGGAAGCCGCCCTCGCCCTGGTCGACCGCGCCAGTCCGCTGGCGCGCCGGATGGGCGCGGTCAACACGGTCGTGGTCGAGGCGGATGGCACGCTAGCGGGCGACAATACCGACGGCTTCGGCTTTCTCGCCAACCTTGCCGCCAGCTGCCCCGGATGGCGGGCCGAGGCGGGCCCGGCAGTCCTGCTCGGGGCGGGCGGTGCGGCGCGGGCCGTGGCCGTAGCACTGCTCGATGCCGGAGCGCCCGAGGTGCGGCTACTCAACCGAACCCCCGACCGGGCGCAGAAGCTCGCCACCGGGCTGGACGGTCCGGTCGCCGCCGTGCCGTGGGCCGAGCGCACCGCGGCGCTCGACGGCGCGGCACTTCTGGTCAACACCACCAGCCTCGGCATGGAGGGGCAACCGCCCCTGGTGCTGTCTCTGGACGCCCTGCCGCGCACAGCACTGGTCGCCGACATCGTCTACACGCCGCTGATCACGCCGCTCCTGGCGGTCGCCCGCGCCCACGGCAATCCCGTGGTCGACGGGCTCGGCATGCTGCTGCACCAGGCGCGGCCCGGCTTTCGCGCCTGGTTCGGGGTCGAGCCGGTGGTCGACCAGGAGCTGCGTGCCGTGGTCCTCGCGGGCCTCGGAGCCTGAGGGGCACATGATCGTCCTCGGCCTCACCGGCTCGATCGCGATGGGCAAGTCGACCGCCGCCGAGACCTTCCGAAGCTTCGGCCTGCCGGTGTTCGATGCCGATGCCGCGGTCCATCGCCTGCTGGGGCCGGGCGGCGCGGCGGTCGCGGCGGTCGCGGCGGCCTTCCCGGGCTGCCTGGCTCAAGGGCGCGGGATCGACCGGCAGGAGCTCGGCCGGCGGGTGTTCGGCGATCCGGCGGCACTCCGACAACTGGAGGCGATCCTCCACCCCCGCGTCCGGGTCGAGCAGGACCGCTTCCTCGCCCGCTGCCGGGCGCGCGGCGAGAGGGTCGCGGTGCTCGACATCCCGCTGCTCTACGAGACTGGAGCCGAGCGCCGGGTCGATGCCGTGGCCGTGGTCAGCGCGCCTGCCTTCCTGCAGACCCAGCGCGTGCTCCGGCGCCCGGGCATGACGCCCGCGCGCCTCGCCGGGATCCGGAGCCGGCAGCTGCCCGATCGCGACAAACGCCGGCGCGCCGACTACGTGATCCCGACCGGCCTGGAGCGGCGCCGGGCGATCCAGGCGATCGCGGCGATCATCGATGCGCTCCGCCGCCAGCCGGCGGCCGGACGGGGAGCGGCATGCGCGAGATCGTGATCGACACCGAGACCACCGGCCTGGAGCCGGGCGAGGGCCACCGCGTGGTCGAGATCGGCGCGCTCGAGCTGGTCAACCACGTGCCGACCGGTCGCATCTTCCACAGCTACCTCAATCCCGAGCGCGACATGCCGGCCGACGCCCAGCTGGTGCACGGCCTGACCGCGGCCTTCCTGGGTGAGCAGCCGGTGTTTGCCGAGGTGGTCGAAGATCTCCTCATGTTCCTCGATCCGAGCGGCGCCGATGGCCTCGAGCCCGCCCAGCTCGTGGCGCACAACTCCGGCTTCGACATCGCCTTTCTCAACAGCGAGCTCGGGCGGCTGGGCCGGCCCCGGCTCGATCTCAGGCACCGCGTGGTCGACACCCTGCAGCTCGCGCGCCAGCGCTTCCCAGGCGCGCCCGCGAGCCTGGACGCGCTCTGCCGGCGCTTCGACGTCGACGCCACGGCGCGCACCCGGCACGGCGCGCTGCTCGATGCCGAGCTCCTGGCCGAGGTCTATCTCGCGCTGATCGGCGGCCGCCAGCCGGATCTCGGCCTCGTGGTGGCGCGCACCGAGCAGGCCGCGGTTCTGGTCCGCGCGCGGGTGCTGCGAGCACCCCGGCCGCACGCGCCCTCCGCGGACGAGCTGGCGGCGCACCAGGCCCTGCTTGCCCGGCTGCGGGACCCGATCTGGCTCCTTTGAGCGCGCGCGCTCGGAAGCTCTGCGGATCGATCGCACCGCGGCGGCAGGGTTGCCTGATCAGCGTTCGCCGCCGGGCTTCGGCGGCCGCTCGCCGAAGATCGCGCTGCCGACCCGGACGTGGGTCGCGCCGAACTGGACCGCGATCTCGAAGTCGGCGCTCATGCCCATGCTGAGCCTGGCCAGGCGGTTGCGCGCGGCGATCTTGGCCAGCAGGGCGAAATGCAGCCCCGGCTCTTCGGCCTCCGGCGGGATCGCCATCAGGCCGGCCACCGGCAGGCCGAGCTCGTCCCGGCAGGCCCTGATGAAGGCGTCGGCCGCGTCCGGCCAGACGCCTGCCTTCTGCGACTCCTCGCCGGTGTTGACCTGGACGAAGCAGGCCGGACGCCGGCCCTGGCGCGCCATCTCCTGGGCGAGCACGTGTGCGAGCTTCGGCCGGTCGAGCGTCTCGATCACGTCGAACAGGGCGACCACGTCCCTGGCCTTGTTGGTCTGGATCGGACCGATCATGTGCAGCTGGAGGTCGGGGTAGCGCGCCCGCAACGACGGCCAGCGCGCCTTGGCCTCCTGCAGGTAGTTCTCGCCGAACACGCGCTGCCCGGCGGCGAGCGCGGCCAGCACCCGCTGGTCGGGCTGCGCCTTGCTGACGGCGACCAGGGTCACCTCCGCAGACCCCCGGCCGACCGCCTGCGCGGCCGCCTCAATCCGGGCGCGGACCGCCCGCAGACTGGCTTCGATCGAATCGTTGACGACGGGCTGATCAGCGCTCACGGTTACGCCACTTGGCCTCGGTTTCGAGCTTCGCCAGCATCGTGCGCGCTCCATCCCGCCTCAACGCGGAGCATGGCAAGGGGTAAGGAGGAACCCGGACTCATGCTGAAGCCCCCGTTCAGCTTCGAGGAGATCATGGCACCGATCGGCGCCGAGCGGTTCTTCGCCGAGTACGAAGGCAAGCGGCCTTTGCACCTCAAGGGCGCCGCCGACAAGTTCGCCGAGGTGATGACCTGGGCGAAGCTCAACGACCTGCTCGGCCAAGCGACGATCTGGACCGACGCCTCCCTGCTGCTGTGGCTCGACAAGGAGGCGATCGCGCCGGCGCGCTATTGCGACCAGGCGCTCGGTCGCGACGGCCGCAAACAGGTGCTGCAGCCCAATCCGGAGAAGGTCAAGGATTTCTTGCGGCGGGGCGCCACGCTCACGGCCACCTTCATCGATCATCTGAGCGCCGGGCTCACCGCCTTCGCCGCGGCCCTGGAGGAGGCGCTCCTCGGCAAGGTGCAGGCCAATCTCTACGTATCGTCCCGCCGCCGGCAGGGGCTCGCCTCGCATCGCGACCGCCACGACGTGTACGCCGTGCACGTCGAGGGCACCAAGACCTGGCACGTGTACCAAGGCCGGTCGGTCGCTCCGATCGCCCATCCCATGTTCAAGACCTCGCGGGCCGAAGACGAGCAGGCCAAGCAGCGTCTGCTCATGGAAGTCAAGATGGAGCCCGGCGATCTTCTCTACCTGCCGCGCGGCCAGTATCACGATGCGCTGGCCGACGACGGCGGGGCCATCCACGTCGCCTTCGGGGTGACCTATCCGAACGGGCTGGACGTGTTGGATCTGCTGCACGAACGCGCCGTGTCCGAGGCCTTGTTCCGAACCGATCTGCCGCGTCCGCGCGGTCCCGACGCCGCGCGGCCGACGATCGAGCGGTTGGCGGAGTTGGCCGAGGGGGTCAACAGACTGCTGGCCGATCCGGCGCTCGTTGACCCACGTCCAGGCGATGCAGATGGGCTTCCGCCACCCCCGCAACAGCTACAATCTGCCCGCGCTGTTGAGCGAATTGGCGGACCACCGCTATCGGGTGCACGCCCAGGGCCTCCGCCTGGTCGAGCAGGGCGGGCGCTTCGGCCTGGTGCGGGAGGGCTCGCGCGCGGCGACCGAGGTGCCGGCGGACGTCAGCGCCATGGTCGGCTGGGTGCTCGAGCGGCCGGAGTTCGCGCTCGCCGAGCTGGCTGCGGCCTTTCCCGAGCGCCAGGCCGCGGCGATCCACCAGCTGGTGCGCGATCTCGGCGCGATGCACCTGCTCCGGCCAGCCTAGCCAGCGCGCCGCTTGGGCTCAACCTGCCTGAGGGAAGGACCGGCCGCATGCTGACGCCGCCGTTCAGCTTCGAGGAGATCATGGCGCCGCTCGGCGCCGAGCGCTTCTTTGCCGAGTACGAGGGTCGCCAACCCCTGCATCTGAAGGGCGCGGCCGACAAGTTCGCCGCGGTCATGACCTGGGCGAAGCTCAACGATCTGCTCGGCATGGCGACCATCTGGTCGCACGCCTCGCTGCAGCTGATGCTCGACAAGGAGGCGATCCCGCCCGCCCGCTACTGTACGTCTGCGATCGGCCGCGACGGCGGTCAGGTGCTGCGGCCCGAATCGGACAAGGTGCGGAGCTTTCTGAAGCGGGGCGCGACCCTGGTCGCCAACGACATCGACCATCTGAGCCCCGGCCTGACCGCCTTCTCACAGACCATGGAGCAGGCGCTCGGCGGCAAGGTGCAGGGCAATCTCTATCTGTCGTCGCGCCGTCGCCAGGGCTTCCCCGCCCACTACGACACCCACGACGTCTTTGCGGTGCACCTCGAGGGCACCAAGACCTGGCACATCTATGAGGGCCGGGCGGTCGATCCGATCGCGCATGTGATGTTCAAGAGCCTGCCGAGCGAGCATCACGAGCAGGCCAAGGGCGCCAAGCTGATGGACGTGCACATGAAGCCGGGCGACCTCCTGTATCTGCCGCGCGGCCAGTATCACGATGCGCTCGCGGACGAGGGTGGAGCGGTCCACATCGCCTTCGGGGTCACCTACCCGATCGGGATGGACGTCATGAGCCTGTTGTTCGATCGGGTGGTCGCCCTGCCGGAGTTCCGCGCCAACCTGCCGCGGCCGGACCGGTCGGACGCCGGGGCCCGGCTGGCTGCCCATCTCGAAGCTTTGGCGGACGGCATTGGCAAGATCCTGGGTGAGGCCAAAACGACACAGCAGATCAGGGCCTTGCAGCAGAGCTTTCACTATCCGCGTCACCATTACGATCTGCCCGATCTCCTGAACAGCACCGATGACGACCGCTACCGGGTGCAGGCCAAGGGCATCCGCCTGGTCCAGCAGGGCGCCCGCTTTGGCCTGGTCACCGAGGGCTCGCGCGCGGCCATCGAAGTGCCGGCTACGGTCAGCGGCGTGGTCGCCTGGGTGCTCGAGCGCCCCGAGTTCTCGGCCGCCGAGCTGGCAGCAGCCTTTCCCGGCCGCGAGGTCAGCGAGCGCGCTCAGCTGCTGCGCGATCTGCGCGCCATGCGTCTGATCGCGCCGGTCTGAGCTGCGACGGGTCGCTCGCGGGGCGAGCGCGAAGCCCAGAGCTTGATGTGTCATTTTCGCCACATTGCCGCGTTTTTGTGGCGCTTGGGCATCATTCACAGTTGATGGCCGAGCACTCAAGTGGTTAACAGAGAGTGTTGAGGGTTCGCCTTATCGGGTTGGAGCGGGCGAAGCGCTCATCCTGAAGTAGAAAACACACGCCCTTGCGGGTGCGAGTGGAGAACGGGATCATGAATCAAAGGCTGTTGCTGGGCAGCACCGCGCTCGTAAGCGCCGGCATCCTGGTTGCTGGCGTAACTCCGGCCCGGGCCCAGGGCCAAACCCCGATGACGGTGACACTGAGCGGCTACACCGAGGTCGGCGTGCGCGCCGCGACCGACGAGACCAACACCAATGGTCTGGGCGACCAGGGCTATAAGGGGTTCATGGACACTGAGGTCCATATCCAGGCCCAAGCCACCACCGACAGCGGCGTAACCTATGGCTCCTACGTCGCCATGGACCTCTACCAAGACGAAAACGTCGACAACAGCGGGGTGAACACCGACGAGGCCAACCTGTTCTTCGCCGGCGGCTTCGGCCGGGTCGAGCTGGGCCGCCAGGACGGCGCCGAAGACGTGATGTTCGTCGGCGCCGAAGATGCCCAGTCCGGCACGGGCGGCATCGACGGCGACACCACCAACCTCACGTCGGTCTATCACGTCTCCTTGGGCGACGCTGCCAAGGCGACCTACTTCACGCCGCGCGTTGCCGGCTTCCAGCTGGGTGCCAGCTATACCCCGGACCAATCGGACAATGGCGGTCTCGATAGCAACGAGAACTTCACCGATGCCGCCGCCTTCGGCGCCAACTGGGTCGGCGCTTTCGGCGGCGTCGACCTGACCCTGAGCGCGGTCGGCGCCTGGGTCAAGAACCCCGCCGCCGTCACCGATCCCCAGACCGGCAACCTCTCCAACAACGACGAGACGGACTGGGCTGTCGGCGGTCTGATCGGGGCGGGCGGCCTGTCCTTTGGCGTGACTGCCGGCCAGAACACGGACTTCAACCAGGGCAACTTCGCCAACGCTGGCCTGAAGTACAAGTTCGGCGCGGCGAGCGCCAGCGTCGGCTATTCGTACTGGGACCCGGACAAAGGTGGTCACCAGAATTTGTTTGTCGTCAGCGGGGACGTCGGCCTGATGCCGGGCGTCACCCTCAAGGGGGACGTCTCCTACAACGACAACGATCCGTTCAAGAACGACAATGGGCAAAATTCCGGCGGCACAACGGCGGGCGTGATGAGCATCCAGCTCGATTACTAGGCGTCCGGCCGCATCGCTGCGGCGGATTGCGGCGGAGGGGTGACGGGAGGGTCCCGTCACCCCTTTCGTGCTACCAGGGGCGAAGCTGCCGCTTCGTCGATGCGGCAGGTAGCGGTGACATCGTGGGGGGTTTGGCTGTTGGTGCTTGAAAGTGCGGTTGGCTCGGCGCAATATAGGGTGAACGAGTCAACAGAGCGTCTCGACGGTTAGCGGCAAGCGAGGATGCGGCAGGCGGTTCGGATCGGCGGAACGGCAGGTGCGGCGGGGTTGGCGCTGGCCATCTGGGCTGCGCAAGCTATGGCCGCGTCCGATGTCGACGTCGGCGGCTACCAGGACCAGGCCCTGGAAGCGGTGCATCGTGATCTCGTAGGCCCCGTGGGCGGGGACAGCGGGGACAGCCACTATACGATCCGGCTGGAATTGGGGCAGAATTCGGCGCTGACCGCGTTCACCCCCCGGTTTGGTGCTCTGGGGCTGGGCGGAGCCGGCAGCGGGCCCGACTATCGGCTGGGAAATACCGCCGAGGCCGCGCCAGCTTCGGGTGAGGCGTCCACAGAGCAGCAGAGTCTGCTGGTCGGCTTGAGCGGCACCCAGATCGCTGGCTGGGCGGTCGATCTGGCGGCCACCGCTGGCATGGTCAACCCGGCGGCGACCGCCGGCACGGGTGCCTCCGGTCTGGTCGTGGGCGGCGAGCTGGCGGTCTCGAGCCTGCGTTTTGATGCCGCCTATGGCCAGGACGCGGCCCTGATGGGGCTTGGCCTGGACGGGACCCGGAAGACCCTGGGCGTCAGCTACGGCCTGGGCCCGGTCGACACCCACCTGAGCTACAGCGTCGTCGATCGCCAGACGGCGGTCGATACCAACCTGTTCACGGTCGGCAGCCGCCTGACCTTGACCCCCGGGCTCGCCGTGCAAGGCGATGTGGCCTATGCCGACGACAAGAACGGCGATGTCTCGACCGCGGGGCGGGTCAGCCTCCGGCTCAACTTCTAGTTTGCCCCCATGCTGCGGGGTCGGGGTTCGGGGGTGGTTTGTCTACCGCCCGGAACTGGTCGGCCAACAGGGCGACGAGCGATGTTACTGCGCAGCGTCTTGAGGATGTGGTGTGGTGTGGCGGCGCTGGCACTCGCGGGCTGTACGGGTACGACCGTCGGGCCCGCCACCCCGGCGGAGCCCGGCACGTCGCAGGAGAGGGTCCGCGCCGAATATGGCACGATGCACGGCGAAGACGGCTTCACGCTGTTCGGCGGCAACAAGCCCAAGGATGCCGGTGGTGGCGGCGGCGGGGGCGCTGGTATCGGGGTCAATGTCTACCTCTGGCGGGCGGCGCTCGAGACCATCGACTTCATGCCGCTGGTCCAGGCCGATCCGTTCGGTGGCGTGATCATCACCGACTGGTACGCGCCGCCGGAGACGCCCGCGGAGCGCTTCAAGCTCACCGTCTACATCCTCGACCGGGAGCTGCGCGCCGATGCCGTCAAGGTCGCGGTGTTCCGGCAGACCAATGCTGCCGGCGGTTGGGCTGATGCGACCGTCGACGCGGGCACCAAGACCGGCATCGAGGACAGCATCCTCACCCGGGCGCGCGAACTGCGCATCGCCGCCCTGGGGACCGCCCAAGGCTGACGTCACGGCGGCGGACCGGTCGTCCGGGCGCGCTCCAGTCCCGGGCGGGGCGGCTTTCTGCTAGGCAATCTCGGCCAGCTCTTCTAAACCACCGCGGTTCGGGCAGCGGAGGGGTGATCGGCTTGATGGTGCGCTATCCGTTCAAGGAGACCGAGGCGAAGTGGCAGCGGATCTGGGACGAGCGCGCCACGTTCCGGGCGTCGCAGGCGCCGATGCGCCCCAAATACTACGTGCTCGAGATGTTCCCCTACCCGTCGGGGCGCATTCACATGGGGCATGTGCGCAACTACACGCTTGGCGACGTGGTGGCCCGCTGCAAGCGCGCCCAGGGCTATGATGTGCTCCACCCCATGGGCTGGGACGCCTTCGGCATGCCGGCCGAGAACGCCGCCATGGCCAAGGGCGTCCACCCGGCCACGTGGACCTATGCCAACATCGCCGAGATGCGGGCGCAGTTCCAGTCGATGGGGCTGGCGCTCGACTGGACGCGCGAGTTCGCCACCTGCGATCCCGACTACTATCGCCACGAGCAGGCGATGTTTTTGGACTTCCTCGCGGCGGGACTGGTCGATCGCAAGGAATCCTGGGTCAACTGGGACCCGGTCGATCAGACGGTGCTCGCCAACGAGCAGGTGATCGACGGCCGCGGCTGGCGCTCGGGCGCCCCGGTCGAGCGGCGCAAGCTGGCGCAATGGTTTCTCAAGATCACCGACTACAGCCAGGAGCTGCTCGACGCGCTGGCCGACCTGGAGCGCTGGCCGGACAAGGTCCGGCTGATGCAGGAGAAGTGGATCGGCCGCTCCGAGGGCGCAAAGATCCGGTTTTCGATCATCGGTCGGGACGACCAGATCGAGGTCTTCACGACCCGCCCGGACACGCTGTTCGGCGCGAGCTTCATGGCGATTGCGCCCGATCACCCGCTGAGCGTCGAGCTTGCCGGCCGCGACCCGGCGCTCGCTGCCTTCATCGCCGAATGCGCCAGGATCGGCACCAGCGAGGAGGCGATCGAGCAGGCCGAGAAGCTGGGCTACGATACCGGGCTGCGCTGTCGCAACCCGCTGGCGCCGGACCAGCAGCTGCCGGTCTACGTCGCCAATTTCGTGCTCATGGAGTACGGCACGGGTGCGATCTTCGGCTGTCCGGCGCACGACCAGCGGGATCTCGAGTTCGCCCGCAAATACGGCCGCCCGGTGTTGCCCGTGGTCCTGCCGCCGGGCGGGGACGCCGAGAGCTTCGCGATCGGCGACCAGGCGTATGTCGGGGACGGCCGGCTGATCAACTCGAGGTTTCTGGACGGGCTGGACGTCGCGGCCGCCAAGCGGCGGGTGATCGACCATGTCGAGGAACGCGGTCTGGGCCGCGGCGAGGTCACCTATCGGCTGCGTGACTGGGGCGTGTCGCGTCAGCGCTACTGGGGCTGTCCGATCCCGGTCATCCACTGTGGCGCCTGCGGGATCGTGCCGGTGCCGCGCGACCAGCTGCCGGTGACCTTGCCCGAGGACGTCGAGATCAAGCAGCCGGGCAACCCGCTCGTACGCCATCCGACCTGGAAGCACGTCGCCTGCCCGACCTGCGGGCGGCCGGCAGAGCGCGAGACCGACACCTTCGACACCTTCGTCGAGAGCTCCTGGTATTTCCTCCGGTTCTGCTCGCCGCAGGCCGAGGCGGCGTTCGATCGCGAGGCGGTCGCGCGCTGGATGCCGGTCGATCAGTACATCGGCGGCGTCGAGCATGCGGTCCTGCACCTCTTGTACTCGCGCTTCTTCACGCGGGCGTTGGAGCGCTGCGGCTATCTGGCGCTCGACGAGCCGTTCGCGGGCCTGTTCACCCAGGGCATGGTCTGCCACAAGACCTTCCGCGATGCCGCCGGCAACTGGCTCGAGCCGGCCGAGGTGGTGGAGGTCGAGCCGGGGGTCTGGCGGGCGCGGGACGACGGCCGACCGGTGATCGTCGGCCGCTCCGAGAAGATGAGCAAGTCGCGCCGCAACACGATCGATCCCACGGCGACGATCGAGGCCTATGGCGCTGACACGGCGCGGCTGTTCATGCTGTCCGACAGCCCGCCCGAGCGCGATCTGGAGTGGACCGAGGCCGGGATCGACGGCGCCTGGCGCTACCTCAACCGCCTCTGGCGCCTGGTCGAGGACCAGCTGGCCACGCTCGCTCCGAGCGGCACGCGCGCGCCGGAGCCGCTGTCGCCGGCCGCGACCCTGCTCATGCGGGCGATCCACCGGACCATTGCCGCGGTCGCCGACGAGCTCGACCGCTTTCACTTCAACAAGGCGGTCGCCCTGATCCGCGAGCTGTCGAACCAGCTGGAAGCCTTCGACGGCGCCGATCCGGCGGCGCCCGCCCTGATGCGCGCGGGCCTGGAGACGCTCGTCCAGCTGCTCGGCCCCATGATCCCGCATCTGGCGGAGGAGCTCTGGCAGCGCCTCGGTCACGAGGTCCTGCTCGCCGACACCGCCTGGCCCAAGGCCGACCCCGCCTGGCTGGTCGACAACCGGGTGACCATCGCGGTCCAGGTCAACGGCAAGCTCCGGGCGACCATCGGCCTGCCCGCGGGCAGCGATCGCGAGGCGGCCGCCGCGGCCGCGCTGGCCGAGCCCAACGTCATCCGGGGCTTGGCCGGGAAGCCGCCGAAGCGCGTGATCGTGGTGCCCGACAAGATCGTCAATCTGGTCGTCTGAGGGCGCCATGCCGGCCCGCCGGAACGTGCTCCTCGCGCTCGGCGTCCTGCTCGGAGGCTGCAACTTCCGGCCCATGCTCAGGCGGGCCAACTACGCCAGCGTCCAGCCCGAGCTCGCCGCGGTCGAGGTCAAGACGGCGACCGGCCGGCTGGGCTATCTGGTGCGCGACAGCCTGCTCGGCGAGATCAACCCGACCGGGGTCGAGGTGCCGTCCCGCTACCTGTTGCAGATCAGTCTCGAGCAGCGCAGCGCCGCCCTGGCCATCCAGCTCGACAACACCGCCACGCTCTACAACCTGACCCTCACGGCGCGTTTCAATCTGCTCGATGCGAGCACCCGGCAGGTGCTGTACACGTCGACCGTGAGCCGGGTCGCGAGCTACAATGCGATCCAGGACCCCTACGCCGAGCTGGCCGCGCAGCAGGATGCCGAGAAGCGCGCCGCCCGCGAAGTCGGCACCGAGATCGGGACCCAGCTCGCGATCCACTTCGTCCGCCAGGGCGAGGCGCGGACGTGAAGCTCGCCGGGCAGTCGCTCGAGCGCTTCCTGCGTCAGCCGGCGGCCGACCTGCCGGTCGTGCTGGTCTATGGGCCCGACCAGGGGCTGGTGCGCGAGCGGGTCGAGCGGCTGATCGGCGCCGTGCTCGACGATCCGGGGGATCCGTTTCGCCTGAGCGAGCTCGGTGCCGACGCGCTGCGCGCCGATCCGGGGCGGCTGCTCGACGAGGCGCGCTCGCTGTGTCTGGTCGGCGGCCGGCGCGTGGTTCGCGTGCGCCAGGCGGGCGACCAGGCGACCGCGGCGTGCCGCGCCCTGCTCGGCCTCGAGACGGTGGCCGCGCTGATCGTGATCGACGCCGGCGAGCTCGGCCCGAGCTCGTCACTGCGCCGGCTGATCGAAGCGGCGCCGAAGGCGGCGGCGATCGCCTGCTACCGCGACGAAGGCCGCGACCTCGGGGCGCTGGTCGATCGTCTCTTGGCGGAGCACGACCTGCACGTCGAGGCCGAGGCGCGGGCCTATCTGATCGAGCATCTGGGCGCCGATCGCGGCATCACGCGCAGCGAGCTGGCCAAGCTCGCGCTCTATTTGGCCGACCCCGACGACCCCGCCGGTGGCGGGCCGGCGCCGCGCGTGACCCTGGAAGCTGCTGCCCAGGTGGTCGGCGACAGCGCTGCCCTGGACCTCGACGACCTGGTCCATGCCGCCGCGCTGGGCGACGCACGCCAGGTCGAGCGCTGCCTCGACCGCCTGCTCGGCGAGGGCGAGGCGCCGGTGCGCCTGCTGCGGGCGCTCGCCAACCATGTCACCCGGCTCTACGTGCTGGCGCTCCGGATCGAGGCGGGCGAGGGCATCGAGCAGGTGATCGACCGGGCGCGGCCGCCGATCCACTTCCGCCGCAAGGCGAGCGTCCGGACGGAGCTGGGTCGCTGGCCGGCGGCGCGCTCGGCGGCCGCGCTTGGCCGGCTGGTCGAGGCCGAGATCGGCTGCAAGACCACCGGCTGGCCGGCGGCGGCGCTCTGCCGGCGCGCCGTGCTCGGGGTCTGCCTTGGGGCCCGGGCGGGCGCGCGGACCGCGGCCTGAGCGAAGGACGCCTCAGCGGCAATCGCCCTCTTGCATTGCCCGCCAGGGCCTCTACGCTCTGCGGCACGAAGCCTGGGCCGAACCAGGGGCGCCGCGCGGCGGCGAGTTCGCGAGGATCGAGAGGCCGATCGGGGGAGGCGGGCGTGCTGCGTTACGTGGTCCATCGTCTCTTGATCATGGTGCCGACGCTGCTCGCGATCAGCCTGATCACCTTCGTGATCATCCAGCTGCCGCCCGGCGACTACCTGTCGAGCTACATCGCCGAGCTGCAGTCCCAGGGCGAAAATATCCAGGGCGAGAAAATCGAGTACCTGCGCCAGATTTACGGTCTCGACCGCCCCTGGTGGCAACAATACCTGGTGTGGCTGGGCGGCCTGTTCCGGGGCGATTTCGGCTATTCGTTCGAGTACGACCTGCCGGTCAACGCGGTGATCGGTGACCGCCTGTTGCTGTCGTTCATCGTCTCGTTCACTACCATCCTGTTCACCTGGCTGGTGTCGTTCCCGATCGGGGTGTATTCCGCCACCCACAAGTACAGCGCGAGCGATCACGTCCTGACGTTCATCGGCTTCCTTGGCCTGGCGACCCCGAACTTCCTGCTCGCCCTGCTCCTGTTGTACTTCGCCAACGTGATCTTCGGCACCTCGATCGGCGGCCTGATGGCGCCGGAGTATCTCGATCAGCCCATGAGCTGGGCCAAATTTGCCTCCGTGCTCGCGCATCTGTGGGTGCCCGTGGTGGTGATCGGCACCTCGGGCACCGCCGGCATGATCCGCCGGCTGCGCGCCAACCTGCTCGACGAGCTGCAGAAGCCCTACGTGGTCACCGCCAAGGCCAAGGGGCTGCATCCGTTCAAGGCGCTCTGCAAATATCCGCTGCGCATGGCGCTCAATCCGTTCATCGCCGACATCGGCACGCTGCTGCCGTCGGTGATCTCGGGCGCCGCGGTGGTCTCGATCGTGCTCTCCCTGCCGACCACCGGGCCGATGTTGCTGCGCGCGCTGCAGACCCAGGACATGTACCTCGCGGGCTCCTTCCTGATGCTGCTGGCGCTGCTCACCGTGGTCGGCATCCTGGTCTCCGACCTGGCGCTGGCCGCGCTCGATCCGCGCATCCGCTTCGAGGGTGGCCAGACCCGATGAGCCACCACTACGTCAACCCGGAGCCGTTCGATCCGGCCGAGGCCGAGCGCCTGACCCCGGAGCAGGAACGCTTCTATACCGCCTCGCAATGGCAGCTCATGTGGTGGAAGTTCCGGCGCCATCGGCTGGCCGTGATTTCTGCCTGGTTACTTGCCATCATGTACGGATCGATTCTGATCTCTGAATGGATCGCACCCTACGATCTGCATACCCGCCATCCGGATTTTATTCATTTTCCACCTCAGCCCGTGCATTTGTGGCACGATGGCCACATCATCGGTCCGTTTGTCTATGGATTCACCTTCAAGCTCAACATGCAGAACCTGAAGCGCGAATATTCACCCGACCTCACCCGGGTCGAACCCCTGCGTTTCTTCTGCTCCGGGGAGCCATACCTCTTCTGGGGCGCGATCCCTGGCAGCTTTCATTTCGTCTGCCCGGCCGAGGGCGGCACGCTGTTCCTGCTCGGCACCGATCGGCTCGGCCGCGACATGTTCTCGCGGATCGTCTACGGTGCCCGGGTGTCGCTCACCGTCGGCCTGGTCGGCATTACCATCAGTTTCACCTTGGGCATCATCCTGGGCGGCCTGTCCGGCTACTATGGCGGCTGGGTCGACGCGCTGGTGCAGCGGATCATCGAGGTGATCCGGTGCTTCCCCGAGCTGCCGCTGTGGATGGCGCTGTCGGCCGCGCTGCCGATCACCTGGGACCCGCTCTGGATCTACTTCGGGATCACGCTGATCCTCGGCCTGATCGACTGGACCGGGCTGGCGCGCGCGGTCCGCTCCAAGATCCTGGCGCTGCGCGAGGAGGATTTCGCGATGGCGGCCATGCTGATGGGGGCGCGCCCGCGCCGGATCGTGCTCCGCCACCTGGTGCCGTCCTTCATGAGCCATCTGATCGCCTCAGCGACGCTCTCGATCCCGGCGATGATCCTGGGCGAGACCGCGCTCTCCTTCCTTGGCCTCGGGCTGCGCCCGCCGATCACCAGCTGGGGCGTGCTGCTGACCGAGGCGCAGAACATCAATGTCGTCGCCCTCTACCCCTGGCTGATGCTGCCCGTGGTGCCGGTGATCCTGATCGTGCTCGCCTTCAACTTCTTCGGCGACGGCCTGCGCGATGCGGCCGACCCTTACACCTGAGGAGCGGCGCGGCGCGGCGTCAGGCGACCGGCGATCGCCGGTCATGGAGGGAAAGGGCAGACACAGATGGCCGAGCGAAACGTCTTCTATGAGCGCCTCAAATGGCCGGAGATCCGGGCGGCGGCCGCGGCCGACCAGGTGATCCTGATCCCGTTCGCCTCGATCGAGCAGCACGGCCTCCATCTGCCGGTCGACGTCGATCTGCGCCTGGCGCGCGAGGTCTGCGTGCGCGCCGCGAGGCGCAACCCGAACTGCCTGGTGATGACGCCGATGGCGTTCGGCTTCGAGCCGCATCACATGGCCTGGCCCGGCACGATCGACGTCGACTGGGACGTGCTGATCCGCTACGGGGTCTGCGTCGTCGCCTCGCTCGCCCGCCACGGCTTCAAGCGCATCCTGATCATCAACGGCCACGGCTCCAACCGGCCGATCATGGAGATGATCGTGCGCCTGGCCCAGGTGCAGCATCCGCAGATCCTCTGCGCCGGCCAGTCCTGGTTCGCGCTCGGCGCGGTCGCGAAGGCGTTCCAGCCGCTGCAGGAGAGCAACCACACGAGCCACGCCTGCGAGCTCGAGACCGCAGCCTATCTCGCGATCGAGCCGGGGCTGGTCGACATGAGCCAGGCGGTCGCCGACTATTCGTTCCGGCGCAGCCCGCATTTCTGGGCCGACCTGACGGGCAAGAAGCCCGATCCGGACTCGACCGTGCCGCTGGTCGCGATGGAGTATTTCGCGACCGGCTCCTACACGGGCGTGCGCGGCGATCCGTCCAAGGCGACCGCGGCCAAGGGCGAGGCCGCCCTCGAAGCAGCGGCCACCGAGGTCGCCGCGATCGTCGAGGAGATGCGCGCGCGGGCAATTCTGCCGCCGCCCGACCATCATGACGCCGATGTCGAAGACCTGAAACGCAAGGCGGCCGCCGCAACTCGCTGACCTACGGCGACGGGCGCGCCGCTTCGCCAGCGCGCTCACTTAAAAAGCCGTCGGTTCATCGACCAGGGATCGGGCCAGAGCGGGGCTGACGGGAAGAACCGGCGATCGCCGCCGGATCACATCGTGGCGCCGTTGCCCATCTTGAGGAACTTCTGGCGGCGCTGGTGGCGGAGCTCGGCGCCGGACAGGACGAGCAGGGGGACGAGCGCGTCCTCGAGCGCCTCGCCGACCGCCTCGATGGTCTCCTTGGGCTGGCGATGGGCGCCGCCGAGCGGCTCCGGGATGATCCGATCGACCACACCCAGCTGGCTCAGGTCCTGGGCGGTGAGCCGCATCGCCTCGGCTGCCTGGGGCGCCTCGTCGTTGCTGCGCCAGAGGATCGCGGCGCAACCCTCGGGCGAGATCACCGAATAGACCGCGTGCTCGAGCATCAGCACCTGATCGGCGACCGCGAGCGCCACCGCGCCCCCCGAGCCGCCCTCGCCGATGATCACCCCGATCAGCGGGACGGCCAGCTGCAGACAGGTCTCGATCGCGCGTGCGATCGCCTCGGCCTGGCCGCGCTCCTCGGCACCGACGCCCGGATAGGCGCCCGGCGTGTCGACCAGCGTCAGGACCGGCAGGCCGAAGCGCTCGGCCAGGTGCATCAGCCGGACCGCCTTGCGGTAGCCTTCCGGATTGGCCATGCCGAAGTTGTGGCGCACGCGGCCTTCGGTGTCGGTGCCCTTCTCATGCCCGATCACGACCACCGAGCGGCCGTGAAAGCGCGCGAGGCCGCCCTGGATGGCGCGGTCGTCGCCGAACGTCCGGTCGCCCGCGAGCGGCGTGTAGTCCTCGAGCAGGCCGGCGATGTAGTCGGAGAAATGCGGCCGCTCGGGATGGCGCGCGACCTGGGTCTTCTGCCAGGCGTTGAGCTTGGCGTAGGTCTGGCGGAGCAGCTTTTCGGCGCGGGTCTCGAGGCGCGCGATCTCGTCGGCGAGGTCGAGGTCGCTGCCGTTCGAGAGGTGGCGCAGCTCCTTGACCTTGCCTTCCAGCTCGCTGATCGGTTTCTCGAACTCCAGCAGCTCCGCTCACTCCCTGTCAGCGGCCAAGCACCCGGCTCAGCCCGCGCCGGCCGCGATCTGGTCGGCCTTGGCGATCAGCGCCTCGGCCTGGCGGATCGAGGCGATGTCGATCAGCCGGCCATCGAGGCTGACCGCGCCCTTGCCCTCGGCCCGGGCCTGCGCCATCGCCGCGAGGATCCGCCTTGCCTTCTCGACCTCGGCGGCCGGCGGGCCCATGACCTCGTTGGCGAGCGCGATCTGGCTCGGGTGGATCGCCCATTTGCCCTCGCACCCCAGCGCGGCCGCGCGCGCCGCTGCCGCGCGATAGCCCTCGGGGTCGGAGAAATCGCCGAACGGACCGTCGATCGGGCGCAGCCCATGGGCGCGCGCCGCGACCACCATGCGGGCGAGCGCATAATGCCACATGTCGCCCCAGTGGCGGGCGCGCCCGCCATCGTCGGCGGGATCGGTCAGGATCGCATAGGCCGGGTTGGGGCCGCCGATCCTGGTGGTCTGGGCGCGGGTCGAGGCGGCGTAGTCGGCGACCCCGAAGTGGAGCGCCTCGTTGCGCTTGCTGGCGCTCGCGATCGCGTCGACGTTGGCCATGCCGAGCGCGGTCTCGATGATGTGCGAGAAGCCCAGCCGCTTGGCACGTCCGACCGCCGCCTCGCATTGCGTGACCAGCATGTCGAGCGCATAGACGTCGGCCGCGGTCCCGACCTTGGGGATCATGATCATATCGAGGCGCTCGCCGCCCTGCTCGATCACCTCGATCACGTCCCGGTACATGTAGTGGGTGTCGAGGCCGTTGATGCGCACGGTGAGCGTCTTGCGCCCCCAGTCGATGTCGTTGAGCGCCGCGATCACGTTCTTGCGCGCCTGGACCTTCTGATCGGGCGCCACCGCGTCCTCGAGATCGAGGAATACCACGTCGGCGGCCGAGCGCGCGGCCTTCTCGAAGAACTGCGGCGAACTCCCGGGTACGGCCAGCTCGGAGCGATGCAGGCGGGGCGTGCACGGCAGGGGGACGGTGAAGCTCAAGGCACGGGTTCCCTCGGCATGCGCAGGGCCAATGGTGGCAGGAGGGTGCGGGCCGGACCGCGGCTCATCCCGGCTCCGGCTCGGCGTCGCCCGGAGGCGCTGCAAGCGGATGATGCGCCCGGACCGCGGCCGCGAGACGCGCGCCCTGTACATGGGTGTAGATCTGGGTGGTGGCAATATCGGCGTGGCCGAGCAGTGCCTGGACCGCGCGCAGATCGGCGCCGCCGGCGAGCAGGTGGCTGGCGAAGGCGTGGCGGAGCACGTGCGGCGAGATCCGGGCCGGGTCGATGCCGGCGGCGGGCGCCAGCTCCTTCAGCAGCTGGGTGAGGCGCTGGCGGGTCAGGTGGCCGGTGCGCGCCCGCGACGGGAACAGGTACGGCCGGCCCTTCGGCCGCCCGGCCAGGAAGCGGTCGCGGACCGCGAGATAGGCCTCGAGCGCCCGCTGTGCGGCGCGCCCGATCGGGACCATGCGCTCCTTGCCGCCCTTGCCGAGCACGACCAGGAAGCGGCGGTCCGGCGCGAGCGCGGACAAGGGCAGGGCGAGCAGCTCCGAGACCCGGAGCCCGCTTGCGTAGAGGAGCTCGAGGCAGGCCAGCAGGCGTAGCCCCTGGGCGTCCGGGCGCGCGCCGGCGGCTTCGATCAGAGCCAGGATCTCGGCCGGCTCCAGGAGCTTCGGCAGGGGTCGCCGGCGGCGCGGACCCTCGACCGTCTGGGTCGGATCATCGCCGCGCGCGCCCTCGAGATAGAGAAAGCGATGCAGCTGGCGGATCGCCGACAGCCGCCGCGCCATGGTGGCGTTCGAGAGGCCGGCACTCGACAGCTGGCCAAGCCAGTCGCGCACGGCGGCCCGGTCGGCGGTCAGAATCGTGGCCCCGCGCCGTGCGAGGGCGCCCTGATAGTCGGCCAAGTCGCGGCGATAGGCGTCGAGGGTGTGCGGCGAGGCGCCCCGCTCGACCGCCATCATCTCGAGAAAGGCGTCCGCAGACGTCATCGCAACCGCCCCATGACGACCACCGATCGCGGCGCCGGCCCGGCGCTCAGAGGTCCATGGCGAGCGCCGTCGCGACCGCGATCTGGCGCGCGTCCTGGTCCAGGCCCACGGCGCGCAGGGCGCCCAGACTTTCGACCAGCACCTCGGGATGGGCGGCGTCGGGCTGGCCATTCAGCATGTGCAGGGCGTAAAGCACCGTTTCGCCGAGCCGCTTGGATGTGCTGGCGCGGTCCAGGCCGCGCCAGAGGGCGCCGATCGGGACGCTCATCGAGCGCTGCAAGGGCGGGGTCAGCTCCTGCGACCAGACCGGAGCGGGCACCGGCGAGCCGACGCCATCGAGCAGGGCGAACAGCCGCTCCGCCTTGGCGTCGGCGTCCGGGGTCGCCTGCCGCCAGGCGGTGACCGCCGCCTCGTCAAGCTCGGGCACCGCCTGACTGTCGCCGATCCCGGCCAGGGCGAACAAGGGCGTCAAGGCTGCGACCTCCCGGGCCGCGCGGCTGTCCCGGGCAGCCTCGGCATTCAGCAGCGCGAACCAGCGCGCCGCCGGCAACGGTCGGTCGGCTGCCAGCAGCGCGCGCGCGGCGCTCGGGGCGACCGCGAGCAACAAGCGGTCGATCGGCAGGTCGGCGAACCGCTTGGCAAACACCTCAGCGACCAGAAAACGCTCGTCGCCCCTGGCGGCCTGCCAGGTCGCATCCAGCAGGGTCGCCAGATCCTGCGGATTGCGCTGTTCGCCCGCGGCCCGATAGGCCATGGCGCGGGCTTCCGGGCCCCAGGCGGTGCGCACCCGCGCGAGCGCATCGCCCGCCGGCGCCCGGGCGCCGTAGATGGTGCCAAGCGCGGCTGCCGACAGGCTGCCGTTCTGAAACGCCCGCTCGGCGATCTCCAGCTGCCGGTCGCCGGCCAGGGTCGGCTCGCGCGCCGCCGCCGTCAGCACCGCGGGCCCGGGATCGGCGAGCAAGGCCTCGGGCAGCGGCCGCCCCGCCAGACGCAGCAGCGCGACCTCGACCGCCGAGGGCGACGCGATCGCCGGCACCGCGTCCGACCGGCGGTCGGCGACCGCGCCCGCCAGCTTCAGGAACGCCTTGTCCTGGCCCTGGTCGCTCTCGCGCAGCAGATCGAGGCCGAGCCGGGCGCCGTCCTGATCGCCGGCCGCGAGCCGGCAATAGATCGCGATCTCGGCCCAGAACGGGGCGCCACCGGTCGGCGCCAGGTCGTTGGCGCGCTGACAGGCGGCCGGGTCGTCGCCATCGAACAGCGCTGCCTGGGCCGCGAGCCGGGCGAGCGACCCGTCACCACGCGACGGCGGCAATTGATCGAGCAACCGCTTGGCGGTATCCAGATCTCCCATGGCCAGGAGACGCTCGACCCGGGCGCTGAGCATGCGGCCGCCGGCCGGCCCGCCGTCGAGCGGAGCGCCGGTGGCGAGCAGGCGTCGGGTGAGTGCCGCGAGCGGCGGGTTGTGCGTCGCGACCGGCAGTTCGGCCAGCAGGGTCAAGATCAGCTGCGGGTCGCTGCCCGCCCAGAGCGTGCGCTCGAAGCCGCCATCGCTCGGGCCCGTCAGGCCGATGCTGTCGACCTCCGGTGGCGCCAGCCCCTCGACCTGGAAGCCTGCGGGCGGCGCGCTCGTCGCCGCGCCACGGCGGGTGTGCCGGGGCTCGACGCGCCCTGGGCCGGCGGCCCTTGGGTTGGCGTTCCCTGGGTTGGCGTCCCTTGGGTTGGCGCCCCGGGGGGGCCGGGCGTGCCGGGGGTTGGCGCCCCGGGGGGGCCGGGCGTGCCGGGCGGCTCGACGGCACCTTGCGGGGGCGGCATCACCTGGGGAAACAGCTGGATCGGCCCCTGCTGGGCACTGAGCGCATGGGCTGCGAGCAGGCCGAGCGCCGAGCCGCCCAGCATGGCCGGGATCAGGCGGCGCAACGCGCGCGCGCGCGGTCGGCGGGCGGCCCCGGACACGCGAGCTCAGCGCGGAAACTGGTCGTTAGGCAAGACGCGCTCGACCCGCGCCGTCGGCGGCGGAATGTCCCAGGTCACGAGGAACACGGTACCGCCCAGGACGACGGCCAGTAGCACGGCCACAACAATCCGACTGATGATCGACATGATTCCCAGCGACGCTCGAAACCGGCAACCAGGCGAAGGGGTTGCCTCGCGCCCGGATCGCCGCTTTATATCGGGTTGCGTGGCGCAGTTTCAACGCTCGGTCAAACGCCCGGGTGGTTCATCATCTCCAACTTGCAAGCCCATGACCGTCCCGTCCGCATCCGCACCGCCTGTCGCCCCCGATCGAACGATCGTCCTGGTCGGCATGATGGGCGTCGGCAAGACCGCGATCGGGCGGCGCCTGGCGCGGACCCTGGGCTGGCCGTTCAAGGACGCCGACGCCGCCATCGAGGCGGCTGCCGGCACGACCATCGCCAACATCTTCGCGGAGATCGGCGAGCCGGCGTTCCGGGCCAAGGAGCGGCAGGTGATCGCACGCCTGTTGAACGGCGAGCGGCAGGTGCTGGCGCTGGGCGGCGGCGCATTCATCGATCCGGACACGCGCGCCCTGGTGCGCGCCAACGGCATCTCGATCTGGCTCCGGGCCGAGGTCGACGTGCTGCTCCGGCGCACCGCGACCCCTGGCAAGCGCCCGCTGCTGGCGGGCGGCGACCCGCGCGCGACCCTGGCGAAGCTCCTGGCGCAACGGACGCCGGTCTACGCCGAGGCGGACCTGGTGGTCGACAGCAGCAAGGGGCCGATCGGCGCGGTCGTGGACCGCATCCTCGAGGCGCTGCCCGGACTGCGCGCCGGCAGCCCCCCGTGACCACCATGGTTGCCACGACGCGCCTCCGGGTGGCGTTGGACGCGCGCAGCTACGACATCCTGGTCGGGCCGGGGCTGCTCGGTCGCGCCGGCGCCGAGCTCGGACCTCTGCTCCGCCGTCCGGACGTGGTCGTCGTGACCGACGCCAATCTGGCCGGGACCGCGCATCTGCCGGCCCTGGAAGAGAGCCTCGCGGCGGCCGGCGTCGCGGCGCGCCGGATCGTCCTGCCGGCGGGCGAGGCGACCAAGAGCATGGCCGGGCTGGAGCGGCTTCTGGATCAGGTCCTGGACCTCGGGGCCGAGCGCCAGACCACGCTGATCGCCTTCGGCGGCGGGGTGATCGGCGACCTCGCGGGCTTCGCAGCGGCGATCCTGTTGCGCGGGCTCGACTACGTGCAGATCCCGACCACGCTGCTCGCCCAGGTCGACAGCGCGGTCGGCGGCAAGACCGGGATCAACGCGCGCCAGGGCAAGAACCTGATCGGCAGCTTCCATCAGCCGCGGCTCGTGCTGGCGGACACCGACGTCCTGAAGAGCCTGCCGGCGCGGCAGCTGCGCGCGGGCTATGCCGAGGTGGTCAAATACGGGCTGATCGACCAGCCGGCGTTGTTCGCCTGGCTCGAGGCGCACGGCCCGGCCCTGCTGGCGGGCGACGACGCGGCCCGGCAGCACGCGATCGTGGCGAGCTGCCGCGCCAAGGCTGCCCTGGTCGCGGCCGATGAGCGCGAGGCCGGCGCCCGCGCGCTGCTCAATCTCGGCCACACGTTCGGCCACGCGCTGGAAGCGCTCACGGGCTACGGCGACGCGCTGCTCCACGGGGAGGCGGTGGCGCTCGGCATCGTGCTCGCAGCGACCCTCTCGGTCCGGCTCGGGCTCTGCCCGCCCGCCGACGCTGCGCCGCATCCGCGACCATTTCGCGGCGGTCGGCCTGCCCACCACGCGCACCGCGCTGCCGGCGCCGGTCCGCTCCGCCGCCGCCATGCTCGCCGCCATGGAGCACGACAAGAAGGCCCTGGGCGGCCGGCCCCGGTTCGTGCTCCTGCGCGGCATTGGCCAGGCATTCGCCGGCGCCGAGGTCGAGCCCGCGGAGCTCATGGCTCTGCTCAGTGCGCCCGAACCCTGATCCGGACGCGCTCGCCGGCCGGCCGGAGCGGCTGCCGCGCGCTCGCCCTGGGGCCGGACCGCCATGCTCCTGACCGCCCTCGAGGTCGTCCTGCTGCTGGCCGCCAACGCCTTCTTCGTGGCCGCCGAGTTCGCGATCGTGAAGGTTCGGGGCATCCGGATCGAGGCCCTGGTCGAGCAGGGCAGCCGGGTCGCCCGCATGACCTTGCGCATCCTGCAGGATGTCGAAGCCTATCTCTCGGCCTGCCAGCTCGGCATCACCATGGCCTCGCTCGGTTTGGGGTGGATCGGCGAGCCGGCGGTGAGCGCGCTGCTCGAGCCGTTGTTCCTGATGCTCGGCGTCGGCCCGCCGGCGCTGCACACGGTCTCGTTTCTGCTCGGCTTCGTGTTGTTCTCCTCGCTGCACATCGTGCTCGGCGAGCAGGCCCCCAAGACCTTCGCGATCCGCAAGCCGGAGCCGATGGCGCTCGCGATCGCCTATCCGCTGCACGCCTTCTACCTGCTCTGCTTCCCGCTCAACTGGGTTCTCAACCACGCGACCCGGGGCATGCTGGCGGCCCTCAGGATCGCCGAGGTCAGCCATCACGAGGTGTTCTCGAGCGAGGAGCTGCGCGACCTGATCGATCTGTCGCGCCGGCATGGCATGGTCGGCAAGCAGGAGCGCGACATGCTGGGCGGCATCCTCGACCTCGCAGGCGTCGAGGTCAGCGAGGTCATGACCCACCGCAAGGACATCGCCAGCATCGACGCCGACGCGGCGCCGGAGCAGATCTTCGACCAGGTGGTGGAGAGCCCCTACACCCGCCTGCCGGTCTGGCGCGGCGATCCGGACAGCATCATCGGCGTGCTGCACGCCAAGGACCTTTTGGGCCGGGTGCGCGGCAACCCGGCCAACCTCGCCGGGCTCGACGTCGCCGCCCTGACCACCCCGCCCTGGTTCATCCCCGACACCACCGCGCTGCTCCGTCAGCTGCTCGCCTTCCGCCAGCGCCGCTCGCATCTGGCGTTCGTGGTCGACGAATACGGCGCGTTGATGGGCCTGGTGACGCTCGAGGACATCCTCGAGGAGATCGTCGGCGAGATCACCGACGAGAAGGACGTGGAGACGGTCGGCATCGAGCCGCAGGCGGACGGCGCGGTGCTGGTCGGCGGCTGGGTCACGGTCCGCGACCTCAATCGCCAGTTCGGCTGGAAGCTGCCCGACGACGAGGCCGCGACCGTCGCTGGCCTCGTGATCTACGAGGCGCGCATGATCCCCGAGGTCGGCCAGAGCTTCGCCTTCCACGACTTTCGCTTCGAGGTGCTGCGCCGCCAGCGCAATCAGATCACGCTGCTCCGGATCGTGCCGCCGGCGACCGGCGAGCCCGCCTGAGAACAGCCGGCGACCGCTGCGGCCTCGACCGCGGGCCGGATGCGCAACGAGACACCCCATGATCTATCTGTCGATCGCCGTCGCGCTGCTGCTGGTCGCCTCTGCCTTGACGTCGGGGACCGAGACCGCGATGACCGGGGCCTCGCGCGCGCGGATTCATCATCTCGCCAGCCAGGGCGACCGGCGCGCCGAGCTGGTCAGGCGCCTGCTCGCGCGCAAGGAAAGCCTGATCGGCTCCCTGCTGCTCGGCAACAATCTGTTCAACGTCCTGGCCACTGCGCTCGCCGCCGACGTTCTGATCGGGCTGTTCGGCGAGGCCGGCGTGGCCTACGCGACTTTGCTGATGACCGCGCTCCTGGTGATCTTCGCCGAGGTGCTGCCGAAGACCTACGCGATCCGCCATCCCGAGCGCGTGGCGCGGTCGATCGCGCCGGTCGCCTATGGGCTGGTCTGGCTGCTGACCCCGGCGACGCGGCTGGTCCAGTGGCTGGTCGACCGAACGCTCGGCCTGTTCGCCATGGCCGCCCAGCCGGAACTGCGGTTGAGCGCGGCCGACGCGTTGCGCGGCACGATCGAGCTCCATGCCGAGGAAGGCGTGGTATCGAAGCAGGAGCGCGACATGTTGGGCGGCATTTTGGATCTCGCCGGCGTCGAGGTCGGCGAGATCATGACCCACCGCAAGAACATGGTCATGCTCAACGCGAACGATCCGCCCGGGGAGATCCTCAAGCAGGTGGCGGCGAGCCCGTTGTCACGGTTTCCGGTGTGGCGCGAGGACCCGGATCGCATCATCGGCGTGGTGCACGTCAAGGACCTGCTGACCGCGCCGGATCAGCACGCGGGCCGGCTCGAGGTCGATCTCGGCGCGCTCTGCATCCCGCCCTGGTTCATCCCCGACACGACGCCGCTCCGTAAGCAATTAGTGGCGTTCCGCCAGCGGCGCTCGCATCTGGCGTTCGTGGTCGACGAGTATGGCGCGCTGATGGGCCTGGTGACGCTCGAGGACATCCTCGAGGAGATCGTCGGCGAGATCACCGACGAGAAGGACGTGGAGACGGTCGGCATCGAGCCGCAGGCGGACGGCGCGGTGCTGGTCGGCGGCTGGGTCACGGTCCGCGACCTCAATCGCCAGTTCGGCTGGAAGCTGCCCGACGACGAGGCCGCGACCGTCGCTGGCCTCGTGATCTACGAGGCGCGCATGATCCCCGAGGTCGGCCAGAGCTTCGCCTTCCACGACTTTCGTTTCGAGGTGCTGCGCCGCCAGCGCAATCAGATCACGCTGCTCAGGATCGTGCCGCCTTCGCCGGGCGAGCCCTGAGCGCGCGCTCCACGGTCCTCACGGCAGGGACAGAAGGCCCGGCAGCAGGCCGGTCGCATGGGCGTCGGCCAGCGCCTCGAGCAGGGGGTAGGCGGCAAAGTAGCAGGCGCCATCGAGCAGGGTGCGGGCGATCAGAGCCGGCCGGATCGTGGTCTGGCCGACGTCCCGCCAGAGGTGGGGGGCGGGCAGCCAGCGCGGTGTGGTGGCCAGATAGCGGGCATAGGCGATCGGGAACGCCCCGAGCAGGTGGCTCTCCTCCCGGCTGACGACGAAGCGATAGTAGAACCCGCCGCCGATCAGCAGGAGTGCCGCCCAGGTGAGCGAGCCGGTCTGCAGCCCGATCCCGGTCAGACCGACCAGGCTGAAGGCGTAGAGCGGGTTTCTGACCACCGAATAGGGGCCGCGGTCGACCAGCTCGCGGTTCTTGCGACCGGCGATGTAGGCGGAGCACCAGGCGCGGCCGAGCACGCAGGCAATGACCGCCACGTAGCCCAGCCATTCCAGCCCCTCGTCCATCAGGCCGCCCTCGGTCCAGAGCGCCTGGGTCAAGGCCAGCGGCGGCAGCAGGGCGAGCAGCAGGTAACGGGCATGCCGGCCCCGATGGCGGACCAGACCCAGCGCCGGCTCGATCCGCGGGCCGGGGCCGGCGGCGCCGGGACCGAGGTTGGCGGGGCCAGCCCCACCTGGCTTTGACCGCTTCGGATCCGGAATGGCGGCCATGAGGAACCTCCAGCGCGCTGCGGCCGACGCCGCAAAGTCGACCGGCGGGCGCACGATTCAAGGACGGCTGACCGGCCGCCTTGGCGGCGTCAGGGCGACTTCGCCTGATCGCCCCCAAAGCCGGTGCCAAAGGCCAGGACGAACTTCGTCATCGCCCGCAGGTCGTGATAGTTGGCCTTCCAGTTGTCCGCCTTGACTGAGCGCCGGAGCGAACCGTCGGCGGCCACGGTATCGAACCAGATGCCGTCCCGCGGGTCGATCTGGTGGGCGGTCAGGAACCCCAGGAGCTGGTCGAGCGCCTGGGCATAGGCCTGGTTCGGGCGGTGGCTCAGGCTCTCGGTCAGGGCGGCGAGCAGCTCGGCCTGAGCCCACCAGGCCTTGTCGGTGACCGCTGCCGGGCGGTCCTCGAAGCCGAGCTCGTAGAGGCCGCCGCGTCCGTGGTCGTAGCCATGGGCGAGGGCGTGCTGCATGATCGCGTCGAATCGGTCCCAGGACGGCGGTCGGCCCAACGCGCGCTCGGCGGCCAGCATCTGCCAGGCGAACTCGACGTTGCGGCCGTAGGAGATCTCCTTGAAGGTGCCGCCGATCGGCCGCCGCCAGTCGGAATAGCGGTAGGGATAGGCCTGGCCGGGCTTCGCCGGGAAGAAATAGGTCGCGTTGAGGTCCAGAGCTTCCGCGAGCGCCGTCTCGAGCCCGAGATCATGGACGGCGGCATCACCGCCGACCACCTGCGTGACGCTGTCGAGTTCGGTCAGCGCCTCCATCCAGTTGAGCAGAGCATCGGCGCTCTTCATCCCGATGATCCCGATCTCGACCCGGGTCTCGCCCTCGGGCACCGGGCGCCAGTCATGCTCGAAATGCTCGCCCCAGCCGCCGTGCTCGGCGTCCCGGCAATGCGCCTGAACCGTGCGATAGAGCTCGGTGGCCTGATGCAGCGCCTCCGGGTCGCCAGACGCACGATAGTATTCGACCAGCGCGTAGATCACCGCGGCCTGGCCATAGAGAAGCTTGCGGTCGTCGACGACCTGGCCGACCCGGTTGGTGGTCCAGAAATAGCCGCCGTTGTCCCGGTCGAGGAAATGGTCCTCAAGGAAGCGGTAGCCCTGCTCGGCCGCCGCCAGATAGTCGCGCTTCGGGTCGCGCAGCCCGAGCCGATGGGCGTGGGCGAAGCCCCAGATCAGGCGCGCCTGCGTGACCACCAGCTTCTCGAGCGTGATCGCGTCCTGGAGCACGTAGCCGCCGTTCTCGCGATCGATCGCGCTGTCGTACCAGTAGGGCATGACCTGATCGGTGAGCTGGCGCTGCCAGAGGCGCGCCTGCTCGGCAAATCGGGCGGCCTGCTGCGGCGGCAGGTCGGCGCCGGCCACCTGGGCGCGGGCGGTCAGCGACGGTCCCAGGATCGCGAGCATGAGCAAAGCGGCGAGGCAGGCGAGCATCCGGCCCGGGCGCTGCGCGGTCGGCGCGCTCAGCTGGCGTGGGACAGGGAAGCGCGGCATGGCGGGGCCTGGGGCCGGCGGTCTAGCAGGCGGTCTCGGCGAGGAAGGCGCGCGTGGTCGCGATGTCGGCGAGCGGTCGGCCGAGCAGCCGCGCCCCGGCTGCGACCTGCTGGACCAGCTCGGCATTGCTCGCGGCCAGGCCGCCATCGACCCGCCAGAGATTGTTCTCGAAGCCGACCCGGGCGTGGCCGCCGAGCCCGGCTGCGGTCAGCACGGAGGCATTCTCGCCCGGCCCGAAGGCGCAGATCGCCCACGGGCATTCGGCGTCGTGGGCCTTCAGGTAGGGCAACATGTCGCGCGGCCGAAGCTCGGTGGCCTCGGTGTCGGAGCCGAGCACGAACAGGGCGAACGGCCGATGCTGCGGGATCACCCCACGCCGGCGCAGACCGTGGAACTTGGCGACGTCATTGGGCGTGTGGAGGATGTATTGGGGCGCGATCCGCTCGCGCTTCAGCCAGTTCAGGAATGCCGCCGCCTCGCCCGCCGCGCTATCGTCGGGAATGAGCTCGGTGAGCACCAGCGAGGCGGCTTCGGGATGCAGCTGGCGCACCACGGTCATCTGCTCGGTCGCGCTGTAGCGGCCGAGCGCCGCGGTCGCGATCTGGATCACCATGCGCTCGCCGACCACCGCCTTGACCGCCTCGATGGCCGCCCGATAGAGCGTGGGATCGAGGGTATGGCGGCCGTCCCGGTGGCGCGCGTGCAGGTGCAGGATGGTCGCCCCGGCGGCGGCGCAACGCTCGGTCTCGCGGGCGATCTCGGCCGGCGTGATCGGCAGCTGGGCGTGCTCGGCCTTGGTCCGCGTGGCACCGTTCGGCGCGACCGTGACGATCAGCGGGTTCATGCCGCGGCTCGGTTCACGCTCGCGACCGCGGCGACGATCGCCTGCTCGAGCCGCTCGACGACCGCCTCGAGCTCACCGTCGGTGACGACGAACGGCGGTGCCAGCAACAGATGGTCGCCCTGCCGGCCATCGACCGTGCCGCCCATCGGGTAGCACAGCAGGCCGCGCGCCATGGCCTCCGCCTTGATCCGCGCGTGCAGCTTGAGCTCGGGCGCGAACGGCCGCCGGCTGGCGCGGTCGGCCACCAGCTCGAGGCCCTGGAACAGGCCGCGGCCGCGGATCTCGCCGACGTTCGGATGCTGGCCGAGGCACCCAGTCAGCAGGTCGCGCAGCGTCTCGCCCTGCCGGCGGACCCGGCCGAGCAGCCGTTCCTCGACGATCGTCCGTTGCACCGCGAGCGCCGCCGCGCAGGCGAGCGGATGGCCCATATAGGTGTGGCCGTGCTGGAAGAAGCCGGAGCCGTCCCGGATCGCCTCGAAGATCGGCCGCGCGACCAGGGTCGCACCGATCGGTTGATAGCCGGCGCCCAGGCCCTTGGCGATGGTCACCAGGTCCGGGCGCACGTCGTCCTGCTCGCAGGCGAACAGCGTACCCGTGCGGCCCATGCCGCACATCACCTCATCGAGGATCAGGAGCATGCCGTAGCGATCGCAGATCTGGCGCACCGCCTTGAAGTAGCCCGGCACCGCCGGCACCGCGCCGAGCGTCGCCCCGACCACCGGCTCGGCGACGAAGCCGATCACGTTCGCTGGCCCGAGCCGCTGGACGGTCGCTTCGAATTCGGCGGCGAGACGCGCGCCATAGTCGTCGTCCAACTCGCCCGCGACCTTGTCCCGGTAGGGATAGCAGGGGCTGACGTGGGTGACCTCGACCAGGAGCGGCTCGAACTGCTGCCGGCGCCAGGCATTGCCGCCGACCGCCAGCGCGCCCAGCGTGTTGCCGTGGTAGCTCTGGCGGCGGGCGATGAAATGCCGGCGCTGCGGCTCGCCGATCTCGACGAAATACTGGCGCGCCATCTTGAGCGCCGCCTCGATCGCCTCCGAGCCGCCGGAAACGAAATAGACCCGGTCGATGCCCGCGGGGGCGCCGGCGATCAGCTGATCGGCCAGCTGCTCGGCGGGCTCGCTGGTGAAGAAGCTGGTGTGGGCATAGGCGAGGCGGTCGAGCTGGTCCTTGATCGCCTGGGTCACGCGCGGATGACCGTGGCCCAGGCAGGACACCGCCGCGCCGCCGCTGGCATCGAGGTAGCGCCGGCCGGTCCGGTCGACCAGCGTGATGCCATCCCCGGCGACCGCGACCGGGTAGTCCTGCCTCGGCTGGCGATGGAAAACGTGGCTCATGAACAGCGCCCGACTGCGACACCGCCCGACGTCATGGCCCATCCAGCTAGCACGAAAGCCATGGGTCTGCCTACCGTCTCGGCGCAGGTCTGCCCGTCAGGCAGACACTTTCGGCAGACGCCGCACGCACCGGCGTGCCGAGCCCGCCGCCGAGGTCGTTCGCCCGGGCCGCCTGGCATCCGAGCGCCGGGACAGACATTTCCCTCCTGTGCCCTGGCGCGGATCATGCTAAGCCTCGGCGGCAGGCAGCGCGCCAGGTTCGCCGAGGCCGGAGACGCCGGGAAGGGCCAGATGGTGATGAGGTGACGCTTGGCATCCTCATCGGCGGCGTCCTGCTGGGACTGACCCTTTGGTTCAGCTGGCGGCTGCCGGCCTTGTTGATGATCCTGGGCCTGCTGACCGTGGCGGTCCGTCCCGAGCTGCTGCTCGGCGGCACGATCGGCCAAGTGGACTGGGGCATACCGCGAACCCTGCTGGTCCTGGCCCTGATTGTCAACGCGCTCCGCTACGGCGTGCGCCGACAGATCAACTGGCCGGTCGCGGCGCTGGTCCTGGTGCTGGTCCAGGGTCTCCTGCTCGGCCACCTGCAGCCCCGATTGACGCCGCTGCTCATGCTCGAGGGTTTCGCCGTCCTGGCCCTGCCCTTTGCCTTCACCAGCGTCGCGCCGGTGCCGGACTCGCGCCGCAGCCTGGGGCTGGTGATCGCGCTGCTACCGCTGCTCAGCGCGGTGGTCGGCGCGCTCATGCAGCTCCGCGACCCGGTGCCGCACTGGGGCTTCCAGACCATCGACGAGGCCTTTGGGCGGCTGGCCGGCGCGGCCGGCCATCCAGAGCCGTTCGCGATCCTCGCTTTCTCCGGCTTTGCGGTCGCCCTGCACGAGACGACCGGAGGCGGCCGGCCCGCCGCGGCCGCGCTCGCGGTCGTCAACCTGATGCTGGTGATCCTGAGCGGCACCCGGATGGCCATCTTCGCCGCTGGTGTCCTGCTGCTCGCCTATGGCGCCCTGTCGCAGGACCTGCGCCAGCTTCTGCTGCGGCGGCGTTGGCTGACCGGGGTCGCCGCGGTCGTGGTTGCGGTGGTCGCGGCGCTGTACTGGCCATCCCTGGACCAGCGCCTGTTCGAAGACCACACCAGCGAGGTGAACCTGTCGGCCCGGAACGAGATCTGGCCCTTCTACCTCCAGGAGTTTCGCCTCAGCCCGCTGTTCGGGCGCGGATTGGGGGCCGCCTACATCGCTGGGGCCGAGGGGCTGAGCGATCTCTGGCGAACCACGCCGCACAACGAGTATCTCCATTTCCTGGTCGAGGGCGGCGTGCTCGGCTTCGGCCTGTGTCTGGCCGCGATCGGGCTCTGGTATCGCCAGCTGCTGCAAGGCGTGGCAACCAACGACCGCCTCTTCCTGCTGGCGCTCGCTCCGGCCCTGGCAAGCTACGCGTTCACGGTCGATCTGCTGATCTATTGGGCAGGTCTGGGGCTCTACGCCTATCTCGGCATGCTCCCCACCCGCGCCCGAGTGACGTCTCCCTGGCCCCAAACGCGCCATCGAAGCGAGGTGCGCCATCCAGCCAAGGCTCCACCGCCGATCGCTCCGCCGGCGGTGGAAAGCGGCTCCGGCCTGCCCGGATCGAATCGCTGAATCCCGAGGCTCCTGCCTTGCGTTGATCGAAGCCGCGGCGCGGGCCGGCGCCGGCGCCCCTCAGGCGACCGCCCACGGCCTCGTCGTCGTTCGCCATCAGATCGGCGATGTCATGGCTCGGCGCGACCGCCTCGGGCGCGGCGTTCGCTTGGCTCGCGGCGCCGGTCGCCGGTGTCGAGAGCCGACTGCCCGGTCGAGGCGAAAGCCCGGAGTTCGTCCATCAAGCCATCGCGCGCGTCATTGGGCCGCGCGCGCCTGGTCATGGACGGAATGCCGACCGATACCTCGGCGTCATTCGGGGTAGCGCCGGCCGGCGCCTGGGATCACCCGGATGAAGTCCTGCAACGGCGCGGACGCCGACCATCGATCCTGCGCTCTGATCGGAGCGGATCGCTGGTATGGTCGGCGGTGGTCGGATCGAAGAAGCCGCGCAGCCATGTCGGAGGGATGAAGCGATCGAGGCTTGCAAGCGTAAAGGCAAACTGCTGCGGCCAGGAGGTCGGATCGGTCGGGTGCGACGTGAGGTCCGGACCCCGCGGCGCGCTCTCGGATCCGGTTTGGCAGCCCTCGGCCTGATGCTGGCTCTGGTGTTCGGGCCCGGGGGGCGGGTGGCGGCGGATGATCTGGCGGCGGCGCGGGCGCTGTACCAGCGGGGCGAGATGCGCGCAGCGGCCGAGTTGGCGCGCCGGCTGGGAGGTGCCGACGGCCTGACCCTCGCCGCCAAAGCGACCCTCGTCGACGCCCTCTATCTCGCGCCCGAGGCGGACCAATCGAGGCTGCTCGAGCGCGCCGCCCAGGATGCGCGCCAGGCGCTGGCGCTCGATCCCGACGACGAGGCGGCTCTGCTGCAGCTCGCGCTCGCGCTCGGCCAGATCGCCGAGCGGGCGGGACCGATCACCGCGCACCTCGAGGGCTACGCCAAGGAAGGGCACCTGCTGCTCGAGCGGGCGCGCGCGCTGGCGCCGGACGACCCCTGGCCGGACGGCCTGCTCGGGATCTGGCATCTGCAGCTGGTCCGCCACGGCTCGGCGGTGCTCGCGGCCGGGCTCTATGGGGCGAGCGAGGCGGAGGGTCTGCGGCTCTGCCGGCAGGCTGTCGACCGGGCGCCCACGGCGATCGCGCTCCGCTACGGCTGTGCGGTCTCGATGCTTGAGTTGGATCCGAAGCGTCATGGCCACGAGGCGCTGCAAAGCCTGGTCGCCATCATCCAGATGCCGGCTGCCGATGCGGCCGAGCGGCTGGTCCAGCAAGCCGCGGGCCGGCAGATCGACAGGCTCAGCCAGAGTGCGGCTCGGTGAGGCGATCGAGCTGCCGGAGAACCTGGTCGAGCTGGCCGGCATCTGTGCCGCCCGCGGCCTGTCGCTGCTCGAGATCGGCCCGGATGCGGCCGACGTAGTGCGCCGAGCTGGCACGCGGCGTCAACGCCCCGAGCACCGGCACCAGGAGGACGAAAGCCCCGATCACCAGCGCGATTGCCTTCCACCAGGCGAACACCAGCATGGCGAGGCCGACCGCGGCCGGCCAGGCGATCAGCACCGCGAGCGTGCGCAGGATCTGGAGCCGCGGCGTGACCGCGCCGCCGAACCCGCTGCCGAGCTCGGCGTCGATCGCGACGATGGTCCGCTGGAAGTTGCGCGTGTAGGCGGTGAACAGGGCGAGCGCGCCGAGCAGCAGACCGGTGAGAGCCAGCATGGGGCGTGTCTCCGGCGGCACCGGCGCCAGCATAGCCGCGCGACCGCGGGGCCGGGAAGCCTCGCCGTCGTTGTCGATCGTCGCCGGGGCGACGTATAGTCGGTCCGGCACAGGACGAACCGAAGCGGCGGCATCAGGCATGGGCGACAGCTACCAGGAGACCTACGCGCGCGCCCTGACCGATCCCGAGGGCTTCTGGGCCGAAGCGGCCGAGGCGCTCGAGTGGCAGCGGCGCTGGGATCGCGTGCTGGACGACCGACAGCCACCGTTCTATCGCTGGTTTGCCGGGGGCCAGCTCAACACCTGCCAGAACGCGGTCGACCGGCACGTCGAGCGCGGCCGCGGCGAGCAGCTCGCGATCATCCACGACAGCCCGGTCACGAACACTGTCCGGACGCTCACCTTCAGGGAGCTGCAGGACCGGGTCGCCCGCTTCGCCGGCGCCTTGCGAGCGCAGGGCGTGGGCTACGGCGATCGCGTGATCATCTATCTGCCGATGGTGCCCGAGGCGCTGATCGCGATGCTGGGGTGCGCCCGGATCGGCGCCGTGCACTCCGTCGTGTTCGGCGGCTTCGCCGCCAACGAGCTGGCGAGCCGGATCGACGACGCCAAACCGAAGCTCGTGGTGTCGGCCAGCTGCGGCATCGAGGCGGGCCGGGTGATCCCCTACAAGCCGCTGCTCGATGGCGCGATCGCGGCCGCCGCCCACAAGCCGGAGCACTGCATCATCCTGGCGCGGCCCGAAGCCAAGGCGGCGCTGATCCCGGGCCGCGATCTCGACTGGGACGAGGCCCTGGCAGGAGCGCAGCCGGCGGACTGCGTGCCGGTCGCCGCGACCGACCCGCTCTACATCCTCTACACCTCGGGCACGACCGGCCAACCCAAGGGCATCGTGCGCGACCACGGCGGCCATGCGGTCGCCCTGCACTGGAGCATGAAGCACATCTACGACGTCGATCCGGGCGAGGTCTACTGGGCGGCCTCGGACGTCGGCTGGGTGGTCGGCCACAGCTACATCTGCTACGGGCCGCTGCTGCACGGCAACACCACCATCGTCTACGAGGGCAAGCCCGTGGGCACGCCCGATCCCGGCGCCTTCTGGCGGGTGATCGCGCAGCACGGGGTGGCCGCCCTGTTCACCGCCCCGACCGCGTTCCGGGCGATCAAGAAAGAGGACCCGACCGGCGTCCACATGGCCAGATACGACCTGTCCCGGTTCCGGACGCTGTTCCTGGCCGGCGAGCGCTGCGATCCGGACACGCTGCATTGGGCCGAGGCGAAGCTCGAGCGGCCGGTGATCGACCACTGGTGGCAGACCGAGACCGGCTGGGCGATCGCCGCCAACTGCTGGGGCATCGAGCGCCTGCCGGTCAAGGCCGGCTCGCCGACCAAGGCGGTGCCGGGCTACGACGTGCGAGTGCTGGACGAGGCCGGCCGCGAGCAGAAGGCGGGTGAGATCGGCAGCATCGTGGTCAAGCTGCCGCTGCCGCCGGGCACCTTGCCGACCCTTTGGCAGGCGGATCAGCGCTACGTCGACGCCTATCTTTCCCGCTACGACGGCTATTATCTGACCGGCGACGCCGGCTACCGGGACGAGGACGGCTATCTGTTCATCATGAGCCGGATCGACGACGTCATCAACGTCGCCGGCCACCGGCTCTCGACCGGTGCCATGGAGGAGATTCTGGCCGGCCATCCGGATGTTGCCGAATGCGCCGTGTTCGGGGTCGCCGACCAGCTCAAGGGCGAGCTGCCGCTCGGCCTCGTGGTGCTCAAGGCCGGCGCCGAGCGCGCCGAGGCCGAGATCGAGAAGGAGCTGATCCTGCGGGTGCGCGAGGCGATCGGCCCGGTCGCGGCGTTCAAGCTGGTCGCGGTGGCCCAGCGCCTGCCCAAGACCCGCTCGGGCAAGATCCTGCGGGGCACCATGAAGAGCATCGCCGATGGCAGGCAGTACAAGGTGCCGGCAACCATCGACGACCCGGTGATCCTGACCGAGGTCGAGGCGATCCTGAAGCGCCTGGGCTACGCCCGGGTGCCCTCGACGTGAGCCCGGGCTTGCGCCGGTTTGCGGGCGCCCGTCACCTTCGGGCCGGGCGAGACCATGCCTTGGGGGCTGCCGGGCGCCAGCTGCCACCTGATTGGGCGGGCTGACCGGGGATCTCGCCGCGCATGCCGGAGCCCTGCCCGCCGACCCCGGTTGCCGTACTCGGGCAGATGGCCGACGCGCCCGCCACCGCGGGCCAGAGGACTCCGGGCTGTGGCATGACCCGGCCGCGGGCATCGGCTTCGGGTCTCGCCGGTGCGCGCTCGTCGACCCGTCGCGAGGCGCTGCGTCTCGCCGGGCCGCGGCCTTGCCGGCCGGTACCGGCGAAGCGCGAATTAACCGACGATTAACCTTTGCGTGATCGGCTGTTACTTCGGAGGGTCCATGCGACCGTGGAGACTCCGTCCGCAGGAGATCAGATCGCAGGCGCGGATTCCCACGGTCGCATGGACCATCGAGCACGGACAGGTAAGGGGGCAATGGTTGACGAAAGGTTAAAACCGGACGGCATCGGGCGTGTGACCCGCGCGTCCATGGCGTCAGGACCAGCCGGTGCCGCCGCCGGGCGCGAGGTAGATGGCGTGAAGCCTCGGCATGTTGACCGCGGTGGCCCCCCTCGTAACCGGACGAGCCTGGTCGACGTCGACCGGCTCGAGGCCCTGCTGATCGAAGCGGCGCGGGGCGGGCGCACGCTGACCTACGCCGAGGTGCTGGCCCGCTTCGGGATCCGGATCACGCCGCGGCGGGTCTATGGCCTGTGCCGCGACCTCGGCGCGGTCTGCGAGCGCAACCGGGCGCGCGGCGAGCCCGAGCTCGCGGTCCTGGTGGTGCGCAAATCCGATCGCCTGCCGGGCGACGGCTTCTTCCACGGCGCCTGGCGCGACGGCAGCTACGACGGGCCCGCGACCGGCCCCGCGGCACGCGTCTACATCGACGAGCTCACCGAGGCCGTGTTCGCGTTCTGGGCCGCGCGTCCCTCGGGGACGCCGCGCCGAAAGCGCTGAGCTTTTTCTGCCCCCCCGCAGCAGGTTGCGCGCCCGAACCGCGGGCAACTACCGGCCGAGAACGGTATTACTCCGCTGGTTGGCGGTATCGGCCGTTGCAGACCCTCAGACCCAGCGCTACAGTAGATTCCGGCTTGTGGCCTCCCCCTATCCTGGTTTGGGAGCAGGAGGTAGTGAAATGCCCTCCGGACGGTACCAGCGCAGACAGAGGCTCCAGAAGACCACACCCGAACGCGCTCCGCACAGCGGCAGGGGCCGGATTGGCGCGCCAACTCTGGCGATGACGTCTGGTACGCACAAAGGAATCGCTGCGCTATGTCCTAACATGCTGTTCTTGAGACCACGTACTAGCCGAGTAGTGCTAGTATCTTTAGTTGTGCTTGTGTACGTGACTGGCGCTTTCTTCTTGCCCATCTTTGTTGCGTTCGATTTTGGAACCGCCCAATTGCTACAATTTTATGTACGTTACTATCCTCAGTTGCTTTTTTATCCTGTCATATTTTTCTGGCTTCCCGCCGCGGCCGTCTGCGTTGCAATCGTATCTGCTCCAATGACAAAGAAGATGCTCAAGAAGCGCTGGTCCATGATAGGAGCAATGATGTTCCTGGCTGGAGTGATCGCGTATAGCGAGCAGACAGGCGACACGATGATGCTACTGGAATTCAATGGGAAAACGCAAGAATCTTATTGTATGCAGGCGAGAATCCTCGATAAGCTCACGGGTTCGGATCAGTGTGTGCCCACCAATGATGGACGTCTGACTAATGACCAACTGTTCTCATACGCGAAATGGAAAAGCCAAAATGATGTATTTTCATCATCGAGACGTGCCTATATCTGGTCAGTATTCGCAATAGTCTTTATCATGTTGTTGACATGGGGTTTGGCGGTTGATATTCCAAAAAAAGACAGAAAATCCATGAGTAGATTTAGGAGCAGGTACATTGCAGCTCTGTTCGTTGCGGCAGTTGGTCTTCTTTTTTGGATACCATTTCGGGCCTTCTACAACCACTCGGTGAAACGTCTCGTTTTTGAGAAGTCGAATCTTGCTTTTGGCGTGCTTAGCGGGCCGGAATTCATAATCATTCTGATAAGTGTGATATTTTTTCTCTATATGCTTGTGGAAATTTTCAACTTGCAGCCGAATGTAACGGCCGGTTTTTTGGGAATTTTAGGCTTTCTCGGTATTCCGAGTGCGATCATAAATCCGGATTGGGTGCCTGTGGCTTTCGGATTGGATGGCGCTTATCAACTGTGGCTATTTTGGGTAGTGTTTCTGGGAATCGCGTCGTGGTTCATTTACTCAAAGCATTCCAAGGGAAGTGGGACCTAGCCGCGCGCGTCACCATCCAGCCGGTGACGATCGCCTATACCCGGTTCCGGGGCGGCCTGGCGATCGGTCATTGGCTCCGGCCCTGCTACGCCTGGTATGGCGACATGGCGCTGGCGCCGCATCTCTGGTCGGCGCTGGGTCTGCCCGGGGCCGAGGTCGAGCTCTGCTTTCACGACCCGGTACCGGCCACCGCGTTTGCCTCGCGCAAGGCGCTCGCCGACCATGCCGAGCGTCAGGTGACCAGCGGCCTGGCCACGCTCCGTCAGGCGGCCTGAGCTTCAAGCGAGCGCCAACGGCCGGCCTTGGGTTTCAGGCCGGCCCGAGGCTGGTCAGGCTGCGGGCGCTATGTCAGTCTGCCCTCCCTGAGGTCGGGGAGAGCAGGTCATGGATTTCGCCTATTCGCCCAAGGTCGAAGCGCTCCGGGCCGAGCTGCAGGCGTTCATGGACCAGCACGTCGTGCCCGCAGATCGGCGCCTGGCAGCGCGAGGTCGAGGCGGGCGTCTGGCCGCCCTCGATGATCGAGCCGCTCAAGGCCCGCGCGCGGGCAGCAGGGCCTCTGGAACTTGTTCCTGCCGGGCCTCGGGGACGACGAGCCGGGCACGCGGCTTGCCAACCTCGAGTACGCGCCGCTCGCCGAGATCATGGGCCGCGTGGTCTGGGCCTCGGAGATCTTCAACTGCTCCGCCCCCGACACCGGCAACATGGAGCTGTTGCACCTGTTCGCGACGCCCGCGCAACGCGAACAGTGGCTCCTTCCCCTCTTGAATGGAGAAATCCGGTCGTGCTTCGCGATGACCGAGCCCGACGTCGCGAGCTCGGATGCGACCAACATCCGCACGCGGGTCCGCAAGGACGGCGACCACTACGTGATCGACGGCCGCAAGTGGTTCATCACCAACGCCGCCGATCCGCGCTGCAGGGTCTGTATCCTGATGGGCGTGACCGACCCGGACGCCGATCCGCACGCCCGTCACTCGATGGTGCTGGTGCCGATGGATACGGAGGGCGTCGAGGTCGTGCGCAACCTGCCGATCATGCACCACACGGCGCCCGAAGGGCATTGCGAGATGCGTTTTTCGGACGTACGGGTGCCGATCGAAAACCTGCTCGGTGAGGAGGGCAAGGGCTTCGCGCTGGCCCAGGCGCGGCTCGGCCCCGGCCGGATTCACCACTGCATGCGCTCGATCGGCCAGTGCGAGCTGGCGCTCGAGCTGATGTGCGCCCGCGCCCGCGAGCGCGCGACGTTCGGCAAGAAGCTGCACGAGCACGGGCCGGTCGCCGAGTGGATAGCACTCGCGCGCCAGGAGATCGACCAGGCGCGCCTCCTGGTGCTGCGCGCCGCCTGGCGGATCGACCGCGAGGGCAACCGAAGCCGCCCGCAACGACGTGGCCATGATCAAGGTGGTCGTCCCGCGCCTGCAGACGACGGTGCTCACGCGTGCGATGCAGGTCTATGGCGCCATGGGCCTGACCCCCGACACGCCGCTCGCCCTGCTCTGGACCTGGGGCCGCGCGCTGCAGTTCGTCGACGGCCCGGACGAAGTCCATCTGCGCACGATCGCGCGCCACGAGATGCGGCGCCAGGAGGCGAACCACGCCCGCGCCGCGGACTATCTGACCCCGCCCGAGGTCCTGCGGCGCGGCTGATCGCCATGGCTTGGCCGGACGATCGGCTGCCGGCGATCCGCGAGGAAGTGCATTTCGAGGGCCGGCGGGTGCGCTGCTTTGTCGATCGGCCGCCGAGCGTGCCGGCGATCTTCGAGGCCGCGTTCGCGCGCAACCCGGATGGCTTGGCGCTGGTCGCGGGCGATCTGCGGCTCTCCTACCGGCGGCTCGCTGAGCTCGTTGTGCGCACCGCGGCCGGACTCGCGGCGCAGGGCGTCGGCGCCGGCGACCGGGTTGCCCTGCTGCTCGGCAACCGGCCGGAGTTCCTGATCACGCTCCTGGCGGCGCAGAGGATCGGCGCGATCGCGGTGCCGCTCAGCATCCGTGAGCAGACGCAGGGCCTCCGCTACATGCTGGCGCAGAGCGGCGCCAAGGCCCTGATCTACGAGGCCGCGCTCGCGGACCGTCTGCCGGCCGCGGCAGAGCTGCCGCAGCTCGGGCACCGCATCGCCCTTGGCGATCGCATCACGTTCGACGAGCTGGTCTCGGGCGGCGCGCCCGCACCGCCGCCGCACGCTCCGGCGGAGGAGGACACCGCAGTCATCCTCTACACCTCCGGCACCACCGGCCGGCCGAAGGGGGCGCTTTTGACCCATCTGAACATCGTCCACTCGGTCCTGCACTATGGGCTCGCGATGGAGCTCGGGCCGGGTGACCGCTCGCTGCTGGCCGTGCCCGCGACCCATGTGACCGGTCTGGTCGCGGTGCTGCTCGCCATGGTCCAGGCCGCGGGCTGCACGGTCATGATGCCGGCCTTCAAGGCCAGGGCCTTCCTCGAGCTCGCGGCGCGCGAGCGGATCACGCACGCGGTCCTGGTGCCGGCGATGTACAATCTCTGCCTGCTCGAGCCGGAGTTTTCCGGATCTGACCTCGGCTCCTGGCGGATCGGCGGCTATGGCGGCGCGCCGATGCCGGAAGCCACGATCGCGAGGCTGGCGGCGCTGCTGCCAGGGCTCCAGTTGATGAACCTCTATGGCGCGACCGAGACCACCTCGCCCGCGACCATGATGCCGGCCGAGCACACCGCCGGCCGGACGGACTCGGTCGGACTTGCCGTGCCCTGCGGCGAGCTCAGGATCATGGACGCGGACGGGCGCGAGGTGCCGCAGCGGCGTCCCGGGCGAGGTCTGGATCGGCGGGCCGATGGTCGTGCCCGGCTACTGGCGGGAGCCCGAGCTCACCGCCGCGGCGTTCAGCGGCGGCTTCTGGCGCTCGGGCGACATCGGCGCGCTCGACGATGGCGGCTATCTGCGGGTCTTCGACCGCCTCAAGGACATGATCAACCGCGCCGGCTACAAGGTCTACAGCGCCGAGGTCGAGAACCGGCTCTGCCGCCATCCCGCGTGCTCGAGGCCGCGGTCGTGGCGCGCCCCGATCCGGTGCTCGGCGAGAAGGTGCAGGCGTTCGTGACGGTCGGTGACGACCGGCCCGGCGAAGACGACCTGCGCGCGTTCTGCGCCGCGGCGCTCGCCGACTACAAGGTGCCGGACGTGATCACCGTCTGCGCCGAGCCCCTGCCCCGCAACGCCAACGGCAAACTGATCAAGAGCGCGTTGCGTGAGCGCGCCGCCCGCGAGGCTGCCTCTTGATGCCGGCGGCGGTGATCACCGGGGCCGCGGGCGACCTGGGCAGGGCGCTCTCAGCAAGCTTCCTGGCCGACGGTTTCTCCGTGTTTGGCGCCGATATCGCCCCGATCGAGGCGCGGGCCGGCCTGACGCCCGTCCGGCTCGACGTCACCGACCGGGCGGCCGTGTTGGCGCTCGCCGAGCGCGCCGCCGTCGAGGCGGGCCCTTTGCAGCTCTGGATCAACGCCGCCGGCATCGTGCGCGTCGTCAAGGTCGCAGAGGCAGCCGCCGATGACTGGGAAAAAATCATCGCGGTCAACCTGACCGGCACGTTCCATGGCTGTGCCGCGGCGCTCGCCGTGATGTCGCGCCAGGGCTTCGGGCGGATCATCAACCTCGGCTCGCTGTCCGGCCAGGTCGGCGGCACCGGCGTCCATCCGGCCTACGGCGCCTCGAAGGCGGGCGTGCACGCGCTGACCAGGACCTATGCGCTCGAAGGCGCCAGGCACGGTGTCCTCTGCAATGCCGTGGCGCCCTCGGTGCTCGAGGGCAGCATGGGCGGCCAGTTCTCGGAGCGCCAGCGGGCGCAGCTCGCGGCCGTCAATCCGCTCCGCCGGCTCGGCCGGATCGACGAGGCGGTGGCGGCGATCCGCTATCTCGCGAGCCCGGCCGCGAGCTACACCAACGGCGTCATCCTGCCAGTCAACGGCGGCTCTTATCTGGCGTAGATCCGTCGGCCGGCCAGTCACGAGTGACCGTTGCCATGGCCGCCCCCATGGCCGCCGCCATGGCCGCCTCCGTTGCCGCCGCCATGACCACCCCCGTTGCCACCGCCATGGCCACCCCCATTGCCGCCGCCGTGTCCCCCGCCGCCGCCCGGGCCGTTACCGCCGCCGTTCTGTCCTCTGCCACCGCCGCCTTGTCCCGGACCGCCGCCAGCATTGCCGCTGGCGCTGCTGCCGCCGCCTTGTCCCGGACCGCCGCCACCATTGCCGCTGGCGCTGCTGCCGCCGCCTTGTCCCGGACCGCCGCCACCATTGCCGCTGGCGCTGCTGCCGCCGCCTTGTCCCGGACCGCCGCCAGCATTGCCGCTGGCGCTGCTGCCGCCGGTGTTGCCGCTCGCGCTGCCGGCGCCGGTCGAGGTGGCGCCGCCGACGCCAGGATCGCCGCCGCTACCGAGCCCGGTGCCGCCGCGATCGGCGCCGTCCGGACCGGCCGCGCTGGACGGGTCAGACCCGGTGCCCGGGTTGCTGCGGTCAGCCTCGCCGCCGTGGCCGCCACTGTTGGCCGCGACCATCACTGGCCGCTCACCTGAGGACAACAGGTCCTTCAGGCCGGACCAGAAGGACTGGAGGAAGCCCTGGTCGGGCGCTTCGGCGAGACGGACGCCGCAGCCATCCGGCAAGGCGCCGGCGCGCCCGCCGACCGCGGCGGCGCCGCAGGCATCGGGGCCGGCCGGATCCGCCGCAACGAGGCTCCCGCCGACCGGCTTCAAGGTCGGCTTCGGCAGGGTCCCGGCGACCGGCCCTTGGTCCGCGGGTGTGGCAATGGGTTCGGGCGCTGGCGCGGCCGTCGGGTCCGCTGCCGCCACGACCCGAGCGGCGTCGAGCGGCTTGAAAGCCGGGAGCGGCGCAAGCGCCATCCCGGAGCCTGCCTCAGCCGCGTTTGCCGGCGCCGGCGGCGGTGCCGTGATTGGCGGCTCGGGTGGGCGATCGGATGTCGTTTCGGGTCGCCCGCTGTCGAGCCCCTCGCCGGTGGTAGACGCGGAGCGCACGATCGAAAGATCCGACGGCCCTTCCGGCGGCAGGCTGCGGATCGGCCCGCTCGGTGCTTCGAGCGCGGCCACGGCGCGCGGCGGGGGGGTGCCGGCTAGCGTGCGCGCCGGCGCCGACTGCAGCGGCGGCTGCTCTGGGGCGCCAAAGACAATCGGGCTGGCATCCGGGCTGGCGGACTCCGGGCTGGCGGACGGGTCCGGGTGCGCCAGTGCGGCGCGCAGCGGCGGCCGCTCCGGAGCGCCGGAGACGATCGGGCTGGCGTCCGGGCTGGCGGGCGGGCCTTGCTCCGGACGTGCCGGTGCGGCGCGCAGCGGCGGCCGCTCCGGGGCGGTGGCAAGGCTCGGGTCGGCATCCAGGCTGGCGGCCAGGCTCGGGCCCGGGCGTGCCGGTATAGGCTGCAGCGGCGGCCGCTCCGGCGTGGTGGGGGCGATCGGGCCGGCAGACGGGCGCGGGGCCGGGCGCGCCGATGCGAGGGCGAGGTCCGCGGCCGGCCCGGCATCGTCCTCCCTCGCGCCCTGCTGATCGAGCGTGGTCGGTGTCATCTTGACCGGGGTCTCGGCCGCGGTCACCAGCGGCGGACGATCGAACCTCGCGGGTCGCCCGAGTTGGCTGTAGGCCGCCCAGACCACGGCCCCAAGCGTGAGGTAGGCGGCCGCGATCAGCGCGATGCCGAGGGTTCGCCGCGCAGGACCGCGCGGCATGTGAGGCCCGCCGGCGGCCTGGCAGGCCAGCTGCTGGGCAATGCCGACCGCCTGGCTTGCGCGTGCCCGGGGAACGCCACGCAAGCGCGTCGCGGAATCGAGCATCCTCCCACTCCCCTGCACTCTCGACAGCAGTTGGTCTGTTATGGTTGCTTGGGAGTCGATATCTCGCACGCCCGCCCCAGGATCAAGGCCAAACTGCAGACAAATGCCGAAGTCGGTGGGTGGGCAAACGCGATAGTGGATCTTCGTCCGATTCTGCCGCTATTTGTGCTGTAGCTGCGGTCGGGGGTACCAGGTGGAGCGGTCACGATGGGCGATCTGTTCGATCTTTCCGGGCGCGTGGCGCTGGTCACCGGCGCCTCGCAGGGCCTCGGCCGGCGGTTTGCCGAGGTGCTGGCCGCGCATGGCGCCGCGGTCGGCCTCGCCGCACGCCAGATCGAGAAGCTCGAGGACCTTCGGACCCAGCTTCGGACCGCCGGCCGCCACGCCGCGAGCGTGGCGCTGGATGTCACCGATCACGGCGCCATCGAGACCGCGATCGACACCATCGAGGCGGCGCTCGGGCCGATCGACATCCTGGTCAACAACGCCGGCGTCGCGGTCGCCAGGGGCGTGCTCGAGCAGACCGAGGCGGACTGGGACCGGGTGCTCGACACCAACCTCAAGGGCGCGTTCTTCACCGCGCAGGCGGTCGCCAGGCGGATGGTGGCGCGCGCGCCGACGCCTGCCTGGGGCGGCAACATCATCAACATCGCCTCGCTGATCGCGCTCAAGGTGGTCGGTCACCTGGTGGCCTATGCGGCCTCCAAGAGCGGCCTCGCCCAGGTGACCAAGGCGATGGCGCTCGAGCTCGCGCGTCACGACATCCGGGTCAACGCGCTGGCGCCAGGCTACATCGAGACCGAGATCAACCGGGACTTCCTGGCGTCCGAGGCCGGGCAGCGCCTGCGCAAGCAGATCCCGCAGCGCCGCTTCGGCGTGCCCGAGGACCTCGACGGCGCCCTGCTCCTGCTCGCCTCCGACGCGTCGCGCTACATGACCGGCAGCCTCGTCGTGATCGACGGTGGCCTGCTTTTGGCCTGACGGTCGGGCGCCGCCCTCCGGATCGCCCGGATCGGCCACGGGCTTGCGAGCGCTTGGCCGGATACACCTTGGCGGTCTTTCCTGCGCATCGCGATTGTTCGGATACCTGCCCGATGGGTATGGGAGCATCGCTCATCGGGGTCAATCAGTCGCGGCTTGGCCGAGCTCGTAAGTCGGCTCAGGATGGCCATTGGTCGCCGGTCATCAAGGCGCTAGCTTGTGCCCATGCAACCGCATCCCTGGCTCATGCCGCTATACCGCCGGGTCGGGACCACCATCGCCTGTGCGCTCTGGGTCGCCTTCGAGGCCTGGTACGAGCCGGGTGGGATCTGGTTCTGGCTGGCGCTCGGCGCGACCGTCTACGCGCTCTGGGATTTCTTCCTGTCGGGCAACTACCGCGACGCGCCCGAGTGAGCGTCGGGCACCTGTGTGTGCTCGTTGCTGAACCGGCCGATCTCGAACCTACCGATGAAGTCGACGTGGCTGACCAGGCCGCGACCGTCCCGCCATTCATGCAGGAGCACGGCGGGCGGCTCCTGCACCCAACGGGCCGGTGCGCCCGCGAGGGTCAGCTGGACGGCGTGCGCGACCCCGGGCCCGATCTGGCCGAGCGTGCCGGCGAAGCGGCATTGCACCGAACGGTGCACATGGCCGCACAGGACGCGCTCGACCTGCGGGTGGCGGCCGACGACCTCGGCCAGCGCCTCGCCGTCCTCGAGCATCATCCTGTCCATGTGGTCGATGCCGGTCCGGAAGGGCGGGTGGTGCAGGGCGACGAGCGTCGGTCTGTCTGGCGCCGCACCGAGCTGCCCGTCCAGCCAGGCGAGCTGGTCGGCGCCGAGCCGGCCCGCGGGTTGGCGCGGAATCAGGCTATCGAGCCCGAGCAGCCGGAGCGGCCCGAGATCGGCCGCGAAGCGGAGCGGCCCCGCGGCCGGGAACAGGTCGCGATGGGCAAACGCCGCCCGCATCAGCTCGCGGTCGTCGTGATTGCCGGGGATCGGAAAGATCGGCGCCCGCAGGCGGCCGAGCATCGCCATGAGTTCGGCCCAGACGGAAGCGTCGCCGTCGTTGCACAGATCGCCCGTGATCAGCACCGCGTCGGCCGCCGGCTCGAGCGCGTTCAGATGGTCGAGCGCGCGCCCGAGGCAGCCGGCGGTGTCGACCCGGCCGAAGGCGAGCGTGCCCGCGGGCAGGAAATGCAGATCGGAAATCTGAGCGAGCAGCACGGTTGGGCCTCATGCGCTGGACCTTGAGGGACCGGAGATCAGATCTTAGAGCAGCAAGGAGGCTGCCTTGAAAGTCCTGATCGTCGGCGCCGGCATCGCCGGGCTGACGCTCGCACTCTGCCTGCGGCGCAACGGCCACGAGCCCCGGATCGTGGAGCAGGCGCCCAAGCTTCGCGATGCGGGCTACATGATCGATTTCTTCGGGTCCGGTTACGACGCCGCCCTGCGCATGGGCCTGCTCGACGACCTTGCCGGCATCCACTACCAGATCCCGCGCCTGGCCTTCATCGCCGCCGACGGCCGCGAGCGCTTCTCGATCGCCTACCCCAAGCTGCGCCGCCGGCTGTTCGATGACCGGCACTTCAACTTCATGCGCGGCGAGCTCGAGCGGGTTCTGTATGCGCGGCTCGAGAACGACGTGCCGGTCCGGTTCGGGACGACGGTCGAGCAGCTGGCTGCGGACGGCGAGCGGGTCGACGTGCAGCTGAGCGACGGCAGCCGGCACACCTTCGATCTGGTCGCGGGCGCCGATGGCGTGCACTCGGTGGTTCGCCGGCTGGCGTTCGGCGGGCCTGAGCGGTTCGAGCGCTTCCTCGGCTATCACACCGCCGCCGCGATCCTCGACGACCCGCCGACCGATGCGCCGGGCGACGCCTTCTCGATCCTGACCGAGCCCAAGCGGCAGGTCGGCATCTATCCGATCCGGGGCGGCCGCATGGCGAGCTTCTTTGTGCACCGGGCCGACCGGCGCCTCGAGGACCGCGCGAGCGCCGCCGCGCGCAGTGAGCTCCATGCCGCGTACGGGGATCTGGGTTGGCTCGTGCCCGAACTGCTCCGGCGTTCGGAGCGCGCGGCCGAGATCTACTTCGACGAGGTCTCCCAGGTCGAGCTGCCGGGCTGGAGCCGGGGCCGCGTGGTGCTGGTCGGCGATGCCTGCCAATGCGTCTCGCTGTTGGCCGGACAGGGCGCATCGATGGCGATGGCCGGCGGCTACGTGCTGGCCGAGGAGCTCGCGCAGGGCGACGTCGCCGCCGCGCTGGCGCGCTACGAGCTCCGGCTCCGGCCAGCCATCGAGCGGCAGCAACGCGCCGGCCGCGGGATCGCCCGTTGGTTCGTCCCCGACAGCGGCTGGCGGCTGGCGATCCGGGACCTTGTGCTGCGCGCGTCGTGCTGGCCGGTCGCTGCGCAGCTCCTGCAACGACAGATCGCGGGCGGGAGCATCTTTCGCGCCTGAACGCGGCACGGCGGATCGCTAGGCCTTAGCGTCGGAATCTGCTCAAATGCGGCCCGAACGCCAACGTAGGAGGTGGCCCATGGCTCGCATCGCGGTGTCCCTGGCGCTTGCTCTCGCGAGCCTCGCCCGGCCGGCCTTTGCGCTCGACCCCGTGACCTTCGGCACGAACTGGAAGGCCGAGCCCGAGCACGGCGGCTTCTATCAGGCGGTCGCAACCGGAATCTACCAGAAATATGGCTTGCAGGTGACCATCCGGCCAGGTGGGCCGCAGGTCAACCACGCCCAGCTGCTGGCCGCCGGCAAGATCGACTTCAACATGGGCGGCAACGTGTTCGAAGAGTTCAACTTCGTCCAGAACGACGTGCCGATGGTCACGGTCGCGGCGATCTTCCAGAAGGACCCGCAGATCCTGATGGCCCATCCGGACCAGGGCTTCGAGACGCTGGCCGACCTCAAGGGCCACCCGATCCTGATCTCGCAGGACGCGCGCACCGGCTATTGGGAATGGTTGAAGGTGGCCTACGGCTTCACCGACGACCAGATCCGGCCCTACACTTTCAACCCGGCGCCGTTTCTCGCCGACCCGAGCGCGATCCAGCAGGGCTATCTGACCTCCGAGCCGTTCGCGGTCGAGCGCGAAGGCGGCTTCACGCCCAAGGTCTTTCTGCTCGCGGACGCGGGCTATGACACCTATTCGACCACGATCGAGACCAGCTGGAAGCTGGTCAAGGACAACCCCGATCTGGTGCAGCGCTTCGTCAACGCCTCGATCGAGGGCTGGTACAGCTATCTCTACGGCGATCCGACGCCGGCCAACGGGTTGATCAAGGCCGACAATCCCGACATGACCGACGAACAGATCGCGTATTCGATCGCCAAGCTCAAGGAGTACGGGATCGCCAATTCGCGGGAGGCGCTCGAGCTCGGGATCGGCGCCATGACCGACCAGCGCTGGCACAACTTCTTCAAGTTCGCGGCCGACGCCGGCCTGTACCCGAAGCACCTCGATCTCGCCAAGGCCTACACCCTGCAGTTCGTCAACCAGAAGGTCGGCATGGATCTCAAGCCGAGGTGAGCGCGGGCGGCCGGGCGCGAGGCTCGACAAGGTCCGCGAGATCACGTAAGGGCCGGGTCCGAAGCCTGGCTCCGGCTGGCGCCGGGCTTGGCCGAACCGGAACCAGGCAGCGTGAACGCTCTCTCGAAGCTCGCGGCGCTGGAGCCTGCGATCGCGCTGGTCATCGGCGGGGCGGTGCTGGCGCTGCTCCTCTGGATCAGCTGGCGCAAGCCGACGCTGGTGTTCCTGCTCGCGCTCGCCGGCCTGGCACTCCGCCCGCAGCTGCTGTGGGGCGGGCCGGACGTCGATTCCGCCTGGGGCCTGAGCCAGAGCCTGGTCGTCTTCGGCTTGGCGCTGAATGCGCTCCGCTACGGCGTGCGCCGCACCATCAACTGGCCGATCCTGGCCCTGATCCTGGTGCTCGGCCTCAACCTGGCGTTTGGCAATCTCCACCCGAAGCTGACCCTCGCCTTCATGCTCGGGAGCCTGGCGGTCCTGGCGCTGCCCTTCGCCTTCACCCAGGTGGTGCTGGCGCCCGGCTCGCGCCCGATCTATGCCGCCGTGATCATGCTGACGCCGCTGCTCAGCGTGGTGCTGGCCGTGCTCCTGGACGTCGCCGACATCCGCCCTCTGACCCTGCTGGGCTGGAGCAACCACGCCCGCTTCGAGGGCGCGACCGGCAACGCGGCGGTGTTCGCGATGCTCGGCTTCTCGGGCCTGGTGGTCGCCCTGCACGAATCGACCCGGCCGGGGCGCGGGTATGCCGGCCCGCTCGCCGCCCTCAACTTCGTCCTGGTGGTGATCACCATCACCCGGATGGCGGTCCTCGCGAGCCTGGTGTTCGCGCTCGCCTACGCGCTGTTGTCGGAGGACCTGCGGGCCCAGTGGCGCGCCCATCGCGCCCAGGCGCTGCTGATCCTCGGGGTCGCCATTGGCGCCCTGGTCCTCTGCTGGCAGACCGTGGAGGGGCGCATGTTCGTCGGGCCGGACGACGAGATCAACATGTCCGGCCGCCAGGACTTGTGGCCATTCTACTATCAGGAGTTCCTGTTCAGCCCGATCGTCGGGCGCGGCCTCGGTGCCGGCTTCGTCGCGGCCGCCGACTGGCTGCCGGGCCTGACTGCGCCCCACAACGAGTATCTGCACCTGCTGGTCAACGGTGGCGTGGTCGGCTTCGTCCTGGTCGCCGGTGCGATCGTCTTGTGGTATCGAGAGCTGCTGCGGCTGGCAGCGCCGGGCGACCGCCCTTGCCTGCTGGCCCTGATCCCGGCGATCGCGCTCTACAGCGTCACCGACAACCCGTCCTTCTACAGCTCCGCCCTGCCGGTCTACGCCTATCTGGGCGTGCTCCTGACCCGCTCGCCGGTCGCGGCGCCGATGTCGCGCAGCCGAGCGCTGACGACCGTGGCGGGCACTCGGCCGAGCAGCCCCGATCCCTCGGACGACCGGCGCCGCCGCCAGGCGCTCGCGCGCATGCGCGCGACCAGCGAAGCGGTCGAGCGGGTTACCAGCCGGCGTAGCCGGTGAGTGCCGTGTCCGGGACGCGCTGGTTGGCGACGTCCTCGAGCGCCCGGTCGAGGATCTGGAGGCCGTCTTGCACCTCGGCGGCGCTGAGCGTGATCGGCGGCGTCAGCTCGAGCACGTTGGAGTGCTGGCCGACATAGAACACGGCGGCACCGAGCTCGCGCGCGCGGTAGGCGACCTTGGCGCAGGCCCTGCCGGCCGGCTGCCTGCTCTGGCGGTCCTGGACCAGCTCGACGCCAAGCACGAGGCCGCGCCCCCGCACGTCGCCGATCAGGGGATGCTTGTTGGCGAGCTGGCGCAGGCCCTCGAGCAGCTCGGCCCCGCGGGCGGCGGCATTGGCCATCAGGTTGTCGGCCTGGATCGTGCGCAGGACCGCGCGGCCGGCGGCGGCCGAAATCGGGTTGCCGGCGGTCGTGGTGATGGTGAGGCCGCGCGGATCGTTCATGATCAGGGCGGGCCCGACCGCCGCCGACAGCGGCAGGCCGCCGCCCAGCGCCTTGCCGTAGGAGATCACGTCGGGGACGATGCCCTCGACCTCGAAGGCATGGAACTGGCCGGTCCGGCCGGTGCCGACCTTGACCTCGTCGCAGATCAGGAGAATGCCGTGGCGCCGGCAGATCTCGGCCAGACCGCGCAGGAAGCCCGCCGGCGGCACGACGTCGCCGCCATCGCACATCAAGGCCTCGAGGAACACGCCCGCGACCTGTGAAGGTGGCGCGATGGTCGCGAGCAGATACTCGAAGTAGTCGAGCACGGCCTGCCCGACGTCGCCGGGGAAGGGCGGCCGGTAGGGGTCGGGATACGGGAGATAAATCTGGCCCGGATGGGCGCTCGAGACGGTGTTGAGCTGGAGCGCGTTGTAGCCCGAGACCGCGAGGCTCGAGCTCAGGCCGCCATGGGTCCCGCCGATGAACGAGACGAAGCGCCGGCGGCCGGTCGCGGCCGTGATCGCACGCACGATCGCCTCGTTGGCATCCGAGCCGCAATGGCCGAGCCAGACCCGCCGGTCGGCATCGCCCGGGACCAGCGCCAGCAGCTCCTCGGCGAGCGCCACCGCCTCCGGATTGGTCGAGCTGACGCTGCTCGCCGAGGCCAGGCTGCTCATCGAGCGCGCAACTGCCTCCCGGACGGCCGGATGATTGTAGCCCAGCGTCGCCGCGCCCCAGGTGCCCGAGAGGTCGAGGATGCGCTGGCCGCGCTCGTCGATCAGGTAGCTGCCCTCGCCGCCGACCACGGACAGCGGGAAAAACCGGATCTTCTGGATCCCGGCGATGACCTTGCGCTCGCGGTCCTCAAGGGTTGCCGGCATGCTTCCTCCTTCGTACAAACTGTCGTTCTTTTGTCGACCGAAGCTTTCGCCTAGGATGGCATGAAACTCGCAGGTCGGCCAAGCTGCGAGCGCGGAGCAGGGGCACGTTGGACAACAAGGCGACGCCGAGCCTGATCGAGACCGACGAACCGCCCGCGTTCGAGCTGGTCAACCCGGACGGCCGCGGCCGCGCGCTCCTGGTCTGCGACCACGCGAGCGCCCGCATGCCGCGCCGGCTCGGGACGCTCGGTGTGCGCGATGTCGACCTTGTGCGCCACGTCGCGTGGGACATCGGCGCCGCGGCGGTCGCAAGACGGCTGTCCGAGCTCCTCGACGCCCCATTGCTGCTCTCCGGCTACTCGCGCCTCGTGATCGATTGCAACCGGCCGCTCGACGTGGAGTCGGCGTTCTGCACCCGCAGCGAGGACGTGGTTGTGCCCGGCAACCTTGCCCTGTCGGATACCGACAAGGCCGCGCGCGCGGCAACCTTCTACTGGCCCTATCAGGACGCCGTGCATGCGCTGGTCGAAGCGCGCATGGGCGGCGAGCGGCCGCCGGTGATGGTCTCGGTCCACTCTTTCACGCCTACCTATCACGGCCGCGCGCGGCCCTGGCAGATCGGCGTGCACTACCGGCTCGATCGCCGGCTCGCCGCGCTCATGCTCGCGGGCTTGCGTGCCGACGGCTCGCTCTGCGTCGGCGAGAACGAGCCCTACCCGGTCGCCCTCGACGAGGACTACACGGTTCCGGTCCACGCCGAGCTGCGCGGCCTGCCCTACGTCCTGTTCGAGATCCGCCAGGACCTGATCGCCGACGACGTCGGCGCCCCGGCCTGGGCGCTCCGCCTCGGCAGCCTGCTCGCCGAGGCGCTCGCCGATCCCAGCCTCGACCATCTGGCGGCGTCCGCCACCGACCTCGAGGCGCCCCGCTATCAGAAGAGAGGATGACCATGCAGCGCAGTGAGATCGACGCCATCCCGCTCGCGGGCGACGTGAGCTTCCGCCAGCGCGCGGTCGAGCCGGACAAGACGGCGCTGCTCGTGATCGATCTGCAAAAGGGCGAGTACAGCGCCGACAAGCTCGCCAACGTGGACCCCGGCCACCGCTATCTGCTCGAGCGCATCCGCGACGTCGTGATCCCGAACGGCCAGAAGCTGCTCGCCGCCTGTCGCGCCGCCGGCGTCGAGGTCGTCTACACCGTGGTCGAATGCCTGACCCTCGACGGTCGCGACCGCAGCCTCGACTACAAGGTCTCCGGCATCTTCTTCGCCAAAGGGTCCAAGGACGCCGAGGTCCTGGACGAGCTCAAGCCGCTGGACAACGAGATCATCATCCCCAAGACCTCGTCCAGCCTCTTCAACTCGACCAACTTCGAGTACGTGCTGCGCAATCTCGGCATCGAGTACGTCATGGTCATGGGGATCGTCACCGACCAGTGCGTCGAGACCGCAGTGCGCGACGGCTGCGATCGCGGCTTCCTGATGACCCTGATCGACGATGCCTGCGCGACCTTCTCGGACCAGCGCCAGAAGGAATCGCTGATCGGCTTCAAGGGCTACTGCCGGACCCGCACGACCGATCAGGTGGTCGAGGAGCTGCGGCGTCAGGCGGGCGTCAAAGCGGTTGCCTGAGGCCCGAGCGAGATCGCCGGGTGGGCGCCTTTACGCCCGCCTGCCGTGGTGGGATGAGTTGCGGGTGTCGGGTGCAGCGCACAACGGCCGCGCAACACGAACCGGGAGGAACGAAATGAGCACCAAGATCCCAGGGCACGTCCTGGGGGCAGCGACGGCCGTAGCCCTGCTTCTGCCGGGGGCAGCCCAGGCCGCGGACAACGAGGTGGTGATCGGCTTCGCGATCGCCGAGAGCGGCTGGATGAACGCTTATGATGGCCCGCCGCTCAAGGGCGCCATGATGGCGATCGACGACATCAACGCCCAGGGCGGCATCCTCGGCAAACAGGTCCGGGCGGTGGTCTCCGACACCAAGACCGACACCGTCCAGGGCGCCAAGGCGGCGGCCCAGGTGATCGCCGAGGGCGCCCAGTTCATGGGCGTGTCCTGCGACTACGACATGGGCGCGCCGGCGGCCACGGTCGCCAACGACAACAAGATCATCGCGATCGCGTTTTGCGCCTCGGATGCCAAGATGGGCGTCCAGGGCATCGGCCCCTATGCCTTCACGCTCGAGATCTACGGCCAGGGCGAGGGCGCCGACGGCGCCGCCTACGCCTGGAAGCGCGGCTGGAAGAAGGCCTACGGCCTGCTGGATGCCTCGAGCGAGTACGACAAGAGCATCTGCGACGGCTTCCTCGAATATTGGAGGAAGCTGGGCGGCGAGGTGGTCGGCGTCGACACCTTCATGCAGGAGGACGCCTCGATCGCCTCACAGATCACCCGCTACAAGGATGCGGCGGCCAGCAAGGGCGAGCCTCAGGTGCTGATGCTCTGCTCCTACGTCCCGGGGGCGGTCAGCGCGATCCGCCAGATTCGCGCGGCCGGCATCAACGTGCCGATCATCGGCGGCGACTCGATGGATGGTGACTTCTGGGTCGAGGGGGTGCCGGGCCTCAACGACCACTACGCGGTCACCTTCGGCTCGAAATACGGCGACGACCCGCGCCCCGAGATCAACGCCTTCTTCAAGCGCTACAGGGAGAAGTATGGCGAGCCCGAGAGCTCCTTCCCGCTCAATGGCTACAGCCTGGTCCAGGCGATCAAGATCGCGGCCGAGCGCGCCGGCAGCCTGGACAGCGACGCGGTCCTGGCCGAGCTCAACAAGTTCAACAAGCAGCCCCTGCTGTGGGGCGCCACGACCTTCACGCCCGAGATGCACATCGACCTCGTGCACCCGATGGCGGTGATCCAGATCCAGGGCGGCAAGGGCAGCTTCGCGGATCTGATCACCGTCGAGGACCCGCCGGATCTGAAGCTGATCTTCCCCGAGTTCAAGGCCGACCTCTACCAGTGATCGGTAGGTGATCGGTTCAGGCGCGGCGCCGGTCGGCTGACGCCGCGCCTGCGGCACGGGGGCTAGCGAGCGGTGAGCGGCTTCGTTCAAAACGCGATCGACGCGCTGGCGCTCGGCAGCCTGTACGCGCTGGTGGCGCTTGGCATCGGGTTGATCTTCGGGATCATGCGCCTGATCAACTTCGCCCATGGCGACTTCATCATGCTCGGCGCCTACGCCCTGATCGTGCCCTCGAGTGCGGCGACCGCGACCCTTCTGATCGGGGCCTGGCCGACGCCCTTGCTGATCGGCGCCATCTGCCTGTTCGTGATCCTGGTGGCGCTGGGCACCGAGCGTCTGGCCTTCCGGCCCGTGCGCGCGGCCGCGCCCTCGGTGTTGCTGATCACCTCGTTCGCGCTCAGCTTCTTCTTCGAGAACCTGGTGATCATGGTCTACGGCGGCCGGCCCAAGGCCATGAACATCTGGGCCGGGCTCGCCGAGCCGATCATCGTCGCCGGCATCCGGATCCCGAAGCTGCAGCTGATCACGATCGCGGTGACGATGCTGCTGCTGCTGCTGCTGGTGCTGTTCCTCAAGCGCACGCCCATGGGGATCGCGATGCGCGCCGCCTCGGAGGACTTCCGCATGGCGCGCCTGCTCGGCGTGCGGGCCAACCGGGTGATCGCGGCCGCGTTCGCCATCAGTGGTTTCCTGGCCGCGGTGGTGTCGCTGCTGTTCGTGGCCCAGACCGGCGTGCTCGCCTACCACATGGGGGTACCGCTGGTGCTGTTCGCCTTCGTCGCGACCGTGGTCGGCGGCATGGGCAGTCTCTCCGGTGCCGTGCTCGGCGGCTTCGTCGTCGGGATCGCGAGCGTCTTCTTCCAGGTCGTGCTGCCGATCGACTGGCGGCCTAATCGCGACGTCTGGGTCTACGGCATGATCCTTTTGATCCTGCTGCTCCGCCCGTCCGGCCTGGTGAGGGTCAGGTCGGTCGAGGAGCGCGTCTAGGTGGCGGGCGAGAACCCGGTGCTCACGCTCGTCCGCATCTATTGGACGCCGCTCGCGCTGGCCCTGATCCTCCTGGCGATCACGGTTCTGGTGTGGGCGACCGGCGACGGGGTGCTTGCGCGCACGGTGACCGACGCCTGGATCCGCGCGGTCCTGGTGGTCGGCCTCTATATCTTCATCGGCAACGCAGGCGTGCTGGTGTTCGGCCACATCGCGTTCACGCTGATCGGCGCCTACGCGACCGCCTGGCTGACCCTCAGCGTCTTCAAGAAGAGCTTCGCCCTCAAGCTGCCGGCGCTCCTCGCCAGCTATCAGTACCCGGTCTTTCCCTCGGCGGTCGCCTCGGCCACGCTCGCGGCCCTGGTCGCGCTGATCGTGGGCTTCCCGATCATGCGGCTCTCGGGGCTCGCCGCCAGCATCGCCTCGCTGGCGGTGCTCGGCATGTTCTACACCTTCTATACCAACTGGTCGGCCTGGACGATGGGCGCCGCGACGATGCCGGGCATCCCGCTCTACGTCAACATGTGGGTAGCGCTCGGCTGGCTGGTGGCGGCGCTGGTCGTCGCCTATCTCTATCAGCGCTCGCGCTTTGGCTTAGCACTCAGGGCAGCGCGCGAGGACGAGGTCGCGGCGCGCGCCGCTGGCATCGACATCGCCTGGCAACGCCTGATCGCGTTCGTGATCAGCGCCTTCTTCATGGGCATCGGCGGCGTTCTGCAGGCGCATTTCCTCGGTTCGATCGCGGTCAAGAACTTCTGGCTCGGGCTGACCTTCATCTCGCTGGCGATGCTGATCGTGGGCGGCCAGCAGAGCCTGACCGGGGCGGTGGTCGGCGCGGTCACGATCTCGGCGATCGTGGAGGTGCTGCGCCAGTTCGAGGAAGGCGTCCAGCTCGGCGCGGTCACGCTCTCGGTGCCGCTCGGCGCCGAGGAGCTCGGCGTCGCGGTCCTGATGCTGCTGATCCTGATCTTCCGCCCATCCGGGATCATGGGCGGCCGCGAGATCCCCTCCCCCTTCGAAGCCCGCAGCCGCGCCCGCTTCCTCGAAGGCCTCCGCCAAAGCGCTGCCAAACCCGACCCCGCTCCGGGCGAGTAGCTATCCACCGCCCCGGCTCTCGAGGTCCCGCAGCATGCCATCGATGGCATCCTTCAGCGGCGCGAGATCATCAGTCACGATTTCCCAGACACGCCGATCTTTGACGTTCGGATAGTCGTGACGAAGTACGTTGCCGAAGTCGGCCACGCCCCGCCAGGCGATCTCGGGGTGGCGCGCCTTGGCTTGGAGCGGCACGTAGCGCGACGCCTCGGAGACGATTTCCAGGCAGCGCTCGACGGCATCTCGGCGCATGTCGTCCAGCAAATAGTCCTCGAAGGTCTTGCCCGCCGTATAGGCTTCGATCTTGCCGATTGCGTCGAGAATGTGCCGGAGACGATGCGCCAACGTTGGCCGCGCCATCAGAAGACCTCGACGAGATCGGGAGCAATGTCGCTGCGAAAGCTCGGCACGAGGTCTTCCTCGATGTCCACGTCGACCTCCCGGCCAAGCAGCTCGCACAGCTCGACCCGCACCTCTCCCAGGTCGAACAGCGAGAACTTGCGGCCGCGGGGAATCGCGATCAGCACATCGACGTCACTGTCCAGCCTGCCGTCGCCGCGCGCGATCGAGCCGAACAGCCAGAGCCGCGCCGCCCCGAGCGCGCGGAGCTCGTCCTCATGTTCACGGATCGCGCGGATCACCCGCTCGCGCTCGGCGAGCGCTGCGGGTGCGATCGTCTCGACATCGCTGGCCATGGCGGCAGTCATGTTGCCACAGGTAGGCGATCGTCGTCAACTCGGGCGCCGATTGACCGGCTGGTGGGTGAGGGTCATCATCGCCGAAGAGCTGGAGGGAGGGACGTCGATGAGGAAGCTGTGGATCGGACTGGTGGCTGGGCTGCTGGTCACCGCCGCGGCGCACGCCGAGGAGGTCTGGCAGACCCTGCCGACGCCGCCTCCGATGCCGACGCCGGTCGAGAGCGGCATGGCGCCGGTCAACGACATCCAGATGTATTACGCCGTCTATGGCGCCGGCGAGCCGGTCCTGCTGATCCACGGCGGTCTCGGCAACGCCGACGTCTGGGGCTTCCAGGTGCCGGCGCTGGCCGAGCATTACAAAGTGATCGTCGCCGACAGCCGCGGCCACGGGCGCAGCACGCGCTCCGACAAGCCGTTCGGCTACGCGCTGATGGCCGACGACTACCTGGCCCTGCTCGATCACCTGGGGATCGACAAGGTGGCGCTGGTCGGCTGGAGCGACGGCGGCATCATCGGGCTCGACATCGCGATCCGCCATCCCGAGCGCCTGACCCGCCTGTTCGCGGACGCCGCCAACTACGTGCCCGAGGGCGTCAAGCCCAGCGTCGCAACCGATCCGACCTTCAACGCCTATATCGAGCGCGCCGGCAAGGCCTACGCCAAGCTGTCGCCGACCCCCGACCAGTTCGACGCCTTCGTCGAGCAGATCTCGAAGATGTGGGCGACCGAGCCCCACTACACGAAGGACCAGCTGCGCGCGATCAAGGTGCCGACCACGGTCTTCGACGGCGACCACGACGAGGCGATCGAGCCCGCGCACACCGCCGAGATCGCGGCGCTGATCCCGGGCGCCCGGCTGGTCATCATGAAGGACGCCAGCCACTTCGCGATGTGGCAGCATCCCCAGGAGTTCAACCAGGCGGTGCTCGACTTTCTCGCCGGCAAGTGACGGCTTCACCGCTGCTCAACGGTCGCCGCCGGGTGGGCTGAGGCCGAAGGCGTCGGCGAGTAGCTCGTAGGAGCGCCTGCGGGCGGCGTGATCGAAGATCGCCGTGGTGATCATCAATTCATGGGCGCCGGTCGCCTCTGCGAACGCCGTCAGGCGCTCCTTCACAGTTGCGGGACCGCCGACGAACAGGCGGTCCCGGTTGGCAACCCGCGCTGCTTCCTCCGCGGGCGAGTACTGGTACGCCTGCGCCTCCTCGGGGCTGACCAGCGGCCGGTAGTCGCCCTGCGCGCGGCGGACGTAGTTGAAGTCGAGGGTCGAGGCGAGGCGCTCCGCCTCGGCTTCGCTGTCGGCGCAGACCACCGCGGTAGCCAGGATCGCGTGCGGCCGCTCGAGCCAGATCGAGGGCCGGAAGCCCTGGAGGTAGCGCCCGATCGCGTCGGCAGCGTCATGGTGGGCGAAGTGGTGCGCGAAGGCGAAGCCCATGCCGACGGAGGCCGCGAGCTCGGCGCTGTAGTCGCTCGAGCCGAGCAGCCAGATCGGCGGCACCTCGACGTCGTCGGGCATGACGTGGATGCGCTGGAACGGATGGCCCTCGGGGAAGCGGCGCAGCTTCCAGCCCAGGAGTTCCTCGAAGCGCTCCAGAAAATCGTCGTCGGCGCGCACCTCCTGCCGGTGGCGGAGCGCCAGCGAGGTCAGGCGGTCGGTACCCGGCGCCCGGCCGATGCCGAGGTCGATCCGGCCGGGATGCAGCGCCTCCAGCACCTTGAAGCGCTCAGCGACCATGAGCGGCGCGTGGTTCGGCAGCATCACGCCGCCGGCGCCGACCCGGATGTGGCGCGTGGTGGCCGCAATCTGGCCGATCATGATCTCCGGCGCGCCGCTCGCAACCGAGGGCAGATTGTGGTGCTCGGCGACCCAGTAGCGAGCGTAGCCGAGGCGGTCGGCCAGGGCTGCCAGATCGAGGCTGTTGCGGATCGCCGCGGCCCCTGGCGTGGCCGTGGTCACGAAGGAGAGGTCGAGGACCGATAGCTGCATCGATCAGATCTGGACCGTCCGGGGCCCGAAGGCAATCTGGTCGATGATTCATCGATCGGATGCGACTTGGGCACGGCGGGCTTGCGATCCAGATGGTAGAAGGAAGGGCAGCCGCATCGAGCGCCGCCGGCATGCCAACGATTCGAATGCGCGGGGGGACGCCCACCACCGATGGAGCGGGAATCTGGACATCCGCGGCCGGCGCAGGCGTCGGCCAGCGGCGCAGGAGAGGGGGTCGTCGCCCAGCTCATGTCGCTCGGGCGCGCGCTCGGCGGCTCGCCTTACCGGCGCCAGCTTGGTCTGCTCGCGGCTGGGATCGTGCTCGTCGTCTGCGCCAACGCCGCGGCGCAGATCAGGCTCAATCGCTGGCAAGGCGCGTTCTACGACGCGCTCGAGCAGAAGCACGTGCCGGCATTTGCCTACCAGCTCCTGGTGTTCGCGGTGATCGTCGGCCTCCTGCTGGTCCTGGTCGTGGCCCAGACCTGGCTGCAGGAGATGATCAAGGTCAGACTGCGGGAATGGCTGAGCCACGAGCTGATCGACCAGTGGATGGCACCCAAACGCGCCCATCTGCTCAGCTTCGCCGGCCAGGTCGGCGTCAATCCGGACCAGCGCATCCACCAGGACGCGCAGCACCTGATCGAGCTCACGGCGGTGCTCGCCGTCGGCCTGCTGCAATCGTCCCTGCTGCTGGTCAGCTTCGTCGGCGTTCTCTGGGTGCTGTCGGAGCAGGTCGTGTTCGCCTACAGCGGGCACCGCTTCGCGATTCCGGGCTACATGGTCTGGTGCGCTCTGACCTATGCTTTCGGGGGCTCATGGATGGCCTGGCGGGCCGGTCGCCAGCTGATCCCGCTCAATGCCGAGCGTTACGCCCGCGAGGCGGAGCTCCGCTTCGCCCTGGTCCGCGCCAACGAGAACGCCGAGGGCATCGCCCTCTACGGCGGCGAGCCGGACGAGCGCCGGATTCTGGTTGGCGAGGTCGAGCGGGTGGTGACCATGATGCGCCGGCTTGCCTACGGCCTGGCCCGGCTGACCTGGGTCACGTCGAGTTACGGCTGGCTCGCGCTGGTGGTGCCGATCCTGGTCGCGGCACCCGGCTATTTCAGCGGCGAGCTGAGCTTCGGGGGGCTGATGATGGTGGTCGGCGCGTTCAATCAGGTGCAGCAGTCGCTACGCTGGTTCGTCGACAATTTCTCGCAGATCGCCGACTGGCGTGCGACGCTGCTGCGGGTCGCGGCGCTGCGCGAGGCCCTTCTGGCGATCGAGACGCTCGGCGAGGACCGGGGTCGGATCAAGGTGGTCGAGCAGGCCGACGGCAACCTCGTCTTGCAGGATCTGAGCATTGAGTTCGGCGACGGCTCAGCCACGCTCGACCCGCCGCGGGTCGAGGTGGCACCCGGCGAGCACGTTCTGATCGCCGGCGCGGCCGGCTCGGGCAAGAGCACGCTGTTTCGGGCGATCGCGGGGCTCTGGCCCTGCGGCGCCGGCACGGTCCAGCTGCCGCCACGGCCGACCGTAATGTTCATGCCGGAGCGGCCCTATCTGCCACTCGGGACCTTGGGCGCCGCCGTGACCTATCCGGCCCGACCCGGCGATTTCGACGCCGACGCCGTGCGCTCGGCGCTCGAGCGGGTCGGCCTAGGTCGCCTGGTTGCGGAGCTCGATCGCGAGAACCGGTGGGACAAGGATCTGCCGCTCGCCGAGCAGGAGCGCCTGGCCTTCGCGCGCGTCCTCCTGCACAAGCCACAGTGGGTGCTGCTCGACAATGCCATGAGCTCGCTCGACGCCCAGGATCGACGGCTCATGTTTTCCCTGTTCGAGCACGAGCTCGCCGGCACCGCCGTGATCAGCCTCGGCCGCGAGCCCGCCAGCGACCATTTCTACACGCGGAGGCTGAAGCTCGTCCGGCGGCCCGGCGGCGCCCCCCTCCGTCTCCACCCGCGCCCGTCGCCAGTCCCGGCGGCTGCCGGCATCGCTTCCTGACCGGGTCGACCGCACCATGAGGAGGGACAACGAACTCGCCGACGACGGCCCGCTCGATCGGGCGCAGAGGGGCAGTCGGACGCCTGACAGGGGAAAGCGATGAGCGCGCCGCGCTGGTGGCAGAAGGCCGTTATCTACCAGATCTACCCGCGCTCGTTCCAGGACGCCGACGGCGATGGCGTGGGCGACCTCCGGGGCATCCTCGAGCGGGTCGACTATCTCCCGTCGCTCGGGGTCGACACCGTCTGGATCTCGCCGATCTATCCTTCGCCGATGGCCGACTTCGGCTACGACGTCGCCAACTATGTCGACATCGACCCCTTGTTCGGCAGCCTCCATGATCTCGACCGGCTGGTCGAGGCGCTGCACGCGCGCCGGATGCGCCTGGTGCTCGACTTCGTGCCGAACCACACCTCGGACCAGCATCCCTGGTTTCAGGAGGCGCGCGCGGCCCGGAGCAGCCCGCGGCGCGACTGGTACATCTGGCGCGACCCGGCGCCGGACGGCGGCCCGCCCAACAACTGGGTGAGCCAGGCGGGCGGCAGCGCCTGGGCGCTCGATCCGGCGAGCGGCCAGTACTACTACCACGCCTTCCTCGCCGAGCAGCCCGACCTCAACTGGCGCAATCCGGCGGTGCGCCATGCGATCTACGACGCGCTCCGCTTCTGGCTCGCGCGCGGGGTCGACGGCTTCCGGCTCGACGTCTTCTGGCACCTGATCAAGGATGCCGCCTTCCGCGACGATCCCTGGAACCCGGACTATCGCACGGGCGACCCGGACTTCCGCCGGGTGCGGCCGCTCTACAGCGCCGATCAGCCGGAGGTGCTGGAGATCGCGGCCGAGATGCGGCGCGTGGTCGAGGCGTATCCGGGCGAGCGCCTGCTGATCGGCGAGATCTATCTGCCGGTCCAGCGCCTCGCCGCCTATTACGGCCCGGATCTTGAGGGCCTGCAGCTGCCGTTCAACTTCAATCTGATGTGGGCGAAGTGGCAGCCGGCCGCGATCATGCAGCTGGTCCGCGAGTACGAGGCGGCGCTGCCGGCCGGGGCGTGGCCCTCCTGGGTGCTCGGCAACCACGACCAGATGCGGGTCGCGAGCCGGCTCGGGCCCGCCCAGGCGCGGGTCGCGATGGTCCTCTTGCTGACCCTGCGCGGCACGCCTACCGTCTACTACGGCGACGAGCTCGGGCTCGAGAATGTGCCGATCGCGCCCGACCAGGAGCGCGATCCGTTCGGGCTCGCCATGCCGGGCACCGGCCAGGGCCGGGACCCGGTGCGCACGCCCATGCCCTGGGACACATCCACCAACTGCGGCTTCACGACCGGCGCGCCCTGGCTGCCGCTCGGCGACGGCCGCGGGCAGCAGAGCGTCGCGGTCCAAAAGGACGCGCCGGGCTCGATGCTGGCGCTGACCCGTGCGCTGCTCGAGCTGCGCCGGCGCGAGCCGGCCTTGGCGATTGGCGACTTTGCGCCGCTCGCGGTCGAGGGCGATGTCCTCGCCTACGCCAGGAGCGCGGGTGACCGGCCCCGGCACGTGATTCTCAATCTCGAGTCCCGGCCGAAGACCGTCCGCATTCGCGAGGCGTCAGATGGCCGGGTCGAGCTCTCGACCCATCCGGAGCGCACCGGCCGGCCGGTCGCCGACAGCATCGAGCTGGCGGCCGACGAGGCGGTCGTGATCGCGCCGGAACGCGCTCAGTCGTAGCCGAAATAGGCCGCCTCGACCGCCGCCTCGGTGAGGCCGTCGCTCTCGCCGTGAAGCGCGATCTCGCCCGAGCGCATGACGTAGAGGCGGTCGGCGTTCTCGAGCGCGCGATGGGTGCTCTGCTCGACCACGAGCAGCGTGATCCCGGTCTCCCGGAGCGTGTGCAGGATGTCGTAGACGACCTGGACGATCAGCGGCGCAAGGCCGAGCGCCGGCTCGTCGAGGAGCATGAGCTTGGGGCTGGTCATCAGCGCGCGCGCGATCACCAGCTGCTGCTGCTCGCCGCCCGAGAGCTTGCCGCCGGGGGTGCCGAGCCGCTCGCGCAGGAACGGAAAATGGCCGAGGATGCGCTCGAAGTCGGCTTCGACCTGGTCCCGGTCGCGGCGCATCTGGCTGCCGAGGCGGAGATTCTCCTCGACCGTCAGCTGGGTGAAGACGTGGCGGTTCTCCGGCACCAGCGAGACGCCCATGCGCGCGATATTTTCCGGCGCCATGCCGGCGATCGACTGACCGTCGAGGCGAATGGCCCCTTCGGCGGGGCTCAGCGTGCCGGCGATGGTGCCAAGGGTCGTGGTCTTGCCGGCGCCGTTGGGGCCGACGATGCAGACGATCTCGCCGGCCTCGACCCGGACCGACGCGCCGCGCACCGCCGGCACCCGGCCGTAGCGGACGTGCAGATTGTCGACCTCGAGCAGCTCAGCCTCCGCGCGCCCCGCGGCGCCTGCGGCCCTCGGTCCTGGTGCCGAGATAGGCCTCGATCACGGCGGCGTCGCGCTGGATCTCCGCGGGCGTGCCCTCGGCGATCGTCCGGCCGCTCGCGATCACGTGGATCCGGTGGCAGACGCCCATGACCACGCGCATGTTGTGCTCGATCAGCAACACCCCGCAGCCAAATTCATCCGGGATGCGCGCAATCAGCGCCATCAGCTCGTCGCACTCGGCATCGGTCAGGCCGGCCGCCGGCTCGTCCAGGAGCACGAAGCGCGGCGCGATCGCGAGCGCGCGGCCGATCCCGACCAGCCGCTCGCTGCCATAGGGCAGGGTCTCGGCGAGCTCGAAGGCCTTGTCCTCGCAGCGCATCCAGCACAGGATCTGGGCCGCCCGCTGCTCGGCCTCGCGGCGCCGGAGCCCGCTGCCGACCGCCGCCGCCTCCAGATTCTCGAGGACCGAAAGCCCCCGGAACAGACGCACACCCTGGAAGGTGCGGGCGAGGCCGGCGCGGCCGATCCGGTGCGCGGGCCAGCCGGTCACGTCCTCGCCGGCCAGCAGGACGCGGCCGGCGGTCGGCCGCTGAAAGCCCGTGAGCACGTTGACCAGCGTGGTCTTGCCGGCGCCGTTGGGGCCGATCAGGCCCAGGATCTCCTGGCGGCCGAGGCTGAGCGACACGCCCTCGATCGCGGTCAACCCGCCGAAGGCGACCGAGATGGCGTCCGCCGCCAGGCGCTCGGGATCCGCCGAGCGCTCGACCGCCGTCAAAGCCTCGCTCGCCGGCAAGTCCATCTGGGCGCCACCTCCATCTCCTTGGTTTCTTTGTAGGTCGTTGCCCACCCCACTGGCAAGGCGGCGCGGCAGCCCATCGGGCAACCCTTCCCCATTGGCCCGACAGGGCAGCAGCGACCGTCGGACATCCGGTCGCCTCGGCCTGACGGGCACAAAATACCCGAGCCCTGGCAATCAAGGCGAAAGGTATCGCCGCTATCCTCGCCCGATGTCCCTCACCCCGACCGGGACGCCAGGCGCGGCCCAGCCGGCAGTCGGAGAGCTACGATGCGTCATACCAGCCTGTTCGTGTCGGGGTTGGCAGTTGCCGCCGGTCTGCTCACCACGACCGCGGTGGCCGAGCCCGCACCACAAGCGGCGCAGACCGCTTGCAAGCCTTGGCGGGAGGTCGCCCAATATCTGGGCGAGCGCTATTCCGAACACCCGGTCGCCGTCGGCCTGCAGTCCGACGGCAGCCTGCTCCAGGTCTACGCCGCCGCGACCACCAGCACCTGGACGCTGGTCGCCATGCGCCCGGACGGCATGGCCTGCCTGATCGGCGCCGGCAAGGCCTGGGAGCTGCTGGCGACGCCGAAAGTCGATCCCGCGGCCTGAGCCCCAAGGGCGGTCCTGCCCGACCGCCCCGACGCACGCCCGATCGCCGGACCGACCCGCGCCGCAGCGTTCGCGCCGGGTCACGGCGGCTCGGCGACCCCGCTGATCGGCGGTCGCAAACCCGCGCTCATGGCTACCTTCGGTGGTCGAGCCAGCCGGCTCAGCCAGCCGGGAGGGACCGAGGCAGCACGTCCGAAGCCTCGTCGCCGGCCTGCTCGTCATCATCGGGACGGCGGCGATCGGCCCGACCGGGGCGCAGGCGGCGAGCGCTGCCGAGATCGACGCCAAGGTCGATGTCGCCTTGCGAACCCTCAAGAGCAACGGCCGGGAGATCGGGGCGGACCCACGTCGTGGTCGTCGACACCGGCCTCGTCCGCCAGCTCTCGACCACGATCACCAGAAGCGAGGTCTACCCTTCATCTAGGGCCAGAAAGGCCCGATGGCCGGGCTCGGCATCGAGGGCTCCAGGATCAGCCAGCGGCCGGGCAACAGACCAAAAAAATGGCCCCTGCAGGCGCGGGGGCCGAGTTGGCCAGGGAGACAGAAACTCGATCAGTCCGGCTGGGTCTTGGCCGATTTGCCCTTGATCTGCAGGACGTCCTCGTAAGCGGCGAGCACGGTCCGGTGGCACTCCGCATCCGCCAGGTCCGGATCGGCGCCCTCGGAGAGACCCGGCGCCTGCTCCAGGGTCGCGCGGCTACGGGTCGCCGCGTCACTTACTGAGGCCACGCGCGGCGTCGCCGGTGCGCTCTCGGTCAAAAGGCCCTGCACGCGGTTCACAATGTCGAGGCAGACCTGCTGGTCGCCGTTTTGCTGCATGGCATGTGCGGCCTCCGGCAAGGCCGGATACTCGCGCCGCTCCGGGGACGAGAGCTCGGTCTGGGCGAGCTCCTGTCGGACCTGCATGAACGGCTGCTCGCGGATGGCGCCCTGCACCGGAACCGTCGCGAGAGTGGTCCGCCCGGTCCCAGTCGGGAGCAGAACCGTGTGCGGGCGTAACATCATGCGGCGTTTCCCTCGAAGCGACTGTCGTCGCCGGCAACGCTGCGGCCGCCAAAAGGTTCCCGAGCCGGGAGGGGAGCGCCCCCGCGGTGTCGGCTCCGATGCGTCCGAGCTTCGGGCTGGGAACCATCCGGCGGCGCGGGTCGTTAACCGTCCATCATCCACTGGCCGAGGAGCCGTTCAGATGTTCAAACACCGGGTCTGCGCGCCGTCTGCAAGGCTGCACGCCGCGTGGCTGCTGGGTCTCGCGGCGGCCGGGATGCTCGCGCTCTCGATCGGCGGCTGCAACACCATGTCCGGCATGGGCGAGGATGTGCAGGCTGCGGGCAGCGCGGTGCACAACACCGCCGAGGATACCAAGCAGAAGATGGAGTAGGCGTCGGGACTTAGGCGTCCGCGCCTGATCTCCGGTCTCCCGGAGCGGCTTGCGGCCGGCGCCTCGTCGGCGTCGGCAGCGAGCTGGAATTCCCCAAGATCGTCCATGAGGAGAGCTGCGATGCTGTATTGGGCGCTCGTATTTCTGGTCGTCGCGCTGATCGCCGGGCTGTTCGGGTTCGGCGGGATTGCCTCGGCTTCGGCGGGCATTGCGCAGGTCCTGTTCGTCGTCTTCCTGATTCTGCTGGTGGCGAGCCTCGTCATGTATGCCGCCAGAGGACGGCGGCCCCCGTTGTAGCCGCGTCAGCGCGCGGGACGCCGCCGCCGGAAGGCGCGTTCCGATCGTCGTCAACTCCAGCCGTGGGGCTCCGATCGTGCGCAATGAGATGCGAGAGCTGGTCGCCGGGGCGCCCGACCAGGACCGCGGGTTCGGCACCTGCGAGCTGATCTCACTGCCCGGGTGGGCCTGCGGGCCGGCGACGCCGTCGGCCTATCCACCAACCGCGCTGCCGCCTAGCCTGCCGGCGCCGCAGACGCGCGAGGGCCGGCCCGGCCAGCGCGCCAGCGCGGAGAGGACGAGGCCTATGCCCGATATTCTGGCCCAGATCGAGGCCGAGATCCCCCATCTGCGGCGGTTTGCGCGCTATCTGGCGCGCGACGTCGACCGGGGCGACGACCTCGTTCAGGAGTGCCTGACCCGGGCGATCGCGAAACAGCATACCTGGACGCCGGGCACCAATCTGCGCGCCTGGCTGTTCACGATCCTCAAGAACTGCCACATCAACGACGTGCGCCGGGCCCGCCAGACCGACGAGATGCCGGACGAGCATCCCCTGCTGACCGTGCAGGCCAATCAGGACGCGCACATCAGGTTGCTCGAGGTCCGGGACGCCTATCTTCGTCTGAGCGACGAGCACCGCGAGGTCCTGTTGCTGGTCGCGATCGAGGGGCTGCAATACGACGAGGCGGCCGCGATCCTGAAGGTTCCGGTCGGCACCGTCCGCTCGCGCCTGTCGCGGGCCCGCCAGGCCTTGCGCGACGCCCTCGAGGACGGCGGCGGGCCGGTCGGAGCGCCAGCAGCTTTGCCGAGCGCGGTGCCATGACCCAGCCCCATCGCCCCAGCGACCAGCAGATCCAGGACTACATCGACGGCCGCTTGGGCGCGCGGGATCTCGCTGCCATGGCCGCCTATCTGTTTGCTCATCCCAAGGCCGCATCCGAGATCGAGGCCTTGCGTCGCCACAACGAGGCCTTGAAGCAGATCGGCCAGGAGATCCTGGACGAGCCGATCCCGGAGCGCCTGCGCAGCGTGCTCCGACGGCGGCCGGCGGGCAACGCCAACGGCGCCAAGCCGCCCTGGCACACTTCGAGCTGCCTTGCGGTCCTGACGGTCCTGATCTGGTTGATCTGAGCCGCACCAGGCTTGAGCGAAGAGACCGGGCCGGGCGTCAGGCGACCGCTGCGGACGGGCTGGTCTGCCCGGCGCCTTCGAGGCCGGCCAGGAGACTGGCCGCGCGCTCGCGCTTGGCGGGGTCTGGATCGCGCTGGACGATCCGCAGCAGCACCGCCCTGGCCAGTCGGTCGCCACGCTCCGCAAGATCGAAGGCGATCCGGTCGCGCTCCTGGTAGTAGCGCATGTCGTAGTCGGCGATCGTGGGTCCCTGCCGGCGCCAGTACCAGGGCAGATCGGTCGCGGTCCAGCCGGCGGTGATCTCGTCCCAGCTGCCGCAGCCGGCGTAGGGCTGGAGGCAGCGTTCGCAGACTGGCTCGGACGCCCGCTGATAGCGGTTGTCGAGGGACAGCCGGAGCCGGTCGGCAAGGTTGGGCAGCCCTTTGTGCACGGTCAGGCTGTGGAAGATCAGCGCATCGCCGGCTTCGAGCGGACCCGCGACCCAGCTGCCCTCCAAGGGATCGATCACCGCCATGCCGCCTGCCCCGCTGCTGACGGTGAAGGCGCGCACGCCCTGCTGATGCGAACCGCGGGCGATCGCGAGCCCGCCCATCTCGGCCGGGCAGTCGCCGAGCGGCAGCCACAGGCTGAGCGTCTCGGTCGTGCCCTGGATGTGCGGATAGTCCTGATGCGGAGGTGTGGTGAACTCCGGCCGCTGGGGGAAGATGCAGCGCGGGATCAGGAGCGGATGCGCCAGCACCGGCTCGCCGAACAGGCGCTCGAACAGGCCCATGATGTTTTGATGCAGCTTGAGCGCGTGCGCTTCCTCGGCGCGGTAGAACCGCCGCAGCACATCGATGAACGGCGCCTCCGGGTCGACGCACGCCTTGGCCGGATCGGCGATCGCGGCGGCGGTCTCGGTGCCGGTCCGCAGCCAGCCGGCGGCGGCGATCGCGTCCAGGAAGCGCGCCCGCACGCGCAGCACGTCCGCCCGCGGCAGCAGCCCTTTGATCAGCAGATAGCCGTCCACATCGAGGCGGGCGGCGAGCGCCGCCGGGTCGTTGCGAATGGGCGCCGAGTTCGAGGAAGTCATCCATGGCATGGGTCCAGGCGGTCGAGATCCTCCGGCCGGAGCATGTCTCGTCACTCGGAGCGGCGGCCGAACGAAACGGCGTAGGCCTCGTCGCGCACGTCGATCATCGGGTCGTCGGAGGGCTCGATCCCCTCGGGCACGCTGCCGGGCAGGAGCATCAGCTCCTTCTCGGCGGCGGCGTTGTCGGTCGCGGGCGTGGTCAGCGCGACCTCGCCGAGGTCGATCAGCTCGCGGTCGTCCGGCCAGGGCTTCGACGGATCGGCGGTCTGATCGCCCGGCTTGGCGAGCTGTGCCAGCAGGCGAAAGCGTACCGGACCTTGCGCGAGTTCGGACAGCAGCTCGTCGTGGAGGAAGTCGGGGGGCTCTTTGGCAGCGTCCTCGGCGCTGAGATGCGCCTCGCCCGCGACCGGCGCGAGCCGGAACCGGAAGGGCTGACGCTTGCCGGCGGTGTCGACGAACACGAAGGCGTTGATGCCGTTATAGGTCTCGCGGGCGAAACTCGTGGGCGTCGAGGTGCTGGCGAGGGCTTGCGGGACGGTCGGGTGGGCCGCGACGAACTGCTCGAGCGGCGTGGGCTTGGCGGCATCGGGGCCGCTCGCGGCGACCGCCTGGAGGAGAGCAAGAAAATCCTCGCCGGTCGCGACCGGGAAGAACTTCAGCGAGTTGGTGACGAGGTCCATCTCGCCGCCATCGCTCAGGTGGAAGCGGAGGCCGAGGCCGTGCGGGTTGGCGTTGGGGTCGCCGTCCGGGATCGCGGGCAGGCCGGTGGCATCCGAGAAGCGCGCGGTCACCGGCGTGGGGGCGCCCTGGAACAGGATGGCCTTGCTGAGCGCGGCGCCCTTGTCGCTCGGAGTGAAGCTGCCCTCGACCACCAGGCCCTTGGCGTGCATGGCGCGCAGGCCGGGGTGCTGGCCGAACAACTGGTTCATGACGTCGACCAGCCGCTCGCCAAGCGGCGCCTCATCGTCGGCCAAGACTGCCGGCGAGGCCCAGGCAAGGGGGAAAATGATCGCGGCGGCCAAACTGATCCTCGTCCAGCTCACGACACCCTCCCAGTGATTTCGGCAACAGGCTAGCCGATGGTGCCCCGACAGTCCATCCTGCGGTCGAAGGTGTTGGGGCGCTTCGGACGCGACGAGGTGGGCGTATCCTCCTTGGAGCGGGTAACCAAACCTCGACCTCGTCGGCTACCCGCTGGGTGCCATGTGCGCCAGGCGGAAGCGCGGCACGTCCCAGGGATCGGGCGGGATGTCGAGCGTCTTGCGCATGGCGAACACCGAGACGCCGTGGCGGATCGGCAGGTAGACGAGATCGTCGGTGACGATCTTCCAGGCCTCCTCGAGGTAGGCGTCGCGGGCGTAGGTCACCATCTCACCGTCGATCTTGTCGAGCAGCTCGTCGACCCGCGGATTGGCATAGCCGCCAAAGTTATACCGACCATGACTGTGAAACAAATCTCTCAGAATGCGCTCGGAATCCAGATCCATGGGCCAGCCGTCGAGACGAAAATCGCTCTGCCGAGCTTGGTACGCCTTCGCCTCGTAGTCGTCCGTCCTCATGAAATTGACGGCGACCGCGATCCCGATGCTGCCGAGCTGTTGGGCGGCGGCCTTGCATTCGGTGGTCTCGTCGTCACCCCAGTCGTTCGCGCAATCGAGGGTGACGCTGAAGCCATCCGGGTAGCCGGCCTCGGCGAGCAGCGCCTTCGCCTTCTCCGGGTCGCGGACCGGCGGCTTATCCAGGTCCGCCGAATAACCGTTGACGCCCGGGGCGGCGATCATCCCGGCGGGGATGAAGAGGTCACCCATCAGGTCGTGCAGCGCCGACTTCATGTCGAGCGCGTAGGCCATGGCCGCACGCACCCGTATGTCCTTGAACGAGTTGCGCCCCTTGATGTTGGACGAGCGCAGCTCGGCGCTGCCCTGATCGAAGCCGAAGAACATCGTGAGCAGCTTCGGCCGATATACGAGCTTCAGGTCAGGGTTTCGGCGGATCTGCTCGACGGCCCAGTACGGCGGGGTCTGGAGCAGATCGATCTCGCCGTCGAGCAGGGCGGCGGCGTTCTCGGGATCGCGTTTGGGGAGGTCAACGATGCGGTCGACGTTGTGCGGGAAGTCGGCCCTACCCCACCAGGTGGGATTGCGGACCATCACCCAGCCGCCGCGCGGCTCGAAGGTTTCGAGCCTGAACGGCCCGGTGCCGTTGGCGTGCCGCGAGGCATAGGTCTCCTCGCGCGCCCCCGTGTAGTCGGCCGGCCGCGTCACATTGTGCGCTTCAGCCCAGGCTTTCGACATGATGGCAACTTCGACGAGCTTGACCCATAGCGACGGGTCCGGCCGGCTGGTCGTGACGCGCACGGTGAGATCGTCGATCGCCTCGACGGCCGCGATCCCGTCGACGTAGTCGCGGAAGTCCGAGGTCGTGGCGTGGGCGCGGGCGAGGCTGAACACGACATCGTCCGCCGTGAACGGCGTGCCGTCCTGGAAGGTCACGCCCGGGCGCAGGGCGAACTCCCAGTGCGTCGGGTCGACGATGTTCCATGCCAGGGCGAGCTGCGGCACGATCTCGAGGTTGGGATCGATATCCAGCAGCGCCTCGTAAACCTGCTTGATGGCGCCCTTGTTGTCCTCGTCGGCATAACGAATGGGGATCCATCGTGGCCGCGCCGGCGGCGTCCGCGCCCGTGAAGCGCAGCACGTTCTCCGCCGCGGCCGGGCCGGCGCAGGCGATGAAAAGGGCTGCCGCCAGGCCCACAAGTGACTTGACCGTCGTCATCACAACCCCTCCCCAAGAGGATCTTTGTTCAGTTGACCCTTGGCGCGGTGAAGCGCGCCAGGCGGAAGCGCGGCACGTCCCAGGGGTCGGGCGGGAGGTCGAGAGCTCTTGCGCATGGCGAACACCGAGACGCCGTGGCGGATCGGCAGGTAGACGAAGTCGGCGGTGACGATCCGCCAGGCTTCCTCGAGATAGGCGTCGCGGGCGTAGGTCACCATCTCGCCTTTGATCTTGTCGAGCAGCTCGTCGACCCGCGGATTGGCGTAGCCGACCAAGTTATACTTGCCTCGACTGTGGTACAGCTCCCGCAGCACGCGCTCGGAATCCGGGTCCATGTGCAAGCCGTCGATGTGGAAATCGCTCTGCCGATCTCATAGACTTTCGCGTCGTAGTCGTCCGCTCGACATGAAAATTGACGGCGACCTCGATCCCGACGCCAGCCGAGCTGCTGGGCGGCGGCCTTGCATTCGGTGATCTCGTCGTCGCCCTCATCATTCGAGCAATCGAGGGTCACGCTGAAGCCATCCGGGTAGCCGGCCTCGGCGAGCAGCGCCTTCGCCCTCGTCAGGGTCGCGGACCGGCGGCTGATCCAGTCCGGGGATATAGCCGTTGACGCCCGGGGCGGCGATCATCCCGGCCGGGATGAAGAGCTCACCCATCAGGTCGTGCAGAGCCGACCTCAGGTCCATCGCGTGGGCCATCGCCTCGCGCACCCGTTTGTCCTTGAACGGGTTGCGGCCCTTGATGTTGGACGAGCGCAGCTCGGCGCTGCCCTGATCGAGCCCGAAGAACACCGTAGCAGCTTGGGCCGGTAAGCGAGCTTCAGCCCCGGGTCGCGGCGGATCTCGGGGAGCGCCCAGTAGGGCACGGTCTGGAGCAGATCGATCTCGTCCATCGAGCAGGGCGGCGACGTTCTCAGGGTCGCCTTTCGCGACATGAACGACGCGGTCGATGTTGTGCGGGTAGGCCGCCGTACCCCACCAGTCAGGATTGCGGACCATGACCCAGCCGCCGCGCGGCTCGAAGGATTGGAGCACGAACGGGCCGGTGCCGTTGGCGTGGCGCGAGGCGTAGGTCTCTTCGTGCGCGCCTGACGAAATCTGCGGGATTCGGTCACGCCATGCGCCTGCGCCCAGGCTTTCGACATGATCGCCACGTCGGCGAGCTTCAGCCACAGCGATGGGTCCGGCGCCGTGGTCGTGATGCGGATGGTGATGGTCGTCGATCGCCTCGACGGCCGCGATGCCGTCGACCCGAGTCTTGAAAGTCGGAGGTTTTCAGCTTGCGCGCGCCCGATGCTGAACACGACATCGTCGGCGGTGAACGGCGTGCCGTCGTGGAAGCGCACGCCCTGGCGCAGCTCGAACTGCCAATGCGTCGGGTCGAGGATGTTCCAGGCGAGCGCAAGCTGCGGCACGATCGCCAGGTTGGAATCGATGTCGAGCAGCGCCTCGTAGACCTGGTAGGTCGCGCCCTTGTTGTCTTCGTTGGAGTACGCATGGGGATCCATGGTCGCCGCCCAGGCGTCCTTGCCGCTGAAGCGCAAGACGTTCTCCGCCGCGGCCGGGCCGGCGCAGGCGAGAAGCAGCGCCAGTCCGGGTATCAGACCCTGCAATCTCGTCATCGAATGTCTCCCGTTGCGGGATCGATACCGGCGTTCAATTGACCGCGGCCGGCTTCAGCCGCGCCTCGCGGAAGTAGACGCAGTCCGCGGGGCTGGTCGGCAGATCGAGGTTGGCGCGCATCGCCCAGACCAACACCTCGCGGTAGAGCGGCACGACCGCGATGTCGTCCTGCAGGATCATGCGCCAGGCCTCGTCGATCAGACCTTCGCGTCGCGTAGGTCACGGTCTCGACGGTCGATCTGCTCGAACAGCGCGTCGAACTTCGGGTTGGCATAGCTGTAGCCCTCGATGTCGCCGCCCTCCTTGCTGTAGAAGAAGCGCAGCATGTCCAGATCGCCAAAGGTATCGATGATTAGCGCGGCTGAACAGCGTGGACCTGAGGGTCCGATCCTTCTCTTTGCTATCGTAAACATCGTTCGAGAGCATGTTGACGGCGACGCGAATGCCGACCTTCGCGAGCTGCCTGGTGACATCGCGGCAGGCGGACTCGGCGAAGTCTTCGGCAATCGAGCTCCATGTCGAAGCCCGCGCCGTAGCCGGCCTCGGCGAGCAGCGCCCTGGCTTTCTCGGGATCGTAAGGCAGCCGCTGGTCGAGCTCGGGCGAATAGCTCGGCATGTTCGGAACCACGAGCGACCCGGTCGGAACGCCGAGCCCCTGGAGCGCGCCCTCGGTCAGCGCCTTCGCGTCGATCGCGTGATAGATCGCCTCGCGCACCCGCCGGTCGCGAAAGGGCTTGCTCCACTCGACGTCGGTGCCGGGCGGCGCGCCGCGCGCCTGGTTGAGAAACAGCCCGTCGACCCAGAGGTCGGCGTACGGGGCGAGCTTGAGACCGGGGGTGGCGCGGATGCGCGCGAGGGCTTCGTCCGGCACGTCGCGCAGAAAATCGATCTCGCCATCGAGCAAGGCTCGAACCCTTGCCTCGCGGTCGGGGATCACCGTCCACTCGATGCGGTCGATGTTGCCCGGATAGAGCTTCGCGCCCCACCAGTTCGGGTTGCGCACGAGCACGGTGCGCCGGCCGTGCTCCTCCGACTCCAACATGAAGGGGCCGGTGCCGTTGGCGTGATCGAAGGCGTAGGTGCCGTGGTCGTCGGCATAGTAGGTGGCGGCGGTCACCCCGTGTCGTTCGGCCCAGGCTTTCGAGAGGATGTTGACCAGCCGGATCTTGGCCGGCAGCTGCGGGTCGGGCTGGGTCGTGGTGACCTCGATGGTATCGGCATCGAGCGCCCGGGCCGCAGCGATCGTACCCGCCCGGTCGGGGATCCTGAAGTCGGAGCCCGGTCCGCGGGCGCGCTCGATGCTGAACACCACGTCCTCGGCGGTGAGCGGCGTGCCGTCGTGGAAGGTCACGCCCCGGCGCAAGGTAAACTGCCAGGTGGTCGGATCGACGAATTTCCATGACACGGCGAGCGCGGGCACCAGCGTCAGGTCAGGCATTGACCATGACCAGGCTCTCGTACACCTGCCGGTAGCCGTCAAAGCTATATCCCACCTGGCACCCTGCGGGTCCCAGGTCGGCATGCCATCCGTCTTCCCCATGCGGACGACATTCTCGGCGCCCGCGGGTGCGGCCGCCCAGGCGAAGGTGAGCGCAGCGAGGATCGTAAGACCGGGGAGCCATGATCTGAAGTCGCTCATCGACATGCCTCCGATGAATAATCCGGCGGAGGGTGGACCCGATCGCTTGGAAAAGAAAGCGCGCTCGCGCGGTCGGCGGGCGGCGTCAGTCCTTGTCGAGGCCGCCGGTGACGTTGAGACGGGCGGCCGTCATGTAGGCGGGCGCTTCGGTCGCGAGCCAGACGACCATCTGGCCGCCATCTCCTCGGGATCGCTGCGGCGGCCGAGCGGGATGCGGGCGGTGCGCTCGGCCTTGAAGGCGGCAAGGTCGTTGCGGCCGGCGAGGTCGGCGAAGGCCGCCTCGGTCGCTCCTGCAGGGCCGTGTCCATCATGCCGGGCGAGAGGCTGTTGACCCGGATGCCGTGCGGGGCGAGCGCCACGGCGGCCGTGCGGGTCAGCGAATCGACCGCGGCCTTGGTCGCGGCGTAGGCGGCGTAGTCGGGCAGCGCCATGCGCGCGGCCGCCGAGGTGACGTTGACGATCCGGCCGCCGCCCTGGCGGCGCATGATGCCGCCGGCCGCGGCCATCGCGAGCGCGACCGCGCGGACGTTGACCAGCAGCGCTTTTTCCCAGGCGTCCGCGGTCATGGCGAGGAACGCCTCGGCGGGGGCCACGGCGGCGGCGTTGACCAGCGACGTCCAGGCGGCCCGCCTGCTGCACCGCCTGCTCGACCATGCGCGCGGGCCCGTCGGCGCTGGCCAGATCGACCGTGATCGCGAAGGCGCCGTTGCCGCAGGCTTCGGCGACCGTCCGCGCGCCGGCGGACATCGAGATCGGCGACCGCGACCGTCCAGCCGCGGGCCGCGAGCTGGCGGCAGACCGCGGCGCCGAGGCCGCCGGCGCCGCCGGTGATCAGCGCGACCGGCATCGTTGGCCCGTTCAGCCGTACAGGCCTTTGACCGCGGCCACGATGCGCTCGGCACTGGGAATGACGGCGCGCTCGAGGCGGTCGTTGAAGGGCATCGGCACGTCGAGCGCGCCGACCCGCGCGACCGGCGCGTCCAGCCAGTCGAACGCCGCCTCGGTGACCGAGGCCGCGATCTCGCCGCCGAAGCCGCCGAACTTCCAGCCCTCGTGGACCACGACCAGGCGGTTGGTGCGCTTGACCGAAGCGACGATGGTGTCGAGGTCCAGGGGCTTGAGCGTGCGCGGGTCGATCACCTCGGCGCTGAGGCCGTCTCGCCTCGAGGCGGGTTGCCGCCTGCAGCGCCTGGCCGACCATCATCTGCGTGGCGACGATGGTGACGTCGGTGCCCGGCCGCCGGACCCTCGCCTTGCCGAGCGGGATCGCGTAGGGCGCCTCGGGCACGGGCTCCGCCTGGCCCAGGTAGAGCAGCTTGTGCTCGAGAAAAATCACCGGGTTGTCGTCGCGGATCGCGGCGATCAGGAGGCCCTTGGCGTCGTAGGCCGAGGACGGGGCGACCACCACCAGGCCCGGCACGTGGGCGAACCAGGCCTCCAGGCTCTGGCTGTGCTGGGCGGCCAGCCGGATGCCGCCGCCCTGCGGCCCGCGCACCACCAAGCGGCACGGTCGGGCGGCCGCCCAGCATGTAGCGGAACTTGGCCGCCTGGTTGACCAGCATGTCCATCATCAGGGTGACGAAATCGAAGATCTGGACCTCGACGATCGGGCGCATGCCGGCGATCGCAGCCCCGACGCCGGCGCCGCAGAAGGTCGCCTCCGAGATCGGCGTGTCGCGCACCCGCTCGCGCCCGAAGCGCTCGAGCAGGCCCTTGCTGACCTGGAAGATGCCGCCGGTGTCGGCCACGTCCTCGCCCATCAGGAAGACACGAGGGGTCGCGCTCCATCTCCTGGGCCATGGCTTCGTTCAGCGCCTGGGCGAAGGTCAGCTCGCGCGTGCCGTGCTCCACGGGTTCGATGTGGGCCGCATGCGGCGCGTAGACGGCGCCTTGCGAGGATCGCTGGCTCGGGCTCGGGGCTGCCCTCGGCGAACGCGACCGCGCCGTCGATCTCGGCGCTGGGCGGCGCTCTGCAGCGCCTCGAGCTCGGCGCCGGTGAAGATCTCGCGCCCGGTCAGCACGCCGCCGAACGCCGGGATCGGGTCGCGCGCGATCCAGGCGGCCATGTCCTCGTCCGAGCGCGGGTCGCGCAGATTGGCGCGCATGCTGTGCTGGCCCCAGCGCCAGGTCATGGCCTCGATCAGGCTCGGGCCCAGGCCCTTGCGCGCCCGCGCGACCGCCTCGCCGACCGCGGCATGGACCGCGAGCACGTCGTTGCCGTCGATGCGCACGCCGGGGATGTCGTAGGCGGCGGCGCGGGTGGCGACCGAAGCGACCGCGGTCGTGTTGCGATAGGAGGTGCTGAGCGCGTACTGGTTGTTCTCGCAGACGAACAGCACCGGCAGCTGCCAGACCGCGGCGAGGTTCAGGGACTCGTGGAAGATACCCTGGTTGTTGGCGCCGTCGCCGAAGAACGCGATCACCACCTGGTCGCCGCCGCGCAGCTGGATCGCGAGGCCGGCGCCGACCGACAGCGGCATGGCCGCGCCGACGATGCCGTTGGCGCCGAGGATGTTGCGCTCCATGTCGGCCACGTGCATCGAGCCGCCGAGCCCCTGGCAGTAGCCGGTGGCACGGCCCATCAGCTCGGCCATCATGCGGTCGGTCTTCGCCCCCTTGGCGATGCAGTGGCCGTGGCCGCGGTGGTAGCTCGCGACGTAGTCGTCCTGGCGCAGGTGCGCGCAGGCGCCGACCGCGATCGCCTCCTCGCCCGCGTAGCTGTGCGCAGTGCCCTTGACCAGCCCGGCCTGGAACAGCTCGACCACGCGCTCCTCGAAGCGCCGGATGCGCACCATGTCGGCATAGAGGCGCTCGAGCTCGGCCGCCGGCAGCTCGAGATTGGGCGTGATGGTCAGGGCTTCCATGGTTCAGCCTCCCCGTGCCGTGTTTGCCGCACCATGGCACAGCCGACGCCCGTTGGCGACCTCATACGACTGGTCCCCTCGCCTGGCGAAAAGCCACCGTTTGCTGGGTGGACCGGGCGCTCAAAAACGGCGCCGCCTTGCCGCTGACTGCACCTTCGCTGCCAAGTATGTCAAGCGACATTTTCTCTTGTTGGTAAGTAAGATCTTGGCATCCTTAGTAATATGGTTGAAATCCTCTCACTATACGATGGCAACTCCACGGAATCAACTCCTAGCACTATTTCAGATTGATCGAGATTGAGGCAAGAGACGCCAGTCTGTGAACGCCTCTGGCACGAAAGTGTAGCCATGATGCGACACAACTGACGCAGTTTTTTCTAGACCATTTGTAAAATCAAGATCATCAGCATCAAGTAAGTCCATCGCATGCGCGACGAATGTCAGAGAACGGTGCACGCCCCGAAATCCGCCGGGCGAATGACCCCGACGTCCTCCACCGATGGATCGCGGCGTGGAGTTGACTGGAGGATCAATGCGACCCATGGCACACTTCCGTGCGCCGGAGGCCCTGCGACGCAGCTGATCGGAGCCCGGCTGCACGGGGATGGTGCGCGCCCATCGCCGCGCTCGCGCGGGGGCGGCAAATCGGCGCCGGCTTGATTCGGGCGGGCGATCGGAGGCAGGATCGGCACCGCGTTCGGAAATGACGACCAAAGATGCATAGGGACGATCAGGGATCGCGATCATGGCGGAGCGTGATCGGGAGGCGGACCGGGCCGAAGGCGTGCTGGCGCGCTGGTCGCGCCTGAAGCGGGCGCAAGGCGAGCGGGACGAGGCGCCGGCGGCCGACGATCCGCGGGCGGACGAGACGCCGGCGGACGCGCCGCTGCCGGTCGCCGCCGAGGCGGACGTCGAGGCAGCCGAGGCGGTCCGGGTCGAGGACCTGCCGGACATCGAGAGCCTGACCTGCGAGTCGGACTTCACGGTCTTCCTGGCCAAGGGCGTGCCGCAGGCGTTGCGCAGCCAGGCGCTGAAGAAGCTCTGGCGCTCGAACCCGGTGCTGGCCAACCTCGACGGCCTCAACGACCAGGACCTCGACTACCGGTACATCGGCCTCAAGACCCTGGCCACCCGCTCGCTCGAGGACCTGGCGCGCTCTATTCCGATCGGATCCTTGCGCTCGGCGCGCGGATTCCGCTGAGTGGGCGTCTGCCGGCGCCGGCGGCGAGCGCGGTCCGGTCGTCGCCGCTCTGCGGCTCACGGGTGACGGTGGACCTGGTGGCCGAGCGCGGGCGGATCGCGGCGTTCGGTCAGGAGGTCCGGGCCTGCGCGCTCGGCCGGGCGTCGGCCGCGGTGCTCGGCGCCCACGTGATCGGCCGCTCGCGCGCCGAGATCCTGGCCGCGCGCGACCAGCTGCGCGCCATGCTCGAGGCCGACGGCGCGCCACCCGGAGCGCCCTTCGAGCTGCTCGAGATCCTGCAGCCGGCGCGCGCGCACAAGGTCCGCCATGCCTCGATCCTGCTGCCCTTCGAGGCGACGCTTGCCGCCCTGGACGAGATCGCCGGCCAGGGCGGATAGCGCCCGCTCAGCCAGGCTCGCCGTCGGCGACGCCTGGAATCGCGGCGCAGTCGGCCGCGGCCCAGACCAGCGCCGCCGGGTCGCCAGGCCCGAGCGCGATCCCGCCCATGCGGCTCGTGACCTTGACCAGGAGCGGCCGGTCGGGGGCGGCCCTGCTGATCACCCGGACCCGGCTGGTCGGGCCGATGAAGTCGACCGAGCGCACCTCGACCGGCAGGCGGTTCAGGCCAGGCGCCCGCTCGGTGGTGCCGGTGCCGCCGATCCTGGCACCTCGAGGCGGAGCGCCTCGGGGCGCACCGCGATCGTGACCGGGGCGGCGTCGGCGAGCTGCTCGAGGCGGGGGTCGGCGCAGGCGAGCCTGCCGAACGGGGTCGCGATCGCGCCGTCGCTGGTCTTGGTCCCGGGCAGCAGGTTGTTGTCGCCGAAAAAGGTCGCGACGAAGCGACGTGCGCGGCCGGTAGTAGATCTCGTCGGGGGCCCCGATCTGCTCGATCGCGCCCTGGTTCATGACGCAGATCCGGTCCGACATGGCGATCGCCTCCTCCTGGTCGTGGGTGACGAACAGGAAGGTGATCTTGACCCGGCGCTGCAGCGACTTGAGGAACTCCTGCATCTGGCGGCGGAGCTCGGCGTCGAGCGCGCCCAAGGGCTCGTCGAGCAGGATCAGCTTGGGCTCGCAGATCAGCGCGCGGGCGAGCGCCACGCGCTGGCGCTGGCCGCCCGAGAGCTGGCTCGGATAGCGCTGGCCGAGGTCCTGGAGCGCCACCACCTCGAGCGCCTCGGCGACGCGCTCGCGGATCGCCGTCTTGGCGATGCCGCGCACCATCAGGCCGTAGCCGACGTTCTGGCCGACCGTCATGTGCGGGAACAGCGCGTAGTCCTGGAACACCGTGTTGAACGGCCGGCGATGGATCGGCACGTGGGCGATGTCGCTGCCCTCGAACAGGATCTGGCCGGCGCTGGGCTCGGTGAAGCCGCCGATCAGGCGCAGGATCGTGGTCTTGCCGGAGCCGCTGGGCCCGAGGATGGTCAGGAACTCGCCGTCCTCGACCGCGAGGTCGATGCCCTCGAGCACGCTCGTCTGGTCGTAGCGCTTGGCGACCGCGATCAGCTGCAGCCGACCGCCGGCCGTTCGCTCGCTCATGGTCGATGCTCGTCGGGGCCGGCGGGAGCTCCCTGGATCTGGCCGCGCAGGGGGCGCTCGGCCATGGTGAACAGGCAGGCGACCGCGGCCGCGAGGCCGAGCGCTGCGGCCAGGAACAGCCAGCCGAACGCGCCCGCGAGACCGGGCGGTGGCGCTGCGCTCGCGCCGGCGGCGGCGGTGCGCAGGGTTGCGAGCTGATCGGCGCCGATGCCGCCCAGGAGGATGGCGCCGAAGCCCGCGACCAGGATCGCGCCGCCGAGCGAGCGGAAGAAGTTCATGCTCGCGGTCGCGGTGCCGAGCTGGTGCAGCTCGACGGCGTTCTGGATCGCCACGGTCGTGACCGGCAGGACGGTCCCGATCCCGAGCCCGATCGCGGCGAGCGCGACCTCGACCGAGGTCAAGGGCAGGCCGGACGGGCGTGCGGCCAGGACCAGCACGCCGAGGGTCGCGACCACAAGGCCGCCGACCGGCAGGCGGCGGTAGTGGCGGACGTGGATCATGTACCGGCCGGAGATCGTGGCCCCCACGACCGTGCCGCCCATCAGGGCGACGACCGCCAGACCCGAGGCGCTGGCCGACAGGCGGAGCACCGATTGCAGGTAGATCGGCACGTAGACCGAGAGACCGATCAGCACGCCCATGGCGCAGCAGGCGGTGGCGGTGCCGGCGGCGACCACCGGATTGAGGATCACCTCGAGCGGCAGGAGCGGCTCGAACGCGGTCCAGAGGCGGACCACGAACAGGACCCAGACGACCGCCGAGCCGACGATCAGGCCGATGACCTGCGCCGAGCCCCAGGGATAGCGCTGGCCGCCCCAGCTCAGCGCGAGCAGCAGCATGGTGGTCGCCAGCACCATCAGCACGGCGCCGAGCAGATCGAGACGGTGGCGGCGCTCGTGGCGCGGCAGCCGGCGCAGGACCCGGTTGGTGATCACGAATGCGGCCAGGCCGAGCGGCAGGTTGATCCAGAAGATCAGCGACCAGTGCAGATGCTCGGCGATGAAGCCGCCGAGCACCGGGCCGGCGACGCTCGAGGCGACGAACACGCCGGCGATGTAGCCCTGGTAGCGGCCGCGCTCCCGGGGTGCCACCACGTCGGCAATGATCGTCTGGGCGAGCGAGATCAGGCCGCCGCCGCCCAGCCCTTGGAGCGCGCGGGCGAGGATCAGCGCGGTCATCGAGGGGGCCAGCGCGCAGGCGAGCGAGCCGAGCACGAAGGTGCCGATGCCGGTCAAAAGGATCAGCCGGCGGCCGTGGATGTCGCTGAGCTTGCCGTACAGCGGGGTGACCGCGGTCGAACTCAGGAGGTAGACGGTCACGATCCAAGGCAGGTGCTCGGGGTCGCCGAGGGCGCGGCCGATGGTCGGCAGCGCGGTCGCGACGATCGTCTGGTCGAGCGCCGCCAGAAACATCGCCAAGAGGATGCCGATCACGATCCGGCGCACCGCCGCGTGATCGAGCGGCGCCGGCTGGCTCATCCCGGCTGCGTCAACCGCCCCGGCTGCGTCAACCTCCATGCTCACCCCTCGACAAGACCCGCTTCCTCAGCTCGACAGAAGCTTGGCCGCCGGCCGGCTGCGATCAATGGCGCCGGCCGCGAAACGCCCGGTCCTCGCTGTTCGTCGGCTCTAGCGCCATGATGTACCAAAGAATACCGGGACGTCGGGGTGAAAACCTGCCGATCGGATCTGCGATCAGTTCGGATCGCGCCGACGCCGATCGTTGCTGTCGAGGCGGGTCACGTCTGGTCGCCGAAGCCGTAGAGCCGGGCCGGGTTGGTGACCAGGACGCGGTCCAGGGCCGCGGTGTGCTCGAACCAGACGCCGAGCGCATCGACCAGATCGCCGTCGTCGGGCATTGGCATCGGGATGCCGGGGGCGCGCTCGGGCAGGTTCGGATGCGGCCAGTCGGTGCCCCAGACCAGACGCTCGGGCGCTGCCGCCTCGAGCGCCCGCACGAAGGGGACGGCCTTGAGGAAGGGCGCGCCGCCGAGATCAGACCGATAGGCGGAGAGCTTGACCCAGCCGCGGCCGGTCTCGAGCAGGCGGAGCAAAGCCCGAAAGCCGGCTTGCGCCAATCCGGCCGCCGGATCGATGTGGCCGAGATGGTCGATCACGACCGGCGTCGGCAGCGCGAGCAGCCGGGGCAAGGCATCCGCCAGCAGGTCGGCCGACGCGTAGATCTGAACGTGCCAGCCGAGCGGCGCCACTTTGGCGGCGACCGTCTCGAGCGCACTGAGCGGCACGCCGCCGCCGCTGTGCAACAGGTTGAGGCGGGTGCCGCGAAAGCCCGCGCCATCGAGGCGTTGCAGCTCCGTCTCCTCGATCTCGGGGGGCACCACGGCGATCCCGCGCGCCCTCGCGCCGAGCCGCCGGATCGCGTCCTCGGTGCAGCGATGGTCGTTGCCATAGACGCTCGGCTGCACGATCACCGTGCGCTCGAGCCCGAGGATGCCCTGGAGGCGGACGTAGTCCTCGAGCGGGGCGTCCGGCGGCGTGTAGCCGCGCTCAGGCACGAACGGGAAGCGGACGGCCGGTCCGAACACGTGGCAGTGGCAGTCGGTGGCGCCGGGCGGCACCGTGAGGGTCGGGCGGCGCGGGCTGCGAAGGGGGCCGGGGACGGGCTTCGGCATGGCGGGCACCTCAGACTTTTGGGACAGAGCGGGGGAGCGCGCGGGTCGAGGCTGGATCGAACAGATGCACGGCCGCAAGGTTCGGCACGAGCGTGACCGGCTCGCCCGGGCGGAGCATGACCTCGGGGCCGACCCGGGCGAGGATTTCCTCGTCCAGGCCGTCGAGGGCCAGCACCAGGATGGTCTCGGCGCCGAGCGGCTCGATCGCGACCAGCCGCGCCGGCAGCCGGGCGCCCCCGGCATCGCCATCGGCGGTGCTCGCGACCTTGAGGTCTTCGGGGCGGATGGCGAACACCACCCGGCGGCCCGCGAGCGTCTCGAGGTCGGCGGCGCGGTGGCGCGGCAGGGCCAGCTCGCGGCCACCGACCCGGACCGCGACCGCGCCATCGGCGGCCGCGACCTCGGCCTCGATCAGATTGGCGGGCGGGCTGCCGATGAAGGCCGCGACGAAGGTGTCGGCCGGGTCGCGGTAGACCTCGAGCGGGCGCCCGACCTGAACCACCCGACCCTGGTTCATGACGCAGATCCGGCTGCCCATGGTCATCGCTTCGACCTGGTCGTGGGTGACGTAGATCATGGTCGCGCCGAGGCGCTGGTGCTGCTTGATCAGCTCGCCCCGGGTGCGCACGCGCAGCGCCGCGTCGAGGTTCGAGAGCGGCTCGTCGAACAGGAACACCTTGGGGTCGCGGACGATCGCCCGGCCGAGCGCCACGCGCTGGCGCTGGCCGCCCGAGAGCGCGTAGGGCTTGCGCTCGAGCAGGTCCGCGAGCCCGAGCATGGCAGCCGCCGCCTGGACCCGCCTTTGCACTTCGTCGCGCGGTACGCCGCGCCGCTTCAGGCCGAAGGCGAGGTTGTCCTGGACGTTCATGTGCGGGTAGAGCGCGTAGGACTGGAAGACCATGGCGATGTCGCGGTCCTTGGCCGGCACCCGGTTCATCAGCCGGTCGTCGATCCAGAGTTCGCCTGTGCTGATCGCCTCGAGCCCGGCGATCATGCGCAAGGTGGTCGACTTGCCGCAGCCGGATGGCCCGAGCAGGACCATGAACTCGCCATCCTCGACCAGCAGCGAGACGTCGTCGACCGCCGGCGCCGCCGCCCCCTGGAAGCGCTTGGTGATCTGCTCGAGCCGGACGATCGCCATTCTACCCCCTGCCTTGGGCGTCTACCCGTACGCGCTCATTTGAGCGCGCCAGCGGTCATGCCCTGGATCATTTTTTCAGAGAAGAAGACATAGGCGACGATGATCGGGATGACCGCGATCATCAGTCCGGTCGCGAGCATGCCGTTGTCGTCCAGGTGATCGCCCATGAAGCGCTGGATGCCGAGCGGCAGCGTGCGCTTGGCGTCGTCGGTCAGCAGCACGACCGCGAACAGGAACTCGTTCCAGATGTAGATCAGGTTCAGGATCACCGTGGTCGCGACCGCCGGCAGGCCGATCGGCAGCGCGATCCGCCAGAAGATCTCGAAGTCGGAATAGCCGTCCATGCGCGCGGCATCGAACAGGTCCTGCGGCATGCGGGCGAAGAAGCTCTCGAGGATGTAGACCGTGAGCGGCATCTGCAGCGCGACGTAGACCAGGATCAGGCCGAGGTGGGTGTTGTAGAGGCGGTACTCGACCAGGAGCTCGAACACCCCGATGATCGTGATCTGCGGCGGCAGGATGATGGTGCTGAAGATGACGAAGAAGATCAGGCGGTTGCCGGGGAAGCGGTAGCGGGCGAGGCCGTAGGCGGCCATGGCGCCGAGCAGGCTGAAGAGGGCGACTGCGCTCACGCTGACGACCGTGCTGTTCCAGAAGTAGGTCTGGTAGTTGGAGCCGAACCAGGCATCGGCGTATTTGCCCCAGTGCATGGGCCACGGAAGAGCGTAGGGGGCGGCGGTGATCTCGGTCGTGGTGCGCAGCGACATCATCGCGACCCAGACGAACGGGCCGGCGGCGAACGCCGTGTAGCCGGCGAGCAGCACCAGGAGCAGCGCGCGCAGGGCAAGCGTGCGGGCCGGCATGCTCAGAACTCCAGCCGCTCGCGCCGGCGCAGCAGCCGGGCGGCGAGCAGCACGATGGTCATGACCAGGGCGAAGGAGACCACCGCGATCGCCGAGGGATAGCCGAGATCGAAGGTCTGCCACTCGAAGGCGCGCTTGTAGGTGTAGGTGGCGAGCGTCTCGGTGCTCCAGAGCGGGCCGCCCTTGGTCATGATCCAGACCAGATCGAAGATCTTCATCTTGCCGATGAAGGCGAGGATCAAAAGGTTGACCAGCGTGGTCCGGATCATCGGGATCTGGATGAAGACGAGCTTCTTCCAGAAGCCGCAGTTGTCGAGCTCGGCGGCCTCGATCACCTCGCTGGGCAGGGAGTGGAGCGCGGCCAGGCAGACCACCATGTGGAAGCCCACCCATTTCCAGGCGTCGACCAGGATCACCGCCCAGAGCGCGGTCCTGGGATTGCCGAGCCAGACCTGCGCCCAGCCGCCCAGGCCGAGCGCGCGCAACAGGCGGTTCGCGACCCCCCAGTCGTAGTTGTAGATCCACATCCAGATCACGCCGACGACGACGTAGGAGATCAGCACCGGGCTGAACCAGGCGACCCGGAAGAAGCGGGACATCGGGATCCGGACGTAGAGGCAGGCGGCGAGCAGCAGGCCGAGGCTGACGTCGACCGCCGGCGCCACGGTCGCCCAGAGGAAGGTGTTGACGATCGCCTTGTTGAAAATGAGGTCGCCGGTCAGCAGCTGGACGTAGTTGGCAAGGCCGACGAAGTGGTCGGGCTGGTGCGGCTTGATCAGGTGGACGCTGTTGTAGAAGGTCTTGACGATCGGCCAGGCGGTGAGGGTCAGGTACATGAGGAGCGCTGGCGCCAGGAAGGCCATGATCACGCCCCAGGGGTGATCCTCGTAGCGGGCACGCAGGCGATCGGCGGCGCCGGGCGAGATCGCCGCCGCACCGGCGCTGGCGACCGCCGGCCGGCCGGCCCAGCCGCTCGCGTCACGTGCCATGGACGCGCGCGCCCCGAGCGCGGATCGTTAAGCTTTCGTCAACCATTGCTGGCTAACCTGCCGCTGTGGTCCATGCGACCGTGGGAATCCGCGCCGCCTGCTTCGGGACGGGCGCACGGACTCCCAGGATCACATGGACCATCCGAAGAAAGAATGGACCACGAGTAGGTTAACATTCCGTTACCGCTTTCGGCGCCTGTCCTTGCCATCGAGGGCGCGTGCCGAGCCCGTTGCGAGGGACGCCAGCGAACTCCGCCAGCCCGACCACGCTGCTCGGCCCGCGCCGTCACCGGACCTGTCTGCAGAACGTGCGCCACCCGACCGTCGAGCGGCGATCCCGCCCTGCCGACCCCGGCTTCGGTGCGGATCGACCCTCAAAGTGGCCCGCGACCCGGCCCGGGCTCAGCCGGTGTGGCAGGCGGCCTCCATCTGGTCGAGCGCGTCGTCGGGGCCGATCAGGCCGGCCGGGAAGGCGGCGTTGATCACCTGGATGAAGGTCTCCTTGCACTGGCCGCGCAGGAAGTCGATCGGCGTGCCGAGGAACCAGATCCGGCCCTGGCCGCGCGCGTTCAGCTCCTTGAAGTAGGCGGCGTATTCGCCGCCGAACTCGGCCGCGCCGATCTTGACCCCGGTCTGGACCTTGGTCTTCTCGACCCATTCGCGGCCCATCTCCGGGCGGGTGATCAGCTCCAGGAACTTGAGCGCCAGCTCGGGCTGCCGGCTGGCGGCGTTGATCGCGTAGGTGCCGGCGATGCCGATCGTCTTGCAGTTCGGGCAGGCGCCGCCGTCCATCGCCGGGAACTGCATGATGCCGAGCGGGAAGTCCTTCGGCTGGCCGCCTTTGTCGGGTGGGTTGAAGGCCCGGCTCGAGTACCAGCTGCCGAGCGGGAAGGTCAGGCCGCCGGGGCTGGTGTGGAAGTAGGCGTGCGACTCGCCGAGCTTGAGGGTCGTGAAGGTCTTGGGATAGGCGCCGGCGTCGATCAGCTGCTTCATGTAGTCGAAGACCTCGACCACGCGCGGATCCTTGTACGACAGCTTGCCGGCCCAGAGCGCGGCGTAGTCGTCGGGGCCAAGCTTCCGCAGCAGGAGCTCGTGGGTGAGATAGGAGCCCGGATAGGGCCGGTCGCCGATCCCCTGCACGACCGGGGTGATGCCCATGCCGGCCGCGGTCTGGACCATCTTCAGGAACTCGTCCTGGGTCAGCTGATCGTCGTCGCCGAGCTCGATCCCGGCCTTGGCCAGGACCTTGGCGACGAGTTCCTTGTTGTCATAGAGCTCGACCGTGAACGCCTGCATGCCGACGCCATAGACCTTGCCCTCAAAGGTCCAGGCGCGCTTGGCGAAGTCCTCGAGACGATCCAGGATCACCGGATCCTCGATCGGGCGGACCAGCCCGTTCTCGACGAACTGCATCCGGTCGGGCTCGAGATAGATGATGTCCGGGCCCTCGCCGGCCTGCAGCGCGGTGGTCATGGCCGCGAACAGCGCGTTCTTCTCGTAGAAGGTGATCGTGAGCTTGACGCCCGGATTCTCGTGCTCGAACTGCGCCTGGACGTCGCGGAAGAAGGCGCGCACGCCCTCGTGGTCGGCGAAATGGCTCCAGACGGTGAGCGTCTTGTCCTGGGCGAGCGCAAGGCCCGCGCTGCCGGCGAGCCCGGCCAGGACGGCCAGCGCCGCCGCCAGACCAGCGCAATGTTGCTTCATGGTAGCCTCCCCTTCGTTGAGCCAACTCTAGCCACGCTTGGATGGCCCGCCAAGCCTTCACCGCCCGCGGCTGCCGATCTCGACCGGCAGCGCCGGCTTGGCCGCGGCGGCAGTGATCGGCTAGGATCGTGGCGACCTTGGGAGGCAGGAGATGAAGATCACGGTCGTGGGCGCGGGCGCGATGGGCGGCAGCTATGGCGGGCTGCTGGCGGCAGCCGGGCATGAGGTGAGCCTGATCGACGCCTGGCAGGAGCACGTCGAGGCGATCACTCGAGAGGGTTTGCGGATCGATGGCGTGCGCGGCGAGCATCGGGTGCGGCTGCCGGCCGCGACCGAGCCTGGCGCCGGCGCTTCGGCGGACGCGGTGATCCTGTTCGTCGATGCCAACAACACCGGTGCCGCGGCCGCGACCGTCAAGCGCCTGCTGAGCCCCGAGGGCTTTGCGATCACCTTCCAGAACGGCATCGGCAACGTCGAGCAGCTGCAGGCAGCGCTCGGCAAGGAGCGGGTGCTCGGCGGCTCCAGCATGTGCAGTGCTGCCAGCCGCGGCCCCGGCCACGTCTGCCTGACCCACATGGGGCTGACCTCGGTCGGCGAGACCGATGGCCGCTCGAGCGCCCGCGCGAACCGCCTGATCGAGGCGCTCGCAGAGCGCCGGGCTTCGAGGCCGAGCTCGAGCCGAACGTCATGGGCCTGGTCTGGCAGAAGTTCATCGTCAACTGCGCGGTCAACGCGATCTCGGCGACCACCGGCCTGCGCGCGGGCGAGCTCGTCCGCCTGCCCGAGCTCGACGCGTTCCAGGACCGCGTGCTGGAGGAGGTGATGGCGGTGATCGGCGCCAAGGGCATCCGCCTGCCCAACCCCGAGATCGTCGCCAAGATCAAGGCGCAATGTCACAAAAAATTCAACAAGCCCTCGATGTTGCAGCATGTGGAGGCCGGCCGCCGGACCGAGATCGATGCGCTCAACGGCGCCCTGATCCGCGAGGCGAAGACGCTTGGCATTCCGACCCCGAACAACGAGGCGCTGGTGGCCCTGCTCAAGGGCCGCGAGCTGCACCAGCAGCGCGTGGTGCACCAGCCGGACCTCGACTACGACGCCTGGGAGGCGCGGATCGCCCGCGGCGAGGAGGAGTGACCTCGGCGAGGATTGACCTGGGCGCAGCCCCGCGCGGCCGGCGAACGCGACCCTCGGCTAAGCGTTCGGCGTGGCGCGCGCGAGCCGCGGCTGGCGGCCGAGCCACACCCGGATCGCGGCGCGCAGAGCGCCCGTGTGGCGCTCGAAGGCGAGATAGAACAGCCAGGCGACCGCGATCGCGACCAGGCCCTCGAACAGCATGATCGCGAGCGCTTGCGCGGTCACCGCCCCGATCGGCAGCGAGACCCCGAATTGCCGCACGAGCACCGTCCGCAGCAGATAGATCACCGGCGCGTGGGTGAGGTAGAGCGAATAGGAGAAGCCGGCCAGCCGCTGCCCGCTGCGGACCAGGCCGGGCCTGAGCCACCAGGCCGAAAGCCGCCCGCCCTTGACGGCGAACAGCAGCGCCAGCAGCGCGAGCGCGATCAGATAGTCCTTGATCGGGCCCGGCCCGCCGTCAGTCCCCTTGGACAGGGCCAGCGCGAGCACCAGGAAGGCGACGCCGAGCGCCGGCGGCAGGCGCCAGCGCCAGCCGGTCGCGACCAGCGCCCCCGCGAGCCAGACGGGCAGATAGGCCAGGGTATTCTTCGCATCCCAAGGGTCGAACACCAGCAACGCCCCGACCGCCGCGATCACCAGGGCCAGCATGGTTCCCCGCAGCCAAAGCATGGGCGCGGTGAAGATCAGGAGGGTCGCGGGCAACAGCAAGTAATACCAGACTTCGTTGTGAATGCTCCAATAGGGGCCATTGCTGCACAAGATCGGAAAGAACGCCTTGTGCAGGAAGAACAGATTGGCGATCAGGTCGAGCGCGCCGGGCGCGCAGGGCTGCTGCAAAGGGCTGTAGAAAGCGCCGAGGGTCGCTTGCGCGAGCTGGGCGACGATGACCGAGAAGGTTAGCGCCGGGACTGCCACCACCCAGATGCGGGTGAGGCGATCGATCAGGTAGTCGGCATGCTCGTCGAGCGTGAAGGGTGGCCGGCCGACGAATTTGCCGGCGACCAGCGCGCCGCTGAGCACGAAGAAGACGATCACCGCCTCGTGGCCCAGCCCGGTCACGAAAAAGAACGCCCGGACCAGCAGACCGTCGCCGCCAGGCACGTCGCTGCCATAGTCGCCGATGGTGTGCAGACGCACATGGAAGAGCAGGACCACCAACGCGGCCAGCCAGCGGGCGTGGTCGAGGACCGTGGACAGGCCCGGATCGAGCCGGCGGCCCTGCCGCCGCCGCTCAGCCGGGCGTGGACGATCCACTGCGCCCGCGATCAAGCTCCGCTCCCGCTCCGCCCCGACAGGCAAAGATATCGTGTATCAACCAACGGTTTCAACGCCGATGCTCCCTGCGGGGAGCGTCACGACGCGCCCTCAGAGCTGGTAGCGGCGCACCGCATCTTCGTCCCAGGCGAGGCCGTTGCCGGGCACGTCGGGGATGATCAGCCGGCCGTCCTCGAGCTCGAACGGTGCGGCCAGGATCGGGTGCGCCCAGTCCTGCCATTCCAGCCAGTGGCCGGTCTCGGCGACCCGCAGCAGATGCGCCGAGACCTCCGGATAGAGGTGGGACGACATCTCGATGCCGGCGGCACCCGCGAGCGCGGCCGCGCGCAGCCAGCCCGTGACGCCGCCGATCCGCATCAGGTCCGGCATCACGTAGTCGCCGGCACCCGCCTGGATCGCGGCGTGGAGGGAGCGCGGCCCGTAGAAATTCTCGCCCAGCATGACCGGCGTCCTGAGTTCGCGGGTCAGGCGCGCGTAGCCGGAAAGATCATCGTAGGCGATCGGCTCCTCGAACCAGTAGAGGCCCTGATCGTCGAGGCCGTGGCAGCGGTGCAGCGCGTCGCCGAGCGAGAGGCCCTGGTTGAAGTCGGTCATGATCTGGCCGTCGGTGCCGAGCACCGCGCGCACCATCCGGATCGCCTCGAGGTCATCGGCGATCCGCTCGCGCCCGAGCCGGAGCTTGAGCCCGGTGAAGCCGCCGTCCGCGACCAGCGCCTCGGCTTCCTTGGCGAGCGCGCCAAGCGGCGTCAGCCATAGCCCGCCGCTGTGGTAGGCCGGCACGGGTGCCAGCGAGCCGCCGAGATAGACCGCAAGCGGCTGGCCCGCGGCCTTGGCCTGCGCGTCCCAGGACGCCATGTCGAGCCCGGAGATCGCGATCAGGGTCACGCCCTCGAGCCCGACCAGGCCCAGCGCCTTGCGCGCGGCCGCGAAGTCGTCGAGCGGCGCGACCGGCTTGCCGCGACGCGCCTCGGCCAGATCCTGGATCGCCGGCACGATGTAGCGGACCGCCTGCTTCAGATAGGGCGCCAGGTAGCTGCGCCCGACCACCCCCTGCTCGGTCTGGAGGTCGATCAGGATCAAGGGCCACTGCTCATAGCGTCCGACCCGCGAGACCACCGGCCGGCTCAGCGGCACCAGCACGGGCCGCACCGAGACGCCCTGCAAGGTCAGCCGGTCAGGCATCGCCGGTCAGCCTTGGCGTCGCGGCCTTGCCGAAATCCTGAGAAATGTTGACCCAGGGAAAGGGGATCTTCGGCACCGCGACCCCGAGGAAATCGCACAAGGGCCCCCAGCCGTCGCGCGGATCGAAGGTGAGCAGGCGCTCGGGCGCGATCTCGGCCTGGACGGCGGCGACGTGCTCCTCGAAGACCCGCTTGGCGTGCGCCCGGTCCGTGAGCCGGCCGCCGAACACCTGCACCGCGATCGTCTCGTAGCCCATCTCAGCCATGGCGTTCAGATGCGGCGAGCGATGGTTGCCGCGGCCCGCGAAGAAGCGGTTGATCGTCGCCTCGATGCTGTCGAACCAGCTGTCCGGGTCGCGGACCGACAGAATCACCCGCGCGGTCGGGAAATGGCCCGCGAGCTCCCGCCAGTAGCGGGCACCCGGCCAGTCGGTCTGCGACCGGTAGCCGCGAAAGACCAGGTCCCAGTCGACCGGCCGGCCTTGCGCCGCGGCCTGCCAGCCCGCGAGCTGCTCGGGATGATCGCGGACCTCGTACATGTGGTGGCAGGGCCCGAACCCCAGGTGCACGAGCGCGCTCCGAAGCGAGCTCGTGCCCGTGCGGCCGAAGCCCGCGCCGATGATCTCGAGCCCCATCCGTCCTCCAGACCCGGCGCCGGCGGCCCGACCGGACCGCCGACCTGCGCAGGCCCTCTACTCGGCGGCCGCGGCCTGGCTGTGCGCCTGGATCAGCTGCCAGACCTTCTGCGGCGTCGCCGGCATGTCGACCGCGCGCACGCCGAGGTCGGAGAGCGCATCGATGATCGCGTTGATCACGGCTGCCGGTGAGGCGACCGAGCCCGCCTCGCCGCAGCCCTTGATGCCCATGGGGTTGGTCGTGCACGGCACCTCGAGGGTCGAGACTTCCATCGCGGGCACGCCGTCGGCGCGCGGCATGCAGTAGTCCATGAACGAGCCGGACAAGAGCTGACCGGCATCGTCGTAGACCGCATGCTCGTAGAGCGCCTGGCCGATGCCCTGGACGACGCCGCCGTGGACCTGGCCCGCGACCAGCATCGGGTTGAGCACGACCCCGAAGTCGTCGACCGCGGTGTAGCGGACGATCCGGGTGACCCCGGTGTCGGGGTCGATCTCGAGCTCGGCGACGTGGCAGCCGTTGGGGAAGGTCCAGGCGTCGATCTTGGCCATCGCCTCGGCATCGAGGCCGGGCTCGGCGCCCTGCCGGCGGGGTCATGGTGCGCGCCTTGGCGGCGAGCTCGAGCAGGCCGATGCTCGCGGTCGGTGCCGATCACCCGGAACTCGCCCGCCTCGCGCGCGAACTCGATGTCGGCGGTCGCGGTCTCGAGCTCCTGGGAGGCGTAGTGCTTGCCGCGCTCGATCACCATGTCGGACGCGTCCCGGATCGCCATGCCCTCGGCGGTCAGCGAGCGCGAGCCGCCGGTGCCGCCGCCCCATTTGAGCAGGCTGGTGTCGCCCTGGACGATTCTGATTTTTTCGAACGGGATGCCCAGGCGGTCGTTCAGGACCTGGGCGTAGGCGGTCTCGTGGCCCTGGCCGTTGGACTGGGTCCCGACCACGACGCTGACCGTGCCGTCGTCCTCGAACTGGATTTTGGCGGCTTCCTTGGGATCGCCCATGGTCGATTCGATGTAGTAGGAGATGCCGATGCCGCGGCGCAGGCCACGCCTTTCGGCCTCGGCCCGGCGCTGGCCGAAGCCGGCCCAGTCGGCGGCGTTCAGCGCGGCGTCCATGACCTTGGCGAACTCGCCGGAATCGTAGATCTCGCCGGCCGCGGTCTTGAACGGCATGGCGGCCGGGGCGATGAAGTTGCGCCTGCGGAACTCGACCGGGTCGAGGCCGACCTCGCGCGCCGCGGCGTCCATCAGCCGCTCCATCAGATAGATCGACTCCGGCCGCCCGGCGCCGCGATAGGCATCGACCGGCGTGGTGTTGGTGAGCACGCCCTTGACCCGGTAGACCAGGTTCTTGACGTCGTAGACGCCGGGCAGGACCTTGAGCGCCGCCATGGTCGGGATGAAGGGCGCGAACAGCGAGCTGTAGGCGCCCATGTTGGCCGCGGTCTCGACCCGCATGCCCTGGATCCTGTGCTGGGCGTCGAGGGCGAGCTCGGCGGTGGTGACGTGGTCGCGGCCCATGACGTCGGCAAGGAACGTCTCGCTGCGCTCGCCGGTCCACTTGACCGGCCGGCCGAGCGCGCGCGCGGCCCAGGCCGCCATGGCGTACTCGGGGTAGAAGAACGCCTTCATGCCGAAGCCGCCGCCGACGTCGGGCGTCAGGATCCGGACCTTGCTCGCCGTCGACCTTGAGCACGCCCGCCAGGATGTCGGTCCAGAGCCAGCCGCCCTGGGTGCAGGCGTGGAGCGTGACGCCCGTGCCGGCGTCCCACTCGGCGATCGCCGCGCGCGGCTCGATCGCGTTCGCGACCAGGCGGTTGTTGATCACCTTGAGCTTGACGGTGCGGGCGGCCTTGGCGAATGCCGCCTCGGCCGCGGCCGGATCGCCGAACTGCCAGTCGAAGCTCAGATTGTTCGGCACGTCGTCGTGGACCAGGGGCTGGCCGGGGGCGGTGGCGGCCTCGGTGTCGGCGACCACGGGCAGCGACTCGTAGTCGACGCTGACCAATTCGGCCGCATCCTTGGCCTCGGCGAGCGTCCCGGCGACCACGAAGGCGACGTGGTCGCCGACGTGGCGGACGCGGTCGGTGCACAGCACCGGGCGCAGCCGGTTGGCGCCCTGGCTGCCGTCCCGGTTGGCGAGCGGCACGGCGCAGGGCAGAAGGTTGCCGCCGCTCGCTTCGATGTCCGCGCCGGTGATCACCCCGAGCACGCCCGGCGCCGCCTTGGCCGCCGCGACGTCGAGCGCGCGGATCCGGGCGTGCGCCTCGGCCGAGCGGACGACGACGCCGTAGGCCTGACCGGCGATGTCGATGTCGTCGGTGTAGCGCCCCTGACCGGTGATGAAGCGCTGATCCTCGACCCGGCGCACCGGCTGGCCGACCCCGAACTTCGCCATGACCGCTCCCCCCAAACCCGCTGATCCGAAAAGCTCGCCCACAACATAGCCCAACCGCCAAGCTCTGCCAGCCCCGGCGTCACCGGTTGCGGCGGGCATGAAACTACAGTCATCGGACGTTGTAGCGTGAGTTGAATCCGCACTTGACCCTTGCTCCGATCACGGTCGTGACCTATAGTTAAAGTTGCCCGGTGGTGGGCCAACAAATGAGCTAAGCGCCATGAGCGAAAAGGGACGGCCTCTGGTTTCGGTCGGCTTGCCGGTCTTCAACGGAAGCAACTACCTTGAGCTTGCCATCGAATCGATCCGGCGCCAGACGCTGACCGATTTCGAGCTGATCATCAGCGACAACGCGTCGACCGACGACACCGAGGCAATCTGCCGGCGCCATGCCGCGGATGACGCTCGCATCCGCTATTACCGCAACGCCAGCAACATCGGTGCCAGCGCCAACTTCAACCGCAGCTTTACGCTGGCCTCAGGCGAATACTTCAAATGGGCCGCCCACGACGACACCCTCGCGCCCACCTATCTGGAGCGCTGCGTGGCGCTACTGGAGGCCAACCCGGACGCCGTGCTCTGCCAGTCGCTGGTGCGGCTGATCGATGCCGACGGCAAGAGCGTCGGGGTTTATGACAGTGAGCTGCAGCGCGCCGATTCGGCGTCGCCCTCGGAGCGCTTCGCGGCGCTGGTGATTTCCGCCCACTGGTGCACCGAGAGTTTCGGATTGATCCGGTCCGAGGCGCTCGCCAGGACCCGGCTGATCGCGCCTTACTTCGCCTCGGACCGGGCGCTGTGCGCCGAGCTCGCGCTGCTCGGCCGCTGCCTGCAGGTGCCGGAACCCCTGTTCATGAACCGCGATCACCCGGACCGCTGCGTGCGTACCGCCTATCCGGATCGTCGCACCGTGCGCTACTGGTACGCGCCGGGCGCCGCCAGACCCAGCCTCGTGGATCTGTGCCCGATGTGGTCGCTGTACGCCGAGTACTGGCACATGGTGCGACGGCACGTCGCCGAGCGCAGCGAGCGGCTGCGCTGCTATGGTCATCTGTTCCACTGGTTGCTGGTATACTGGAACGCCGTCCGCCTGCTGCTCGAGCCGGTCAGCGCCCTCGATCCGCGGGTGCTGGCACTCGCGACCGACATCAAGCATCGCCTGTTCGGCGCGGCCCGCGTCGCGCTCGTGAGCGACTCCGGCGAGCGGCTGCGCCATCGCTGAGATGGGGCACCTGGTCCTGGTCGACTGCGGTCAGGGGCTCTGCCGACAGCCCGTCAGGGGCCGCGACGGATGAGCAAGATTTTGGCCAACCGATCCGCAAACGAAGGCCATCAAGGGATCGGCGATCCGGCGCGCCCCGGCCAGCCTGGCGCGGCGGTGACGGGATGATTTGCAAGCGCTGCGGCCCGGCAAAACGCGTCGCCGTTAACCTGCGACTAAAGCCCTTGCGGCACAACAGGCTTGCCGCAGCAGCGTGAGATGCAACGGGGGAAACTCCAGTGTCCAAGCATATGTCGAGCCATCTGATCGCCGAGCACCTGGGCGCCACCGGGCAGCCGCCGATGCCGCCCTGGCAGCGGCCGGCGCTGAAGGCCACCCTGGTGTCCAAGCCCTGGCTGCATGGCAACGCGCTCGCCTATGTCGACGACGTGCTGCGCTCCGGCTGGTGGGGTTACGGTCCGGTCGCCCAGCACCTGCAGGCCACGATCGAGGCCCTCTACGAGCAGCATCAGAACGTGCTCGCGACCTCGAGCTGCACCGCCGCCATGCACCTGGCCCTGCGCGCCGCAGGCGTCGGCCCCGGCGACGAGGTCATCGTGCCAGCCTTCACCTACGTCTCGACCGCGATCGTCGCGGTCTACTGCGGCGCCCGGCCGGTGTTTGCCGACATCGATCCGGACACGCTGACCCTCTCCGCGGAGACCGTCGAGCCCGCGCTCTCGAAGCGGACGCGCGCGATCATCCCGATGCACTACGCCGGCCCGCCCGCCGACTTCGACCCGATCCGCGAGCTGGTCGCCGGCCGCAACATCACCGTGGTCGAGGACGCGGCGCACGCCTTCGGCTCGATCCGCGACGGCCAGCGCGTCGGCGCCAACGCCGAGTTCGCCGCCTTCAGCTTCGCCCCGACCAAGCAGATCGCGAGCAGCAACGGCGGCATCCTGTTGTACCGGGATGGCGAGCGGCGCACCGAGATCAATCAGCTGGCCTTTCTCGGCCTCGCCGCCGACACCTACAACCGGACCGTGGCCAAGGGCGTGAGCCCGACCCAGCACGTCGCACGGGTCGGGCACAAGTACAAGATCGACGACCTGGCGGCGGCGGTCGCTTTCGCCAGCGTCGAGCAGCTGGAGGAGATCGTCGAGCACCGGGCGGCGCTGGTCGAGCGCTACTACGAGCAGCTCGAGGACCTGGATCAGGTCGAGCTCCTGCCGCGCCGGACCAACGCCCAGATCTCCTGGTACATCATGCCGATCCGGGTGCCGGCGGCGCGCCGCGACGGCCTGCGCGCCCATCTCGCCGAGCGCGCCATCGATTCGACCGTGCATTACCCGAACCTGCTCGAGCAGCCGGCCTTCAAGGATTGCCGCGGCAGCGTGCCGACCACGGTGCGCGAGACCCGGCGCGTGATCAGCCTGCCGCTGCATCGGGCGCTCGAGGTGCGCGAGGTCGACCGGATCTGCGAGGCGGTGCGCGGCTTCCTCGGCTGACCGGCGCGCCGGCCGCCGCGGCCGGCCGATCGGGGGACGGATCGGCAGCCGCGGTCACGCGCGTCTGGCGAGCGCCCCCTGGCACGCCCACATGAGGCTGTGAGCGACCGCGCAGCGTTGCGCGGGCCGCGACCGGGACGCGAGCCCGTGCCATGATTCCGCTGCACGACGACAATCCGACCACGCGCACGCCGGTCGTCACGGTCGCGCTGATCGCGACCTGCATCCTGGTCTACCTCTGGCAGGCGTCGCTCGGGCCGCAGGCGGGCCAGGCGGCGGTCTACAGCTTCGGCTTCATCCCGGCCGTGGTCTTCGAAGGCGCGACCCTGCCGACCGAACTGGTCCGGGTGCCGGCCGGGCTGACGCTCCTGACCTCGATGTTCCTGCACGGCGGCTTCATGCATCTCGCCGGCAACATGCTCTACCTCTGGGTGTTCGGGAACAACATCGAGGACGTCTGCGGCCATCTCCGCTTCCTGCTGTTCTACCTGCTCTGCGGTCTGGTGGCGGCATTTGCCCAGGCCCTGCCCAATCCGGCCTCGGAAATCCCGATGATCGGCGCCTCTGGCGCGATCTCGGGCGTGCTCGGCGCCTATCTGCTGCTGTTCCCGCACGCCCGCGTGCGCGTGCTGATTCCGCTCGGGCTGGTGTTCTTCACGACGGTCCGCGCCGGCTGGCTGCTCGGCTTCTGGTTCATCTTCCAGCTGCTGAGCGGCCTCGGCACCAGGGCGGCCGGAGGCGGGGTCGCCTTCTGGGCCCACGTCGGCGGCTTCATCGCCGGCCTGGCGCTGATCCTGGTGCTGCGCGACCGGCAGTTCAGGTCCCGCCTGGGCAGCCGGCGGCGCGGCCGCTCGCGCTTGCCCGAGACCAGCCGCCGCTCAGGTCCCTGGAGCTGAGCGCCCCCGCCGGCTCGAACATCACCGTCCAAGCAGCTTGCGAGATCAACCTCTACGTGCTACCATCAACATCTTACTCGCCTGTTCGGGTTTCGAGCGTGGAGGCGATTGCAATGGAAGCTTTCAAGGCAGACGACATTCAACCTTTCGTCGAGATGGCCTACCGGTTTGGCCCCTTCTTCTTTGCCGTGCTGTCGATGGTCGCGGCCTTCGTGATGTGGCGCAAGGCGGGTGGCGCGACCACGCCGGTGTTTTTCGTGTCGATCGGCGGGGTGTGCATCATCGCCAGCATTTACTACTGGGTGAATCCGCCGCGCGCGGTCTACGTGTATAAGATTACCGCCATTCATGACGAGCAGCCTGGCAAGACCGAGCTCAATGAAAATACCCTGCTCATGACTTCGGAAAGCAATGATCATGTATGGACGAAGGTGCTGCCCAGTATCAAGGGCGGCCTCGGATTCCGCACGTTTACTTACGAAGCGGTGGCTCTGAAAGATGGGCCGTTCAGCGCCCATGATACGTTCATGGTCGACCTGGTGTGGTATCCGCGGTCGGCGGACCCGCAAGCCTTGCCGGCGCCGCAGCGCGATCGCTTGCGCCTGCCCTACCGCGGCGGATCAAGCGGAACTTATGTGATCCGTCGGGTTGAGGACGACACTACGGACGCCGGCGCGTTCTATGATGTCGCGCCGGCCGAAGATCTGCAGGTCAACGCCGCGACCCTGTTTATCAGGAGTGCGCTCGCGGACGAGAAGAAGAGTTTGGATGGTCTGTCGCGAGAAGATCTTATCAAATTGCTGCAGCAGCAGGAGGATACCAAATTCCGGGGCGTGCAACTGACCCAGGAACCGATCATCGTATACTACAAGAAGCCATCGGACAAAGTCGATATCGAAGCCGCGCTGCGCAAGCAAGGCCGCGCTCCGCAAGTCGAAACGAGCGCGCTGGATCGCTATCCGACCAATGCGCTCTGGTTTGGGGTCGATGTTCCGATCGAGGAAGCGCAGAATGTTGCGGAGATCCTGGTTCGCAAGGGGGTCGCGCTGAAATATTTCGGGCCATTCCTGCGTGAAGGAGCGAAAGCGAACCGGATCGAGATCGGCACCGACCCGCGGATCGTCAATAACGACGTCATGTCGCTGGAGATGATCAGGGAAAAGGCGGCAGAGGTGGCGTCCGCCCGACGGCGCAGCTGACTCTGGCCGCCGGGCGGGTGACGGCGACGCGGTCAAGCGGGTCGGGTCGCCGTGGCGCGCGCAGCGCGGGCCGGCGCCTGAGGTGGTCGGCTCAGGACGGCCTTGCCGGCGAGGCTTCGGCGCCGGCCGGTGCGTGGCGATGAGCGGCGATCGCCTGCCGGTAGACGGAGAGCAGCTGCTTCAGGCCGCCCTCGGCCGTGTATTTGGCTTCGAACTCCTGGCGGGCGCCAGTCCGCAGCCGGGCGTGCTCGGCCGGATGATCGAGCAGCCATTCGACCTTGGCGACCAGATCATCGACGTCGCCGGGGCGGAAATGCACGCCCGTGCGACCATCGGCCACCACTTCGGCGATCGGCCCGATCGCCGAGGCGACGACCGGCGTCGCGCGCGCGTAGCACTCGTTGATGACCCGCGGGAAGCCTTCGTACCAGGTCGAGGTGAACACGAAGAAGCTGGCCTGGCCGAGCAGGTCGTAGAACTCTGCGAGCGGCCGCCGGCCGAGGTACTCGATCCCGGGCGTGGTCGCCGCCGCCGCCTTGACCATCTCGGTGAGCGGGCCGTCGCCCATGATCTTGAGCGGGATCCGGCTGCCCAGGCGGCGCCAGGCCGCAAGCAGCTCGGGCACGCCCTTCTCGGGATTGAGCCTGGCGGTGAACAGGGCGAACCCGCCCTGGCCGCTACCGGCCCCCGGATCGTTGCCGACGAAGTTGGGCTTGACCACGATCCGCTCGGCCGGCAGACCGCCTGCGATCGCCTTGCGGCGCATGAACTCGTTGAGTGCGACGTAAAGGTCGACCTTGCGCCGCCAGGTGCCCAGCAGACGGTGGCCGGCCAGCATCGCCGCGACCGCCGCCGTGCCGGCCCGGCTGCCGCGGTAGCAGCCGTGTGCAACGCCCGGCCAGGGGATCGCCTTGCCCAGGCAGTCCTCGCAGACATGGCCGTCGCGATAGAAGATCGCGGCCGGGCATGACAGGCGGTAATTGTGCAGGGTCTGGACCACGCTGCAGCCTTCCGCCTGCGCCGCGTAGTAGACCGCGGGCGAGATCAGCGGAAAGAAGTTGTGCACATGGACGACGTCGTGGTGCCGCTCGCGCAGTTGGGCCCGGATCGCGCGATAGGCGCTCGCCGACCAGATCGTATCGCAGGCGGCGCGCAGGCTGCCCAGCTGCTCGACCCGGCGGTTGTCGTCTTCGTAGGTGTCGACCTCGACCCCGGCCGCGCGCAACAGGCGCTGCTCGGCCTCGTAGCATTCGTCTTCGCCGCCCCGGACGCGGTAGCGGCAATGGACCATCAAAATCCGCATGGGGGTCCGTCGATCTGAGTGGCCTCGGTTCGTCAGTACCCCAGGGTGCCGCCCTCAGGTTAAGAAAGTCAATCCAAAGCCTAAATTCGAGCGCGGATCGGGCGCCGCTGCGGTTGCGCGCCGCTCAGGGCCGGCTCGGCCACGTCGCCCCGGCCCCGTAGGGCGCCCGCGCACCGTCCGGCGTCGTCTGCGCGAGCGCCTGCCGATAGATCGTCATCAGCTGCCGATAGTTGCGCCCGGGGGTGTATTTGGCCTCGAACTCCGCCCGCGCCTGCCGGCGCATGCGGGCGAGCTCCTCCGGACGGCCGAGGGCCCGTTCGACCACCCTGGCGAGGTCGTCGGCGTCGCCCGGGCGGAACAGGTGACCGGTGCGGCCATCATCGATCAGCTCGGCCATGCCGCCCATGGCGGAGGCGATCACCGGCGTGCCGCAGGCGAAGGCCTCGATCGCGACCCGGCCGAACGGCTCGTACCACTCCGAGGGGAACACCAGGAGCCGGGCGTCGCGCATGAGCTCGTAGACCTCCGGCAGCGGCCGGCGACCCAGGCACTCGACCCCGAGCTCGCCGGCCGCGGTCGCCTCGACATGGTCGGCGAGCGGCCCGTCGCCCACGATCTTGAGCGGGATCGCAGCGCCCAGCCGCTGCCAGGCCGTGAGCACGGTCGCGAGCCCCTTCTCCGACGACAGGCGGCCGACGAACAGGGCGTAGCCGCCGGCGCCGGTGCCAGCCGCGGGCGCGCCCTCGACGAAGTTCGGCTTGACCACGATCTTGTCCGCCGGCAGGCCGCCCGCGATCAGCTTGTCCCGGGCAAAGGCGGTGACGGCGATGTAGAGCGTGACCGCCCGCTGCCAGGTGCGCAGGTATTTGTGGACCGCGATCATGGCCGCGACCGCGGCGCTCGCGGCGCGGCTGTCGCGATAGCAGGCGTGCACGATCCCAGGCCAGGGCGCCACGCGGCCGAGGCAGTCCTCGCACGGCCGGCCGGCCCGGAACAACTCGCCGTTCGGGCACAGCAGCCGGTAGTTGCGCAGGCTCTGGACGACCGGGACGCCCTCTGCCCGGGCGGCGTAGTAGATCGACGGCGAGATCAGCGGGAAGAAGTTGTGGACGTGGACCAGGTCGTACCGGCGCTGGCGCAGCCGCGCACCCAGCTCTCGATGGCTCTCCGTCGACCAGACGGTGCGCAGCGCCGTCCGCAGCCGGCCGAGCTCGCCGACCCGTTCGTTGTGCTCCTCGTAGAGGTCGACCTCATGGCCATTCTGGCGCAGGAGCTCCTGCTCCGCCGCCGCGGACTCGTCCTCGCCGCCGCGGATCAGGTAGCGATTGTGAACCACCAGGATGCGCATGGATGGGGTCTGTCACCAGCACGCTTGGGGCGGAGGCCAGGATCTGCTCGTAGAGGCGAACAAGAGAACGGCCCTTAACGTTCCAATCGTAGAGGCGGCGCACCCGGGCGCGGCCGGCAGCGCCCAGACGGAGCCGGAGCTCCGGATCGGCAGCCAGACGACGGAGGGCTTCGGCCAGACCGTGCGCCGCCTGCCCGGCCCCGTCCGCCGGCACCTTGACGCCGGTCTGATCCGTCACCTGCAGGGCCGGCGCCCCGAGATCGAAGCAGATCACCGGCCGGCCGGCCGCCATCGCGTCCAGGCAGGCCCCGCCGCCGGCATCCTGCAGCGCCGGATGAACCAGGACATGGCACCTCCGGAGCGCGTCGACCACCTCGGCGCGGGAAATATCGCCATGAAAGCGGACCCGGTCGGCGATCCCTGCCCGCCGCGCGAACCTCTCCAGCCGCCGGCGCTGCGGGCCGTCGCCGACCACCCAATATTCGGCATCGGGGAGCGCCGCCTCGGCGAAGGCGGCGAGGCTGAGCGCAAGGCCGCTGCCGGGCCGCAGCGCGCCGATGCTGACGAACCGGAGCGGCGCGGCGGTCGGCAGCGGCAAGCCCGCAAGCGCCTCGAGCGCCTCGGCCGCGAGCCCGAACGCACCGCGCAGCTCGACCCGTGCGGCGCCGAGCGCCAGCACCCGCGCGGCGGTCTCCCTGGTGGTCGCGAGCACGATCGCGCTGCGCCGCGCGCTCAGACGCGCCAAGGGGTCATGGGCGCCGATCAGCCGCCCGAGCGCGCCCAGCCACGCGGCGATCCAACCGGGTCGATCGCAACCCGTGCCGACGCCGGGCCGCGTCAATTCGCCGCCATCGACCGGGCCCCATACGAACGGCACCGGTAGCAGGGCGAGCAGGCTGGGGGCGCCACAATCGACAGGGCCGAGCTGATGGGCGAGATCGAAGCCGATCTCGGCGTGCAGGCGGCGCGCCCGGAGATAGGCGCGGATTTGCCAGAGATAGTCGGCGGGCGACCGGCCGGCGCGTTCCGGGGGCCGCCGGATCAGGTCACCGACATAGCAGAACTGCACCCGCGGCAGGGGATCGCGGCGCGTGGCCGCCTCGATCGCGGCGCGATTGCCGGCGTGGGTCAGAACCCAGACCTGATGATGCCGGGCGACCTGCTGAACCGTGTGCCAGCCGACCGTTAAGTCCGAGCCCTGACCGGGCTGGCAGGCCGCCGCCGACAGCAGAATCTTCATGCCTGCAGGCTGCCTCCGGTCAGCGCGCGGAGCGGGCAGTCGGGCGCGCACGCAACGCCTTCGGCCGCGCCCCCGGTGGCGCTCGGAATCGACCGTCCGTGCGCTGGATCGCTACTGCCCCTCAGCCGTTGTGCAGATTGTATTCGGCGAGCAGCTCCGCCTCGGCCGGGGTGATGCCGGCGCCCGTCGGGGACGCCTTCTTCCACGCCGGGACCCGATCCCCGATCTCGATCAGCGCGGCCGGCGAACGATCCCCGGCCTCGGGCCAGTCGGGGCGCTCGCCACAAGCCCCTTCGTTGTCCCGCCAGGCCTCGGTCGTCGTCATGCTCTCATCCTTCCGTCGATTTCAGGCTCAGGTGTCGCTCAAAGCTAAGACGAGACCCGCCCTGATCCAAGCGGGTGCGCCCGACGCGGCGCTCCACAACTAAAGAGGGAAAAATTTACTGTCAACCTTAGTTGGGCGACATAACTGCCCGAACCGCATGCCACTTCCAACCTTTACCCCGCATCGCGGACGGATGTCCAGGGTCCGCGGCCGCGATCCTCCATCTGGGCGCGCTGCTATCTCTAACGGTATAGACTGCGGATCATTTCCCGATCTCCTCGGCGGCGGCCTGCCGATGGGCGGCCAGGGCCATCAGCCGGCGATCGCGCCAGCCGCTGCGGGCGCCGAGCTGGCCCGCGGGCAAGCGGCCGCGCCGTTCGGCCTCGACCTTGCCGATCAGCCTCGGATCGCTCCAGTCGAGCGGCGCGTGCTCGCGCTCGATCGCCTGATAGAGCGGCCCGTAGCGGCGCAGGTAGTCGGCGATGCCGCCCGGGGCGTTGAGGTCGATGGTCTCGAACGGTCCCATGAACGACCAGCGCAGCCCGATGCCCTCGCGGATCGCGATGTCGACGTCCTCGGCCGAAGCGACCTCATCCTGGACCATGCGCAGCGCGGCGCCGATCAGTGCCGCCTGCATCCGATTGGCGACGAAGCCCTGGACCTCGCGCTTGAGCCGGATCGGCGCCTGGCCGACCGCCTGCATCAGGGCGTGGGTCCGGTCGACCACGGCCGGGTCGGTCCAGGGGGCCGGGCAGAGCTCGACCAGGGGCGTGACGAAGGGCGGGTTGATCGGATGCGCGACCAGGCAACGCGCGCGGCCGGGCAGGCCTTCGGTGAAGCTCGAGGCGGGGATGCCCGAGGTCGAGCTCGCGAGGATCGCATCCGGCGCCGCCAGGCGATCGAGCTCGCCGAAGATCGCGCGCTTGACCTCGACCCGCTCGGGCGTGCTCTCCTGCACATAGTCAGCGCTCGCCAGCGCCTCGCCGAGGGTCGCCGCATAGCCGACCCGGCCGAGCGCGGCCTCGGCGTTCTCGACCAGGCCGAGACTGGCCAGATCCTCGAGCCGGGCGGCGAGGTTGCGCCTGGCCTGCTCGAGCATCGCGGGCTCCGCGTCGAACAGCAGCACCTGATGCCCCGCGCGCCCGAACACGATCGCCCAGGCCTGGCCGATCAGGCCGGCCCCGATCAATGCAATCCGCTCCATCCTGGCTCTCCCTCATGCGCCGCCGACCGACCATAGACCGCTCGCCGCCGGTCCGACAGACGTCAAGGAGCGGATTCGGCGCATGGCCGGGTGCGCCGCACCGCTCTGGCTTGCCGGACGCCGCCGACCTGTGTTATGTACACTTTGGATGCGGCAATTAGGACGGCTCGCCGGATGGCCTGGCAGCGTTGCCTCCTCGTCCTGTTCGCGGTCGCGACGACCCTTGGGCTTTCCCTCGCGGCCGACGCCGGCAACACCACCAGGCCGACCGGCAAAGGCGCCACGCACGACGACAGCGTCTATTGCCAGACCTGGCCGGGCCATCCGTCGAAGCCGCCCTATCCCGGCACGGGGCCGCAGACACCCTGCGGTCCCAACTTCCAGAAGCCGCCGCCGCCCCCGCCGCCCCGGTCCGATGCGACGTCCTGCCCGGCGGGCCAGGCGGCGCTCGAGGGGCCGCTCCGGGCGAGCGCCGCCAGTCCCGGCTTCGTGCTGGCGGCCGCCAGGGCCGCGGAGCGCACCCACGGCCTGTGGGTCAACAGCCAGAAGATCACCAACGCAGGCCAGGTCGGCCTGGCCTCGGCGAGCGCGCTCCGCCAGGAGATCCTCCAGGCGATGATCTGCAGCCCGCACCGGGTGTTCGAGTTCGCGAACGACAATGAGCTGCAGTGGACGATCGAGCTGCGGGTCAAGATCATAGCGCTGATGCGCGCGCTCAGATCGGGTCAGAGCCAGTGCCAGTTCATGGCCAATGGCCAGATCGCCGTCCCCAGTCTCTGGGAAGCCTATCCGGACCCGAGCGGCAGTCTGCAATGGACGCTCGGCGGCTACGAGGCGCTGGGCCAGGTGCCGTTCGCGATGCGCGCCAAGGCCGGGGTGCGCGCGCACGCCGCCGTGCAGGGGTTCCGGACCGAGCCCTCGTCGCTCGACTGCCTGGCCGGCATGGAGCTCACGATCTTCGACGCCGCCGACGCCGTGCTGACCGAGGTCAACTTCGACCAGTACCACCGGCCCGTGGTCTGGCCGCACTTCGCGGAGCTCGCCGCGCAGACTATCCCGAGCAGTGCCAAGGTCAGAGACGCGGGGAGCCAGGAGCTACGCACTCACCGGGCTCGGGATTCCGCTGATCAGCATCGAGATCCGCGGCAACGCCTATACGATGACCGACAATCCGGAAAAGACCTCGCTCGGCAGCCATCTGGTGATCGTCCGCTATCACGTCGCCGGCGGGCGCGCGCGGCGAGCGACTCCCTGGACCGGGCCGATGATCCCCTGGCCGGACCGATCGCGACCGCGGACCTGGTGCCGGGCGACTACGCCTATCTCAGCAACCTGCCCAATTACGTGGATCGGGCGCCATCCGGCCCCTGGGCGGGCGAGAACGCCTACTACCTGGGCAAGGACGCGCAGGGCGCGGCGCTGTTCTACGGCTACGGCTTCTATGACCCCGAGCATCCCGAGCAGAACGACTTCCTGACCGAGGACCAGCTCAAGGAAGGCATGGCCGACGGGCTACAACGCGACCTCGCCGCCGCAGCCGGCGACCGCCGCCGAGATGCAGTGGACCCGGCTCGGCGCGCCGACCCTCTACGGCGACCCGCGCACCGCCGGCCTGTTCGAGCGGACTGCAAGCACCGCAAGTCGGACCTCCCGGTAGCCGAAGTCCGCGTAGCCGCCCCCGGATTGCACTCATGGCCCGCCCTCGGCATGATGGCGTTCGCCAGGAGATGGAGAAAACAGGATGGCAGAGACCGCGGCGCCGCCGCGCCCGGCCAGGGTCGAGCCGGGCCCCGGCTACGACCAGGACTTCTTCCTTTGGACCGAGCGCCAGGCGGCGCTGATCCGCGCCGGCCGCTTCGATCTGGTCGACTGGGTGAACGTCGCCGAGGAGATCGAGAGCTTGGGCAGCGGCGACCTGCGTCAACTCGGCAATCGCCTCGATGTGCTGATCACGCATCTGCTGAAGTGGCAGTTCCAGCCCGGCGCTCGCTCGGGCAGCTGGAGCGGCTCGATCCGCACCCAGCGCGGCCGCATTCTGCGACTCCTCAAGCAAAGCCCGAGCTTGCGCCAGCACGTCGCGACTGAGGCGCAGGACGGCTACCCGCGAGCGGTGGCGACGGCAGCGGATGAGACCCGTCTGCCTCGGGCGCAGTTCCCCGCGAGCTGCCCCTACACCGCGGATGAGCTGCTCGACGAGGACTTCTTCCCAGGCCCGATCGAGAAGACATGACCCAAGCCACCAACCTCCGCACCGGCGGCCAGATTCTGGTCGACCAGTTGCAGATCCACGGCGTCGATATGGCGTTCGGGGTGCCCGGCGAGAGCTATCTCGGGCTGCTGGACGCGCTCTACGACAGCGAGATCCGCTACATCACCTGCCGCCAGGAGAGCGGCGCCACCATGATGGCCGAGGCCTATGGCAAGCTCACCGGCCGGCCCGGCATCGCCATGGTGACCCGCGGGCCGGGGGCGACCAACGGCTCGCCCGGCGTCCACATCGCGCGCCAGGACTCGACGCCCTTGATCCTGTTGATCGGCCAGGTCGCGCGCGCGATGCGCGGCCGCGAGGCGTTCCAGGAGATCGACTACCGGCAGATGTTCGGCGGCATCGCCAAGTGGGTCGCCGAGATCGATGATCCGACCCGGATCCCGGAGCTGGTCGCGCGCGCGTTCCAGACCGCGACCTCGGGCCGGCCGGGGCCGGTCGTGCTGGCGCTGCCCGAGGACATGCTGATCGAGCCCGCGGCCGCTGCCGATGCGGTCCGCTACCAGCCGGTCCAGGCGCAGCCGGCGGTCGCGGACATGGCGCGGCTGCGGACCCTGCTGTCGGCCGCCAGGCGGCCGTTCGCGATCCTTGGCGGCGGCGGCTGGGATGCCGGGGCGCGCGCCGACGTCCAGGCGTTCGCCGAGACGTTCGAAGTGCCGGTCGGGGTGTCGTTCCGGCGTCAGGACTATTTCGACAACACCCACCCCTGCTACGCCGGCCACGTCGGCATCGCGGTCGCCCCGCCGCTCAGCGACCGGGTCCGGGACGCCGACCTGTTGCTGCTGATCGGGACCCGCCTGGGCGAGGCCTCGAGCCGGAGCTACAGCCTGATCGACGTTCCGGAGCCCAAGCAGACCCTGGTCCACGTCCATCCGGGTGCCGAGGAATTGGGCCTGGTGTACACGCCCGACCTCGCGATCTGTGCCGGCATGCGCGCCTTCGCTGCGGCGGCGCGCGCGCTCGAGCCGGTCGACACCAGCGCCTGGCGCGAGCAGACCCGGGTCGCGCACGAGCAGTATCTCGCGTCTCAGACCCCGCGGCCGACGCCGGGCGAGCTGCAGCTCGGCGAGGTCCTGGTCTGGCTGCGGGAGCACCTGGCCGCCGATGCGATCCTGACCAACGGCGCCGGCAACTACTGCATCTGGGTCAACGGGTACTACCAGTACCGGGGTTGGCGGAGCCAGCTCGGCCCGACCAGCGGCTCGATGGGCTATGGCACGCCCGCGGCGATCGCCGCCAAGCTCGTCCATCCCGAGCGCACGGTGGTCGCCTTCGCGGGCGACGGCTGCTTCCTGATGACCGGCCAGGAGCTCGCGACCGCCGCCCAGTACGACGCGAGGGTGATCTGGTGCGTGGTCAACAACGGCATGTACGGCACGATCCGGATGCACCAGGAGCGCGACTATCCGGGGCGCGAGGTCGGGACCCGGCTCCGGAACCCGGACTTCGCGGCGCTTGCCCGCGCCTACGGCGGCCATGGCGAGGTGGTGGAGCGCACTGAGGACTTCCCGGACGCCTTCCGGCGCGCGCAGGCGGCGCCGACCTTTGCGCTGCTCGATCTGCGGGTCGATTCCGAGGCGATCACGCCACGCTATTCGCTGAGCCAGATCCGCGCCGGCGCGCTGCGCCCTGCGAGCTAGTCCGACACGCTCCGTCCGAGCGCCGGAACACCACCGGGAACCAATCCTCGCGCAGCTTCTCCCCCGGCTGCATGCCGTGACCTGGGAACGGCGGTGAGGTGCGCCCGGGGCGTTCGACGTAGCGGGCGTCATCGCCGATCAGCCGCAGGCTGAAGGCGCGGCGGCGGGAGGTGGCGGTGTTGCCTCGGGCGCCGTGCAGCGTCGCGAAGTGAAACGCGACGGCGTCGCCGGGCTCCATCTCCCATTCCCGGATGTCCATGCCCTCGGCATCGGGATCCGGGACCGGCATGTAGCTGCCCTCGTCGGGGTAGAAGTTCTCCTCGGACAGCCAGCGCGTCGGCAGCACCGGCTTTTCCCAGCGGTGCGAGCGGGCGACGCAGCGGAGCGCCGCCTGGCGCACTCGGTCCAGCGGCGACCAGAAACTCACCACCTGATCCCCCTCGACGAAGTAGTAGGGCCCGTCCTGGTGCCAGGGCGTCGCCTTGGACGTGCCCGGCTCCTTGACCAGGACGTGATCGTGGAAAACCTGGATGCTGTCCGACCCCGTCAGATCCGCCGCCACCTCCGCAGCGGGCGATCCCCGCACCACCTCGTTGAACTCCGGAATCCGTGTCCAGTTGCAGTAGTCGTCAAAGAACCGGCCCGTCTCGCCCGCCTTCAGATTCTCCGCCGCATAGGGGCCTGGCTCCGCCATGTTGCGCTCGACCCCCGCGCGCAAGGTTTCCACGTAGTCCCCGAAGAGGCCGCGGACGAGGACGACGCCGTCTCGCCTGAAGGTTTCGATCTGCTCCTGGCTGATCAGCGGGTGGGTCATGTTCCCGTCCTCAACTTCTTTGCTGGGTTAGCCGCGCGGGCCCCGAACTGCGAATACTATTTCGATATGCGAGAATTAGCGCCGCGATCAAGGCCGACACGCTGGCGCTGATCGCCTACGAGGTCGGCATGTTCGCCTGGATGGCCGCCTCCAGCCTGTTGCTGTTCCCCGATCTGAGACCGGTCAACATCGCTTACTGGTTCCTGATGCAGATCGCGATGATGCTGGGCTTTTTCACAACCTATCCGATGAACTGGTGGCTGATCCGGAGCGGCATCAAGGAGGCGATGTAGCAACCAGTGGGCCGGGCTCAGCGTCGGCCGTCGCCATGCTCGACTGGAAGCGCGCCGCTCGCGGCCTCGGTCGGCATCGGCAACAGCCGTTCCCGGAGCGGGCGCCAGAGCACGAGCGAGACGACCGCCAGCAGCAGGATGGCGGCGAGTGCTGCGATCCAGGTCCAGCGGCGCCGAATCGTCCAGGGCGACTGCGTCTTGGGATCGGCGCGCGGCCGCAGCTCGACGACCTCGACCTGGGCCTCGCCGGCGACCGTGTGCACGCCCCGGTAGGCGGATTGGCCGGCGAGCTTGCGGCGCTGGATGGCGCGTGCGACCCGGCCCGAAACGCAGACCGCGCCGCCGGGCGCGATCTGAGCAAGGCCGCGGGCGACGGCGACCGGCGGGCCCTCGAGATCGCCGCCCGCAGTGATCACGGCCCCGAGGTCGATCCCGATCCGGAGCTCGGTCGGGGCGGCCGGCGCGCGCTCCGCGTTGCGCTCGGCCATGCCGCGTTGAATCTCGAGGCCGCAGCCGACCGCAGGGCCCGGCTCGGCGAACTCGACCAGGGTGGTCGCCGGCAGCAGGGCGAAGGTCCGCCCGCCATAGCGACTGATGGTCGGGTCGACCAGCTCGTACTGAATGGTCAGGAGCTCGTCGGCCGCGCCCGCGGCGGACCTTGGCCCGGGCGGGCCGACCAGGTCGACCGCGAGGATTGCGGCGAGCTTCTGCTGCATGGCCATGCTCTCTGCTGGCGCGAGCTTAGGCGGCGCGTCATAATCTGGCCAAGGATCTTCGTGCTTCAGGGTGCAAAATGCCAGGAGGGCCGGGACAGGATGTCGGGACCATCGATCGCCGAACTGCAGAAGATGGCGCGGGAGACCTTCGGGCGCGAGCTCAGCGAGGCGCAGGCGCTGGCCTATCGTGGCCGGCTGCCGACCATGGTCCAGAACATCGCGCGGCTGCAGCAATGGGCCAAACGGCTGGGCGACACCGCACCAGCCCAGGTCCAGCAGATGCTGGCGGGGTCGGGCGATGAGTGACCAGGAGCTGGTTTACGCCAGCATCGCCGAGCTGGCGCCGCGGCTGGCCAAAAAGGAGCTGTCGCCGGTCGAGGTGACCGAGGCAGCACTCGCCCGGATCGAGCGCTGGAGCCGAAACTCAACGCGTTCATCAGGGTCACGGCCGAGAGCGCCCGGCACGCCGCGCGCGCCGCCGAGGCCGCGATCCTGGCGGGCAATCATCTGGGCCCGCTGCACGGCATCCCGCTCGGGATCAAGGACCTGTACGCGACCCGGGGCGTGGCCACGACCTACGGCTCGCCGCTCTACGCCGACTGGGTCCCGGACTTCGATGCCGCCGCGGTCGAGCGGCTGAAGCGGGCGGGCGCGGTCCTGGTCGGCAAGACCAACCTGCACGAGCTCGCCTACGGCTCGACCAGCGCCAACGCCCACTATGGGGCGGTCCACAATCCCTGGCGCCTCGACCATCATCCGGGCGGCTCGAGCGGCGGCTCCTCGGCTGCGGTCGCAGCAGGCATGGTCTACGGCGCCATGGGCAGCGACACCGGCGCCTCGATCCGCCAGCCGGCGGCTTGTGTCGGGATCGTCGGCATCAAGCCGACCTTCGGGCGGGTCTCGAAGTATGGCGCCCTGCCGCTCTCCTGGTCGCAGGACCACGCCGGGCCGCTCACTCGCACGGTGCGCGATGCGGCGTTGATCCTGCAGGTGCTGGCCGGCCACGACCCGCGCGATCCGAGCACGGTGCAACGGCCGGTGCCGGACTTCACGGCCGGGCTGGAGGCTGGCGTCCGGGGCCTGCGGATCGGCATCGCGCGGCCCTTCTTCTTCGAGGACTGCGATCCCGAGGTGGTCGCAGCGGTCGAGGCCGCGCTCAGGGTGCTCGGGGAGCAGGGCGCGCTGCTCGAGGAGATCGATCTTCCGGACATGGCGGCCGCCTACACGGTCGGCACGATCACGATCGCGGTCGAAGGGGCGGCCTATCACGCCGCCCACCTGCGTGACCGGCCGGAGGCGTTCAGCGACGAGCTGCGGGCGTCGTTCGAGGTCGGCAGCTTCTACAGCGGCGTCGACTACGTCCAGGCGCAGCGCCTGCGCCGCCAGCTGATGGCTGCGACCGAGCGAGCGATGGCGGGCTTTGCTGCCCTGGTCATGCCGACCTCGCCGGTCGTGGCGACCCCGATCGCAGCCAGCCCGCCCGAGCACGCCATGCTTCGGCCGCGCAACACCATGCCGTTCAACGTGCTGGGCCTGCCGGCGATCTCGGTACCGTGCGGCTTCACCGCGGGCGGCCTGCCGATCGGCCTGCAGATCGTGGGCGAGGCCTTCGACGAGGCGGGCGTGCTGCGGGTGGCGGAGGCCTACGAGCAGGCGACCGACTGGCACCGGCGGCGCCCGCCGCTTTAGGATCAGGTTGCGGCCGGAGCCAGCCGCCCGGACTTCTTCAGATGCCGGATCGCGAGCGCCAGCGCACCCACGCCGAGGATCAATCCGGCCGCCGCCAGCAGCCGCGGCAGGGCGCCCGCGAGCCCCACATGGTAGGCGCTTTCGTAGGCGAACAGCAGGGCCAGGCCGGAGACCCACGGAAACACCGTGCCGTAGTCGTTGGCCACCACGCGGCGCCAGTCGAAGCGCATGTCGCGCGTGGCCTCGGCGAACCTGGTCCAAGCCGGCCACCAGCGCGGCACCTGCCGGCAATAGTCGCGGTAGGCAGCGCCGAACCTGGCTATCAGGAAGCTCTCCTCGGAGGCGACGATGCTGCCGTAGGCGAAGCCGAAGCCGAGCAGGCCGAGCAGGCAGGCCCAGGGATTGCCGTGCACGATCAGAAGGCCGGCAACGATCAGGCCGTTGCCCAGATAGAGCGGGTTGCGGCAGACCCCGAACAGGCCCGTGGTGACCAGGCTCGAGGCGTGGACCCGCTTGTTGCGGCCGCCGCGCTTGATGTAGGCAAAGCCGATCACGGCCGCGCGCAGCGCCTGGCCGGCGAGCACGACCATCAGGCCGAGCAGGTCGAGCCAGAGGTCGAGCGCCAGGCTGCCGCCCATCAGCCTTGGCGGAAACACGATGCACAGACCCGCCAGCACCAGCGGGAAGACCAGGTTGCGGTAACGGAAGAAGAAGTCGCCGCAGGCCAGCAGCCAGGTCGGCGGCGATGCCCTCGGCAGCCCGCCCGCCATCTTACTTGAGCACGATCGACGCCGAGAAATTATACCAGCGGAAGAACTCCTCGACGTGCCGGAAGCCATTGTCGAGGAGCAGTTCGCGGTTCTCGTCCATGCGGTAGGGAATCAGCACATTCTCGAGCGCCTCGCGCTTTTGCGCGATCTCGATCTCGGAATAACCGTGCCGGCGCTTCAGGGCGTAGTAATAGTTGATGAACAACCGGTTCAGGAGCGAGTTGCCAAGCGTCAGCTTCTCGACCAGGATCAGGCAGCCGTTCTCGTTCAGGCCCTTGGCGATCCGGCGCATGATGCGGGCGCGGTGCAAGGGCCGGATGAACTGCAGGGTCAGAATCATGAGCACGACCGAGGCGTTCTCGATGACCGGCGACTGGTGCAGGTCGGCGAGGCAGAACTCGATCTGACGCGCGCTGGTGCGCCGCATCAGCTTGCGCCGGGCCTCGGCCAGCATCGCATCCGCGTTGTCGACGCCGATGAACTGGACGTCCGGCGGCACCAGGGGATCGAGTGCCAGGAGCGTCGTGCCGGTCGCGCAGCCTAGATCGTAGAGCGTGCTGCCGCTGGCCGCGAAGTCGGCCGCCAGCTCGCAGACCATGCGCTGGATCTCGCGGTAGAACGGCACCGAGCGATCGACCATGTCGTCGAACACGCCCGCGGTCTCCGGGCCGAATTCGAAGTCGGTCGCGAGCGGCCGCTGGCTTGCGAAGATCGCATCCTTCTGCGGGCCCGAAGGCTCCGCCGCTGGCTTGCTCTCGATCGCTTTCATGGTTCTGCTCCCCCGCGGCTGCGCTGCATCCGCTCCGGTAGCACAGCTGGGCCGGCTCGGAAATGCTCGGGTCGCACTGGCAAGTCCAGGACGAGTTGATCCGGCAGGGTGTCAACCTGCGCGGCATCCGCCCGCGGCCGCCGCGCGCGCAGCCGCCACCTTGATCGCTGCGCCGCGGCAGACGACAATGCCTCCCGACCTGCGGATCGCATTCATATTCATGAGGGAGGAAGGACAATGACCAGGACGCCGATCGCGCTCGCGGGCGCTTTGACCCTACTCGCGGCTTCCGGCCTCGGTGCGCCGGCGCGCGCGGAGGTGCCAGAGTCCAAGGACCCGATCAAGCTCACCCTCCACGACTGGACCGGCCAGTACATCACGACCACGATCATGGGCGATGTCCTGAAGTCGATGGGCTACAACGTCGAGTATGTCCAGGCCGACTACATTGCGCAGTTCGCGGGCCTCGAGGCGGGCGACCTCGATGTCGCCATGGAGATGTGGGAGACCACCGGCAAGGACGCCATGAACGCCTCGCTCGCGACCGGCAAGACGGTCGACCTCGGCGAGACCGGGATGCTGGCCAAGGAGGAGTGGTGGTTCCCGGAGTACATGAAGGAAAAATGTCCGGGGCTGCCCGACTGGAAGGCGCTGAATGCCTGCGCCGAAGCGTTCTCGACGCCCGAGACCGCGCCCAAGGGGCGCTATCTGGCCGGGCCGGTGACCTGGGGCGGGTTCGATGAGGAGCGGGTCGAGGCGCTGGGGCTGAACTACGAGGTGGTCCATGCCGGCACGGACGCGGCGCTGTTCGCCGAGCTCGAATCGGCCTATCAGCGCAAGGCGCCGTTCCTGGGCTGGATCTACACGCCGCATTGGGCGCCGATCAAGTACAAGGGCGAGTGGATCAAGTTCCCCGAGTACGAGGACGCCTGCTACCAGGACCCGAAATGGGGTGTGAACCCGGATCTGGCGTACGACTGCGGCAAGCCGCACGGCTGGATCAAGAAGGTCGGCTGGAAAGGGGGCGACGCCAAGTGGCCCTGCGCCTACGACGCGATCCGTCACTTCAAGATCGACAACGAGACCGAGGGCAAGATGATTGCCGCAGTCGACCTCGATGGCCGCAAGGTCGACGAGGTGGTCCAGGAGTGGCTGGACGCCAACGAGGCGACCTGGAAGCCCTGGACCGCCTGCGCCGGCTGAGACCCCGCATCGGAGCCACCGCCCCGCCCGAGCCGAGCGCCACACAGGCAAGCCCGCCGCCCATGCGGCGGGCCTGCCGCGCACGGGCCTCACATGTTCGGGACGCTGGCGAGGAACTTCGCCAGGCGATCGGCGTAGAGCGCCGCCTGGCTGCCCGTGGTGCCGTGGCCCGACGTCTCGGCGGTCGCCGGGATGATGTCGACCTCGCCGTGGCCGATCGCTGCCATGCCCTTGGCGAGCGTGTCGAGCTCGGGCGGATCGCGCTCGTCGTCCTCGGAATTGATCACCAGGAGCGCGGCCTTGATCTTGCCGAGGTCAGGGGTCGGGTCGAAGTCGCGCGAGGCGTTCCACTGATACATCGCGTCATTGGCGTCCGGCGCCTTGGCCTTGGTGAGCTGCCTGTCGACATACGCATCTGCGGCCGCGCGCGTGTCGCCGATCTTCGCCAACCGCTTCTCGCCGCCGTTGGTCGCGAGCGAGAACCAGACGTTGGCGATGCGGAAGTTCGGCGGCTGCTCCTTGTAGTTGCCGCCGTCCCAGGCCGGATCGGTGCGCACGGCGTCGATCAGCAGCCGGCGCATCATCCAGTTGCGGCCGGACATCGGGCCGGGCAGCGAGGCCATCGGCACGAGCGCATCCATGAAGTCGGGATGGCTGACGCCCCAGGTCCAGGTCAGCATGCCGCCCATCGAGTTGCCCATGACGAGGCGCAGATGGTCGATGCTGAGATGGTTCTTCACGAGGTCGTACTGGGCGGCGACCATGTCGTCGTAGTTGTATTGCGGGAACTTCGCTCTGAGGCCGTCGGACGGCTTGGTGCTGCCGCCGGTGCCGATCGCGTCGGGGATGATGATGAAGTACCTGGTGGCGTCGAGCGCCTGGCCAGGCCCATAGAGCGCGCCGGCGAATCCGTCGGTCAGCATGCTCTTGGCGCTGCCGGTCGTGCCATGCAGCATCAAGACCGGCAGGCCCGAGGGGTCGCCGACCATCGTGTAGCTGACCTTCATCTCCGGCATCACCTCGCCGGTGTGGAAGGTGAAGTCCTTGATGACGTACGCGCTCGTCTTCGGCTCGGGAAAGCCCGCCGCGCCCGCGGCGGCCGCGATCGCGATCACCGCTGCCGGGACGAGCGCGCCGGCCATTCTCCACATCCGCATGTCTGCCTCCACGACGCTTGCTTTGTCTCAACCGGCATTCCCGTTCGGCCGAGCTTGGGTCAGGCTACGGTCGCGGATGCCGCTCTCCAAGCCTTTTGCCGGCAGCAGAGGGACGCGTCCGAGCCCGCAGGGCGGACGCGTCGGGTCGTCGAGGGCTGCGGGCGACGTCCGAGACTCGCCTGGCGTGATCTCGGGCCACGCCGAACCTTCGAGCATTCCGCTTTGAACCCTCAAGCATCACGATTTGAGGCTTCGTTAACCTTCGGCCCGTACCTGTCCTCCGATGGTCCATGCGACCGTGGGAGTCTGCGCGCCGTGAAAAATCAACGGCTCGGACTCCCACGATCACATGGACCAAGGGGCCAAGGGATTGATCCGAAAGCGTTAACGAAGGCTTACGGGAACCCGTCGCCGCGGCAACGGGCAACCGGTGCGTGGCCTCGCCCGTCGGATCTCGAGAATGGCCTCGAGGCTGATCGATGGGTCGCTCCGTGACTCCACGTCCGGGAGAATGCTCTAGGCTCTTGATCGAGCGTGGATGGCGGTCGATGCTCGATGCGTTGGATCGAGGCCAGGCGACGACCATGGAGCGGGCGTGACCACAGCGGCGGAGGCCGGTCGGCAAGCGGCGGCGACGGGCGAGGTCAAGCTCGCCTGCGAGGGCGTCTGGAAGCTGTTCGGACCCGAGCCCGGGCGGTTCCTTGCCGGCCGGGCGCAGCCGCCGAGCGCCGCGGAGCTGGCGGCAGCGGGCCTGATCGGCGCGGTCCAGGACGTCTCGCTGGCGATCGAGGCGGGCGAGATCTTCGTCATCATGGGGCTCTCGGGCTCCGGCAAGTCGACGCTGGTGCGCTGCATGTCGCGCCTGGTCGAGCCCTCGGCCGGCCGCATCCTGTTCGAGGGCCAGGACCTGCTCGAGGCCTCCGAGCGCCAGCTGATCGAGCTGCGGCGGCACAAGATGGGCATGGTGTTCCAGCATTTCGCCCTCCTGCCGCATCTGACCGTGCTCGGCAACGTCGCCTTTCCGCTCGAGGTCCAGGGCCAGGATCGGGCGCGGCGCGAGGCGCGCGCCCGCGAGATGATCGAGCTGGTCGGCCTCAAGGGCCGCGAGCTCTACTATCCGCGCGAGCTCTCGGGCGGCCAGCAGCAAAGGGTCGGGATCGCCCGCTCGCTCGCGGTCGAGCCCGAGATCTGGTTGCTGGACGAGCCGTTCTCGGCGCTCGATCCCCTGATCCGGCGCGAGATGCAGGACGAGTTCCTGCGCCTGCAGAGCGTGCTCAAGAAGACCATCGCGTTCATCACCCACGACTTCGACGAGGCGATCCGGCTCGCCGACCGGATCGCGATCATGCAGGACGGCCGGGTCATCCAGACCGGCACGCCGGAGGCGCTGGTCACCCGGCCGGCGACCGCCTATGTCGCCGAGTTCACCAAGGAAGTGCCGCGCGCCAAGGTGCTTTCTGTGCGCGCGGTCATGGGTCCGCCAGGCGGCACTGACGGCTTTGCGGGCGAGATCGTGGCCGAGGCCAAGATCCAGACGATCGCGCGGCAGGTGATCGATGCCGGGCGGCCATTCGCGGTCACCGATCGCACGGGCCAGCTGATCGGCCAGATCGACCCGGCCGCGGTATTGGCCGTGCTGGTCGGCGATCAGGCGGGACCCGAGCATGGCTAGGTTGCTCGCCGCCCGCGCGATCGCGGCACCGCAGGCGCCTTTGCTGCGTGCGTCCTGGCTGCCCTGGGCCGTGCTGCTGGGGCTGACGCTCGCTCTGTACCTGGCCGCCGACCTCGTGCCCTGGGCGTTCGACTATCCGCGCGCCTGGGTCGTCCCGCTCAAGGTCTGGATCAACGGCCTGATGCACTGGCTGCGCGACGACGCGACCTTCGGCCTGTTCACCTTCCAGCAGCTGACCCGCGCCATCGCCTGGCTGCTGCAGCGGCCTTTCGAGCTGGCGCTCGACCTGTTCTCGACCGGCTTCCAGAAGGGCATCGGCCAGGATGCGACGCTGCTCTGGCCGCGCCTGCCCTGGGTCGCCCTGACCGGCATCCTGGCTCTGATGGCGCGCTACGCCAAAGATCGCGGCCTCGCCCTGCTGGTCGCGTTCTGCTTCCTTTATCTCGCCGTGTTCGGGCAGTGGGAGAGCGCCATGGTGACGCTCGCCTCGATCGTGATCGCGGTGCCGCTGGGCGTGCTCGCCGGCCTGTTCGTCGGCATCGTGGCCTACCGCCGTCCCGCCTTCGAGCGCGCGGTCACGCCGTTGCTCGACCTGATGCAGACCGTGCCGATCTTCGCCTATCTGGTGCCGATCCTCTGGTTCTTCGGCTTCAGCCCGGTCGCGGCGATCATCGCGACCATCATCTACGCCGCCCCGCCGATGGTCCGCAACACCGTGCTGGCGCTCCAGCGGGTGCCGGCCGAGGTCAAGGATTTCGGCCAGATGGCCGGCTGCACCCGGCGCCAGATGATGTGGCGGGTGCTGGTCCCCTCGGCCCGGCCGTGGCTGATGATCGGCGTCAACCAGGTGATCATGCTGTCGCTGAATATGGTGATCATCGCCTCGATGATCGGTGCTGGCGGCCTCGGGTTCGATGTGCTGGCGGCGCTGCGCCGGCTCGACTTCGGCGCCGGCCTCGAGGCCGCGATCGCGATCACGCTGCTTGCGATCGCCCTCGATCGTCTGTCGCAGGCGTTCGCGAGCCGCCCGCCGCCGGTGCATGCCGAGGCCGAGCCGAGCCTCCTCAGGCGCCACCCCTACCTGCTCACAGCCCTCGCCCTGCTCGCCGCCGGCTGGGCCCTCGGCGCCCTCATCCCCGCGCTCCAGACCTGGCCCGAAGCCTGGCGGATCGGCACCGGCGGCGTCATCAATCACGCCATGGAGTGGATCAACCTCCACTTCTTCGACACCATCGAGGCGGTCAAGACCTGGCTCCTGCTCAACCTCATGGTGCCGGTCAAGCGGCTGCTCCTGAGCCTGCCCTGGATCGCGGTGGTCGCCGCCGCGGGCCTCGCCGGCTGGCAGCAGGGCGGTCCACGCCTGGCGCCGCTGACCATGGGCTTCGCGCTGTTCATCGCGCTCAGCGGCAATTGGGCGAAGGCGATGGAGACGGTCTACCTCTGCGGCCTCTCGGTGCTGATCGCCTGCGCGATCGGCATGCCGATCGGGGTGTTCGCGGCCCGCCGCGAGCGGGCGCACCGGATCGTGCAGGCGATCGTCGACACGCTCCAGACCCTGCCCGCGTTCGCCTATCTGATCCCGGCGGTGATGCTGTTCCGGGTCGGCGATTTCGCCGCCATGCTGGCGGTGATCGCCTACGCGGTCGTGCCGGCGATCCGCTACACCGACCACGGCATCCGCCAGATCGACCCCGCCCTGATCGAGGCGGCGACCGCGGCCGGCTGCACCCGCGGCCAGCTCCTGCGCAAGGTGCAGCTGCCGCTCGCCTTGCCGGAGATCATGCTCGGCCTCAACCAGACCATCGTGCTGGCGCTCTCGATGCTGGTGATCACGGCCCTGGTCGGCACCCGCGACCTCGGCCAGGAAGTCTACATAGCGCTCGCCAAGGCGGACGTCGGCCGCGGCCTGGTCGCGGGCGTCTGCGTCGCCTGTCTCGCCATGACCGCCGACCGCCTGATCGCCCCCTGGGCCAACGCCCGCAAGCGCCGCCTGGGCCTGGCATGAGCACCGAGGCGCTGCGCAAGGCCGCGACCCTCGCCTGCTGGCAGGGCAAAGTCGAGCCGGTGCCGCTCGGCGGCGGGATCAGCAACCACAACTTCCGGGTGGAGGAGCGCGGCCAGACGTTCATGGTCCGGATCGGCGAGGACATCGAGGTCCACAACGTGCTGCGCCGGTTCGAGCTGGCCGCCTCGCGCGCCGCCGAGGCCGCCGGCATCTCGCCCGCGGTGGTCCACAGCCAGCCCGGCGCGATCGTTTTTCGCTACCTCGAGGGGCGCACCCTGACGCCCGCCGACGTCCGCGAGCCGGCGATGCTCGAGCGCATCCTGCCGCTGATCCGGCGATGTCACACCGAAATTCCTCAGCACTTTCGCGGTCCCGCGCCGATTTTCTGGGTGTTCCAGGTGATCCGCGACTATGCGCTCCGCCTGCGCGAGGACGGCTCGCGCATGGTCAGGGAGCTGCCCCGCCTGCTCGCCGCCGCGCAAGAGCTGGAAAAAAGGGTCGGGGCGATCGAGCTGGTGTTCGGCCACAACGACCTGCTCGCCGCCAACCTGATCGACGACGGCGCGCGGCTCTGGCTGGTCGACTGGGAATACGGCGGCTTCAACAGCCCCTTGTTCGACCTCGGCGGCCTCGCCTCCAACAACGAGCTTTTGCCCGAACAAGAGGATTGGCTGCTGGAAGCCTACTACGGCGCCCCGGTCACCGCAGACCTGCGCCGGCGCTACGCCGCGATGAAATGCGCCTCGCTGCTGCGCGAGGCGATGTGGAGCATGGTCTCCGAACTCCACCTCACGGTCGACTTCGACTACCGGGCCTACACCGCCGAAAACCTCCGCCGCTTCGAGGCGGCCTACGCAGCCGTCGTCTGACGTCCGGCCGGAGCGCTTGAATCCTCGATCCGACGTGGCTGAGGGAAGCTGGCCACTACCTGTCTTCTAAGGAGGTGGCCCCGGCGGTTTTGGGTCGACTTCGGGATCAAGTCACTGCTCCCAAAGCCAACCCGCAGCCGCCTTGGGCCGAAGATGCGCTCAGAACGAACAGGTCCCCGGCCAGCCGTGAATTGAAGGCGATGTCCGCGTAGCGGGACAAAGTGCGCGCCGCGCTCCAGCAGGACGCCCGGGTGGTCTTAGAGACTTCTCGATCGCGGCAAGGTGGCGGGCTGTCGCGACATCGCCCTTGGTGAAGCGCTCATCGAGGACCGACGCCGGCCGGCCGGCGGCACGCTCGCGAGCGGTCGGCAACGCCGCTGCAAGCAGTGCGGACGAGACCTTGTCCCGCCGAGACTTCATCGGGCCCACCGAGACGTTTGCTTTGATTGACGAGGCGAGACCAAGACCGTCTCTGTCCTCCCGCCGTCGCCGTCAAAAAATGCCGATTGCCAACCGACGTCATTCGGCGTAAGTCCTGGATCAAATATGTCGTACCTGGAGATCTGGACAATGACCGGGAGCTCTGAACCCGCGACTCTGGCCGAAGTGACCGCTGAGATCGTGTCAGCTTACGTCTCGAACAACAAGATCGCGCCATCCGACCTCGCCGCGCTGATTACCACGGTTGCGAGCCAAATGGCCAAGGTCGGTACCGCCCCTCCGCCACCGGTCGAGGCGAAGCCCGAGCCCGCGGTGCCCACGCGGCGCTCGATCCAGCCCGATCACCTCCTGTGCCTGGTCTGCGGCAAGTCGCAGAAGGTGCTCAAGCGCCACCTCTCGGTCAAGCACGGCCTGACGCCCGCCCAATACCGGCAGCGTTTCGAGCTCAAGCCCGACTATCCGATGATCGCGCCGAACTATGCGCGCCAGCGGCGCGAAGTCGCTCTGAAGCTCGGCCTCGGACGACCCAAGCCGGCCCGTCGGCGGCGCACCGGCAAGCCCGTGGGCCGGCCCCGGAACGCGCCGCCCGCTCAGCCGCCCGCGCCCGACGCCGCCGGCTGAACCCGAGGGCGACCATCGCGTTCCAGTCCTGTACGGCGCGGTAGCTGAGAAAGAGATCGACCCGCAGCCCCGCCTCGACCCCGTCGAGGTCCGATCCGAGCAGCCCTTGACCACGTGGACCGGCTGAGGACCGCGCTGATTGCGTGACCTCGACCGTCGCTTTGCGGACGAGCTTGCGTATCTGCGCAGGCTCGTGGCCACCCTTGACGTCAAGGGACCGAATGGGTCGCCTGCTTGCCGGTGCCGTCGCCGGTCCATTCGGCAAGCCAGGCCTCGTTCTCGGTCGAGATCGCGTTCTCGCAGTCGTCGACCAGTTTGGCGACGCGCGCCGGATCGAGCGGGTTCGGGTCCGCCCGCCACTCATCGCGGAGCCCTGCGAGGCGATCGGCCGTGGCGTAGTACGTCATCGCAGCGTGATCGTAGCCGGCGGCAGCGAGGTGCGCGGTCACCGCCGCACCAGCCGTGGTTACGACCGCGACCCAGGGGCTGAGGTGGGACAGCCACTCCACTCCAGTGGCGGCCACCGCGCTTGCCATCGCGCCCAGCACCACGGCGAGCAGGCCGAGACCGAATTCCAAATCGTGCAGTCGTTTGGCGCGCAGCGCGGTCCGCTTCCCCTGCGGCTGATAGTAGGACCCGATCTGGGCTTCGAGCCGCTGCTCGACATAACCGGCGGGGTCGAGTTCGAGTGGCCGATCCTTCTTCGCCGGCTCGACCCCGGCGGCACGGGCGCTGAGATCTCGGACCTTGTCTTTGGCTGCCTGGCACCGGCCGACCAGAGCCGCCGGTGCCGGGTTGCGCCCGTAGGGCGTGGCGCCGACCAGATAGCGATAGATTTCTTCCTTTAGCGCCTCGGACGTGGAGCGGGCGCGCACCCAATCTCGTACCTGGTCTTTGGATACCTTGGTCCGCAGGACATAGGGCACGACCGCGAGGATCACGGCGCTCGCGAGCGCGACCGCCGCGCGCAGCCACGACCACGGCCCGCCGAGAGCGCCGAGTGTGCCGGCGAGCGTCGCGAGGAAGGCGCCGCTCACGCCCGCGATCGCCGCCCAAACGCGCCACCGGGTGAGCTCGGCCTTCAGCCGGTTCGCGGTCTCCGACCAGACCGCCTGGTCCTGCCAGGCGGACGCGACGATCCGGCGCGCGTCGACCGCCGCGCCTGGGGTCAAGGTGGCGGCGTCGGTCACGGCGCGCCTCTCAGCGCGCCACGCCAGCGCTCGAAGGCAGCGCCGTCCAGATGCAGCCCCTTCTGCACCCGTGCCAAGCCTTCCTCGATCCGCTTGACGTCGTCAGGCCGGGGCCGGAGAGCCGCGATCTCGGTCAGGTGACGAAGCGCCCGCGACTCGTCGCCCACCACGAGCGCGGCGGTGACCTGGGTCGAGAGCGTCCAGAGGTTGCGCTCCGACAATTGATCGATGATCTCGCCGGCCTGCCGATACGCGGCGCGCGCGTCATCGATCCGGCCGAGCCGCAACAGCATCTGGCCGAGGACGTCGGCGAGGTAGTAGATTTCCGCGTTGCGCTCCAGCGCCTGACGATAGGTCTGGGCGGCGCCCTCAAAGTCATTGTTTTCGCGCTGCAGGCGTGCCTTGAGCGCGGCGCATTCGACATTGCGAGTAAACGCATCCTTATCCAGCTCGGCGATCCGGTCGATCACGCGCGCGGCATCTTCACGACGATCGCCGTCGAGATAGGCGAGGCCGAGGGCGCGGAGCAGGAAGATGTCGCGGGGCGCGAATTCGAGCGCGAGCTGGAACTCCTCCGCGGCGCGATCCGGCCGCTTCGAGGCGCGATAGGCGTCACCCAGTCGACGGTGCAGGCGAAGATCGAGGGGCAGAGGACGCTCGTCGCGGCCGCGCCCGAAGGTCAGATTGAGCCAGTCGTGCAGGTTCCCGACCTCGGACTGGCGCCGGTCGGCGGCGAGCTTGTCCAGGCGCTCGCACCACTCCTGCACCGCCGCCTCGGTCGGCAGCAGGGGCGCGTCGCGCAGCGCCTTCTCCACCCGCTCAAGGTAGATGTCGATCGTGGCGCCGAGCTTCTCGCCGGCCTTGAAGACCTGACCCGGGGCCATGTCCCTGGCGAAATCGTCGAGCATGTCGCGGAGGAAGCGACCGACCCCGGCGCGCTCGTCCCCGTTGACACCCTGGATGCCCGCGAACGGCGACGGCACCTGACTGCCCGAGAGCTTGAAGACCAGCGGCCGGACCTTGCGCGCGCCGGTTTCAGCCGAAGCGATGCCGGCGCCGTAGACCGCCCCGGCCTCCCACAGCACCCAGGGTTTCTGGATCGAGGTAGGGGTCAGCAGAATGACCGCAATCTTCGCCGAGTGCACCCGCTCGACGATCCAGCGGAACCACTCCTCGCCCGGCTTGATGCCGCCTTCGAGCTCCTTCTTGCTCGAATAGCTGGTCGCGAGCAGATCGCCGAACATGTCTTCGATCGCCGCGCTCAGCGCATTCGCGATCTCCTGGTCGGCATGGGTATGGCTTATGAAAATCTCGCCGATCGGCATGATGTTCGCGCTCCTTCGGCTGCGCGGCGCACCCGCGCGCCAAGCGCATACGCGCGCTGTCGGTTCGCCTCAAGATAGGCGCGACGGAACCAAGCGATCAAGTCAGAACACGCTGTTGACAGGTCGCCGTCGAGCGGCAGGCTCTCGCCCGTGATGTCGCCGCCGCACGCGCGGCAACGCAGGGTGCAGGCGTCACCCAGCTCGGCTGATCTGCGGTCCGGCGCCGCGACCGGTTGCGAACCGGTCAGCGCGGCGCCACGGCGGCGTCGGCGACCCGCCGCTTGAGATCGCCGATCCCGGCGGTCAGCCAGGGCTGGATCGAGGCGCCGAGGAAGCGCACGCCCATGGCCGCGTAGTGCTCGCCGTTCTGGTTGCCGACCAGGGTCGTGCCGGCGGTGCGGCCGGCCGTCATGATTTGCTTCAGCGCCGCCTCCACGGTCGCCGAGACTTGGGGATCGGTCGGCTTGCCGATCAGGCCCATCGAGGCGGCAAGGTCCGAGGGGGCGACGAAGAACACGTCGATGTGGTCGACCTTCAGGATCGCGTCCAGGTTCTGGACCGCGCGGATATCCTCGATCAGCGCGATCAGCAGGGTGTGGTCGTTGGCGACCTCGAGGTAGTCCGGCACGCCGTAGCCCTGACGGCTGGTGAACAGGCCACGCTTGCCGAGCGGCGCGAACTTGGCGGCCTCGACGAATCTCTGTGCATCCTCCGCGGTGTCGATATGGGGCACGCAGATGCCCTGGGCGCCAAGGTCGAGGGTGCGGTAGATCGGCCCGTAGGCGAGCGCGTTGACGCGCACCACCGAGGTCATGCCCCAGAGGTCGCAGGCGCGCGTCAGGTCGGGGATGTGGCCGAAGTCGACCGGCCCATGCTCGCCCTCGAGCCAGATCGCATCGGCGCCCGCGGGCCCGATCAGATCGATCAGGTGGGGGCTGTCGATGCCGCTGACCGACAGCACGCTCTGGCCGGCCGCGAGCTTCTGCTTGACCCGGTTGGGTCGAATCGTGGCCATGGGCCTTTGTGCCTCCCTGGCTTTGCCTGGTTGCCGCGGCGCCGACCATAGCCCGGCCCGCGGGATTTGACAAAGCGGCGCTCGCCGCGTTTTCTGGAGCGGGCTGTCATGAGCCGCACTGCGCTACCGGTGGTTTCAGGGACGATCGGCCGGGGCCAGCAAAGAACAAGGGGAGGTTCCGATGCGAACCACGCGAAGGTGGACATTCGCTCTGCTGGGCGCCGCGGCCCTGGTCGCGCTCACGCCCTGGCAGCAGGCGCGCGCCCAGACCTCGCTCGCCGAATCCGGGCTGATCGGCAAGCTCGAGGGCGTCAAGATCATCGAGGACCGCTCAAAGTGGCCGACCACGTTCCATGAAGCGCCGGCGCTGGCCGAACTGGTCAAACAGGGAAAACTGCCGCCGGTCGAGCAGCGCCTGCCGGAGGACCTGATGGTGATCCAGCCGGTGCACGAGATCGGCAAGTACGGCGGCATCTGGCACCGCGGCTTCACCGGCCCCGGCGACAACGAGAACGGCAATCGCATCCAGGCCTCCGACCGGCCGATCCTGGTCGACGAGACCGGCAACGTCCCCCGGCCCTCGCTCGCCAAAGGCTGGAAGATGAGCGACGACGGCAAGACCTATACGCTCTATCTCAGGAAGGGCCTCAAGTGGTCGGACGGGGCGCCGTTCACCGCCGACGACTTCGTCTTCTGGTTCGAGGACATCTACAACAACAAGGACATCGTGCCGACCGGCATCCCGGACATGACTCCCTCGGGCAAGCCCGGGCGGATCGTCAAGGTCGACGACTTCACCGTCAACTTCGAGTTCGACGTGCCGTTCTATCTGTTCGAAGACCTGATGATGGGCGACACCCTGATCGGCGGCGGGCAGGCGGTGCGCCAGTCGGAAAAGCGCAGCTACGGCGCCTATGCGCCGGCGCATTACCTGAAGCAGTACCTGCCCAAATACGCGGGCGGGGTCGACGCCGCCAACGCCGCCGCCAAGGCCGCCGGCTACGACAACTGGGTCGCTTTTCTCCACTTCAAGAAGGATTGGACGCTCAATCCGGAATTGCCGGTGCTCGGGCCGTTCCGCACGGTCAAGCCGATCAACAACCCGACCTGGGTAATGGAGCGTAATCCCTATTACTGGGCGGTCGACACCGAGGGCAACCAGCTGCCCTATCTCGACGGCGTGGTCATGACCTTGGCCGAGGACCTCGAGGTCCTGAATCTGCGGGCGATCGCCGGCGACTACGATTTGCAGGAGCGCCACGTCGACCTCGGCAAGCTGCCGGTGATCCTCGAGAATCAGGAAAAAGGCAACTACAAGGTCCACCTCGACCTCGCCTTCAACGGCGCCGACGCGATCTATCAGTTCAACCAGAGCTACGATGCCGATCCCGAGATCGCGAAGTGGCTGACCAATACCGACTTCCGGCGCGCGCTGTCGCTGGCGATCGACCGGGACCAGCTCAACCAGACCTTCTGGCTGGGCGTCGCGACCCCGGGCTCGCCGGCGCCGGGCGAGAGTTTGCCCTATTTCCCGGGCCCGGGCTGGCGCGAGAAGTGGTCGACCTACGACCCCGCCAAGGCCAACCAGATGCTCGATGCGATCGGCCTCGACAAGAAGGATGCCGAGGGCTTCCGGCTGCGCACCGACAACGGCCAGCGGCTCCGGCTCGAGGTCCAGGCGGTCCAGGCGTTCCTGCCCTGGCCCAAGATCAGCGAGATGGTGGCCGACCAGTGGCGCAAGGTCGGCATCCAGGCCGACGTCAAGGATACCGAGCGCTCGCTCGCGTTCACGCGCACCCAGGCCAACCAGCACCAGATCATGGTCTGGAACAATGGCGGCACCGAGCTGCTCTACCTGTTCCCGCGGCATGCCATTCCGGTCGACCCGACCGAGGCGTTCATGGGGCCGGAGTTCGCCAAGTGGTTCGCCTCGGGCGGCAAGCTCGGGCGCAAGCCGGACGATCCCAACCTGCTCAAGATCTACGATCTGTTCAGCAGTGCTGCCGGCCAAAAGTCGGAACAACGGATCGAGACCGCCAAGGAGATCTGGAAGATCCTGATCGACCAGCAGTACGGCATCGGCACGGTCGGCCAGTCGCCGGCGCTGATGGGCGTCCGCCTGGTGTCCAACAAACTGGGCAACATCCCCGACCGCAACTGCATCGCCCAGCACTGCCGGACGCCGGGCGGGGCGCATCCGGAGACCTGGTACTACAAGGAGTAAGCTCGGAGCGAGCCCCCGGACCGGCCGGCCCGGGGGCGCCTCTGCCATGATCGGCTACATCGGGCGCCGCCTCCTGCTCGCGATCGCCACGATCTGGGCGATCTCGGTGGTCGCCTTTGCGATCATCCAGCTGCCGCCCGGCGACTTCGTCGACAGCTACATCGCCAGGCTCTCGTCCTCCGGCTCAATGGTCAGCGCCCAGGAGGCCGAGGCGATGCGCGCGCAGTACGGCCTTAACCAGCCCGTCTGGGTCCAGTATTGGAAATGGATCTCGCGCGTCGTCCGCGGCGACTTCGGCGTCTCGCTCGAATGGAACCGGCCGGTCACCGAGGTGATCGGCGACCGCCTCTGGCTCACGATCGTGATCTCGATCGCCGCGATCATCCTGACCTGGGGGATCGCCTTGCCGATCGGGATCTATTCGGCGGTCCGCCAGTATTCGATCGCCGATTATATTTTCACGTTTGTCGGTTTTGTCGGGCTCGCGGTGCCGAACTTCCTGCTCGCGCTGATCATCATGTACCTGGGCTTCCGCTTCTTCAATGCCAACATCGGCGGCCTGTTCTCGCCGGAGTATGCGCTCAAGCCCTGGTCCTGGGCCAAGGTCTGGGACCTGACGGTGCATCTGCCGCTGCCGGCGCTGATCCTGGCGCTCGCGGGCACCGCGCAATTGATCCGGATCATGCGTGCGAACCTCTTGGATGAGCTGCGCCGGCCCTACGTCACCACCGCCCGCGCCCGCGGCCTCCAGGAATGGCGCGTGATCGTCAAATATCCGGTGCGCGCGGCGCTCAACCCGTTCGCCAGCACGATCGGCTACCTTTTGCCGTTCGTGGTCTCGGGCAGCATCGTCGTTTCCCTGGTCCTCTCGCTGCCGACGATCGGGCCGGTCCTTTTGCGCGCGCTGGTCGCCCAGGACATGTTCCTCGCCGGCGCGATCGTCCTCCTGCTCGGCGTGCTCACCGTGATCGGCACCTTCCTCTCCGATCTGGTGCTGATGTGGATCGACCCGCGCATCCGGGCGGGGCTGCAGGGATGAGCACCGTCATCGAGGCGGCAAGCGCGCCGGCGGCCACCCTGGCCGAGGAGAAGATCGCGGTCGCGACCCAGCTCCAGCTCACCTGGTGGCGCTTCAAGAAGCACAAGGTGGCGGTCGCAAGCGGCGTGATCGTCGCCCTGTTCTACCTGGTGGCTCTGCTCGCCGATTTCCTCGCGACCGCCAGCCCCTACGCGACCGAGGCCGCGCGCAGCTACATCCCGCCGCAGGCAATTCACTGGTTCGATGCGGACGGCAGCTTCCGGCCCCACGTCTACGCGCTCAAGGGCAAGCGCGACCTCAAGACCTTCAAGCTGATCTACCTCCCCGACCCGGCCGACAAGCGCTATCTGAAGCTGTTCGCCGAGGGTTTTTCCTACAATCTGCTCGGCCTGATCCCGACCAGCCGGCACCTGATCGGGCTCGACCGGGGTGCGCCGACCGACGCCCTGTTCCTGCTCGGCACCGATCAGCTCGGGCGCGATTTCTGGTCGCGGCTGATGCTCGCGACCCGCACCTCGCTGGTCATCGGGCTCGCGGGCGTCACGATCTCCCTGTTCCTCGGCGTCCTGCTGGGCGGCGTCTCGGGCCTGCTGGGCGGCTGGATCGACACGGCGATCCAGCGCCTGATCGAGATCCTGCGCTCGATCCCGACCATCCCCTTGTGGATGGGGCTCGCGGCCGCCCTGCCGTCGAGCTGGAGCGTGCTCCAGGTCTACCTCGCGATCACGCTGATCATCTCGCTGATCGGCTGGACCGAGCTCGCGCGCGTGGTCCGCGGCCGTTTTCTCGCCCTTCGCGAGGAGGACTTCGTGACCGCGGCCGAGCTTGCCGGTGCCTCGCGCCTCAGGATCATCTTCCGCCACATGGTGCCCTCCTTCCTCTCGCACATCATCGCCGCGATCAGCCTGGCACTGCCGGCCATGATCATCAGCGAGACCACGCTCTCCTTCCTCGGCCTCGGGCTGCGCCCGCCCGCGATCAGCTGGGGCGTGCTGCTCCAGGACGCCCAGAACATCCAGGCGCTCGGCATCGCACCCTGGCTCCTGATCGCCGCCATACCGGTGATCGTGGTCATCCTCGCCTTCAACTTCTTAGGCGACGGCCTCCGGGACGCGGCCGATCCCTATGGCTGAGCCGATCCTCAGCGTGCGGGGCTTGCGGACCTGGTTCCACCAGGACGAGGGCGTCGTGCGCGCGGTCGACGATGTCTCCTTCGACCTCGAGCCCGGGCGCACGCTCGGGATCGTCGGCGAGAGCGGCTGCGGCAAGAGCGTGACCGCGCGCTCGATCCTCAGGATCGTCGAACGCCCGGGCCGGGTCGAGGCCGGCCAGATCCTGCTGCGCCGGGCGGGCGGCCGGGTCACGGACCTGGTCAGGCTCGATGGCCAGGGCCAGGAGATGCGCGCGATCAGGGGCGGCGAGATCGGCTACGTCTTCCAGGAGCCGATGAGCTCGCTCTCGGCCTTCTACACGATCGGCAACCAGCTGATCGAGGCGATCCGCCTGCACGGCGATCTCTCGAAGCGGGCGGCGCGCGCGCGCGCGGTCGAGCTCTTGACCATGGTCGGCATTCCGCAGCCGGCAGGGCGCGTCGACAGCTACTCCTTCGAGCTCTCGGGCGGCCTGCGCCAGCGGGTCATGATCGCCCTCGCACTCGCCGCCGAGCCGCGCATCCTGATCGCCGACGAGCCGACCACCGCGCTCGACGTCACGACGCAAGCGCAGATTCTCGATCTCATCCGGAAGCTCCAGCAGGAGCGCGGCCTCGCGGTGATCCTGATCACCCACGACATGGGCGTGATCGCCGAGATGACCGACGACGTCGTGGTCATGTACCTCGGCCGGGACGTCGAGCGCGGCCCGGTCGATGCGATCTTCCACGAGCCTGCGCACCCCTACACGCGCTCGCTGCTGCGCTCGATCCCGAGCGTGCTGGCGACGCCGCGCGCGCGTCTTTTGACCATCGAGGGCTCGATCCCGCACCCCTACAACCGGCCGCAGGGCTGCCCCTTCCATCCCCGCTGCCCCGATGCGATCAAAGGCGTCTGCGAGCGCGGCCTGCCGGCCGCGGTGGCGCTCGGCGCCCGCCGCGAGGTGAGCTGCTTTCTGTACGTCCAGGACAGATCGGGTGCGAGCGCACCGGTGCCGAGCCTCGTGGAGGAGGCCGGGTGAGCACGGCGCCGACCATCCTCGAGGTCGAGCACCTGCAGAAATGGTTCCCGATCCACCGTGGCCTCTGGCGCCGGGTGGCAGGCCACGTGCGCGCGGTCGACGACGTGAGCTTCGAGATCCACCGCGGCGAGACCGTCTCCCTGGTCGGCGAGAGCGGCTGCGGCAAGACCACCACGGCGCGCTGCATCCTGCGCGCGCTGCAGCCGACCGCGGGTGCCATCCGTTTTCGGACCGAGGCGGGCAACCAGGTCGACGTCGCGGCGCTGCCCAAGCCGGAGCTGCGGCCGCTGCGGCGCCAGATGCAGATGATCTTCCAGGACCCGTTTTCGTCACTGAACCCGCGCATGACGATCACCGACATCATCGCCGAGCCGCTCCTGGTCAACGGCGTGCGCGCGCTCGAGGAGCGCCGGCGGCGCGTGCGCGAGCTGCTCGATCTGGTGCAGCTGCCGGCCGCCTACATGAACCGTTTCCCGCACGCCTTCTCGGGCGGCCAGCGGCAGCGGATCGGGATCGCCCGCGCGCTCGCCCTCAACCCGGCGCTGATCGTCGCCGACGAGCCGGTCTCAGCACTCGACGTCTCGGTCCAGGCGCAGATCGTCAACCTCTTGCTCGACCTCCAGGACCGGCTCGGCCTCACCTACCTGTTCGTCGCCCACGACCTCTCGGTGGTGAAGCACGTCAGCGACCGGGTCGCGGTCATGTACGTCGGCAAGATCGTCGAGCTGGCGCCGACCGCCCTGCTGTTCGCGCGCCCCTTGCATCCCTACACCGAGGCGCTGCTGTCGGCGGTGCCGGTGCCCGATCCGAGACGGCGCTCGCGGCGGATCCTGCCCAAGGGCGAGGTCGCGGACCCCGCCAACCCGCCGGCGGGCTGCCACTTCCACCCCCGCTGTGCCTATGCGATCCCGCGCTGCCGGAGCGAGCAGCCAGCGCTCCGCGAGCTGGCGGCCGGGCATCTCGCCCGCTGCCACCGCGCCGAGGAGCTGACGCTTGCCGGCGTCCGAGCCGATGGCGAGCCGTCGCCCCTGGGGCGCACGGCCGCGGTCCCGCGGTGAACCCAACTGCCATCGGCGATGGTCGCGGAGCACCTGCTCGTGGGCAAACCGTCGATGCGCCGTCGATCGCCCAGGCGGCTCGAAGAGCGCAGGCCCGGCCTCGCGGCCTCGATCAAGGGCGCGCGCGCTGGTGGTGTCCGGTGAGCCCCAGATCGCTTGCGTTGCCTCCCCCCGAACCGATAGAGTGCAGGCGCGCGAAGTTCCACATCGTTCGGCCGTTGATCCGGAAGGCAGCATTCTGATGACCCGGATGACACGCCCCGCGAGATCCCCCTGGTCAGGCTGGGCACGCCGGCTCGGCGTCGCGTTTGCGGCGCTGTTGGTGCTCGGGATCGCCGGCGAGGTCCTGTTGCGCCTGGACCCGGGAGCAGGCGGCTCCCAGAACCTGATCCGGATGCAGACGGAGGAGAGCTTAGAGTACTACACTCCGGACCCGGAGCTCGGAGCGTTGCTCGAGCCGTCGCGTCGCGATGTCATCGAGACGCTCGACTACACCTACACGTTCCAGACCGACCATGCCGGCTTCCCGAACCCGGAGCCCTGGCCGAGCCGGGTCGACGTCGCGGTGCTCGGCAACTCCTTGCTGGACGGGCGGGGGGTCGGCATGGGCGGGCAGTTCACCACCCTGCTCGAGCAACGTCTCGGCGACCGGACGGTCGAGAATTTCGCCCTGCCCGGCGCCGGGAGCGGGCATGAGTACCGGATTTACCGCAGGTACGCTCTGCCTCTCGAGCCGAAACTGGTCGTCGTGGTTCTCTGGCCGGTCTGGGACATCGACAACTCGCTGGAATTCGACCATTGGCTCCGCGAGAACCGACCCGATCCGGATTACACCCACTACCGCTTCGAGTTCAGCGAGACCCACCCGAGCGGTCCGCCGGTGATCCCCTCCATGATGGCGCGCGTCGCGGGCTTCGTCAGGGACCAGCTGGCTAAGTCCTACCTGTTGCGGGCCAGCTACCGACGCGTCAGGGCGCTGTTCGGCCATGAGAACATGCGCGAGCTGGTCAGTTTTCCGAACGGCGACGAGATCTTCCTGTCGACGCGCGACCAGAAGCGCCTCGCCGAAGGCATCGACCGCCCGGGGACGCCGGACATCCGCGAGGTCTTCTTCAAGCCCCTGGAACAGCTGCGGACCGAGGTCGAGGCAGAGGGCGCTCGCTTCCTCGTCGTCCTGGTGCCGAGCAAGGAGGAGATCTATGGCGCCGAGGCCTTTCCGGACATCCTCCGTCTCATCGGGGAGGTGAGGTCCGGGCTCGAATCGCGGCAGCTCCCGGTTCTGGATCTCTACCCGGTGTTCCGCGAGCTCGGGCAGGAGCAGCGGCCGTTCTATCGCGCCGACATGCACCTCAACCCGTTCGGCAACCAGATCGTCGCCGATGCGATCGCGAAGTGGATCGAGGACGAGCGGATCTTTACGGCGCCGGCGCCGTCGGCGAGCGCCGCTCACTAAGGGGCGCTCCGCCCTGGCCCGATCGACGGCGGCACAACCGGCATCCTGCCGGGCACCGGCCACGCCGGGAAAATGTATCAAACGATGTCAGGGTTGGCGGCTGGCACACTTGCCGACACTTTCAGGCTGGGTGTGACGAACTTCCCTGACGTTTATTTGCTTCCATGCAGGTCATCGGAACGACGGCAACCCACGAGGTTCAAAGATGACCAGGACGACCAAGCTTCTGCTGACAACCGGCGCGATCGCGCTCGGCGTCTCCACCTTCGCGGGCGCCAGCCTGGCCGATGAGGGCGGCTGCGGCTGGCATCACGGCCCGGGCCCCAATGGCGGCTTTGTCGAGGGCCTGTTCGAGAAGTTCGACACCAATCACGACGGCAAGCTGACCCAGGTCGAGATCGACCAGGTCCGCCAGGATCGCTTCGCGGCGTTCGACAAGAATGGCGATGGCAAGCTGTCCCTGGACGAGTACCAGGCACTCTGGCTGGACGCCATGCACCGGGCCATGGTGCGCTCCTTCCAGGGGCTCGACACGGACGGCGATGCGGCGGTGACCAAGGACGAGTTCACGGCGCGCTTCAGCCACGTGGTCGAGCGGTTCGATACCAATGGCGACGGCCAGGTGACCGAGGACGAGCTGCGTCAGGGGTTCCACGACCGGATGCAAGGGCGGATGCACGGCCGGGCTGGCGGCCGAGGCGGTGATTGCGGCGGCGACAAGGGCTGATCGGCGCCCCCTACGCCGCGCCCGCCGCCGGCGCCACGGCGGCGGGCCGCGGCCGAACGCATTGTGCGCAGCATGGGGAGGCAGAGCATGCGTCAGGACATCATCGATCTCTACGATGACTACACCCACGCGCGCCTCGATCGGCGGGTATTCTTGGACCGGCTGAGGGCGCTGGCGGGCGGAACCGCCGCAGCCGCGGCGCTGTTGCCGCTCCTGCGTTGTAACTATGCCCAGGCGGCGGTGGTCGCGGCGGATGACGCCCGCCTCGGGACCGAGCGGATCACCTTGCCGGGGGCGAGCGGCGAGGTGACGGCGTATCTGGCGCGCCCGGCGGACGTGAGCGGCAAGCTGCCGGGCGTCGTCGTGCTGCACGAGAACCGCGGCCTCAACCCCTACATCGAGGACGTCGCCAGGCGCGCCGCGCTCGCGGGCTTCGTCGCGCTCGCCCCGGATTTCCTCTCGCCGCTCGGCGGCACGCCCACAGACGAGGACGAGGCGCGCCGGATGATCGCCCGGCTCGATCCGGGGCAGACCGTGGCCAATGCGGTGGCCGCGGTCGCGTTCCTTCGGACCGGGGACCGGACCAACGGCAAGGTCGGCGTGGTCGGCTTCTGCTGGGGCGGCGCGCTCGCGAACCAGGTCGCGGTCAACTCGCCCGCCGTCGATGCCGTGGTCGCCTTCTATGGCCGTCAGCCGGCGAGCGACGAGGTCGCCAGGATCAAGGCGCCGCTGCTCCTGCACTACGCCGGGCTCGACCAGCGGACCAACGCCGGCATCGCGGCCTACGAGAGCGCGCTCAAGGCCAACCAGGTCGACTACACGATCTATATGTACGAGGGGGCCAACCACGCCTTCCACAACGACACCAACGCGGCGCGCTACGATAAGGCGGCGGCCGAGCTCGCCTGGTCACGCACGCTCGAGTTCCTGAAGCGACACCTTGCGAGCTGAGGGTGAGGGAGGGAGGACGATGCGCACCTGCACCTGGACCGGCTTGATGGTGGTGGCGGCGCTCGCGGCCGCGCCGGCGCACGCCTCGGACCAGGTGGTGGTCTTCGATCTGCCGGCTGGCGCCCACCCGCACGATGCGGCACCGGCACCCGACGGCAAGATCTGGTACACCGCGCAGGCGCAGGGCGCGCTCGGCATCCTCGATCCGGCGACCGGTGCTCTCGAGCAGGTGCCGCTCGGCGATGTCTCGGCGCCGCACGGCGTGATCGCCGGGCCCGACGGCAAGGCCTGGATCACCGACGGCGGCCAGAACGCGATCGTGAGCTTCGACCCCGGCTCGCGCAAGGTCACCGTCTATCCGCTGCCCGCGGGCGCCGAGTCCGCCAATCTCAACACCGCCGTCTTCGATCGCCGCGGCATCCTCTGGTTCACCGGCCAGAGCGGCATCTACGGCCGGCTCGATCCGGCGAGCGGGGCGCTGCGGGTGTTCGAGGCCCCGAAGGGGCGCGGTCCCTACGGCATCACGGCGACCCCCGACGGCGAGGTCTATTTTGCCTCGCTCGCCGGCAACTACGTCGGCCACATCGACCCCAGGACCGGCGAGGCCACCGTGATCGAGCCGCCGACGCCCGGTCAGGGGGCCAGGCGGGTCTGGGCCAACTCCAAGGGCAACGTCTGGGTCAGCGAATGGAACGCCGGCCAGGTCAGCCGCTACACGCCCTCGAGCGGCGCCTGGCGCAGCTGGAAGCTGCCGGGCAAGGCGCCCCGCGCCTACGCGATCTACGTCGACCAGCGGGACATGGTCTGGCTCAGCGATTTCGGCGCCAACGCGGTGCTCCGCTTCGACCCGGAAACCGAAACCTTCACCCGTTTCGCGGGCAGCGCCTCGGGCGCCGAGGTCCGTCAGATCCTGGGCCGCCCGGGCGAGGTGTTCGCGCCCGAATCGGGCACCAACCGGCTGATGCTGATCCGCAGCTCGACGCGCTAATGTGTGGGCGCGGCGGGCGGGATGCGAACAGATGTGGACCGCGACCCTGCGCAATGCTTAGTTAAGCCCAAGCGGAGGGCTTCGCGTCCGGCCGCTCGCCGGCCGGCGCAGGCCAGACGGTGGACCGGCCTCCGGGCGCAGGGCGCACGTGGGTGGTCCGGGCCGGGAGTGAGGCCGTGTCGATAGGCAAGCAGATCCTGATCGGCGGCGTTCTGCTGCTGATCGCTGCTGCCGGCGGCTTTGCCTATCATCGCATGTCGGTCGACGGCGAGGCCGTGGCCGCGGTCGGCCGGGGCCCGAGCGCCGTGCCGGTCGAGGTCGCGACCGCCGCGGCCGGCACCATGCGCGACCGGATCGAGGCGGTCGGCACCACGCTGGCGCGCCAGGCGGTCGACATCGTCGCGCTGAGCGCCGGCCGGGTCGCCGAGATCGACCTGCAGCCGGGCCAGCAGGTCGAGGCCGGCGCGGTGCTGATCCGGCTCGACGACCGCATGGAGCAGGCCGCGGTCCGCGAGGCGCAGGCCGCGCTGCGCGAGGCCGGGCTGGCGCTCGAGCGCGCCCAGAAACTCAGGGCCAACAACACGGTCGCGCAGGCGACCGTCGACGGGCTGCAGGCGGCCTTCGACGGCGCCAACGCCCGGCTCGCCGCGGCCGAGAAGCAGCTTGCGGATCGCACCGTGCGGGCGCCGTTCGCGGGCGTGGTCGGGATGCGCCGGGTCGACGTGGGCGCACGGGTCGGCAACGACACCGTGCTCACCACCCTCGACGATCTGGCCGAGCTCGAGATCGAGTTCAGCGTGCCGGAGATCTACTACGGTCAGCTGCGCCCGGGCCAGCAGGTGGCCGCCACCACCGCGGCGTTCCCGGGCCGGACCTTCGAGGGCCGGATCGCCACCATCGACACCCGGATCGGGCAGGTCTCGCGGGCGTTCCGCGTGCGCGCGGTGATGCCCAACCCCGACCTCGTGCTGCCCGCCGGCATGTTCATGCACGTGACCGTGACCCTGGAGGAGCGGCCGGCGGTGCTGATCCCCGAGCAGGCGGTGCTGGCCGAGGGCGACAGCACCTATGTGTTCAAGCTGCGGGACGAGCGCGCGCAGCGGCGGGAGGTGCGGCTCGGCCAGCGGGAGGCCGGCACGGTCGAGGTGCTGGGCGGGCTCGCGGCCGGCGATGTGATCGTCCGCAGCGGCCTGCAGCGTCTGCGCGACGGGGTCGCGGTCACGTTGGCGGGCGATGCCGCGGCGGCGGCTGCGGAGGCGTCTCCGGGCGACCGATGAGCCTGTCCGATTTCTGCATCAAGCGGCCGGTGTTCGCGGCCGTGCTCAGCATCCTGATCGTGGTCCTGGGGATCGCGTCGCTGCTGCGGCTGCCGATTCGCGAGCTGCCGGACGTCGATGCCGCGATCATCAGCGTCAGCACGGGCTACACCGGCGCGGCGCCCGAGATCGTCGATACCGACATCAGCGCGCCGATCGAGGGCGTGATCGCCGGCATCGCCGGGGTCAAGAGCATCGGCTCCACCAGCCAGCGCGGCGGCGCCCGGACGGTGATCGAGTTCGAGCCGGGCCGTCAGATGGACGAGGCGGCGAACGACGTGCGCGACGCCGTGGCCAGGGTGCGCTCCAAGCTGCCGGCCGAGATCGACGACCCGCAGATCACCAAGAACGACAGCAATTCCGACCCGGTGATGCGGATCGCGATCACCAGCGATCGGATGACCCCGGCCGAGATCACCGATTTCGCCGAGCGCTTCATCGTCGACCGGCTCGCGACCCTGGACGGCGTCGCTCAGGTCCAGGTGTACGGCGAGCGGCGCTACGCGATCCGCATCTGGCTCGACCGGCGGGCGATGGCGGCGCGCAACCTCACGGTCGACGACGTCGAGAGCGCGCTCGAGCGCAACAACGTCGAGCTGCCGGCCGGCGAGCTCAAGTCGACGCTGCGCCAGTTCATCGTCCGCACCGACACCCGGCTATCGACCCCCAAGCAGTTCGCGGACATCGTCCTCGAGCGGGTCGACGGCTACCCGGTCCGGCTCGGCGACATCGCCTCGGTCGTGCGCGGGGTCGAGGACGACCAGACGATGGTCCGCTCCGACGGGCGCGACGCCGTGGGCGTCGCGGTGCTCCGGCAGTCGCAGGCCAACACCATCGCGATCTCGAACCGCGTGCGCGCCCAGCTCGATCTGATCCGCCCGACCCTGCCCGAGGGCATGGACATCGAGATCGGCTCCGACGACGCGGTGTTCATCAACCAGTCGATCCACGAGGTGGTGCGCGCGCTCGGCATCGCGGTCGCGCTGGTCGTGCTGGTGATCTTCGCGTTCCTCGCCTCGGCGCGCGCGACCCTGGTGCCGGCGGTCACGATTCCGGTCGCCGTCATCGGCGCGTTCACCGGCATTTACGCGCTCGGCTTCTCGATCAACGTGCTGACTCTCCTGGCTCTGATCCTGGCGATCGGCATCGTGGTCGACGACGCGATCGTAGTGCTCGAGAACATCCAGCGCCGGATCGAGCTCGGCGAGAGCCCGCTGGTCGCGGGCGTGCTCGGCGCCCGCCAGGTGACCTTCGCGGTGATCGCGACCTCGCTGACCCTGACCGCGGTGTTCGTGCCGATCTCGTTCCTCGAGGGTCGCGCGGGGCGGCTGTTCACCGAATTCGGGTTCGTGCTCGCGGTCGCGGTCCTGATCTCGATGCTGGTGGCGCTCACGCTCTGTCCGGCGCTCTGCACCAAGCTGCTGAGGGGCGCCGAGGAGCGCGGCGCTGTCGGCCGGCTGATCGAACGCGGGCTGCGGCTCGCGACCCGGGGCTACGCGGCGCTGCTCACGCGCGCCCTCGACGCGCCGATCCTCGTGCTGCTGATCGCGACCCTCATGGCCGGCGCCTCCTGGGGGCTGTACCGCGCGCTGCCGCAGGAGTTGACGCCGCTCGAGGATCGCGGCGTGTTCTTCGTGCCGGTGACCGCGCCGCAGGGTGCCACCATCGCCTATACCGACGCCGAGGTGCGCAAGGTCGAGACGATCCTGCAGCCGCTGCGGGCCAGCGGCGAGGTCGCGCGGATCTACACGATCGTCGGCCGCAGCGGCCAGCCGCATCGGGCGGTCGTGGTCGCGCGGCTGGTGCCCTGGAGCCAGCGCACGCGCGACCAGCAGGCGATCCTGCGGCCGCTGATCCCCGCGCTCTCGGCCCTGCCCGGGGTGCAGGCGTTCCCGGCCAGTCCGGCCGGTCTCGGGCTCGGCGGCAGCCGGACGCCGCTGCAGCTGGTGGTCGGCGGGCCGAACTACCAGGACGTCAAGCGCTGGAGCCAGGCGATCATGGACCGCGCCGAGGCCAACCCGGGCCTGCTCAACGTCGAGAGCGACTTCGAGGAGAACCAGCCCCAGTTCGATGTCCTGATCGACCGTGACAAGGCGGACGACCTCGGCATCGGCGCCGAGACCATTGGCCGGACCCTGCAGACCATGCTCGCCTCGCGCGAGATCACCGAGTACGTCGATCGCGGCCGCGAATATCCGGTGATCGTGCAGGCGCGGGCCGAGGACCGGCGGACGCCGACCGATCTCGCCAACATCTTCGTGCGCTCGACCACCGGCAACGAGCTGGTGCCGCTGGCGGCGCTGGTCCATCTCAACGAGGGTGCCGACGCCCCGGCGCTCCGGCGTTACAACCGCCTGCCCTCGATCACCATCTCAGCCGCGCTCGCCGACGGCTACGATCTCGGCTCCGCGATCCGTTTCATGCAGCGCGGTCGCGGCGGAGACCCTGCCGCCCGAGGCGGCGGTCGGCTTCGCCGGCCAGTCGCAGCAGTTCCTCGAGACCTCGAGCGGGGTCGCGGTCACCTTCGGCCTGGCACTGCTGATCGTGTTCCTCGTGCTCGCGGCCCAGTTCGAGAGCTTCGTCCACCCCCTGATCATCATGCTCTCGGTGCCGCTCGCGGTCTCGGGTGCCTTGCTGTCGCTCTGGCTGACCGGCAACTCCCTCAACATCTACAGCGAGATCGGGATCATCCTGTTGATCGGCCTGATGGCCAAGAACGGCATATTGATCGTCGAGTTCGCGAACCAGTTGCGCGATCAGGGCCGTCCGATCCGGGACGCGGTGGTCGAGGCCTCGGTGCTGCGGCTGCGCCCGATCGTGATGACCGTGGTCTCGACCATCCTGGGCGCGGTGCCGCTCGCGCTGGCGACCGGCGCCGGCGCCGAGAGCCGGAGTGCGATCGGCATCGTGGTGATCGGCGGCCTCGGCATCGCCTCGGCGCTGACCCTGATCGTCACGCCCGTGCTGTACGATCTTCTGGCCCGCTTCACCCACCCGATCGGGGCGATCGAGCGCGCCCTCGAGCAGGCGCTGCGCGGGCGCTCGGTGACGCCCGCGGAATAGCGGCGGCTGCAGGGCCAGAGCGGCAGCAGCGGTCGGTTCCCGGGTCTCCCGCGCTCGGTAGTACAAGTCGCTCGAAACGGCGCGCCGAAAGTTGATCCTTCACCATCCTTACTGAATTGATGCGGCCAAGATCACAGCGATAACTCAGATTCGGTCGATTCTGGCGCGTCCCCTGTCGCATGTTTCATTTTCGAGTGGCGCATGGTGTCGCCTCTTTGACTTTCCAGCGGGCGACGGTCCGGGCGACCGGCCTCCAGCCGATCCACCCGTCCTCCATCTCGTCGAGTCTTGCCGCGTGACCCGCGATTTCCCTGGCCCGATGATTGATGCCGCCTTGATCCGACCCTGATCCGTGCCGCGCTCCCAAGTGCACAGCCCCGGGCGCCGAGCGACACATGTGGCGCATCCAGCCCGAGACCAAGCGCAGGCGGCCCCGCGCCCGCGCAGGGCGGGCCTGCGCGGGTCGGTCCGGGCGAAATCGCGAATGCGTCAGCTTCGGAAGTAGCGCTTGGCGCGGCGCTCGGCCTCGGCGGCCGCATCCTGAGCGGTCGACTGGCCGACGCACACGCTCTGGAACATGTCGACCGTGACGAAGTCGGCCTTGACCGCGGCCGAGGCCTCGCTCGGCGGGCCCTTGTAGCTCTGCGGCAGGGCGTTGCGCATGACGTCGCGATAGGGCGTCGCCTTCGGGTCCTCGGTCCACACCGGGTTGTTGTCGTAGGCCTGGAGCGGGTGGCACCAGTAGCCGAGGCTCGCCTCCTGCCAGGCGGCGTACTGCTCCTCCTCCATCATGAAGCGCAGGTATTCGCGCGCCGCATTGGGGTAGGGGGTGTAGGCGAAGATGATCGCGTTGATCACCAGCACGCCCTGGGTCGGGAAGCCGACCGGGCCGATCGGGAAGGAGGCGTGCTGGATGTCGTCGGCGAGCGCCCGGGTCTTCGGGATCTTTGGAGGTCTTGCAGGCGTAGTAGATCGAGATGCCGTTGCTGGTGAGGCCGAGGTCGCCGGCGATGAACGCCTTGTTGTTGGACGGATCGAGCCAGGACAGCGTGCCCGGGATGAAGGTCTTGTAGAGCTCCGCTGCGTAGTTCAGCGCCTCGATGGTCTCGGGGCTGTTGAGGATCACCTTCGACTGCTCGTCGATCAAAGCACCGCCGGAGCCCCATAGCGCCCAGTCGGTCCAGCCGGAATCGCCGACCGCATGACCGAGCGCGAAGCCCACCGGATGCTTGTCCTTCTGCAGCGCCTTGCAGAGCTCGAGGAAGCCCGGGAAATCCTTGGGCACGCCGTCGAAGCCCGCCGCCTTCAGCCAGGAGCCGCGGTAGACCATGGTGGCGCCGCCGCCGCCGAAGGGCAGCGCCACCCAGTCGTGGGTGGTGGCGCTCTTGCCGTAGATCTCGGCGACCGGGAACCAGCCGCCATACTTCTCGCCGAGGTAGGCGGCGAGGTCGTTGAGCACCAGGAGCTTGTCGGCGAACAGCTGCGGGTCCTCCTGCCAGGCGAGCACGAGGTCCGGGCCGGAGCCGACGTTGGCCGAGACCGAGGTCAGTGGCCGCAGGTCCTCCCAGCTCTGGTTGTCGACCTTGACCTCGACGCCGTACTTGTCGGTGAACTTCTTGGTATTGGCGTTGAACAGGTCCTCGTCGCCCTGGACGAACTTGGACGGCCGGAGCACGCGCAATTTCGCACCCTTCTCGATCGGATAGTCGGGCGGGGTCGGATCGGCGACCGCGAGCTTGGCCTCTGCCGGCCGCCAGCGGCCGAGCATCGTGCTGCCGGCGAGCGCGGCTCCCAGGCCCTGCAGCGTGCGGCGACGGTTCAACCGGAACATCATGCTTTCTCCCTGATTGCGGTCATTGGAACCCTGAGCCGGTCGCGGCGATGCCGAGCTGCGGGTGCGGCCGGCTCAGAGTTCTTCGCTGGCCTCGATCTTGGCCTCGTCGAGCGGCGGGCACAACCCCGCGAACTCGGGCAGGCGGATCATGCCGTTCTGCGGCTCGAGCGGGGTCTCGAACCAGAACTGGTGGACCGCGTTCCACTTGACCAGAAACTCCTGGTAGGGGGTGTGGATCGGCGACTGCAGCGCCGAGAAGGTGGCGTTGACCGGCGTCGAGTGGCCGTGCGGGATGCAGATCAGGTCATGGGTCGTGGTCAGCGCCGCGATCTTGAGGGTCTCGGACAGGCCGCCGCACCAGTAGGGGTCGGGCTGGTAGACATCGAGCGCGCCCTTCTCGATGAAGCGCAGCATGCCCCAGCGGGTATAGTCGTGCTCGGCGCCGGCGAGCGGGATGTTCGACTTTTCCTTGAACCGCCGATAGGTCTCGATGCGATCCGGCATCGCCACCTCCTCGAGCCAGCAGGGGCGGTACTCCTCGATCCGCTCCGCGAGCTTCAGGAGGTAGGGAAAGTCGAAGCTCTGCCAGCAGTCGAGCATGATCTGGTCGTCGTCGCCCAGGGTCTCGCGCAGCGTGCGGACCAGTTCGACGTTCTTCTTCAGGCCGTCTGCCCCGCTCATCGGCCCGTGGCGGAAGAACCATTTCTGGGCGCGGTAGCCCTGCTCTTTGGCCATCAGCGCGCGCTCGCGCACGCGCCCGGCATCGAGCACGGCGTAGCCCAGCATGCTGGCGTATGCGGGGATCTCCGTTCGGGTAGGTCCTCCCAGGACCCGCCAGACCGGCTGGCCCAGCCACTTGCCCTTGAGGTCCCAGAGGGCGCAGTCGACGACGCTGATCGCGAACATCGCCTCGCCCTGGCGGCCGTGCACCAGGAGCCGATGTATCACGTCCCAGAGATATTCGCTCGCGAGCGGGTCCTTGCCGATCAGGATCGGGCGCAGCTGGGTGGCGACGATGTGGGCGCAGGGCTCGCGGAACGGCCCCGAGATGCCGCTCACGCCGTCATCGGTCTCGATCGTGAGGAAAAACGCCTCGATCTCGAGCCCGCGCTCGCCGATCTGGCGGCCGTATTCGCCGAGGTAGTGCTCGGCGCGATAGTCCGGATAAATGTCGATCGGCCGGACCAGCCGCTCCTCCCAGAACGGCCCGTCGGTCGGCATGGTGCCGCGGACCTTGCGCACGCGCACAGCTGTGATTTTCAAAGCGGCCCTCTTTGGTTCGCCTACCTGCGTCCACGCGCCTGGGGCGTGGTTGTCGCAAAGGTAGCAGAAAAGCCGCCGCAGACAAGAAAGCCCGCCCAAATCCTGGTATGAAATATTTTGAAATATCGACAGTCCGGTTGGGCGGCTCTATCTGTGTCAGGCGTGCCAATCCCTCTCTATGAGCCGGGGTGCCGATCGGAGTTCGGTCGACATGAACCAGGAGTTCAGGGTCACCGCGACCTGGGACGACGAAGCGTTGGTCTGGGTCGCCGAAAGCGACGATGTGCCGGGTCTCGTGACCGAAGCCGAGAGCTTGGAGATGTTGGTGAACAAGCTGCGGATATTGATCCCTGAACTGCTCGAAGCCAACGGGGATCTTGAGGATCAGATCCCGATGTCGTAGTCGCGGCTGGTCGTCAGCGCGATCAGGCGGAGGTCGTGGCGGGCGAGGTTGGCTTCGGCGCCCTCGAGCCGGTCGACGATCGTGACCACGGTCCGGACTTCGGCGCCGGCCTCACGCGCGGCTTCGACCGCGCGCAGGACAGAGCCGCCGGTGGTGGTGACGTCGTCGACCAGCAGCGCGCGCCTGCCGGCGATCGTGACGCCCTCGGGCAGGCCTTCGATGATCTTGCGGGTGCCGTGCTCCTTGGCCGCCTTGCGGACGAAGAAGCCCTGGATCGGCCGGCCGCGGATGAAGCTCAGCTGGGCGGCGCAGGCGACGATCGGGACCGCGCCCATCTCGAGGCCGCCGACCAGCTCCGCACCGTCGCGCAGGGCCTCGGCCAGCACCAGCTCGGCGATCAGCGCCGCCCCCTCGGGGTCGAACGCGGTCGGCTTCATGTTGAAGTAAAAGGAGGATTCCCCTCCCGATACGAGCTTGATCGGGCTCCCGCGCAATAGCGAGCGTTTCGTGACCAGGCCGATCAGCCGATCCCGCAGCGACCCGCTTCGATCCTGTCCGCCCGCCGTCACCGCCATGATACCCCCGATCGAACCCGCCCGCATTGCCGATCCGCGCATGTTAGGCACGATGGCTTGCCAAGACCACCTTGGATCTCGATGTTAGGACGCGAAGTGGGGAGGAGCGGGCGCGCGCTGCGCGTGCGCAGGGGCGGAGCCGATGCAGACCGTCTTTACGGCCGAGCAGCTGAGCGATCCGGAGGTCCGCTCGTCGGCGGCGATTCTGCGGCGCTGCGTGCATTGCGGCTTCTGCACCGCGACCTGCCCGACTTACGTCCTGCTCGGCGACGAGCTCGACAGCCCGCGTGGCCGGATCTACCTGATCAAGGACATGCTGGAGAACAGCAAGCCGGCGAGCGCAGAGGTCGTCAAGCACATCGACCGCTGCCTGTCCTGCCTGGCCTGCATGACCACCTGCCCCTCCGACGTCCACTACATGCATCTGGTGGACCACGCCCGGAAGCACATCGAAGAGACCTACACCCGGCCCCTGCCCGACCGCCTGCTGCGCAGCCTGCTCGCGACCGTGCTGCCGCGCCCGTTCCTGTTCCGTTTTTCCCTGATTGGCGCCTGGCTGGCGAGGCCGCTCGCGCGCTTCCTGCCCGGGCGCCTGCGCACGCTGGTCGGCATGGCGCCGGCGCGCATCCCGGCGCCCTCGCCGGTCGACCGGCCGCAGGTGTTTCCGGCCGAGGGGCCGCGGCGGGCGCGGGTCGCCCTGCTCGCGGGCTGCGCCCAGCAGGTGCTGGCGCCCGAGATCAACGAGACCACCGTCCGCCTGCTCACCCGCCACGGCGTCGAGGTCGTGATCGCGCGCGGCGCCGGCTGCTGCGGTGCTCTCACCCATCACCTGGGCAAGGAGCGGCCGGCGCTGCGGGCCGCGCGCGCCAACATCGATGCCTGGTGGCGGGAGCTCGAGGGCGACGGCCTGGATGCCGTGGTGATCAACGCGTCGGGCTGCGGCACCACGGTCAAGGACTATGGGTTCATGCTCCGGGAGGATTCTCGGTACGCCGACAAGGCCGCCCGGATCAGCGCCATCACCAGGGACATCACCGAGCTGATGACCGAGCTCGGTCTGAAGCCGCCGGTCGAGGTGCCGGATCTGGTGGTCGCCTATCATTCGGCCTGCTCGATGCAACACGGCCAGCAGATCCGCCTCGAGCCGAAACAGTTGCTGAGTGCTGCGGGCTTCGTGGTCAAGGACGTGCCCGAGGGCCATCTCTGCTGCGGCTCGGCCGGGACCTATAACCTGTTGCAGCCGGCGATCGCGTCCAGCCTCAGGGACCGCAAGGTCGCGAACATCGAGCGCCTGCGCCCCGATCTGATCGCGACCGGCAACATCGGCTGCATCACCCAGATCGCGGCCGGCACCAGGATCCCGATCGTCCATACCGCAGCCCTGCTCGACTGGGCGACCGGCGGGCCGGTGCCGAAGGGGCTCGAGGCCCTGGCGGCGCGGCCGCAGACCGAGATGCAAGACGCCGCGGATTGACGAGGCGCGACAACCAGGGAGGGACCGCCGTCATGGCAGCAGAGGCCAAGCTCAACGGCGACATCGATCCGGCCGAGACGCGCGAGTGGCTCGAATCGATCGATTCGGTGCTGACGTTCGAGGGCACCGAGCGCCTGCGCTTCCTGCTCGAGCGGGTGGTCGCGCGGGCGCACGAGGCCGGCACCAACCTGCCGTTCACCGCGAACACCGCCTACGTCAACAGCATCCCGCTCGCCCAGCAGGTCAAGGCGCCCGGCGACTATCATCTGGAGTGGCGCAACCGCTGCTTCACGCGCTGGAACGCGCTGGCGACCGTGGTGCGCGCCAACAAGCACACCAACGTCGGCGGCCACATCGCGAGCTTCGCCTCCTCGGCCACGCTCTACGACGTCGGCTTCAACCACTTCTGGCATGCGCCGTCCAAGGATCACGGCGGCGACCTCGTCTACATCCAGGGGCACTGCGCGCCCGGGATCTACGCGCGGGCTTACCTCGAGGGGCGGATCACCGAATCCCAGCTCGACAACTTCCGCCAGGAGACGACCGGGAAAGGCCTGTCCTCCTACCCGCACCCCTGGCTGATGCGGGATTTCTGGCAGTTTCCCACGGTCTCGATGGGCCTCGGGCCGCTCATGGGCATCTACCAGGCCCGTTTCATGAAGTATCTGCACAATCGCGGCATCGCCGAGACCGAGGGTCGCAAGGTCTGGGTGTTCTGCGGCGATGGCGAGATGGACGAGCCGGAGAGCCTGGGTGCGATCTCGCTGGCCGCGCGCGAGCAGCTCGACAACCTGATCTTCGTGATCAACTGCAACCTGCAGCGCCTCGACGGGCCGGTGCGCGGCAACGGCAAGATCGTCCAGGAGCTGGAATCGGATTTCCGCGGCGCCGGCTGGAACGTCATCAAGGTGCTCTGGGGCTCGCTCTGGGACCCCTTGTTCGAGCGCGACCAGAGCGGGCTCTTGCGCCGGCGGATGGAGGAGGCGGTCGACGGCGAGTACCAGGCGTTCAAGGCCAAGGGCGGCGCCTACACGCGCGAGAACTTCTTTGGCAAGTACGAGGAGCTGAAGGCGCTGGTCGCCGACATGAGCGACGAGGAGGTCTGGAAGCTCAACCGGGGCGGCCACGACCCGCACAAGATCTATGCCGCCTATCATGCCGCGGTGAACCATCAGGGACAGCCGACCGTGATCCTGGCCAAGACGGTCAAGGGCTACGGCATGGGCGAGGCGGGCGAGGGCCAGAACATCACCCATCAGCAGAAGAAGATGGGCGATGAGGCGGTGCGCTCGTTCCGCGACCGCTTCCAGATCCCGATCGGCGACCAGGAGCTCGCCAAGGCGCCCTACTACAAGCCGCCCGAGGACAGCGCGGAGATGCGCTATCTGAAGGAGCGGCGGCAGGCGCTGGGCGGGCCCCTGCCCCAGCGCCGGCATGATGCGCCGGCGCTCGAGATCCCGGAGCTCAAGGCCTTCGATGCGCTGCTCAAGGACAGTGGCGATCGCGAGATCTCGACCACCATGGCGTTCGTGCGCATCCTGAACGTGCTCTGCCGCGACAAGGCGATCGGCAGGTTCGTGGTGCCGATCGTGCCGGACGAGTCGCGCACCTTCGGCATGGAGGGGATGTTCCGCCAGCTCGGCATCTATTCGGCCAAGGGCCAGCTGTACAAGCCCGAGGATGCCGACCAGCTGATGTACTACAAGGAGGACAAGAGCGGCCAGGTGCTGCAGGAGGGGATCACCGAGGCGGGCGGCATGTCGTCCTGGATCGCGGCGGCCAGCGCCTACAGCGCGCATGGCGTGCCGATGATCCCGTTCTTCATCTTCTATTCGATGTTCGGCTTTCAGCGGGTCGGCGATCTGTGCTGGGCGGCGGGCGACATCCGCGCCCGCGGCTTCCTGATCGGCGGCACCGCCGGGCGCACGACCCTCAACGGCGAGGGCCTGCAGCACGAGGACGGCCACAGTCACGTGCTGTCGTCGACCGTGCCCAACTGCATCAGCTACGATCCGACCTTCGCCTACGAGATGGCGGTCATCATTCACCACGGGCTCGAGCGCATGTTCGTGCGCGGCGACGACGTCTATTTCTACATCACCGCCATGAACGAGAACTACCGGCACCCGGCGATGCCCGAGGGCGCCCTGGACGGCATCGTCAAGGGCCTCTACCCGCTGCACAGGGCCGGCAAGGCGCGCGACAAGAAGAAGCGCGTGCAGCTCTTGGGCTCGGGCACCATTCTGCACGAGGTGATCGAGGGGGCGGCTCTCCTGGAGCAGGACTTCGGGATCAGCGCCGATGTCTGGAGTGCTACGAGCTTCACCCAGCTCGCCCGCGACGGCCATGAGGTGGAGCGCTGGAACCGGCTGCATCCGGGACAGCCCGCGCGCAAGGCCTACGTCACCCAATGCCTGGAGGGCCAGGCTGGGCCGGTGGTCGCGGCAACCGACTACATTCGTCTCTATGCCGAGCAGATCCGTGCCTTCGTGCCGCAGCGCTACGTCGTCCTCGGCACCGACGGCTACGGCCGGAGCGACACCCGCGAGCGGCTCCGGCGGCACTTCGAGGTCGACCGCCAGCACGTGGCGCTGGCGGCGCTGAAGGCGCTCGCCGACGACGGCGCGATCAAGGCGGACGTGGTCGCGGATGCGATCAAGAAATACGAGATCGATCAGGAGAAGCCCTATCCGCTCTACCTCTGATCGGTGACGGCGATGGCGATGGACGAAGTTCCGGCGGTGAGGCTGCCGGCGGGCGTGGTGCTGATGGACGGCGGCATGGGCCAGGAGCTGCGTCGCCGCGGCCTGACCGGGGGGCCGCAGGGCTTATGGTCGGCCAATGCGCTGCTGCAGGCGCCGGCAACCGTGCTCGAGGTGCATCGCGACTACATCCGGGCGGGCGCCCGGATCATCACCACCAACACCTACTCGACCAAGCGGCCGCGGCTCGACGATGCCGGGATCGGCGACCGCTTCGAAGCGCTCAACCGGCTGGCCTGCGAGCTTGCCTGTCAGGCCCGCGACGAACAGGGCCGGGACGTGCTGATCGCGGGCTCGCTCGCCCCGCTCTACGGCAGCTATCGCCCGGACCTGGTGCGGCCGTTCGCAGAGATGGAGCCGCTCTATCGCGAGCAGGCGGAGATCCTCGCCCCCTACGTCGACCTGTTTTTGTGCGAGACCATGTCGAGTGCTGCCGAGGCGCAGGCGGCCGCCTGCGGTGCGGCGTCGACCGGCAAGCCGGTCTGGGTCGCCTGGACGCTCGATGATCGGGGTGAAGGCCGCCTGCGCAGCGGCGAGAGCGTGAGCGCGGCAGCGGCGGCGCTCGATGGCGTGCCGGTCAGCGGCTTGCTCGCCAACTGCTGCGCGCCGGAGAGCATCACGGCGGCGATGCCCGAGCTTGCCGCGCTCGGGCCCTGGCCCTGCGGCGGCTATGCCAACGGCTTTGCCATGGTGCCGGCCGGCTGGGGATCGGCCGATGGGATCGCGGCGCTGGGCGTGCGGCAGGACCTGGGTCCCGATGCCTACCTGAAGCACGTCCGGGACTGGATCGCCGCCGGTGCCCGCCTGGTCGGCGGCTGCTGCGAGATCGGGCCCGGGCACATCGCCCGTCTGCGCGCGGCGCTGAACTAAGGGACAACAGGGGAAAAACGCCATGGCTCGGGTGCAGGAGGTCAAGGTTCCGGACATCGGCGACTTCAAGGACGTCGAGATCGTCGAGGTGATCGCCAAGGCGGGCGACGAGGTCCAGGAGGAGGACCCGCTGATCACGCTCGAGTCGGACAAGGCGAGCATGGAGGTGCCGGCGCCGTTCGCGGGCAAGGTCACCGACGTCAAGGTCAAAGCGGGCGAGCGGGTGTCCGAGGGCGATCTGATCCTGTTGATGGAGGCGGGCGAGGTGACCTCGCCGGTCCAGCCGCCCTCGCCCGAAGGCGTGCAGGAATCCGATGCCCATCCGATCGCAGCGCCCAAGGCGAAGGAGGCGGCGCCGCCCGCGGCCGAACCCACCAAGGCCGACGGCGAGGCCGAGGGCGAGGCGGGGGGCGGTGCCGGCGTGCATGCGAGCCCGAGTATCCGGCGCCTTGCGCGCGAGCTCGAGGTCGATCTCGGCAGGATCAAGGGCAGCGGCGAGAAGGGTCGGATCACCAAGGACGACGTCAAGGCCCACCTCCAGCGGGCACCTGCTTCAGCCGGGGCGCCCGCGGCTGGCGGTGCCGGCATTCCCGAGATCCCGGCGGTCGATTTCTCGAAGTTCGGCGAAATCGAGACCGTGCCGCTCTCGCGGATCAAGAAGATCTCGGGGCCGCATCTGCACCGCGCCTGGCTGAACGTGCCCCAGGTCACGCAACACGACGAGGCCGACATCACCGGGCTCGAGGCCTACCGCAAGGAATTGGACGCGGCCGCGAAAGACCAGGGTTACCGGGTGACCCTGCTCGCCTTCCTGATCAAGGCCGCGGTCTCGGCGCTGAAGAAATACTCCGACGTCAACGCCTCGCTGGCACCGGACAAGGAGAACCTGATCCTCAAGAAATACGTGCACATGGGGATCGCGGTCGATACGCCGGGTGGGCTCGTGGTGCCGGTGCTCCGCGACGTCGACAGGAAGGGCGTCGACCAGCTGTCGCGCGAGCTTGGCGAAGTGTCGAAAAGAGCGCGCGACGGCAAGCTCGGCTCGGCCGAGCTGCAGGGCGCATCGTTCACGATCTCGAGCCTGGGCGGCATCGGCGGCACCGGCTTTACCCCGCTCGTCAACGCGCCGGAGGTTGCGATCCTGGGCGTGGTCCGGGCCAAGATGGCGCCGGTCTGGGACGGCAGCGCATTTCAGCCGCGCCTGATGCTGCCGGTCGCCCTCTCCTACGATCACCGGGTGGTCGACGGCGCGCTCGCCGCCCGCTTCACCCGCCACCTCTGCCACGTCCTCGAGGACGTGCGCCGGCTGGTGCTCTGAGGGGGGACGCGCACATGGCCACGACCGAGGTCAAGGTCCCGGACATCGGCGACTTCAAGGACGTCGAGGTGATCGAGGTCAACGTCAAGGCGGGCGATACGCTCGCCGCCGAGGATCCGATGATCACGCTCGAATCCGACAAGGCGAGCATGGAGGTGCCGGCCCCCGCCGCGGGCACGGTCAAGGAGGTGAAGGTCAAGACCGGGGATCGCGTATCCGAGGGCGATCTGATCCTCTTGCTCGAGAGCGAAGGTGCGAGCGAGGCGGCGAAGCCCGAGCCGGCCGAGGACAAGGAAGAAAAGCCGAAGCCAGCTCCTGCGCCGGCCAGGTCTGCACCGGGTGAGGGCGACATCCAGGCGGAGCTCGTGGTGCTGGGCTCGGGGCCGGGGGGCTACACGGCGGCCTTCCGGGCGGCCGATCTCGGGCTCAAGACCGTGCTGGTCGAGCGCTATCCGACCTTGGGCGGGGTCTGCCTGAACGTCGGCTGCATCCCCTCCAAGGCGCTGCTGCACGCCGCCAAGGTGATCGCCGAGGCGCGCGAGATGGCGGCGCACGGCCTTAAGTTCGAAAAACCCGAGATCGACCTCGACGAGCTCGCCGACTGGAAGGACGGCGTGGTCGGCCGCCTGACCGGCGGGCTCGCGAGGCCTGGCGAAGCAGCGCAAGGTCCAGGTCGTGCAGGGAGTGGGAAAATTCACCTCGCCCAACCAGCTCGAGGTCGCGACCGAAAGTGGCAAAAAAACGATCGGCTTTGCCCAGGCGATCATCGCGGCCGGCTCGCAGGCGATCTTTCTGCCATTCATCCCGAAGGACGATCCGCGCGTGATGGACTCGACCGGGGCACTCGAGCTCGAGGACATCCCCAAGCGCCTGCTGGTCCTGGGCGGCGGCATCATCGGCCTCGAGATGGCGACCGTCTACCACGAGCTCGGCTCGAAGATCACGGTGGTCGAGCTCATGGACCAGCTGATCCCGGGCGCCGATCCGGACATCATCCGGCCTCTGCACAAACGCATCGAAGGGCTCTACGAGAACATTTTCCTCTCGACCAAGGTGACCGACGTCAAGGCCGGCAAGCAGGGGCTCGAGGTCAGCTTCGAGGGCGCGAAGGCGCCGAAGTCCGATGTCTTCGACAAGGTCCTGGTCGCGGTCGGCAGGCGGCCGAACGGCAAGGCGATCGGGGCCGACGCCGCGGGTGTTGTGGTCGACGAGCGGGGCTTCATCGCGGTCGACCGGCAGCAGCGCACCAACGTCCCCCACATCTTCGCGATCGGCGACGTGGTCGGCCAGCCGATGCTCGCCCACAAGGCGACCCACGAGGCCAAGGTCGCGGCCGAGGTCGCCGCCGGCCACAAGCGTCGCGTTCGATGCCGAAGTGCATCCCCTCGGTCGCCTACACCGACCCCGAGGTCGCCTGGGCGGGCCTGACCGAGACCGAGGCCAAGGCGAACGGCGTCAAATACGGCAAGGGCAGCTTCCCCTGGGCGGCATCCGGCCGGGCGCTCGGCATCGCGCGCCCCGAGGGCATGACCAAGCTCCTGTTCGACGAGGCGAGCGGGCGGCTCTTGGGCGCCGGCATCGTCGGCGCCAACGCGGGCGATCTGATCGCGGAAGCAGCACTCGCGATCGAGATGGGCGCCGATGCCGAGGACATCGGCCTCACGATCCACCCGCACCCGACGCTCTCGGAGACGATCGCCTTCTCGGCCGAGGCGTTCGCCGGCACGCTCACCGACCTCTACCTGCCCAAGCGGCGCTAGGCAGTGGCGACCGCAATCCCGCCGTAGCCGGCAGACAGGTCATTTGACAGCCTGTAACGAGTGACGTTACATTCGGGTCGGTGATCAGGAGCTTCCGTCACAAGGGCCTGCGGGATCTGTTCGTCACCGGTCGCAGCGCCGGCCTGCGCGCCGATCTCAGGCGGCGCTGCGTCATCCGCCTGGACGCGCTGAACGCCGCCACCGAGCTGCGCCAGCTGGACCTCCCCGGCTTCCGCCTGCATCCACTCAAGGGCGATCAAGCGGGCCGGTGGGCGATCGACGTCAATGGTCCGTGGCGGATCACCTTCGAGTGGAGCGAGGATGGCGATGCCCACCGGGTCGACCTCGAGCAGTATCACTGAGCCGCAGGACTATGCGGTCACGGAGCGTCCCGCGCGCTGCCCGACCCACCCGGGCGAGTTGCTCCGCGAGATCCTCGCCGACGGCCTGAAGCTCACGGTCGCCGAGGCCGCGCGTCAGCTCGGCGTCAGCCGGATGTCCCTCCATCGCGTTCTTCGCAGCGAGCAGGCGGTCACCCCCGAGATGGCTCTCCGCCTCGGCAAGCTCTGCGGCAACGGCCCGGAGTTGTGGCTGCGCATGCAGATGCTGCGCGATCTCTGGCGCCTGGAGCGCACCCTCGCCGCCGACCTCGCCCGCATCCCCACCCACCGCGCCGCGTGAGCCGGGCGCGCGATCCCTTGCGGCTGGTATTGGTTCCTGACACCATTTTCTGCTGACGGGCGCGCTCCCTTGCGGCTGGTATTGGTTCCTGACACCATTTTCTCTGACCTGACACCATTTTCTGCCACGCTGACACCATTTTCTGCCACGGGCGCGCTCCCTTGCGGCTGGTATTGGTTCCTGACACCATTTTCTGCCACTGACACCATTTTCTGCCACTTGCGGCTGGTATTGGTTCCTGACACCATTTTCTGCCATTTTCTGCTGACACCATTTTCTGCCTGACTGACACCATTTTCTGCCTGACACCATTTTCTGCGAGCTCATCGGAACGCCTAGCCTAACGCCTTTCGCTCGAAATCGTTCCAGCTTCCGAACACAGATGCATAAAACGTACTATCCAACAGACACTGCCGATCCACATCTCTCTTCGTCGGCCTGCGGCCCAATTTCCGCTCGAGTTTACGATATTGATACAACAAAATCCTGCCGATATTGTGGCGAGTTGCATACAGCGGGTTCAAGGTTTGTTGCCCAAATACATCAATCACGCGTTCGTCGAACTCCACTTCGCAGCCTACAGGAAGATTTAGCGTCTCCTTCGCTGTCCTCGTGTACGTAGTTCCGGGCGTCGCGCGATCATCATCATCAGGGTCAAGACCATGATATTCGACAATCTTGTATGCATTCCGAAAATTGCCAATGAAATCGATAACAATGCATTTCTCCTTACCTAAAAAATGCCGTAAGCCTCGCCCCAGCTGCTGGAGAAAAATCCGTTTTACTCCGTCGGCCTCAAAAACAACAGACATTCAGCGAACGGCAAATCGATGCCTTCGTTCAGGATATCCACAACGCAGAGCACTTTTGTGGCGCCAAGCCGGAATTCTTCTCGCAGCCTTGATCTGTTAGCGCCCGACGTCGTCGACAGATACGGCACAGCTCTAACACCCGAACGCTCGAAGCTAGCCGCAACTCTTTGCGCGTGAACGTGCGAACAACAGAAGGCTAGTGTCGCTTTGTCCAACGTTTCTCGCGCCATTTATCATGACAGCTGCATCGAGTACTGGTATGATCAACGCTCTCACAAGGTCTCGGACGTCATAGCGGATGCCATTATGCCTGATGTTCGAATAATCGATATCATCGAAACAGCCGAAGTAGTGATAAGGGCATAAAATACCTAATTCTATACCTTCTCTCATTTCATAACAAACGATAACGTTGTTGTTACAGAGGTGAAGGACGTCCTGCCGATCGCCCCGGAACGGAGTCGCGGTGAGGCCGAGGAGAAAGGTGGGTGAGAGCGTTTGTATGGCCTGCCTGTAACTTTTGGCTGCCGCATGATGAAATTCGTCGACTATAAGATAACCTATTCTCTTTCCGTTGAAAATATCCAAATTACGAGTGTGAGATTGTATCGTCAACAGATTAATAACCTTCAATTGATCGCGAGTTGGACGTGCCTGAAATCTTTGAACCCTATCCCGGGGAAATTCTCTTAGGAACTCGATCTCCGCGTCTTCGAGGATTTCATGCGAATGTGCTACATAGAGACATAGCTCAGGTCCTCGGCGCCGCACGTCGAGCACTGCTATGCGTGTTTTGCCGGCTCCCGTCGGTAGGATGACGGCGCCAGCTTGGTTTCCAAGGGCATGCGACGCCGACAGCTCACTAATCGCTTCTTGCTGTAGTATGTTCGATGTCCGATTTTGAGGAGAGTAGTCGCAGCTGCATCTCCCTCCCCTGATTCTCTCGCCATCTCGCGGGCATAGATAGCCAAATGCAACGAATAGCCTGGCGAGATCATGGGCGTCCATTAGCCCATATTCGCACCCGAGACGTGCTGCTGTAGAGAAAAATTGTTCCTTTACTTCATTTAGAACGTCGCCGGAAGCGGCTAGGATTGCGAAGGAGAGGTCAGCGATCCGCTCAAGTCGAAAAATCTGATGGCTCACATGTTTCGGACGTACAACCGGGAACGATTTTCCCTTGAGTATGAAGGCGCCAATGCCTTCTCGTCCGCGAACGGTCATCTTATGCGTCAGAATATCAACTAGCTCGGATGGACCGTGAGGGGTCCGATTTGTATCGTGCAGAATCGACTAAATCCACGGTTCAATTTCCTCGGTCTCGTCCAGTTCCTTGACCGTAGCGATGGTAGCGACGCTTATGAGCGCCGGACGCACGCCACGGACGCGGTCAAAGTTGTCGATCTTCAGGAGCGAGATGAGAGGCACGGTTTTAGCCTCAGTTGGTTGAAGGCCTCTCTAGGGGTGAGAGGGCTCTTTCTTGGCTAGGCCGCCTTGGGAAGTCAAGAGCGGATATCAACGAGCGGTTATGGGCGTCACAGGGCTGTGCGGAGCATTGATCCTCCAGTCAGTCCTCCAGATTCCGATCAAGCGCTGAGCCATGTCGACGGCCGGCGGCCCGCCAATTCTGCGGCATGGCGGGAATTGTCGCAAATCCGATCGGCTTAGTTGATGCTGATCCGCTGGAGGTGGCCTGCCGCCAATCAGACCATGCGCCACTTGCGTGCTCTCGATGCGCCACACACTTGTAAATCTGCGTCACCCCCGTCCCTGCCCTGAACAGGCGCCAAGTCGATCTCGATCAATCCGAAGACCTGCCCCGCCTTGATGCGATAGAGACATCTGATTCCTGAAGGCCTTGCGGCGGCGGAGTCCCACGGTCGCATGGACCAGCCGAACGAAGCGTTAGCCATCAGCGGTTAATTTTCGGTTAACCGATCCGATGCTGCCAGATCGATCCGTTCGGAGCGGACGGTCGCCAGCGCCGATCCGGCGGCGGGGCTCGGTCACCTCGAGGCTCGAGTGACCCGGCGGGTGCCGCGAGCCCGATCGCTACAGCCCCATCCTGACCAGGACACGAGGGCCCTTTGCCAAGGTGGCGGCCGGGCGTTCGTCGGCCAGCACCGTCCGCCACGCTGTCAAAACCGTCCGGCCTTGCATATCTAGCCCGAGTGGCGCGCTACGTTGGCGAAGGGCGGAGGGGTTGGATGGCGAAGGGGATCGACGGAGACCGCGGGCAGACCGCGGCCGGCCGGGTGCCGGTCGGCCATCCGCCGATCAAGCCCGCGCGGATCGGCGTGCTGCTGCTCAACCTCGGCACGCCGGATGCCACCGACTACTGGTCGATGCGCCGCTATCTGCGGCAGTTCCTGAGCGACCGGCGGGTGATCGACACCAACCCGCTGCTCTGGCAGCCGCTCCTCAACCTCGTAATCCTGAGCCGCGGCCTCGCGCAGCGGGCGCGCCTATGCCGCGATCTGGAACACGCGAGCGGAACGAATCGCCGCTGCGCACCATCACCCGCAGCCAGTCGGAAAAACTCGCGGCCGCGCTCGCCAAGGCGCTGCCCGGGCTGCGAACTGAGGGTCGACTGGGCGATGCGCTACGGCAGCCCGGCGACCGGCCGGGTGATCCGGGACATGATCGAGGCCGGCTGCACGCGGCTGCTGCTTGTTCGCGCTCTATCCGCAATATGCCGCAGCAAGCACAGCCACGGCCTATGACGAGGCGTTCCGGGCGCTGATGGCCGAGCGCTGGCAGCCGGCGATCCGGACCGCACCCCCTTATCACGACGATCCGGGCTACATCGAGGCGCTGGCGCAGAGCATCGAGGCGCATCTGGCCGGCCTCGACTGGCGGCCCGAGGTCGTGCTCGCCTCGTTCCACGGCCTGCCCAAGCGCTATCTGCTGCTGGGCGATCCCTATCATTGCCAGTGCGCCAAGACCGCGCGCCTGCTGCGCGCACGGCTCGGCTGGCGCGAGGATGAGCTCCGCCTGACCTTCCAGTCCCGCTTCGGCCGCGAGGAATGGCTGCAGCCCTACACCGACGAGACCGTGCGCGGCCTGGCGCAGGAAGGGGTCAAGAACCTTGCGATCGTGGCCCCGGGCTTTGCCGCCGACTGCCTGGAGACGCTGGAGGAGCTCGCGATCGGCGCGCGCGAAAACTTCCTCGAGCACGGCGGCCGGAATTTTTCCTACATCCCCTGCCTGAACGATGCCGACGAGCACGTCCGGCTGCTCGTCGGGCTGGTCACCCGGGAGCTCGGCGGCTGGATCTGAGGGTGACCGACGACGCGGAGCGGGCGGCGGGCGCGAGGTCCGGGCGCGCGCGGATCCACGTCCGCTCGAACGGCGGTGCGAGCGCGCTCGCCCTGCTCGAGCAGCGCACGCCCCTGCGCGCGCTGTTCCCGCGCGTGCCGGCGGGCGAGGTGCTGGAAGCCGTGCTGATCAACACGGGCGGTGGCGTGGTCGGCGGCGACCGGCTCGAGGTCGAGATCGTTGCCGGGCCAGGAACGCAGCTGCGCGCGACCAGCCAGGCGGCGGAAAAAGTCTATCGCAGCGCCGGGCCCGTCAGCACGCTCGAGGTCCGCCTGGTCGCCGCTGCGGACGCCTGGCTCGAATGGCTGCCGCAGGAGACGATCCTGTTCGACCGCTGCAGCTTTCGGCGGCAGATCCTGCTCGAATTGGCGCCAGCCGCGCGCATGCTGGCGGGCGAGATCACGGTCCTCGGGCGGGCGGCGCATGGCGAGCGGCTGCGCTCGGGATCGGTTCGCGATCGCTGGCGGGTGCGTCGGGGCGGGCGCCTGCTGTGGGCCGATGCGCTCCGCCTCGAGGGCGAGCTCGAGGCCTGTCTCGAGGCGCCGTTCGGCCTGGCCGGCGCGCGGGCGCTGGCGACCCTCGTCTACGTCGCCGAGGATGCCCGCAGCTGGCTCGAGCCGGCGCGCGCGCTGATCGGCGCCGACGGGGTGACGACCGGGGTCACCTGTCTGCCCGGGGTGCTGATCAGCCGCTGGTTGAGCCCGGATGCCGCCGCCTTGCGCAGGGCGTACGGCGCGTTCGCGGCCCGCCTGCGGGCCCGGGTCGCCGGGCTGCCGGAGCGGCTGCCGACCGTCTGGTTTTGATCGTTGTCGAGCGCGCTCGCCTGGCGCGCGCCTGAGCAATCCATAGGCATTCGCTGGCACGAAAGCTGCAAGGTCTCGCTCCGACAAAGCCAAGGGAGGAGACCCAATGATCGAAGCGGTGGTGAGAGGGGGACGCCATGCGGCGATCGCGGCAGCGGCCGCGTTGGCGCTGGCGACCGGTGCGGCCTCGGTCCAGGCGGCGGACCAGGGGCCGATCAAGGTCGGCGTCTTGCATTCGCTCTCGGGCACGATGGCGATCAGCGAGACCACGCTGAAGGACGTGGTCCTGATGCTGATCGACGATTTGAACGCCAGGGGCGGCCTGCTCGGCCGCAAGGTCGAGGCGGTGGTGGTCGATCCGGCGTCCAACTGGCCGCTGTTCGCCGAGAAGGCGCGCGAGCTGCTCGAGAAGGACAAGGTCGATGCGGTGTTCGGCTGCTGGACCTCGGTGTCGCGCAAGTCCGTGCTGCCGGTGTTCGAGGAGCTGAACGGCCTGTTGTTCTACCCGGTGCAGTATGAGGGCGAGGAGAGCTCGAAGAACGTCTTCTATACCGGCGCCGCACCGAACCAGCAGGCGATCCCGGCCGTCGAGTACCTGATGAGCGAGGCCGGCGGCGGCGCCACGCGCTTCGTGCTGCTCGGCACCGACTACGTCTACCCGCGCACCACCAACAAGATCCTGCGCGCCTTCCTGCACGCCAAGGGGATCACCGACGACGACATCATGGAGACCTACACGCCGTTCGGCTTCTCCGACTGGCAGACGATCGTCTCCCAGGTCAAGGACTTCGCCTCCAAGGGCAAGAAGACGGCGATCGTCTCGACCATCAACGGCGACGCCAACGTGCCCTTCTACAAGGAGCTGGCGAACCAGGGGATCGATGCCGCCGACCTGCCGGTGGTCGCGTTCTCGGTCGGCGAGGAGGAGCTGTCGGGCATCGACACGTCCAACCTGGTCGGCCATCTCGCCGCCTGGAACTACTTCATGTCGGTCGACACCCCCGAGAACGCCGCCTTCATCAAGAATTGGCACGCGTACCTCAAGGACGACAAGCGGGTGACCAACGACCCGATGGAGGCGCACTATATCGGCTTCAACATGTGGGTGCAGGCGGTCGAGCAGGCCGGCACCACCGACGTCGACGCCGTGCGCCAGGCGATGATCGGCCAGCAGGTCAAGAACCTGACCGGCGGCATCGCGGTCATGAACGCCAACCATCACCTCTCCAAGCCGGTGCTGATCGGCGAGATCCAGGCCGACGGCCAGTTCGAGGTGGTGTGGAAGACCGACGACCTGGTCGCGGGCGATGCCTGGTCCGACTACATCCCGGAGAGCAAGAAGCTGACCGCGGACTGGACCTATCCCTGGGTCTGCGGCAACTGCGAGACGCCGAAGTACGGCGGCGAGCCGATCGGCCTGGGCAAGTAGCCAGCGCCGACCAACGAACGGCCGGGCCCTGGCTGCGAGTGGGCCCGGCCGACCACCTTCACCGGGGCAGGACCGCCCGATGTCACGCCTGCTGCTCGTTCTCGGCCTGATCGGCGCGCTCCTTTGCGCGCCCGCGGCCGCCTGGGCGGATGCTTTCGCGGACGCGGTCAAGGCGCTCGATGCCTCCTCCTACAGCGCCAAGGCCGCGGCGGTCGACACGCTCGCGGCCCTCCAGGACGACCGCGCGGTCCCGGTGCTGCAGGCGATGCTGCAAAGCCGCCTGTTCGTGCACCGGACCGACGGCGCCCTGGTGATCGGCGAGAAGCAGGGCCAGGCGTATCACCTCACCAGTCCGCTGGACGGCAGCGAGCTCGGCACCGCGCCCGGCAGCGAGCTCGACAAGGTCGGGGTCAACAACGCCGTCCGGGGCACGCTCAAGGCGGCGCTCGGCCGCCTCCAGCTGCAGAGCCCGAACCCCGCGCGCCGGCTGGCGGCGGTCGAGGACGTTCTGCGCGACCGCTCGCCGGAGGCGGCCGAGCTCTTGCGCCAGGCGCTCGCCGCCGAGACCGACATGGGCGTCAAGGCGGCGATGCAGTTCGGGGTCGCGGCCATGGATCTCGCCGGCACCGATCCCGACAAGCGGCTCGCGGCGATCGATCTGCTCGCGGGCTCGTTCGATCCGCGGGCCCGCGCGCTGCTCGGCGAGGTGATGGCCGATCCCAAGGCGGCGCCCGAGATCCGCAAGGCCGCCGAGGCCGCGATCACGCGCGTCGATCGCAACCGGCGGCTGCTCGATCTCGTGGCCGACCTCTATCAGGGCATCTCGCTCGGCTCGATCCTGCTGCTCGCCGCCATCGGGCTCGCGATCACCTTCGGGGTCATGGGCGTGATCAACATGGCCCATGGCGAGATGCTGATGCTCGGCGCCTACACGACCTTCGTGGTCCAGGAGCTGTTCCGCGCCTTCCTGCCGGCGTCCTGGTTCGACCTCTACCTGGTGGCGGCGGTGCCGGCGGGCTTCGTGGTCGCGGGCGCGGTCGGGATCCTGATCGAGCGCGGCCTGATCCGCTTCCTGTACGGTCGCCCGCTCGAGACCCTGCTCGCGACCTGGGGCGTCAGCCTGATCCTGCAGCAGACGGTGCGCACCATCTTCGGCGCGCCCAACAAGGCGGTCGCCAACCCGTCCTGGATGTCGGGCGGCATCGAGGTCGCGGGCATCGCGCTGACCTACAACCGCCTGGTGATCATCGTCTTCTGTCTCGTGGTGCTGGGCGCGGTCGCGCTGACGCTGCGCTTTACCCGCTTCGGCCTCGAGATGCGCGCGGTCACCCAGAACCGGCGCACGGCTGCCACCATGGGCATCAACACCGCCTGGGTCGACGCGCTGACCTTCGGCCTTGGCTCCGGCGTCGCCGGCATGGGCGGGGTGGCGCTCTCCCAGATCGGCAACGTCAGCCCCAACCTCGGCCAGCTGTACATCATCGACAGCTTCATGGTCGTGGTGTTCGGCGGCGTCGGCAATCTCGCCGGCACCTTCGTCGGCGCCATGACGCTGGGCGTGATCAACAAGTTCCTGGAGCCGCTCGCCGGCGCCGTGCTCGGTAAGGTGGTGGTGCTGGCGCTGATCATCCTGTTCATCCAGAGACGGCCGCGCGGCCTGTTCGCCCTCAAGGGCCGCGCGGTGGAGGCCTGAGGTGCAGGGCGGTCGCCTGCTGTCGCTGCCCGGCTGGACCGCCTTCGGCGTGGTCGGCCTGATCCTGCTCGCCGGCGTCCCGGCGCTGAACGGCCTCGTGCCGCCGGGCTCGGCCCTGCACCTGCCGAACTACCTGGTGCCGCTGCTCGGCAAATACGTCTGCTACGCGCTGCTGGCGCTGTCGCTCGACCTGGTCTGGGGCTACGCCGGCATCCTCTCGCTCGGCCACGGCGCCTTCTTCGCGCTCGGCGGCTACGCCATGGGCATGCATCTGATGCGCGAGATCGGCACGCGCGGCGTCTACGGCAATCCGGTGCTGCCCGACTTCATGGTGTTCCTCGCCTGGAAGCAGCTGCCCTGGTACTGGTACGGCTTTGACCACTTCGCGTTCGCGGCGCTGATGGTGGTCCTGGTGCCGGGGCTGCTCGCCTTCGTGTTCGGCTGGCTCGCCTTCCGCTCACGGGTCACCGGCGTCTATTTCTCGATCATCACCCAGGCGATGACCTTCGCGCTCGAGCTGGCGTTCTTCCGCAACGACATGGGCTTCGGCGGCAACAACGGCCTGACCGACTTCAAGGACCTGCTGGGCTTCGATCTGCAGGCGACGGCGACCCGGCTCTGGCTCTACGGGCTCAGCGTGGTGGCGCTCGGGCTCGCCTTTCTCCTCTGCCGCTTCATCGTCCAGTCCAAGCTCGGCCGGCTGCTGCTGGCGATCCGCGACGCCGAGAGCCGGGTGCGCTTCCTCGGCTATTCGGTGACCTGGGCGAAGCTGTTCGTGTGGACCGTCTCGGCCATGCTGGCCGGCATCGCGGGCGCGCTCTACGTGCCCCAGGTCGGGATCATCAACCCGTCCGAGTTCTCGCCCGCGAATTCGATCGCGATCGCGATCTGGGTCGGGGTCGGCGGCCGCGGCACGCTGCTCGGCGCGCTGCTCGGCGCGGTCCTCGTCAACTACGCCCAAAGCTACTTCACGGCTGCCGCCCCCGAGCTCTGGCTGTTCATGCTGGGCGGCCTGTTCGTGCTCGCGACCGTGTTCCTGCCCAAGGGCATCGTCGGCACGCTCGCGGGCCTGCGCCTGCCGGGCGCGCGACCCGCCCCGGACGGCGACTCCCCGAGCCTGAGGGCCGAGAATGCCTGAGCCCGCCGCCGTCATGCACGGCTCGATGCTCTATCTGGACGGCGTCACCGTCAGCTTCGACGGCTTCCGGGCGCTGAACGAACTGTCCCTGGTCGTCGAGCCCGGCGCGCTGCGCACGATCATCGGCCCGAACGGCGCCGGCAAGACCACGATGATGGACGTGATCACGGGCAAGACCCGGCCCGATCGCGGCCAGGTCATGTTCCAGGGCGGCGTCGACCTCACCCGGCTCGACGAGGCCGCGATCGCCAATCTCGGCATCGGGCGCAAGTTCCAGCGGCCGACCGTGTTCGAGAACCTGACCGTGCAGGAGAACCTCGAGCTCGCGCTCGAGCACGACCGGCGGACCTGGCCGACCCTGATCGCGCGGCTCAGCCCCGAGGAGCATGGGCGGATCGACGAAGTGCTCGGCACGATCGGGCTCGGCGAGCCAGAAGCAGGCGCCGGCCGGCACGCTGTCCCACGGCCAGAAGCAGTGGCTCGAGATCGGCATGCTGCTGATCCAGAAGACCCAGCTCCTCTTGCTCGACGAGCCGGTCGCCGGCATGAGCGACCACGAGACCGAGAAGACCGCGGCCCTGATCCGGACCATCGTCGGCGAGTGCACGGTGATCGTGGTCGAGCACGACATGGCGTTCGTGCGCGACCTCGGCGCCAAGACCACCGTGCTGCACGAGGGCCGGGTGCTGGCGGAAGGCTCGGTCGAGGCCGTGCAGTCCAACCCCGAGGTGATCGAGGTCTATCTGGGACGATGAGGGCGCGATCTGAGCGGCTCGACCCGGGGCGACGTCACTCGGCCGCCGCCCGTTGCTCCGACCTGACGGCTGCGACGGCGCGGGCGACCGCCTCGGGCTCGTGCTCGATCACGCGCAGATACGTGCGGATGGTCTCGTCCGGCACGCCGCCCATGGCCTCCCAGCGCCGGACTTCCGCGGCATCGAGGCCGAAGCGCTCGGCGAACAGCGCGTGCGCGAGGCCCATCCTGGTCCTCAGGCCATACACGTCGAAGACATGCAGGCGCACGAACTCGCCGCGTGCCAGCGCCTCCGACATGTCCGGCGCAACGTCGGGATCCTCGGCGATCTGCCGCGCGATGTCCTCATCGGTCATCGCGTCGATCCGCGCCCAGTCAGTCTTGCTCGGTGAGCTCATCGCCTCCTCGAACGACTTTCGCACCAAAGGCATGAAGCTCCCTCCGATTGGCCTTACGCAACGAGATGATGCGGCGCGCCGTGCCTCGCAAGGTGTACACGCACACGTGCAGGCGGGCGTTGATCCAACCATAGGCGATGAACCGCGGTTCACCATAGTCGCTTCGCCTGTCCTCGACGATGAACGGCGAGGCTTTGAGCAACTTGGCCGCATCATCGAGCGCGACGCCATGCCGCTCGAGATTGCTCGCGTCCTTGCTGGGGTCGTACTCGATCTCCATCGCTTGACCCATAACCGCGGACCGCGCCAAACGCCAGAATCGATTCAACCGTTGCGGGAAGCGCCTCACCGATGCTGAGCGTCGAGGACGTCCATCTCTACTACGGTGCCAGCCATGTGCTGCGGGGTGTCGGCCTGAAGGCCGTGCTCGGGCGGGTGACCTGCATCCTCGGCCGCAACGGCGTCGGCAAGACCTCCGTGCTGCGTGCGATCCTGGGCCAGGAGCCGGTGCGCGCCGGGCGGATCGACTGGGAGGGCGACAGCCTGGAGGGCAAGCGGCCCTACGAGCGGGCGCGCGCCGGCATCGGCAACGTGCCGCAGGGGCGTGAGATCTTCCCGCGGCTGTCGGTCGAGGAGAACCTGCGCACCGGGTTCGCCGCCCTGCCGCGCGCCGAGCGCCGGGTTCCTGACGAGGTGTTCGAGCTGTTCCCGGTGCTCAAGCAGATGCTACGCCGGCGTGGCGGCGATCTCTCGGGCGGCCAGCAGCAGCAGCTCGCGATCGCGCGCGCGCTGGTGACGCGCCCGCGCCTGTTGCTGCTCGACGAGCCGACCGAGGGTATCCAGCCCTCGATCATCAAGCAGATCGGCGAGGTCATCCGGCGGCTTGCGGCGCGCGGCGACATGGCGATCCTCCTGGTCGAGCAGTATCTCGACTTCGCGCGCGAGATCGCCGACGATCTGATCGTCATGGACCGGGGCGAGGTCGTGGTGGCCGGGGCCAAGTCCGAGGTCAACGAGGCCGTGGTCAAGCGCTATCTCACGGTCTGAGCTTGGCCCTTGAAACGCGTAAGGTGGGGCGGGAGAGCCAGTGGATCTGACGGCGCGCGAGAAGGACAAGCTGCTGGTCGCGGTCGCGGCGATGGTCGCGCGCCGGCGGTTGGAGCGGGGCGTCAAGCTCAACTATCCGGAGGCGATCGCGCTGATCACCGACTTCGTGCTCGAGGGCGCCCGCGACGGCCGGAGCGTCGCCGACCTGATGCGTGATGGCGCGCTCGTGCTGAGCCGCGAACAGGTCATGGATGGCGTGCCTGAGATGATCCACGAGGTCCAGGTCGAGGCGACCTTCCCCGACGGCACCAAGCTCGTCACCGTCCACCACCCGATCCGCTGAGGCGAATTGTGCTATCCTGTTCGCGGTTGATGCGACGAGGCCGACCATGAACAGTGCACCGCTGGCGAGGCGGCGGCAGGAGGCCGGCGGCGACTACGCCCAGATGGCCGAAGCCCTCAACGACGAGATCACGGTGGAGCTTGCGACCAAGTCCGATCTCCGCGCGCTCGAGGGGGCGCTTAAGACGGAGATCACTGAGCTAAGGACCGAGCTTCGGACCGAGATCGGCGGGGTCCGCACCGAGCTTGCGAGAACCCGGGGCGAGCTCGAGGGCAAGATCGAGAATGCGAAGGCCGAAATCATCAAGTGGGTGGCAGGAATGATGCTCGTTCACCTGGTTGCCGTCGTTGGCCTCGTGCGCCTGCTGTTCGTGCCCTGAGGGACGCCGATGATCCCTGGCGAAGTCATCACCAAGGACGGCGAGATCACGCTCAACGAGGGCCGGCCGGTGATCACGCTCGAGGTCGCCAACACCGGCGACCGGCCGGTCCAGGTGGGCTCTCACTACCACTTCTTCGAGACCAACGAAGCGCTGCGCTTCGACCGTGCGCGGGCCCGTGGCTGGCGGCTCGATATCCCGGCCGGCACCGCGGTCCGCTTCGAGCCCGGGCAGACGCGCGAGGTCCAGCTGGTGCCGATCGCCGGCCTGCGGGTGATCTTCGGCTTCAACGGCCTGGTGATGGGCGCGCTCGATTCCGGCGAAGCGGGCGACTGACGGTTGGAGCATGCGATGGAGGTCGTCAACCTCGAGGACAAGTTCGCCCGGATCAGCGAGCTCTGGTCGCCCAAGATCCTGGCCGAGCTCAACGACTACCAGATCAAGGCGGTCCGGCTTCAGGGCGAATTCGTGTGGCACAAGCACGACGACACCGACGAGCTGTTCCTGGTCACCAAGGGCAGCCTCGTGATCCGCTTTCGCGACCGTGACGTCGCGCTCGGCCCGGGCGAGCTGCTCGTGGTGCCCAAGGGCATCGAGCACATGCCGGTCGCCGAGGAGGAGTGCGAGCTGCTGCTGATCGAGCCGGCGGGCACGCCCAACACCGGCGATGCCGGCGGCGAGCGCACGGTCGCGGCGGACTGGATCTAGGGGGGAGGGAGCCCGTGCCACGCCAGATCAGCCGCAGCGCCTATGCCGACATGTACGGGCCGACCGTCGGGGACCGGGTGCGCCTGGCCGACACCGAGCTCGTCATCGAGGTCGAGGCCGACCGCACGATCTATGGCGAGGAGGTCAAGTTCGGCGGCGGCAAGGTGATCCGGGACGGCATGGGCCAGGCGCAGAGGACCCGCGAACAGGGTGCTGTCGACACCGTGATCACCAACGCCCTGATCCTCGATCACACCGGCATCATCAAGGCCGACATCGGCATCCGGGACGGCCGGATCGCGGGCATCGGCAAAGCCGGCAACCCGGACACCCAGCCGGGCGTCGACATCGTGATCGGACCCGGCACCGAGGCGATCGCGGGCGAGGGAAAAATCCTGACCGCGGGCGGCTTCGACTGCCACATCCACTTCATCTGCCCGCAGCAGATCGAGGAAGCGCTCTATTCAGCGGCATCACGACCATGCTGGGCGGCGGCACGGGTCCCGCGACCGGCACCAACGCCACCACCTGCACGCCCGGCGCCTGGCACCTCGGGCGCATGCTGCAGGCGGCCGAGGCCTGGCCGATGAACTTCGGCTTCGCTGGCAAGGGCAACGCCTCGCAGCCGGATGGCCTGATCGAGCAGATCTGGGCGGGCGCCTGCGCCTTGAAGTTGCACGAGGACTGGGGCACGACGCCGGCCGCGATCGACTGTTGCCTGAGCGTCGCCGACGAGATGGACATCCAGGTCCTGATCCACACCGACACCCTCAACGAGTCGGGCTTCGTCGAGAACACGATCCGGGCGTTCAAGGGGCGCACGATCCACGCCTTCCACACCGAAGGGGCGGGCGGCGGCCATGCGCCCGACATCATCAAGGTGTGCGGCGAGGCGAACGTCATCCCGAGCTCGACCAACCCGACCCGGCCCTACACGGTCAACACCATCGACGAGCATCTCGACATGCTGATGGTGTGCCACCATCTCGACCCGCGGATCCCCGAGGACGTCGCCTTCGCCGAGAGCCGGATCCGCAAGGAGACGATCGCGGCCGAGGACATCCTGCACGATCTGGGCGCGTTCTCGATCATCGCATCCGACAGCCAGGCCATGGGCCGGGTCGGCGAGGTGGTCATCCGCACCTGGCAGACCGCGGACAAGATGAAGCGCCAGCGCGGCCGGCTGCCCGAGGAGACCGGCGACAACGACAATGTGCGGGCGAAGCGCTACGTCGCCAAATACACGATCAACCCCGCGATCGCCCATGGCATGGCCGCCGAGATCGGCTCGGTCGAAGTGGGCAAACTTGCCGACCTCGTGCTCTGGCGACCGGCGTTCTTCGCCGTCAAGCCGGACCTCGTGCTCAAGGGCGGGACCATTGCGGCGGCGCTGATGGGCGATCCCAACGCCTCGATCCCGACCCCGCAGCCGGTCCACTACCGGCCGATGTTCGGCGCCTTTGGGCGCGCCTGCACCGAGAGCGCGCTCACCTTCGTCGCGGCAGCAGCCCTCGAGCATGATCTGGCCGGTAACCTGCACCTCAGCCGGCCGCTGGTCGCGGTCCGAAACACGCGGACCATCGACAAGCGCGCCATGATCCACAATGCCCATCTGCCCAAGATCGAGGTCGACCCGGAGACCTACGAGGTGCGGGCCGATGGCCTGCTGCTGACCTGCGAGCCGGCGGCGGTGCTGCCGCTCGCCCAGCGCTATTTCCTGTACTGAGGCCGGGCGTGCGCCAGCTGGTCAAAGTGGCGAGAGCGGGGGCCTGGCCCCGGGACGCGAGCGTCGGCAGCGTGACGCTCAGCTTCGATGACCGCCACCGGCGCCGGATCCGGATGTCGACCGACCAGGGCGAGCCGGTGCTCTTGAACCTGACCAAGCCCGAGCCGCTGGCCGACGGCGACGGTCTCGCCTTCGAGGAGGACCAGGGCTGGCTCGAGGTCAAGGCCGCGGCCGAGGAGGTGCTCGAGGTCGAGGGCGAGGATCGCCGGCACCTCGCGCGCCTCGCCTGGCACCTCGGCAACCGGCATCTGCCGACCGAGATCCTGGCCGACGGCCGGCTGCGCATCCGCTACGACCACGTGATCGAGGACATGCTGCAGCATCTGGGCGCCCGCCTGCAGCGCGTCCGGGCCGCGTTCCAGCCCGAGGGCGGCGCCTACGCCGGCTCGCAGCGGCATGGTTGAGCCGGGCGGCATCGCTGCGCCGGGCGGCTTGGCTGAGCCGTACCCCTACAAGCTGTTCGCCTGGCTGTCGCCGGCGATGCCGGTCGGCGCCTACAGCTATTCGCATGCGCTGGAATCGGCGATCGCAGCCGGCGCCGTGGCCGACGCCGCGAGCCTTCGGGACTATGCCCTGACCGTGCTCCGCTACGGCACGGGCTGGAGCGATGGCCTGCTGCTGCGCGCGGCCCATGAAGCTGGCATCGACGGCACCTTCGAGGGCTGGTCGCTGGTCGAGATCCTCACGACCGCGGCCGCCATGCGAGGGACCAGCGAGCTGGCGCTGGAGAGCGCGGCGCAGGGGCGGGCCCTGCTGACCGTGCTGGGCCATGCCTGGCCCGCGGCCGGGCTCGCCGCCCTCGACCATCTGTGCCGGCGCTCCGACCTCGAGCCGCCCTACGCGCTCGTGCTCGGCCTCGCGGCGCGCGCCCACGGCCTGCCGCTCGCGGCGGTGCTGCCCGCCTTTCTGCAGGCCTTCGCCGCCAATCTGATCTCGGCCGGCATCCGTTTGATTCCCCTTGGCCAGACCGACGGGCAGCGCCTGACCGCAGCGCTCGAAGGCGCGGTCGCCGAAGTCGTGGCGCTGGTGATGGCGAGCGGCATCGAGGATCTGGGCAGCGCCGCGCTCGCGATCGATCTTTTCTCGATGGCCCACGAGACCCAGTACACCCGCCTGTTCCGGTCATGACTGAATCATGGCAAAAACCCGCTCCGGGTCGGGATCGGCGGCCCGGTCGGCTCGGGCAAGACCGCGCTGGTCGACGCGCTCTGCAAGCGCCTGCGCGAGCGCTTCGAGGTCGCGGCGATCACCAACGACATCTATACCCGCGAGGACGCGGAGTTCCTGACCCGGAGCGGTGCTTTGCCGCCCGAGCGCATCCTGGGCGTCGAGACCGGCGGCTGCCCGCACACCGCGATCCGCGAAGACGCCTCGATCAACCTCGCGGCCATCGACCAGCTGGTCGCATCGTTTCCCAAGCTCGACCTGGTCTTCATCGAGTTCGGGCGGCGACAACTTAGCCGCAACCTTCAGCCCCGAGCTCGCCGACCTCACGATCTACGTGATCGACGTCGCCGCCGGCGACAAAATTCCGAGAAAAGGCGGCCCCGGCATCACCCGCTCCGACCTCCTGGTGATCAACAAGACCGACCTCGCCCCTCTGGTCGGCGCCGACCTCACCGTCATGGACCGCGACACCCGCCGCATGCGCGGGCCGCGCCCCTTCGTCTTCACCAACATCCGCGCCGGCCACGGCGTCCAGGACGTCGCCGACTTCATCGCGACCATGGGCGGTCTCGGGGCCGTCGGTGACTGACCGCAGGGCCCGGGCCGCACACTGCCGCGAGCTCAGCGCACCGACGCGCGATACCAGGCCTCGAGTTGGGCAGCCGCGGGAAAGCGCTGCGGGTTTCTGGGATCGACCCCGAGCGTTCGCAGGGAGTAGAGCATATTGTCGAGCATGTGGCGTCCGTCGGCGTTCGGGCTCGCAACGTTCGGTGTCGCCTTGAGGGCAACCCAGCACAGTGTACTGAAAAACGAGCCGAAACTGTGCCTGGTCCCCCCGCTCCTGTAGAGCTCGATTGCGGGCGGCTCGTCGGCAACGCCGATGCCGGGGGCGACGCGCTTGACCAGTGGTGGCAGCGAATCGATGAAGAGATTGGGCTGTGCCGTCTGAAGAATCCCCACGAGCGCGTCGGCCGACGCTGCGTCGTAGTGGTAGGAGACGATGGTGTCGAAATGCCGCTGGGCGCCGGGCCCGGCAGTCTTGGCTTCCCACACACCGACGTTGATGTCGAACTGCTGGATGATCAGGGTCATGAGCTGGATGCTGGCATTCGCGTCGGCCGCGTGAGCGTACACACGGCTGCGAACGTCCTGCGTCGGGTTGGGCGAAACGAGCACGTGGAAAAAATCGCCCCAGAGGTCCTGGCCATAGACCTCGATGTCCGTGTCCGTGAGTGTCGACAGCGGACGTTCGAGGGCCTGAAGGTGCACCGAATACTGACCCACGGCGCTACGCAGACGTCGGATGAAAGATTGGAGCTCCTTGAGATTGTAGCGCCGCTCGCCCATCGCCCTGCCGGAGTAGAGAGCGTAGATCGCTGCGGTTCCAGCCTCGAAGTCTCTCAGGTTGATGGTGGTCCTTCGCCTCCAGACTTGCCCAAGGAAGGGGCCGAGTTCGGGTCCGAAGCCGTTGAGGCGCTGATCGAAGGGACGTGACTGATCGATGTGCGTCATGGTCCGCATTCCTTGGCTGAGGTGCGCAGGTTGGCCATCGTTGAGCGAACAGCGCCACGCTTCAACCGTCGGTCGGGACCACCGATGGTCTTGGAGGTCAAGGTGGTGAACCGGTTCTGGTTGTCAGAGTGTTCGGTCCCGGGCGATGCCGTCGAGGATAGTCGAGGTTGCGCATGCGAACGACGAGCGTTTCCTTGGCGACTTGCGGTCGGTTCGCAGGCGGTCGGAGAGGCCTCGAGCGCGGAATTGTAATGGCTGCCGGCCGCGGCCGCCACTATCTCGAGCGCCGCCCACGGACCTCGACCGACCGCCCCCGATGGGGACGAAGCGCAGCTCGTCTGGAGCAGCGAGCCGCCGATCGAGCACCATCACCGGAGGGGGAACGGCTGAAGGGTTCGGGGCTATTCCCGGCAATGGGGCGGTCAGCCTGCAGGCACCGCTGGTCGCCGTCGACCTCGGCGAGCGGGACGCCGGCGTCCTGACCGCGGGAGCTGGGCCGGCTCAAGGTTCCGCCGGGGCGCGATCAGGGGAGCTTGTGGACCAGGTCGCCAACGGTGACCGTGCCGGGCTCGAGGACTTTGGCGTTGATGCCGCGCAGGTGCAGGCGCTTGCCTTCGCGCGAGTTGACGAAGCGGGTCGCCTCGAGGCCGAAGCGGGTCGCGAACTTGGTGCAGCCGGTGTGGGGGGCGGCGCTCACTTCGAGCAGGGCCGTGCCGACCCTGAGGCGGGTGCCGGGCGGCAGGTTGTCGTCGCTGAGGTCGAGGTCGACGTAGAGGTTGTCGCCGGCGAGCGGCCAGCGGGCGGGCTCGCCGGCGATCAGCGCGATCGTGCGGGTGTTCATGAGGGTCAGCTGCATGTCCGGGTCGGGGCGGCCATCCGGGCGGGTGGCACCACCCGTGGCCCAGCGGTCGCCGTGCAGGCCCTGCTCCGGGCTGAGCTCGGCCTGCTGCAGGGACTGCCTGGCATCGGTCGCGGGGCGGATCACGATCGCCTCGAGCACGCCCTGGTCGCGGGGCGACCGCAGGATGTGGGCAAGGCCCGCCTCGAGCTCGTCCTGGTCCAGATGTCGCGCCATCGATCGCCACCCGCTGCGGAGGTCACCTGCGATCCAGCCTGGCACAGATCGCCCGTGACCGCCAGGGAACGTCAGCCGGGCGGAGTGAAGCCGCAGGCCCGGAGCGCGTCCTGCATGTGCGAAGGGACCGGCGCGCAGGCGCCGATCGGAGCGCGGTTCGGGTAAAGCGGGACCGTGATCGCGCGGGCGTGCAGGTGGAGCGGCGGCGGCGCCGGGTCGTCGCGGCGGCCGTAGATCCGGTCGCCCAGGATCGGGCAGCCGAGTGCTGCGAGGTGGACCCGCAGCTGGTGGGTGCGGCCGGTCTCGGGCCGGAGCTCGAGCCAGGTGAGCGGCGGGTCGGCGATGCCCTCACCGCCCCCGCCGGGGCGGCAGCTGGTGCCCGGCAGTCGGAAAAAAACGGCCGCGGACGCGGTAGTCGGTGGCCGCGGGCTGACCGTCGGGGTCGACCTGCATCCACCAGCTGCGCGGGTCATCGGAGCGGCGCGCGAGCGGCAGATCGATCCGGCCGTGGTCCATGGGCGGGGCGCCGAGAACGACCGCCCAGTAGGTCTTGAGGACCAGGCCTCGGGCGAACAGGCGGCCGAGCCTTTGCAGGGCCTGGCGGTGGCGGCCGAGCACGAGGCAGCCGCTGGTGTCCTTGTCGAGGCGGTGGGCGAGCTCGGGCCGCCTGGGCAGGCCGAAGCGCAGCTGATCCAGGAGCTGATCGAGGCTGGGGCCGCCCTTCGGGCCGCGGTGCACGGGCAGGCCCGCGGGCTTGTCGAGGATCAGCATCAGGCCGTCGCGATGGAGGAGCCGCGCGGCGAGGGCCTCCGGAGGGATCGCGGCGGGCTCAGCGTCGGCAGGCATTGGCGCTCGACAGGCAGCGCGCCGGGCGGCACAAGGCAGGCGCTGCGCAAGGAGATGCAAACCGTTGCCGCCGTCCGGTCATCCCGCTTCCTACTATGTCGCGACCGCCAACGCGATGCCGGCGCATGCGCCGCTGCAAGGGCGCATCAGCGCCGATGTGGCGATCGTCGGCGGCGGCTATACGGGCCTCTCAGCACTCCTGCATCTGGCCGAGCGCGGCTACGACGCCGTGCTGCTGGAGGCGCTCCGGGTCGGCGCCGGCGCGTCGGGGCGGAACGGCGGCCAGCTCGGCTCCGGCCAGCGGGTGAGCCAGCGCCGGCTCGAGCAGATGTATGGCCGCGCGCGGGCGCAGGCTGCTCTGGCAGCTGGCCGAGGACGCCAAGGCGACGGTCAAGGACCGGATCGCCCGCCACGGGATCGCCTGCGACCTCAAGCCCGGCATCCTGCACGCCGCCCACAAGCCCGCGCATGCGGACGAGCTGCAAAGGGATGCCGGGCATCTCGAGCGCCACTATGGCTACCGCGAGCTCCGCTACCTGCAGAGGTCCGAGGTCGGGGAGATGCTGGGCACGAGGCGCTATTTCGGCGGCGTGCTCGATCTTGGGGCGGGCCATCTGCACCCGCTCAACTATGCGCTGGGCCTGGCCCGGGCGGCGATTGCGGCGGGTGGGCGGATCTTCGAGCACAGCCGCGTGATCCGGATCGAGGACGGTCCGCCGCCCGTGGTCCGGACCGGGGCGGGCGAAGTCCGGGCACGCCATCTGGTGCTCGCCATGAACGGCCATCTGGGCCGGCTGGTGCCGCGGCTCGCAGGTCAGATCATGCCGATCAACAACTTCATGCTCGCGACCGCACCGCTCGGCGAGGCCGGCGCCCGCGCCCTGATCCGGGACGACGTCGCGGTCGACGACACCAAGTTCGTGATCAGCTATTTCCGCCGCTCGCCCGACCACCGCCTGCTGTTCGGCGGCGGCGAGACCTATACGCGCGGTTTTCCGGCCGACCTCCAGGGCCTGGTCCGACGGCACATGCTGCGGGTCTATCCGCAGCTCGCGAAGGTGCCGATCGACCATGCCTGGGGCGGCACGCTCGCGATCACCCGCACCCGGCTGCCGCATTTCGCCCGCCTGGCGCCCGAGGTCTTCGTCGCCCACGGCTATTCCGGCCAGGGCATCGCGATCGCGACCCAGGCCGGCCAGCTGATCGCCGAGGCGGTCGCCGGCACGGCCGAGCGCTTCGACGTCATGGCGGGCCTGGACGTGCCGGCCTTTCCGGGCGGCACGCTGCTGCGCTGGCCCATGCTGGTGCTCGGCATGCTCTACTACAGCCTGCGCGACCGGCTGTAGCGGAGAGCTGGCCAACGAGGTCCTCGGGTGCCCAAGGGAGAAAGATCCTGCCCGAGGCGGGGTGGAGGCTGCGGCGGCTCAGCGTTAACCCTTCCTCAACCTTGCGCCATCACCCTTCGCGCCCAGGTCCATGCGACCCTGGGACTCCGTCCGCCCGCCGAAAAGAAGTGGCGCGGATTCCCGGGAGCAGATGAATCAGCGAAGGAAGAGCTGGCAGCCGGAGATCGCCGTCGGTGGAGATAACCTTCTAAGCACGCCTCTCGGTGATCGAGGCGCCGGCTCGGTTGGAGGTTCTGGCGGCGGATCGCTCGGTGCCGCAGGCGTCGCCGCGGACCGATGGCGACTCGGTGATCGAGGCGCCGGCGCGGTTGGAGGTTCTGGCGGCGGATCGCTGGGTGCCGCAGGCGTCGCCGCGGATCGATGGCGACTCGGTGATCGAGGCGCCGGCTCGGTTGGAGGTTCTGGCGGCGGATCGCCCGGTGTCGCAGGCGGCGGCGCGGATCGATGACGCACGATGCGGCGGCCAGGATGTCGCTTCGCGGCGCCGCCGGTGTGGCCGCGACCCGTTGCGGGCCGGCGTCGATGCCGGATCGGTAGCCGCCGGTGAACCGGATGCGCAGCGGCGGGCCGGCCAAGATCGTTCGCGCTCACCGGGCGCGGAGCTGGCTCGGTCGCGCGGGCCTTTTTTCTATGAGCCCGCGCTCAGCTTGCGCGCCGCCCGCGGTTCATCTCGAGGCGCTCGGCCGCCACCTGGCCGATGTGACGGTGGATCGAGGGGTCGGCCGCGAGCAGGGTGCGGAAATCCGGATCCGGGAGGACCAGCAGCTGGCAGTAGCCGAGCGCGGTCACGTCGGCGCGGCGCGTGCGGTCGTCGAGCAACGCCATCTCGCCGAAGAAGTCGCCCGGGCCGAGCTGGATGCTCTGGCCGGCGAGCCCGACCTCGACCGCGCCCGACGAGATGAAGTACATCGCAGTGCCTCTCTCGCCGCGCCGGATCAGGCGTTCCCCCGGGACCGCGAAGCGCGGCCTGAGAAGCGCGCTGATCTTGTCGCGCTGGGCCGGATCGAGCCCGGCGAACAGCGGGAAGTCGGCGACCAGCTCCGCGGTCTCGAGGCCGAGATCGAGGCGCGGCCGACGCCCCGCGGCCGCCCGCCGGGCCTGCACCTCGCGCCGCAGATCATTGTACAGCTCCTGGCCGATCAGACCCTCGGCGGCGAGTGTCTGATACTGGACCCCCTCCATGCGCAGCGCCGACTGCCGGAGAAAGCGCCGCTCCAGGGCATCGGCATAGGCCGGGTACTGCAGGCGCAGCGCGTCGAGCGCCTTGACGGTCGCCGCCCGCCGCTGGCCGATGATCTCGCCGAGCAGCTCGCTGACGCGCTGGCCGAGCACCAGCGTCATCTTGCTGGCGATGAAGCGCGCCAGCTCCTCGAGCACCATCCGGCTGACCAGGAGCATTTCGAACCGGTCGGCGAGGCGCGTGACCAGAGGCCGGTCGAAGCCCGCGTGGCGATGCAGCTGGTGCGCGAGCCGGAAGCTCCAGCCGAACGCCAACTGGCGCCGCGCCGCCCGGGCATAGCCGAGCCGGCCGCCGGCGCGCGCGCCATCGATGATCGCCTCGGCGCCGGCCAGCAGGCGCTCGAGGATCTTGCGCGACACCGAGCGGTTGCGGAAGTGCTGCAGGATCAGCTCCCGCTCCTGGTTGGCAAGCGCGAACAGGCCGAGCGTGATCCGGTCGCGGTCGGCGATCTCGGCATCGAAGGTATTGTGCCCGGTCGCCTCGGCGATCCGCTCCTGGTAGGGGCCGAGCACGTCGCGCACCGGCCCCGCGCCGATCTGGTAGTCGCCGGCGGTCGTGCCGATCGCGTCGCGCACCCGGCTCAGCGCCAGCGCCAGCACCTGCTGGCGCAGCGCCTGGTCGACCGGCGACAGCCGGTCCAGCCCCAGAAGATGCATGACCGGGCGCAGCGTGGTGCCGTTGACCAGCAGCGTGAACAGCACGAAACCGGTCGCCAGGATCGCGACGAAGCGTTGGATCTCCGGGTCGATCAGACGGTTCTCGGTGACGCCCAGCGCGAGCGCCAGGGTGACCGCGCCGCGCATGGCACCCCAGGCGATCACGAATTTGTAGCGGTGGCCGACCCGCTGGGCGAGGCGCGCGGCGCTCAGCAGCGGCAGCAGGCTGAACAGCACCAGCGCGCGCGCGCCAAGGGCTGCGAGGGCCACGATCGCGATCAGCAGCAGGTCGTAGCCGCGCATGCCGAACATCAGCCGTGGCACCAGCATGGAGGCCAGCACGAACACCAGCGAGCCGGCCCAGAACGAGAGCTGTTGCCAGACATCGTGCAGGAAGGCCCGATTCTCGGGCGTCAGGCGGCGGCGCGCCTGGGCGTTGACCACCAGGCCCGGCGGCGACCACCCCGGTCACCCCCGAAACCTCGAAATGGCGCTCGCAAAGGGTGTAGACGAGATAGGGCAGGGCCAGCGTCAGGGTGGTCTCGGCGAGCCGGGAATCGCGCAGCCATGGCATCAGCGCCATCAACGCGCGGCCGCCGACCAGGCCGACCAGGCCGCCGCCCAGGAAGGATTTGAGGAATACCAGCACGGCCTCGCCGAACGCCGCCTTCTGACCGGTCATCAGGAGATCGAGCAGCACCGTGAAGATCGCGATCGCGGTCGCATCGTTGAGCAGGCTCTCGCCCTCGACCAGGCGGGTCAGGCGTGCGGGCGCGCCTAGGTCGCGGAAGATCGCGATCACCGCGGCCGGGTCCGTGGTCGCGATGATCGCCGCCAGCAGCAGGCAGGCCACCAGCGGCACGCCTGCGAGCGGCCAGAGCGCGAGGCCGACCGCGGCCGTGGTCGCGAGCACGGCGATCACCGCCAGGACCAGGACCGGGGCGGCGTCCTCGACCAGGCGGCGGACGTCGATGGTCAGGGCGGCCTCGAACAAAAGGATCGGCAGAAAGACGAACAGGAATCCGCTCGAGGTGATCGGAAAGTCCTGGATCAGCTTGGCGATTTCGTCGAAGGGGCCGGTGATCGAGGTGCGCAGGAGGAAGCCCGCGCCGATGCCGACCACCACGCCGACCACGGCGAGCAGCACGCTGTGCGGGAGATTGAGCCGGGTGGCGAGCGGCTGCAGCAGCCCGATCAGGACCAGCAGACCGGCGACGACGAACAGGACGTGCGGCAGGCTGACCAAGCGAGCTCCATCCCTCTGCCGGTGGCGCCGCAACGCTTCACGCGGGCGGCCGGCGCGCGATATCAAGACCGTGGTGAGGCATCGACACGGGTGGCGATGCATCGACCTCGGAATCAGCGAATGGACCAGCTCCGATCCGCGGCTAAGCGGCGCCCAGACCGGTGGCTCCAGCCTGGCCTTGTAGCATGAGCGCGCCGGCGGGCGCAGCCCCGGTAACGGGCGCAGCCGCGGTCACGGGCACAGCCCTGGTCACCGGTGCCGCGAAGCGGATCGGCAGGGCGATCGCGCTCGATCTCGCGGCCAAGGGCTTCGACGTCGCGGTCCACTACCGAAGCTCGGCTGAGGCCGCGCAGGAAGTCGTGGCGGCGATCACGGCGGGCGGCCGGCGGGCGGTGGCCCTGGCTGCGGATCTCGCGGACGAGGCCGCAGCGGCGGGGCTGGTCGAGGCGGCGGCCGCCGCGCTGGGGCCGGTCACGCTGCTGGTCAACAACGCCGCGCTGTTCGAGCACGACCGGCCGGAGACCGCCGACCCGCCGCGCTGGCAACGGCATATGGCGGTCAACCTCAGAGCGCCCCTGGTCCTGACCCAGGGCCTGCTCGCCCAGCTGCCGGCCGGCGCGGGCGCCAACATCGTCAACCTGATCGACCAGCGCGTGCTCAACCTGACCCCCCACTACACCTCCTACACGGTCTCCAAGGCCGGGCTCTGGGCGCTCACGCAGCACCTCGCCCGGGCGCTGGCGCCGCGGGTCCGGGTCAACGCGATCGCGCCCGGACCGACCTTGCCGGACGAAGGCATGAGCGCCGAGCGGTTCGAACAGTTCGCGCGCGCGGCGCCGCTCGAGCGGGCGCCGAGCCTGGAGGAGATCTGCCGGACGCTGCGCCTGATCCTGGATGCGCCGGCGATGACCGGGCAGATGATCACCATCGATGGCGGCCGCCATCTCGGCTGGCTCCTGCCCGGCGAGGTCGATGCGCGCCGATAGGCGATCCGATCCCAGGGCGGCTGCCGGCCGGTCATGAAGGTCGCGCTGTTCACCCAGGACATGTCGAGCGGGACCTTCGGCGCGGCCTTCTCGGGCCTGGCCAACGCGCTCGCGGCCAACGGCGTGAGCGCGCTCGAGCTCCTGACCGTGCGCGGCGACATGGCGGCGGCCGAGCATCCGTTCCCGGCGGGCGCGCGCCACGTCCGGCTTGCCGGCGGCGGCTCGGCGGCCGCGATCTGGCCGCTCCGCCGTCACCTGCTCGGCGCCCGCCCCGACGTCCTGATCGCCGGCCCGATCATCCCCAATCTCGCGGCCGTGGTCGCCGCCCGCCTGGCTCCCGGCTGGCAAGGCAAGCTGATCCTGAGCCATCACCATCCGGTGGGCCTGGCCCGCGGCCAGAGCTGGAAGAACAGCGTGCCCCTGGTTCGCCTGCTCTACCGCTTCGCCGACGGCTCGTTCGCGGTCAGCCCGGCGGTGCGCGATGAGGTGATCGCGGTCGCCGGCCTCGATCCGGCCCGGGTCGACTGCATCCCGAACGTCCTGCCGCCGGTGCCGCCGCTCAACGACGCCAGCCCGCATCCCTGGCTGGCGGCCGGCCGGGCGGGCGGGCCGGTGTTCGTCAGCGTCGGCCGGCTCGAGCCGGTCAAGAACCTGCCGCTCCTGCTCGAGGCCTTCGCCGAGGTCGCCCGCCGCCTCGACGCCCGCCTGCTGATCGCCGGCCGCGGCTCCGCGGAAGCCGATCTCCGGGCGCGGATCGCAGCACTCCGCCTCGAGGGCCGGGTCGAGCTGCTCGGCTACGTCGCTTCGCCCCGGCCTTATCTCGCGGCCGCCGACGCGTTCGTGCTGGCGTCCAACGAGGAAGGCTTCGGGCAGGTGCTTTCGGAGGCGATGCGCGAGGGCCTGCCGGTGATCAGCACCGATGCCCTGGGGGGCGGCGCGCGCTTCGTGCTCGACGACGGTCGCGCCGGCATGCTGGTGCCGCGCGAGGATCGCGGGGCGCTCGCGAACGCGCTCGCGGCCATGGCGGATGCCGGCACGCGGCGGCGCTATGCCGAGCTCGCCCGGGCGCGCGCGCGCAGTTTCGCGCCGGAGCCGGTCGGCGCCGCGCTCCTGAGCTTGATCGAGCGCCTGCCGGCGCGGGGTCGGCCCGCGAGGCCACATTAAGGTGCCCTTAATCCCTGCCCCCTACACCCATGGTGGATCTGCCACATTCAAGGCTGTCGGATGCACCTCGAGCCGATCGAACAGGCGATGAACCTTGCCCGCGCCGCGCTCGCGGCGATGGCCGAGCGGCAGATCGCGCCGTGCCCGGATCACTATCGGATCTGGTATAGCGATTGCTCGGGCTACTACCCCGAATTGAGCGAGCGCCTGCGCCAGATCGAGGAGCAGGGCGAGCCGCTCACCGCCGCCCGCCTGGCCGAGCTGCACGAGCGGTTCTTCGGCACCGGCCGCCAGGTCCGTCTGCTCGATCAGACCTGCCGGCGGATCGAGACCACGATGACCCAGCTGTTCGCCCTGGTCGGCGGCATGTCTCGCGAGGCCACCACCTACGGCGACCGCCTGGAGACCCTGAGCGGCGAGCTCGACCACGCCAACCCCGCGCCCGATGTGCAGGCTCTGATCGGGGAGATCGTCGAGGCGACGCGCGACATGCTGGCGCATGCGCGGCGCGTGGAGGCCGAGATGGCGGAATCGGCGCAGCAGATCGAGGGACTGCGAACCGATCTCGCGACCGCCCAACACGAGGCGAACACCGACAGCCTGACCGGCATCGCCAACCGCAAATACTTCGACTACGAGCTCGGCATCGCCGCCGAGGAGGCGCGCGCCAACGGCCAGCAGCTCAGCCTGCTGCTCGCCGACATCGATCACTTCAAGCTGTTCAACGACACCCATGGCCATCAGATCGGCGATCAGGTGCTGCGTCTGGTGGCGCAGGTGCTGACCCAGTCCGTCAAGGGCCGCGACCTGGCCGCGCGCTACGGCGGCGAAGAATTTGCGGTGATCCTGCCGCAGACCGATCTCGACGGCGCGCGCCAATTGGCCGAGCAGATCCGCAAGACGGTGGCCAGCAACCGGATTCGCCTGAGGTCGAGCCGCCGGCAGCTGGGCGCGATCACGCTGTCGGTCGGCTGCGCGCAGTTCGACCGGCGCGAAGCGCTGAGCGAGCTGATCTGGCGGGCCGATGAAGCGCTCTATCAGGCAAAGCGCCAGGGCCGCAATCAGGTGCGGGTGGGGGTCCGCGAACCGGCCGCCAATTCGGCCGTCTGACCGGTCGCCAAGTCGGCCGGCTAACGGGACTCGCGGCCAGCGCGCGCGAGCGCGTAGCGGGCGGCCGGGAAGGCTGCCGGCGCGGCGATCCGCTCGGTGCCGACCGGCAGCGCGGCGATCCAGCCCGCGGTCGCTTCGCGATGGCCGGCGCGCCGCGCCGAGGCCTGGCGCAGCCAGCTGGTGCAGGCTTCGGCCGGCAGGGGCGGGCAGCTCATGAACGCCTGGACCGCGTCGCAGCCGCGCCGGCGCAGACAGGCAAGCTGCTCCTGACGATCGACGCCCTCGGCCACCACGCGCAAGCCCAGCTCGCGGGCGAGCGCGATGATCGCCCCGACCACCGCGTCGCGCTGGACATCGGCCGGCACGTCCTGGTGCAGCTCGCGCGCCAGCTTCAGGGTATCGAGCACGCCCAGCTGCAGGCCGCGCAGGGAGGTCGGGCCGCGGCCGTAGCCATCGAGGGCCAGGCGCACGCCGAGCGCCTTCAAGGCACTGAGAGCACCACCGCCGCCGTCGGCGGCGTTGAGCAGGAGCTCTTCGCTGAGCTCGATCTCGAGGCTGCCGGCGGTCAGGCCGGCGGCACGCAGGCAGACGCCGAGGCGCTCAGTCAACCCGCTCCACGCCAGTTGCTGGCGCGACAGCAGCGGCAGGGCCAGATGCACCCGCTCGAGGCCCTGATCGTGCCAGCGCCGCGCCTGGCCGCAGGCGGCCTCGAACAGCCAGCTGGTGAGCGCCTCGAGCAGGCCGGTATCCTCGGCCAGCAGCAGGAAGCGCTCCGGGCCGATCAGGCCGAGCTGGGGATGACACCAGCGGATCAGGGCGGAGATGCCGAGCGCGCCCGGGGTCAGCGTCACCTGCGGCTGATAGTGCAGCTGGAACTCGCCCTGCTCGAGCCCGCGCCTGAGGTCGGTCTCCAGGAGGGCGCCGCGCTGGACCCGCCGCTCGAGCTGGTCGCTGCTGAAACGGCAGAGATTGCCGCCCTCGGCCTTGGCCCGATACATGGCGCGGTCGGCCTGGCGCACCAGCTCCGGCCCGCTCTGGCCGTCGCGCGGATAGAGGGCGACGCCGAGGCTGGCGGTGACCGCCACCTCCCGGCCATCGATCGTCGCCGGTGGTGCCACCGTGTCGAGCAGCTTGCGCGCGACCAGGGCGGCGTGCTCGGGCTTGACCAAATTCTCGATCAGGATGGCGAACTCGTCGCCGCCGAGCCGGGCCACGGTGTCGGTCTCGCGCAGGCGGCCGTCCAGACGCTTGGCCATCACCGCCAGCAGGCGATCGCCGGCGAGGTGCCCCAGACGGTCGTTGATCGCCTTGAAGCCGTTCAAATCGAGGATCATGACCCCGACCAGGCGCTGCTGGCGCCTGGCCCAGGCGAGCGCGCGTTCCAGGCGATCCTGAAACAGGGAGCGATTCGCGAGCCCGGTCAGCTCGTCGTACTGGGCCAGGCGGCTGAGCCGTTCCGCCTGGTCCTGCCGGGCCAGGGCGTACCGGATGGTCCGCTCGAGACGGAGCGGATCGAGCCACCGCTTGTCGAGGAAATCGGCGACGCCGAGCGCCATGGCCTGGAGGTCGAGATCGAGCGTGCCGACCTCCGAGAGCAGGATGATCGGGGCCCGGCAGCCGCCCGTCTGCGCGGCCCGCACCAGCTCCAGGCCATCGCCGTCGGGCAGACTGTGGTCGACCAGGCAGACATCGAAGCCACCGGCACGCAGGCGCGCCAGGCCGGTCTGCAGATCGCGCGCCCAGTCGATCACGAAGCGGACGTGCGGCGCGATCTGCAAAAGATCCCGCGTCGGCTGGACCAGCCCGGCAGCTGCCTCGACCAGGAGGACCCGCACCGATTGGCCACCTGTCAGCGACCAGATGTCGCTGCCGGCGCCCCCCACCGTGGTCTCCTCGCTCACCTCAATTCGCACCCCGACCTCGCCCAATCCAGGACGCCGTCGACCTGGCGGCGGACTTTCGTGTAGCAGGAAAGTCGGCGCTTGGCAAAACCGTTGAGCGAAACGACGCACAGACATGATCAATTTCAGGCTAAAGACCGCCGCTCGGTCGCCTCGGCGTGCACCGGGCGCGCCCGCCGATTTCACGATTCCTCAACCATAAGAATGTAGGCGCATGGCTCGCGCGGCGAGATCGGGCCGCGGGGAGAGCTTTTGCGATGGGATTCCTCGCGCGCTACGAGGTGCTTCTGGTCGAGGGCGACCAGGACGACGCGCGCGTGATCGGGGACTGGCTGGAGGCGGCGGCGCTCGATGCCTTTCGCGTCACCCAGGTCGGCTCGTTCGCCGCCGCGCTCGGGTGCCTGGCGGCGAGCGCGTTCGACGTCGTCCTGCTCGATCTGATGCTGCCGGACGTCCCCGGGCTGCGAGCGGTCGGCGAGTTCCGCCGGGCCGCGCCCGATCTGCCGGTGCTGGTGCTGAGCAGCCTCGACGACGAGCGCCTTGCCTTCGAGGCGGTGCTCAATGGCGCCCAGGACTATCTGATCAAGGGCCAGAGCGACGCCGGCCTGCTGCGCCGCTCGATCCGGCATGCGATCGAGCGCCAGCGGGTCGAGCGCGAGCTCAGCCAGTTGGCCAAGCACGACCCGCTGACCGGCCTGCCGAACCGGGGGCTGTTCCACGACCGGTTGACCCAGGCCCTGCGCCGGCTCGATCGCCACGGCCATCAGGTCGCGGTCATCTTCCTCGATCTCGACGGCTTCAAGGCGATCAACGACCGCCACGGCCATCTGGCCGGCGACCGGCTGTTGGTGGCGGTCGCCAAACGCCTGCTGCGCGGGGTCCGGCGCACCGACACCGTGGCCCGGCTGGGCGGCGACGAGTTCACGATCATCCTCGAAAACCTGCAGTGCCAGGCCGACGCCGCGCGCATTGCCGAGAAGGTCCTGGCCAGCCTCCGGCAGCCCTTCGAGCTCGGCGGCTTCGTCGTCGAGCTCGGCGCCAGCCTCGGCATCGCCCTCGCGCAGCAACCCGGCCAGGCGGCCGAGCGCCTGACCCGACAGGCCGACGCGGCCATGTATCGTGCCAAGGCCGCCGGCGGCACCGGGTACCGTTTCCACGGGCCCGGCCAGCGCGGCCGGACCGATTGGCCGGCGCGCTTGAGCATCTGACTTGCTAAGCCCCGGGCGCGCCGGGCGCGGGCCCATCGGCGGCTTGCACCTTGACATGGGGGGCTTCTGGTGAGAGGGGAGCCGGAGGCGAAGGCGTGGGGTGCCGATGGTGGGGCTGTTGTCGCGGGTGCTGCTGGCCGGGCTGACGGTCGCGCTGGCCGCCGGCTCGCTGGTCAGGCCGCGGCCCGCGGCACCGCCGCGCGACCGCAAGCCCACCCTGCATCCGGATCACGTCATCGCCGGCGATGGCAGCCGCCTGCCGCTCGCCTGCTGGCAGCCCGAGCGGCTGCCCAAGGCGCTGGTCCTGAGCCTGCATGGCTATGGCGATTACCGGCAGTCGTTCGCGCCGCTCGGAAGCTGGCTGGCGGCGCGCGGCATGGCCCTGCTCGCCTACGACCAGCGGGGCTTCGGCGAGACCGGCTCGCGGGGGCTCTGGCCCGGCGCCCAGACCCTGATTCAGGACTTGGCCGACGTGGTCGCGGCGGTGCGCGCCGATGAGCCCGGGCTGCCCCTGATCCTGCTTGGCGAGAGTATGGGCGGCTCGGTCGCGCTGGCCGGCCTCGGCAGCGGCAAGGTCACCGGCGTCGACCGGCTGATCCTGGCTGCCCCCGGCGTGCGCGCCGCCGAGGTGCCGCTGCAGCAGCTGCACGATCTGGCGCTCAGGCTGGGCTCGCTGGCCCTGCCCTGGCTCGCGATCGAGCTGCGCCGGGGCGGCCGGCCGTGGCTGGCGCCCGAGGAGTCGGCGCGGCTCGCCGACGACCCCCTGATCCTGCGCGAGCTCAGCGTCGGCACCTACGATGGCCTGATTGAACTCGCCAACCTGGCCTCGATCGACCCGAAGGTGCCGTTGCCGCCGACCCTCTTGCTGTACGGCGAGCTCGACCGCACGATCACCCGGCAGGCGATCGACGAGCTGGCCGAGCGGCTGGGCGATCGGGGCGTGCTGCGGCTCTATCCCGAGCGCCACCATCTGCTGCTGCACGAGGCGACCTCGGAGCAGGTGTTCGGCGATTGCCTGACCTGGCTGCTGCCGGCGCGCGGCCGGGCCGCCTGAGAGCAGGCCGCCAGCGTCACCCTTGAGCCGGCTGCGCAGGCGGGACGGCGCGCCCGCCCGGCGCGCGCGTTCAGTGCAGGTGAGCCCAGACCTTGCGTTTGGTCGCGTAGAGCAGCGCCGTCAGCACGATCAGGAATAGCAGGACCTTGAGGCCGGTCTGCTTGCGCGCCTCGAGGGTCGGCTCGGCGGCCCAGGTCAGGAAGTTCGCGACGTCGTTCGCCATCTGCTCGACGCTCGCCTTGGTGCCGTCGGCGTAGGTCACCTGGCCGTCCGAGAGCGGCGGCGGCATGCCGATCCAGTGGCTCGGGAAGTAGACGTTGTAGTAGGTGCCGGGCGGCCCGCTCTCGCCCGCCGGTGCGTCGTGGAAGCCCTGCAGCAGGCTGAACACGTAGCTGGCCCCGCCCTCGCGCGCCTTGGTGATCAGCGACAGGTCGGGCGGCAGGGCGCCGTTGTTGCTGGCGCGCGCCGCCTGATCGTTCGCGAACGGCGGCGGGAAGAAGTCGGCCGGCTTGCCCGGCCGCTGGTACATCTCGCCCTCGTCGTTGGGCCCGTCGGTGATCTGATATTGGGCGGCGATCGCCTTGACCTCGTCGTCGCTGTAGCCAAGTTCGGCGAGGTTGCGGAACGCGATGTACTTGAGCGCATGGCAGGTCGAGCAGACCTCGCGGTAGACCTGCAGGCCGCGCTGCGCCGCCGCTCGGTCGAAATGGCCGAACACGCCCTCGAACGGCCAGTGATGCTGGATCAGCGGCTCCTCTGTCCCGGCCGCCTGGAGCGGTCCACCGACGCCGAGGCCGATCGCGACGCCCGCCGCGGCCAAGATCAGCCTGAAAGAAGCCATCGTCGTCCTCATTCGGCCGGCCTCGCCGCCGCGCCTTGCGGCAGCACCGGCTCGCTGATGCTCGTCGGCAGCGGCCGCGGCCGCTCCAGCTTGCCGAGCAGGGGCAGAAGGATCAGGAAGAAGAAGAAGTAGTAGGCGGTCCCGATCTGCGCCATGAGCACGTAGGTGCCCTCGGGCGGATAGGCGCCGAGATAGCCGAGCATCAGGCCGTCGAGCACCAGCACCCAGAAGAACCACTTGTAGACCGGCCGGAAGCGGGCGCTGCGCACCGGCGAGGTGTCGAGCCAGGGCAGGAAGAGCAGGATGATGATCGAGCCGAACATCAAGATCACGCCCATCAGCTTCGCCGGGATGAACAGCACATTGAAGGTGATGGCGCGCAGGATCGCGTAGAACGGCAGGAAGTACCATTCGGGCACGATGTGCGGCGGCGTCTGGAACGGATTGGCCGGAATATAGTTGTCGGGATGGCCGAGCAGGTTCGGATAGTAGAAGATCAGGATCGCCGACACGATCAGGAAGACCCCGAGGCCGAACAGGTCCTTGACCGTGTAATACGGATGGAAGGGGATGCTGTCCTTGGGCGATTTGCGGTCGATGCCGAGCGGGTTGTTCGAGCCGTGCTCGTGCAGCGCCAGGATGTGCAGGATGACCACGGCGATGATCACGAACGGCAGCAGATAGTGCAGGGAGTAGAAGCGGTTGAGGGTCGGGTTCGCGACCGAGAAGCCACCCCACAGCCAGGACACGATGTTGTCGCCGACCAGCGGGATCGCCGAGAACAGATTGGTGATCACGGTCGCCGCCCAGAAGCTCATCTGGCCCCACGGCAACACGTAGCCCATGAAGGCGGTCGCCATCATCAGCAGCAGGATGACCACGCCCAGCATCCACAGCAGCTCGCGCGGGGTCTTGTACGAGCCGTAGTACAGGCCGCGGAAGATGTGGATGTAGACGACGACGAAGAACATCGAGGCGCCATTGGCGTGGGCGTAGCGCAACAGCCAGCCATAGTTGACGTCGCGCATGATGTGCTCGACGCTGTCGAACGCGAAGTCGACGTGCGGCGTATAGTGCATGGCGAGCACGACGCCGGTCAGGATCTGCAGGACCAGCGCTATGCCGGCCAGCGAGCCGAAGTTCCACCAGTAGCTGAGATTGCGCGGCGCCGGGTAGCCGCTGCCCACGATGTTGTCGAGGGCGCTGAACACGGGCAGCCGGTACTCGATCCAGCGGACGACCGGGTTGCTGTACACTGGTCGCTCGCCGTGGGTTGCGCTCATGTCCCCTCCTGCCGGTCGCGGCGGCCGGCTGCTAACCGATCTGGATCACGCTGTCGCTGGTGAACTTGTAGGGCGGCAGGAACAGGTTCTTGGGTGCCGGCCCCTGGCGGATGCGCCCGGCGGTATCGTACACCGAGCCGTGGCAGGGGCAGAACCAGCCGCCGTACTGGCCGCGCGGATCGCCGGCTTTCTGGCCGAGCGGGATGCAGCCGAGATGCGTGCAGATGCCGATCATCACCAGCCACTCGGGCTTGACCGCCCGGTCGGCGTCGGTCGCCGGGTCGCGCAGCGTGTTGACGTCGACCGCGCGCGACTCCTCGATCTCCTTGGGCGTGCGGTGGTCGATGAAGATCGGCTTGCCGCGCCACTTGGGGGTCACCCGCATGCCGACCTCGATGCCCGACAGGTCGACCTCGATCGAGCCCAGCGCCAGCACGTCGGCCGAAGGGTTCATGGTGTCGATCAGCGGCCAGATCAGCGCCGCGGTGCCGACCGCCACGGTCGCCCCGGTCAAGAGATACAGGAAGTCGCGCCGGGTGCCCTCCTCGCCCGCGGATTCGGGTCGAGTCGCCGCCAGTTCGGCCATCGTTCACCGTCCAGATTTTGCGCCTGAAACCCCGAAAACCGGCCGGACTGTAAAAGAGCCCCGCGCGGCGCGCAAGCGCGCTGGCGTAAAAGTCGCACCGCGCGTGAACGGGGGCCGCGGCGCGCGCTTCATCAACTGCGCGTGGTGAGCGGGCGAGCGCTGCGAGCGCCCCCCGCGGGCGCCTTGAACCAGCTCGCGGCGCTGGCCATGGTGGCGGGGCCGCCATGGTGGTAAGGCCTGGCTCGGAGCGACGCCCTGCCCTTGGAGATAGAGCCATGCCCGAGGATCCGCTGGCCGCCCTGCGCGCCAGGAGCAGCAGCTGGTTCGAGGCGTTGCGCGACCGGATCTGCCGGGCGTTCGAGGACCTCGAGGACCGCTACGCCGGCCCGGATTGGGACCGGCTCGGCGCCGGCCGGTTCGCGCGCCGGCCCTGGGAGCGGCCGGGCGGCGGCGGCGGCGTCATGGCGCTGATGCGCGGCCGGGTGTTCGAGAAGGTGGGCGTGAACCTGTCGACCGTCTGGGGTGAGCTCTCGCCCCAGTTCGCGGGCCAGATCCCGGGCACCGAGCGGGAGCCGCGCTTCTGGGCGAGCGGCATCTCGCTGGTCGCGCATCCGCGCTCGCCGCACGTCCCGCCGGCGCACATGAACACCCGCCACATCCAGACCGCCAGGGCCTGGTTCGGCGGCGGCGCCGATCTCAACCCGATCTTCCCGGACCCGGTCGACACCGCCACCTTCCACGCCGCCCTCAAAGCCGCCTGCGACGCTTTCGACCCCGACTACCATCCGCGTTTCAAGGCCTGGGCGGACGAGTACTTCTTCCTGCCGCACCGGCAGGAGCCGCGCGGGGTCGGCGGCATCTTCTACGACTATCTGGAGACCGACCTCGAGCGCGACTTCGCCTTCACCCGCGCGGTCGGCGAGGCCTTCCTCGCGACCTATCCGGGTCTGGTCGAGCGCCACATGAACCGCAGCTGGAGCGAGGCCGAGCGGGCCCGCCAGCTCGAGCGGCGCGGCCGCTACGTCGAGTTCAACCTGCTCTACGATCGGGGCACCCAGTTCGGCCTCAAGACCGGCGGCAATCCGGAGGCAATCCTGATGTCGCTGCCACCCCTGGTCGCATGGCCGTGAGCACAGTCCTCCTTGTTGGCATGCCTTTCAGGCTCATATGTCTCTATTGTCGCGTTGGTGCGTCGATCCGCCAGATGCTGGCCGGCTCGGGAAGCGGCGCCGGGCCGGAGACTCAAGTCATCAGCATCCGGGACTGTCGGCGCGGCGATGGCGACGGGCTCAGTCGGGGAAACGCGCGGCGTGCCGATCGATGCGGCGCCGCAGGTCAGGAGCGCTTCGGATGGACATCAGCAAAGTGCCGCTGGGCGCCAACCCGCCCTTCGAGGTCAACGCGATCATCGAGGTGCCGTTGCGCTCCGACCCGATCAAATACGAGTTCGACAAGGCGTCGGGCGCGATCTTCGTCGACCGCTTCCTCTATACGAGCATGTTCTATCCCTGCAACTACGGCTTCGTGCCGCACACGCTCGCGACCGACGGCGATCCGATCGACGTCATGGTGGTCGGCCGGATGCCGGTCCAGCCGGGCGCGGTGCTGCCGGTGCGGCCGATCGGTCTGCTCGAGCTCGAGGACGAGTCCGGCGGCGACGAGAAGATCCTGGCGGTGCCGATTCCGCACGTCACCCGGATCTACGACAAGGTGCAGAGCTGGCAGGATCTGCCCGAGATCGATCTCAAGCGGATTCAGCATTTCTTCGAGCACTACAAGGATCTCGAGCCCGAGAAATGGGTCAGGGTCGGCAACTGGCGCGACCCCGACGAGGCGCATCGGCTCATTCGCGAGGCGATCGCGCGGGCCGCCCGGCCGTGAGCACCTTGGGCAGCCCGGCTAGCGCCGGACCCCCGCCTCGGACGGGGTCAGCGCGGTGATCGCGAGGGCGTGGACGTCGGTCTGCAGCAGATCGCCGAGGGCTGCGAACACCAGGCGGTGGCGCTCGAGCCGGCTCCTGCCGGCGAAGGCGAGGGCAACGATTGTCAATCGGAAGTGGCTTTCGCCTTCAGGCCGCGCCCCGGCATGGCCGGCGTGGCGCGCCGAGTCGTCGACCAGCTCGAGCAGGCACGGCGTCAGCGCGGCGGCGAGCCGCGCGCGGATGGCATCGGCGACCGGCGTGGCGGCGGCGCTGGGCGAGGTCGGAGCGATCGGCATGGCAGCCTCCTTCGCAGCCGGCGGCGGGAACCAAACGATACTCGCAGGGTCCTGCGGTTCGACCAAGGCGTGTCGTGACGCTTGCCGGAAGATGCGCGTAATGGTAGCCGTCGACCAGTGCCGAGTTCCGTGTCTCGCTTATCCGCGTGCCATGGAGACCCGTATTAGGCGTATCCGATCAGGCCTGTTCTCGCTTTACGATTTAGAAATATCTTGGCTCTAACTTCGAGTAGAAGTGGCGTGGGACTCCGCTTTGACTATCCGATGGCGCCGGTGTCGGCGCTCAGGAGCGAGGTGGCCCGCGCCAGCGATTCGCCCAGTTGTGAGGGATGGAGAACACGATGGCGACAGTAATGGTCAAGCCAAGCCCGAGCCCCGGTCCCGGCCGGTCGCGCGCCCAGGACGTCGACCGGCATGTCGGGGCCCGGATGCGCGAGCGGCGCATCATGCTCGGACTGACGCAGCAGCAGATGGCCGAGCTGATCGGGGTCACTTACCAGCAGGCGCATAAGTACGAGAAGGGGATCAACCGGATCGCCTCCGGCCGCCTGTACAACATCGCCCAGGCGCTCGGGGTCGACGTCGGCTACTTCTTCGAGGGCATTGGCAGCGAGAAGGCGTTCCGGGCGACCCCCCAGCAGCGCATGCTCCTGGACCTGGCGCGCAACTTCATCAGCATCCCGGTGCGCAAGCATCAGGAAGCGATGTGCGCGCTCGCCCGGGCCTTGTCAGAGCCCGAGGAGTAGACCGCCGACCCCCCGACGTCCGTCACCTGCCGCCATCAGCCGAGCGCGCTCCCGGTCGAGGACCGTCGGCGTGGTCGCGCCGGACGCCACGTCTCGTATGTCCCGCGGTCACCGCGCGGCGTCGGGATCAGGGTGCGCCGGCGCCCCAAGCTGCGCCTGACTGGACGCAGCGCGCTCGGCCCGGCGCGGCCATGACGCACGAGCCCATGGCAGCCTCCGAATCGGGGCGGCCGCGGGGGCGCCGCCGATCCGACGGCCGGCCGGATACGCGCTTGATCGCGGCGATCGCCGCCCGCCGGTCTTGGCCGTCGCTGGGGTCGCAGGTCTTGCTCTGAGGCACCCGCACCGCCATAGTGCGCTCATGAGCGACTTTTCCCGACGCGGCCAGCTGGCGCTCGAGAGCGCCGGCTTCGAGCAGGCCCGGCCTCCGGGCTGCGACTGGCCCGGCTGCGCCTGCACCGGCGACTACCGTGCGCCGCGCTCGCCCGCCCGGCTGCGCGAATTCTATCACTTCTGTCTCGAGCACGTGCGCGCCTACAATCGCGCCTGGGACTTCTTCGCCGGCATGAGCCAGTCGGAGATCGAGGGCTATCTGCGCGAGGACGTGACCTGGCATCGGCCGACCTGGCCGCTCGGCAACGGCCAGGCGCGCCATCCCGGCGCGTGGCGCTGGCAAGACCCGTACGAGCTGTTCCTGAACGGCGCCGGGATCAACGGCACCCATGGCGCGTCCGAATGGGATCGCCGGCCGACCCGGCTCGGGCGCACCGAGCGCATGTTCGCGGTGCTCGACCTTGCGCCCGACGCCACCCGCCAGGAGCTCAAGGCGCGCTACAAGCAGCTGGTCAAGCGCCATCATCCCGACCTCCACGGCGGCGACAAAAAAGCCGAGGAACGGTTGAAGTTGATCAATGAGGCGTATACCTACCTGCTGGATAGCGATCGCTTCAGCTAGACGATCGCCGGGCTTTCCTGGAGAGGGCGAACGTGCAGGGCGACTTGGCAGTGACCGAGGCGAGGCGGTTGGTCGGTCTGCCGGACTTACCGACCGCACCCGACATCAAGATCTCGGTGCGGCAGAGCTTCGGCATCGACTCCGAGCTGCAGGTGCCGGCGTTCTCGCAGACCACCGAGTACGTGCCCGAGATCGACGACGCCTACCGCTTCGACCGCGACACCACCCTCGCGATCCTGGCAGGCTTCGCCTACAACCGCCGGGTCATGATCCAGGGCTACCACGGCACCGGCAAGTCGACCCACATCGAGCAGGTCGCGGCCCACCTCAACTGGCCCTGCGTGCGGGTCAACCTGGACAGCCACATCTCGCGCATCGACCTGATCGGCAAGGACGCGATCGTGCTGCGCGACGGCAAGCAGGTCACCGAGTATCGGGAAGGCATGCTGCCCTGGGCGCTGCAGCACCCGGTCGCCCTGGTGTTCGACGAGTACGACGCCGGCCGGCCCGACGTCATGTTCGTGATCCAGCGCGTGCTCGAGGTCGAGGGCCGGATGACGCTGCTCGACCAGAACCGGGTGATCCGCCCGCACCCATCGTTCCGGCTGTTCTCGACCGCCAACACGGTCGGGCTCGGCGACACCAGCGGCCTCTATCACGGCACCCAGCAGATCAACCAGGGCCAGCTCGACCGCTGGAACATCGTCGCCCAGCTCAACTACCTGGAGCACGACGCCGAGGTCGAGATCGTGCTCGCCAAATGCCCGGACTACCAGAGCGAGGACGGCAGGAAGACCCTCGCCCGCATGGTCAGCCTCGCCGATCTGTCGCGCTCGGGCTTCATGGCCGGTGACATCTCGACCGTGATGTCGCCCCGGACGGTCATCACCTGGGCGGAGAATGCACGAATTTTCAACGACATCGGCTTTGCCTTCCGACTGACCTTCCTGAACAAGTGCGACGAGGCCGAGCGCCCGATCATCGCCGAGTACTACCAGCGCTGCTTCGGCGTCGAGCTGCCAGAGAGCACCGCCAACGTCACCCTGATCTGAGCCGGGCCGGATGGCGGCCAGCCGGGAACGCCTCGAGGTCTTTCAGCGCGCGGTCGCGGCGACCTGTCGGGCGATGGCGCACCGGCCGGCGCTCAACGTCACCTTTCGCACCGGCGAGGCCAAGCGCGAGCGCCCGGCGGCGGGTGAGGCGGCGGAGGTCGCACTGCCCTTGCCGCGCCGGGCCATGGCCAACCAGGACGTGGCCCGGGTGCGCGGCGAGGCGGATGGCGCGGCGCTTCGCCTGCGCCACCACGACGTCAAGCTGCACAAGCGGCTGAACCCGCAGGGCGACCTCGCGGGCGCGGTGTTCGACGCGCTCGAGCAGGTCCGGGTCGAGGCGCTCGGCGCCAGCCGGATGGCCGGGGTGGCCGCCAATCTGGCGAGCGCGCATGCCGCCCGCGGCCGCCGCCCGGTGGCGCCGGCGACCGATCAGGCCGAGGCCGGCCTCGGCGAGGCGCTCGAGCTCTACGCCTGCGAGCATTTGCTGGGCTTCAGCCTGCCGCGCGAGCAGCGCGAGGTCCTGGACGCCTGGCGGAGCGTCCTCGACAGCCGGACCGGCCAGGACTGGGCGGCGCTCCGCCAGGAGCTCGGCCGCCAGGAGGACTTCGCGATCCGGGTGCGCGAGATGCTGGCGCATCTGGGCCTGGCCGAGGACCTGGGCGAGCAGCCGGAGGATCAGGATCCCGATCAGAGCGAGGCCGCCGAGGACGAGCAGAACGCCAGCCCCGACGACGCGCCGGGCGAGGGCACCAGCGAGGATGCGCTGCAGCCGGCGTCCAGCGAGGCCGCTGCGAGCGCCGACGAGACCGCCAAGGCTGGTGCCACCGAGGATCGCCTGGACGATGCCAACGCCCCGGGCGCGGACGACGACGGCGACAGCGAGGCGCCGTTCCAGACCCCGCAATATCTGCCGCCCGGCGGCGAAGCCCTCGCCTATCGGGTGTTCACGACCAAGTTCGACGAGGTGGTCGAGGCGAGCGAGCTCTGCAGCCCGGTCGAGCTCGGCCGGCTGCGCGCCCAGCTCGACCAGCAGCTCGGCCGCCTGCAGGGCATGATCGGACGCCTGGCCAACCGCCTGCAGCGCCGCCTGCTGGCCCAGCAGACCCGGTCCTGGGAGTTCGATCTGGATGAGGGCCTGCTTGACACCGCGCGCCTGACCCGGGTCGTGGTCAACCCCGAGCACGCTTTGTCGTTCAAGCTCGAGAAGGACACCGAGTTCCGCGACACCGTGGTCTCGCTGCTGATCGACAACTCGGGCTCGATGCGCGGCCGGCCGATCGCGGTCGCCGCGATGTGCGCCGACATCCTGGCGCGCACGCTCGAGCGCTGCGGCGTCAAGGTCGAGCTGCTCGGCTTCACCACCCGCAGCTGGAAGGGCGGCCAGAGCCGCGAGCTCTGGCTGCGCGCCGGCAAGCGCCCAAATCCCGGCCGCCTCAACGATCTGCGCCACATCGTCTACAAGCCCGCGGACAGCCCCTGGCGGCGCGCCAGGCGCAACTTAGGCCTCATGCTGCGCGAGGGCCTGCTCAAAGAGAACATCGACGGCGAGGCGATCCTGTGGGCGCACCAGCGCCTGCTCGCGCGCGCCGAGCAGCGCCGCATCCTGATGGTGATCTCGGATGGCGCGCCGGTCGACGACAGCACGCTTTCGGCCAACCCCGGCAACTATCTGGAGCAGCATCTGCGCCAGGTGATCGACTGGATCGAGACCCGCTCGCCGGTCGAGTTGCTGGCGATCGGCATCGGCCACGACGTCACCCGCTACTATCGGCGCGCGGTCACGATCTCCGACCCCGAGCAGCTCGGCGGCGCCATGCTGGGCGAATTGTCCGAGCTGTTCGATCTCGAAAGTCAGCGGCCGCAACCGCGGGCGCGTCGGGCCCGCGTGGCCTAGCCAGGCCCCACTCCGACCCGCCGCCTTGGCCGCGGCCGGCCGGGCGGCGCTACTTCTCCAGCTTGCTGATCTTGGTGCCTTCGAGGCTGAGATTGGCCATCAGGCCGCGCTCGCCGTAGATGAAGGCGATCACCGGGTCGTTGAGCGCCGAGGTGGTGTTGATCTCGCCGGCGACCCCGACCGTGACCAGGGCGATCGAGCCGTCGACCCCGACCTCAAAGCCATCGCTCGCCTGGAATTGCTTGAGCGCGTCCGCGGTCATGAACAGGATGATCTCGGAGCGTGCCTGGGCGCCGATCTGCAGGCCGATCGAGCCCGCGACGGTGCTGTAGTAGCCGAGCGTCCGGGCGCCGGCGAGCAGCGCGCCCTCGCCATACTCGCCGCCGATCCCGAGACCCGCCTTGATCACGCGCGGGAACACCAGCATCGCCTTGGCCTTCGCGGCGAGCTCGCGGCCGGTCGGCACCTCCTCGTAGAACCGGGTCAGCGCCGCGCTCACCGCGGCATCGATCTCGACCGCCGAAGCGGCCGCCGCCGGCTGCGCGCACGCTGGCGCGAGCCAGAGGCCGAGCGCGAGCAAGGGGACGATCGCCGCTGATCTCCGAGGTCGCATCTCGAATATCCGTGCTTGGGGTTGCCGCCGGCGGCCGCGAGGCGGGCGCGCCGCAGAGGAGCGCACGGGCGGGTTAAGCCGGGCTTAATGCCGCCTCCGAGAGCGACCACCGGGCCGCGCCGGAGGCCCCTGCGGTCGGGCGGCCGACCGGCCCCGCCTATCGTTGCTGATGTTCGGGGCTTGGGACCGTATTCTGTTGACCGCGGGCGCGCGCACGCCATGGCGGGCGCGGCGGCGTCGGGCTGGCCGCGATGGGGCAAGGCTTCCTCCGGCGGCCGACCATGGCTCTTGGGGTGGCCGCCGCGCTCCGGCGCGGTGCTGGTCCCGATCCAGGCCGGTCTGACGACCCGCTTTGGTCGGCTTCTGCGACCTGGCGCTGGTCCGGTCCGGCCGGCAGGCGCAAAGGCACATTCCATCCTGGCGGCGGCCGATCCTTCCGGCGATCGAAGCAAGCCGAGCGGGTTTCAGGCCGAATTGCCATTTGCCAAACGACGGCTGGCGTTCGACGATGGCGGCGGCTCCGAGCGGCGGCCGCCGGTCCGGGCCCGAGCAAGATCAAAAGGGGGGATATCATGCGCTCACCGAGCATATACGCCGTCTGTCTGGTCGGCGCCGTGGCCTGCGCCGCCGCTGCCGGGACGCGGGCCGAGCCGTTGCAGGCGATCGGCGCCGGCGAGGGCTTCGTCGACATCGTCGCCTGGCCTGGCTACATCGAGCGCGGCGACACCGACAAGGCCTACGACTGGGTCACCGGGTTCGAGAAGAAGACCGGCTGCCAGGTCCGGGTCAAGACCGCCAACACCTCGGACGAGATGGTCGCGCTGATGAACGAGGGCGGCTTCGACCTGGTGACCGCCTCGGGCGATGCCAGCCTCCGCCTGGTCGCCGGCAAGCGGGTGCAGGAGATCAACACCGCCCTGATCCCGAGCTGGGGCAAGATCGACCCGCGCCTGCAGAACGCGCCCTGGCACACGGTCGACGGCAAGCACTATGGCGTGCCCTATCAATGGGGCTCGAACGTGCTGATGTACAACACCAAGGTCTTCAAGACGCCGCCGACCAGCTGGAACGTGGTGTTCGAGAAGATGGACCTGCCCGATGGCAAGTCGAACCAGGGCCGCGTGCAGGCCTTCGATGGCCCGATCTACATCGCCGACGCCGCGCTCTACCTGATGCACCACCAGCCCGAGCTTGGCATCAAGGACCCGTACGAGCTGACCGAGGACCAGTACAAGGCGGCGCTCGACCTGCTGCGCCAGCAGCGCACGATCGTCAACCGCTACTGGCACGACGCCTTCGTCCAGATCGACGACTTCACCAACGAGGGCGTGGTCGCGAGCTCGTCCTGGCCGTTCCAGGTCAACATCCTCGTGTCCAAGGACCAGCCGATCGCGAGCGTGATCCCCGAGGAAGGGGCGACCGGTTGGGCGGACACCACGATGATGCACGCCGAGGCGCCGCATCCGAACTGCAGCTACCTGTGGATGGAGTGGACCCTGTCCTCGAACCTGCAGGGCGACCTTGCTGCCTGGTTCGGCTCGGTCCCGGTGGTGCCCGCCGCCTGCCAAGAGAGCCAGCTGCTCGGCGCGGACGGCTGCAAGATCAACGGTTCGGAAAACTTCGACAAGATCCGCTTCTGGCGGACGCCGGTCGCCAAATGCGCGACCCAGACCGAATGCGTGCCGTATTATCGCTGGGTCACCGACTACATCGCGGTGCTCGGCGGCCGCTGAGCCCACGACGGGATGACCCGGCGGCTCCCGGGGCGGCGCCGATGCACGATCCTTCGCTGTCATGCCCGATCCTCGCGAGGGATGGCGGGCCGGATCAGGCACCCGGCCTCGATCGGGCATTCAGGCCCAGTGTGATCCGGTTAACCTTTCATCAACCATTCGTCCCTAGCGTGGCCATCTCCGCTGGTCCATGCGATCCTGGGAGTCCATGCGTCGCTCGAAAAACCGGCGGCTCGGAGTCCCACGGTCGCATGGGCCATCCGAAGAATGAGTCAGCACTTCAAAGGTTAACGTTCGGTTACCATCGCGCGCAGTTACCATCGGAGCGCTACTACTATCGCGGCGATCACTATCGCCAGGTGACGCGATCGCAGGTGACGCGATCGCAGGTGACACCATCGCAGGTGACGCTATCGCAGGTGACACTATCGCAGGTGACGCTATTGCAGGCGGCACTATCGCAGAGGTCACTCTCGCGGGCGTCTGCGCACAACAGCGCAGGATCTTCGATATCGGTAGGGAACGCCGCCGGGATCCCGGCGGCCGGGCCGATCACGGGGAGCCGACCGACAGGCGCTGGTCAGTCGGCGATGAGCGCTGAAGGACTGCGCCCGGCCGGCCGGCTGGCTCGAGCCTGACGCCCATGGAGCCCGCGGTCCGTTTCGAGCGCGTGAGCCGCCGGTTCGGCGAGGTGCAGGCGGTCGATCGGGTGAGCTTCGAGGTCCGGGATGGCGAGTTCTTCGCCATGCTCGGGCCCTCGGGCTCGGGCAAGACGACCTGCCTGCGCCTGATCGCGGGGTTCGAGGAGCCGGATGGCGGCGAGGTCGCGATCCATGGCCAGGGCATGGCGGGCGTGCCGCCCTATGACCGCAACGTCAACACGGTCTTCCAGGACTACGCCCTGTTCCCGCACATGAGCGTCCTGGACAACGTCGCCTATGGCCTCCGTGTCCGGGGCGTCGCCAAGGCCGAGCGGCGGACCCGGGCGGAGGCGATGCTGGAGCTGGTGGCGCTCGGCGGCCTCGGCGCCCGCCGGCCGGCCGAACTGTCCGGCGGCCAGCGTCAGCGGGTGGCGCTCGCCCGGGCGCTGATCAATCAGCCCGAAGTCCTGCTGCTCGACGAGCCGCTCGGCGCCCTCGACCTCAAGCTCCGCCAGCAGATGCAGACCGAGCTCAAAGCCCTGCAACGCAAGGTCGGCATCACCTTCGTCTACGTCACCCACGACCAGGAGGAGGCGCTCGGCATGAGCGATCGCCTCGCGGTCTTCAACCACGGCCGGATCGAGCAGATCGGCACCCCCGAGGCGATCTACGAGCATCCCGCGACCGGGTTCGTCGCGGGCTTCGTCGGCGCCTCCAACATCGTCGATGCGGCGACCGCCGGACGCCTGGTCGGGCGCTCCCAGGCGTTCGCATTGCGCCCGGAACGCATCCGGGTCCTCGAGCCGGGACCGGGGAGCGCCGATGGCGGGGCGGACTTCGTCGTCGAGGGGGCCGCGAGCGATGTGCAGTATCATGGCGCCAGCACGCGGATCGACGTGGCGCTCGACGGCGGCGGCGCGCTGACCGCGGACCGGCCGAACGATGAGCTCGGCGGCGCGCGGCCGGCGGTCGGTGCGCGCATCCGCCTGGGCTGGGCGGCGGCCGCGATGCAGCCCCTGCAGGACGACGCGGCGCCGTGAGCGCGCTCATGCCCGGCCCGGCGATCGCCGGCCTGCCGCCTCCGAGCGCGCTCCGCCGGCTCTCGACCCTGCTCTACCGGCGGGCGGCCCTGTTCACCCTGCTCCTCTTGACCCCGCCCCTGCTCTGGCTCGGCGTCGTCTATCTGGGCTCGCTGTTCGCGCTCCTGATCCAGAGCTTCTTCGCCTTCGACGACTTTACCGGCCAGGTGGTCTACCAGCTGACGCTCCGCTCCTACGTCGACCTTTTGACCTCGCCCGCCAACCTCGACATCATCCTGCGCACGGTCAGCATGGCGCTGGCGGTCACGGTCGGCGCCGCGCTGATCGGCTTCCCGATCGCCTACATGATGGCGCGCTACGCGACCGGCCGCACCAAGGCGCTGTTCTACCTCGCGGTCATGCTGCCGCTCTGGTCGAGCTATCTGGTCCGGGTCTACGCCTGGAAGCTGATCCTGGCCAAGGAGGGCATCGTCAGCTGGGCGCTCGCCCGGACCGGGCTGACCTGGCTGCTCGATGGCGTGCTGGCGCTGCCGGTGATCGGCGGGCCGTCGCTCTCGGTCTCCTACCTCGGCATGTTTCTGGTGTTCACCTACATCTGGCTGCCGTTCATGATCCTGCCGACCCAGGCGGCGCTCGAGCGGGTGCCCAAGGGGTTGATCGAAGCGTCGGCGGACCTCGGTGCCCGGCCCTTCACGACCTTTCGCACGGTGATCCTGCCGCTCGCCTTTCCGGGCGTGGTCGCGGGCTCGATCTTCACTTTCTCGCTGACCCTTGGCGACTACATCATCCCCTACATCATCGGCTCATCGCGCTTCTTCATCGGCCAGGCGGTCTACCTGCAGCAGGGGACCGCCGGCAACATCCCGCTGGCGGCCGCCTTCTCGGTGGTACCGATCGCGATCATGGCGGTCTACCTGACGATTGCCAAACGGCTTGGCGCCTTCGATGCGCTCTGAGCTGGAATGGGCGAAACCGGCGCCATGCCAATACGCCGGCTGTCCGAGTGGGCATGTCCGGCCCGAGCCAGATGCCGTCCGGAGGGACGGTCGGGTCGAGATCGCAGCCGCCCCGTTAACCTTTCATCAACCATCGGTCGGTAGGTTTTCCAACGATCGATGGTCCATGCGACCCTGGGAATCCGCCTGCCAGCCCATCGACCGACCGGGTGGAGTCCCAGGGTCGCATGGACCAGCCCAAGAAAGGGTTTGCCGCGCAAAGGTTAACTTTCGGTTAGCGTCGCGACGCCCGGCAGCGGCGCCGAATGCTGGCGACTTTCAGGGCGCCGTGAGGGCGCTGACGTCTCGACGTCCGCCAGTCGCGCCGACGACCGGCGGGCTGCTGGTGCCCTGCGCGAGTCCGACCACCCGCAACCGGACGGCCGCGGGCCAGGCCCGGGTGCCATCAATGCCGGAGGCCGCCCATGGGCCGGCGATCTAGGGGCGCCGGGCGGCGGACGCCGCTCGGGCTCGGGCTCGCAGCCGGGGCGGGCCTGCTCTACCTGCATCTGCCGATGGCCTTCATCCTGCTTTACGCCTTCACGACCGACGACAAGAGCTATCAGTTCCCGCCGCCCGGGCTGACCCTCCAGTGGTTCGCGATCGCCTGGCAGCGCGAGGACATCTGGAACGCGCTCCTGCTCTCGGTCCGGGTCGCCCTGGTCTCGACCACCGGCGCGCTCCTGCTCGGCACGCTGGCGGCGGCAGCACTCTATCGGGCGCGCTTCTTCGGGCGCGAGGCGATCACGCTCCTGATCATCCTGCCGATAGCACTACCCGGCATCGTGACCGGGATTTCGCTCCGCGCCGCGATCAACCTCGCCGCCATCCCCTATAGCTTCTGGACGATCGTGATCGGCCACGCGACCTTTTGCATCGTGGTCGTCTACAACAATGTTCTGGCGCGGCTGCGGCGGACCTCCGGTTCGATCATCGAGGCCTCGATGGACCTCGGCGCCGACGGTTTCCAGACCTTCGGCTACGTCGTGCTGCCGAACATCGCGACCGCACTCCTGGCCGGCGGCATGCTCGCCTTCGCGCTCAGCTTCGATGAGGTGATCGTCACCACCTTCACCGCCGGCCAGCAGACGACGCTGCCGATCTGGATGCTGACCGAGCTGGTCCGCCCGCGCCAGCGGCCGGTCACCAACGTGGTCGCGGTGTTCGTGATCGCGGTGACGCTGTTCCCGATCCTGGTCGCCTACTACGCCACCCGCGGCACCGAGACGGTTGCCGGCGGCGGCAAGTGAGCAAAAACCGACGCGAGGCCTGAGGGACGGGATGTTATCCTCCCGCTCCGCGAGCCATAAAGGGAGATGCGGATGCAGTGGCTGATCATCGCAAGGGACGGCAAGGACGCGCAGGCGCCCGAGCGGCGGCTGGCGGCGCGGCCGGCGCATCTCGAGAACGCGGCCAGGCTGCAGGCGGCGGGGCATCTCCTGGTCGGCGGCGCGCTGGTCGATGATGGCGGCAAGATGATCGGCTCGGCCGCGGTCGCCCAGTTCGCAACGCGCGACGAGCTGGACCAATGGCTGCGGACCGATCCCTACGTCACCGGCGGGGTCTGGCGCGATATCGAGGTGATCCCCTATCGGGTGGCGCCGCACTATGACTTCCCGCCCTGCCCGAAGGCCGCAGGCTCCGAGACGACGTCATGATCCTCCTGCGCAACGGCGAGGTCCTGGCGCCGGAAGCGCTCGGGCGCAAGGACATCCTGATCGCCGGCGAGCGGATCGTCGCGGTCGCCGAGCCGGGCCTCGAGATCCGCGGCATCGAGGTCGAGGAGCGCGATCTGGCTGGTCTGACGCTGACGCCGGGCTTCATCGACAACCACGTGCATGTGCTGGGCGGCGGCGGCGGCCTCGGCTTCTCGAGCCGCGCGCCGGAGCTGCAGACCAGCCAGCTGGTCCGCGCCGGGATCACGAGCGTGATCGGCATGCTGGGCTTCGATGCGACCTCCAAGGACATGAGGGCGCTGGTCGCCAAGACCAAGGCGTTCAGCGAGGACGGCATCTCGGCCTTTGCGCTGACCGGGGCGACGCTCGAGCATCCGGTGCCGACCTTGACCGGCCGGCTCCGGGACGACATCGCCTTCGTCGAGGAGATCATCGGGGTCGGCGAGATCTCGGTCTCCGAGCTCGGCTACGCCTATGATTCCAACGGGCCGGGGGCGCAGTACATCGCCGAGGCAGCGACCGAGGGCCTGCTCGCCGGGCGCCTCGCCAGGAAGCGCGGCTATCTCTGTCTGCAGGTGCCGCCCTACCACGGCGCCTGCCTGAAGCCGGTGCTCGCCATGCTCGAGCGGACCGGCCTGCCGATCGGCCAGCTGCTGCCCTCGCACGTCAACCAGACCGAAGCCTACATGGCGGATGCGCTCGCCTGGACCAAGCGCGGCGGCTGGGTCGACGTCGGCGCCAACTACAGTCCGGACAACAATTTCAGCCGCGCGACCGCGCCGGCGAGCGCGATCTCGCAGCTGCTCGAGGCGGGCGTGCCGCTCGATCTGATCCTGTTGAGCTCCGATGGCAACGGCGCGCCGCCCAAAGAGGAAAAGCGCGAAGGTCAGCCGGCGGTCGCCAACTACATGCCGGTCGGGGCGCTGCCCGCCACCTGGCGCCGGTTGATCATCGAGGAGGGCCTGTCGGCGAGCGATGCGCTGCGGGTCGTCACCTCGAACGTCGCCGCCGCGACCGGCCTGATGCGCAAGGGGCGGATTGCGCCCGGCCTCGATGCCGACCTGATCGTCTTCGACGCCGGCTGGCAGATCCGGACCGTGATCGCCCGCGGCCGGGTCATGGTCGAGGACGGCCGGCCGCTCGTCCGTGGCATGTTCGACCAGATCCTGCTCGACCAGCTCGCCTGAGGGCGCTCAGCCGGCGTCCCGCTGCCGGGGCGCCCGCTCCTCGGCGTCGGCATCATCCGAGCCCGCCGCGGCCTCACGCTGCGAGCGCCGGCTCAGGAACTGGAAAGCGCCGAGCCCGACCAGGGCCAGCACCGCGCTCGCCATCACCAGCGTCGGAAAGACCATCTGATCGAAGGTCTTGTTGCGGCCCGCCTCGAAGATGCCGACCACACCCTCGAGCGAGAGGGCGATGATGATGATGGTCATGAACTTGGTCAGCGAACGCAGTGCCTCGGCCGGAGCGCGCATTTCGCGCTCGCGAACGAGGTTCTCCTCGAACACGAACTTGGCGACGTCGCCGATCGCGAGGGCGACAATCATCAGACCGACCCCGTTCATCGTAACCGTCCGGTCTGGGCCGCCTGTTCGTAGAGCTCGGCGGCGGGTAGAGGCTCACGTCTTGGCGTGATGGTGTCCACTAACCGACTTGGTGGACACCAAGGTGGGGCTGGGACGGTGAAGGATGGGCATGCTGGTCGGCGCCGGTGGACGGCCGAACAGAAGCAGCGGATCGTCGAGGAGACGCGGGCGCCTGGCGCCTCGGTGTCGGTGGTGGCCAGGCGGTACGACATCAATGCCAACCTCCTGTTCAAGTGGAAGCGCCGGGACGAGGCGGTCGAGCCCTGTGTGTCGCCATGGGGGTCGCCGGAGTTCGTGCCGATCGGCGTGGTCGGCCAGGCCAACGATGGCGGACCGGCGCTGCTCGGGAGGATGCCCGGGGGCGCCGACGGCCACCGGCGGAATGGATGGGGTGACCCGCGAGGAGGGTCGGGGCTGGAGAGCCGCGCCGGCGTGATCGAGATTGAGCTGCCCGACGGCGCACGGGTCCGGGTCGATGCCTTGGTCGACAGTCGGGCGCTGGCTCGGGTGCTGAGCGCGCTCAAGCGTTGCCGATGATCCAGGTCGCGCCGGGCACCAAGGTCCATCTCGCGTGCCGGCCGGTCAGCATGCGCTACGGCTTCGACGGCCTGTGCGCCAAGGCCGCCTCGGTGCTCGCGCTGGACCCGTTCTCGGGCCATCTGTTTTGCTTCCGCAGCAAGCGCGGCGACTATTTGAAGATCCTGTATTGGGACGGCTCGGGTCTCTGCCTGTTCGCCAAACGCCTGGAGCGCGGCAAGTTCGTCTGGCCGCCGATCGTGGACGGCGGCCTGATTCTGACCCCGGCCCAGCTGGCGCTGTTGCTCGAGGCGATCGATTGGCGGCGGACCGTGGCGCCAGCGCTGCCCGCGCGCCCGACGGCGGTCTGATAAGCGCCTGATCGGGCGATCTTTTATCGCCAAGCCGGTTGCGTTCTGGTAGAGGGAGCCATGCCGTCGGCAACCGCCTCCCTGCCTTCCGATCCCGAAGCTCTGCGTGCCCTTGCGATCTCGCTGCAGGCGGCGCTCGCGACCAGGGAGCGCGAGCTCGCGGCGCGGGATGCCGAGCTCCACGCCAAGACGCTTCACATCGAGAAGCTGCGGGCGACCCTCGCGTTGATGAAGCGGGCCCGCTTCGGCCGCTCCTCGGAGCGGATCGACCAGCTCGAGCTCTTGATCGGTGACCTCGAGGAAGCCGAAGCCGAGCACCAGGCTCGTGAGGCGACCGCCCAGTCCACCGGAGATCGGCCTCCCGCCAAGTCGGGCGCGCCGCGTCCTCGTGGTCGCCAGCCGTTGCCGGCCCATCTGCCGCGCGAGCGGGTGGTGCACGCGCCGGCCTGCGCCTGCCCAGCCTGTGGCAGCACCCGCCTGACCCGGCTCGGCGAGGACGAGCGGGAAGTGCTCGACTACGTGCCCTCGCACTTCAAGGTGGTGGTGCACGTCCGGCCCAGGATGAGCTGCCGCGCGTGCGAGACGATCACCCAGATGGCGGCGCCGCCGCTGCCGATCGAGCGTGGCCGGCCGGGTGCGAGCCTGCTCGCCCATGTCCTGGTCGCCAAGTATTGCGATCACGCTCCGCTCTACCGGCAGAGCGCCATCTACGCCCGGGCCGGGGTCGAGCTCGAGCGCTCCACGCTCGCCGACTGGGTCGGCCAGGCAGCGTTCCTGCTCGAGCCCTTGGCGGCGGCGATCAGCCGCCATGTCCGTGCCGGCGCCGCCCTTCATGCCGACGACACGCCGGTGCCGGTGCTGGACCCTGGGCGCGGGAAGACCAAGACCGGTCGACTGTGGGTCCTGGTCCGGGACGAGCGTCCGTGGGGCGGCCCCGCGCCGCCGGCCGTCACCTACCTCTACTCGCCCGACCGCAAGGGCGAGCATGCGCGCACGTTGCTCGCGGGCTGTCGTGGCTTCCTGCATGCCGACGGCTATGCCGGCTTCAACGGCCTGTACGAACCCGACGCGAGCGGCACCGCGCCGTTGGTCGAGGTCGCGTGCTGGGCGCACAGCCGCAGGAAGCTGTTCGACGTGCACGCCGCCACCGGCTCGGGGATCGCCAAGGAGGCGCTGGCTCGGATCGCCGCCCTGTTCCAGATCGAGGCCGAGATCAACGGTCATGGCCCGAGGCAGCGCCACGCCGTCCGGCAGGAACGCGCGCTCCCGCGGCTCGCGGACCTGAGGGCCTTCCTCGACACCGCGCTCGCCAGCCTCAGCCGCAAGAGCGCGCTCGCAGTCGCGATCCGCTACAGTCTGTCCCGCTGGCAGGCGCTCATCCAGTTCGCCGCGGACGGCCGGCTGGAGATGACCAACAACGCTGCCGAGCGCGCCATCAGACCGCTGGCCCTGGGACGGAAGAACTACCTGTTCGCCGGCTCCGACAGCGGCGGCCGGCGCGCCGCGATCCTCTACACCCTGATCCAGACCGCGGTCCTCAACGGCCTCGACCCCGAGGCCTACCTGCGCGACGTCCTGGCCCGGATCGCCGAGCACCCGATCAACCGGATCGACGACCTCCTCCCCTGGGCCTGGGCCACCTCGCCGCGCACCGCCGCGGCTGCCTGACCCGCCCGCTCGCCGTCAAGCCCTTCCCGCCGCGCCGTTCGCCGGACGC
>CAVWDE010000007.1:0-222636 GCA_963753685.1 uncultured Alphaproteobacteria bacterium
CTGGGCCGGCGCCTCGGCGACCAGGCTCTCGAGGTCGAGGCGCTGGCAGACGTCGCGCAACAGGTCCGGGTCGGGCCGCCCGCTCAGCTGCTGGACCAGCTCGATGTTCTGGCGCACGGACAGGAAGGGCAAGAGCGCCCCGGTCTGCGGCAGATAGCCCATGTGCCGGGCGCGCAGCCGAGCCAACTGGTCGCGCCGGCCGCGCCGCCAGAGGCCGAACAGGTCGACCGTGGCCGCCTCGCCGTCCGCGAGCTCGAAGCGCATGGCCGCATCCGGCATCAGCGCGAGCCCGATCAGCTCGAGCAGGGTGCTCTTGCCGCAGCCGTTGGGCCCGGCCAGCAGCAGCCGGTCGCCCGGCTCGAGCGTCAGCCGCTCGACGGTCAGCGCGAAGCTGCGGTCGCGCCCGGTCCGATGCTTGGTGAGGCCCTCGAGCGTCAGGCGAGCCGCCACGGGGGAAACCCGCTTCAGGGCAGCCGCGAGAGCGGGATCGCGAACACCTGCTCGCCGGGCGCAGCACCCTGGTAGAGCGCCGTCCAGAGCGCCGGGTCGTTGTGCACCTGCTCGTAGTAGACGAGCTTGGACTTGATGCCGTCGATGATCTCGCGCTGCCGGCCGCCGCCGAGCTGGGCCCAGGCGTTCTGATCGAGGCCCATGATCTCGCTCTGATAGGGCAGGTCCTCGAGATACTCGCCGACCGCGGTGCCGAGGCTCTGGAAATCGACGTCGACCACCCGATCGGGCTCGCGCGCCATCACCGCCATCGCCTCGCGCAGCTGCTGGAACAGCAGGCCCGCATCCATGCGCACGGCGAGGTTGCCCTCGAACTTGTCGACCAGGGCCTTGAGCACATCACGCATGGTCGCGAGCTGGTTCTTGGACAGCATCAGGCGGATCTCCGGCACCTTGCGCCTGGGGTCTTCGAAGGCGATTTCGGACATCCAGGCCTCGAATACGCTCGGCGCCTGGGTGCCCTCGACGCGGCCGAGATAGGCCAGCTGCATGGCGAGGCCGACCAGGCGCGCCTGGTCGGCGACCGGATCGCCGGTCGACGCCTCGGCCCGGCTGACGATGCCTTGCGCGGTATCCTTAAGCTGCCCGACCAGGGTCTGGCTGAGCGTGGTGACGGCGCTCGTGAAGGCCGCGACGCTGCCGTCGGCGACCGGATAGTAGAGGTTGGCGCCGTTGAACTTGGACAGCGTGCGGTAGGCCTGCTCGGCGCGGTCGTGGTCGAACGCGCCGGCCGGCGTCTTCAGATGCAGGGTGTAGATCGCAACACCTTTGTCGGTGGCGGCGGCGTTGACCTCGGCCGGCGCGAGCTTGACCGACGCGTTGGGATCGTCGCGGGCGCGCGGGCCGGCGTCGGTGATCAGGATGATGTAGCGGCCATCGAACTTCGACCAGTCGACCTCTTTGATCGCGGCGTTGACCCCGGCCATCGAATCCTCGTCGAACCCTTTGCTCGACACGGTCGCTTCCTGGACGTCGGCCAGATCCTTGATCACCTGGCCCGGGTCCTGGTCGGGGGCGAGGTTGACGTAGGTCTTGGTCAGATAGTCGAGGCCGGGCACCAGCTTCAGGCTGTCGCGAAAGGCGATCAGGCCGAAATCGACGCGCTTGCCGACCTCGGACGCGGCGACCGTGTCGTAGATGTGCTTGATCGCCGCGCGGGTCGAATCGATGTAGGGGCCCATCGAGGTCGTGGTGTCGATCACGAACACGATCCCGGCCTTGAACTTCTTGAGCAGCTCCTCGCGGCTCGGCCGCTGCGGCTGGAGCGGATTGATGCCGAGCGGTATCGAGGCGACCTTGAGGATCTTGTCGCGAAAGCCGCTCGCCAGGTAGGTGTCGTCGAACTGCAGGATCGGCAGCAGGTAGAAATGGTCGGAGATGTCGATGTAGGTCTCGGGCTCGATCGAGACGACCCCGGAATCCGGCGGCAGCTGGTTGCGCGATCGCCTCTTTGCGCAGCTCGGCCGCGCGCGGCACGATGTTCTCGGACTCCAGCAGGTCGATCAGGTGGTCGCGGGTATCGAACAGGAGCGTGCGCTCGCGCCCGGCCGGATTGCTGAAGGCGGCGACGATCGTCTGCTTCCAGTCGATGGTGGTCTCGGCCGGCAGCCAGCCCGTCGTGCTGCCGTCGCGGGTGTGGCCGACCTCGACCCAGGGCTTGCCGCCGACATCCTTCCGATCATACACATAGAACAGGGAAAAAGCCGGCAGGGTCGCCTCGAGGACCTGGGCATCGGCTGCCGGCTGGGCGCGCAGATCGACGCCGGGGCGGGTCAGCACCTTCTGGAAGAGGGTATGCTTGCCCTCCATGAGCAGGGGCTGGCGATCGGCCTGCGCCGCCGGCGCCATGACCACCATCAGGAGCAGCAGCAGGGTCGCCGGTGCCGTCCAGGACGCTGGTGCCATCCGACCTACCTCCCTACGCCCGCCCCTTTTTCTCACTGGCCGTGCGGACAATCCTGGCTGACCCAAGGCTGGGCGGTGTCCTGGCTCGCGCACAAGGTCCGCAGATCCGCCTCGGCCTCGCTCGTCCCGGCGTCGATCGCGCGTTTGTAGTAAAGCGCCGCCTGCTCGGGGTTGGGCTTGGAAAAGGGCGAGCTCTGAGCACTGTAGTACGCCGGATCGTACCAGCGGCCGATCGCTCTGAGCGCCGGTCCGCTGCCCCGCTTCATCGCTTCCTCAAAGGCCAGCAGGGCGGTCTCGAGATCGCCGCCGTTGGCCGCGCCCTGGCCGAGCTCGAACAGCCGGTCGGGGGCGGGCTCGGGCGTCTTGCCGACGTAGTCGAGCAGATCCGCGCGCCAGTTGTGCGCTGGGGCGGGGGTTGGTGCCGGTTGGGGTGCCGGCGCCGGCGCAGGCGTCGGAGTTGGGGGTGCCGGCGTCGGTGTCGGCGCGGTCGCGGGCGGCGAAGGCTGCAGCCAGCGGTCCAAGAGCCCCGATTGCCAGATACCCCCGATGATCAGGAGCAGCGCCAGCAGGCCGATCGCCGGCGCCAGCCAGCGCCTGGGCTTGGGCACTGGCTTCGGTGCGGGCGGCGTCGGCGCGGGCTCAGGCGGCTTGGGTTCGAGCGCCGGCGGCTCGGGCTCGGGGGGCTCCGGCTCGGGTTCGGGCTCGGGCGGCAGCTCCAGGATCGGCGTCGGTGGCGGGGGGGCCGGCTCGGGCGGCGGCGGTGGCGCGGGTCGGACCGGCGCCGTGGGTTGGCGCGGCTCCCGGGTCGGCCGGGCGAGGGTCTGGTCGGCCGCCCCCGGCGAGGGTGCGATGTCCGGCCAATAGCTGCGCAGCGTCAGGCCGAGGGCAGGCAGCTCCAGCTCGATCGGGGCGTCGGCCGCCATCCGGTCGACCACCGCCGGCCCGACCTTGAGGACGACCCCGCCGGCCTCGGGCTCGACCGCATCCGGCTCGAGCAGCGCCGGGCTGTTCTGCCAGCCCTGCGGACCCAGATGCTCGGCCTCGGCACCGAGCCGGCGCAGCCGGAACCTCGGATCGGCGAGCTCATCGACCCCCTCGAGGCGGAGGCAGGCGTGGCCCGGCGGCGCGCTGGTGTCCTCATCGATCGTCAGACGAACGCCATCAGCCATGGGCGGCGCTGCCCTGGAGGCCTTTGACCAGCTGGCCGATCCGCAGGTTCTGCTCGAGGTCGACCGTCTGGCCCTGGCTTTGGGTCGCGTTGTCGCGCACCAGCTGGACGAAGGCGAACACCCAGTCGGTGATGAAGGTGTCGGTGTAGGGCAGGGGCTCCGGGCCGAGCCCGCCGCCATCGTGGCAGACCGGCCGGGGCGCGAACACCGGCCGGGACTCGCCGTCGGCGACCTGGGGACGCTGCTCCAGCGGATCCCGATCGAACCCGAGCTGGGCCACGAAGCGGTTGATCAGGGTCGCCGCGAGCAGCGCGGGCTTGGCCGGATTGCTGCGCTCGATGTAGGTGAAGCGGCGCACCGAAGCGCTCACCTGGTGGGCGACCTGCCGGCGTTTGGCGCCGCCGATCAGCTCGCTGGTGAGCTCGGCCAGGTTCGTGCTCTCGAGGTGCAGGCTGTGGCAGAGCCGCGCGTTCTGCGGCACCCTGTGCAGGCGCTCCATCCAATGCTTGAGCGCCGCCTCGGCGAGCAGCTCCTCGCGGGTGCGGGCGATCATGGTGCCCCCCGACGCGCTCCCCATGGCGCCATTGCCGCTGCCCGCCTCCCCCGCGCCGGGCCGGGGCAGACCGGTGGGCAGGGGACGCGGCCGGCGCGCCGCACTGGCCTGCGACCGGCTGACGATCACCGTGTCCTCGGGCGGCTGCGCCTCGACCCGGTAGAGCACGTCGGCGAGCTCGTCGGCCGGCACCTGGAGCGCCCGGATCAGATGGCCGAAGCGCCCGAGGTCCGCGGTCCCGTACAGCTCCTCGACGACCTTGCCGGCGACCGCGAGGCGCTGCTCGAGGCGTTCCTCCAGGTCGTCGGAGACGTAAAAGCGCCTGAGGCGCTCGGCCATCTGGCTGCGCAGGGTCATGAGCCGGCTCTGCACCTGGCTCTGCTTGAGCGCCGGGTTGCAGACCGGGGCCAGCAACTCGGCAAGGTAACCGACCCCGCCGTCGTTCAGCTTCAGCGCCTCGTCCCACGCGCGTCCGGCATCCTCGAAAGTGCGTCCGCACCGCCCCGACCCCGAGGCAGGACGCCCTGAGACCGCTCAGATAGTCCACCCGATCCGCGCGCACCTCGACCTCGCGCTTGCGCTTGGGGTCGGCGGGATCGTCCTCGTAGACGATGATCGTCTCGGCCGGGTAGTTGGGGTTGCGCAGCCAGTAGCAGTTGGCGAACGGGTGGCCCGGGGTCCACTCGTCCGGCCAGTCGTGGGCCTTGCCGAACGAGCCGGTGAGCGAGGCCTCCATGCGGTTCTTGAACCGGACGCCGGGGTCCTTGGCGTCGCCGCCCGCCTTCTCCACGAAATGGGTGTCGAACTTGGTCAGGACGAAGAACAGGACGCAGGGCTTGCCCGCCCGCTCGGCCGGCGTGGGCCCGTGCGAGAGCGCGATCCAGTGGTCGATCATCGCGGGCAGGGTCGTGACTTCGAGGTTGGAGGGCGGGATGCATAAGAGCATCGAGGTCAGCTCCTGCTCGGCGACGTAGCGGTCGAACAGATAGGCGACCTTGCCGCGCAGGAAGGTCTCCTTGAGCGCGTCCTCCTTGGTCAGGAACTCGGCGAGCGGCAGCGGCTGGCGCGAGCGCGCGCCCGGGAAGTCGAGCAGATCGGTGTCGGTGAAGAACGGCCAGGGCTGCTCGGCCATGACGATCCGGAGCTCGGCCGTGAGTGCCGCGATCACCGGCCGCGGCAGCTGCACCGGCGCTCCCGAGAAGCTCCGGATCGCGAGCGGCTCCTGATTGCCATGCCCGAGCCCGGCCAGCGTCGCGACGTCGATGATGCTCTTCTCACGCGGAATCAGGGCGTCGATCGGGCCAAACGCCTCGGCCGCGTAGCCCAGCCGCTCGAGCGCCGCGAGCAGGGTCCTGGCGAGGTACGAGAACCGTTCGTGGGCGCCCCAGAGCAGGCTGAACAGCTCGGTCCGAGCCTCGCCGTCGAGCTTGGGTGCGAGCGCCGAGGCCTCGTCCCAGAAGCTCGCCAGCGCGCCCAGGTAAGGTATGCCCGCGAACTGCTGTTCGAAATACTCCTGGATGTCCCAGACGTCCTCGTCGGTCAGGCCCGGCCGTTCCGCGCCGGCGGCCGCGCGCGCCCGCGCCAGCACGGCATCGATCCGCTCCGCGGTCGGCAGCGGCTCGACCTTGAGGTCGCCATCGAGGAAGAAGGTGTTGCCGATGATCTTGATGATGTCGGCGGCCGACAAAAGACGCAGGCAGACCGGATGGCCCGGCGGGTGCGGCTGCGCCCGGATCGAGAAGCGGGTCACGAGGCCGGTCGATTCCTTCTCGCCGACCGGGTTGATGTCGCGGATGAAGTCCTTGGCCTCGCCCTCGAAGATGCTGCGCAGGGGCCGATCGCTGGGGGCGGCCAGCACCGAGACGAGATAGGACTTGCCGGCCTGGCTGGGGCCGAACACGCCGACGCACATCGGCCGCTCGACCGCGGCCTCGAGCTTCCTCGCCGTGGTCGTGAAGCGGCGGAACTCGCGGGTCAGCACCGGCCGCTCGGGGCCGATCGTGGCCTGGTTGGCTTGCGTCTCGAACCACTCGATGGCGCCGCGCGCGTGCCCGGCGGTCTCCCGGCAGGTCTCGGCGAGCTTGGCATTGTCCACCATGACGTCCTCCCGCCCGCTCAGCGCACCGCCAGAATGCCGGTATCGAGCCAGTAGGCGTCGTCGGAGCCGAGCGTCTGCAGGCGGAGCAGGACGTCGCTGGTCCGGAGGCTGTCCCGCTGGGCGTCGACCACATCCACGATCCGGAACTCCTCCTTGATCGCCTCGGCGTTCTGGCGACGCTCCTCGGGCGTGTCATCGTCGAGATCGGCGTCGAGCTCGGCCCGCTCCAGGGTGACGGTGAACGGCTTGTGCTGGCTCGCGGCGCGCTGCGGATTGGCGAACTTCAGGCTGTAGAGGGGGCTCGCCATCCAACGCTCGAGCGGCAGCTGGCGAAAGCCGATCCGCATCGGCGCCGCGAGCCGGACCTGGGCGCTGGCCGGCGCCTGCGATGCCTTCTTGTCCAGATCGAGCTCCTTGAAGATCAGCTTCTCGTCCAGGATCTGGCCGGACAGCTCCATCTGGCCGACATAGCGCGCGGTCGACTTCAGCAACAGCCGCTTGGTGTCGAGGCTGAAGTTCTCGATCTGGCCCTCGGCCAGGATGCAGAGCATGGCGCCGACCACAACCGTGCTCTTGGGGTCGTCGATGCCGAGATTGTCCTTGCCGCGGAAGGGGTACCAGGTGCCGACGCGGTAGCGGTGCATCGGGATCAGGCGATCAGGGCGTCACCGGCAAAAGCTCCACCAGCATGTCGCCGATGGTCGGCAGGCGCGACGGCCGGCCGGCAACCAGCACGATGTCGCAGTCGAGCGCATTGATCGCCTCGGCGAGCAGGCCGATCACCTGGCGCATGACGCTGCGCACGACCTGCTCGATCTGGCGGGCATCGAGCGCGAAACTCGTGCCGATCAGCCGGAAGTCGCGGGCGCCGGCGCGGTGCACGGCGTCCTCGAGATAGGCCGCGACCCGCTCGCCGACCAGATCGCCCGCTTGGCGCTCGCCGGCCGCCTCGGGGGCGATGCCGAAGAACTCGCCGAAGCTCAGGATGCGCGCCGGCGCATCGACCTGCGCCTCGCCCTCCTCGACCGCGTGCAGCATGGCGAGCCCGATCGGGATCAGTACGCGGGTCACGAACAGACGCCGGAGCTGCTTTTGCTGCTCCTCCATGCCGATCCGGTCGCCGCCGAACAATTCCTGCAGCAGCTCGCGGGCATTGTGCAGACCGGCCTCGCGCAACTGGGCGGCCAGCCCCGGCAGGACGACCCGCTCGATCACCGCCTGCAGGATGTCGTCGCCGGCGATCTTGAAGCCCTCGCGGAAGTTCTGGGTCGGCAGGATCGACCGGTTGTCCTCGGAACAGTAGGTGGTGATGATCAGATCGGTGGTGCCGCCGCCGATGTCGACGCTCGCGATCCGGAGGCTCGGCTGCGGCGGCGCATCCGCGGGCGCCGGCTGGGCCGGATCGTCGACGAACGGCCGCTCCTTGCCCAACAGCCGGAAGAACTCGGTCAGCTGGCCGGAGAACTTCTGGGTGATCTCGGTGTAGAGATAGACCAGATGGGTGCAGCTGGCCTCGTCCCAGCGGATGACCACCCGCGGCTCGGTGAGGCCCGGCGGCGGTTGATGGCTCCAGCCGAGCAGGTCCCAGACCAGGCGGACCGCACCCTCGGCGCGCGAGCGCATCAGGCGCTGCTCCTGGAGCGGTGTCGCCGGCGGCAGGGTGATGATGATGCGCTTGAGGCGCCTGGGCACGTCCGACTGCTTGCGGCCCTCGCGCAGGCCCGGCTGATTGATCAGGCAGAGCGCCTGGACCACGATCTCGCTGATCATGAAGCCGTAGAGGGCCGAGCGCGAGAACCTGGAGCGGATCGCGCCCTGCTTGCTGTCGCTGCGCCGACGACGGAGCCCGGCCTTCTCCTCGGCCTCGATCTGGCGGATCACGTCGCCGGTCTCGTTGATGAACCGGCGGGCGGCGCGCGCGATGCTCGGGTCTTCGCCCGCGCTGGTGTAGTCGCCGGCCTGGAAGCGCCATTCCTGGTTGACCGGGTCGACCGACCAGAGATAGCGCTTGGGGCTCGACATGCCGGTCGTGGCCTCGGTGCCGACGGCAGCACCCGCGACCCGGACCGCCTCCGGCCCGACCCTGACCAGGCTCGGCCAGAAGAAGCTCCGGCTGCGCCCCGCTCGCCTGGCGATGTATTCCTTGCCGAAGCCGGCCTGGGCGAACTCGACCCGGCTTTCGAACGGGTCGGCGTAAATCAGCTGCGGCCGGCCGAGGTCGCGCAGCTCCAGCACGTAGCTGTTGTTGAGGTCGAACTGGGCCTGATCGGGATAGGTCTCGATCAGGATGCCGCAGGTCCGGCTGTTGCCGACATCCAGCACGAGGTCGACGTCGACCGGCGCGTAGCGGCGCTCGGGCGAGATCGTGTCGAGCAGCTTGAGGCGCGGCGGCCGGAGTGCGTCGTCGAGCAGCTCGAGCAGGGTCAGATAGCGCGCCCAGTGCTCGTGGCGGTAGGGAAAATCCTCCTCGCGCAGCGGCCGCCCGGGGCGCTGCGCCTGCTTGAACTCGCGGAACAGCTCCAAGAGCCAGTCGTCGACCCATTTTTGCGGGTCCTGGCCGCCGAACGCCTCGGGCTCCGGCCAGGCGAGGAACCAGCTCATCTCCTCGGGCCGCCAGGCGAAGCGGAACTCCTGCTCATCCTTGGCGTCCTCGAACGAGGGCACCAGATAGGCGCGGTTCGCGACCCTTTGGGCGACGTCGGTATCGAACGCCAGGACCACGCGGTGGCTCAGCGCCCGCGGCCCTTCGGGCACTTCCAGCGGGGTCACCAGCGCGCGCGCCCAGTTGGTCGGCCCGGCGTCGAGCAGCTCCTCGCCATAGGCGCCGCGCCCGGGCCGGATGCGCAGATAAGGTACCGGCACCCACTTGTTGAGGAACGGCTCGAGCGCCTTGACCTTGTTGACGTCGTAGTGCTGCTCCTCGGGGTCGCTGGCGCTCAGGACCGGCGCGTCCTGCTGGTCATCGCCGGTGAGCGGGATGAAGCGCAGCCGGACCGAGCCATCATCCAGAGTCACGGAGCGGTCGGGGCGCTCGACGAAGCTCCGGCCAAGCCGCTTGGTCTCCTCGAGATTGAAGCCGAAATCCAGGAACTGGACGCCGCTGTAGGGCACCAGGGTGACCGTCTTCTTCCATTCGGTCAGCGGCTTCAGCATCACTGGTGATCCGTCGATCGGCCCGCGGGCGGACAAGCGGGTTGCTCGGGTGGCGGCGGCGCGTCGGTGATCTCGAACTCCTTGACCATCACGGGCTGCCTGGGTCGGTCTGCCATACCACTGACCTGTTGCCGATCGCCCAACACATCGAGCTCGACCTGGAAGGGGATCGAGCGCCGGCGGTCGCCCCGGCGGTCGAACAGACTGACATACACCTGATAGGTGCCATTGGCCGGCTTGCTCGGCCAGAAGATGTTCTCGATCGGCGTGCGCGAATGCCTGCCGCTGGCGTTCATGTCGACGTCGAGGCGCCCGCCGCAGGCGCTCCTCTGGTTGAACCAGATCGTGCCGCCGTCCGGGCAGACCACCGCGAGATCGAGATCGGCCGTGCCGTCCCAGCCGAGCGACACGGTCACTCGGCCGGTCTGGCCGCCCACCTGCTGGCGGCGGCGGTCGAGCTCGGAGACCTGGCAATCGGGCGGCGGTGGTGGCGCCTCGGCCTTGGGCGGCGGCGGTGGAGGGGGCGGCGGCGGTGGCGGCGGAGGCGGCGGAGACGGGGGCTCGGGCGGCGGTGGCGGTGGCGGCGGCAGCTCGGCCTGGGTCACGGGCGGCTGGGGTTGGCAGCTGGCGGCGGCGCCCGCCAGCTGGCGCTGCAGCTGGGCGATCTCCTGCTCGAGCTGGCGCTGGCGCTCGAGTTCGCGGGCGAGGTCATCGTTGGCGGCGACCGCGACGGGCAGCGGGCAGCGGGCGAGCCAACCCGGCCAGACGCGCCCGCCCGGCCAGCCGACGCCACAGGCGATCAGCATCAGATAGCCGATCGCTGCGGCGAGCAGGGCAAACAGCAGCCAGAGCCAAGCCGCTGGCGAGACCAGGCGACGCTCGACGATCACCGGCACGATCGTGGCAGCGGCCGGCGCGGCTGCCAGCGGCGGCGGCATGGCGGCTGCGGCGTCGGGGGGCGGCGGGGGCGGCGCGAGTCGGCGGGTTCGGATCCAGCTGCCGAGCACGCCCTTGGGCGCATCCGGATAGTCCTTGAGGTGGGCCCAGGCGAGCAGCACCGGCTGGCCGCCGACCACGCGCACGAACCCGGGGTCCGGGATCTCGAGCGCGGACTGGAGCAGCGCCGCCTTCTGGGCCGAGTCCGCACCCTGCGACTGGGCGAGGCGCTCGGCGAGCGCCCGGATGTCATCGTAGCGCTGCCGGAGGCGCTGCTCGACCTCGGCCCGGGCGGCTGGGGTCAGCGTGTCGAGGGGTGCTGCCACCCCGTCGCGCGGCGCGTACCAGTCGGTCGTGCGGCCGTCCGGGTTGGGCACCGGCTCGGCGAACAGGGCGGCGTGGTCCTCGCCGAGGTGCTGGGTCAGGACCTGGACCAGCAGGCCGTAGTCGCGTTGCCCGGGCGCACCGACCGGACGCAGGCCCTGATTGGGTGTGCTGGCGATCCAACGGCTGTCCATGCGCTGGCGCCTCAGACCGCCGTCGTCAACCGGTCGCCCCGGCCGGCATGCGGGCGCGGCTCACCGCTTGGGCGCCGCGCCGGGCGGCGCTGGCGGCGGCTGGGTCGGCGCGCCGGGCTCGGGCGCCGGCGACTGAGAAGGTTTGGCGCCCGCCGGCGGTGCGGCGGGTTGGCGCCGGTCGCCGGCGCGGGCGATGCGCCGGTGTCGGGGATGGGCGCCGAGGTGGACGGCTGCGGCTGGGCGGGCGGGGTTGCGGCGGCGACCTGCGGCTGGCAGGGGTCGTCGAGCAGCGTGTGCGGGACGCTGTGCTCGCTCAGGAAGGCGGCCAGGGCGCTCGCCTCGAGGGCATAGTTGAGCCGGCTCGAGCTCTCCTGGTCGACCCGGATGAAGGTATTGATCCCGACCACCCGGCCGCAGCTGTCGACCAGCGGCCCGCCGCTGTTGCCGGGCGAGATGTTGGCGGTATGGACGATGATCGGCAGATCCGGCCCGGCTTTCTGGATGACCGTGACCACGCCCTGGGTCACCGCCATCTGCGGGATCGCCGTGGGGTCACCGTTGCGCAGCGCCTGAAAGTTGACGTCGGTCTCCAGGATCACGCCCGGAAAGCCGCCGGCGACCACGTTCTCCAAGCGCTCGACGCGGCTGGCGAGCGCCAGCTGGGGCAGGTGCGCGGCGCTCGGGACCTCGAGCACGGCGAAGTCGGGGCCGCCGATCGTGCTCGAAGCCGTGATGTCCTTGATGTGCGCGGGCTGCAGGCCACCGAGCTTCTGGTTGGTGACGAAGATCTGGTCCGGGGCGGCGCCCTCGACCACGTGCCGGTTGGTGACCACGGTCTCGGGTGCGACGAAAAAGCCGCTGCCGATGGCGCCATGCTCGCCGGCGACCACCACCAGCACGGTCGCCTGATCGAGCAGGTCGACCAGGGAACCCTGGAATGACGGCGTGGTCGCCGCGTCGGCGGAGGGCGGCACGGTGAGCGCCCCTGGGTCCGGCGGCAGCAGGGCCTTGGACGAGGGGCCAGGCTCCGCCCCAGGGGCGCCGTTGGCCCCGGCCCCGTTGAGGGGAGTGCCGTCCGGCAGGACCAGCTGGCCGTCCGCCCGGCAGACGTTCTGGCCGACCGCTTCGCGCAGCGCCCGGGCGCGGTCCTCGAGCGCCTGGTTGATGTCCCGGCGCAGGGCGAGGTCGTCGCCGGGGCCAGGCGCGGCCGCGGCCGGCGGCTCGGGTGGGTAGAGCAGCACGCCCGGAATCAACAGATAGCCGAGGATCAGGGCGAGCACGACGACCGCGATCAGCGGACCGACCCACGTCCGCCCGCTGCGCCGCGAGGTCACGACGTGGATCGTGCCACCGCCGCTCGGGGGTGGCGGCGGCGCGGCGCTGCCGGCCGCGGCCGCGGACTCTGCAGGTCCAGGCGCCGCGGCACTGGCGCTGCGGCTCGCGGCCATGGCGGCGCCGGCAGCCGCAGCCCCGGCGGCTGCCGTGGCGGCGGCCGCCGGAGCGGTGGGCGCAACGGCGGAGCGCGGCGGCCCCGCCTGGCCGTGGCGGGCGCGCCAGTCGTCCGTGGTGAGCGGCGGCGCCTGGGCAAGCGCCAGGTAGCGACCCAGGGTCTGGCGGAAATGCTCCTCACGCGTCCGGCTGCTTCGGGCGGCCGCGCTCGGCAGCACGCCCCAGTTGGTCAGCAGCGGCCGGCCGTCCAAGACCCAGATGTCGTCGAGGGCGCCGAGGTAGAGGCTGCCGCCGAGCAGCGGGCCGATCTCGGGATCGTCGAGCAGGCGGGTCAGCTCGGCCAGCTGCTCGCGCAGGCGCGCCTCGGGCGCGGCCCGGGCGCCGGGGTCGAGGGCAGTGAGCCGGATCGGCTCGGCATCGAACGCCGCATACCAGGAGATGCTGGTCGGGGAGGCATCGTTGCCCCGGGTCGGCACCGGCTCGGCGAACAGCTCCGCGAGCTCGCGCCCGCCGCGGCTGTTGAGGGTCACCTGCAGGGTCGGCCAAGCCTCGAGCACCGAGCGGCCGTCGATCCGCACCTCCTCGGAGCCCTCGAGGGTGGTCTTGGAGACGTAGAACGCGCCCTGAGGCATCACTTGGCGGCCTCCTCCCGATGCCGAAAGGTGACGTCGGCATGACTGCGGGTCTCGGGCTGGAACGAGTTGCACTGGGCATGCGCAGGATCGACCCGGTCGCAGGTGATCTGGCGCCGGTAGATGTAGAAGCCGCCTTCGCAGGGCAGATTGCCGGTGTCCTGGAGCAGCAGCTGGTCCTGGTCGTCGAACTTGCCCAGCATCGGGCCGGTGCACGAACTGCCGTCGTCGAAGGTCAGCGTCTGCCGACCCTGACCCGCGGCATCGAAGCAGACCTGCCAGTCCTTGACCTCGCGGATCCGGCCGGTCTCGGCATCCTTCGTCTGGTAGTGGCTGTCGAGGTTCCAGCAGCCTTTGAGGAAGCTGATGTCGCGCTGCTTCCAGGCATCCTCGGGGATCGCTTCGGGCTTGGGCGGCGGGGCGGGTGCGGGCGCAGGTGGCGGTGGCGCCGGCACGACCTCCGCGTGGGCGGGCGGCCGGCAGGGCGGGGCGCCCGAGAGCGCGAGCTGGAGGCGCCCGATCTCGGCCTCGAGGGCGCGCTGGCGCGCGATCTCGGCGCCGAGCGCAGGGTCGAGCCCGGGCGCCAGTGGCGGTCCCGGGCAGAAGGCGAGAATCGGCATGCCGTGCAGCATGCGGATGCCGCAGGCGCCGAGCAACAGCCAGAATCCGACGCCCAGAAGCAGCGCGAGGAGAGCCCAGGCCAGCCAGACCAACCAGCCCGGCCCGCGTGGTTGCCCCGTCTCTTCGGCGACGTCGACCCTGACCGACATGCTGCAGATGCTTTGGCACTCGTAATCAGCAGTAGATCGACTATGCCCGACCTAGGGGAATCGCCGCAAGGCCCGTCGATGCGTACCACCGAGCGCCAGCGGCCACGGCTCACTTGGGCTCGGTGGGTCCATTTCCGGCGACCGAGATGCATCACGGCTGCGGGGAAGCGGTGCTGCTCAGAGGTTACGTGGCATTCGCAGACGAAGGTCGCGTGATGACCGGCATGCGCGAGATCTCTCGGCGCACCCGGCCAAATCCGTCACCGCCAACCAAGCAGATCGGCGCGCGCCGCCCCCGGCCCCGAGCGGCCGCAGGCGATCCCCGACCTCAGACCTGGCGGGCGGGCTCCCGGTTGCGCGCCGGACGCGGCAGCCGCGTCGTCCAGAGCAGCGCCAGATAAGCGGTGCCGACCAGCACCAGCATCGGCAGGGTCAGATCGGGCCAGATCGCCCCGATCAGACCCGGGGTCGCCACCAGCAGCAGGTACATCACCAGGCAGATCGGCCAGCGCCAGTGCCGGGCGAGGCGGTGATGCAGGTGGTTCTCGTCGGGGCTCAACGGCGAGCGTTCGTCCAACAGCCTGGCCACCATGACCCGCAGGCAATCGACCACCGGGACCGCTAGCCAGAGCACGACGGTCATCATCGGCAACGCACCATGGCCCCGATTGTAGACGTAAATCATCAGGACGCCGATCGTCGCGCCGATCGAGTAGCTGCCGGCATCGCCGAGGAACAGGACACCCAGGAGGTTGTACGGCAGCAGGATCACCAAGCCGAGCATCAACAGTTGCAGATAGATCAGGAGATGCGGAGGCGCGTACAGCATCAGGCAGCCGGTCCAGAACAGGGCGAGCCCGATCAGCAGGCCGTTCATGCCGTCGACCATGTTGATCGAGTTCTGCAGGCCGACGAGACAGAGGACCGTGAACGGGAACGCCACCACCCAGAGCGGGATGGTCGCGACCCGCGGGCCGAATGCGATCTCGGTCAACAGCAGATCCGGCTGCAGCAGGATCACCGCACCGAACAGCCCGGCCGCCACGACCAGGCGCGCGCCCGGCGGGGCGTGCTGGCGGTCGTCATACCAGCCGAGCACCAGGAAGCCGAGGCCGATCACGACCAGGACCGGGAACACCCCCACAGGGGCGTCACCGAGCGCCGTTCTCGCGATCGCAACCAGCAACAGCGGCACCATCAACGCGATGCCGCCGACCATGGGCGTTGGTCGGGCGTGGCTCTTGCGGCCACCGTCAGGGTAGTCGATCACCCCCAACAGGCGCCCCACGGGCCCCGCGAAACTGCAACACGCCACGACCGAGAGGCCGAACCATACTGCTGAGAACATCATCTCTGACAGTCAGCTCCATGAGTTTCATGAGAAGGCCGAGCCAGGTCGATGGCGCCTTATCCCACTCCCAAGTCCGAGTCCGCACCCCGATTCGGGCACGGCCCCAGCGTCCGCCTCTGCGGCCTTGTTGGCCGACGGCCAGCGACACCAGCCGACGACGTTCGAGCATTGCTTCTCGAGCCTTCACCGACCGCATCAAGACGAACTTACTAAAGATTGCCTAAAATTAGCCGCCCTTCCGCGCTCCCGTCAAGCCCCAAAGCATAGTTAGTCAGTATAGCGCAGTCATCACTATGCTCAACCAGTCGTCCAGGGGGCATCGCTCGGCATCCGGTTGGCTCAAAGCCTGGCTTCCAGGGGGGGCGCGGGCCATGTCGGGCAGGCCGCCCGAATCCAACCAACCCGCTGCTGCAAAACAGCAATTCGCTCTCGCGAGTCGCCGTATGCAACGCCCCCAAGGAGTCCAGCCAATGGTGTTGAAACGGTCGTTCAACCCACACGTTCAGCTCCGCCGGTTTGTCGCTTCTTGCGACAAACCCCAAACCGCGGCGCTACGTTTCGACTAGGGTTCGAACTCAGTCTGATCGACGTAACCCTCGTGTCATGTCTCGACCGCGCCGTCAAGACCCGGCGGGCGCCTTATCTGCCGGCCGCAGTTCGGGCCGAAGCCAGCCACAGCTTGAGGTTCGCCCGACGGTGGGATAGACCAGCGCCAGCGGTGGGACCGCAACCGGACCCCAGCGGTGGCGACCGCAACCGGACTGAGGAGGACGGCAGGTGGACACTCGATTGCGCGCGGTCTGGCGGCGGGGTGAGGCCGCGGTCAACGGCTGGCTGTCGATTCCGAGCACGGTGACCGCGGAGCTGGTCGCCCGCCAGGACTACAATTCAATCACTGTTGATCTGCAGCACGGGCTGATCGACTATCAATGCGCCCTGACCATGATGCAGGCGGTCAACGCGGCCGGCGATGCGACCGTGATCGCGCGCCCGCCCTGGCTCGAGCCCGGCATCATCATGAAGCTCCTGGATGCCGGCGCCTGGGGCATCCTCTGCCCGATGGTCAACACCCCCTCCGACGCCGAGGCGCTGATCCGCGCCTGCCACTATGCCCCGCGCGGCTACCGCAGCGTCGGCCCGACCCGGGCGATGATGATCTATGGCCCGTCCTACATCCAGGGCGCCAACGAGGTGGTGATCACGCTCGCGATGATCGAGACCCGGGAGGCGCTCGACAACGTCGAGGCGATCGCCCGTACGCCGGGCCTGAGCGGCCTCTATATCGGCCCCTCCGACCTCGCCCAGTCGCTCGGCCATCCGATCCAGCTGGATCCGACCTCGCCCGACGTCATGGCCGCGATCGAGCGTATCCTGGCGGCCGCCAAGGCGGCCGGCATCAAGGCCGGGATGCACTGCATGATGCCGGGCTACGCCCGCGACATGGCGAAGAAGGGCTTCGATTTCGTCACCCTCGGCAACGACGTGCGCATGCTGTCGGCCGAGCTCGCGGCCCGGGTCGGCGCCTTCCGAGGAGGCTGAGGACCGGCTTCCGCCCGGACTACAGGTCGACCACCACCCGGCCACGGATCTGGCCGCGGACAATCTCGTCGGCGAGGCGCGGCAGATCCTCGAGCCCGGCCGGCTGGATCATCCCTTCGAGCAGGCGCAGATCGAGGTCCCGTGCCAGGCGCTGCCAGGCGGCGCGGCGCGGCGCCGCCGGCTGGTAGACCGAGTCGATCCCGAGCAGGTTGACGCCCCGCAACAGGAACGGGATCACCGTGGTCCTGAGCTCGCTGCCGCCGGCCAGGCCCACGGCGGCGACCGAGCAGCGGTACTTCATCTGGCCGAGCACCCGCGCAAGGGTGGTACCGCCGACCGCGTCGATGCAGCCGGCGAAGCGCTCGGATTCCAGCGGTCGCGTCGAGGGCAGGGCGAGCTCGGCGCGGTCGATGATCTGGCTCGCGCCGAGGGCGCGCAGGTAGTCGTGACTCGCGCGCGCGCCCGGTCGAGGCGGTGACCTGGTGGCCGAGCTTGGCCAGCAACGCGATCGCGACCGAGCCGACCCCACCCGAACCGCCGGTCACCAGCACCTCGCCCGCGCCGGGCTGGAGGCCGTGGCTCTCGAGCGCCATGACCGCCAGCATCGCGGTGAAGCCGGCGGTGCCGACCGCCATGGCGTGCCGGGTCGTCCAGCCGGCGGGCAGCGGCACCAGCCAGTCGCCTTTGACCCGCGCGCGCCCGGCGTAGCCGCCCCACCGGCGCTCGCCGACCCCCCAGCCGGTCAGGATCACGGCATCGCCCGCCCGCCAGTCGGGATGCCGGCTCTCGACCACGCGGCCGGCGAGATCGACCCCCGGCACATGCGGGAAGATTTTCACCAGCGGCGCCTTGTTCAAGATGATCAGGCCGTCCTTGTAGTTGAGGGTCGAGTGCTCGACAGCGACCACGACGTCGCCCTCGGGCAAAAGCGCCTCGTCCAGCTGCCCGACCGCCGCGGTCACCCGGTCGTCCCCCTTGCTCAGCACCAGAGCCTTGAACATCATCCCTCCGATCTCATCGTTGCCTGGTGAGTTGGGCCGGCCGGCTAACGCGTCAACCCGAGCGCCGTGCGGGCGGCCGCCGCCACCTGGTCCGGCTGCCGGGAGCTGTCCAGCCGGCGCCAGGCGACCGGCCCGGGATCGACCCCGAGCTGGCTCGAGACCACGCTCGCCGTGGCATCCGAGGCATCGCCCCGGCGCGCCGCGACCCGCGCTGTGAGAACCGCGGCCGGAGCGCTCAGCCAGAGCCCATCGAACGGCACCTGCCGGGCGCGCGCGACCTGCTCGACCCGGGCGCGATCCTGGGCGTCGAGGAACACGGCGTCGACGATCACCGCTTGGCCCGCCGCCAGGAGGGTGGCCGCCCGCGCCATCAAGGTCTCGTAGACCCGCCTCGAGACGCGCTCGTCGTAGGCTTCGGCTCCGAGCCGCTCGGTCGGGGCGACCCCGCAGAGCTTCTTGCGGACCACGTCGCTGCGCAGCAGCACCGCGCCGGGCGCGCGGCCGAGCGCCGGGGCGAGCGCGCGGGCGAGCGTCGACTTGCCGGTCCCGGAGACGCCGCCGATCGCGACCAGCCGCGCCGGCTCGGGCGCCAGGCAGGCAAGCGCCAGCTCGAGGTAGGCGCGCGCCGCCCCGGACTCGCGTTCCCGGTCCGCCGCATCCTCCTCGAGGTCGGCGGCAAAGCCCTGCACCTTGGCCCGGATCGCCGCGCGGACCGACAGAAACAGCGGCAGCAGAGCCACTCCCCCATCGTCCCAGCTGGCGTCGAGATAGCCGCTGAGCAGGCGCTGGGCGTGCGTTCTCAGATCCCGGTGGCAGAGGTCCATGAGCAGGAAGGCGAGGTCGTAGAAGGTGTCGATCGTCGCCAGCGCCGGGTCGAACTCCAGGCAGTCGAACAGCACCGGCCGCTGGTCCAGCAGCACGATGTTGCCGAGGTGGAGGTCGCCGTGGCAATGGCGCACCAGGCCGGCGCGCCGGCGTGCGTCGAGCCGGCCGCTCTGCCGCTCCAGTTCGGCGCCGGTGCGCCGGTTCAGCTCGTCAACCTGGTCGCGCGCGAAGATCCGGCCGGCGAGCGAGCCGAGGTCCTGGGCATTGCCGTCGACCACCTGGCGCATGCCGGCATGGCCGCCCAGATCCGGGCGGCGCTCGGCCCGTTCGTGGAACAGGGCGATCTCCGCGGCGAGCGCATCGATCGTCGCGACCGTCAGCTCGCCGCGCGCCGCGATCCGATCCAACAGCGCCGCCTGGTCGAAGCGGCGCATCTCGAGCAGCCACTCGACCGGCGGGCCCTGGCCTTCGAGCGCAAAGCCGCCATCCCGCGTCCGGTGCACGGCGACCAGCCGGCGATACAGCATGGGCGCGGTCCGGCGATTGAGCTCGAGCTCGGCCTCGAGCGCGCGGCGCCGCCTGGCCGGGGTGGAGAAATCGAGGAAGCTGTAGCGCACCGCGCGCTTCATCTTGTAGGCGCGCTCGCCGACCAGGAAGATCAGCGCCGCATGGGTCGTGACGCGCTCGACCCCGGCGTCCGGCAGGCCGTAGGCGGCGCCCTGGCTCAGGGCGTCGACCAAGGCGTCCTGAGCGTGCGATGGGGTACGAGCAGGCAGCGGTCGGTCCTCGACCGGGCGGCTCAGTGCGCGATCAGCACCGGCAGGTCGTAGTGGCCGAGCACGTGCAAGGTGACGCCGCCGAAGATCAGCTCGCGCATCCGGCTGTGACCATAGCCGCCCATGACCAGGAGGTCGGCGCCCAATTCCTTGCTCCTGGCGAGCAGGGCGGCCCCGATGCTGGCCTCGGGGTAGAGCGGATGGCGCTCGCAGACGATGCCGTGCCAGCCGAGGTAGTCGGCGAGCGCCTGGCCGAGCCCGACCTCGGTGTGGGTGCCGGCCGCGGTCAGGATGTGCACCTGCTCGGCGTTCTGCAGCAGCGGCAGGGCGCCGGCGACCGCGCGCGCCGCTTCGGCGCTGCCGTTCCAGGCGAGGGCGATGGTCTCGCCGATCGGGTCGGCGCCGACCTCCGGGACCAGAAGGATCGGTCGGGCCGAGCGCATCAGCGCGGCCTCGAAGGCCCGCTGCTGGGATTCGCCGCCGCCCGCACCGATGCCGGCAAACACCAGCAGATCGGCCAGACGGCCGTGCTCGGGGATGACCACGTCGTCGGCGCCGATCACCTCGCGCCAGCGGCTGGTGAGGGTGTCGGTGCCGGTCGGCTGGTCGGCGAGCGCCGCATCGGCCGCGGCCCGCGCGGCATCGAATGCCTGCTTGGCGCGCTTTGCGTACTCATCCCATTTGGCGGTCGTCGCCCGGGTCACGGCAGTCAAAACCTCAGGCGAGCCGCCCTCGAGGTCGGCGATCGCATCGATCAGGTCGGGGCGGACAAACAGCGCGTCGATGTGCGCCCGGAACCGCCGCGCGAGGGTATAAGCGGCGGCCAGCGCGGCGTCGTAGTCGTCGTTGCCGCCGAGCGGCACCAGGATCACGCGCATCGCTCCGATCTGCTCCCCGAGACTGATGACGACCCCGCGGCCGCGCCCACGACCGCTGTCCGGCTCGCGGGCAGGCGCCGTCATTGCGGCTGATGATGCCCGAGCCGCGGTCAGATTGCACGACCTGCTTCGGCCGGCGATTGATCCGGGTCAAACCCCTGCCGGCCCGTCGAGCGCAGGCTCGGGCCCCTGGTTCCGATATCAGCGCCGGCCCGCTGCGCGGCGTCGGCTTGGGAGACTCCGGCGATGCTCACCTTCGAAGACTGCCTGGCGCTCTGCAAGCTGACCGAAGCGGAGGTGGCGGCGATCGCCGAGCACGAGCATCTGCCGCAGCTGCCCGCGGTCGAGCTCGCTGGCTACCTGATGACAGGCCAGGACGGTCAGCTGCTGGTCCAGCACATGATCGTCGACGACATCCGGGCGGCGCAGCGCCGGGGCGATCTCATGCATGCCGCCCGGCTGAAGCAGACCTTGCGCCGCTTTATCGAGGACCACCGCGCCACGGCGGCGACGCTCTCGCCTCCTCGGTGAGGATCGCGCGCGTCACCTTGCCGCCTCACGCGCTTGATCCAGGTCAATGAGGCCGACCCGCGCCCGGGCGTCTAACTCGTCGTGCCTGGGCGGACGTTCGCTGGCCGGGTTGAACACGGGAAACGGGCAAGATGGAACGCATTCTGGTGGCCCTCGACGGGTCGGAACCAAGCGCCAAGGCGCTCGATCTGGCAATCGATCTGGCCGACGTCCGGGGTGCCGAGCTGGCCTTGCTGCACGTCCTCTCGGACCAGCCGTTGAGTGACGGCGAGCGCCACATGGCCGAGGTCGAATATCTGGACGAGGTGCTGAGCGGCGTCGACGTCAGCGGCGTGCTGCGCGCCCGGGGCGATCCGCGCGTGGTCGCGCAGCGGGTGCTCGCCCAGTATGGCGAGATCGCCCGCCGCCTGCGGGAGGCGATCGGCAACCGCCTGCTCGACCAGGCCCGCGCGCGTGCCGGCGACAAGGGGGTGCTGACGGTCGCCAATCTGGTCGAGGCTGGCGACCCGGCGAAGACGATCCTGCGGGTCGCCGAAGACCTCGGTGTCGGCATGATCGTCCTTGGCAGCCGCGGCCTCGGTGACGCCAAAGGCCTCTTGCTGGGCAGCGTCTCGCACAAGGTCGCGCACCTCGCCCTGTGCACCTGCGTCACGGTCAAATAGCGATGGCGCTCTGCAAGGTCCGCCTCGAGCTGGCGCGCACCCCCGAGTTTCCCGAGGGCAGCGCCCAGCATGGCTACGAGTTCGTGGCCCCGCTGACCCCTGACGGTCAGCTCGATCGCGACGACTGGCATCACGAGCGGACCGCCTGCCGGGTCCGTCGCTTCTGGCCGCAGGCGGACGACGAGCACGGCCACCTCGTGCATCACCGCGGCGACCGCTGGGCGTTCCGGTACGACCAAGCGCCTCCCGACGACGATGGCACCGAGGCCGGCCAGGAGCCCATTTTCCGCTTCGACCGGCACCGGTTCGTGGTCGGCGAGTATGTCACGATCACCGAGCACGACGGGGTGCCGCGGACCTTCCGTGTGGTCCAGGTTGCCCCGCTCGAGGTCGACTGAGGGCCCATGTTGGCGGCGCGGCCGCCCGCGCCGTGAAGGGAGTGTTCATGAGCATTCGGATCATTCTGACGCCTCTGTTCGGCGAGGCCGCCGACAGCGGCGCGCTGCACGCCAGCCTCGGCGTCGCGCGCCGCTTTGAGGCTCACCTCGAGGCGTTGTTCCTGCGCATCGACCCGTTCGACGCGGTCCCGATCATCGGCGAAGGCGTATCGCCCGCGATCATCGAGCAGCTGACCGAGGCGGCGGCGGCCGAGATTGATCGCCGGCGGGCGGCCGCCAGAGCGACGTTCGACCAGGCATGCAGCACCGCCGGCATCGCGCTCGCCGACGCTCCGGCGGGCCCGCGGGCGGCCTCGGCGGGCTGGCTGGAGGAGACCGGCCGCCGCGACGAGCTGCTGCCGCGCCGGGCACGGGCGAGCGACCTCGTGGTCTTCGGCTGGAGCGATAGCGAGGGGTCGCCGGATTTCACCAGCGCGCTCGAGGCGACCCTGTTCGGGGCCGGGCGGCCGCTGCTCCTGGTGCCGCCGACAGCGCCTGCGACCATCGGCGAACGGGTCGCGATCGCCTGGAACGACAGCCCCGAAGCCGCGCGCGCGGTCGCCGGCGCGCTACCCTTCCTGGACAAGGCAGAAGCGGTTCACGTGCTGAGCGCGGCGACCCGGCGCACGGATCCGGGGGTTGCCGAGGATTTGGTCGGCTATCTGCGCTGGCGGGGCATCAGCGCCAGGATCGAGCCGGTCGCGGCTGCCGACGAGCCGGTCGGCGAGGCGCTGCTGAAGGCGGCCGGCGAGGCCGGCGCCGATCTGGTGGTGATGGGCGGCTACGGTCGGACGCGGCTCAGCGAGCTGGTGCTCGGCGGGGTCACGCGCCATGTCCTGAACCACCCGAGCCTGCCGGTCCTGATGGCCCATTGATCCCGCCGCCCGGAGCGCCCGCCAGGTGACCGGCGCGCCGGGCCGCCGGGGGCGACGTTCCGGCCGCGGCTCGGCGCTGCCAGACTAGCAGTGCGGCCGATCCAGCAGCTCCAGCTTTTCGAGCTTGGCGTCGAGGCTGAAGTCGCCGTAGTCGAGCACCAGATCGCGCAGGACGCCGTTCTCGCTCAACAGGAAACTCGCCTCGAACTCCGGCGTGTCGGCCCCGGCCTCGACGTTGTAGTAGGCCATGCTGATCGGCCAGGCGCGCTTGCCGACGCCGTCGGTGGCATCGCCCGTCCGCGCCTCGATCTTGCGTGGCGCCCCGATCACCGACGTGATCTGGGTCAGGGCATCGAACCCCCAGCCGTCGAACACGTCGTGGCTGAGGAGCTGGACGCCTGCGCCCGCGCCCGCCAGCACCCGTTGCAGATGTTCGGTCGGGAACACCGTGCCGGGCGGCAGCTTCACCTCCTTCGCCTCGGGCTCCGAGAAGCTGGCCAGGCCGCCCGCGCCGCCCGGTCCGAGCTTGGCATCGCCGCGATACTCCTGGTCCACGCCGTCGGCGCCAAAGCTGCGGATCGTGTATTGCAGGCGCGAGCCGTCGATCGCCTCCCAGCTGCTGAAGCGCACGTCGTGGCTGAAGTCCTTGCCTTCGTCGGTGGTCGCGACGAAGCTCAGCCGCTGCCGGGACAGCCAGCCGTCACAGGCGAGGCGCCATTCGATCACGAGGCCGCCCTGCACATCGGACAGGGCGCCGGTGCCCGGCGTGTCGTGCAGGGCCAGTCGATAGGCGGCGAGATGCGGCTCGAGCCCGGTCGCGGCCGACGCCGGTGCCAGCCCGACCGGAACCGCGATCGCCGCCCAAACCCACGCCTTGGCCATGGCTGTCAAAGCGAACTCTCCTTGCTGCCGTGCATGGTGGCACGATGCGTCCGGATCGGATAGGAAAAACCGAGCCCGAAGCGCTGGTCGGAGGACTCCCGATGACCGCCAGCAAGCCCGTCGTGTTCGTCACCCGCAAGCTGCCGGAGGCGGTCGAGGAGCGCCTGCGCCGCGACTACGAGCCGCGGCTCAACCCGGATGATTGCGTCTACGGCCCGGACGAGCTGATCGCGGGCGCTGCCGGCGCCACCTTGATCCTGACCTGCGCGACCGATCCCTGGCCAGCACCACAGATCGAGCGCCTGCCGGATGGCGTGCGCGCGATCGCCACCTTCTCGGTCGGCGTCGAGCACATCGATCTCGCCGCCGCGAGCGCGCGCGGCATCACCGTGACCAATACCCCGGACGTGGTGACCGAAGCGACCGCCGACATCGCCATGCTCTGCCTGCTGGGGGCGGCGCGCCGGGCGTTCGAGGCCGAAGCCCTGATCCGGATCGGCCGCTGGGCCGGCTGGACGCCCACCCAGCTGCTCGGCCTGGAGCTCTCCGGCACGGTCCTCGGGATCGTCGGCATGGGGCGGATCGGGCAGGCGGTCGCGAGGCGGGCGCGCGGCTTCGGGATGCACATCCACTACTACAACCGGCGCCGGCTGCCGCCCGAGCTCGAGCAGGGCGCCTGGTATCATCACACGCTGGCATCGCTCTTGCCGCAGGCCCGCTGCCTCAGCCTGCACTGCCCGGCGGGCGCCGAGACCCAGCATCTGATCAACCGCGAGACGCTCGGTCTGCTGCCGTGGGGTGCTGTGCTGGTCAACGCTGCGCGCGGCAGCCTGCTCGACGATGACGCGGTGCTCGAGGCGCTCGCCAGCGGCCAGCTGTTCGCCGCCGGCTTCGACGTCTACGCCGGCGAGCCGAACCTCCACCCGGCTACCGGACCCGGCGCAACTGCTTCCTGTTGCCGCATCTTGGCAGCGCCACGGTCGGCACCCGCAACGCCATGGGTTTTCGCTGCCTCGACAATCTCGACGCCCTGGTCGCCGGCCGCCCGGCGCCCGACGCGCTCAATTAGTCTGGTTCACCGGCCCCTGCGGTTGATTCCGTCGTCGCCGGCCTGACCTGGTCGAGCCCAGGGCACGCAGCCCGGGCATCACCATGAACGCTCACCGCGGCACTGAAAGCCCGGCTCAGCCTGGCTTTTGGGTTCGTTTGGTCGTCGGCCCGCGGCGCCGAAGCGGCCCGCCGCCGGGGTCCGCGCTCCGCCAGCTGCTGATAGCAGGTTGTAGGAAAATATGCAAGGTCCGCTGCGCGTGGAACGCTGCCGGAAGCCGTCACTTCTGCAGCGCGCCGGCCGCATCCCGCCAATGCGGCGTCCGGCCAAACCCGCCTCTCACAATCTCCCGGCTTCGATGATGCTCTTCAGGAACGCGCGGGTGCGTTCCTCCTTGGGGTCGTCGAAGATCTGCTCGGGCGGGCCTTCCTCGTGCACGACCCCGCCGAACAGGAAACAGACTTTGCTCGCGACCTCGCGCGCGAAGCCCATCTCGTGCGTGGCGAGCAGCATGGTCATGCCCTCGCGGGCGAGCTCGCGCACGATGTTCAGGACCTCGGCCACGAGCTCGGGGTCGAGCGCCGAGGTGATCTCGTCGAGCAGCAGGACCATCGGCTCCATCGCCAGCGCGCGCACGATCGCGACCCGTTGCTGCTGGCCGCCCGAAAGCCGGTCCGGATAGTCGCTGGCCTTGTGCTCGAGCCCGATGCGGGTGAGCAGAGCCATCGCCCGTGCCTCGGCCTCGGCGCGGGGCAGCCGCAGCACCTGGACCGGCGCCAGCGTCACGTTGGCCAGCACGGTCATGTGCGGGAACAGGTTGAAGCTCTGGAACACGATGCCGACGTCGCGCCGCAGCGCGTTGAGATCGACCCCCGGCCCGGTGACCCGGTCGCCGTGCAGCCGGATCTCGCCGCCCTGGATGTCCTCGAGCCCGTTGATGCAGCGCAGAAGTGTCGATTTGCCGCAGCCCGAGGGGCCGATAAGGCACACCGCCTGATGCTCCTCGACGGTGAGGTCGAGGCCCTTGAGCACCTCGATGCTGGCAAAGCGCTTGACCACGTTCCGGATCTCGACCAGCGCCATGCCCGCGTTCCCCGGTGTCTCAGCCGCTCGCGCGCATGCGCCGCCGGTCGCGCTCGAGCAGGTAGTCGACGAGGCGCGCCTGCGGGATCGTGATCACGACGAACAGGAATGCGACCGTGGTCACCGGCGACAGGCTGAAATAGTTGCTGGCGACGATCTTGGCCTGATTGAAGGCGTCGATCACGCCGATCACGGCGACCAGGGCGGTGTCCTTCTGCAGCCCGATGAAGTCGTTCAGGAGCGGCGGGATGATGCGCCTGATGGCCTGCGGCACGATGACAAAGCGCAGGGTCTGCAAAAAGGAGAGGCCGAGCGACCGGGCGGCCGCCGTCTGGCTCCAGTGGATGCTGTCGATGCCGGCGCGGTAGACCTCGGCGACATAGGCGCCGTAGGTCAGCGTCAGCGCCAGAATCGCGAACCATTCGGGCGGAAAGTTCTTGACCACCGGCAGGCCCGCGAGCGGCAGGCCGAAGCCCACGAGGTAGATGGTCACGATCGCGGGCAGGCCGCGGAAGACGTCGGTGTAGACGGTGGCGATCAGGCGCACCGGCTGGCCCGGAGCGCCGGGCACCAGCCGCGCGATCGCGACCACGAGCCCCCAGATCAGCACCAGAACCTCGGCCGTGCAGAAGATGAACACGTTGGTGCCGAACGCCTTGAGTACGAGGCCGAAGGTCTTGCCGATCAGCGGCAGGAGGAAGAAGGTCCGGCCGACCGAGACGTTGTTGGCGATGATGAACAGCGCCGCGCCGAGCACGATGCCGAGCGCCGCGCCGTAGCCGCAGGTGTACCAGCACCAGGTGCGCGCCGCGGCACCCTGCACGCGCGCCGCGACGACCTCGCCGGCGGCGATCGCCTCGCGCGCGCGCATCGAGGCGTTGACGCTCAGGACCGCAGGCACCACGAGTGCGATGCTGAGCGCGCCGAACGCATAGAGGACAAGATCGACGGTCGTGCTCTCGAACTGGCTCTGCGCCATCACCGACCGGACGGCATGGACGACCCACCAGGTCGAGACGATGGCCAGCACCGCGACCACCACCGCGCTGGTCGAGAAGCCGGTCGCGTCCGTCGGCAGCGAGGGGGCACGCCAGCGTTCGCCGCGCGGCCCCTGAGCTTGGCTGGCGCGTTCCACCCTCGCGGCCTGGGGCGAGCGGCGCCGCCTCGTCAGGGCGTGAAGTAGGGCACCTTCGTGGGATCCGCCCCCCAGGTGGCCGCCAGGTACTGCGCCGAGAGCTTGTCGAGCGTGCCGTCGGCCTTCAGGGCCTCGATGATCTTGTCGATGATCTTCTCATTGGGCGAGCCCTTGGGATAGATCGCGCCATAGGTCTCACCCGTCGAATACTGACCGACCACCTCGAAGCCACCGTTCGAGACCGCGGCCTGGCCGAGCACGATCGCGGTGTCGGTCATCGCCGCGTCGATCTGGCCGGCCTGGAGGGCGGTGAACATCGAGGGCGTGTCCGGGAACACTTTGGCCGGCGTCTTGGGCTGCAATACGTTGGCGACGAAATCGGCGCCGGTCGTGGCCTGCTGCACGCCGATCCGCTGGTCCTTCATGGCGGCGGAATCGACCGTGGTTCCGGTCTTCACCATCACGCCGATGTCGGAGGAGAAGTAGGGCACCGAGAAGTCGACCACCTTCTTGCGCTCGTCGGTGATCGAGATCTGCGAGAGCGCGAGGTCGAAGTCCTTGGTCTGGCCGGCGACCAGCGCATCCCAGGCGACATTGACCACCTTGACCTTGTCGAGGCCGGCGCGATGGGCGATGTTCGCCGCCATGCAGTACTCGTAGCCGTCCTTGATGCTGTCAGGCGTATCGCCGTTCCACCAGCCGGGTGCCGGCAGATTGACCTCGACCGTGAGCTGTCCTGGCTGCGCGGGCGTGAACGGGAACGCGCCCTTCTGGCCGTAGAGCTCGCAATTGCCGATCATCGCGGCGGCCTGCACCCCGCCGGCTGCGAGCGCCACGGTCGCGAACCCCAAGGCCGACGCCAGTGCGCCGCGCCGGCCGAGCCGCGTCAGTGCGATCTTGTTCACGGTGCATCTCCTTCCGTTTGTCTTTCCAGACTTACGACGGTCCGGTCGGTCGAGAGCATAGTCGCCGTTGGCTCTCCGTCGTCGCTACTCCGTCAGGACTAGTCCGGAAGCGGTACCGCCGGCTGCTGCTGGGTGATGGCGTGGATGCCGCCGCCGCCATAGACCAGGTCGCTGGCGTCGATCTGGACCACGCGGCGGTCCGGAAAGGCGGCGGCGATCGCCTTGTAGGCGGGATTGTCCGTCGCCGTGTCGAACATCGGCATGATCACCGCGTCATTGGCCAGGTAGAGAGAGACGTAGGAGGCGGGAATCCGGGTGCCGTCGGGGCGCAGCTGTGCTGCCGGCTGCTCGATCTCGATCACCTCGAGGGCGCGGCCCTTGGCGTCGGTCTCGGCCCGCAGACGCGCCAGATTGTCCTGCAGAACCGCGTGGTTGGCATCCTCCGGGTCGCGACAGGCGAGCGCCAGGACCACGCCCGGGCGGGCGAAGCAGGCGAGGTTGTCGACATGGCCGCCGTTACGGTCGCCGACCAGGCCGTGCTCGAGCCAGATCACCTTCATGACGCCCAGATGGCCCTCGAGCACGGCCTCGACCTCGGCGCGGCCGAGGTCGGGGTTGCGCTTCGGATCGAGCACCGAGCCCGCGCAGACCAGGCACGTGCCCTCGCCGTCGACGTGCACGGCACCGCCCTCGAGCACGATCGGGGCGGCAAAGCGCGCCACCTTCAGGCGCTCGCAGATTGCCTCCGCCAAGCGCGCGTCCTTGGCGTAGTTCGGCGCCGACAGGCCGTAGCCGTTGAACTGCCAGTCGATGCCGGCGAGCTGGCCCTGCGGGTCGGTGACGAAGGTCGGCGCGGTGTCGCGGGTCCAGGAATCGTCGTAGTCGAGCGGCAGCACCGAGATGCCCTGGCCGCAATGGAGCGAGGCCTCGGCGGTGAGGTCAGGCCGGGCGATCATGGTCACCGGCTCGAACTGCGCGATCGCCTGGGCGACCTCGGCATAGGCCTGGCGCGCCGCCGCCATGCGCTCGCCCCAGAGCTCCTCCCGACACGGCCAAGCCATCCAGCAGCGCTCATGCCGTGTCCCTTCGGGCGGCATGGCGAAGCCCAGTTCGCGGGGTGTGCTCACGCGGACCCTCGATCTCCGTTGACCCCGGCACCACAGTACCGGTGCCCGCCGGTCCTGTGCAACCTCGCGTGCGGGCGTCCAGCCGGCGCGGCGGGCTGCGGCAGCTGGTCGCCCGGCCCGGCGGCTGCAGCTCGCGGAAAATCCCGCCCGGGCCCTTCTCGATGTCGGTGGCAGGGGCTATCGTCGGCGCCACGATCGGGCGGCAACGAGGAGAGCGAGGTGACCAGCAAGGTCGAGGAACGGCTGGCGCAGCAAGGGCTCGAGCTGCCCGACGCGCCAGCGCCGGCGGCCAACTACGTGCCCTACACGATCAGCGGCAAGCTTGTGTTCGTGGCCGGCCAGCTGCCGTTTCGCCGCGGCCAGGTGGCCATCAAGGGCCAGGTCGGCGGCGCGGTGAGCGTCGCGCAGGGCCAGGAGGCGGCGAAGCTCTGCGCGCTCAACCTTCTGGCCCAGGCCAAAGCCGCCTGCGGCGGCGATCTCGACCGGCTCGGCCGCTGCCTGAAGCTCGGCGGCTTCGTCGCCTGCGCGCCCGAGTTCGGCGACCATCCCGAGGTCGTCAACGGTGCTTCCGATCTGATCGTTCAGGCGATGGGTGAGGCCGGGCGTCATGCACGCTTTGCAGTCGGTTGCGCGAGCCTGCCGCGCGGTGCTGCGGTCGAGGTCGAGGCGATCTTTGAGCTCGCCTGAGCCGCTCGGCGCGGCCGCCGGGGCTCCGCTCGAGGTCAAGCTCGTCCAGGGCATCGAGCAGCTCGACCCGGCCGACTGGGACGCCTGCGCCGGCGCCGACCAACCCTTCCTCAGCCACGCCTTCCTCTGCTCGCTGGAGGCGAGCGGCTCGGCCTGCCGGGAGACCGGCTGGCTGCCGCTGCACGTGGTGGTCGAGGCCGGCGGCCGGCTGCTCGGCTGCGCGCCGATGTATATGAAGAGCCACTCCTACGGCGAGTACGTGTTCGACTGGGGCTGGGCCAACGCCTATGAGCAGGCGGGCGGCCGCTACTACCCGAAGCTGCAGGTGGCGGTGCCATTCACGCCGGTGCCGGGCCCGCGCCTGCTGCTGGCGCCGGGCGCCGGGCCCGAGATCCGGGCGGCGCTGGCCAAAGGCCTGGTCGGCGCCGCCGAACAGCTCGGGGTATCCTCGCTGCACGTCACCTTCTGCCAGGAGCCGGAGCGGGAGGCGCTCGCGGCCGAAGGCCTGCTCAGGCGCCAGGGGGTCCAGTATCACTGGCACAACCGCGGCTACCAGAGCTTCGATGACTTCCTCGGCACGCTCAAGAGCAGCAAGCGCAAGACCATCCGCAAGGAGCGCGCCCGGATCGCCGAGCAGGGCCTCGCGCTCGAGATCCTGACCGGCGACGCGCTGACGCCCGCGATCTGGGACACGTTCTACCCGTTCTACCGCTCGACCGTGGACAACCGCTGGGGCGGCGCCTACCTGCGCAAGGCGTTCTTCCGCCGGCTCGGCGAGACGCTGGCCGACCGTGTGGTCCTGGTCATGGCGCGCCACGGCGGTCGCTACGTCGGCGGCGCCCTCAACCTGCTCGGCGCCGACACCCTCTACGGCCGCATCTGGGGCTGCCGGCAGCAGTTCGAGTTTCTCCATTTCGAGGCCTGCTATTACCAGGCGATCGAGTTCGCGATCGCCCACGGCCTCGCCCGGGTCGAAGCGGGCGCCCAAGGCCCCCACAAGCTCCAGCGCGGCTACGAGCCGGTGCCGACCTACAGCGCCCATTGGATCCGCGACCCGGGCTTTCGCGACGCGGTCGAGCACTTCCTCGCCCAGGAACGCCTCGAGATGACCTGCGAGCTCGACCAGCTACGCGAGCTACTGCCCTACCGGCAGGAGCAACAAAGCGCAGCCCGCTGAGAGGTTTAGGATTTGTACGGGCATTCGATCAGCTGGTCCATGCGATCCCGGGAGTCCGCGCGCCTGCGGCCGACCGAAGCGCCCGATTCCCAGGGTCGCATGGACCACGCGATCGTGGGAAGTCCGCGGGCCGCCCGGAGTTGCGACAGGGCGTTGTGCCTACGTCTTCATTATTTGTTAACCAATTCGGCGCATCGTTGCGATCGAACACCGAAGACGAGAGGGCATCATGACCCGCAAGGCGTCTCCCGAGGTTGAAGTCAAGTTTCCAGGCGGCTCGTTCAGGGCGGTCGGCGAACTAGCTCTCATTCTGGCGGCGATCGTTGTCATCGCCTATTTAGTGTTGACGAACTTGGACAAAATCCCTGGCTAGGTATGTGGCCTACTACAGGGTGCGGAGCGGACCTGGCCGCGGCCGGGACGCTGCCCTGTCGGCACAATCCGAGGCCGTGAGGAGCTTCGTCGGCGTCGGGGCCGCGCTGGTCGACGAATTTACCGAAGATGAGGGACCGCATCAGCAGCGAAGGCCGCATTTCGAGGAAGCCATCAAAAGCGCCAAGCGTCATGATGCAACACTGGTGATAGCGAGATTCCGCCCCATTCGTCGGAGCGCTACCTTTGTCGATTTGCTGCGAGATCAAGATGTTGAGTTCGTGGCGATCGATATGCCGGAAGCAAATCGGGCAACGATCGCTTTCATCGCTGCCGCTGCGGCTCAGCATCGCCAAACCGTATCCGAGCGAATCCGGGCATCTTTGCTCGCTGCCAAGTCGCGCGGAAGGCACCTCGGGAACCCCGAGATTGCCGTGGCGCGACCGAAAGCAGTCCAGGCTGCGCGCGAGAAGGCGCAGGAGATCAGACTGGCCTTGCGGGGCGAAGTACTCAGTTTGCGTAACGAAGGGCGGAGCCTCCGTGCAATCGCGGACGAACTGAACAGCAGAGATATTCCGACGGCTCGCGGCCGAGAGTGGCATGCCTCGAGTGTCCGGAGGATACTCGCTGAGGCTGCCGGCGTGTCCGCGTGAGCCGTGACGCTGGAGATGTGCATCGGTACGTCCGCCCCCGCGGCGATTGCCCGCGTTCCCCGATGCCATACCTCTGAAGCCGAAGACGCCGGTTCGGGGCGGAGGCGGCTTGAGGCCGCGCTGGCGAGCCTCAAAAGGCAGGACCCACGAATGGGACAGGAGGCACAGGACGGTCGAGGTCTACGACAAGACCGGGCAACGACATCCCGGCGAGTTCGATCCAGTCAGCGGTAAGCGCCTCAGGCCGGCCGATCCCCGAAGGAGCATCGAAACGTGAACAGTGCGCCTGAGAAACGGTTTGCGCGAGGATTTGTGTTGCAAGGCTTTGATCGGACGACAGAGGAGCTGAAGGTCGAGTTGCATCTGGAGCCGGTGCCGATTGATACGCTCCGCATGTTGTTTGAGGTCGGCGACGATCCCGAGATGTGCGACGCCTACCCCGTGGACGCCGTCAAAGCGGGCGTCCTCGCGCCGCTGGTCACCGAACCCATCGACCTCGACAGGTACGACTTCTTCCTGCAACGTTATTCATAGCACACGGGGTGCAGGAGGCGTGGCCCGACGGTCGTCAGGCGGGTGCCGGCCACTTCGCACCCGGCTCTGATGCCGCGCAGCATACTTTCGAGGCTCAGATCCTCATTGCCGTCCGACCAATGGATACCCCCCGGGCAAGTCGTCGGCGAGTGCCGCACTACCCTACTGCCAGCCGGCCGTTCGCCACCCATCGGGCGCATGCGGGTGAGAACGTCGCCTTGACCTTGGCATCGTAGAGGTCGAGGTCCTCGTCGCGGAACACGCCGCGCCACCGCTGGTTGGTGCCCTTGTGAAAGAAACGATCGCTGCCGTCTTGGAAGATGGCGGCAACTCTTCCCATCAGTGCCGCGCCATCCCGGCGCATGGCCTCGAAGCCGGCGGCCCCGACTAGCGCGGGCCATCGATCGGCGGGGGTCGAGATCTCGAGAAAATCCGCGACCCGCCGCATCTCGCCCGCGAGATCCGCCTTCAGATCGTTGTAGTGGACGAGGAGGATGTTCGCGCGCTGCCGCTGCTGCCACCAGCTGCGCTCGAAGTGGAAGAACGACATGGACGGCGAACCGTCCCGGTGGCCCGGCACGGCGCCCTCCTCGAGCCACTGCCGGAAATACGAGCCCGGATGGGCGGCGCAGCGTGGATAGGGTCGCGCGATCGTGTCGTCGTCGAGGCCGGCCCGGTCGAGCGCATCGAGCATCTGGGGCGTGAAGCCCGAGGTATGATTGTGAAAGGACATGCAGGCGTCGCGTCCGTCCCGCGCGACGTGGATGTATTTGACCTCCTCGTAGATCGGCAGGCCGTCAAAGGGCAGATGCGACTTGACGAAGCGGCGGTGGTCCTGGGCCTCGATCCGGGCCAGGAGTGCCTCGATCGGTTCGGGAAAGCGCCGGTCGATCCATGGCGACACTTCCATGATCGGCCTCGGCTCCGGCGTCTTGAAGACGAGCAGACCCACGATCCGCTGCATCCAGGTGGTGCCGCATTTCGGATAGGTCGCGATGACGATGTCGCTCGGGCGCGGCCGGTAGTGCCGCCAGCGCCGGCTGTCGATGATCCAGGTGCGATAGACCCGTTCGGCGGTCTGGACCAGCATGAGCGATCAGCCGGATCGCGATCTCAACGTAAGATTTGCGCGAGCGCGCGCAATGCGCTGTCGATATCGGCGCGGGTGACGTCGAGGTGGGTGACGGCACGCATGCGCTGCTGGCCGTAGCTGCCGATCAGCACCCCCCGCTCGCGAAGCGCGGTCGAGACGTCGGCGGCGCTCGTGCGCCCTTCGATCTCGAACCAGACGATGTTGGTCTCGACGCCCAAAGGGTCGATCGCGACGCCCGGGATCTTCGCGAGGCCAAGGGCAAGGTGGCGGGCGTTGGCGTGGTCCTCGGCCAGGCGGTCGACGTGATGGTCGAGGGCGTAGAGACAGGCGGCCGCGATGATGCCGGCCTGGCGCATGGCGCCGCCGATCTGCTGCTTGACCCGCCAGGCCTCGTGGATCAGGTCCTTCGAGCCCGCGAGCACGGCCCCGACCGGGGCGCCGAGGCCCTTGGAGAAGTCGATCCATAAGGAGTCGAACGGCGCCGCGTAGTCGGCGGCCGGGGTGCCGCTCGCGACCACTGCGTTCATGAGGCGCGCGCCATCCATGTGGCAGGCGAGCCCGTGCTCCTTCGCCACGCCGGTCACCGCCTCGATCTCAGCGAGCGGCCAGACCGCGCCGCCGCCGACGTTGGTGGTGTTCTCGACCTCGAGCAGGCGCGAGCGCGGCGCATGCCGGAAGGCGGGCGAATTGATCGCGGCGCGTACCTGCTTGGCGGTGAACATGCCGCGCGCGCCGTCGAGGCCGCGCATCATCACGCCCGCAAGCGCCGCCGGCCCGCCGGACTCCGCGAAGATCGGGTGGGCAGTGGCCGACAGGATGATCTCGTCGCCCTGCCGGCAATGCACCCGCGCGGCGATCTGGTTGCACATCGTGCCCGACGGCAGATAGACCGCGGCTTCCTTGCCGAGAAGTTCGGAAACCCGCTCGCAGAGCGCGTTGACCGTCGGGTCGAGCATCGCCTGCTCGTCCCCGACCTCGGCCTCGGCCATTGCCCGGCGCATGCCGGGCGTCGGCCTGGTGCGGGTGTCGCTGTAGAGGTCGATCATGCCGGCACCAGCTCTTCCTGACGCGCCGACGCAGCGGCGGCAATCGGCTCGGGGCGCAGCCAGACGGCGGTGTCGTGGAACACAGCGCCCCCTCCGGGCGGCGCCGCCTCCGCGCTGATCAGGGCGTTGATGCCAATGCCCTCCTCGAAGGCGGCGTTGGGCCAGATGCTCTCGACCACGAGCACGCCCGGCTGCTGGCCGTCCTTGAGCTCCGCGTGCACGACCACCGAGCCGCGCTCGTTGCCGAGCCGGATCCGGTCGCCGGCGCCGACCCCGAGCCTGGCCGCATCCTCGGGATGGACCAGCACGGTCGGCCGGCCCTCGCGCCGCTGCGAGGTCGGCATCTCGGTGAAGCTCGTGTTGAGGTAATTGCGCGCCGGCGCCGCCACCAGCCGGAACGGGCGCGCCGCATCGATCTCGTCGATGATCGCGAAATGGTCGGGCAGCTTGGGCATGCGCGCGTGATCCCGGCCCTGGCGCGACCAGTCGGGCTTGAACTGGAATTTTCCGGACGGAGTGGGAAAGCCGTCCAGGTGGTGCGCGGTCCGGTAGTCCGGCATCGCATCATAGCCGCCCGCGGCATCGACGGTCGCGGCATCCGGCCAGCGCGAGCGCTTGAGCAGATCGTCGATCAGCTGCCACTCGGTCATCTCGAAGCCGGGATGCGCCGGCGCGCCGAGCCGCCGCGCCAGCTCGCAGATGACGAAATGGTTGGTCCGGCACTCGGCATAGGGCTCGAAGATTTTTCGCGCGGTCTGGAGCCGGGTGTGGCCGGACGCCTGATAGATGTCGTCGTGCTCCAGGAACATGGTTGCCGGCAGCACGATGTCGGCCATCTGCGCGGTCTCGGTCAGGAACTGCTCGTGGACGCAGACGAACAGGTCATCGCGGGCGAAACCCCGGTGCACCTTCTCGAGCTCGGGCGCCACGCACATCGGATTGGTGTTCTGGATCAGGAGCGCGGTGACCGGCGGGCCGTCGCCCAGATCCTGCGGGTCGCCGGTCAGGATCGGGCCGATCCGCGACTGATCGAGCAGCCGGACCCGAGGGTCGATCAGGTCCCAGCCTTCGATCAGGGTCTTGTCCCAATGGTAGAGATCGCCCTGATTGTAGAGCGCGCCACCGCCCTCGTGCTGAAACGCTCCGGTCACGATCGGCAGGCAGGACGCCGCGTGCATGTTGGCCGCACCATTGCGCGAGCGGGTGAAGCCAAAGCCGAGCCGCAGAAAGGAGCGCTTGGTCGAGCCGTAGAGCCTGGCGAAGTCCTCGATCGTCTCGACCGGCAGGCCGGTGATCCGGGCCGCCCATTCCGGCGTCCGCGTCCGGAAATGCGCCTCCGCCTCCTGCCAGTCGTCGGCGTAGTTCTCGAGGTAGGCGCGATCGGCATAACCATCGCGGAACAGGACATGCATGACCGCGCAGGCGAGCGCGCCGTCGGTGCCGGGGCGGAGTGCTATGTGCACGTCCGCCTGCTCGGCGGTGCCGGTCCGGTAGGGGTCGACCACCACCAGCTTCGCGCCCCGCGCCTTACGCGCCCGGGCGACGTGGGTCATGACGTTGACCTGGGTGTTCACGGGATTGGTGCCCCAGATCACGATCAGGTCGGAGTGCACCATCTCGTCGCACATCACGCCCCAGCGGCGCCCGTAGCCCGCGCGCCAGCCGGCATCCGAGAGCGTGACGCAGATCGTGGTGTGCCAGCCCGAATAGCGCATGGCGTGGCGCAGCCGGTTGATGCCGTCGCGCTGCACGAGGCCCATGGTGCCGGCGTAAAAGTAGGGCCAGACGGTCTCGGGCCCATGCTGCGCTGCGGCGCGCGTCAGCCGGTCCGCGACCTCGTCGAGGGCGTCGTCCCAGGCGATCGGCGCGAATTTTTTCGAACCTTTCGGCCCGACCCGGCGCAGCGGCTGGCGCAGGCGGTCCGGATGATGGAAGCGCTCGTGGTAGCGCGCGACCTTGGCGCAGATCACGCCCGCGGTGTAGGGGTTGCGGTCGGAGCCCCGCACCTTGCCGAGCCGGCCGCCGTCGAGCCGCTCGACCTCGAGCGCGCATACGCTCGGGCAATCGTGCGGGCAGACGGAGGGCAGGAATTCGCTGGCCATGACGGCTCCCTCGAAGGCGGCGATTGGCGCCATCATAGCCGCCAAGGCGCGCCTGGCTAGATCGCTCCTCGCAGCACTCGCGGTGGCGGCGGCGTCCGTGCACGCCGCGGCGCCGCCCGAGCCCTGCCGGTCGGACGAGCCGGCGATCACTGACCTCGGCGCGGCGCTGGCGATCGGCGGCCGGCCGGCGGCCGAGCGCGCGGCGCTGCTGCACCGGCGGGGCCAGATGCTCCATGCGCAGGGCGACGATCCGGCTGCCGAGGACGACTACGACGCGGCGCTCGCTCTCGCCCCCGACCTTGCCGAGGCCTACCTGGATCGGGCCACCTTGTATGCCGATCAGGCCGGCTTCGAGCCGGCGCTAGCCGACCTCGATCGCGCGATCGGCCTGCGGCCGGATTGGTCCGAGGCCAACGTTCGTCGCGGCGCCGTCAACTATGAGCTCGGCGCGTATCAGAGCGCGGTCGATGACTTCACCAGGGCGGTCCAACTCGATCCCGGGAGCGCGGCCGGCTATCTGGGCCGCGCCAACGCGCTCCGCGACAGCGGCCAGGCCGAGCGGGCGCTCGCCGACTACGACGCAGCGCTCCGGCTTGCGCCGGACGATGGGGAGATCTGGTTCGAGCGCGCGGTCGCCCAGCACCGGCTTGACCGGTTCGACGCCGAGCAGGCCGACTGGACCAAGGCGATCGTGCTCGATCCGGACCTGTTCTGGCTGTACGGCATCGCCTACCGGCACCGCTTCCTGTACGAGGAGATCCGCTCTGATCACCGGACCGCGCGCCTGCGCGCGCCCGACAACGCCAAGGCCTACTACAATCGCGCCGAGGCCTATCGCTACCGGCGCCGGTACTGCCGGGCGCTGCGGGACTACCGCCGCGCGATCGCTTTGCGCCCCGGCTACGACGACGCCCTGCTCGGCAGCGGCATCACCCTCCTGGCGCTGGGCGCGGCCGACGCCGCGCTCGCGGATCTGTCCAAGGTGCTCCGGCGCGCGCCCAGCCGGGTCGAGGCTTACTTCTATCGCGGCCTCGCCTACCGCGCGGCCGGCTTGCCGGAGGCCGCCCGCGCCGACTTCGCCCGCGCCGCGCAGCTGGCACCCTCCAACCCGGTGGTCCAGACGGCGCTCGCGGCCGCTCCGGAACGCTGAGCGCCTCACCCCCCAGCCGCGCAGCCGGCGACCGGTTGCCAGGGGTCGGTCATGCCGCAGGCCTCGCCCGTCGCCGGATCGCGCAGCACCGCCGACGGGTAGGCGAACAGGTTCGGATAGACCCTGGGTATGACCCCGCGCACGGCGAAGCGCGCGCCGAGCGCGTCCAGGATCGCCGGCTCCAGGCGGGCGTCGACGGTGACCTGCGGTTCGCCCGAGACGTCGATCCTGGGCATGTGGAACGCGGTTTCGAGATCGAGGCCGCCATCGATCAGCATCGAGGCGAGCTGCAGCACCGCCGGCATGATCTTGCGCCCGCCCGAAGCACCGAGCGCGAACCATGGGGTACCGGCCCGGGTCGCGATCACCGGGCACATATTGGCCAGCGGCCGCTTGCCCGGCGCCAGCGAGTTGGGCCGGCCCGGGCGCGGGTCGAACCACATGATGCCGTTGTTGAGCAGGATGCCGGTGCGTGGCGAGACGATCTTGCTGCCGAACACCGACAGCAGGGTCTGGGTCAGGCTGACCATGGTGCCGGCACGGTCGACCACCGCGAGATGGGTGGTGCAGGCGGGATCGCGGGCATCCTGCATGTCCCCCATCGTCGCCAGCCGGCGCTCGTTGGCGGCGACGAGCGCCGAGGCGAAGGCCGCATAAGCCTCCGCGTCCGGCGACCCGGCCGCCACCTTGCCCGCGATCAGTGCCAGAGCATGGGCCAGGGTCGGCCCGGCGCTGAGGCCGGGCGGCGCCTGCAGGACGGCGCCGCCGTGCGCGATTTCAAGGGGATCGACCACGCGGGCCTGGTAGCGGCGAAGGTCGTCCGTCGTCAGCACGCCGCCCGCCTGGCGCACGTCATCGACCAGAAGCGCCGCCAGTTCGCCGCTCAGGAGGTCCTCCGGTCCGACCTCGGCGATCCGCTGCAGGGTCGTCTCGAGGCGGCCGAGCGGCAGGTAGCCGAGGCTGCCGTCCTGGTTTGGCGCGGGCGGCAGCCCGTCCGGCAGGTAGACTGCCCGCGCCTCCTCGAACCTCTGGAGATCCCGTGCCGCGAACGCGATCCGCAGCCCGCAGTGCCAATCGACCGGCAGGCCTGCCTTGGCGAGCGCGATCGCGGGTGCCGCGAGCTTCGCCCAGGAAAGGCTCGCATGCCGCTCGAACGCGAGCGCGAGGCCGGCCGCCTGGCCCGGGACCGCGATCGCGAGCGGCCCCGAGACGTTGCGATCGTCCTGAACCGCGGGCCAGCCGAACAGATCGCGGTCGCGGCCGCCGGTCGCCAGCGGGTAGCGGGCGGGGTCGAGGCCGGCGGGCGCGACCATGCCGAACTCGATCACCTCGGGCGGGCGGCCGTCCGCGGGCGCGATCACCATCAGCCCGCCGCCGCCGAGGCCGCTCATCCAGGGCTCGAGCACGGCCAGCGCCAGCGAGGTCGCGAGCGCCGCATCGACGGCATTGCCGCCGGCTTGGAGGACCTCGGCGCCGACTTCGGCGGCAGCGCGATGCTGGGCGGCAACCATTCCGCCTGGGGCGCGCAGGGCGGGCTTGTGCACAACCCACGGTGACGCTATCTCTCTCGTCATGCGCGACCCTCGCTTAACTAAATCCTGATCGCCCGGCGCTAGGCTCAAAAGGATGGGCCAGATCATCGTCGTCGGCAATCTCAAGGGTGGCACGGGCAAGACCACGATCGCGGTCAACCTGGCCTGCGCGCTGGCGGACGAGGGTCGGGCGGTGAGCCTGCTGGACGTCGATCCGCAGGCCAGCGCCAGCGAGTGGTCGCGCTCCGGCCGGTTGCCGATCCGGGTCGAGGCGGCCCCGCTCGCTGATGGCACCGGTGGCGGCCGCTGGCTGGCCCGGGCCGCCGAGCTGGCGAGCGCCGCCGATGTCCTGGTGATGGATCTGCCCCCGGTGCTGGTGCCGGCGATCGCCTCGGCGATCATGATCGCGGATCTGGTCCTGGTGCCAATCACGCCCTCGGCGGTCGACGTGGCCCCGACCGAGCGGGTCCTGGGGATGATCCGCAACAGCCGCGAGAGCCGGCCCGACCACAAGCCGATGGCGCTGCTGGTGCCCAACAAGGTCGATGTGCGCGCCTACTACCACGAGGCGACCGAGGCGGCGGTGGACGGCCTGCGCGAGCGCTGGGCGCCACCGATCCACCAGCACACCGACCACGTCAACGCCTTCGCGGTCGGCAGCTGGACCGGCAGCTACGCCCCGAACTCCAAGGCGGCGCTGGACATCTTCGCGCTCGCCGACGCGGTCGAGGCGATCCTCGGCATCGCGCGCCGGCCGCGCCCGGCGGCGACCCAACCCTCCGCCGCGGCGCGCAAGGCAGAGCCTCAGCGCGTGATCTGAGGCGGCGTTCAGGCCGCGCGCAGCTCGGGCGCCAGATTGGCGTGGAAGTCGGCGCCCGCCCTGGTCGCGGCGACGTGGCCCTGCCGGATCACGAAGTCGCCGAACCGCTCGCCGGCGAAGCGCTCCTTGGCGTAGCTCAGGATCAGCGGCGTGAGCGCGGCGACGATCTCGTCGTGGCCAACGTCCTTCCGGTAGAGCTTGTTCAGCCGCGAGCCATCGAAGGCGGCGCCGAGATAGAGGTTGTAGGTGCCGGGCGCCCGCCCTACCAGGCCGATCTCGGCCAGATAGGGCCGGGCGCAGCCATTCGGGCAGCCGGTCATGCGGATCACGATCTCGTCGTCGCGCAGGCCCGCCTGCTCGATCACGCCTTCGAGGGCGCGCACCAGGTCCGGCAGGTAACGCTCGCTCTCGGCCAGCGCCAGGCCGCAGGTCGGCAGTGCCACGCAGGCCATCGAGTTGAGCCGGAGGCCGGAAAGCTCGTTGGTCAGGCCGAACTGCCGAATCAACCGGTCGACCCGCGCCTTCTGGCGCTTCGGCACGCCGGCGATGATCAGGTTCTGATTTGCGGTCAGGCGGAAGTCGCCCTCGTGGACGCCGGCGATCGTGCGCAACCCCGTCTTCATGAGCTGGGCGGCGGTATCCTTCACCCGGCCGTTCTCGATGAACAAGGTGTAGTGCCAGTTGCCCTCGTGGTCCTCGACCCAGCCGTAGCGATCGCCGGTGTTCTCGAACCGGAACGGGCGCGGCGCCTCGAGTGCAAACCCCAGCCGGCGCTCGACCTCGGCACGGAACCAGCCGAGGCCCTTATCCTCGATCGTGTATTTGAGCCTGGCGTGCTTGCGGTTGGCGCGATCGCCGAAGTCGCGCTGCACGGTCACCACCTGCTCGGCGACCGCGACCGCCTCCTCGGGCCGGCAGAACCCCATGACATCCGCGGTACGCGGATAGGTCTCGGGCTCGCCGTGGGTCATGCCCATGCCGCCGCCGACGGTGACATTGTAGCCGACGACGGCGCCCGCCGCGTCGGTGATCGCGATGAAGCCCAGATCGTGCGCGAACACGTCGACATCGTTTGAGGGCGGCACCGCGACCACGGTCTTGAACTTGCGCGGCAGGTAATGACGGCCGTAGATCGGCTCTTCCTCAACCTCGGTATCGATCACCTTCTCGCCATCCAGCCAGATCTCGTGATAGGCGCCGGTACGCGGCGTCAGGTGATCGCTGATCGCGCGCGCGAGTTCGAGTGCTGCGGCATGCGCCCTCGACTGATAGGGGTTGGGGTTGCACATGACGTTGCGATTGACGTCGCCGCAGGCCGCGACCGTATCCATCAGCGCCGCGTTGATCGCCTGCATGGTGCGCTTGAGGTTGCTCTTGATCACGCCATGCAGCTGGAAGGCCTGGCGCGTGGTGAGCCGGAGCGTGCCGTTGCCGAAGTCGTCGGCAATCCGGTCCATGGCCAGCCACTGCGCGGGCGTGCAGACGCCGCCCGGCACCCGCACCCGGACCATGAAGGCGTAGGCCTGCTCGAGTTTTTTCCGACGGCGCTCGGGCCGGAGGTCGCGGTCGTCCTGCAGATAGGTGCCGTGGAACTTGGTGAGCTGGGCGTCGTCCTCATGGATCGCGCCGGTCACCGCTTGGCCAAGGCCATCCTCGATCGTGCCGCGCAGAAAGCGGCTCGCTTCCTTGATGTCCTCGTTCTTGCTGCGCGCAGTGGTCATCGCTGTCACTCCCTGGCCGGCTCAATAGACGTCGCGCTGGTAGCGCCGCTGCTTCCTGAGGTCGCCGAGATAAGCCTCAGCGGCCTCGGGGGTGCGGCCGCTCTGGTCGGCGACGATCCGGGCGAGCATCGCGTGCACGTCTTTGGCCATCGCCTTCTCGTCGCCGCAGACGTAGAGATGCGCGCCCTCCTCGAGCCAGCCCCAGAGCTCGGCGCGGCGCTCCCACAGCCGGTTTTGGACGTAGACCTTCTCCGGCTGGTCGCGCGAGAACGCGACGTCGATCCGGCTCAAGACGCCCGCCTTCAGGAAGTCCTGCCAGTCGAGCTGATAGAGGAAGTCGTGCGTGTAGTTGCGATCGCCGAACACCAGCCAGTTGCGACCCTTGGCGCCAAGCGCCTGCCGCTCCTGGAGAAAGGCGCGATAGGGGGCGACGCCGGTGCCGGGCCCGATCATGATCGCGGGCCGGTCCGCATCCTCGGGCAGGCGGAAATTCTTGTTCGGCTTGACGTACACCCCAAGCGTGTCGCCCGTGCGCAGACGCTCGGCGAGGAAGCCCGAGGCGACGCCCGTTCGCTGCCGGCCATGGCTCTGATAACGCACGAGGCCGAGGAGCAGGTGCGCCTCGTCGGGCACGGCCTTGAGCGAGGAGGCGACCGAATAGAGCCGGGGCGGCAGCTTGCGCAGCAGGCCGCTCAGCTGCTCGGGCGCCAGCAGACTGGGAAAATCTTCGAGCAGGTCGACGATCTGCCGGCCTTCCATGTAGTCGCGCCAGCCGTCGCCCGCGAGCAGTTCCCGGAGCGCCGGCGCCGCGTTGACCTTGGCGAGCGCCTCCATGACCGGCCGCGAGAGCGCCGTGATGTCGAGTTCGCGGGCCAACCGCTCGGCAAGTTCAGGGTCGCCCTCGAGCCCGGCCGCGCGCAGGACCGCCTCGACCATCGCCGGATCGTTCTCGGCCACGATGCCGAGCGAATCGCCGGGCTCGAAGGTCAGGCCCGAGCCTGCGAGCGAGAGTTCGAGATGCATCGTCTGCTTGCCCGAGCGGCTGCCGTTCAGATTGACCAGCTCGGTGATCTCGGCCGGAAACGGATGGGCCTTGCCGTACGCCGGTGCCGCCGCCGGGTTGGCAAAGTCGAGGATCACCGCGCCGCGCCGCAATTCTGCACTGGCCGGCTCCGGCACGGCGCCCTCGGCCAGCTTCTCGAGCGCGCCCTCGGTCCAGTCGGCCGCCTGGCCTTCGTAGTCGAGATCACACTCGACATGCGGCGCGATGCGCAGGGCGCCGAGCTCGGCGAGACGGGCATCGATCCGCCGGCCGACCTCGCAGAAGTTGACGTAGCTGGAATCGCCGAGCGCCAGTACGCTGAAGCGGACGCCCTCGAAACGAGGCGCGTTCTCGGCCATCAGGCTCCTATAGAACTCGACCGCGCGCTCCGGCGGATCGCCCTCGCCCCAGGTGCTGGCGATCACCAGCAGGTGAGGCACCTTGGCGATCTCGGCCGGGCTGGTCTCGGCCATGTCGACCAGCTTCGCCGAGAAACCCTGCTTGGCCGCGGCCTTCTTGGCCTCGGCGGCGACGCTTTCCGAATTGCCGGATTCGGTCCCGAACAGGATCGTAAGCGGGATCTTCGCCCGTGGCTCCGCGCGCGGCGCGGCCAGCGGCAGCGCGGTCGCGGCATGGTAGCCCGCGAGAAAGCCCGCGAGCCAGTGGCGCTGCTCGAGGTTGGTCTCGGCCATCACGGCGTTCAGCGCCCGGATGTGCTCGGCCGGAAACGGCGCGCTCTCGGGCAGGACGGGCAGGGGGGAGCCGGACATCGGTCGCTCTCTTCCAAAAAAATCGGGTTCAGAGCTCGGCTGCGGCACGGAAGTTGGTGGCGCCGGCGACGCCCGCCGGCGCAGTCTGCTGCCAGGGCAACAGGATTTCGCCGAGGCTCACGACCGGACCGATTACGACCAGTGCGGCGGCCCGGTCCGTCTCAGGGGTGATCGCGGCCGCCTCGGCGAGGGTTGTCATCCGGCGCTGCGCACGGAGTGTGGTCGCGTCGCTGAGGATCGCGACCGGTTCCTCGGGCGCGCGCCCCGCTGCGAGCAGCTCGGCGGCGATCTCGGTGAGGCGCTGGCGACCCATGTACAGGACGAGGGTGTCGGCGCCCCTGGCGAGCGCCGGCCAGTCGACCGCGCGCGGCGCGCCGCCGCCGGCATTGTGGCCGGTGACGAAGGCGACCGATTGGGCGCGCATCCGATGGGTCGTCGGGATGCCGGCATAGGCGGGTGCTGCGATCCCGGCGGTCACCCCCGGCACGATCCGGAACGGTACGCCGGCCGCCGCGAGCGCCAGCGCCTCCTCGCCGCCGCGGCCGAACACGTACGGATCGCCGCCCTTGAGGCGCACCACGCGCAGCCCGGCGCGCGCAAGCTCGATCAGCCGCTGGTTGATCCGGAGCTGCTTCGCGCTCGGCCGCCCGGCCCGCTTGCCGACCGCCTCGAGACGCGCGGTGGCGCCCCCGAGCGCCAGGATCTCAGGGGCGATCAAGGCATCGTGCAGAATCACGTCGGCCTGCTTGAGCGCGTGCACGGCGTGCAGGGTCAGGAGCCCCGGATCGCCGGGCCCGGCGCCCACGAGCCAGACCGAGCCGGGCGTGAAATCGGGTGCGACGACCCGAGCCGGCATGATCAGAGCCCCGGCTGATGGATGCCGCATTCGGCCTTATCCAGACCCCACCAGCGGCCGGCGCGCGGCGGCTCGCCCGGCGCCACGCGCCGCGTGCAGGGAATGCAGCCGATCGAGGCGAAACCGTCCGCGACCAGGGGATGCGCCGGCAGGTTGCGCAGGAGGCGGTAGCGCTCGACGTCCTCGGCCGACCAGGGGGTCAGCGGGTTGAGCTTGATCCGGCCACTCGAAGGCTCGCCCTCGATGGTCGGCAACGTGCTCCGCAGGCCGCCCTGGAAGCGCTTGCGGCCGGTGATCCAGGCGGCGAAGCCGTCGAGCGCCCGGTCCAAAACCTCGGTCTTGCGGATGTGGCAGCAAAGGTCCGGATCCCGGCTCCAGAGCGTCCCCTTGGGATCGTGGCGGGCAACCTCGGCCGCCTCGGGCCGGACCACGCGCACGTCCTCCAGACCGAGCAGGTCGACCAGCTCCAGGCGGTAGTCCTGGGTCTCCTCGAACAGCTTGCCGGTGTCGAGGAAGATCACCGGCGTCCTCGGATCGACGGTCGCGACCATGTCGAGCAAGACGGCACTCTCGGCCCCGAACGACGACACCAGCGCCGTCCGGCCCTTGAGCGGCCCCTCGCGCAGCACGGCGCGCAGCAGGGCCAGGCCGTCGAGCTGGCCGTAGGCACGGCGCAGATCTCCCAGATGCTCGAGCATGCTCATCGGCCTGCACCTCGAGATGCGGACTGCGACAGCCAGCCGCGCCGGTCGATCAATGCATCGGTCAGGCGCGCAAGATCGGCGAGCGGTCGCCGCCCCCGCCGCCAGGACGCGCGCCGCGCCCCGATCTGGTCGACGCGCGGCGCCCATTCCGGGCCGAAGCTCTCTGCCAGCTGGCGCCGGATGCGCGCCGCCAGGCCCGGGCTCTTGCCGCCGGTCGAGACCGTCAGCAGCAGATCGCCCCGGCGCACGACCGATGGATTGTGGAAGCCGCACCAGGCGGTCACGTCCTCGACGTTGACCAGCGCGCCCAGGCTCCGCGCCAGCTTCGCGAGCGGGAGCGCGTGGCTGGGCGGCAGGTCGGCGATCCAGAGGACAGGGAGCCTGGCGAGCTCGTCGATGCTCGGGAGGCGGGGGCGGAGGTGCTCGCCGGCAAGCTCGACGAGCTCGCTCGAAGCCTGGTCCGAGAACACGGCCACCGTGTCCGCGCCGCCCGCGCGCAGCCACTCCAGGCGCCGGCAGGCGAGCTCGCCGCGGCCGATCAGTGCCACCGGCGTCACCTTGGGGTCGAGGACGATCGGGATCATGGCGCGACGCGCCTCCTCGGGCTTCCGAACTCCCCAAGACCTAGGCGAGCCTGGGGCCGCGGGCAATCGCGTCGAATCAGCCAAAATGGAAAAATATTTCTCCAATTGCTTTTTCCGGCGATATCTCTAGAACGTACAGCTCGTCAAACCCCGCTTTTGGAGCATGATGTTCCAATGTCCGACGAGCCCCTCGATCAGACCGATCGCCGGATTCTGGCCTGCCTGCAGGAGGACGCGACCATGCCGGTCGCCGAGATCGCGCGCCGGGTCGGCCTGTCCTCGACGCCCTGCTGGCGACGCATCCAGAAGCTCGAGGAGGCGAAGGTCATCCGCGCGCGCGTGGCGCTGCTCGACGGCAAGAAGCTGAACGTCGGCGCGACCGTGTTCGTGTTCATCCGGACCAACCAGCACAGCGTCGAGTGGCTGGAACGGTTCGCGGCCGCGGTCAGCGACCTGCCGGAAGTGGTCGAGTTCTACCGCATGAGCGGCCAGGTCGACTATCTGCTGCGGGTCGTGGTCCCCGACATCGCGGCCTACGACCGCTTCTACAAGAAGCTGATCGCCCGGATCGAGCTGTCCGACGTCAGCTCCAGCTTCGCCATGGAGCAGATCAAATACACGACCTCCCTGCCGCTCGATTATGCCTAGTCCGGGCCATCGACCGATCGATCTCCAGAAAATCGGGAACCTCCCGATATCGATGAGCCGCGTCCGACGTTTAGCTAGGGCGTGGGCGCAACCGGTCGCGAGCGTTTCGAGGCCCGGCGCCGAACCCGAAACCGGAGGGAGAAACGACGATGCGCTTCATGATGATGGTCAAAGCCAGCCGGGACAGCGAGGCGGGCGTGATGCCGAGCGAGCGGCTGCTGGCCGATATGGGCCGGTTCAACGAGGAGATGGTCAAGGCCGGCATCCTGCTTGCGGGCGAGGGCCTGCAACCGAGCTCGAAGGGCGCTCGTGTCCGCTTCGCCAAGGGCAAGCCCACCGTGACCGAGGGTCCGTTCCCCGACCCCGAACAGCTGATCGCCGGCTTCTGGCTGGTCCAGGTCAAGTCGAAAGAGGAGGCGATCGAATGGGTCAAGCGCTGCCCCTGCCCGCACGAGAGCGGCGAGGCCGAGATCGAGATCCGCCAGGTCTTCGAAGCCGAAGACTTCGGCGCCGAGTTCACCCCCGAGCTCCGGGAGCAGGAGGAGCGTCTGCGCGCGGAGATCGCGACGAAGCGGTAGGCTTTCAGCTGTGGAGACCTGGCCGCGGCCGCGTCGACATTGGCGGACGCGAAGCCGCTACGTCTTCAGCAGCCGAGCGTGGTGGGCGAGGTGGTCGGCCATGAAGCTCGCCATGAAGTAATAGGAGTGGTCGTAGCCCGCCTGGTAGCGGAGCGTGAGCGGGATGCCGGCGGCGGCGAAGGATTCCTGGAGGAGGTGGGGCTTGAGCTGCTCGTGGAGGAAATCGTCGCCGGTACCCTGGTCGACCAGGACCTCCGAGCGCCAGCCCGAGCCGGTGGCGAGCAGGGTCGCGTCGTAGGCCTGCCAGGCGGTGCGGTCCTGGCCCAGATAGCCGGAGAGCGCCTTCTCGCCCCAGGGGCAGCGCGTGGGTGAAGAGATCGGCGCGAAGGCGGAAAGCGACTTGTACTTCTCCGGGTTCTTGAGGGCGCAGATCAGGGCTCCATGGCCGCCCATGGAGTGGCCGAAGATGCCCTGGCGAGCGGCATCGGTCGGGAAATGGGCATTGACCAGGGCGGGCAGTTCCGCGGTGATGTAGGTGTACATACGGTAGTTGCGGGCCCAGGGTTCTTCAGTGGCGTCGACGTAGAAGCCGGCGCCCGAGCCGAAGTCGTAGGCGTCGTGCTCGCCCGCTAAGTTCGTGCCGCGGGGGCTCGTGTCGGGGGCGACGATCATCAGCCCGGAGCGCGCGGCATATCGTTGGCAACCGGCCTTCTCGGTGAAGTTCGCCCAGGTGCAGGTCAGGCCCGAGAGCCAATAGAGCACCGGCACCGGCCCGCGCGCCACCTGCGGCGGCTGATACACGGCAAACTCCATCGGCGTGCGGGTGGCGCTTGAGTTGTGGCGGTAGACGCCCTGGGTGCCGCCGAAGCAGCGGTGCTGCTTGAGCGTGGTCAAGCCTTCGGTCATGCCTGCCTCATCGAGATGGAGGGCAGGCGGGAGGTCCCGCCCGCCCCTGATAAGTCCGCGGAGGCCGCGCCTCGCTAGTAGAGGACGACGCTCCGGATCGACTTGCCGGCGTGCATCAGGTCGAAGGCGTCGTTGATCTTGTCGAGCGGCATGGTGTGGGTGATCAGGTCGTCGATGTTGATCTTGCCGTCCATGTACCAGTCGACGATCTTGGGCACGTCGGTGCGGCCGCGGGCGCCGCCGAACGCGGTGCCCTTCCAGACCCGGCCGGTGACCAGCTGGAACGGCCGCGTGCTGATCTCGGCGCCGGCGGGTGCCACGCCGATGATGACCGACACGCCCCAGCCCTTGTGGGCGCACTCGAGCGCCTGGCGCATGGTCTTGACGTTGCCGATGCACTCGAAGCTGTAGTCGGCGCCGCCCTTGGTCAGATTGACCAGATAGGGCACGAGGTCGCCCTCGACCTCCTTCGGGTTGACGAAGTGGGTCATGCCGAACTTGCCGGCGAGGTTGGTCTTGGCGGGGTTGGTGTCGACGCCGACGATCATGTCGGCGCTGGCGAGCCGCGCGCCCTGGATGACGTTCAGGCCGATGCCGCCGAGACCGAACACGACCACCTTGGCGCCGGCCTCGACCTTGGCGGTGTTGAGCACCGCGCCGACGCCCGTGGTGACGCCGCAGCCGATGTAGCAGACCTTGTCGAAGGGCGCGTCCTCGCGGATCTTGGCGACCGCGATCTCGGGCAGGACGGTGTAGTTCGCGAAGGTCGAGGTGCCCATGTAGTGGTAGATCTTGGTGCCGTCCTGGGAGAAGCGCGAGGTCCCGTCGGGCATCACGCCCTGGCCCTGGGTCGTGCGGATCGCCTGGCAGAGGTTGGTCTTCTGGCTCAGGCAGTACTCGCACTGACGGCATTCCGGCGTGTATAGCGGGATGACGTGGTCGCCCTTCTTGACCGAGGTGACCCCGGCGCCGACGTCGACCACCACGCCCGCGCCCTCGTGACCGAGGATCGTGGGAAAGAGGCCCTCGGGATCGGCCCCGGACAGGGTGAACTCGTCGGTGTGGCAGACCCCGGTCGCCTTGATCTCGACCAGCACCTCGCCCGCCTTCGGCCCCTCGAGACGCACGGTTTCGATCGCGAGGGGCTGGCCGGCCTTGTGGGCCACGGCCGCACGTACGTCCATCTTCTCGCCTCCCTGAAAACGAGCCGGAAATTCGTCCGGGGAACCTGTCAGACTGCCGTGCCGGTGACAAGAGCCCGCGTCGCGTCAGCGCCTGGCGCGGGCCACCTCGAACCACGAATGGCGTGAATGCCCCTTGCGATCTTTCAATTGGAGGTTAAATTACCTTGCCAGGAACCATGCTGGCGACAGGTGTCGCCGACGTCGAGGAACTGGCCCATGGGCGCGAAACTGCTGGAGTTCGCCGCCGATGTCGTGGTCCTGACCGCCAATCCTCTGCCCCTGCTGGTGGCGGTCGGACTGGCGCTGCTGATCCGCAACCGGGTCCACGCCCTGCTGATCGTGGTCAACCTCTGGCTGTTCATGGAGCTGGCAGCGACCCTGCTCGACCCGAGCTACCAATTCGCGAGCCTGCTCTGGCCGCGCCTGATGGCGGCGGCGCTGCAGGTCGCGATCGCCTATGGCGCGGTGACCCTCTGGCGCCAATGGCGCATCGGTTCGGAGCGCATGACGGCGCGCTGACGTCGGCCGGCCGACCCGATCAGCGGGTCGCGGTGAGCGCGCTGAGCGCGTTTCGCTGGCGGCCGGCGGCATCGAAGTTGGCGGGCGCCAGCCAGCGCTCGAAAGCCGCGCGCACGACCGGCCAGTCGCGATCCAGCAGCGCGAACCAGGCGGTGTCGCGGTTGCGGCCCTTGACGATCATGTGCTGGCGGAAGGTGCCCTCGTAGCTGAAGCCGAAGCGGCCAGCGGCGCGTCTCGAGGCCGCGTTGAGCGCGTCGCACTTCCACTCCAGCCGCCGGTAGCCGAGGTCGTCGAACACCTGGCGCGCCAGGAGAAAAATCGCCTCGGTCGCGGCCCGGGTTTTCTGGAGCGCCGGCGCGAACCAGATGTGACCGATCTCGATGCACCCGTTGGCCGGCACGATGTTCAGATAGCTGGCCATGCCGGCAGCTTCGCCGGTCGCCTGGTCGACGACTGCGAAGAACAGAGGGTCGCGGGAGCGCGCCCGTTCCCCCAGCCAACGTTCGAACGCGTCCTGGTCCGCGAACGGGCCATAGGCGAGGTACGTCCAGAGCGCGGCATCCTCCGGCCGCGCGTGAGACAGCCGGTAGAGGCGCTCGCCATGGGCCGCGACCTCGACCGGCTCGAGCCGGACGTGGGCGCCCGCCAGCGCCGCGCGCTCGGGCGCCCGCCCGGATGGCAGCGGCTCAACGGGCGGCCCGACCGGTGCCGCGGGGAAGAGCTTCGGTTCTGTAGCCACGGATGGTTCCCGTTGCGGATCGGTTTCACAACCGTCGGAAACCTAATCCGTCGGGCAGACCTCGTCGAGATGGAGCCGGGCGTGAGACCGGGTGCCGTCCCGGCTCCGTTTCTCCAAGGCAAAGCGCCCCGCCCCTCAAGTGTCTCTTTGGGCACGCCCTTAACGGCGCAAACGTGGGAGCGAAAGCCGACGTCGTCGCTCAATGTTAAATTGCGCTTCATCCTCACGGGCAGCGGTGGTAGTTGGCTCCGCGCAGTATGTTGCCCATGGCAGCGACGGCGCGGAAGCTGTCCTGCTCGACATCGAAGATCAATGCTTTAGCATACAAATAATTATACTGGCCGGCAAAGTCGCTCAGCTGATCGTCGGCGTTCGTCGTCGGATCGTCGAAGAACGCGAGCGACGTCACCATGTGAAGGTCGAGATTGTCCTCGATCAGATGCCAGAAACCGGTGGCCGTGACCTTGCCACCGCGGGCGTTCACGAAACTGCCATTGGGATCGAAGGTGATCTTTTCGGTCGTCGCGGCGCTGCAGGCATCGGCTCCGCCAACGCCCCAGGTGCCCGCGAGATAGTCCTTCGTCAGCTCCACTGACCACGCCGCCGGCGCCAGACCGACCACGCAGGCGAGCGTTGCCAACAACCCAAATACTCGCTTTCTCATTTCCAGCTTCCTTGCCAGCTCGGCCTCGAGGCCTCGACTCCCATCCAGCCGCAGCATAGGGCAGAACACGGCTGGCATGAACCGCAAAGTGTGATACTCATCGATTGCACCGGCCCCGGGCGACCAGTGCGTCCGGACCGGAGGCGTGCCATGCGTTGAGGGAGGGAAGACATGCGGAAGGCGCTTGCAAGAAGGCTGGCGCTGACGGCGATGGTGCCAGCCCTGGTGGTCGGGCTCGGCGCCAGCCCGACCCGGGCCCACAACGACTGGGGGCTGCCGCTGGTCGGCGGTCTCGCCGGCGGCTATGGCCTGTCCTATCTGATGAACCGGGACAAGGAACAGAAGCAATCGGCGCCGACCTCCGCCGCGCCGGCGTATGTTGCGCCCGCCTACGCGATGCCGGCGGCACCTCCGCCGTCCGCCGCATCCACGGCCGCGTCGATCGAGCATCAGCTCAACGTGCTCGATGACCTGGCTGCCAAGGGCTACATCACGAAGGACGAGTACCAGTCGCGGCGCCAGGCCCTGCTCAATCAGCTGTAGGGCACCCCGAAGCGCACGCGATCGAGCCGATCGCACCCGACTGGCGTGACGTCGGGATCGGGCTCAACTCCAAGCGCAGGTGCTGCCGGCGTCGGCCCGGTGACAGAGATGAAGACCCTGCGGTGCGGGAAAAGACCGCCCGCGGGTTAAAAGTGGTGCATCGGCCGCAAAGGCGCCGGGCGCGCGCCGCCGTTGTCAGCGGCAGCGCGGCGGCCTAAGCGTCGCTGGCAGGGGTTGGTGGGTGCGAGGATGCAGGAGACGCCGGGAGCTCTGATCGCGGCGGGCCGGGTGGCCGAGGTGTTCGCGTGGGGCTCGCGCGCGCTCAAGCTCTATCGCTCCCCGGCGCACAAGCACGTAGCGTTTCGCGAGGCGGCGATCCATGCCGCGGTCGAGGCGCTCGGCCTGCCGGTGCCGGCGGTCTGGGGCGTGCGGGCGGTCAGTGGGCGCTGGGGCGTCGTGTTCGACCGGGTGAGCGCCGGTTCGTTCGCGGCGCGGATGCGCGCGGAGCCGGCGCTCGTGGCGGATCATCTCGCGTGCCTCGCGGCGGTGCATGCGCGCATCCATGGTCATGACGCTCCGGCGCTGGGCAGCCTCGCGGCGCGCCTCGCGGCGGCGATCGCCTGGGCGCCGGCGCTCGACGAAGCGCCGCGGCGCCGGCTGCTCGGCGGGCTCGCCGCGATGCCCGAGGGCTGCCGGCTGTGCCATGGCGACTTCCACCCCGAGAACCTGCTCGGGACGCCCGAGCGGCCGCTGGTGATCGACTGGCCCGATGCGAGCTGCGGCGAGCCCGCGGCGGATGTCTGCCGCTCTTACCTGCTGATGGCGCTCCACGCGCCCGACCTCGCGGAGCCCTATCTCGCCGCTTATTGCCGGGCGAGCGGGCTGTCGCGGGCGGCGATCCGGGCCTGGCTGCCCTACGTCGCGGCGGCGCGGCTCGCCGAGGAGGTCGCGGGCGAGACGGCGCGGCTGCTCGAGATGGCCGGCTAGCGGCCGAGGAAGCGCGCGATGCGCTCGATCGCCTCCTCGATGTTGGCGATCGAGTTGGCGTAGGAGAAGCGGATGTAGCCCTCGCCCTGGTCGCCGAAGCTGGTGCCGGCGACCAGGGCGACGCCGACCTCGTTGAGGAGGTCGTCCTGAAGTTTGCGGGCGCTGTAGCCGGTGCCGGAGATGTTCGGAAAAGCGTAGAAGGCGCCGCCTGGGCGGACGCAGCGCACGCCCGGCAGGCCGTTCAGGAGCTCGAGGATGACCTTGCGGCGCTCATCGAACGCCTCGACCATGCGGAAGGCGGCGTCCTGCGGGCCCTTGAGCGCCTCGATGCCGGCCCACTGGGTCGCGGCGTTGACGCAGGAGTGGATGTTGATCGCGAGGCGGGTGGCGTGCTCGGCCAGGTCCTTGGGCCAGACCGCATAGCCCAGCCGCCAGCCGGTCATCGCGTAGGTCTTGGACCAGCCATCGAGCAGGATCAGCCGGTCCGCGAGCTCGGGATAGACCAGCATGCTGGCGTGGGGGACGTTGTCGTAGACCATGCGGGCATAGATCTCGTCCGACATCACGACGACGTCCGGGTGCGCCGCCAAGCCCGCGACCAGCTTGTCGAGCTCCTCGCGCGCCACCACACCACCCGTGGGATTGGCCGGGCTGTTGATGATCATCAGGCGCGTGCGGGGCGTGATCTTGGCCAGCACCTCCTCGGCCGAGAACGAGAAGCCGCTGTCCTCGTACAGCGGGATCGGCACCGCCTTGGCGCCCGAGAACTCGATCACCGAGCGATAGATGGGAAAACCCGGGTCCGGGTACATGATCTCGGCGCCCGGCTCGCCGAACATGGTGATCGCGAAGTACATGGTGACCTTGCCGCCCGGCACGATCACGATCCGGTCAGGGTCGACCTCGACGCCCCGCCACTTTTGAATGTCCTCGGCGACCGCCTCGCGGAGCGGCAGGATGCCGTTCGCCGGCGTGTAGCCGTGGTGGCCGTCGGCCAGCGCCTTCTGGGCGGCGGCCACGATGTTCTCGGGCGTGGGAAAATCCGGCTGGCCGATGCCGAGGTTGATGATGCTGCGGCCCGCCTGGGCGAGCTTGCTGGCGCGCGCGAGCACCTCGAAGGCGCTCTCGGTGCCGAGCCGATGCATGCGTTGGGCGAGCTGCATAACGATGTCCCCCGGGGTAGCGGTACCTTTGTTCGATGGTCTCCCACAGCATAGCCGAAGCCGCGGCGCGCACCAGCACCGCGGCGATCGGCGCAACCCTGGAAGGGGGGCTAACCAGTGCGACCGGACGCGCCCTCGAACCGCCGCAGACGGCTGCCGAAGATCTGTTTCGCGAGGTCGTCGATGCGCGCCAGCATGCGCTCCCACGAGAAGCCGGTGACGATGCCGAGCGCCAGATAGGCATAGACCGAGCTGTCGCTGAGCGCACTCTGCTCGCCGCCGGCGAAGACCAGCAGCCCGCCGCGCAGCATCGCATAGGTGGTGACGCCGAGCAGGCCAGCCGCCCAGGGGCCGAGCAGATAGGAGCCGCTGTACGACACGTGGAACTCGCGGAGCACCACCGCGTATTTGTGCAGGCCGCGGAAGGACAGGATGATCGCGCCGAGCACCGCGCCACCGGCGGTATAGGCGAAGGTCTGCACCGCCAGCGGGTCGCTGGCAGCGAAATCGATCCCCGGAAACGCACGTTCGAACACGCCGAACGACTTGGTCCAGACGTAGACCATAAGGTAGAGGACCAGCGCGCTGCAGGTCAGCAGATAGAGTCCAAGGCCGATCGCGGCCAGCCCCTCGCGCGAGGTCATCGTCCCGTGCGGCTGGGCCGGCTGGCCGTGCCGCGCCGCTCGAAATGGCGCCTCCAGGCCAAACCCGACATCGGCTGTCCGTACCAGAAATGTGGCGTCTGCAAATTTCGTTGCCATCGCTCTCGACCCCTGCTCATGCGGCCCCTCGCCGCAGCTGAGGGTTGCTATTCGGGATAGGAGCGATCGCCTTTAGATTGTCGCATCAGGATCAGCTCGGCCTCGGCCAGGTCCGCCGGCCGATTGGTGTTGAAGAAAGGGTCAATCGGTTCGATCGGAAAGTCGACCAGGGCCAGGCGATGGCGCGCGGTCCAGAGGTCGACCTTGCGGATCGCCTCGCCCGCCATCGCGGCGCGCAGGTCGTTCGCGAGCCGGACCGGCCAGAGGCCGAAGACCGGGTGCGCCCGGCCGCCGGAAGTGGCGCACGCGAGATCGGCCCCGTCGCGCTCCACGGCAGCCAGCAACTGCGCGACCAGGTCGGTCGGGAAGAACGGCGTGTCGGTCGCAAGGGTTGCGATCCACGGGCACTCGGGCCGGTTCGCCCGCGCCCATGCCATGCCGGTCAACACCCCGGCGAGCGGGCCCGCGAAGCCCGGGATCAGGTCGGCAGCGACCGGCAGGCCGAAGCCGGCGAACCGCTCCGGATCGCCGTTGGCATTGAGCAGCAGCGCCCGAACTTGCGGTGCCGCCCGGGCGATGACCTGCTCAAGGATCGGCCGGCCGCCGAGCGGCCGCAGACATTTGTCGCCGCCGCCCATGCGGCGTGCCTGCCCGCCCGCGAGCAGCACCCCGACCACCGGCGGGATGATCGCCTCGCTCGATCTCGCCATGGCGCCTGCCGCCGTCTTGCCGACCGGCAATGATGGGGCATCCGGCGCGCTCTGGCTACGGTCAGGCGGGTTGCGGACTGGCCCCGCTCCAGTCCACGGCGCCGTGCGGGTCGTGGAGCACGACCTCGGGCCCGAGCGCATAGCCGTGCTTGAGCCGGAGGCCCGAGCGCTCGGCAAAACGGCGCGGCCGGTACCGGCTGGGCGACTGGCCGCCATGATCGAGGTCGTCCAGGAGGCCGAGACGCTGGTAGACCTCGGCGACCAGCGCGGCGCCGGTCGGCTCGCCGAGATGCTCGGGCTTGGCGCCCAGCCAGCCGTCGTCGGCGGCGGCCATCAGATCGAGCAGGCCTCGCTCCGGAGCGCGCCGGCCGAGTTGCTGGCGCAAGGCCTCCAGCCGTGCGCAATGGGCCGAGGTCAGCGCATTGTTCAGGCAACGGACGCTGATCTTGCCTGGGAAGCTCGCGATCCGCGCGGCGAGCCGGCCTTGGGTCGTCGCCCGGTGCCGGCCGTCGCGATGCGCCTCCCAGAGCAGGGGCTCGGGGTCCTCGGGCCGACGCAGCAGCAGGCCGACATGCGTCCAGGGATGCCGGGGCCACCACTTGAAGAGGCCACTCACCCGGGTCGGGCCGGCGAACAACACGATATCCCCGGTCTTCAGAAGGCTCGCCACCGCAGCCACATCGATCCCGGTCATCACTCAAACTCCCGCCCCGGCCGCCAGTCCGCTCCGCCGCTTACGAAGCCGACTTTCCGGCGAGGCATCACCGTCCGCTCACTCAGGACATTATGGGGCTTCGGGATGACCGTGCAGTGAACGCGTTCACATTTTCTTCACCCGTTGCGCTTTTGTCACGCTTTTTGGGCCTTACGTTGCAAACTAGCAACACGCCCTGGCGCGCCGCACGGCAACTCTACGCTGCGTCGTCCTCGAGCGAGGATTTGCGCTGCAGGTGGCGGGCTTCGTCGGCGACGTAGTGCGGGTCGGCGTCGAACACGATCCGGGATTCCCCGGCCAGCGCGATGAAGCGCTTGCCCTTGGCGCGGCCGATCAGGGTCAGGTTCGCCTGCCGCGCGAGGTCGACCCCCCAGGCGGTGAAGCCCGAGCGCGAGATCAGGATCGGGATCTGCATCTGCACGGTCTTGATCACCATCTCGCTGGTGAGACGGCCCGTGGTGTAGAAGATCTTGCCGGCCGGAGACATGCCGTTCAGGAACATGTAGCCCGCGATCTTGTCGACCGCATTGTGGCGGCCGACGTCCTCCATGTAGAGCAGCGGCCGGTCGGCCTCGCACAGCACGCAGCCGTGGATCGCGCCGGCCTTGAGATAGAGCGAGGGGCTGGTGTTGATCTGCTTGGCGAGCGCGTACAGCCAGCTGGTCCTGAGCACCGCGTCCGCCGGCAGCCTGACCTGCTCGAAGCGCTCCATGAGGTCGCCGAACACGGTGCCCTGGGCGCAGCCCGAGGTCCTGACCTTCTTGCGTAGCTTCGCTTCGTAGTCAGTGACGCGCTTGGTGCGCACGACCACGACCTCGAGCTCGGGGTCGTAGTCGATGCCGGCGATCTCATCGTCCGGTCGCAGCATGTTCTGGTTCAGGAGAAAACCGACCGCCAGATAGTCCGGGAAATCGCCGATCGTCATCATGGTGACGATCTCCTGAGCGTTCAGGAACAGGGTCAGCGGCCGCTCGTGGACCACCGCGGTCTCGATCCGGCGGCCGTCCTGATCGACCCCGACCACCGCCTGGGTGAGGCGCGGATCGTCCGGGTCGGGGCGCAGCAGGTAGTCGTCCATGGCCAGGCATTCTGAGCCCCGCCGACCGGCAGGGTCAAGCGCCCGCCCCCGGCGCGCGCACTCCGGGATGGCGTCGCCGGCCGCGGGGCGCGCCGGTCAGCCGTTGCTGCCGGCGACCTTGACGTCGAGCGCCTTCAGGAGGTCCTGGACGCGCGCCTGGATGGTCTGGGCGTAGCCGTCGAGGCCGGTCAGGACCTGGCCCTGGCGCTCGGCGACCGCCTGATCCATGCTTTGCCAGCTGGCGACCAGCCCGGCCCGGGTCTGCTCGAGCTCGACCTGGGTCGCGGACACCCGCTTGGCGAGCTCCGCGAGCTGCGCCTCGCGCGCCTTGGCCACATCGTCCAACGCCTGCTGGCTCTGCGTCTGCAGCTTCTGGGTGACCTCGCCTTCGGCCCGGCGGATCACATCCTGGCTGCGCAGCACCGCGAGATCGGCCTTCTCGGCGGCGTTCGAGAGCATCTGGTCGATCTTGGTCTGCATCTCCTGGTGCGCGGCCTGGACCTTGGCATCGGCATCGGCCATCAGCTGCGTGACCTGCTGTCCGGTCGCGCGCAGGTCCTTGATGGCGTCCTCGAGCGCCGCGCTGTCCTGCTTGGCCTGTTGCAGGCCCTGGTCCAGGGACTGGTTGAGGCCCTCGAGCCGGGCGCGCGACTGAGCGACTTTGCCCTCGAGATCCCGGGCCGAGCCCTCGATCGCGTCAAGCTCGGCCTTCCGACTTTGCAGATCCTGCCCGAGCGCGTCCTTCTGGTCGGCCAGCCAGGCGGCCAGCTGGGGCGCGCCGGTCTTCACCGCCCCGACCTCGGCGGCCGCCTGATCGAACTGGGTGCGCACCTGCTGGGCGCCCGCCGCCGCGCGCTGGACGTCGTCCTGCAGCTTCGGCACGCGCTGCTCGAGGGCGGCGAGGTCCTGGCTGATGTCGTCGAGGCCGCGGTTCAGGGCATCCGCGCGCGCCCCGAGCTTCGCCAGCGCCTCGGTCACGCCGCCGCCCTGGGCGCCGAGCCGGTGCTCGAGCTCGGCAACCGCGTTGTCGCTCAACCCCATGATCGAGCGCACCGACTCGGCCATGGTCGCGCTGACCCGGTCGACATTGGCGCTGAGCTGATCGTGCAGCTGCGCCATCTGCGCGTTCAGACGCTCGGCCACGCCCAGGCGCCGGTCGAGATCCGCCCGCAGGTCTGCGACCCGCTGGTCGAGCAGGCCGGCCATGCGCGCCGCCTGCTGGTCGACCGCCACCCGCATCCGGAGCTCGTAGAACGCGCTGGCACCGGCCGCACCGGCAACCAACAGCAGGGCGCCAAGCAGCAGGGAAAGGGCCGGGCCGAACCGGGCGGGCGATCGCCCGCGCCGAGGCTCCGCAGCGACCGCCGCCGGCCCGAGGGCGACCTGGGCCGCCGGCTCGCTGATGGTCGCGTCGGCGAGCTCGATCAGCCGCTTGATCTGCGCCTCGAGCTGGGCGATTCGCCGCTCGTCGTGGTAGGAGCCGCGCGCCGCGCGCTGCAGCGCCTGCAGCTCGGCGACATCGGCGCGGTAATCGGCGAGCAGGCGCGATTCGGCGCCGAGCGCCGCGGCGAGCGCATCCTCGACCGCCGCCAGCCACAAGTCCCGCGGCCAGTCGGTGCTGCTCAGAACCCGATCACAAAAGCACTGCCATGCGCTGACCTTCGCCGGATCCATCGCCGCCTCCGGAGGGCCGGCCCTGCAGCCGACCCACACTAAGCCACAGTCTAGGCTGTGACATCCATAAGTTGTGAAGGATCGCACGAAAGCCACGGCCGCAGCAATTTGCGCGACGGTTGCTCTCGGCCTGCCGGTCAAGATCTCGAATACCCTGTTGCCGAAAGGCCACGACTTACCCCTGGCACGTGGTTCATCGAGGATCAGAACCGATCCGGAGGATCGCAAAGCTAAAGGACGGTTACTCCGCCGCCTGGGCTACCGTGCCGGCCTTCTCGACCTTGGCCGCGCAGAATTTATACTCCGGGATCTTGCCGAACGGGTCGAGCTGGGGGTTGGTCAGGATGTTGGCGGCGGCCTCGACGTAGCAGAACGGGATGAAGACCATGCCCTCGGCGACCGCGCGGTCGGCGCGCGCCATCAGCTCGATCGCGCCGCGGCGGGTGGTGACCCGGATCGGCTCGCCCGGCGCCACGCCGAGCGCCCTCAGGTCGCGCGGATGCAGGCTCGCCACTGCCTCCGGCTCCAGCCGGTCGAGCGTGCTCGCGCGCCTGGTCATGGCGCCGGTGTGCCAGTGCTCGAGCTGGCGGCCGGTGGTCAGCACCATCGGATAGTGCACGTCGGGCAGCTCGGCCGGCGGCAGCACGTCCGCGGGCGTGAACTTGCCGCGGCCGTCGCCGGTGGGGAATCGGTCGCCGAACACGATGTCCTGGCCCGGCTGGTCCGGGCCGTCGCAGGGATAGGTCACCGAACTCTCGGCGGCGAGCCGGTCCCAGGTGATGTTGGCAAGCGACGGCATCGCCTGCATCATTTCCGCATAGACATCGCGCGGATGCTGGTAGTGCCAGTCGAGCCCGATCCGGCGCGCGATCTCCTGGACGATCCACCAGTCCTGGCGCGCCTCGCCCGGCAGCGGCAGGGCAGCGCGCCCCATCTGCACCTGGCGGTTGGTGTTGGTGACCGTGCCCTCTTTCTCCGGCCAGGCCGAGGCCGGCAGGACGACGTCGGCGTACATCGCGGTCTCGGTCAGGAACAGATCCTGAACCACCAGATGCTCGAGCCTGGCCAGCGCCGCGCGCGCGTGCTGGACGTCCGGGTCGGACATCGCCGGGTTCTCGCCCATGATGTACATGCCCTTGATCACGCCATCATGGATCGCGTGCACGATCTCGACCACGGTCAGGCCCGGCTCGGGGTCGAGCTTTTTTCCCCACAGGCCCTCGAAGCGGGCGCGAATCGCATCCTGGCCGACCCGGCCATAGTCCGGAAACATCATCGGGATCAGGCCGGCATCCGACGCGCCCTGGACATTGTTCTGGCCGCGCAGCGGGTGCAGGCCGGTGCCCGGCCGCCCGACCTGGCCGCACATCAGGACCAGCGAGATCAGACAGCGGGCGTTGTCGGTGCCGTGCACGTGCTGGCTGATGCCCATGCCCCAGAAGACGATCGCCCGCTGCGCGGTCGCGAAGGCGCGCGCGACGGTGCGCAGGGTGCCCGCGTCGATGCCGCAGACCGCGGCCATGGCCTCGGGGCGGAACTCGCGCAGGTGCGCCTTCAACTGCTCGAAGCCCTCGGTGTGCGCCTGGATGTACTGCCGGTCGTAGAGGTCCTCCTCGACGATTGTGTGCATCAGCGCATTCAGCATCGCGACGTCGCTGCCGGGCTTGAACTGCAGCATGTGAGTTGCGTGGCGCTTGAGCGCCTGGCCGCGCGGGTCCATCACGACCAGCGTCTTGCCGCGCTTGGCCGCCTGCTTGAAGAAGGTCGCGGCGACCGGGTGGTTCTCGGTCGGGTTGGCGCCGATCACGACGATCACATCAGCATCGAGCGCCGCGGTGAAGGGCGCGGTCACCGCGCCTGAGCCGATGTTCTCGAGCAGGGCTGCGACCGAGCTCGCGTGGCAGAGCCTGGTGCAGTGGTCGACGTTGTTGGAGCCGAAGCCAGCCCGGACCAGCTTCTGGACCAGGTACGCCTCCTCGTTGGAGCCCTTGGCTGAGCCGAAGCCCGCCAGCGCCTTCGGCCCGTCGCGGTCGCGAATCTTACCCAGGCCGCTGGCGGCGACCTCGAGCGCCTCCTCCCAGCTGGCCTCGCGGAAATGGGTCCAGGGGTTGGCCGGGTCGAGGTCCGGCTCGATGCCCTTGAGGGCGCCCTCCTTGCGGATCATCGGCCGCATCAGGCGATGCGGGTGGCCGACGTAGTCGAAGCCGAAGCGGCCCTTGACGCACAGCCGGTTCGCGTTGGCCGGGCCGTTGCGGCCGGTGACGTAGCGGATCTGGTCGTCCTTGACGTGGTAGGTGATCTGGCAGCCGACCCCGCAGTAAGGGCAGACGCTCTCGACCTCGCGGTCGACCTCGGGGTGGCCCTTGCCCGCGGTATCGACGATCGCGGCCGGCATCAGGGCCCCGGTCGGGCAGGCCTGGACGCACTCGCCGCAGGCGACGCAGGTCGAATTGCCCATCGGGTCGTCCTGGTCGAACACGATCTTGGCCTGCGCGTTGCGGTAGGCCATGCCGATCACGTCGTTGACCTGGACCTCGCGGCAGGCGCGCACGCACAGGTTGCACTGGATGCAGGCGTCCAGATTGACCGCCATCGCCGGATGACTGAGGTCGGCGACCTCGGGCCGACGTTTAGCGAAGCGGCTTTCGCGGACGTCCATCCGGTCGGCCCACTGCCAGAGCCGGGACTCCGGGTGATGGGCGACCGGACGCTGCGGCTGATCGGCGAGCAGCAGCTCCATGACCATCCGGCGCGCGGTCTCCGCCCGCTCCGAGGCGCTCACCACCTTCATGCCCGCGGTGGGCTTCCTGATGCAGGATGCCGCCAGCACGCGCTCGCCCTCGATCTCGACCATGCAGGCGCGACAGTTGCCGTCGGCCCGGTAGCCGGGCTCGGGCAGCCAGCACAGATGCGGGATCTCGACGCCTTCCCGCCGGGCCACCTGCCAGATGCTCTCGCCGGGCGCGGCCTCGACCTCGCGGCCATCGAGTGTGAAGCGAATCGTCTCGGTCATGGCGGCAACCTCGCAAACGAACGCATGAGCTCCCCTGGTCACCGGGATGACGTCGCCCGCTCGGGCTGACATGTAACCAAGCTCGCGTCCCGGCCGGAATGGGCGCCCGCCCTCAGCTCCAACATAAGCCGTCCCGGCTTGCCACCAACCGGTGCCCGGACGGCTCGCCGGTCTTGGCCCCCCGAGCGCGTCACAGGCGCCAGACAGTAAGGCTCGGCGCCGATTCTTCCAAGAGGGTCCAGCCCCTGCCATACCTTGCCACGGCTGCGGCCCGGGTACCGAACCCGGCCCAGCCGAAGTGCTTGATCGCGCCCCTCCTGGAGGATCCAGCTCGCGATGTTATAGGTGCGCGGGTCCCTGCCGAGCGTCAGGTCGCAGACCTCGTTCCAGGTCCGGATCGCGCAGCGTTCGGCCTCGAGCAGCACGGTCAGGATCTCGACCGCGGTCGGGTTGGTGGGCAGGTAGGCGTCCGGGCAGCCGGCGCGATCGGCGAACTCGCGGATGTCGCGCGGCAGGCCAAAAGTGGCCGTTCGGGCCAGCGCCTCGAAGTAGCGGAGCCGCTTCAGCGTCAGACTTGCTATAAGATCATCTTATTGCCGCAGTCAGAAAATTCGACTTAACCTTATGAGACCGCTTTGTTAGGAGTGTGTCAAGGGGGTAGGGAACGGCCAAGGTCGCAACTGCCGCGCGTGACGAGGGCAGACGATGCGTCGATGCCTGATGTGCCGAGCAGCCTGAACGTTGGCGCCTTCGGCTCGATCCTGTTTCAGGACGGTCCCGTGCCCAATCCACTCGTCTGGCGCGTTGCCATCGCGCCGACCATCGCAGAGGATCGCGTTCCAGAGCATCCGTGGCCCTTAGCCAGGAAGCGGCTCAGCCAACGCAGCCACGATCGGAGAGAAACATGGACGATCTCGCGGACACGTGCCCGGTGATCCACTCGCACACGACCCTTGGGGGCATGTCGAACCGGGACTGGTGGCCGAACCAGCTGAACCTCAAGATTCTCCACCGCAACTCCAGCTTGTCCAATCCCATGGGCGAAGCGTTCAACTACGCGGAGGCGTTCAAGAAGCTCGACCTCGCGGCCGTGAAGCAGGACCTCACCGCGCTGATGACGGACAGCCAGGACTGGTGGCCGGCGGACTTCGGCCACTACGGGCCGCTCTTCATCCGGATGGCGTGGCACAGCGCCGGCACGTATCGCATCGGCGACGGTCGCGGCGGCGCCGGCGCCGGCCAGCAGCGCTTCGCGCCGCTCAACAGTTGGCCGGACAACGCGAACCTCGACAAGGCGCGCCGGCTGCTGTGGCCGATCAAGCAGAAGTATGGCGACCAGATTTCCTGGGCCGACCTGCTGATCCTCGCCGGCAACGTCGCGCTGGAATCGATGGGCTTCAAGACCTTCGGCTTCGGCGGCGGGCGCGCGGACGTCTGGGAGCCGGAGGAAGACGTCCACTGGGGTTTCGAGGACACCTGGCTCGAGGACAAGCGCTACTCGGGAGACCGAGTGCTCGAGGATCCTCTCGCCGCCGTGCAGATGGGTCTGATTTACGTCAATCCGGAAGGCCCGAACGGCAAGCCGGATCCCCTCGCCGCCGCCAGGGACATTCGCGAGACCTTCAAGCGCATGGCCATGGACGACGAGGAGACGGTAGCACTGATCGCCGGCGGACACACTTTCGGCAAGACGCACGGCGCCGGCGATCCGGCGTCGGTGGGGCCCGAGCCGGAAGCCGCGCCCATCGAAGAGCAGGGCCTGGGCTGGAAGAGCAGCTTCAATACGGGCAAGGGCTGCGACGCGATCACCGGCGGCCCGGAGGTCACCTGGAGCCCGACGCCGACCAAGTGGAGCAACAGCTTCTTCCAGAACCTGTTCGGCTACGAATGGGAGCTGACCAAGAGCCCGGCGGGCGCCCATCAGTGGCAGGCCAAGGGCGACGTCGCCACCATCCCGGATCCGTTCGACCCGTCGAAGCGGCGCGCGCCGACCATGCTGACCACCGACCTCTCGTTGCGGGTCGACCCGGTCTATGAGAAGATCTCGCGGCGCTTTTACGAGAACCCGGCTGAGTTGGCGGACGCCTTCGCCCGGGCGTGGTTCAAGCTAACGCATCGGGATATGGGCCCGCGCGCCCGCTACCTCGGCCCGGAGGTTCCGGCGGAGGAGCTGGTCTGGCAGGACCCCGTGCCCGCCGTCGATCACGAGCTGATCAACGCGCAGGACATCGCGAGCCTCAAGGCCAAGATCCTCGCATCGGGACTTTCCATCGCCGAGCTGGTCTCGACCGCCTGGGCCTCGGCGTCGACCTTCCGCGGCTCCGACAAGCGCGGCGGGGCGAACGGGGCGCGCATCCGCCTTGCGCCGCAGAAGGATTGGGAGGTCAATCAGCCGGCCCAACTGGCGAAGGTGCTGGAAACCCTCAAGGGCATTCAGACGGCGTTCAACGCCGCGCAGTCCGGTGGCAAGAGGGTGTCGCTCGCGGACCTGATCGTGCTCGGCGGTTGTGCGGCGGTCGAGCAGGCCGCGAAGAAGGCCGGGCACGAGGTGGCGGTTCCGTTCGCGCCGGGCCGCACGGATGCGTCGCTCGAGCAGACCGACGTGGCATCCTTCGCCTACCTCGAGCCGGTCGCAGACGGGTTCCGCAACTACCTCAAGGCCCGATACTCCGTCTCGGCGGAGGAACTGCTGGTCGACAAGGCGCAACTCCTGACGCTGACCGCCCCCGAGATGACGGTCCTCGTCGGCGGGATGCGGGCGCTGAACGCGAACTTCGGACGGTCCGGCCACGGCGTCTTCACGAAGCGGCCGGAGACGCTCACCAACGACTTCTTCGTGAACCTGCTCGACATGGGCACGGAGTGGAAGGCGACCTCGGATGAGAACGTGTTCGAGGGACGCGACCGCATGAGCGGCGACCTGAAGTGGACCGGCACCCGTGTGGACCTCGTCTTCGGTTCGCACTCCCAGCTGCGGGCGCTGGCGGAAGTCTATGCATGTGACGACTCGCAGCAGAAGTTCGTGCGCGACTTCGTGGCGGCGTGGAACAAGGTGATGAACCTGGACCGCTTCGATCTCGCCTGATCTGGACGGAACGGCGTTCGAGCGCGGCTAGGTCCCAGCTGCGTTCGAGCGCCGGGTCTGGTGCTGATCACACCCGCGGGCGGCCGCCCGGATCAGGCGCGTCCGCGGGTGCGCCAGGTGCGGTAGGCGACCGGCAGCAGGGCGAGCGCCGCGAGGCCGACCAGCGGCAGGAGGATCTCCGGCCGGACGAAGCTGCTGAGATGGACCGGCGCGCCGCTGCCCAGGACCGCGCCGAGGCCGGAGCCCAGATGCGCGAACAGCAGGGTCCCGGGCAGCAGGCCGAGCACCGCGCTGACCACGAAGGTGCGCACGCGCACGCCGCAGGCCGCCGGGATGCCGATCACCACCGCGGACGGGAAGATCGGCACCAGGTGGAGCACGAACACGTAGCTCAGCGCATTGGCCCGGAAGGTCTCGGCGAACCGCACCAGCGAGGGGCCCGCCCGGGTGCGCAGGCGGTTGCCGAGCGCGCTGCGCGCGAGCACGAACACCGCAGTCGCTGCGAGCGTGGTCGCGACCAGGACGTAGGCGGTCCCCTGGAGCCAGCCGAACAGATAGCCGCCGATCACCGTCAGCAGCGCGCTGCCCGGTACCGACACGGCGACCGAGGCGGCATAGATCGCCATGAACAGGAACGAGGCGAGGATCGGGGTGCCGGCGACGAAGCCGAGCAGCCAGAGATGGTGCTGGCGCAAGACGTCCATCGCCACGCCGGCATCGAGGCCGAACGCTGCCGCCACGCCCGCGCCGATCAACAGGACCAGCAACGCCAGGACGGTCAAGCTTTGCCAGCGGCCGTTGCCGAGTGGTTGCGCCAGCTCGAGCGGCGACCCAGGCTCCGGATCCGAGATGTGTTTCAAGCGATGTTCCCGATCAGTCCAAGGCGCAGGTTCAATTGGCTCTAATCGGCAAAGATGTCCAGTCGGTTGACGACTTGGTGCGTCCATTTTGCGCGCGCCTGACGTGCGCCACGAGCGGTCCGGCGATCGTTGAGCAATGCCAGCACGACCGCTATACCGGCGCGCATGGCAGTCACCCAGGACGAGCTGCTGCGGCGGCTGGACGAGCTCGGGATCGGGCACCGGACCTTCGCCCATGTGCCGGTGTTCACCGTCGAAGAGGCGCGCCAGCATACCGCCGAGCTCCCCGGCGGCCACTGCAAGAGCCTGTTCCTCAAGGACAAGAAGGGTGGCCTCTGGCTCCTGGTCTGCCTCGATCACCGGCGGATCGACATGGGCCGGCTGGCCAAGGTGATCGGCAGCGCGCGTCTGTCCTTCGGCCAGCCGGAGCTGCTGCAGGCGACGCTCGGCGTGACCCCGGGCGCGGTCACGCCGTTCGCTCTGATCAACGACCGCGCACGGCGGGTCCAGCCGCTGCTCGACCAGGCCATGCTGGCCCAGCCCCTGCTCAACTATCACCCTCTGACCAACGCCGCGACGACCACCATCAACGCGCCCGATCTGCTCACCTTCATCGAGGCCTGCGGTCACCGGCCGCAGATCCTGGATCTCGACGCAACCGGCATCGCCAGCCCCGAGATCGGCTAGATCGACCGTGCTCCCGTCGGCCATGCCGGGGATTTGAGCGCGGCCCCGATCTGGCCTAGCATGGTGCTCCGCAACCGGGTCGTCGCCAGCGGCGCGACCCCAAGGGGGGACAGGCTCATGTCCGGGTTCTTTCAGGAATTCAAAGAGTTCGCCATGCGCGGCAACGTCGTCGACCTGGCCGTCGGGCTGGTCATCGGCGCGGCGTTCGGCGCGATCGTCAACTCGCTGGTCAACGACGTCATCATGCCGCCGATCGGCCTGATCATGGGCAACATCGACTTCTCGAACCTGTTCATCAATCTGTCCGGCCAGGAGTATCCGTCACTGCCGGCTGCCCGCGCGGCGGGCGCGCCGGTGATCGCCTACGGCGCGTTCATCAACGCGGTGATCAACTTCGTGATCGTGGCGTTCGCGATCTTCCTGGTGGTCAAGGGCATGAACCGGCTGCGCCGCAAGCAGGAGGCGGCGCCCGAGGAGACCCCGGTGCCGCCGCGTCAGGAGACCCTGCTCGAGGAGATCCGCGACCTGTTGAAGGCGCGCGCGCCTTAGACCGGCGGGCCGCCGATCACTGCCCCGCGGTATCGAAGGTGTTGCAGCTGCGGGGATCGCCCGAGCTCATGCCCTGCTTGAACCAGCGCACGCGCTGCGCGGAGCTGCCGTGGGTGAAGGCATCGGGCACGACGTAGCCCTGCGCCTGCCGTTGCAGCCGGTCGTCGCCGATCGCGGCGGCCGCGTTCAGAGCTTCCTCGACGTCGCCCTGCTCCAGCAGGTGGCGGTCGTTGGCATTATGGCCCCACACCCCGGCGAAGCAGTCGGCCTGCAGCTCCATCATCACCGACAGCGCGTTGGCCCCGCGCTCGCCCGCCTTTTGGCGCGCGGCCTGCACCTGGTCCGCGATCCCGAGCAGGTTCTGCACGTGGTGGCCGACCTCATGCGCGATCACGTAGGCCTGGGCGAAGTCGCCCGGCGCTCCGAACCGGTCGTGCAGCTCGTCGAAGAAGGTGAGGTCGATGTAGACCTTCTGATCGCCCGGACAATAGAACGGGCCCATCGCGGCGCGGGCGAAGCCGCAGGCCGACTGAACCGCGCCCGAGAACAGCACGAGCTTCGGGTCGCGGTAGGTGCGGCCCATCTGCTCGAACAGCGTGTGCCAGGTGTCCTCGGTGTCGGCGAGCACGGCCGAGACGAACGCCGCGGCCTGATCGTTCGCCGGCGGGCGCGTGCCGGACGGCGCCTGCTGGTAGGGAACGCCGGTGGACGAGTCCTGGAGCAGAAGGCTCGGGTCGATGCCGAGCCACCAGCCCAGCGCCAGCAGGATCAGGAGGCCGATGCCGCCGATGCCGCCGCCGCGCGCGACGCCGCCGCCGCGGCCGCGCCCGAGGCCGCCCGGGATGCCGATCCGGCCCGGGACGTCCATGCCGACCGGCGTGCCCATGCCGCGGCGGTCCTCGACGTTCTGACTGCGTCGCCCGAGCTGCCAGCGCATGGTCGCGCTCCCTCTTTCGACCGCCGCCCGTGGCTCAGGGCTGCGGCAGGCACGTGGAGCGAGTGATGGATGCGCTGGACCGTGTCCGGGGTCAGGTTCAAGCCCTCGGCCAGGCGGCGCAGATAGTCACGCTCCGCCGCCGTATCGACCTCGATCGCCAGGAGCGATGCGGCGTAGACCTGGACCGCGACCTCCGGGGACCCGACCGCGCCGATCAGCCGGTTCAGATCGGCCGGGCCCTGCATCTCCTCGAGCACGAAGCTGCGGCCCTCGTCGCTGGCGCCGCCCTCTTCGAGCTTGCTGACGATCCGCTGCATCTCGCCCTGGTCGATCTGACCATCGGCCTTGGCGGCGGCGATCATCGCCCGCAGAATCAGCTGCGCGCGATTTTCCAGTTCCTGCTCCTCGCTCGCATCCTGCGGTTCGCGCAGACCAAGCGGCGCCTGTCCGGCAGCCTGGTCGGCACCCGGCGCCGCCGCCCCCACCTGATAGTCCTTGAGCGCCGACATCGCGATGCCGCCGAGCAACGCCAGAAGGCCGCCGCCCATCGCCCCTTTGACCGCGCCGCCACCGCCGCCGAGCAGGGCGCCGGCAACGGCCCCCAATCCGCCCACCGCTAGCGGATCGCCGCGCTGCACCGAGCTGCCGGCGCGGCCGAGCATGCTTCCCGCCATGCCGACGATGCTGCCCAAAGCACCGCCCAGGCCGCCGGCCTGCGCGCCTGATCCGAACAGCCCCGCGAGCGGGTCGTCGGGGCTGCCGAGCGCGTCCGGCCCGAGGGCATGGCGCATCCGGTTGGCGGTGGTGTCGGTCATCGCGGCCTGCATCACTTGGCCGAGCAGATCGCGCGCGTTGAACATGGTCTCCCCTTCCCCAATGAACGCTGGCCCGGTGCGCTGCCTGCAGGCCCCCGGGCGGCGCCGGGGTCGAACCCGCCGACGCCGGCACGACCCATGGCGAGCCCGGCGTTCAGTGCGAGATCAAGGCCGGCAGCGACTTCGCCTGCTCGATCCATTTGGCGACCTGCTTCACGCTCGGGCGCTGTCGCACCAGCTTGCGGGCCGCGTTGACCTCTTCCATTTTGGCCACGAGGTTTTCGGCATTTCGATGCTTCAGCTCCTTGACCGTATCGACGCCGGCCGCCTCCAGCAGTTCCGAGTATTCCTCACCCACGCCGGCGAGGCGCATCAGATCTGCCATGTTGGCCCACTTGAGAAGTCGCGCCTCGTCGACGCCGGTCGACTGCGCGACCGTTTTGCGGCCTTTCGCGGACGCGCATTGCTCCAACAGATGCTTGGTGCTGGTGATGCCCGACTTGGCGAGCTTGGTGGCGTAGCTGGGTCCGATCCCTTCGATCTCCTGGATCCGGTAGGTCATTCTCGTTGCCTCCCAACGTCCCCGGCACCCCTAATGGTGTCGCCAATTCATACCAGGTTGTAACGCCGTGTAAAACAGTCGTCGTCAGGGGCGCCGCACCCTCAGCCCAGCTGGTTCTGCGCCGCGATCAAGGTGTTGCGCAGCAGGCAGGCGACCGTCATCGGGCCGACCCCGCCCGGCACCGGCGTGATCGCGCCCGCGACTTCGGCCGCCTCCTCGAAGGCAACATCGCCGACCAGCCGGCTCTGGCCGTCTGCGTCCTGCACCCGGTTGATGCCGACGTCGATCACGGTCGCCCCCGGCCTGATCCAGTCGCCGCGCACGATCAGGGGCTGGCCGACGGCGGCGACCACGATCTCGGCGCGCCGGCACTCGGCCGGCAGGTCAACGGTCCGCGAATGGGCGATGGTCACGGTGCAGCTGGCTGCCAGCAGGAGTGCTGCGACCGGCTTGCCGACGATGTTCGAGCGGCCAATCACGATCGCGCGGCGGCCGGTCAGATCCTGGCCCAAGGTCCGGTGCAGGAGGATCAGGCAGCCCATCGGCGTGCACGGCACCAGCAGGCGCGGGTCGAGCGCGCCAACGGTCGCGACCAGCCGGCCGACGTTGTGCGGGTGAAAGCCATCGACATCCTTGGCCGGGTCGATCGCCTCGAGCACGCGCTTGGGCGCGATCTGCGCCGGCAGCGGCAGCTGGACCAGGATGCCGTGCACGCAGGGATCGCGATTGAGCATCCGGATCTGGTCGAGCAGGGCCGCCTCGGTGGTGGTTTCGGCGAGCGCGATCAGCCGGCCGTCGACACCGGCCTCGGCGGCCATCCTCGCCTTGGTGCGGACGTAGGCCCGGCTGGCCGGGTGATCGCCGATCAGGATCACGCGCAGGCCGGGTGGCGATCCGTGCCGGGCGGCGAAGGCGGCGGCTCCGGCGGCGATCTCGGCGCGCAGCTCCGCGGCGGCGGCCTTGCCGTCGATGATCCGCGCGACGGTCACCCGCCCTGTCCCGGCTGCTCGATCGCCCGGAGTTCGGCCAGCAGGCGTTCGGGCGACCCCTCGACGTGCAGGATCTTGCGCCGCGCCGTGGCGCCGCTGACCAGCCGGAGGGCGCTCGCCGGCAGCCGCCAGCGCTTGGCCAGGAGCTTGATCAGGGCGGCGTTGGCTTTGCCGGCCTCCGGGGCCGTGGTCAGACGCACGGCCAAGTAGGCGACGCCCCGGGCATCGGTCTCGATGCCCTGCACAGCACTCCTGGCCGCCCGCGGCGTCACCCGGACCGCCAGCCGCACGCCGTTGGCCTGACCGTTCATCCAGCTCGAGGTCTGAGCCTCCGGCACGGCGTTCAGACGAACATCTGCCAGAGCAGGCGGCGCACGAACACCAGCAGCAGGATCAGCACCAGCGGCGAGAGGTCGATGCCGCCGAGGTTCGGCAACAGATTGCGGATCGGCCGCAGCACGGGCTCGGTCGCGCGATGCAGGAAGTCACCGATCTGATTGACGAAGGCGTTGCGCGTGTTGATCACGTTGAACGCGACCAGCCAGCTGAGGATGACCGAGGCGATGACCACCCAGATGTACAGCTCGAGGAGGGTGTCGATGAGCCAGTGGAACGGGTTCATGGGCCGGGCCTGTGCGAGGCGAAACCAACCGGTACGGCGCGCGGCCGACGTCCGGCATGCTGTTGGCCCGGACTATAGCAGCTGACCGCGAGACCGCCAGCCCCGAGCGCGGGCGCCTCGGGTGACGACCCGGGGCAAGACCTTGACAGGCTTCGCCTCGCTCACCATACAAGCTCGCGTGGCGGGGCCGTAGCTCAGCTGGGAGAGCGCTAGAATCGCACTCTAGAGGTCGTGGGTTCGATCCCCATCGGCTCCACCATTCGATTTGATGCGCTGTCAGCACCAAAGCCGTGACCACCAAACCGTTGCTCGTCAAGCTGTCGACCATCAAGCCGTCGACCATCAAGCTGTCGAGACCGGGGGGCCGTAGCTCAGTTGGGTAGAGCGCGACGTTTGCACCGTCGAGGTCGTGGGTTCGACTCCCATCGGCTCCACCAGGTCCACTAGCCGGCGCCCTCGCCCGTAGTGCCAGCGCGGCCTGGCCGCCGCGCGCGCTTGGCCGCTGGCCGTGCGATCAGCCGGCAACCCTTGAAGCGCCGAGTTCGACTTCGCACATTGCCCGACGTGAGTTCCCACGACGCCCGCAGGTCGAGGTGCGCACCATCGATCCATGCCTCGGCGGCGCTCGCGGGCGATCCGTTGCTCCTGCCCGGAGGCGAGGTCTGAGCGACCGCGTTCAATCAGCCCGTGCTGCCGTCGGTGCCCCGCCGCCCCCTGGCTGGATGTTCCGCGTCCGGCTGGTGACCAGCCCGTCCGGGTGCCCGTCCCGCCGGCAGCCGCGGCGGGGCGGCGTCTGATGGACAGCCTGCTCGCGCAGTTCTACGCGTTCGTCTCGGTCGTGGTCATCGACCTCGTGCTCGCCGGCGACAACGCGGTCGTGGTCGGCATGGCCGCCGCCGGGCTGGCGCGCGAGCAGCGCCGGCGCGTGATCGCGCTCGGGATCGCGCTCGCGCTGATCTGCCGGATCGCCTTTGCGATCGTGGCCGTGCAGCTGCTGGCGATCATCGGTCTGCTGCTCGCGGGCGGCCTGCTGCTGCTGTGGGTCGCCTGGAAGATGTGGCGCGAACTGCATCCGCGCGTAGCCCTGCATTTGAGCGCCGCCGAGCGGCAAGCGATGCCGCCCATCGCCAAGCGGCCGGCGACCGCGATCTGCCAGATCGCGATCGCCGATGTGTCGATGTCGCTCGACAACGTGCTCGCGGTCGCCGGCGCGGCGCGCGACCACATGGCGATGCTGATCTTCGGGCTGGTCCTCTCGATTGCCCTGATGGGCGCGGCGGCGACCGTGATCGCGCGTTTCCTCGAGCAGTACCGGTGGCTCAGCTATCTGGGCCTCGCCATCATCACGATCGTCGCGCTGTCGATGATCTGGGAGGGCAGCGGCGAGGTCTGGCACGCCGTCGCGAGCGCCTGAGCGCCGCCTCCACACGGCACTTTGCCCGCCAGCGTCAGCACCACCGGCGGCCCGGCGTCCGCCGCGAGCCGGACTATTCCGCCTTTGGCCGGCGGCGGTCCAACGACTTCTGCAAGTGGACGAGGGTCCGCCCGTGGTAGGTCTCGCGGCCGGTCTCGCGGTAGCCGAGCCGACGATAGAGGGCGAGGTTCTCGGTGAAGCGCTCGTTGGTGAACAGGCGCACGGCGGGGCAACCCCGGCGCCCGGCCTCGGCCTCGGCGAACGCGAGCAGCGCCCGGCCGAGCCCCTGACCTTGCGCGTCCGGCGCGACTGCGACGCTCCAGATCAACAGGCAGGCGGGCTCCGGCTGCAGCACCAGCGCCGCCAGCAGGCCGGCCTCGTCCGGCCGGTCGATCAGCCAGACGTCGTGATCGTCGAGCATGGCCGCATAGTCGGCGACCATCGGCTGCGGCTCGGCGCCGATCCGCGCCACATATTTGGCGTAGGCGCGCCGCTTCAGATCGGTGAGCGCCGGCACGTCGCCGACACCCGCGCGCCGCAGGCGGCCGATCAGGGCCGTCGGGTCCTCGACCGGCACCAGCTCGCTCTGGTCGTCGCTCGAACCTCGCATGCCTGCTCCCGCCCATGATCCGATCCGGCTTGCCCTTGTGCCAGAGGCTCGGGCAGCGCACAAAGGCTACCATGCCTGACGGCGATGAGATGGTCGGGTGACCGATGCCGAGTCGAACCTGATCGAGCGCTTTCGCCAGGCGCGCATCGACCCGGCGCGAACCGTGCTGGAGGGCTTCCATCCGCTCAAGCACGCGCTCCGCTTCGGGGCGCGCGTCGAGCTCGCCTGTGCGCCGCGGGCGGCGCCGCTGGCCGCGCTCGCCGCGCGCCTGGCGCCCGAACTTGGACCCTGGCTCGCTGACCATCTGACCCTGGTCGCGCCCGCGGTCTTCCAGGAGCTGGTGCCCGCCGGGCTCGAGGTCGTGGCGATCGCCCCGCGCCCGGCGCTCGAGGTCGGCGGGCTGCTGGCCGGGCGGGCCCGGGCGCCGATCGTTCTTTTGGAGAGCCCGAGCCATCTCGGCAATCTCGGCGCCGCGGTCCGGGTGGCGGCGGCGGCCGGTGCAGCCGCCGTGCTCACCACCGGCCGGCTCGACCCCTGGCATCCGGCCGCGCTGCGCGGCTCGGCCGGGCTCCACTATGCGCTGCCCGTCGCGCGGATCGACGACCTGCCGGCCACGTCGCGACCGCTGGTGGCGCTCGACCCGGTGGGCGAGCCGCTGCGCTTCGGCAGCCTGCCGGGCGATGCGGTGCTCGCCTTCGGCGCCGAGCGCCAGGGCCTGAGCCCGGAGCTGCGTGCCCGCGCCGACCGCTGCCTGGCACTGCCCATGCGTGCGGGCGTCTCCAGCCTCAATCTCGCGACCGCGGTCGCGATCGTGCTCTACGCCTGGCGGCTGGGCCGGAGCGGTTGAGGCGCGTGGGTGGACAAGCGCGGACGTGCGGGCCAAGCTCGCGCCTTCGGCAGGCTTCGGGCGTGGGGGGAGAGCGGTGGGTCGTCTGGACGGCAAGGTTGCGCTGATCACCGGCGCCGGCCAGGGCATCGGCCGGGCCGCGGCGCGCCTGTTCGCAGCCGAAGGTGCAAGGGTGGTCGTGGCCGAGATCGCGCGCGCCGAGGGCGAGGCGACCGCCAGGATCATCACCCAGGCGGGCGGCGAGGCGCTGTTCGTCGCGACCGACGTGAGCGAGCCCCAGAGCGTCGAGGCCGCGGTCCGGGCCGCGGTCGACCGGTTCGGCGGCCTGCACGTCCTCTACAACAACGCGGGCGGCGCCACGCCCAAGGATGGCAAAGTGACCGAAATGGCGCTCGAGGAGTTCTGGCGGACGATCGGCGTCGACCTGTTCGGGACCTTCCTCGGCTGCCGCTTCGCGATCCCGGTCATGGTCGCAGGCGGCGGCGGCTCGATCATCAATACCACCTCGATCCGCGCCATGATCGGCACCGCCGGCGCCGACGCCTACACCAGCGCCAAGGGCGGCGTGCGCGCGCTGACCCAGGCGCTCGCCCTGCAGTGGGCGGCGCACAACATCCGGGTCAACGCGATCGCGCCCGGCGTGATCCTGACCGAGCGGGTCAGGGCTCTGCTGCGGACCGACGATCCGATCTTCCAGAAGTCGTTGCTCGGGGCCAGCGAGCCCGAGGACGTGGCCAGGATGGCCCTCTATCTGGCGTCCGACGAAGCGCGCAAGGTCACGGGCGCGATCTTGCCGATGGACAGCGGCGCCAGCGCCATCTGATCTGAGCGCCGTTCGGCCGCGCCTCAGCGTTCCGAACGGTCGAGGGCCTGAGCGATCTCGGCGGTAACCGGCTGGGCCGCGCAATGGATCGGGTACAGCTGGGCGTAGCGCGCCTGGAGCTCGGGGTTGACAGGTTCGGGGGCGCCGAGCCAGGGCAGGACCCACTCGCCCCTCGCCTCGCCGACGCTTCGATAGTGACCGAGCGCCACGGCCGCGAACAGGGCGGCACCGGCGGCGCCGGGGGCCGTGCGCTCGACCACCCGGACCGGCGCGCCGATGCAGGCGGCGAGGATCGCCCGCCGGAGCGGGCTCGAGGCCCCGTCCTCGATCAGGCGGATCTCGGCCGGCGGCGCGCCGAGTGCCGTGTGGCTGGCGCGCGCGGCGAAGCCCTGCCCCTCATGCAGCGCACGCATCAGGTCGTAGGCCGTGGCGTCGCGGGCGAGGCCCAGGACATGCGCCCGCGCCCGGGCGGTCGATGCTCTCGGGCTGGCCGGGGTCGGTGCCGAAGGGCTGCAGCACGAGCGTCCCCGGCCGGGCCTGCGCCGCCTTGCGCTCGAGGATCGCCTGCAGCTCGTCGCGCCGGATGCCGATCAGCCCGGCATCGGCCAGGAGCTGGACGCCAAGATCGACCAGCCAGTCGATGTCGGCCGTGCCGGGGCTCGAGCTGACCCCGAGCGACGCCCGGGGCACCACATAGGGCAGGTGCGCGACGGCGGCGCCGTTGGACCCGTTCGAATCATGCCGGTCCGGCAGGACGCGCAGATGGCAGGACGTGGCCCCAAGGATGGCGCCGGCGAGCTCGTCGCCGGGCTCGACCAGGCCGGCAGCCAGGGCGCGCGCCAAAAGGTTCGGCGGCGCCAGCACCACGGCGGTGCCGGAGCGCAGGCCGGTGGCCGCCGCGGCGGTCCGGCTCAGGGCACCCTGATGGCGCCCGCCGTCGATGATCTCCGGCAGCAGCCGCTCGGCCTCCTGCAGATTCAGCAGCCGCAGGACGCCGGCGTCGTAGGCCCGGGTGCGCCGGTTGCCGAAGCTCGCGACGGCCTCCGCAACATCGGTTGCCCGCTCGCCGGTGCAGCAGAAATAGAGCCAGTCCTTGGCGCCGAACGCGCTCGCGGCGCGCTCCAGAACCTCGGGCCGATGGCGGAGCAGCCAGGCAAGCTGCGCGTTGGCGCGCACGGTGTCGGGAGCGACCCCGGTGATCGCCTGCAGCTCGTGCGCGATTCCGGTCTGGCGCCAGCGCTCGACGATCGATTGCGCCCGCCGGGCGGGGCCCGGCCAGGCCGGCGCCACCGGATCGCCGTCTTCGTCGATCAGCCAAGCGCCGCCGTTCTGACCGGTGATCGCGAGCGCGAGGGTCCGCCGGGCGAGGTCCGGGACCAGTGTCGCCAGCCGGCGCAAGGCCTGGACGGCCGCCTGCCAGGTGTCGCCCAGATCCTGCTCGGGACCCTGCTCGAGCAGCGCCACGGGGCTCGGGGTCGCCACGGCCTGGAGCTCGCGGCCCTCGCGATCGAAGGCGACCGCCTGGATCGACTCGGCGCCGGCATCGAGGCCGATCAGAATGTCGTTCGCCTGCGGCATCGATTTCGCCTCCGGGTCCGGGGCCGGACAATTGAGCTTTAAGTAGATAATTCTTACGATTTTACTACCTTGGATTGGATTCAAGTGGGAACCGTTTCGATGTCCGCTAGGTTCACCAGAGGCCGGTCTGCCTGAGGGCTGGATAGAGCGTGCCGAAGCGCGGGTAGAGCTCTTCGTAGCGGGCGCCGAGAGCGGGGGCCGGCGCCTCGGGCTCGCCTTCGGTGCGGACCGCGGCGGCAACTGCGGCATCGACATCCGCATGCACGCCCGCGCCGACCGCGGCGAGCAGGGCAGCGCCCATGGCCGGCCCCTCCTCGACCGCCAGCCGCTGCAGGCGCACCCCCAGCACCGCCGCCAGGATCTGCCGCCAGACCGGGCTGCGCGCGCCGCCGCCGACCGCGTAGAGGAGATCGGGCGTGACCCCCAGGCGCTGCATCAGGACCAGGGAATCCTTGAGCGCGAAGCTGACGCCTTCGAGCAGGGCGCGCACCAGGTGGCGCCGGTCGTGGGCGAGCGTCAGCCCGATCCAGGCGGCGCGCGCGTGCGGGTCCATGTGCGGCGTCCGCTCGCCGGCGAGGTAGGGCAGGAAGAACAGCCCCTCGGCGCCGGGCGCGACCTCGGCGGCCGCGGTCATCAGATCCTCGTACGCGTCGCTCTGATCCGCTCCGGCCGGGCCGCCGATCACGTCCCGATACCAGCGAAGGCTGCCGGCGGCAGACAGGATCACGCCCATCAGATGATACTGGCCCGGGACGGCGTGGCAGAAGGCATGCAGGGCGCCGCCCGGGTCGATCTCGAGCCCGGCGCTGGGCACGAACACGACGCCCGAGGTGCCGAGCGAGACGAAGCCGCTGCCGGGCCGGACCACGCCGCAGCCGACCGCCGCCGCGGCGTTGTCGCCGCCGCCCGCGACCACCGGCAGGCCCTCGGGCAGACCCGAGGCACGCGCCCCGTCGCTGGAGACTTTTCCGGTCGCCTCCGGCCCCTCGTGGACCCGCGGCAGCCATGCGCGCGGCACCGCGAGCGCGGCCAGGATCTCGTCCGACCAGTCGCGGGCGCGAAGATCGAGGAGCAGGGTGCCGGCGGCATCGGACGCGTCGGTCGCGAGCGCGCCGGTCAGGCGGTAGCGGACGAAGTCCTTGGGCAGCAAAAGATGGCGGACCCGGGCGTGGGCGGCCGGCTCATGGTTGCGCAGCCACAGCACCTTCGGCGCCTGGAAGCCGGTGAGCGCCGGATTGCCGGCGATCTGCCGCAGCCGTTCGGTCCCGACCCGCCGCTCGATTTCGACGCATTCGGCCGCGGTCCGCTGGTCGTTCCACAAGATCGCCGGCCGGATCACGCGGCCATCGGCGTCGAGGAACACCGCGCCATGCATCTGGCCGGCGAGCCCGAGCGCCGCGACCCTGCCGGGCGCTTTGGCCTGCAGGGCCTGGAGCACGGCACAGCTCGCCCGCCACCAGGCCTCGGGTTCCTGCTCGGTCCAGCCCGGCCGGGGCGTCAGCAGCGGATAGTCCGCGCTGGCCGTGGCAACCACCCGGCCATCCGCGGCGACGACGATCCCCTTGACCCCGCTGGTGCCGACGTCGAGCCCAATACACGCACCTGCAACCATGGCCCGTACTCCCCGCAAGACGCCCCGCGAGCCTAGCCACCGCCGGCCGATTGGCCAAGCGCGGGCCCTTGACCCCACACGGCGAGAAGTGTACCGGGCTAGCTCAACCTTCACGTGAGCAGATCGGCAGCGAAGCTCAGATGCGCCGGAGATGGCCAGCGACACCCGCAACGGCGCGGCGGGGAGCAGCGGGATCGCCGTGCCTGAGCCGACGTTCTGCTCCGGGCTTGCCGACCTTGCCGCCCGCTATCGGGGCTTCATCGTGGATCAGTGGGGCGTGCTGCACGACGGCGGCGCCCCCTATCCGCGGGCGCTCGAGGGCCTGACCGAGCTGCGCGCCGCCGGCAAGCGGGTGGTCCTGCTCAGCAACTCGGGCACGCGCGCGGCGGTCAACCGACGGCGCCTGGCGGCGCTGGGCGTCGCCCCCGACCTGTACGACGGCCTGGTGACCTCGGGCGAGGCGACCTGGCAGGCCCTGGCCGAGCGCAGCGACCCGATCTTCGCTGGGCTCGGGCGGCGCTGTCTGCTGTGGTCGCGTGCCGGCGATCGCTCGCTGGTCGAGGATCAGGAGCTCGAGGTGGTGGCAGACCTCGCCGACGCGGAGTTCCTGCTGCTCGGCGGCATCGAGGACGATGCCCGGCCGGAGCAGTTCGCCCCGGTTCTCGAGCAGGCCGCCGCCCGGGACTTGCCGATGGTCTGCGCCAACCCGGACGTGATAGCCGTGCAGCCGGGCGGCCGGTTCGGGGTAGCACCGGGGGCGATCGCGCGGCAGTATCAGGACCTGGGCGGGCGGGTCGCCTGGGTCGGCAAGCCGTTCCGGGCGGTCTACGAACTCTGCCTCGACGCGCTCGGCCCGCTGGCGCGCAGCGAAATCCTGGTCATCGGCAACTCGGTGGCCCACGACATCGCGGGCGGCGCCGCGGCGGGCCTCGCGACCGCGCTGATCATGGCCGGCATCCACGCGCCCCTGTTCGATCTGGAGCACGGCCGCAGCGCCAACGCGGCGGCGCTCGAACGCCTGGAAGCCGAGTACGGCGCGCGGCCCGACTGGGTGCTGGCGCGCTTTCGCTGGCGCTAAGGCGCGCCCGCCCGAGCCGTCAGCACGTGGCGGACGATCGGCAGGCGGTCGTTGCCGAAATAGACCCGGCCCTCGAGCACGAAGCTCGGCACCCCGAACACGCCGGCCGCCAGCGCGTCCGCAACGGTCGCCGCGAGCGCGGCGTCGGTCTCCGGATCGTCGAGCGCCGCCTCGAAGGTCTGCCGATCGAGCCCGATCGCGCTCGCGATTTGCAGGCAGGCGGCATCGTCGAGGGGCGAGGTGCCGCGGACGAACATTGCCTCGAACAGGCACCGGCTGAAGGGCTCCGCGGCGCCGAGGCGGGCGGCAGCGGTCGCGGCCAAAGCTAGTCGCCTGGGCTCAAACCGGAGATCCTGCGGCTCGCGGAACGGCACGCCGTAAAAGTCCGCCCAGCATTCGGCATCGAAGCGCCGCCAGGCCCAGTCGTACTGTCCCGAGACCGGCCGGCCCTGGAACGGATCGGCGCCGCGCGCGCGGAACAGGTCGGCGCTGTAGACCGGCCGCCAGCGCACGCGGCAGCCGGTGTCCACCTCGAGCCGCGGCGTCTGGGTCGAGGCAAGGTAGGAATAGCGGCTGCCGAGGCCGTAGAAAAAGTCCAGGATGGGCTGTCGGGCCATCGCCTCAGCGTTCGGGCATGCCTTCCGCGCGCAGGTCGTCCAGAAAGCCGCGCTTGAGCGGTTGGACCATGGGCCAGAGCGCCTCGTCCGCGATCGTGTAGCCGGTCTCCTGCACGAACTCCGCCATGAAGCGGCGGGCTTCTGCCGTGCGGCCCAGGCGGATGTTGACCACGGCCAGCAGGTCCCCCAACGCATCCTCTACGACCGCCGACAACGCGTCCTCGTGACGGCCCGCCAGATAATACGCCCACGCCAATTTGCCGCGCCACCACGCCGGTCCCTTGGGATCGAGGCGGATCGCCTCCTGCGCCCAGGCGATCGCCTCATCGGTCCGGCCCGTGTCGGCCAGCGACTTGGAGAGCACCGCTCGCGAGAGCGCGTCGTAGGGCACCATCCCGACCGCCGCCTCGGCCTCGGCGACCGAACGCTCGAAGTCCTCGTCGTGCCACGCGTAGAGGAAAGCCATCAGCCAATGGCAGAGCCACCTCTCGAGACGCGACTTGTCGGCGGCGGCCATCGCCTCCTGGCCCAGCCGCCAGGCCCCGTCCAGGTCCGCTTCGGACGGCTTGACCCAGAGGTCGAGAGTTGGCTCGAGATGGGCGAACCCGAGCTTGATCCGCAGCAGCGCCGAGTCCGGGAACTTCGCCAACCCCTCCTGCCACACCTGCATGGCGCGCACGTTGTCCTCCGGCGTGAAACGGAAGAACAGGTCGTGGCCGCGCAGGTAGTAGTCGTATTCCTCGAGACCCGGCGCCGACTTCTGCCACGCGGTCTGCTGCTCCCCCTTCCGGATCTCGCCGGTCAGGCCGGCGAGCGAGACGTAGATCCGGTTGGCGACCTGCTCCTGAAGTGCCACGGCGTCCGTGGTCTCCTCGTCGAAGCGGTTGGCCCAGACGTCATCGCCGGTCCCGGCATCGATCAGCTGCGCCGTGACCCGGACCTTGTCGGCGTTGCGGCGGACGCTGCCCTCGACGACGTAGCGCACCCCGAGCTCACGGCCGACCTCCTGGGCCTTGACCGGCTTGTCGTAGGTGAAGCTCGACAGACGCGAGATCACACGCAGGCCGGGAAAGGTCGCGAGCACCGTGATGATGTCCTCGGCGACCCCGGCGCCGAGGTAGTCCTGTGCGGGATCGCCGCTCATGTTGACGAACGGCAGCACGGCGATCGCGGGCGGGCCGCTCGCTGGCGCGTCCGGCCGGAACCACCACCAGGCGCCAGCGACCAGAACGAGCGCGATCAGCGCGGCCGCAGCCGCCGGCAGCGCCCACCGCCGCGGCCACCATGCGTTCCAGCGCCGGCGTGTCGGCTTGGCGCCGTCCAGGCGGATGCGCCACGTGCGGACCGGCCGTGCGATGTTCTTGAGCCGCTGCTCGCCGGCGTCGTCGAATGACAGATCGAGCTTGCCCTGCAGATGGTCGTAGGCGGTCCCGGACACCAGGACGCCGCCGGGCTCGCAGAGCTGCTCGAGGCGCGCCGCCACGTTGACGCCATCGCCCAGCAGATCCTCGCCCTCGACCACGACGTCGCCGAGATTGACCCCGATGCGGAAGACGATGCGCCGTCCGGGCGGCACCTGGGCCTGGCGGGCGGCGACGCCTCTCTGCATCGCGGCGGCGCACGCCACGGCGTCGACCACCGAGCCGAACTCGCCGATCAGGCCGTCGCCCATGAGCTTGACGATCCGGCCGTGGCTGCGGGCGAGCAGCGGGTCGATCACCGCGCGGCGCAGATCCCTGATCGCCTCGAGCGTGCCCGCCTCATCCGCCTCGATCAGGCGCGAGTAGCCAACGACGTCGGCTGCCATGATGGCCGCAAGCCGCCGCTCGACCCGGGCGATCGCCATTGGTCTTGATCCCAAGCGCGAGCGGACCCGCTGTCTCGCGCTGGTGGCACACCACCACGACCTAGGGCCCGCCCGCCGCACGCGCAACGACGACACCCTAGTCGCAGTGCGCCTCGTCCACCATAGCCTTGCATCGTCAGCCCCGGGCGCGGCCGAGCACGCGCAGCCGGAGCGCGTTCAGCTTGATGAAGCCCTCGGCGTCGCGCTGGTCGTAGACCGTGTCGGCCTCGAAGGTCGCAAGGGCGGCGTCGTAGAGGCTGTTCGGCGCTTGGCGTCCGACCACCTGGACGCTGCCCTTGTAGAGCTTGAGCCGGACCGTGCCGGTGACGTTTGCCTGACTCTGGTCGATCAGCGCCTGCAGCATCAGCCGTTCGGGGGCGAACCAGAAACCGTTGTAGATGAGCTCGGCGTAGCGCGGCATCAGCTCGTCCTTGAGATGGGCGGCGCCGCGATCGAGGGTGATCGATTCGATCGCCCGGTGCGCGGCCAAAAGGACCGTGCCGCCCGGGGTCTCGTAGACGCCCCTCGACTTCATGCCGACGAAGCGGTTCTCGACCAGATCGAGCCGGCCGATGCCGTTGGCGCCGGCAAGCTCGTTGAGGCGGATCAAAAGATTGGCGGGCGACAGCCGCTGGCCGTCGATCGCGACCGGATCGCCCCGCTCGAACTCGAGCTCGACATAGGTGGCCGCATCCGGCGCCTCCTCGGGTGCCAGCGTGCGGGTGAACATCGCGGCATCGGGTTCCTGCCAGGGGTCCTCGAGGGCGCGGCCCTCGTAGGAGATGTGCAGGAGATTGGCGTCGGTCGAATAAGGCGGCTCGCCACTTCGGCCGCGCGGGATCGGGATCTGATGGCGCTCCGCGTACTCGATCAGGCTGGCGCGCGAGCCCAGATCCCATTCGCGCCAGGGTGCGATCACCTTGATGCGCGGATCGAGGGCGTAGGCGGACAGCTCGAAGCGGACCTGGTCGTTGCCCTTGCCGGTGGCGCCATGGGCGATCGCGTCGGCGCCGACCTCATGCGCGATCTCGACCAAGCGTCTCGCGATCAGCGGCCGCGCGATCGAGGTGCCGAGCAGGTAGCAGCCCTCATACAGCGCGTTGGCGCGGAACATCGGGAAGACGTAGTCGGCGACGAAGGTCTCGCGCAGATCCTCGATGTAGATCGGCGAAGCCCCCATCTGCTCGGCCTTGGCGCGCGCCGGCTCGAGCTCCTCGCCCTGGCCGAGGTCGGCGGTGAAGGTCACCACCTGGCAGCGGTAGCGGTCCTGCAGCCAGCGCAGGATGACCGAGGTGTCGAGCCCGCCGGAATAGGCCAGCACCACCTTCTTGATGCCGTCTGGGTCGATGCCGTCCACCATGATCGTTCCCCTCCGCAGGCGCACGGGGCCAAGCCGCTCCCGTGACCGGCGGGCATGGTGCCGCGCCGGGCCGGCTTGTCAACCGGCAGCCGAGGCGCCCGACGACGACGTTGGCACCGCTTCGCTGGCACAATCCGCCGGCGGCGCAGGCCTTATCGCCGCGCCGGAGCGCCGGGCTGGACGACCGTTACGGTCGTTGGGCGCCGTTGGCGTTGAGGTAGACCGCGTAGAGGGAGGTGGTGGCGGTGATGAACAGGCGGTTGCGCTTGGGGCCGCCGAAGGTGACGTTGGAGACACCCTCCGGGAGCGGGATCCGGCCCAGCAGGTCGCCGGCGGGGTCGTAGCAGTTCACCCCGGCGCCGGCACTGCTCCAGAGGTTGCCCTCGGTGTCGATCCGAAAGCCGTCGAACAGGCCGTGCTCGCAGACCGCGAAGACCCGGCCGTTGCGCAGATGGCGGCCGCCTTCGACGTCGAAGGACCGGATGTGGCGGGGGCCGTCCGGGTCGTGGGTCATGCCGGTGTCGGACACGTAGAGGATTTGCTCGTCGGGCGAGAACGCGATGCCGTTCGGGCGCGCGAAGTCGTCGGCCACGACCTCGAGCGTGCCGGCCGCCGGGTCGAAGCGGTAGACGTGGCAGGCGCCGATCTCGCTTGCCGACTTGTGGCCCTCGTAGTCGGCATCGATGCCGTAGGCCGGATCGGTGAACCAGACCGTGCCGTCGGATTTGACCACGACGTCGTTCGGCGAGTTCAGCCGTTTTGCCTGGTAGGCGTCGGCGAGCACGGTGATGCGGCCGTCGACCTCGGTCCGGGTCACCCGCCTTGCGCCGTGCTCGCAGGAGATCAGGCGGCCCTCGCGGTCGCGGGTGTGGCCGTTGGTGTTGTTGGCCGGCTGGCGAAAGACGTTGACGCCTAAGCCCTCGACCCAGCGCAGCATGCGGTCGTTCGGGATGTCGCTCCACAGGAGGAACTCGCCGTCCGCGAACCAGCACGGGCCTTCGGCCCAGAGCGTGCCGGTGAAGAGCGTGCCGACCACGCAGTTCGCCAGGAGATAGCGGCGGAAGCGCCGGTCGATCAGCTCGTAGGTCTCGAACATTCGATTACCCCTGGACCCGCTCGCCGCGGCCGTAGACCAGCAGCATGACCACGATCACCACGCCATAGATCACCTGACGACCGGCCTCCGGCATCTGCATGACCGAGAGGATGCTCTGCAACAGGCTGATCAGGATCACGCCCGCGACCGTGCCGAGATAGGTGCCGCGGCCGCCCAGGATGTTGGTGCCCCCCAGCACCACCGCGGCGATCGCCGGCAACAGGTAAGGATCGCCCATAGCCTGATAGGCCTTGGTCGAGTAGCCCGCGAGCAGGACGCCCGCGAGCGCGCTGCACATGCCGCTGATGCCGAAGCAGGTGATCAGCACCGCGCGCGTGTTGACCCCCGACAGGTAGGTAGCACCCTCCCGGTTGCCGATCGCATAGATGTAGCGACCGAGCGGCGTCCGGGTCAGGATGAAGACCACGACCAGGCCGACCAGCAGCCAGACGAAGACCGCGTTCGGGATGCCGCCGGTATGCGCGGTCGCGAGCCAATGCATGAAATCGGTGGCGTGGTCCTGGGGTGCGAAGCCGCCGGTATGCAGGACCATGAGCCCTTGCGCGACCGCGTTCATGCCGAGCGTGAAGATCATCGAAGGAATGCGCAAAAACGCGACGCCGAGGCCGTTCGCGACGCCGAAGACCAAGCCGCAGAGCATGGCAAACGGCATCGACAGGGCGATGCCGGGCTCGCCCCACCAGCCGGCGGCCGCGGTCGACATCATGCCGCCGACCGTGACCACCCAGGGGATCGAGAGGTCGATGTGCCCGAGCAGGATCACTAGCATCGCCCCCGACGCGATGATGCCGAGGAACGAGGCCACCTGGAGCTGCTGCAACAGGTAGGTCGCGGACAGGAAGTTGCTGGAGTAGAGCGAGCCTGCGACCAGCAGCACGAAGATGAAGCCGAACGCGATCAGGACCGGCTTGTCGATCGACTTCATGACCGCCTGCATGACATCACCCGACCGGGGGCCTATCCGAACAGCTCGAGGCGGTTCCTGATCCGGAACACGCGCGCCGCGCCGAGGCTGACCGCGAGCAAGAGGATCACGCCCTGGAACAAGGGCTGCCAGAGCGGCGGCAGGTTGAACACGAACAACAGGTCCTCGATCGTGCGCAGCACGAAGGCGCCGAAGATCGAGCCGACCGCGCCGCCGACGCCGCCGTAGAGCGACGTGCCGCCGATCACCACCGCGGCGATCGAGTTGAGCGTGTAGGTGCCGCCGATCGCAGCGCTCGCCTCGCCGGAATAGGTGATGAAGGTCAGCATCAGGCCGGCGACCGCACACAGGAACCCGGCGAGCGTATAGGCCGCGAGTTTGGAGCGGCCGATCTGGACCCCGGACATGTAGGCCGCGCCTTCGGCCGAACCGGCGGCGTAGCAGCCGCGCCCGATCACCGTGCGCCGGAATGGCATCCAGACCAGCACGACCATGACCGCGAGCAGGACCAGCGCGGTCGGGATGACCGTGAACACCTCGCCGGTCATGAAGTCGGCCAGGTCCTCGTTGACGTCGCCGCTCGGGATCGGCCGGATCAGGAGTGCCAAGCCATAGTAGATGGCGCCGGTCGCAAGCGTCGTGATGATCGGCTGCAGGCGCCCGTAGACCACGATCGCGCCGTTGACCAGGCCGGCCGCGGTGCCCGCGAGCAGCACCGCGACCACGCCGAGCGCAGTCTCGAGCGGCCCGCCCTGGACGATCGCCGAGGCGATGCAGTTGGTCATGATGAAGATCATGCCGACCGAGAGGTCGAGGCCGCCGGTCAGCACAGGCAAGGTCTGGGCCATGGCGACCAGCGCCAGCAGCACGCCCTTGTTGGCGGCGGTCTCGGCGACCGGGACCGTGAGCCCGGCCGAGTAGTTGCCGATGTAGAGCGTGAACATCAGCGCGAACAGGACGACTGAGAGCAGCAGCCCGTAATTCTGGACCAGCCACAGCCGGAGCTCGCGCATCAGCCGGCCCTCTGCTCGGGCAGCACGGCGTCGATCGGCAGGTTGAGCGCGCTCGCGACGATGTTGCGCTCGGTGAGCGCCTCGCCCGCGAGCTCGCGCACGATCTTGCCGTCGTAAAGGATCGCGACCCGGTCGCAGCAGCCGATCAGCTCGTCGTAGTCGGTCGAGTAGAACAGGATCGCGGCCCCGGCGTCGGCGAGGTCGCGCAGCAGCTGGTACATCTCCTGCTTGGTGCCGACGTCGATGCCGCGGGTCGGATCGTTGAGCAGGATGACACGGGCATCGGTCATCAGCCACTTGGCGATCACGACCTTCTGCTGATTGCCGCCCGACAGGGTCGCGACCGGATCGTCGAGGTCGCCGACCTTGATCGCGAGCTTTCGGATCATCTGGTCGATCTGCTCGGTCTCGCGGGCATGATCGACCATGATCCCCTTGGTCAGACGGCTGATCGAGGCCATCGAGATGTTGTCGCGGACCGACATCGGCAGCATCAGGCCCTCGGCCTTCCGGTCCTCCGGGATCAGCGCCATGTCGAAGCCCGCGGACTTGGCCTGGCGGGGGCTCGTGATCCGGACCGGGCGGCCGTCGATCCGAAGCGTGCCGTCGACCCCGCGCAGGACCCCGAACAGGGCCAGCAGGAGCTCCCGCTGGCCCTGGCCGTCGAGGCCGCCGAGGCCGACGATCTCGCCGCGGCCGATGCTGAGCGAGATGTCCTGGAGGTCGTCGCCCCAGCTCAAGCGCTCGAGCTCGAGCGCCTTCTCCGGCGCCGCAGCGCGCGCAGGCTTGGCCGGGAACACCTGGGTGTACTCGCGGCCGATCATCAGCTGGACGATCTCGTCACCGGTCTTGCTGCCCGCGGCGAAGGTCTCGATGTGCCGGCCGTTGCGGAACACCGAGCAGACGTCGGCCAGCGCCTGGATCTCGTGCATGCGATGCGAGATGTAAAGGATCGCGAGGCCGCCCGCGCGCAGCCGGTGGAGCATGGCGTAGACCTTCTCGACGTCGGCCGCGGTCAGCGCCGAGGTCGCCTCGTCGAGGATCAAGAGCTTGGGCTCGCGGCCGAGCGCCTTGGCGATCTCGACCATCTGGCGGCGCGACAGCGAGAGGTTGCGGACGTGCTCCATCGGATGCACGTCCTCGCAGCCGATCCGGGCGAGCAGCTCCTCGGCGCGCCGGCGCTGGGCGCGCCGATCGATCAGGCCGAAGCGGGTCGGCGGGTCGGTGATGCAGATGTTGTCCGCGACCGAGAGGTCGGGCAAGAGCGAGAGCTCCTGGAAGATGCAGACGATGCCGGCCTGATTGGCGGCGACCGGGGTCGGAAAACTGATTTGCCGGCCTTCGAGGAACAGGCTGCCGGTGGTCGGCTGGACGACGCCCGCGATGATCTTGATCAGCGTCGACTTGCCGGCGCCGTTCTCGCCGAGCACGGCGTGGATGCCAGGCTCGCAGGCGAAGTCGACGTCGGCCAGCGCCAGCACGCCGCCATAGCGCTTGCTGACGCCCTGCATGCGCCAGAACGGCGCCTCGCCGTGTGCCATCGACCCGTCCCCGCGACCGCGCCCGGCTGATCGGCCAAGCGAGCGACGCCGCCGGTCTTGGAACCGGCGGCGTCTGCCCCCAACCGATCAGTTGCAGCTAATCAGTTGTTGGCTTCGCTCTTGCCCATGATTTCCGTCGCCGTGACGTTGACGTCACACGGCGGGAACTCGTTCGGGGTGAAGAAGTTGTCGGTGAGGTCGGGATAGTAGTTGACGCCCGCCTTGAAGTCCGGGTCCTCGGTCAGCGGGATCGGCACCGACACGTACTGCGGCATGACGTCGCCCTGGAGGGCGTGGATCGCGGCCTTGGCGGCGATCGCGACCAGGCCCGGCGACTGGCCGGCGGACGAGCAGAGCAGGCCGTCCTTGGCGTGCTCGGCGCACAGCTTGCGGAAGCCGTTCTCAGCCTCGCCGGCGACCGGGATGAACGGTTGGCCGGCGTCCATCAGCGCGCGCACCGCACCGGTCGAGCCGCCCTGGACGAACATGCCGTCGAACTTGCCGTGGACCGCGACCGCGTCCGCGGTCACCTTCTGCGCGGTGCCGTCGTCCCAGTTGCCGACGACCTCAATGATGTCGAACTTGTTGCCGGGCGCTTCCATGATTTCGCGGAAGCCGAGATGCCGGTCGCGGTCGACCGAGTTGCCGGGCAGGCCGCGCACCTCGAGGATCTTGCCCGAAGTGCCGACGTGCTTGGTCAGCCAGCGGCCCATGATGCGGCCCATCTCGAGCTGGTTCTCGTTGACCTCCATGATGTCGGTGGTATCGATGATGTTGTCGAACGGCACCAGCACCACGCCGGCCTTGTTGGCCTTCTTGATCACCGGGCCGAACGCGGTCGGATTGACCGCGATCGTCAGGATCGCATCATAGCCCTGATTGATGAAGTTCTCGATCGCGCCGATCTGCGCGGCGACGTCGGTGCCGGTCGAGACGACCTTGAGCTCCTTGACCATCGGCTTGACGTCGGGCTGCTCGACGTAAGCCTTGAGGGTCTTGATCATCTGGATGCGCCAGGTGTTGCCGACGAAACCGTTGGCGAGCGCGATCCGATAGGGACCCTGCTTCTTCGGCCACTGGAAATACTTGGTATCCTGCTTGAAGGGCGCGAAGCACTTGGGCAGCGCCCCCGGTCCCTGGACCACCTGCGGGCCCGCCAGGACCGCGCTCGACAGCGCCAGAAGACCGACGGATGCGAGCGCCAGGACTTTGAGCTTAGGCATGATCAGCACTCCCTGCTACATCTCTAGGGTCAGAAGCGGCATCACCGACCCGCCGGCCTTAGCCTCGCCGCGAGGCCGGCGCCGCCGGAAGCCGGCGGGCCCTTTGGGTTGGTCATGGAAGATGCTTGACCAGACGCTCGAGCGCTGCTGCCTCTTTTGCCCTATTGTCACCGCTCTTAGCACGAAGTCGGGCGCCCGTCTCGGGTTTCGATCGGGTCCGCGCGAAAGCCGGCGGCCGGCACCAACAACCCTGACTGGAGCCGCGGGACGCGCCGGTGAGCGCTGGCCCGACCTGACGCTCCAGGCTCTTCGGCTCAACTCCAGACCTCGCCTCGGTCGCGAAACCGCACGCGGGGTCGCTGGTCAGGTCAGCACAAATAATTCCTTCACGCGGATCTTGGCGGCTCTGCTCGGCTGGGTCGCCGCGCACCATCGGTATTCAAGCAGGGTGTGGGCTTGGTCGAGGTCGTGGCGATGGACGGCGCTTTGGCGCATTCCTGATCGACTGCAGGCTTCGCGGCCGCGCTCCGGACGACCGCCCCGCGAGGCAGCCTGACGCCGCGGCCGAGCCGACGACCGACGACTGCCCCCTAGTCCTGGGGCAGTCGCGGTCGTGGCTGCCGGCGTTCAGCTGCCGGGCTTGGTGCAGGTGTCGACGTTCTCGGGCGTGCAGACGTCGAGGCCGGTGTAGGTCGGGTCCTTGAGCTTCTTGCCCTCGTGGGCGGCCATCAACATCTCCATCGACTTGTAGCCCATCTCGAACGGCCGCTGGCCGACCTGGCCGAGCGACAGCCCTTCGCGCAAGAGATCGAGCTGCACCGGCAGGGTGTCGGCGACCACGAGCGCCAGCTCGTGCTTCTGGATCTTGTCCTTGTACTTGGTGGCGACGCGCCGGTAGGCCTCGGGCACGAACTGCGGGAAACCGCCGGTCGGCACGAAGGCGTCGAGGTTCGAGTACTTGCCGAGGATGTCCTCCATCTGCTGCACCGCGAGCACGAAGTCGTCGTTGGTGTAGAGCGGGCAGCCGTCGACCTCCTTCCAGCCGTTCTGGCCGGTCAGCCGGTCGCCTGGCGACTCCTTGCTCTTCTTGCCGGCGAGCGTGTCGCGGATGCCCTGCATGCGCTCGTTGTGGTTGGCGGCGGCGGCGCCGCCGGACTGGATGCAAATCGTGCCGCCCTTGGGTTTGATCTTCTGGACGATCTTCGCGAGGTTGACGCCGATGTCGTAGTTGTGCGTGCCGACATAGGCCAGCCGCAGCGCCTTATCCTTGGGCAAAAGGTCACTGTCGAAAGTGATCACCGGAATCCCTTCCGCCTTGGCGCGCTTGAGCGGCACGGCCATGGCGGCAGCATTCGAGGGCGACACCGAGATGCCGGCGACGTGCTTGGCGACCAGGTCGCTGACGATCTGGATCTCCTCCTCGCCGCCGCCATGCTCAGGCGGGCCGATGTATTCGCAGGTGATCTTACCCTTGGACTCCGCCTGGGCCTTCATGCAGCCGTCGCGAGCCTGGTCGAAGAACGGGTTGTTGAGGTTCTTCGGCACCAGCGCGAAGGTGAGGCTGTCGGCCGCCTGGCTGCCCGGCGCCCCGAAGGCCGCGAGCGCGACCCCGGCTGCCGCACACAAGAGAAGCTTCTTCATTGACTCTTGACCTCCCTTTGGTCGTTGCAATCCGGACCAAGACCGCCTCAGTCCGTCCGTCGTCCGCGGAACCGTTGGAGCAAGACCGCGAAGATGATGAACAGGCCGACGAAGGTGCCCTGCCAGTTGGAGTCAACGCCGGCCATCAGCAGGCTATTGCGAATCACCTCGATCAGGGCCGCGCCGATCAGCGCGCCGTAGGCGCCGCCTTCGCCGCCCATCAGGCTGGTGCCGCCGATCACGGTCGCGGCGATCACCCGCAGCTCCCAGCCGATGCCCATGTTGTTGAGCGCCGAGCCCTGCCAGCCGGTCAGCATGACCGAGGCGATCGCCGCCGTCAGCCCGGAGACGATGTAGGCCTGCAGCTTGATCCGATCGACCGGCACGCCGGTCAGGCGCGCCGCGTTCTCGTTGCCGCCGATCGCGAACAGGTAGCGGCCCCAGCTGGTCAGGTGGAAGACGAAGCCGAACAGCAGTGCCAGGAACACCAGCATCCACACCGGGTGCGCGATGCCGAGCGTCTGGCCGCCGCCGATGTTGTTGAAAAGATCGCCGTCCGGCCCGAACTCGTAGATCATCTTGTTCTGGGACAAGACGATCGCGATCGAGCGGGCGATCGACAACATGCCGAGGGTGACGACGAACGGCGACAGCTGGAGATAGGCGATCAGGGCACCGTTGATCGCGCCGGCGAACGCGCCGGTGACCAGGCCGACCAGGATCGCGGCGAACGCCGAATAACCGGCCTGCAGCACCAGGCCGGTCGCGACCCCGACCACGCCCATGATCGAGCCGACCGAGAGATCGATGCCGCCGGTCAGGATCACCGCGGTCATGCCCATCGCCATGATGCCGATGAAGGCGAAGTTGCGGGTGATGTTGTAGAAATTGTCGAGCGACGGGAAGGCCTGCGGCTCGATCCAGCTCATGCCGAGGCAGATGACGACCAGCGCGATCGTGATCCAGAACGGCTGGCTCGCGAGCACCCGCTGGCCGAGGCTGCGCTCCTTGGTGCCGGTGACGTCGTCGATCTCGACGCCGGTACGGACGGTCTCTGTCTCGCGCATTGCGGCACCTTCAGGCGGTACGGATCGCGCCGGTGATGAGGCCGGTCACTTCTTCGGGCGAGCTGTCGGCAATCGCCTTCTCGGCGACCTTGGTGCCGCGCCGGAGCACGGCGATCCGATCGCACACGGCGAACACGTCGGGCATGCGGTGGCTGATCAGGACGACCGCGATCGCCTGGTCGCGCAGCCTGCGGATCAGGTCCAGCACCTCGGCCACCTGGCGGACGCTGATCGCCGCGGTCGGCTCGTCCATCAGCACGATCTTGGCGTCCGACAGCCGGGTGCGGGCGATCGCCACCGCCTGGCGCTGGCCGCCCGACATCTGCTTGACCAGGTCGCGCGGCCGGGTTTCCGACTTGAGCTCGCCGAACAACGCGGCGGCGCGCTCGTACATGGCCGGGTAGTTGATGATCTTGAAGAAGCCGAACGTGCGCTTCGCCTCGCGCCCCAGGAACACGTTCTCGGCGGCGCTGAGATTGTTGCACAGCGCCAGGTCCTGATAGACCACCTCGATGCCTTCGGCGCGGGCGTCGACCGGGCGGTGGAAATGCTTGACCGTGCCGCCGAGCCGGATCTCGCCCTCGGATGCCGGGAAGTTGCCGGCGATGATCTTGACCAGCGTCGACTTGCCGGCGCCATTGTCGCCCATCAGGCCCAAAACCTCACCGGGCTCGAGGTCGAGGTCGACGCCCTTGAGCGCCTCGATCGCGCCGAAATGCTTGGCGACGCCGCGCAGCTCCAGAAGCGCCATCCATGGCCTCCGCTGACCCGCCACGGCCCGGATCCGACAGGATCGAGCCTGTTCTTGAGCGCACTATGGCGCGATCTGGCCCGCTTGACCAGAGGGCCGAGATCGCCGGCCGACGTGCCTGCCGCACGAGCGTGCCGCTGCGGGGTCAGGCGGGCGCACGGGCTGGTCAGGGCGGCGGCCCTGCGGCCATAATCGATGCCGGCTCGAAACCGCGGGAGGGTGCACCATGGCCGGGGACCGGCGGCGGATCGGCTTCATCGGCCTCGGCCTGATGGGCCAGGCATTCACTCGCCGGCTGGTCGCCTGCGGCCATGCCGTGACCGGCTATGACATCATGGCGGACAAGGTCGAGGCCGCGCGCGGCCATGGGGTCGCGCCCGCCGGCTCGGCGGCCGAAGTGGCGCGGATCAGCGATCAGGTGCACGTCTGCGTGATGACCGGCGGCGACCTGGAGGCGGCGGTGTTCGGCCCGGAGGGGGTCGCCGCCGGCGGCAGCGCGGCCAAGCTGCTGGTCGATCACTCGACCACCGAGGTCGGGACCACCAAGGCGTTCGCGGAGCGGCTGCGCGCCGAGACCGGCATGGCCTGGGTCGACGCCCCGGTCTCGGGCGGCCCGCCCGCGGCCGCCGCCGGCACGCTCGCGATCATGGCCGGCGGCAGCGCCGAGGATCTGGCGCGGGTTCAGCCGGTCCTGGCCGATCTCGGGCAGTGCGCCCACATGGGCCCGGTCGGCGCCGGCCAGGTCACCAAGATGGTCAACCAGGTGCTGGTGCTCACCAACTACTGCATTCTGGCCGAGGCGCTGGCGTTGGCCGAGGCGGGCGGGGTCGACGCCGCGAAGATCCCCGAGGCGCTCGGCGCCGGCTACGCCGGCAGCAGGATGCTCGAGCGGCTCTACCCGCGCCTGGTCGCGCGCGACTTCGCGCCCGCCGGCTACGCGCGCCAGGTGCTCAAGGACCTCGACATGGTCCAGGGTCTCGCCAAACAGCTGAACGTGCCGACCCCGATGAGCGCCCAGGCGGCCGCGCTCTACCGCATCCTGGTCGCCAAGGGCCAGGGCGACCTCGACGGCCTCGCCGTGCTCAAGCTGTACGATCCCAAGGAGCGGCTCTAGAATGCTCCGACCACAGCAGGAGCGATCACTCGTGGCCCAGGCAAAGTCGAGGCAGCTCGAGTTGACGGCTGTATTCCGCAAGGTCCCGGAGGGCTATATCGGTTTCGTCGAGGAACTTCCGGGCGCCAACACGCAGGGTGCAACGTTGGCGGAGGCGCGACGCAATCTGCGCGAGGCGGCGCAGCTCGTGGTCGAAGCCAACCGGGCCCTGGCCCAAGAGGGTTCTGGTGCTGAGGAGGTGATCCGCGAAGCGATCCGGATCCCGGCTGAGTGAAGCGACGCGATCTGATCCGGCATCTGGCAGCGCACGGCTGCACGCTTCTACGTGAGGGCGCCAACCACACGGTCTACATCAATCTCCCAGAGGGCCGCGTGACGACCGTGCCACGCCATCGCGAGGTCAACGAGTTCCTGACGCGCAAGATCTGTCGCGATCTGCGGATCGCAGAGCCGCGTCCAAGGAGCTGAGGCACAGGCCCGTCGATAGGTATGCGCGGGGACGTGGCCAGAAGCCAAATCGTGCCCGTCGCGCCCTCGCTGCGCAAGATCCTCCACGTCGACATGGATGCGTTCTACGCCTCGGTCGAGCAGCGCGACCAGCCGGAGCTCCGGGGAAAACCGGTCGCGGTCGGCGGCGGGGGCCCGCGCGGCGTGGTCATGGCGGCAAGCTACGAGGCGCGCGTCTTCGGCGTGCGCTCGGCGATGCCGGGCTTCCAGGCGCGCCGCCTCTGCCCCGGGCTGATCTTCGTGCGCACCCGTTTCGACGCCTATCAGACGGCGAGCCGCCAAATCCGCGAGATCTTTTCCAGGTACACCGACCTCGTGGAGCCGCTGTCGCTGGACGAGGCTTATCTCGACGTCACGGCACCCAAGTGCGGGCCGCCGTCCGCGACCCTGATCGCGCGCGCGATCAAGCGCGAGATCTTCGAGGCCACCGGGCTTACCGCCTCGGCCGGAGTCTCGTTCAACAAGTTCCTGGCCAAGGTCGCCTCGGCCATGGACAAGCCGGACGGCCTGTTCGTGATCCGCCCGGAGGACGCGCTGGCGTTCGTCGCGGGGCTGCCAATCGAGCGCTTCTTCGGCATCGGCCCGGTGACCGCGCGCAAGATGAAGGACGCCGGCATCGCGACCGGCGCCGATCTGCGGGAGCGCTCCGAGGCCGAGCTGGTCCACCGTTTCGGCAAGGTCGGCCGGCACTATTTCAGGATCGCGCGCGGCCAGGACGAGCGCGCAAGTGTCGCCCGACCGGCCGTACAAATCGATCGGCGCCGAGGAGACCTTCGAGCGCGATCTGAGCGACCCGGAGGCGATGCTCGAGACACTCCGGCCGATCGCCGAGCGGGTCGCTGAACGGATGGCGAAGGCCGACCTGTTCGGCCGCACCGTGACCCTCAAGATCAAGCATGCCGACTTCACGCTCAACAGCCGCCAGCACACGCGGGCCGATCCGGTGCACTCGGCCGATGAGCTGATGGCGCTCGCCCGCTGGCTCCTACACCACCCCGCGCCGCCCCGCCGGCCGGTCCGCCTGCTCGGGCTCACCGCCTCCAACTTCGGCCCGCCGGCCGCGACCGCGCCACGCCAGCTGATCCTGACCATCTGACCTGAGGCGCCGCGCAGGTTCGCCGCCGGCGGCCCGGGGAACCCCCGTGGGCCCGGCGCCGTTGATGGTCCCGAACGAAAGGCCAACCGACCAGTTGGAGCATCTCAGATGCGGACGACACCCGGCGGCGCGCTCGCCTTGGGCGCACTTCTTTTCCTGGCCGCCTGCGGCAGCAACACCGAGCAGAGGGCGGCCACCGGCGGGCTCGGCGGCATGGCCGCGGGCGCGCTCATCGGCGGCCCGGTCGGGGCGGTCGCGGGCGCCGCCGTGGGTGCGGGCGCCGGGACCGCGGTCAGCAAGGGCATCGAGCACAACAAGCAGTCCAAGACCGCAGCCGCCCAGACCAACGGCCCGACCGCCCTCACCCGCCACGCCGAGGACCCGGGCAACCCGCAGGCGCCGACCAGCACCCAGTAGCCGGCGCTTTTGCCGCCTCAGCTCTTCAACCGCTGTTGCTCGCACTGCGGCAAACGCGTCATATCCGGAGACTTCGCCAGCTGCGCCTCGGTTGCGCAGATCGGCAGCCCGGCCTTGCGGTTGGCGTCGAGGAAGAGGTGTAGCTCGATGTCGCGGGCAAGCTTGCCCGTGTCATTTAACCAGCGCTCGGCAGAGTACTCGGGGTTGCGTTGCAGAAGATCCGAGGCCGCCTTGGCGGCATCTGCCATCCGGCCGAGCTCAACATAGACGGCCGGCCGATAGACGAAATCCCACATGTCCGGGTTCAGCCGGCTCTGCGTCACGGCCAGGGCGCGATCATATTGACCCGTAAAGAAATACACGGGCAGCAGGCCCTGCCGATACCAGTCTGGATAGTTGGGGTTGAGGCGGACGGCACGATCGGCCAGCTCGGCCGCATGCTCCGGCTTGCCGAACCAGGGCATGCCCCACGCGGCGATCAGGATTACGTCGGCGTCATTGGAATTGAGGTTCACCCCTCGTTCGAGCTCGGCAAAACTGTGCTCAGTATCGCCAATGTATAGGTAGTAGTCGCCAAGCATTGCATAGGCTTGACTGTCGTAGGGATCCAAGGCGAGCGCGGTGCGCACGGCCTTTAACCACGCGTCCAGGGATTCCTGCCTTGAATTCGTCCAGCCGTTGTCGATCGCGACGGCCTGCGCCATGGCCAAGCCGACATAGGCACGAGCGAAGCTCGGATCGAGCTCGATCGCTTTCGTCAAGAGTTCCTTGGCTTTCCGGTTGTCCTCTTGCGTGAAGCGGTGCTTGTGCTCGATTCCGAGCAGGTAATCTTCGTAGGCCTGAAGGTTTCCCGGAGGTTTGCGCCGGGCGCCATCGCGACCGGCGCGGGCGACGACGCCGTGCATGCCGGCCAGGGACGCCGCGATCGTTTGAGTGACCTCGTCCTGAATCGCGAACACTTGCTCGACCGGGCGATCGTAGCGTTCCGCCCAGACGTGATTGCCGCTGGTGGTGTCGATCAACTGGGCGGTGATGCGCACTTGCTTGGCGTCGATCTGCAGACTGCCCTCGAGCACGTACTGCACTCCGAGCTCGCGCCCGACCTGGCGGATGTCCACGGGCTTGCCCTTGTAGACCTCGGTCGAGTTGCGGGCGATCACGAACAGCTCGTGAAAGCGCGACAGATCGGTAATCACGTCCTCGGTGATGCCGCCGGCGAGGCGCTCCTGCTTGGGGTCGCCCGAGAGGTTCTCGAACGGCAGCACCGCGATCGAGGGCTTGTCGGGCAGAGGCAGCGCCGGTTTGGCCGCCGCCGCTTGGCCCACCGTACCGACCGCGCTCATTGCTTCCGGCCGCGGCCTGAGGTTGTACCACGCACCGCCGGCGCCGAGCGCCAGGAGCAGGACGACCCCCGCCGCGGCCGCCTGCGAGCGGCGCTGCTTCCATGTCGGCCGGCGGCCCGGAGCGCGCCCGGGTACGTCCAGGTTGACGCGGTAGACGGTGACCGGCTCGGCGATGTTCTTGACCCGATGCTCGCCCATCGGCTCGAACGGCAGACCGAGCTTCGCCTTGACCTGGTTCCAGACGTTGCGGGCGATGCAGATGCCGCCGGGCTCGGCCAGGCCCTCGAGGCGCGCCGCTACATTGACTCCATCGCCCAGGATGTCGCCGTCCTCGACGATGATGTCGCCGACATTGATGCCGATCCGGAACGTGAGCCGCCGGTCGTCCGGAACCGCCGCTTCCCGCTCGGCCACGCGCTTCTGGATCGCGACCGCGCATTCGACCGCATCGACCGCGCTCGCGAACTCGACCAGCGCGCCGTCGCCCATCAGCTTGACCACCCGGCCGTGATACTCGGCGATCAGCGGCTCGATGAAGTCTTTCCGAAGCGCCTTCAGACGCGCAATCGTACCGGCCTCGTCGTCGCCGACCAGGCGGCTGTAACCGACCACGTCCGCGGCCAGAATCGCCGCGAGCTTCCGCTCGGTGCGCGGAGCCATGGTATGCCCTCCGCTGAGCTGCGAATATTACAGGGTAAAGTCTTATCCCTCAGTCACGCCCAGGTCGACAAAATACCCAACAGGCGCTCGGGTTAAAGGCTGTGCGCCGCATTGTCGGTCTCACGCCGCATCTCGACGTGGGGCGGACCGTCGATCCCGAGCTCCGCCTGCGCGCGCACACTTCGATGGTCGCGCTATCGAGGATTCCTCTCAGCCGCTGACCGTAGTGGCGCACATGGAGGCGCGGTCGGCTGGGCTGCGTCAGTGGCGCCTTCCGGCTGGAACCAATCTCGAATCGGAGCGCCGTCCGGCCTCGGGTAGGCGCCGATGGTTCTCATCGGGTGCATGTGAGCCCATTCACAGCTTCGATCGCGAATTTCGCCTTACTTAGCTCATTAACCAATCCTTAACGGTTTCGGCGTCATCTGGGGCTGGCACCAGGATTGCATGAGCACAAAGCAGGTTGAAAGGCGCAACGAGGGAGACGGTTCCGAGGCTCGACATGGGTCTAGAAGGGATCGCGACGATGATGATGCAGACCTTGGTTTTGATTTGTGCCCTCGCTACGCCGCAGGCCGAGTGTGGGCCGGAGACCGCGGACACCGTGGTTCAGGGCCCGGAGGCCATGAGCCTGGTCGAGTGTGGCCTGCATGGTCAGGCCTACATCGCGGGCGGCGCCCTCGCCGGCTATCTCGACAACGAGCATTATCTCAAGATCAGCTGCAGCTCGGGACGGCGCCTGCAGGCGGCGGGGCTGCCGGTGAAACGGGCCGCGCAGGTGTCGAGCCGGGTTCAGGTGGGCGACTGATCGCGCCCCGGAGCGTAGCCGCGGCCGCGGCTTCGGCCGACGGCCGCGGCGCCCGGTCGGATCCTTCGGGCGGTCACCGGTCTGCAGTCGGGAGTTCAGCGCGGATCTGGGCGAGGTAGGCGCGAATCCGGGCGGCGTTGGTGCCGGTATCGCTCTTGCCGACCCGCGAGACCGAGCGGACGTCGATCCGGCTGCCCGCGCCTGCGGGGCTGATGCGGACCACGATGTCGTCGATGAAGCCGAACCAGAAGGTCTGATCGCTCGCCTCGATCCGCCGCTGCTCCGGTGCGGTCGCGACGATCCGCCAGCCGAGCGTCCGGGCCGCTTCGAGCGCCAGATCGAAGGCGCGATCGGTCGGCAGTTTGACCACCAGCGGCTGGATGTCGGGATAGGCCTGGCGCTGCTGCGTTGCGACCTCCGGGCCGCCGTAGGTGGCGGGATTGGCCGCGCCGGCGCGCAGCGACAGGATGGCATCATCGAACGCTGGCGGATCGTCGGGATCGGTCGTGATGTCGTGGATCGGCGGCACCGCGCGCGCCGCCCGCAAATGGCTCCAGGGCACCCCGAAGACGATCAGTCCGATCAGCAGCCCCGCGAGCGCCTGCCAGACTGCGCGTTTCGGCCCGCCGGCGACCCCGCAGGCCAGGCCCACTGCCGCCACCACCGCCGCCGCGAGCCCGGCGTAGGCCGCGTAGCGCAGGATCGCGAAGCCCCCGGCGAGCGGCCAGAGGCCGAAGCGATATCCGGGGCCGGCCGCCAGCAGCGCCAGCGCCGCCAGGATGCCGAGTGCCAGTCCGAGGGCAGCGAGGATCCGGGCCATCCGAGTCATCTGGCGATCCAATCATCCTGAGAGATGAGGTGCGCGCTGCGGACGCCGGCCGGCATGTCACACAGCCCAAAACCGGCTCGAGCTTGGGCAAGGCAAAGACCGAAGTCTACAACGCGCCGAGTTGGCCTGCCAAACAGACTGTTGCCCGCCGAGGTACGTCACGTCGAGGGCTGCCGAAGCTTCCGGCCGGATCCGGTAGTCCGTGCGCGAAATGCGGCTAGGCCGGCAGCCCGACGCGCTCGGCAAGCAGCGCCTCGAACTCGCGGTCGGTCCGCGGCCCGAAAGTCTCGAAGGTCGGGTCCGCCTGCTCCCGATAGACCGTCTTGCGCTGTGCGATCGGATCGAGCGCCGCCTTCCGCCGCCGCTCCGGCACCTCGATGCCATAGACCCGGGCGCCGTTCAGGCCGAACACCTTGGCCTTGAGTTCCGGCGTCAGCACCGGATAGCCGTGCTGCTCGATCAGCGCCTCGGCGATCTGGAAGCTGCGGAACGCCTGGATCTGGTCCTGGGGCGAGCCGTACCAGATCGAATCGGTGCCCCAGAGCACGTTGTCCTCGCCGACGTGCCGCAAGAGCTTGCCGAGCAGATGCGCCGCGGTGGTCGGATCGCGCATCACGAAGCGCCACGTGCTGCCGAGTTCGGCAAAGACATTGCCGTTCGGGCCGATGTCGTTGTCCTGCAGCGACTTGATCAGGACGTCGACGCCCTGCCCGGCGTGGGCGGGATCGAACGGCCCTTCCGCCCTGCCGGCTTCGAAGCCCGAGTGGTAGATGATGAAGTTCATGTCCGGATAGCGCCTGGCGGCGCGGCCGACGTCGGTGCAGCGTCCGTACTGCTCTGGGAAGCCTGCAAACAGCAGGCCCTTGTGGATGCAGATGGTGCGCACGCCGAGCGCGCGGGCCTGCTCGATGAACGGGATGCCGACCGCCGGGTCGTCGAGCTCGAAGCCGACCCCGTCCGGGCCCCATTGCGTGTAGCACTTCCAGGCCGCGATCGGATAGCGCCGGACCGCCTCCGCCATCAGCTCGAGCGGCCGGATCGCGGGGGCGTTGGGAACCACCATGGCATGCAGGAAGAGGCGATGCGCGCCTGCCATCTGCTCGACCAGCACGCGCACCCGCAGGGCCTCCTCGAGCGACAAAGGATTGCTCTCCGGCAGCTCCGGCACGAAGCTCAGCACCGCGAGGTCGGTGTCGCTGTCCAGGAACACGTGCTTGATGAACTGCTCGGCCGAAAAGCAGTCGACCGGGTCGGCATCGCCGCAGGACCCTTGCGGGAAGCGCGCCAGGATCTGCTCCCAGTACTGGCCCGCGTTGGTCCGCCACTTGCCAGCCGGATCGACCATGTGGGTCTGGACGTCGAAGATGAATTCGTCGCCGGCAAGCGCGCGCTCCGCGGCCGCGGGCTCGAAGGCCGCCGTGGCCGGCAGGCGGAAGGCGCCGCCGGTGTTGCCGCGCGCGGCGAACGCGTGATTCAGGGTCAGGAGCGTGGTCGCGGCCCCGCACAGGGACTGGAGGAACGCGCGCCGCGCGAGGCCCAGGCGCGCCGCATGCTCGGTCAGGCGCTCGGCGGCGAGCGCGTTCGCCCGGGCCACGGTCTCGGTGAGCGGCACCGGCCGGAATTCGCCGTTGGAGGTCGGATCGATCTTGATCGGCAGCCGGTCGGAGCTCGAGCTGGTCATGACGCACCCCTGCCTGGCGCCCGCCTCATTGTGGTCAAGCTATCCCGCGGCCGCCACCGATCAAGCCGCGGCAGAGCGCGCCTGCCAGGTTTACAGCTGGTCCTGAAGCCCGTACATTCGCTGGCAACCACTCGAGACCGCAGCCGATCGGCGGCCTTGGCGGCCGGTCTCGGAGCCGGGTCGATTAGGGTTGGCAAGCATCGCTTGATCAGCGATCGGGAGGGACAGATCGAGCAGACGGCCGGCGATGACGTGCGGCCGCCGGGGACGGTTCCGCTCGACCTGTCGGTGATCGTTCCGGCCTTCGATGAGGAGGCGAGCGTCGGGCCGCTGTACGAGGCGATCGTTGGCGCCGTGACGCCGCTGGCGCTGACCTTCGAGATCCTCTTCGTCGACGACGGCAGCCGGGATCACACCTTCGCCCGCTGCGCCGCGCTGGCCGCCGACGATCCGCGGGTCAAGGTGATCAAGTTCCGGCGCAACTGCGGCCAGACGGCCGCCATGGTGGCCGGCATCGAGCATGCCGCGGGCGCCACGCTGGTGACCATGGACGCCGATCTGCAGAACGATCCGGCCGACATCCCGGAGCTGCTCGCCAAGATCGGGGAAGGCTACGATCTGGTCGTCGGCTGGCGCCACCAGCGTCAGGACACGCTGCTCTCGCGCCGCCTGCCCTCGGTGCTGGCGAACCGGCTGATCGCCAGGGTTACCGGCGTCGACATCAAGGACAACGGCTGCTCGCTCAAGGCCTACCGCGCCGAGCTGATCAGGCGGGTGCCGCTCTACTCCGAGATGCACCGCTTCATCCCGGCGATGAGCTCGCTGGCCGGCCTCCGGATCGCCCAGATCAAGGTCAAGCATCATGCCCGGCGCTATGGCCGGTCGAAATACGGCTTGTCCCGGGCCTACAAGGTGCTGGCCGACCTGCTCGCGATCAAGACGCTGCTGCTGTTCGCCGCCCGGCCGCTCTACTGCTTCGTCGGCAGCGCCGCGCTCGCCGGCGCGCTCAGCCTGGCCTGCGCCCTGGTCGCGATCTATGATGCCCTCTTGAGGGAGGCGTCCCCGGTCGTGGTCTCGATGGGCGTCTCAATCCTGTTCGGCGCCCTGTCGCTGTTCCTGGTCCTGATCGGGCTGATCGGGTATCTGATCTATCAGATGGCGCCCGACGATTGGGACATGCAGCCCATGCGGGCGTGGCGCCGGCCGGCGTCCGGCGCGCCATCCCATCCCGACCGGCGGTAGCGCGCCTCCAGTCGCTCCGAGATTGGTCCTCTGGCATGCATGCGCAGCAGCAAATCGGCGAGTTCAGCGCGATCACTCCGGCTCCGGCGCCGATCGAGCCGTCCTCGCAGCCCGCGGACACGCCGATCACCCTGTCGGTGATCGTGCCGATGTTTCAGGACCGAAGCGACGTGCTCGAGGTCTACGACGCTTATAAGGCGGCGGTCGAGCGCGTCGGCCAGCCTTACGAGCTGATCTACGTCCTGAGCAGCCAGAGCGAGCGGGCGCTCGCCGACCTCAAGCGTCTGCAGGAACGGGGGGAGCGCCCGCTGATCGTAGTCTTCGGCCAGCGGCTGAGCGAGGCCGAGGCGTTGTTCAGCGGCTTCAGACATGCTCAGGGCGACATCATCCTCACGCTGCCGGCCGATCTTCAGGTCCAGCCGGCTGACATCCCGCGGGTGGTCGCCGCCCTCGATGACTGCGAGGTGGCGGTCGGGCGGCGGCCGCCGGTCAGCTCGATGCTGCGCCGGCTTCAGGCGCGGGCGTTCCACTGGCTGCTGCGGCAGCTGTTCGGTCATTCCTTCACGGATCTGGTCTGCCGGGTGCGCGCCTGGCGGCGGCCGGTGATCGAGGCGATCGCCCTGCACGGCGTGCAGCCGCATTTCCTGCCGCTGGTCGCGAGCGAGCGGGGCTTTCGGATCAGCGAGGTCGACGTGCGCGCTGGCCGCACCGGCCGCGCCGGGGTCAAGCTCAGCTTCTGGAACCGGATCGGCGTCGCGCTCGATATCCTGGCGCTCTACCTGGTCCTGAAGTTCACCAAGAAGCCGCTCCGCTTCTTCGGCATGGTCGGCATGCCGATCCTGCTGCTCGGCCTGGTGTCGACCGGGACCCTGGTGATCGCCAAGCTGGTCTACGGGGTCGGGCTGGGCGACCGTCCGGCCCTGATTCTGGCCGTCCTGCTGATCGTGCTCGGCATTCAGATCCTGGCGCTCGGCCTGATCGGCGAGCTCGTGATCTTCGCCTCCGGGCGGCGGATCAAAGAGTACGCGATCGAACGGATCGTCGGCACGGTCAAGACCCCCGAGCCCTGACGGCCACGCCGGCTCACCGGGTCGGAACCGGCGTCTCGCCCCGGTAGTCGTAGAACCCGCGCCGGGTCTTGCGGCCGAGCCAGCCGGCCTCGACGTATTTGACCAGCAGCGGACAGGGCCGGTATTTGGAATCCGCCAGGCCGTCGTAGAGCACCTGCATGACCGCAAGGCAGGTGTCGAGGCCGATGAAGTCGGCGAGCTCGAGCGGTCCCATCGGGTGATTGGCGCCAAGCTTCATGGCGGTGTCGATCGACTCGACGTTGCCGACCCCCTCGTAGAGCGTATAGACCGCCTCGTTGATCATCGGCAACAGGATGCGGTTGACGATGAAGGCCGGAAAGTCCTCGGCGGTGACCGCGGTCTTGCCGAGCTTCTCCGTGATCGCCCGGATCGCCCGGAAGGTCGCCTCGTCGGTCGCGATGCCGCGGATCAGCTCGACCAGCTTCATCGCCGGCACCGGGTTCATGAAGTGCATGCCCATGAAGCGCTCGGGCCGGTCGGTGCCGGCGGCCAGGCGCGTGATCGAGATCGACGAGGTGTTGGTCGCGATCAGCGCGTCCTTGGCCAGGTGCTTGATCACCTCGGCGAAGATCTGGCGCTTGATCACCTCGTTCTCGGTCGCCGCCTCGACCACCAGCTGGCAGTCCTCGAGCGCGTCGTAGCCGGTGGCGAGCGCCACCCGGTCGAGCGCCGCCTGCCGCTCGGCTTCGGTGAGCGTGCCCTTGGCGACCCGCCGCGCGAGCCGGCCGTCGATCCGCTCGCGCGCCCGGTCGAGCTGCTCCTGGCTGACGTCCAGGAGACAGACCTCGAAGCCGGCAAGGGCTGCCACCTCAGTGATGCCGCCGCCCATCTGGCCCGCACCGACCACGCCGATCCGGCGGATCTCGGGAACCGGGGGCAGGTCGTGGTCACGGCTCATTTGGGACATCGTTCGCCAATCGCGCGGCAAGGGAGCGGCTCAACTGGACTTGCGGAGTTCGGCGGCGAGCTCCGGCACGGCCTTGAACAGGTCGGCGACCAAGCCGTAGTCGGCGACCTGAAAGATCGGCGCCTCCTCGTCCTTGTTGATCGCCACGATCACCTTGCTGTCCTTCATGCCGGCCAGGTGCTGGATCGCACCGGAGATGCCGACGGCCACGTAGAGGTCCGGAGCGACGATCTTGCCGGTCTGGCCGACCTGATACTCGTTCGGCACGTAGCCGGCATCGACCGCGGCGCGCGACGCGCCGACCGCGGCCCCGAGCACGTCGGCCAGCTCCTCGATGATCTTGAAGTTCGCGCCGCTGCCCATGCCGCGGCCGCCCGAGACCACGATCCGGGCCGAGGTCAGCTCGGGCCGCTCGCCGCCGCTGACCTCGCGACCGACGAACCGGGACAGACCGGCCGGATCGGCCGGATCGCGCGCCTCGATGACCGCCGCACCGCCTTCGGCCGGCGCCGGGTCGAAGCCCGTGGTGCGCACCGTGATCACCTTGATCCGATCGCTGGTCTGGACCGTCGCGAGGGCGTTGCCGGCGTAGATGTAGCGCTTGAAGGTGTCCGGGCCGACCACCTCGACGATGTCCGACAGCTGCGCCACGTCGAGCAGGGCCGCCAGCCGCGGCATGACATTCTTGCCGTGGGTGGTCGAGGCGGCCAGGACCGCGCCATAGTCGCCGGCCAGGGCCTGGAGGAGCAGGGCAAAGTCCTCGGCGACCGGCTCGGCATAGGCGGCGTGCTCGACCTGCAGCACCCGGGCGACGCCCGCGACCTTGGCCGCAGCCGCGGCAACCGGCCCGCAGCCTTGACCCGCGACCAGCAGATCGATCGTGTCATCGAGCGCGCGTGCGGCGGTCACCGCATGCAGGGTCGCCGATGCGAGCCCCTGATTGTCGTGTTCGGCCAGGACCAGGACCGGCATCAGATCACCTTCGCCTCGCGCCGCAGCTTGTCGACCAGCTCGGCGACATTCTGGACCTTGACGCCCGCCTGCCGTTTGGCCGGCTCCTCGACCTTGAGGATCTTGATCCGCGGCGTCACGTCGACACCCAGCTCGGCGGGCGTCAGCACGTCGATCGGTTTCTTCTTGGCCTTCATGATGTTCGGCAGGCTCGCGTAGCGCGGCTCATTCAGGCGGAGATCCGTGGTCACGATCGCCGGCAGTTTGAGGACCACCTTCTCGAGCCCGGCGTCGACCTCGCGGGTCACCTGCAGCTCGCCGTCCGCGAACGCAAGCTTGGAGGCGAAGGTGCCCTGCGGCCAGCCGAGCAGCGCCGCCAGCATCTGCCCGGTCTGATTGCTGTCGTCATCGATCGCCTGCTTGCCGAGGATGACCAGGCCTGGCTGCTCGCGTTCCACGACCGCCTTCAGGAGCTTTGCGACCGCGAGCGGTTGCAGCTCGGCGTCGCTCTGGACGTGGATCGCCCGGTCGGCGCCCATGGCGAGCGCGGTCCGCAGCGTCTCCTGGCACTTCGCCTCGCCGAGCGAGACCGCCACCACCTCGCTCGCGGTGCCGGCCTCGCGCAGCCGGATCGCCTCCTCGTTGGCGATCTCGTCGAACGGGTTCATCGACATCTTGACGTTCGCGGTCTCGACCCCGGAGCCGTCAGTCCTGACCCGGATCTTGACGTTGTAGTCAACGACACGCTTGACCGCGACGAGGACCTTCATCGCTCGGCAGCTCCTTGGCGATCCGGCACGCCCCACCCGCGGCACAGCTCTCGCGGGTAAGGATTGTGCGCTGCACACGAACTAGGCGTCTGCCCGCTCTTTGTCAATTGCGTGACAGCGCACGACTTGGCTTGCGCCACCCTTGCTAGCGCCCCGACCAGACGGTTTCGCGCCCCTCCCGCCTGTGCCGGGGAGCGGCGCGTTGATCGGGGCGCACGGGTCATAAACTGCCAGCTGCCGCGATGCGCTACATCACGGCGCCGATCTGCCAGGGCGTGAACTCGTGGTTGCCGAGGCCGAGCTCCTCGGACTTGGTGCGCCGGCCGGAGGCGACCTCGAGGAACAGATCGAAGATCTGCTGGCCCATTTGCTCCAGCGTCGCCTCGCCATCCAGGATGATGCCGCAGTTGACGTCCATGTCCTCTTCCATGCGCCGGTACATCTCGGTGTTGGTGGCGAGCTTGATCGAGGGTGCGGGCTTGAAGCCGAAGCAGCTGCCGCGGCCGGTCGTGAAGCAGACGAGGTTGGCGCCCGAGGCCACCTGGCCGGTCACCGAGGCCGGGTCGTAGCCGGGGCTGTCCATGAAGGTGAAGCCGCGCGCGGTCACGGGCTCGGCGTATTTGTAGACCCCGGTCAGGTTGGTTGTGCCGCCCTTGGCGGCGGCGCCGAGCGATTTCTCAAGGATGGTCGTGAGCCCGCCCGCCTTGTTGCCGGGCGAGGGGTTGTTGTTCATCTCGCCGCCGTTGCGGGCGCAGTAGTCCTCCCACCACTTGATCCGCTCGACCAGCTTTTCCCCGACCTCGCGCGAGATCGCGCGGCGGGTGAGCAGGTGCTCGGCGCCATAGATTTCGGGCGTTTCGGCGAGGATGCCGGTGCCGCCGTGGCGGACCAGGAGGTCGCAGGCGGCTCCCAGCGCCGGGTTGGCGGTGATCCCGGAGTAAGCGTCCGAGCCGCCGCACTGGAGGGCGACCGACAGCTCGCTGGCCGAGACCCTCTGGCGCGTCGCCTCGTTGGCATGCGGCAGCATCTCGCGGATCATCGCCTGCGCCCGCTCGATGGTTTTGCGCGTCCCGCCGGTGCCCTGCATCGTCATCGTGCGAAAATGCGGCCCCCGCTTGATCTGATAGGCCTCCAGCAGGAAGTCGATCTGGTTGACCTCGCAGCCCAGGCCGATCATCAGCACGCCCGCGAAGTTCGGATGGCGCGCATAACCCCAGAGCGTCCGCTGGAGCGCGGCAAATCCGTCGCCGCGATCGGCCATGCCGCAGCCGGTGCCGTGGGTCAGCGCCACGATGCCATCGACGTTGGCGTAGCCAGCGAGCTCGTCCTTGGGGAAGGTCTCGGCGACCAGATGGCAGACGGTCGCCGAGCAGTTGACCGTCGAGAGCACGCCGATGAAGTTGCGCGTGCCCGCCTTGCCGGACGGCCTGAGGAAGCCCTCGAAGCTCGCGCGCTGGTCCTCGGGCACGAACGCGGTCGGCTTCGCCTCGCTGCCGAAGGCGTAGTCGCGGGCGAAGTCGTGCATCTCGACGTTGTGCACGTGAACGTGCTCGCCGGGCTGGATCTCCTGGCTCGCGAAGCCAATGATCTGGTCGTATTTGCGCACCGGCTCGCCCTTGGCGATCGGCCGGGTCGCGATCTTGTGGCCGGCCGGGATGCGCGCCGCGGCGGCGAGGCCCTCAGCCGTGACCGCGGTGTTCGGCATCAGCGGGATGCGCGCGGTCACGACGTTGTCGTTCGGATGCAGGCGGACGGTCAGGGTCTGATGCTCGGTCATGGACGTTTCTTTCGTGGGGATCGCCGCTCGGGCAGCTCCTCGGCCGGCAGGCTGCGCTCGAAGATCTGTTCGACCGTGTAGGGCAAATTCTGCGGGAAGACAGCATCACTGAGCCCGGTCTCGATGACGGCCTGCTCGACCGCGTCAGGATAGACGTCCTGCGCCATCGGTTCGACCTCGCGCTTCAGGCTCGGGCTCATGCGCAGGAGGCGTCGGATGCGCGTCCGCTGCTCCTGGACCGTGGCACGCCAGCGGTTGGAGCGCTGGTCGCGCTGATGGTCCCACTTCAACAGATGGTGGATCAGGACTTCGAGCCGGTTCTCCAGCTCCCGCCGCTCGCTCGACATGAGGCTCTCGAGTTCCTCCACGACGTGCTCCACATCGAGCATGGCGAACCGTCCGGCGCGCAAATGGCGCGCCTGCTCCTCGAGCCAGGCGACGTAGTCCCGGTCGTAGAGCGACGGCTGATCGAGCGCTTTGGCCATGGGGAGAGCCTCCTCGGCCCAAAATGGCGCTTGCCAACGGGCCGCGCAAGCGTCGCCGCGGCGCCTCTCAGAGGTAGAGCCGCGCGAGGTCCAGGGTCAGCCCCGGCGGATCGAGCTCGACGGTGCCCTGCGTGACGATGTGCGTCGCCACCGACCCGTCGTCGCCGCGCCGGTGATGGATGATCGCGTGGCGGTCGGATTTCACGATCAGGTAGTGACGCACGCTGGTCAGCCGGAAATACCCCTCGAGCTTGCCGCCGGTATCGACGTCGCCGGTCGAGGGCGACAGGACTTCGACGATGATGAGCGGCATCGGCACCATGAGCTGATCGCCGGCCAGCCGGTCGCCGCAATAGACGATCACGTCGGGGATGTAGAGCGAGTGGTCGTCGATCCGGACCCCGGCGCCGTCGACCAAGGCTTCGCAAGGCCGGCCGCGCGTCGCGATCGCCTCTCGCAACGCCAGCCAAACCTCGGCTTTCAGGCGCGCGTGCCCGATGCGCTCCGGCGCCATGGCGACGACCTCGCCGTCCACGAGCTCGTAGCGCCCCTCCGTCTGGGCTGTGGCCCAGTCGAGGAACTCCTCGACCGTCATCGGGCCCGGTGCGCGAATCGCCTTGGCCATGGGCTGGATGATAGATCCGGTCTCACCTGACGTCGAGACTTGCTGGCGCGGGCAGAGCCGCGGCCTCGAGCCCAGGAACGACCGGCGCCTGCACCGAGCGTTGCCCGGCTCCGGCATCGTTTACGGTTTCTCAAGCATCCGATGATGCAATCCCGGGACGGTGGCAACCCTGCGCGCCGCCCCGCCGGCGTGACCGCCGCGCTCGCGGTCAGCCAGCTGGTCGATGGCGACGCCCCACGAGCGGTGACCCATGAGCCTCGATGGCGGCCTCGCCCCGGTGCCAGTCACGACCGGACCGAGGACCCAGTCCAGCGCTGAACCTAAGCCGGCGGTGCGGATCGGCGATCGTCTGCTCGAGCTCGGCCTGATCACCCTCGACCAGCTCGAGGTGGCCCTGTTCGAGCAGAAACGCTCGGGCCGGATGCTCGGCACCGTGCTGGTCGACCTCGGTTTCATCAGCCACGACATGCTGGCGTCCCTGCTCGCCGAGGCCTCGGGCTACGAGCAGTTCGACCCCAAGACCGCGATGATCGATCCCGAGGTGGTCACCAGGATCCCCAAGGAGGTGGCGCTCCGGCACCGGGTCGTGCCGCTGTCCGGCGAGGGCAGCCACGTGTTCGTGGCGATGTGCGATCCCTACGACGTGCTCGCCCTCGACCAGCTGCGCCGCCAGCTCGGCAGCCGGGTGACCGTGGTGCCCAAAGTCTGCCCGCCGGCCGAGATCGGCGACCTGATCGGCCCGCCGCCATGACGCTCCTCAGCAGCGATGTGACCATCGATATGACCGGGGTCACCGATATCGATCTTTTGGCCTTCGTTCGCGCGGTCGCCACGGGCTTCCCGGGCAACGTCCGCGTCGTCAGCTTCAGCCTGCAACGCCGCTCGGCGGTCGAGCCGGGCTCGCTCGCGCGCCTGCGTGCCGGCGAGCGCGTCGACCTGGTCGACGGCCGCCTGCAGTTCGAATGGCGGGCGCTGCGCTGGCAGGGCCGCGATCCCCTGCCGCCGAGCACGTCATGAACATCCGCTGGCTGTTCGCGGCGGTGCTGCTGCTGACCACGTCGGCCGCCCCGCCGCTCGCCGCGGCGCCGGCCGAAGCGCCCCCCGCGGCCGCCGCCGATGCCGGGCCGCACAAGGGGGACGACGACGCGTTCCTGTTCTCGAGCCAGGCGCTCGGCCTGATCGAGGCCGCCCGGGCCGGCGAGCAACTCGCGGCGGTGCCCGTCGTGCGCGCCGCCCCGACCGCGCCGGCCGCCAGTCTCCACCTCGCCGCGATCGTCTATCACGGGCCGGACGACTGGCGGATCTGGCTGAACGGCCGGAGCTTCACGCCCCGGGTACGCCCGCCGGCGATCGAGATCCTGCAGGTGACCGTTGAGGCGGTGGTGCTCGCCTGGCGCATCGGCCCCGGCGCCAGCCCGATCCGGATCGAGCTCCGGCCCCATCAGAGCTATCTCATGGCGAGCGGCCGGATCGTCGAAGGCAGTGTGGGATCCCCCCCTTGACCGACCCGGCGCCGCCGGCGATCGAAATCCAGGGGCTCGCCGCCCGCTACGGCCGGACCCCGGTGCTGCACGACATCACGCTGACCCTGCGCCAGGGCGAGACCCTGGGCCTGATCGGCCTCAACGGCGCCGGCAAGACCACGCTCTTGAAGGCGATCCTGATGCTGGTGGCACCCGCGTCCGGCAGCGTGCGCCTGTTCGGCGAGCCGCATGAGGCGCCGGGCAGCCGCGCGCGCCTCGCCTATCTGCCGGAGCGCTTTCAACCGCCCGGCCATCTCACCGGCCACGACTTCGTTCGTCTCAGCCTCGCCTTCTACCAGCTGCCGGTCGATACCGCCGTGACCGCGGCGCGCGCCGCGGCACTCGATCTCGAACCCGCCGCCCTCAGCCGGCCGATCCGGAGCTACTCCAAGGGCATGGCGCAGAAGCTCGGCCTGCTCGCGACGCTCTTGACCGAGCGCCCGCTCCTGATTCTGGACGAGCCGATGAGCGGGCTGGATCCCAAGGCGCGGATCGGGCTCAAGCGGGAGCTGGCCGCCGGGCGGACGCGCAGGCAGACGATCCTCATGAGCTCGCACGACCTCGCCGACCAGGACGAGCTCTGCGATCGGGTGGCCGTGCTGCACCAGGGCCGGCTCGGCTTGGTCGGAGCCCCGGGCGACCTCAAGCAGCGCGAGCAGGCTCCGACCCTCGAAACTGCCTTCCTGGCCGCGATCGAAGCCGAGCCGACGCGCGCCGCCGGTGCCTGAGAGCGTTGGCCGCGGCGGTCAGCCGCCCGTGGCCGGGTGCGCCAGCCGGTCGAGATCCCGCTTGGCCTGCTGCAGGCCGCAGGTCGCGTTGTCGCTGGCGGTGCCGGCGCCCTCGTGGAGCTGGAGGGCGAGGTCGTGGATCTGCTGCAGCAGCGCCGGCTGGTCGGTGGCGGCGTCGAGCGCCTGGTGGCTGAGGGTCGCGATCTGGTTCGCCCTGCTCAGCGTATTGTCGGCGCAGTCCGCGGCCTGCGGCGCGGCGTCCTTGAGCGCCGGCGAGCCCCCGGCGCTGGCGCCGCGAATGTCGGTCGCCATCTCGCCGGCCGCCCGGCGGACGCCGTAACCGCCGCCCGCCCAGCCCGACACCAGGCCGGCCGACTTGCCGCCCCAGTCCGGGGCCTCGTCGGGATCGACCGCGTACAACACCTCGCCGAGCGCGCTGCGCACGTCGCCCGGGGTATCGGCCGCCGCGGCCCGGCCGGAGTATTGCGCTGCGACCTCGGACTCGGACATCGCGGTGTACAGCAGGCCCTGCTTGGCCGGCGTCTCGGGCGCGCTGAACAGCACTTGCGGCAGCTCGCCGCGATAGGTCGGATTGGGCGCCAGCCCCCAGTAAACATCATGGACCGCGAGCGGGTCGTCGACCGCCCGCGCACAGGCGCCGAGCAGCCCGAGCCCGACGATGGCCGCGAGCCGCGCGCTTCTGACCATGCTTCCCTCCCGATCCCTTGGTTGCGTGCGGCGCATGCGCGCCGCGCCTCCGGCCTGCTTGACTTAGGCCTCGACTGTAGCGCCGGCGAGCCGCCGCGCCAATAGTGGGCGACCCGCCCTGGCGATCATCCCGTCCCCTCCCCGCCCGTGGGGGCCGCACTGGGAAATTTCAAACGGCGCCCTTGGGGGAGATCACTCCGGTACTAACACCCGATCGTTGTCTGTCCATTGTCGCCAGGATGTATTCGATGCCTCTTTCGGCCAGCGCGGCAATCGTCTTCGACGGATTCAGCCCGATCGCCCGCGGCACGATGGACCCGTCCAGGACATGCAGACCGGGGTGGCCGAAGACGCCGCCCTGATGATCGACCACGCCGGCGGCAGGGCTTGCCGCCATGCCGCAGCCGCCGAGCGGGTGGGGCGTCACCAGATTGCGGAACACCGTCCAGGTCAGGGGCAGGCTGACCTTGCCACCGGTGGCGGCGGTGAGGCGTTCGTGCATGGCGATCAAGCCGCCGACGGCGGCCTCGGACCGGGTGACGTCCCAATCGAGGGCCAGCCTTCGGCGCCAGGGGGCGTGCCATGGCCGGCCGAGATAGAGGCGGCCATTGGCGGCATCGATCCCCTGCCCGAACCACGGCATCATGCCGGAGAGCGGGTCGATCTTCTCGATCGCCGTGTTCAGCTTGCGCGCCAACCCCGTGCGGATGCCGAAGCGCCCGAGACGCCGGAGCTTCGCGCGCAGGAAATTGCTCAGGACGTTGGGGAAGCCGCCGTCTTCGACGAAAAACCGGGCCCCGTTTTCCGACCCGTCGAGGAAATCGATCGCGCAGGTGATCGTCGGTCCGATCGTCGGGGAGATCCGCCGGTCGTCGTAGTAGGCGGGCGTCAGAAAATCCCCGTTCGAGCTCCACCCATGCCCCAGGGATCTCGGCAGCCGCGGCAAGGTGCGGTACTCGTCTCGCGAGCGCAGCAGAATCTCGGTCGACCCCAGAGAGCCGGCGGCGAGGACAATCTGCCCGGCGACCACGTCCTGGGCATGGCGGCGACCCTGCTCCAGGCTGTCGTAGTGAACGCGCCAGCCGCCCGCATCCGGTGCGATATGGGTCACGAGCGACAGCGGCTTGATGCTGGCGCCGGCTTGTTCGGCGAGCGCGAGGTAGTTGAGGTCCAGCGTGTTGCGCGCCTGGACCGTGCAGCCGATATCGCAACTGCCGCAATGGCAGCAGGTGCCCTGCATCTTGCCGAAACGGTTCAGCCATTGCTTGCTGTGTTTGGGGTCGACGGCGTCCGGAAGGTCGTAGGACCAGGCCTCATCGAAGGTCACGGCCAGATCGACCTTGCGGAACCGGGACCCGGCGCCGATGGCGTCGGCAGCCTTCTGCATCAGTCGGTAGCGCGCCGTGACCTGCCCGTCCGGGATCGGCCGCGAGCCGAGAATGTCGGCCACCTTTTCATAATAGGGGCGCAGCCCGTCATGGCTGATCTCGGATGGCCAACCGGACGCGAAGACCGAGGGGTCGGCGTCGATCGACACATTGGCATAGATCAGGGAACCGCCGCCGACGCCCGCCCCCTGCGCGACCCACATGTCGTCCAGAATTCGGAGGTCGATCCAACCGTTCTGCTTCTCCGGCTCGTCCTGGTCCCAGATCCAGGCATCGTCCTCGTCGCGCGGATAGTCCTCCGGGCGCCAGGCCCGCCCGCGCTCGAGCACGAGAACATTGCGTCCGGCCGTCGAGAGGCGAGCCGCAGCGACCGCGCCGCCGAACCCCGATCCGATCACGACCGCGTCGTAGGCCATGGCCCCCTCCATCACCTGACCCTGATGGGCCCGTCGAGAAGCTGAGGCCTGAGCCTCTCGATCGGGTCGCAGATGCGGCTTGCGTTGGCCGGAACGACGAGCTTTTCCTCGCAGCTCAGGTCCAGCGAAACCCGCCGCGCGGTTCGTGTGACGCGGGGCGCGAGCTGCCAGCTGGTCTCCTGCCTGATCGTCAGCGACTTGACCTGGTCGGCGGGCGCCTGTCCGGCTGGATCCATACCATCGGCCTTCGCGGGCGTCATGGCCGCTTCGCCCGCACGACATAGGTCCGCCAAAGCTCGCGACTGAAGAAGCCGAAGAAACGCAGGCAGCAGCCGAGCCCCTCGCGCCATGTCGCGCAGCCCGTGGCATGGAATGTCCCGAGCAGGGCGACCAACGCGAACACGTCGAGCCGCAGGATGCCGGCGGCGATCACCGGCGCCTGCTCGTCCTCGCCGTCGTGCAGCGTCACGTGCAGCGTCGTGGTCTCCGTCCACATGCGCCACGGCTTGCCCGTCCTGACGAATTTCCGGCCCCAGAACCAGATCGGACGCCCTGCGCGACGATAGGCGAGCGCGTAGACCATCTCCTTGGTGTCGCCGTCCGCCCCCGGGGAAAACAGCCGGAATTGTCCGCGCCAGCCCGGCAGCACGCCGCCCGCCCGCGGCGCGTAGAGATGGCCCGTCAGGTCGCCGCCATGGGCGGGGTCGGCGATGAAACCATCCAGGTCACGGATGTCGATACTGGCGCGCAGGCAAAACGGAATCGCCGCGGGATGGTCATAGCCCCGGCGCGTGTCCGTCTGGCCGAAGGTGATCCGCCCCGTCATCACTTCGCGGAAGGTCACCCCCCGGCCGGGGCTGTGCATCCGGGTCGACGCTGGCGACAGCGGAACGCCGGCCGGCGAGGCCGTCGCGAGATAGCGCATGGCATCGCGATAACCGCTGTCGACCAGGGTGGCGCCATCGATCCTGCCGGCCAGGAAGTCCGGATCGAGGGGCAGCGGAAACGCGGGCTCGACCAGATGGACGACGATCGGCTGCTCATGGCCATAGGGCTTCTCGCCCCGGGCGATGGCGGCGTTGAGCGCCTCGATCTCGGCGAACTGACCGTGGAGCGAGCCGAGTGCGCTCATTTCGATCATGTGGACATATTGTTCGAGCAGGCGGTTGCTGAACTCTGGCGTGTTGCCGATGCACCAGAGCAGCCAGAGCTCGTTGGCGCCGGCCTGCACGGCTTCGATCAGATTGCAGTCCTTGATCCAGACCGCATCGGTATAGGTCTTGCCGTCGACCGCGACGGCCGGGGTCACCAGGGGCAGCGAAATGCCGGCGAGCAAGAGATCGAGGGTCAGCTCGCTACTCGGCAGCGCCACCACGGTCTTGGAATCGAACTCGCAGACGTTGAACGAGCCCCGGATCGAGGTCTGCGAGCGGATTCTGGCGAGATCGATCCCGAGATGCGGGAAGACACTCCCGGTGATGCCGTCGAAGTCGCCGAACGCGCCGATGGCCGGGAATCGCAGATAGGCGGCCGGCGAGCGCGGCGACACGAAACGGGTCACATTGAGCGACCGCCACCGCGCGCACAGATCGTCCGGCGCGATCCCCGAAAGCAGCGCCGCCAGGTTCATCGTGCCGCCGGATGCGCCGTCGCCGACCGAGAACCGCAAGCCGCTGTCATGCAAGGCCTTGACCGCGCCGGCCTGCCAGGCGACGCGCATGCCGCCGCCCGGCAGGATCAACGCTTTCCGGTTTGGCGGATTGGCGGCAATCGGCACCTCAGCCTGACGTGCCATGGGCGTGCCTCATATGCCAAGCGAAGGTGATGAAGACGACCAGCTCGAGCACCAGGAAAACGACGAACAGCGCGGCCGGCCGGCCGTCGACGGCCCACGCGAACGACCGCGCCACGACCCCGGCGCCGACGATCGCGAGGAACACGGCCCCGGCGGTGCCGCCCTGCAGGATCGACGGACGAAAGACGATGCAGAACAGGCCCGCGCCGAACTCCATGCTTTTGAGGAAGCGATACTGGTTGAGGAAGGTTGCCTGCACGTCGCTCGTCCACGAGTCCGGAGCGAGCCCGAAGATCGTCTGCAGCTCCTGGCGCGCCGTCCAGACCCCGACAAAGCCGACCGCGAGCAGCATCAGGCCGTAAAGAAGCTGCAGGAGCGCAGCGGCGGAGGCGATCTTGCTGGTCATCGGGGCCGACGGGCGAGGAAGACGAAGCAGAGCACGGCGCTGGCTGCATCGAAGGCTGCCACCCCGAGAGACACCGGCAGGAACAGGCCAAGGATCACCGCCCGCGTCACGAGAAGGGCAGCGAGCGCCTTCTGGACGCCGATCCAGAGCGGGATCGCCGCCTCGGTCGATCGCCGCCACAGGCTCTGCAGGAACATCGCGCCGGTGATCAGCATGAACATGCCGACGGTGGCGAAGAGATGCGCCTCCAGGCTGCTCGATGTGGTCGCCAGGGCGCCGAGCACGGTCGACGGAACGACCATCTGGACGAGACCGCTCGCCACCGTGACCGCCGCGATGATGATGAGGACCAGGCGCAGGAGGGCATCGTTCACCGGTCGGCCCTCGCCTGCAAGGCCAGCCGGTAGAACCAGTACATCATCGCCAGCCACTGGATGATCCAGAGGGACACGCGCACCCGATTGAGGTTGGCCCAGCGATGGAAGATGCGCGCGAGCTCATCCGTATCCGTGATCCCCGCGGCCAACCTGTCGTTGAGCGGCAGGATGAAGATGATGGTGAGCAGGGTCGAGGCGATGATGCCCAGCAGCACGATCGCCGGCACCCAGCGCAACCCGGACAGCCATTCCGTCGCCAGCATGATCAGGCCGGTGACGAGCATCACGATGGTCATCCAGGTGAAGAAATGCGTCGCCCGGGTCACCGGGTCGACGAAGATCAGCGCATAATTGTCCGGCCTCAGGAGCGGCTCGACCGGGAACTGGAACAGCACCATGGAGCCGCCGGTCCCCAGATACATCGAGCAGCACAGGAACAGGACGACGTGATTGAGAAGGAGGAGCCGCGGCATCGTCACTCCTTGTCGAGATCGAATTGCGGGTCGCGCTTCGGCGGCGTCAGCCAGTCGCGTCCGTAGCCGAGCGGATAGGTCGCCTCGAGCCCCTCGCCGATCGGACCGGCGGGCTCCTCGGCCCGCGCGACGAACCAGCACTCGAAATAGTCGTCGAGCAGCCCGCGGATATCGGGCAGGAAGCCGGCGAACAGCGGCGTCTCGGCGGCCCCCAGGTTGCGGATCCAGTCCGCGCGCGGATGATCGCCGAGAACCAGCCGGGCCGAGCCGCGGCGCATCAGGTGGAAGCCGACCTTGCCGCGGAAATAGATGAGGGATTTCATCACCATGCCGCGAAACATGCAGTAGTTGACCGCGCCCATGCCGACCGGAAGCCAGACCCGGGACGGCCGCTTCACGTCGAAGCGCACGACCATCCGACCGTCGAGATCGTACTGGGCGCTGACCCAGCGCTGGCCGACCACGAAGTCGAGATTGGCCTGGTGCTTGGGCATCCCCCAGATGCCCTTGCCGCCCTTGACCGAAATCTCGGTCGAGACCGGCAGGTCGACGACGTATTGCCCGGTGCCGAACAACCGCTGCAACAAGGCCGGCACGAGCGGCGGCGCGGGCCTCGCCCCCTTGGTGCAGGCGATCGCGAGGCTGTACTCGATGTAGTTGCCGATGTCGGTCTGCCGGTAGTCGACGACGGTGACGACCAGCAGCGCCCGGCTCCACACCCGGAACGGGTGGACGTCGCCCGGGGGCAGCAGGGCACGCGCCTTTTCATAGTCGATCGGAAAGGCGGCGATCATGGCGCCGGCATTCTTGGAATCGACGGGCATCACGAAGTGGATGCCGTCGACGTTGGCGTGGCGCCCCTCCAGTCTGCGCTGCCGCGCCGGAACCATCGCTCTAACCCCGTTTCAATTCGTCGAGAATCAGCGGAAAGACATCCACGGCGGCCGTCTTGCCGATGAAGACGTCGAGATGGCCATAGCCGGCGAGCTCATAGAGAGCGTGCCGTCCGGGGCTGTGCCGGTCGAAGAAATCGAAGGTGCGCGCCTGACTCTCGGCCGAGAAGCAGTCGTTCAATTCGCCGGCCAGGAAGACGAATCGGGCGTCCGTTCGTGGCGGTGCCGCCACGAAGCTGGCCGGCAGCGCGTCGTATTTGCCGGTCGAGACCAGATGGCCGGCCTCGATGCATTTCGCCATCTGCTGGAAGAAGGTCATCGGCACATGGGCGAACTCGCCCTTCAGCCATTCATGGGTCGCCTCGTCGAGGTTCTCGTGGCGCCAGAGCGTCGGGAAGGCCGAGCCGTAGGTGAAGCTCGAATGCTTGCAGACGGGATTGTTGCATTCGTGGTGAGTGGCGCGGACGACCCAATCGATCGCGGTCGGCCAGCCGCGCGGCGCCGACAGGCCCCATTGCGGGTTGAGGTAGGGGATGAACCGGGCGACGGTCGAGGTCAGATAGCGCGATTTCATCAGCGATCGCCACGGTACCACGGGATGCAGGGCAACAGCATTGCTGATCACGGTCGAGACCTGCGGCAGCAGCCCCGAAACCACCGACATCATGAAGCTGGTCGACCCCTGGCAATGGATGATCGCCTTGAGGCTCGAGGCTCCGGTCCGCTCGAGCACCGTCGCCACGGCTGCCGGGTGATCGTTCACGGCGGCGTCGTCGAGGGTCCACGGATTGGGCGGGAGATCGATGCTGGCGCGCCAGTTCAGCAGCCAGACATCATAGCCCGCGCGGGTCAGCGCCTCGACCAGGGTCTCGTCCGTCGGCGGCGAAAACAGGTTCGCGCGCACGCCGGCGCCATGCAAGACAAGGACAGGCGTGCCGATCTTGCCGTCGGCAGGCGCGACATGCTGCAGCGACAACCCGAATCCGTCCCGAGCGGTAAAGTCGAGCAACTCGCTTGTGGACGCGTCAACCACGCCAATCTACTCCCATGATTTGACAGGAGGCGGCATCGACCTCAGGACAAGATCGGACAGAGTCTCCTCGAAGGTGATCCCGGCTGGCATGATTGCGCACCTTTACCAGGGTGCCAGCTGCAGCACGTTCGCCACGTCCTTGCGGTCGGTGACCGTGGTCACCTTCACCGCTCCCCCGTCACGATCGTAGACCCGGACCGTCAGGGTCGCGTTCGCGCGGTCGACCTCGAGGCGGCAGAAGTTGTCTTTCTGGGTGAAGCCGAAGGCACGGTAGTGCATGACCGCATTCGCGTCCGGGATCGGGAACGGGTCCTCCTGACCCTTGGCCTTGGAGTCGTGAACGTAGGCGTTGGGGTCGCCGTCCGCGAACGGGAACGGCCAGTAGAAGGCCGACGAAGTCACCGAGAACGCCTTCAGCGCCGCGGCCGTGGCGCTGCCCTCGAAGCGGATCTCGGCGACGTTCGAGCAGTGGATGTCGCCGGCCAGGAAGACGACGTTCTGGATGCCGTGCGCGAGGATCTGGCTCAGGATCGCGAGCCGGGTCGTGGGGAAGGCGGGCCACGAATCGCTGGCTTCGCGGTGCCCGCGATTGGCCTCGTAGAGCAGGGCCTGATCTTGCTGCCGAGCCTTGGGCGGCAGGACGCCGGGGTCGATCCGCTCGTCCATGGGGTTGGGCACGAAGACGCTCGAGGTGACCACGAACTTGGGGACGTCACCGCGCTCTTGCTGCTGCTGCGCGAGCCATTGCAGCAGCTTGCCGAGCTGGCCCATGTGTTCGGGATCGGGGTCGATCGTCGGCGGGCCGAGCAGATGGTTGTTGTGCAGCCCGGCGGCGTCGGCTGGATCGCCCGGGTCGTGCTTGAAGCGCTGGGTGCGGGTGTCGAGGACGAAGAAGGGGTAGCCGCCGCACTCGAACGTGTAATACAGCAGCCGTCCCCAGGTCCGCGGGCCGTGGCTCCACTGGTAGCTCATGTAGGCGCTGATCGCGATGTTGAACAGCAGATGCTTGCCGGAGTCCTGGAGCCGGTCCTGGGTCCAGTTGTCCTCGATCTCGTGGTCGTCGAGGATCATGTAGGTGCTGGCGCTGCGCAGGAGGTCGTGGAGATTCGGCGCGCCGAACGCTTCGCGATAGCGCGACTGGAACTCCTCGTAGGTGTCCGCCCGCAGGATCGGCACGAAGCGGTTCAGTATGTCGGCGTAGATCTGGTCGCCGACCATGAGCGTGAAGCGCGCGCCGTCGCCGAAGCGATTAGCGGTCGCGAAATGGTCCAGCATCGGCCCGAAGATCCGGTCGGCCTCCTTGACCTTCGCGAGCAGGCCCGGATAGCGGCAGGAGCCGACCAGAAAGGCCAGGCGATCGGCCAACGCATCGTGGGCGGGGAACGTTCGGACCAGCGCCTCGCTGTCGTCGAAGTCCTTCGCCATCAAATCCTGCTTGACCGCATCGATGCCTGGCAGGCGGGCACGCAGCTGCCAGTCGGGCAGGCTTTCGTCGAAGGGCATCGGATCGTCGAGGGTCAGGGTGCCGACCCGCACCCGGTAGGTCGTATCGGGCGTGAGCGGCGTCGCCTTCTGGGCCGGTGGCAGCCGCGCGCCGGAGCGCGCCAACTGTTCGAGGTCGCGGTCGTCCTGGTGCTGGCCGAGCGACACGTCCTCGCCCAGAAGGAAAGTTCCGGTGCGATCGAACTCGCGCTGGAGACGGAAGTAGGCGGCCTCGCCGATCCGGTTGCGGTTGACCAGGCCGATCACCCCGACGGTCCGCCGATCGTCGTCGAGCCGCGCGCCTTTGTCCGCCGGATCACCCGCGCGGATCCAAACGCGGCAGCTGGTGTCGGTGGTATGGCCGACAATCGGCCCCAAACCAGGCGGGCGCAGACTCGTCATCGTCCGAGAGCCTTTCGGTCGGTCAATCGCTCATGAAATCTCCAGTGAGTGATATTCAACCTGAAATGCCGAAATGGCAACGCCCTTTTTGCCCAGGCGGACAGGAGGCCGCGACCGGGCGCCGGCGGACCGCAGCGCCCGGGTCAGGCTCCGGGCTACAGCACGCGGTGCTGGGCGCAGGGCATGCGGGCGCGCACCCGCTCGACTTCCTCGAGGTCGAGCCGGGCCGCGATGTAGCCGACCTTGTCCTGGGCCTTGGCGATGACGTGGCCCCAGGGGTCGGCGATCAGGCTGTGGCCGTAGTTGGCCCGCGCGCCGTTCGCATAGCGGCCCCACTGGGCGGGCGCCAGCACGTACGTCTGGGTCTCGATCGCGCGCGCCCGGAGCAGCACCTCCCAGTGGTCCTTGCCGGTCTGCAGCGTGAAGGCGGCCGGCACCAGGATCACCTTGGCGCCGGCCTTGGCGAGCTCGAGGTAGAGCTCGGCAAAGCGCAGGTCGTAGCAGATCGACAGCCCGAACCGGGTGCCCTGCGCATCGAAGGTGACCACGCGGGCGCCGCGGGCGAAGGTCGCCGACTCGCGGTATTCCTTGCCGTCGGGCGTCACGATGTCGAACAGGTGGAGCTTGCGGTAGCGGGCGAGCTCGCGGCCGTCGCGATCGAACACCACCGTGGTGTTGTAGAGCGCCTCGCCGTTCTGCTCGATGATCGAGCCGCCGTGCAGGACGATGCGGTGCCTGGCAGCGAGCTCCTGGAGCAGGCCGTAAGCCTCGCCGCCGGGCACCGGCTCCGCGGCGGCGCGCTTGGCGGCGGCGTCCTCGCTGAGCAGGGTCCAGACCTCGGGCAGGCAGACGAGATCTGGCCGCTCCTCGGCCACCGCCTGCTCGATCAGGTGCCTTGCCTGCTCGAGATTGGCAGCCTTGTCACCCTGCGAGTTCATCTGGATCAGCGCGACCTTCACGTTCGTTCTCCATACCCCCGCGTCGGGCGTATTCTACGCCACAGGGTACTGGTGCGCCAAGCCATTGACCCGCCGGACGGATCGACCATATTGGCTAAATCGAACCATGAGGGCCGATCGGTGAAGTCTGCGAGCGCTACCGAGATCAAGAACCACTTCGGCGCCTTTCTCGACCGGACCCGTTCCGAACCGGTCGCGATCCAGCGTACCGGGCGGCCAGTGGCCGTCCTCCTGTCGTGGGAGGAATACGAACGGCTGACGACGCTCGAGGATGCCTACTGGGGACAGCAGGCCGCCGCCGCCGAGGAGGAGGGCTACGTCGGCCCCGAGGCGGCCATGGCCCTCCTGCGCGCCAGAATGAATGAAGCTCCTTGACCTGACGCCGCGAGCGAGAAAGAGCCTCGCGGATCTGCCGACCAAGCCCTTCCGTCAGGTGGTCACCAAGATTTTTGCGCTGCTCGACGATCCCTTGCCGTCAGACGCGCGGCAGCTCAAAGGCTTTCCCTATCACCGGGCGGACAGCGGCGAATATCGGATCATCTACCGGTTCGACGATCAGACTCTGCGGGTCGTGCTGATTGGCAAGCGCAACGACGACGCCGTCTACAAAGAACTGCAGCGCCTGGGAAAACGGGCCTGAGCAACTCGTGCGACGACCCCGGCTTTGAGATCACCGTTTGGGGGTGTCGGTCTCCGGGTCCAGCAGCCGGTGCAGGTGGACCACGAAGTAGCGGGTCTGGGCGTCGTCCACGGTCTGCTGGGCCTTCGCCCGCCAAGCCTCGTACGCCTTTTGATAGTTCGGAAAAATGCCGACGATGTCGAGCCGATCGGTATCGACGAACTCGGTGCCGTTCGGCTCCTTGAGCTCGCCGCCGAACACCAGGTGCAGGAGTTGCTTCGCCACGGTCGTTGTCCCCATGCCGCCAGGCGGCAATCCTGTTGCATTTCGGCCCGCCTCGCCTACGCTGATCCGAACCGAGGATCAGTTTTGGGGGCAGGGATGATGCGCAGCCTTCTCTCGGCGCTCGCGGCCAGCTTGTTCGCCGCCGGCACCGCCGTGGCCGCCGATTTCACGCCGGCGGTCATCTTCGACATGGGCGGCAAGTTCGACAAGTCCTTCAATGAGGCCGCCTATCACGGCGCCGAGAAGTTCAAGGACGAGACCGGCATCCCCTACCTCGAGTTCGAGGTCACCAACGAGTCCCAGCGCGACCAGGCGCTCCGCCGGATGGCCCAGCGCGGCGCCAACGTGGTGATCGCGGTCGGCTTCTCGTTCGCGACCCCGCTCGAGACGATCGCCAAGGAATACCCGGACACCAAGTTCGTGATCATCAATTCGGTGGTCGACGCGCCCAACGTCCAGTCGGTCGTGTTCAAGGAGCACGAGGGCTCGTTCCTGGTCGGCATGGCCGCGGCCATGGCATCCAAGACCGGCAAGGTCGGTTTCGTCGGCGGCATGGATATCCCGCTGATCCGCAACTTCGCTTACGGCTACGAGCAGGGCGTCAAATACGTCGCTCCCAAGGACGAGGTGTTCGTCAACATGACCGGCACGACGCCCGCCGCCTGGAACGACCCGGCCAAGGGCGCCGAACTCGCCCAGAGCCAGTTCGACCGCGGCGCCGACGTGGTCTACGCCGCCGCCGGCGGCACCGGCATCGGCGTGCTCCAGGCGGCCGCCAACTCCGGCAAGCTGTCGATCGGTGTCGACAGCAACCAGAACTATTTGCACCCGGGCAGCGTGCTGACCTCGATGCTCAAGCGGGTCGACGTCGCCGTCTACAATGCCTTCAAGACCGCCCAGGACGGCACCTGGAAGGCCGGCGAGAACAACCTGGGCTTGGCCGAGAACGGGGTCGGCTACGCGCTCGACGACAACAACCGAAAGCTGATCACGCCCGAGATGGAGGCCAAGCTCGAGGCCGCCAAGGCCAAGATCATCTCCGGCGAGCTCAAGGTGAGCCCCTACCAGACCCCGTGAGCCGACCCGGTCCGGCGATGACCCCCGGTCCGGCCCGGGTCCGGCGATGACGGAAGCCGCGCGCGCGCAGAGCCCCCCGCCCGCGGTCGAGCTGATCGGCATCGACAAGCGCTTCGGACCGGTCCACGCCAACCAGAGCATCGACCTTCAGATCCCGGCCGGCACGATCCATGGCATCGTCGGCGAGAACGGCGCCGGCAAGTCGACGCTCATGAACATCCTCTACGGCTACTACCAGGCCGATCGGGGCGTCATCCGGGTCGACGGCCAGGAGCGCCAGATCCACAGCGCCGAGGACGCGATCGCGGCCGGGATCGGCATGGTCCATCAGCACTTCATGCTGGTCGAGCCGTTCACGGTGCTCGAGAATCTCCTGCTCGGCGCCGAGGGCGGTGCGACGCTCGCCGCCGGTGCCGCCCGCGCCCGCGCCGAGATCGCAGCCCTCGAGGGCGAATACGGCCTCGACGTGGATCTCGACGCCACGGTCGGCGATCTGCCGGTCGGCATCCAGCAACGGGTCGAGATTCTCAAGGCGCTGTTCCGCGGCGCCCGCATCCTGATCCTCGATGAGCCGACCGGCGTCCTGACGCCGCAGGAAGCGGACCATCTGTTCCGCATTCTGCGCAGCCTTCGGGATCAGGGCCGGACGGTCGTCCTGATCACCCACAAACTTCGAGAAATCATGGCCGCGACCGACAACGTCTCGGTCATGCGCCGGGGTGCCATGGTCGCCAACCGGCGCACCGCCGACACCTCGACCGAGGAGCTGGCCGAGCTCATGGTCGGGCGCAAGGTCCTGCTCCGGGTCGAGAAGGGGCCAGCCAGGCCCGGCCTGCCGGTGCTCGAGGTCGAGCGCCTGACCGTGCGCGACGTGGCCGGCGTCGCCCGGGTCAAGGGCATCAGCTTCGAGGTCCGGGCTGGCGAGATCGTCGGCATCGCGGGCGTCGCCGGCAACGGCCAGTCGGAGCTGCTGGATGCGCTTGCCGGCATCCGGCCGGTGGCCGGCGGCACGATCCGGATCAAGGGCCATCCGGTCGATGCCGCCCATCTCGGCCGGGCCGCGGGCCTCGGCCACGTCCCGGAGGACCGGCTGCGCATGGGCCTCGTGCGCGATTTCTCGGCGTCCGAGAACGCGATCCTCGGCTACCATCTCGACCCCGAGTACAGCCGCCACGGCCTGCTGGATCGGCGCGGCATCGTCACAACCTGCCTGCGCTGGATGCGCGGCTACGACGTCCGGCCGACCGACGCGCTGCTGAAGGCGATCTCGTTCTCGGGCGGCAACCAGCAAAAGCTCGTCCTCGCGCGCGAACTGGAGCACGACCCGGACCTGCTTCTGGTCGGCCAGCCGACCCGGGGCGTCGACATTGGTGCCATCGAGTTCATCCACAAGCGCCTGATCGAGATGCGCGATGCCGGCAAGGCAGTGCTGCTGGTCTCGGTCGAGCTCGACGAGATTCGCTCGCTCGCCGATCGCATCCTGGTGATGTTCGACGGCACGATCACGGGCGAGCTCGCGGGCGACGACGCCGACGAGCGCCAGATCGGCCTCCTGATGGCCGGCATCACCGACAAGGCTCAGGCGGCGTGATGCTCCTTTTTCGCGGCGAGCAGTCGATGGACCGCCCCGTCCAGGAGAGCCTGCCGCGTCGTACCGCGCTTTTTGGCGAGCGCGTCAAGCTTTTCCAGATCCGCGGCGGAGAGCGTGACACCGATCTGGCCGACGCCGGTCAGACGGTCCGGAACGGCCACCGGGAAGGGGATCGCCTCGGCGTTCTCCGGGTCGGCCATCACCATCTCCAGCGGCGACGGGCCGGGGATCGGGAGATGCTCCTCGATCATCCCCTCGATGTGGAACTCGAGGGCCTCGGCGGCCATTTCACGGGTTTCCTCGAGCGTGCTGCCGGCAGTGATGCACCCGGGAAAGTCCGGGAAATCGACACCGAAGTCACTGTCGGGGTCTTTGCGCAGCAACGCGATATAGGTCGTCACAGCGAACTCCTAGCTCAGCTTCACTCCAGACTGCCGCTCGATGCTCTTGAGGGTGCCGATCGGCACGTCCTTCCGTGGATGCTGCACCGTCACGCGGTTCGGATGGTCCGGATGCCGGAATTGATGGTGACTGCCTTTGACCCCGACCCGCCGCCAGCCCGCCGCTTCGAGCTTTCGGATGATCGTCCGGCTGTCCATCGCGCGGATGATGTGGGCGACCGGGACGGGCGTCAAGCAGCGCGCGGCCTGCGGGTGCGCCCTTGATGGCGGCGCGTCCGGGTGAGCTACCGGCCTGGGTTAACCTCGGGCTGCTGCCGCTGCTCAATCTGGCGGCGGCGTTTTTCGTCTCGGGCCTGCTCGTGCTGCTGCTCGGCGAGAACCCGCTCAAGGCGGTCGAGCTTCTGATCTACGGCGCCTTCGGCTACGGCGAGGCGATCGGCTACACGCTCTACTACGCGACCAGCTTCATCTTCACCGGGCTCGCGGTCGCGATCGCCTTCCACTGCGGCCTGTTCAACATCGGCGGCGAGGGCCAGGCCTATCTCGGCGGCCTCGGCGTCGCCCTGGTCGGCCTCCACTTCGGCTGTTTGCCGTTCGCGCTCGTGCTGCCGCTCGCGATCGCCGCGGCCGCGCTGTTCGGCGGCGCCTGGGCGTTCATCCCGGGCTGGCTGCAGGCCAAGCGCGGCAGCCACGTCGTGATCACCACGATCATGTTCAACTTCCTCGCCGCGGCGCTGATGACCTACCTGCTGGTCAACGTCATCATCAGGCCCGGCCAGCAGATCCCGGAGACCGCGGTCTTCCCGGAGAGCGCCTGGATCCCGCAGCTGCACGACATCCTGGCCGCCTTCGGCATCAAGTCGGCCCCGTCGCCGCTCAATCTCTCGTTCGTCATCGCGCTCGTCTGCTGCTTCCTGGTCTGGCTGTTCGTCTGGCAGACCCGCTACGGCTACGAACTCCGCGTGGTCGGTCAGAACGAGGCCGCCGCGGTCTATGGCGGCATCTCGCCCGCCCGCCAGATCATGCTCGCGATGACCCTTTCGGGCGCGCTCGCGGGCCTGGTCGCGCTCAACATGGTGCTGGGCGCGCAGCACCGCCTGACCCTCGACTTCACCGGCGGCTTCGGCTTCGTCGGCATCGCGGTCTCGCTGATGGGCCGCAACCATCCGCTCGGCATCCTGCTGGCGGCGCTCCTGTTCGGCGCCCTCTATCAGGGCGGCTCGGAGCTGTCGTTCGACATGCCGGCGCTCTCGCGCGACCTGGTGGTCGTGATCCAGGGCCTGGTGATCCTGTTCGCCGGCGCCCTCGAGCACATGTTCCGGCCCTCGATCGAGGCGCTGTTCGCCAGGCCCGCGCCGGCCGAGGCGGTCGCCTGAGTCCTGTGCACCCGGACAGCGGACCATGAGCGACCTCTTCCTTCAGGCCCTGCTGCTCTCGGATTCGACCATTCGCCTCGCGACGCCGCTCGTGCTCGCGGCGCTGGCCGGGCTGTTCTGCGAGCGCTCGGGCGTGGTCGACATCGCCCTCGAGGGCAAGATGCTGGGCGCCGCCTTCGCCGCCGCCGCAACCGCCGCGGTCACCGACTCCGCCTGGCTCGGCCTCGCCGCCGGCATGCTGTTCGGGGTCGGCCTCGCCATGGTTCACGGCTTTGCCTGCATCACCCACCGCGGCAACCAGGTGGTCTCGGGCATGGCGCTCAACATCATGGTCGCGGGCCTGGGGCCGACGCTCGCCGAGGCCTGGTTCCACCAGGGCGGCCGGACGCCCTTGCTCGGCGACGAGGCCCGCTTCACGCCGATCACCCTGCCGCTCGCCAACGCTCTGCACGGGGTGCCGGTCCTCGGCCCGATCTATTACGAGGTGATCAGCGGCCACAACCTGCTGGTCTACGCCACCGCCGTGATCGTGCCGCTGGTCGCCTGGATCGTCTACCGCACCCGCTTCGGACTGAGGCTGCGCGCCGTGGGTGAGAACCCGAGCGCGGTCGACACCGCCGGGATCAGCGTGACGGCCATGCGCTACAAGGCGCTGGTGGTGACCGGTCTGCTCTGCGGCATCGCCGGCGCCTATCTCTCGATCGGCCACAACGCGTCCTTCATCCGCGACATGACCGCGGGCAAGGGCTATCTGGCGCTGGCCGCCCTGATCTTCGGCAAGTGGCGCCCGCTGCCGGCGATCCTCGCCTGTTTCCTGTTCGCCTTCACCGACGCTGTCCAGATCCGCCTCCAGGGGACCCCACTGCCGCTCATCGGCACGGTCCCGACCGAGGCGATCCAGGCGCTCCCCTACCTTGCGACCGTCCTCCTGCTCGCCGGCTTCGTCGGCCGCGCGGTCGCTCCCAAAGCGATCGGCGTGCCCTACATCAAAGAGAGATGAGCGAGCCCTAGTCGCCGAGCATCTCCTGCTCGGTCTCGCCGAGGGCTGTGTCCAGGATCGCGAGCGCCCGGTCGATGTCTGTCTCGCGGGTGATCAGGGGTGGTGTCAAAGTGAGCACATTGCCGAGCGTGGTCTTGAAGTTGAGGCCGCGCTCCAGGCAGCGGTAGAGCACCGCATCCGCCTCGTCGATGGCCGGCTCTTTGGTGGCCGGGTCGCGGACCAGCTCGATGCCGAGCAGCAGGCCGAGGCCGCGCACGTCGCCGATCAGCGGGTGCCGTGCCTGCAGCTCCTGGAGCCTGGCCAGCGCATAGGCGCCGACCCGGGCGGCGTTCTCGACCAGGCGCTCGTCCTCGATGATCTCGAGCGTGGTGAGCGCGGCGCGGGCGAGCATCGGGTTCTTCTCGTGGGTGTAGTGGCCGAGCGCGTGATCGCGCAGCACGTCGAACTCGGACCGGGTCAGCAGCGCTGCTACCGGCAGCACGCCGCCGCCCAGCGCCTTGCCCAGCACCAAAATGTCCGGCACGACGCCGAAGTGCTCGCAGACGAACATCCGCCCGGTCTTGCCGAGGCCGCTCGGGATCTCGTCGAAGATCAGGAGCGTGCCATGGGCGTCGCAGGCCTGGCGCACCTCCGCCCAGAAGCCGGGCGGCGGCACATAGGGCACGGCGCGGACCGGCTCGGCGATCACCGCGGCGACGTCCTGCTCCTTCTCCAGGACGTAGCGGATGAAGCTCGCGCAGCGCATGCCGCAGAGCTCGAGCTGCGGCCGGCCGGCCCGGTCCGGGTAGCCGTAGGGGCAGCGATAGCAGGCAAAGGGCGCGACATGCTCGGTGCCGGCGAGCAGCGGTCCGACCGGGCCCGAGCGGAACAGCGCCTCGCCGCCGACGCTCGCGGCGCCGAAGCCGGCGCCGTGGAAGCTGTCCCAGAAGGAGATCGTCTTGTGCCGTCCGGTGACCGCGCGGGCGAGCTTGAGCGCCATCTCGATCGCCTCGGAGCCGCCCGGCGCGAGCACCAGCTTGTCGAGCTTGCCCGGTGCCAGCGCCGCCAGCTTCCGGGCCAGCGCCACGGCCGGCTGGTTGGTGAAGCGCCGCGGCGCGAACGGCAGCTCGTCGAGCTGCGCCTTCAGCGCGGCAATCAGTCGCGGATGGCCGTGGCCCAGATGATGCACGTTGTTACCGTGGAAATCCAAATAGCGCCGGCCGGCGAGGTCCTCGAGCCAGAGACCCTCCGCCCGGCGTATCGCCGAGAGGCATGGCGACGACAAGGCCTGATGGAGGAAGTGGTGCGCGTCCGCCTCGACCAGCGCCCGGACCGCGGGGTCGAGGCCCTGATGAAATGCCCGGCGCCGCAAGGAGCGGTTGGAATCACCCTCGGCGAGCGGCGCCGGGCTTGGTTCGATGCTGGTCATGGCGCAGAGACTCGCTCATGTTGGGCCTGCGACAAAAGCTAGCACCGGCCGGCGGCGGGCGCGAGGCGAGGCCAGTTGACGGCGGGCAGGGCCAGGCGGCGGAAACCCGAGGAGCGGCGGGACGGTCGGACATTCGGTTGATTGTCATCCGATGCTATGAAACCGGTTGGCGATGAGTGCGGCGCGCTTGAGAGCCGGGATCCGAGGCTGCCCGGGCGTTGACCGCGGGAACGAAATGGCCTCTCGCGTGTTAACGGAGCGAATACCCCTGGACCGATCTGAAACCTGACGATGGAGCAACTGGGCCAGGCTCGAGGCGGGCGCAGCGATCAAGGCGAGCCCGGTTGGCTCACGGCGGACGTGGTGGGGGTGTCTGTGTCGAGGGTGCGGTTCGGAACGGCTGGCGGTTTGCTGAGGGAGGCAACAAAGTTGACCGAAGGGGGTGGAAGCTTGGCAGTCGTGGCACTGTCGGAACGGGAGGACGCGCCGCCTGGCGAAACGAGTCGGGCTTCGGCGACCACCCGGTGGGCGGCTTCGGCGGATGACCTGTCGGGCGGGCCCGAGCCCGAGCCGATCATGCAATGGCTGGCGGTGCGCAGGGTCGAGCGCTTGCTCGAAAGCTTCGGCATGACGCGCGACCGGCGGCGTGAGTTGATCATTCAGAACTGCATGACGCGCGCGATCGGGCGCTGGCGGGAGGCGCGCGGCACCGATCTGAGCGCGCTCGCGCTGGAAGAGGTCGAGGATGCGCTCGGCCGCTGGTTCTCGTTCGTCCTGGAGGCCGAGACCTTGGGCGATCAGCCGCCGTTGCTGGTCGGTCAGGCGGCGTTCGAGATCTGTCAGGCGCCCACCCGCTGGCCAGGCGTGCTCCTGAGCTATGACCATCTGCCACCGGCGTTCGTCGAGGCGATGCGGGCGGCCAAAGTGGTGCCGACCCCGGCGGAGGTGCCGGGCACCATGCTCGAACAGTGCCTGGACTCCTGGTCGCTCAAAGAGCTGGTGCTGCGCATGCTTGGGCGCTGGAGCCGCGGTCTGGCCGGACCGGCCGCGCCGGCCACCTGACAGCGAGCCCAAACCCCATGAATGATGATCCCGGGCTGCGTCGGCGGCTGATTTTGGCGGTGTTGGTGCTTGGCGGCAGCGCCTGGGCAACCCGCTTCGTGGAAAACGTCCTGGCGGTCGACGGTCTGTCGATCCCGGAGACCGGAATCCTGCTGGTCTTCTGCCTGACCTTCGGCTGGCTCGCCTATGGGTTCTGGACCGCGTTGGCCGGCTTCTTTGTCATGCTCGCCGGCCAGAGGCACCTCGCGTTGGATGCATCGCAAGGCGAGCTTTCGGACAGCGCGCGCACCGCGCTCGTGGTCCCGGTCTACCACGAGGATCCGGAACGGGTGGCGGCGCGGCTGCGCGCCATCGTCCGCTCGCTCGAGCGCACCGGCGAGCTGGCGCGATTCGATCTGTTCATCTTGAGCGACAGCCGCGAGCCCGCCCGGATCCGCGCCGAGGAGGCGGTCTGGGCGCGGCTTTGCCGCGAGCGCGGGACCGCGGGTCGGGTGTTCTATCGCAATCGGGTCGATCATCACGGGCGCAAAGCCGGCAACATCGCCGAGTTCTGCCGGCGCTGGGGGCGATGCTACCCGTATTTCGTGATCCTCGACGCGGACAGCGTGATGACCGGCAGCACGCTCGTGCACCTGGTCCGGCTGATGGAGGCGAATCCCGGCGCCGGGCTGATCCAGACCCTGTCGCAGCCGGTCGGCGGCGAGACCCTGTTCGCCCGGGCGCTGCAGTTCGCCGCCAGCCTCTATGGCCCGGTGTACGCTGCCGGCCTCGCCTATTGGTACCCCGGCCGCAGCAACTACTGGGGCCACAACGCGATCATCCGGACCCAGGCATTCATGGCCGCTGCTGGTTTGCCCACCCTGTCCGGCAAGCCGCCGCTCGGGGGCGAGATCCTGAGCCATGATTTCGTCGAGGCGGCGCTGCTCCAGCGGGCCGGCTGGTCGGTCTGGCTGGTGCCCGGGCTGGGCGGCAGCTATGAGGAGCTGCCCTCGACCTTGCGCGGCTACCTGGCGCGCGACCGGCGCTGGTGCCAGGGCAACCTCCAGCACACGCGCCTGATTGCCGCCAAGGGCCTGGCCGCGGTCAGCCGCCTGCACCTGGCGCTCGGCGCCATGTCCTACATCGTCTCGCTCCTGTGGCTGCTGCTGCTCGTGCTCACGACCGTCGAGGCGATCCGCACCCATCTCTTTGCCAGCGCGACGATTCACGAGGCTAGCTTGTTGTTCCAGGCCTGGCCGGCGGCCGACCCCCATCAGCTGATCGGCCTGGTTTGGATCACCGCCGGCATGCTGCTGCTGCCCAAACTGCTGCCGTTGGGTTTGGTGCTGGCCGTGCGCGCGCGTCGGCGGGCGTTCGGCGGCGGACTCCGTCTGCTGCGCGCGGCCAGCGCCGAGCTCGCACTCTCCGTGTTGCTCGCGCCGGTGCTGATGATCCAGCACAGCAAGGCCGTGCTCGGTATCCTGTTCGGCCGCGGCGTCGCCTGGACCGCCCAGCAGCGGGGCGGCGAGACCGAGAGCTGGACCGCGGTCGCCTTCACCTACGGCGACATCACGCTGCTCGGCTGCCTGTGGGCGGCCGCCGCTTATCTGGCCGCGCCCGAACTCGTCCTGTGGCTCGGTCCGGTGCTCGCGGGCTGCCTCCTGGCGATACCGCTCGCGGCGCTCTCCAGCCGAGCGGATCTTGGCGCGGCCATGCGTCGGCGCGGCTGGTTCCTGATCCCCGAGGAGTGGACCCCGCCGCCCGAGCTGGCCGAGCTGTCCAGCGCTCCGGTCCGGGACGATCATCATCTGAACGGGCACGCGCCGGCCTCGCCGGCGGCCCACGCCCAGATCGCTGGCGCTTAGTCGAGCGAAGCGCGGGCCGGATGCCGGGTCACGCCTGGGTGACCCGGGTCTTTTGAAACTCGGCGACAATCCTGCAGCGCGCCCAGGCCAAAGCCGGCCAATCCAGCGCCCGATGCCACGCCTCGAGCATGGAGCCGAGGACCGGGGCGTCACGCAGCCAGGTGGCGCCGTTGTTCTGATAGATCAGCGTGACCGGCGCCATCCCGGCGGCGGCAGCGGCTCGGACCAGGGCTCTGCCAGTGTTGCAGCGATAGAGCGTCGAGTACATCTCGGGCTGGCCCACGCCATACCGTCGGCGGCCAAGGGCAAGATGGACAGATTGCGGCACGATCCGAGCGGCTTGCGCCTTGTAACTCAGAAGGTTGGGGGTCTGGACCAGTAGTCGCCCCCCTGGCTTCAGCACGCGCGCAAATTCGCTGAACGCAGCACGCGGATTGTCCAGGTGCTCAATCACGTTCTCGCAGCATATGACGTGGAAGTGATCGCTCGGGAACAGGGCGCCCATGGTCTCGACCGAGCCAAGAATGAAGGTGCTATGGAAGCGGGCCCCGGCTTGGCCGTCGAGATCAATTCCGATGATCTCGCATGTGTTGCGATAGGGGTAGGTGATCTCCGCCTTGTCGCGGCCACAACCGGCATGGAGGACCCGGAGACCACCACGAGCAAGACACGCCCGGACGAGGTCACCGTACTTGACTTGTTCGGCCCGGCTATCGGGCGGCAGCAGTCCGGACATCTGCTTCCCCACGCGTCGGCGGTGACTCAGCTGCCGACGCCGATTGCATAGAAGACTGGGTTAGGGACGCCACGAGCCCGCGTCCGGGCACGAGTGCCCGTGCGCGGTTGCCTGTGACGATCGCCGGACCGCAACTGGTCTCGATCCGGCGCTGCAGGGAGGTTCGAGCATTCGAAACGGCTCCAGCCGGCCCGACATGACGCACGACCCTGACGGTCGGTATTCATAGCCTAGCGCGGCCATCGGCGCTAGCGCCGAACCACGAGAGCGTCTCGGGCAAGCCGCTGTCAGAAGCCGGTCCATCTGGCCTCCGGAAGGTACGGACGCGGGGCTGGCTTCGTGAACGTTGCGGTCCGCCTCACGCGACCGCCAATCCCTATCGGTGACAGCGCCGACGTCGCGGGCGAACGGCCCAGACAGGATTGCGAGCATGCTGTCCGCCCGAGGGCGGGCAAGAAGCTCGCCAACATTGGCTCATCCAGGTCGGCCGGGAGATCGCGCGCACCCCGCCTATGCGCCCGGCGCTCGCAGGTGGCCCCGGTCGGCGCGCGGACCTCGCCTGAGCCGCCCCCGGACGACCGAGCCGACCGGCTCACCTGCGCGGGGGACACTTGGCGGCCAAAGCCCTGGCGCCGACCAAGACCGGATCGCGCTTGACGTCCGACCATGAATAGGATATTGAACCTATCTCTTCTGAGGGGAATGGGAAGATATGGCCAGCGCAATCGATACGACCAAGCCCACCGACGGTGTGCCGTCCGTCAAGCTCGACCTTCGCAACAATCTCCAGGCGGCCAAGACCGAAATCGAGTCGCTGCAGGCGGGCAAGTCCGACCTCGGCCATCAACACCTGATCGGCGATCTGACCGACGCCGGGGCGCTGGCAGCCAAGAATCTCGTCGGGGCCGGGGATATCGCCGCCGGCGCGCTCGACGGCATCGCCATCAACCTGCAGGACCAACAACTGACCCGGCCGGAACTGAAGGATTTCTCGGAGAGCAGCACGACGCCCGCGGTCGGCGCCGGAGCCCTGACCCTCAACCTCGAGACCGGCAATGTCTTCGAGGTCACGCTGACCGGGAACGTGACGACCCTCACCTTCGCCAACCCGCCCGCAACGGGGCGCGCGGGCAGCTGCACCCTGATTCTCAAGCAGGACGCGGTCGGCGGCCGGACCCTCGCCTGGCCGAGCTCCGTGCGCTGGCCAAGCGCCGCGCAACCTGCTATAAGTGGTGCGGGCAACGCAGTCGATATTTTTGCGTTCGTCACGAGGGATGGGGGTGCGACATGGTACGGATTTCTCGGCGGCAGGGATTTTGGATGATGCTCGGCGCTTCGCAGGCCGTTCTCCTCGGCACCGTGGCGGCGCGCCCGGCAACCTATGACGGAGTGGTGGGCGGCCTGGAGGGTGTCGTCAGCTACTGGAAGTTCCAGAATGACGGCACCGACGAGAAGGACCCGAGCCACACCACCGACGCCGTTATCACCGGCAGCCCGGAGCTGCACGTCGAGACGATCGTCGACCTCGACAGGGTGATCGAAGGGGCGGCCGAAAACGGTGAATGCATCGCATGGCCGGGCACATCGGGAAACTATGCCGAGGTGCCGCATAACGCCAAGCACAAGACCCCACAGGGGACGATCGTCGTCACGTTTCAGCACGATCGTCTGTTGAACAAATCGGTCCTCGTGGCGGCCGATCGGTCCGCCGGCGGGACCGCCACCGGCCCGGGCGGCCTGTCCATGGAAGTCAGCCCCGAGGGAGCTCCGCGGTGCTTTCTGAGACGGCATGGCGATGCCGCGGTCGTGGAGTTGCTCGGCGAGGCCGGTGATGTGCAGGTGGGCCAAGCGTACAGCCTGATCTTCAAATGGGGCCCGGGCGGCCTCTCGATGACGCTCTGGAACGGTTCCGGCAATCCGGTCCGCAGGAAGACCGACCTGCTCGAGAATGGCGTGACCGGGACCTCGCCGATCCGGTTCGGGGCTTGGCACACCGATGGCGCCGCCCACGACGGACCCTACGGCCGCGTGGTCTGGTTCGACCGCCGGATCGAAGACCATGAGGAGGCGAACCTCGCCAGGGCGAGGACGATCTCCCGCACCACCGAAGTGATCGAACCGTTCCCGTTCGTCACGGTCTATCGGCCGACCGTTCAGAGCATCGGCCGGCCGAGCTTCAATGCCCAGGACCCGCGGGCTGCGTCGGTCACCGACCCGATGTCCGGCCTGGAGTTTTTCCGCCTCCTGCCCGACTACGTCAACGAAGGCCAGATCATCAACGCCGCTGGTGCCGCGACCGGCTTTTACACCGGGCGCAGGACTCGGCATCACGCTGCCGAGATTCCCGACGCGTGGAACGCCGACGGGTCCGTGCTCTGGATTCCGATCGCTTCTGGCACCGGTGGCGGCCCCTGGCCGGCGGGCGGCGTCTTCATCCGCTCGATTGACTGGCGCGTGTTCCGCGTCGGCACGCCATGGGGCGGCAGCTACGGGTGGTGGGATGACGTCGACCCCAACATCCTGTGGTACATGACCGCTGCCGACGGTCGCTATTACAAGTTCAACGTGCAGACCGGTACGCAGACCTTGGCCTTTCAGATAACCGGATATACGTTTAACACAAACAACAGTGGCCCGGATCGAGGCAGCTACTGCCGGCACAAGATCAGCGGCTATCAAAGCCGCTTGCTCAATCGAAACTCCGACGGCGCTTTAGTCGTCACGCGCATCAACCTCAACAACGGAACCAAGTCCGGGGATATTGTACTGCCACGCAATGACACTGTCATTAATGGAGGCTCGATCTACTACGACAACGGCGGCATGGGCAGCAGTGTCTCGGCCGACGGATCGTATCTTATCCTCAGATTGGCGCCGGGTAACCGAAGTCAGGCCTTCACAGTGCCGGCATCAGGTAGCGTAGCACACACGGACGTGTACGTGTCCGACACGCTCGGCGACCCCACCGGGATGCGGCATTCGGCCTACCCGCTCATCAATGGGCGCAACATCGGCGTCGGCATTGGCAGCGGCAACCCCGCTGGCGTCACCTATTGGGACATGGCTGCGGGCAAGGTGCGGTATGCGGGCGGGATTCCGGACGGGGCGAACCCGATCACATGCAATTGCACGGCCATCAGCGACAAGTTCGAGACCTATGGCGCGGCCGGGGGCGCGACCACCGGCTCCCCCCGCTATGTCATGATTGGCAAGGGCAACGGCATGTGGGCCGTCCGCCTCGGGCCGGACGACGTGGACCAGGTGCGGCACATCGGCGATCCGAGGTGCAAGGTGAATGCCTCGGACGATCAACCCGATCCCAATATGGACCCGACCGGCCGCTTCATCGTGTGGGTGTCGAACTGGATCAACGGATCGAGCGGCGGGGGCACGACCCTGCCCTATATCACCGTGCTGCCGCCGGGTTGGTTCAGTGCGACGAACAGCAGCGTTTGACGAAACACGCAGAGTGCTGCCACTTGATTCCAGGGGCGGATTGCCGGGGCTACACGCGGGGCGCTTGCTGGCGGAGAACGAAGGAAGCGGCGACAGCTAGCGCCGTGCCGCCACCGGCACCGCCTCCATGTGCCGATCACCCGCCATGGGCTTGCAATAAGGCCGCGCAGGCGTTGGCCAGCCGGTGCGGTCCTCATACACCCACGCTTGGATCGAGGCCGGCACATCAGCAGAGGTCACGACACGTACGCCGAAGTGCTTTTCAAGCCGGTCATAGTAATCGGGGCCCGGGGCTCGCACGTGGCCGTGCTCGCTCGCCACGGGATGCGGGTATTCAATAGTCCGCTCGGCCACCATCGGCACCGGCAGGATCGCGAGCCCACTTGGCCGGAGAACGCGCGCGATTTCGCCGATGGCCTGCCGGTCGTCCTGGACGTGCTCGAGGACGTGGCAGGCAATGACGGTGCCAAAGCTGCGCTCGGAGAAGTGGAGTTGGGTCATGTCGCAGCCGGGATGATCGACTGGGAACGGGTTGCGAAGGTCGGCGGTCTGATAGTCCCCGCACCTTGCCCGCAAGAGCGTACTGACCGCGGGCTCGGGCGCGAAGTGCAGCACAGGCTCAGGTAGCTCAAGGTGGGAGAGGACGTGCCAGAGCAGCCGGTGTCGCTCGGCGGAGCCACACCGCCAGCAGAGCGCCCATCTACGTACGCGATTGTGAGTGAAACGTCCGTCGTGATCGCAAACAGGGCAGTGCCAAATGGGGCCGGCGAGCACGGCTGACGGTTGACGCAGCAGACGATATGCCATGAGGCTAACTGACGGAACGTGCGGCACGGAACGCTTTTTCAACGCTGCCCAATCCATTTTATGCGCCTCCTTGCCCGTGACGGTCTGGTGAACGCTCAGAAGGTAGGTTCGATCGGTCACTTAGGTGTATAGTCGACCGGCAGCCGCTCGCCTCCCGGTCGACCACGACTGAAGTCTTCCGCGGCCCTCCTTCCCGCGCCGGGACCCAACGTGCCAATCCAGGGCGCTTGAACAACACGTGCATCATGAGTCTTCGAATGGACGCATCGGCAGCACCGCTCCGGCTTCGTTGCTTCCGCCGCCATCCGGAAGTGATTTTCGCAAGAACAGGGCGAACGGCCGTGGCAATGAGTCTCCGTCCGCGTTCCGCCCCAATGCCACCAACTCGACGTCAGGTCCAAAATTCGCCCACTCTGCATTGGCTATGTCGCTCTCGCTTTGGTTCTGGTGCCCCTCATAAACCAGGACCCGCCACGGTATGCTGTAAAGCGACCGCAGATAGCCGAGCTGGTTGCTGACCGAAAGATAAAATACCACCAATTCCTCGAGATACGGCGCAAAGCGCTCTGGGATGTCCTCTTCCAACGGGTATGACTCGGTCAGCTCCGCGCCCGTCAATGTGAACCGAGTGGCCCCGAACATCAAGAGCAGGTCCTTAGCGTTGCTCGTCACCGCCGGCAGGTCCCAACCGAACCCCCAAACCGCGCCGTCCCTCAGAGCGCTATTGAGGATCATGCCGGCGTTGCAGCCCACATCGAGGACTGTCCGCAATCTGACCGACACGCCAACGGCGTCCAACTGTGATTTCAAAAACTGCCAGCGCCGATTGGTGTCTCGTTTGCCGTCCATAGCCGAAGTATGACCTTCTGCTACCGATGGAACTGACTGATAGAGGTAACGATGATCGCGAAAGAAGCGACCGCGCCCGAAATGAAATGCATCCTTCCTTTCTGCGCACAGTCGTCTGATGACCGCCTCACGATCCGGAATCGCAAAATTTTGAAAGTCGACGTACAAAAAGCAACGGAACTCGTCGGAGTACAGTAGATTGTGGTTACAAGACGGGAGCGAAAAATCCAAAGATGCCTCCCAGTTGGGTTGCAACACCTCGATGACCCCGTCTCGAACCATCTGCGAAAGCTTTTCAAGAAACGCGACCGAGTCTTCCTGCCGTGCTTCGGGTCCGTTGACATGCTCAACTACGAATACGGAGAGGACCGTGGCACCGCTATGCCAACTGGCGAGATCCCATACCCGCGGCCCGATATTGAGCACATGCAAGAAGTTCGCAGCCAAGAGACGCTCAGTCAGGTTCCCGACGATCCGTCGCCGCACCGAGACGTTCCGATGCCCGTAAATGTATCCGACGTCGCTGGTCGGGCCAAAATTCTTGAGGATCTTGAAGCCGGCACCCGCCGGATAGAACGCGACAGCGCTCCCCAACAGTTGAGCGAGGTTGTCTTGTGGCGGAACGTAGACAGTATGGCCGGCTTCTTGATAGTGAAGACCGTTGAGTGCGAGCCATTCCAATAGTTGGGCCGCATTGTCGAGCTTGGGAAGGTTGACCGGCCAATTTAAGATGGTTTGCGCCTCATCGAAGGCGCCATGCGCGTCATCGCCCGAAAGACGCTGACGAACGGCCTTTTTCACAAACATCGGCAGAAAGCGCAGGAAGGTATAGGCCCCGCTGGACGCTCGATATAGCCGTGGGTAGCCGGTCAGCGCCTTCCTGGCCGCGCTCTTTAGAACCTGCTCAAGGCGCGCGGCGCGCGCCAGCGACGTCAAAGCGGATCTTTCAAGGTCCGCGGACGGACCAGCACTCGATTTGGGCTTCATGAGGGTCAATGCCTATGCTCGGTTGCCATAGCGGCAGAGCGGAGCAACCGAGGCGGCGATCGCCGCTCGGCGCTCCGATGAGGAGAGAAGCCAGGCGGTTTGCAGCCAGCTGACCGGACGTCCGTCGTTGTGCCCTCCCGGGCTACCATGCTCTGGCCGCACCGTCCAGGTCTGGCGTGAGGCTGGTCGCGAAACCCCAGGCGACACGCTGCATTCCGCCGATGTCGTGACACGGAACCTTGAGGGGAAGCACAAGATTGTCATTCTCAGCGCATCGACCTGCGCAGCAGCGCTCAGCCGCGCCTGCCTAGCGGCGGCGGCTGGCCGCCATGAGCCTCGGACTCATGCTCGGCGATCGGAGGTCGATTGCCGGAATGCGTCGCCGGGCGTTCTCGGCCGGCCGCGTGGCGTCGACATAGTGGGCCATGCCAAACACCAAGGCGAAGAACATCCAGAACGCCGTGAACCTCAGACCCTGATGCGTGAAACCATACATCCAGATCGGCACCGAATAGAGAAAATGCGCCCAAGGCGCTGGCCGGAACACCAGGCGCATCAGGAAGGCAAACAGGGCAAAACCGACAATGCCATAGGAGAACAGCACGGTGCCGAGCGTCGAGTGCAGCTCCTTTTGATCCTGATAGGCATTGATCTGTGAGTCCGAGAACCGGTAGGACGCCCCTTCGCCGGCACCGAGCACCAGGTACTCCGGATCGTGCCAGATGCGGTCGTAACCGCGCCCGGCCAGAGAGTCGTCCTTCTGCTTGCCGATGTCGTCGAGCCGGTTGGCGACCTTGCTGGCCATCCCCTCGGAAAAGAAGCGACCGACCAGGGCTGGATCGGCGACCGCTACCGTCATGCTCATGAGCACCAGCGCGATGAGGGCCGCCTTGACCAGGCGGGTAGGCCGCTGACACACCAGGGCGATGCTCAGGAGCACGGCAAAAGACAGCAGGGCCGCCTTCGACAGCGAGTGCATGACCACCATGCCAGCGCCCCCGAGCAGCGCCATATCCAACAGATTCAGCCTCTGGTCCCGTTTGAGGACGAGCAAGGAGGCGCCCATCAGGAGCGCCCAGTAGCCCAGCTGGTTCGGATTGTTGAAGGTGCCGATCGACCGCTCGCCGGACTTTGAGTAGCTCGGCCAAGCCACCATCACGACAACTTCAAGAATGATCGCGGCGGCAAACGCGGCTTGGCAGACGACCACGAAGCGCTCGCGGAACTCCCTCATCAAGCTGACGATGACAATGAATGCCAAGAAATTAAATGCAAAATAAACCGGACTAAGCAAGAATGAAATAGCTTTGTCCTGAGTCCACCAGAACAGATTGATGATGGTCGCATGGCCAAGGAATAGTGCCCCAACTAAGTAAAGATCGCGATGAACTGGCGGCTTGATGACGAAGCCCGTAAGAACGACTGCAACGAGAAACGCCATCAACATATCGGCTGGCTGCGGCACCCCACTCTTGAAGATATAGATCGGACCTGCCAGCACAACAATGGCGAACAGTCCCAGGCAGAGGTTCCTCGGCATTAGCTGGTCACCGGCTTGTCGGGGATCGCGATACGGCCTTCCGCACGCAGACCGTACCAGGTCAGGCCTGCGGTCAGCAAGAGCTGGAAGACCGCGGCGCTCAACCAGCCCCAGACTGCCCCAAGCGTGCCAAAGCTGGGAACCAGGAGCAGACAGGCCAAAAGGTTGATCGCGAGAACTGCCGCGAACAAGAACACCTGGCCATGGAAGATGCGCATCGCGGTCAAGCCCTGGCCGAAAGGGATCGCCGCATAACTGACCATCCCGGTGACCATGACCCAGGAGAAAACGTCAGGCCGCTGGGCGAACTGCTCGCCGTAGACCAGCGTCAGAAATGGTTTGCCGGCCACCACGGCGACCGCGACCCCGGCGAGGCCGAGGCAGGCGGAGACCCCGACCACCTTCAGCAGGAGGCGCCGAAAAGCCACGACGGCGCCGCTGGCGAAGGCATCGGCCAGGCGCGGCAGCGCTGGCGCGCACAACGCGTTGACGACCACCCTGCCGGCAGTGACAAAATACGCCACGGCGGCGAACAGCCCGAGGGCTTCGCTCCCTGAGGAATGTTCGATCACGTAGCGGGGCACGCTGACGTTGAGCGAAACGAGCAATAGGGTGACGCCGAGCGGCAGGCCAAGACTGGTGAGCTGAATCAGCTGTCGCCACTCCGGCTTTGCCCCGGGGGCGCCCTGGTGCCGCCACGGCCGCGAAACCCGCCGATCGAAGAACCACCAGACCAGGGCCGAGACACCGGCCATGGCGAGCACGCCGAGCGCCAGATTCCGGGTCAGATAAAAGACCAGCACCAGAACCACAAGCGTGAACACGCCGCGCAGAATCAGAGATTGCGCGACCAGATCGAGGCGCCGGTGACGCTGCTCGAGCCCGTAGTAGAGATCGTTCATGCTTTCGAGGGCCTTGAGCAGACCGACGCTCAGGATGATCGTGGCCTGATCGCGATAGCCGCTCCAGAGTGCGATGCCCACGATCACCAGGCAGGCGACGCCGATGCCCCAGAGCCGAACCAGCCGGTAGCTCTCAAACGCAAAGCGGCCGAGAGCGTCGGTCACCAATATCTGGCGCATTTGCAGGCCGCCGAACTGGGTGATCGGCATCGCGATGGCCACCGCCAGAGCGAACTCGCCAAGGCTCTCGGCGCCAGCCAGACGAGCGACCGCGATCAGCCGACCCCACTGGCACAGTGCAGAGACTCCCTGGCCCACCATGGCCCACGCGAGATCGTGACGAAACCTCATCTACGAGACCTGCACAGCCAATGACACGGAGGATTTGGAACTACGGGATCGCGCCATGGACGCTGGGCTTCGGGTGGGCACACGGCAGCCTCGACCTCTTCTATAACCGTCCGGCGACCTCGGAACCGCCGTGGCCGCACGTCGCTCCAACCATAGCACGGCCGTTCGGATCGACGCGAGCTGATATGATCGACATGCCTGCTGGGATCGCGGCGGCGAGGAGCATCGCTCGACCCCGGAGCGACAGTAGTGACCGGGTCAGGCGTTCGGGACGTCGTGTTCCCGCGAGCCGGCCAGAACCCGCCTGGCCACCCGCTTGAGCCCATCCGGCAGGGACCAGTACACGTGGCGTCCGAGCGGATAGATGCGGGTCCAGAACGGCAGGTGGAGGGCCTCGACCGCCAACCTCTGGCTGCGGGCGAGTTCGAGCTGGCTCTCCGGGTAGGCGAAGGTGCGGTGGAAATAGCTCTGCGGATAGACGAAGTGCTCACCCAGCACCACCGGCAGGCAGGCAAACCGCCAGCCCAGAGCGCCGATCGCGATCCATAGCCGGAAATCGATCAGCCGGTCGATCGGCGGATAGCCACCGGCGTCACGCCAGGCGGCCTTGCGAAAGGTGGTGACGCTGTGGCAGAAGGGGATGCGGCTCGCCATCGCCCGGGCAATCTGATCGTGGTCAGGGGGTGGCATGCGGACGAAGCGTTCGCCGCGGCGCTTGTCGACCACCAGATAATGGCCGCCGACGACGCCGATCTCAGGGTGCGCGTCGAGAAACTCCAGCTGCAGCTGCAGCCGGTCTGGCCGGCTGGAGTCATCGAAGTCCTGGTTGGCGATGTACTCGCCACGGGCCCGGTCGGTCGCAAGATTCAGGGCCGCTGCGCGGCCGATGCGACCCGCGACATGGACCCGAACCCGCGCGTCCCGGGCTTCCAGTTTCGCGAGCAACTCGGCCGTTCGGTCGGTCGAGCCGTCGTCGACGATCACCCATTCGAAATCCTTGAGGCTCTGGCCGAGAATGCCGGGCACCGAGCGTTCGAAGTAGGGCTCGCCGTTGTACACGGTCGAGATGACGCTGACCTGAGGCATCGAGTAAGCTGCCCTCAACCCTCGATCACGCGGAGATACTGGGCGGCGATTCGTTCGGTCGAGAATTGCATGGCCCGGTCCAGACCCCCGTTCGCAGCGGGCGCCGCATCGAGGACTTCCTCGACGGCATGGGCCAGGGCGTCGACGTCGCCGACCGGCACCAGCCTGCCATAGCGCCCGTGGTCGAGGACCTCGGCCGGTCCCCAGGGACAGTCGGTGGCGATCACCGCTGTCCCAACCGCCATCGCCTCGATCAGCACGTTGCCAAAGCCCTCCCAGGCCGAGCTCAACACGAACACGCGCCCCGCCGCCAGGAAGGGGTAGGGGTTCGCGACGAAGCCCGGCAGGGACACATCCGCGGCGCAACCCAACTCCCGCGCCAGCGCTTCGAGTGCGCCGTGATCCTGACCCTCGCCAAGGATCATCAGCCGCGCAGGCCGCCGCCCCCGGACCGCGGCGAACGCTCGGATCAGGGTCGGGTAGTCTTTCTGCCGAGTCAAGCGGCCGACGCCCAGAATGACCGGCGGTTCGCTCGCGCTGAACCAGGGATGCGTCAGCGGCTCCTGGGCGCGTTCGATGATCTCCGAGGTGTCGACGGGGTTGTAAATCACCCGGATTCGGCGCCGGTCCAAGCCGGCGGTCTCGGCCAGGTCAGTCGCCACGCCCTGCGAGACGGCGATCACGTCGTCGGCCCAGTGGTAGAAGCGGCGGGCGAAGTGCGGAATCAGCCGTCCTCTGGCCTGGCGCGCCTGCCGGGCGTTGTGCGACATATTGGTATGCGTGCTGATCAACAGACGCGTCCCGCCGCCGGCCAGACGTTTCGCCCAGAGGGCGACGACATTGGCGCCATCGGCGCAGGCGATCAGCGCCCGTGGGCGCTCGCGATGCAGGTAGCGGACGAGCCCCGGCACACACCAGAGCGTGCGGCTGACTCCGAAGTCGATCACCCGGACGCCGGGCGCGAGCTGGGCGAGATAGGGTCCGCGACGCCGAGCCAGAACGACATCGACGGCATGGCCGCGATCGGCAAAGCCCTTGGCCAGGTTGACGATCACGCGTCCGACCCCGCCGCCCGCCAGGTCGCGCGTGAAAAACGCGATGCGCTCCCCCATGGCCGGCGTCAACTGCCCATCCGCCCGAGTGTGCTGGCTGTGTGTCCAACTCCCTGGGGCCTGTCAAGCGGATTGGTCGGCAGCTGCGGGCGGGTCGGAATCCTCAGCCCCGGCCGGGCGGCGCTGGGGACTGACGGCCAGCGACTACCCTGCCTTGACCGCCTTGGTCTTCTTTGATTGAGTTGTGGCGTTCCAGCCCGCCAGCGCCAAACGTCACGGCCGGGGTCGAAGAGGCGAGGCCTGCCCCCTGGAACGCCTGCCGGAACCAGGACCGATGCGGCCGTCTCCCGCCCCACAGCGCAAGGGATCAGGTATGCGTGCTGCGAACCCGATCGAGATGCCGGCATTCGATGATCGGCTGGGCTCCAGGGTGGCGGACCGTCTCGGCAGCGGCTGGCCCGCGTGCCTGTTTCTACTGTGCCTGGCGGTCATCGTCCGCTCGGTCCACCTGGACCTGCCAGCCTATACCGACGAGCTCTACACGATGCTCGCGGCGCGCGGCTGGCTCGAGCACGGCGTGCCGACGATCGGCGCGGGCGTCTATGATCGGGCTTGGCTGTATTCGGTCATCGTGGCGCAGTTCCTTTCCGCGTTCGGCGACAGTCTGGTGGTCGGCCGACTGCCTTCGTTGATCGCCGGCAGCCTCCTGGTGATCGCCGTCTTTCTCTGGACCCGCTCGGTCGCGGGCGGGCTGGCAGCCTGGATCGCGGCGCTGTTCGTCTGCCTCGATCCGCTCGAGCTGCTGGTCTCGCAGTTCACCCGCTTCTACGCACTCCTCGACCTGGTCTTCTGGCTCGGCGCGATCGGCGTCTACACGCTCGTCGAGACGCGGCCGCGCGCCGCAAAGGCGACCGCGATCGCCCTCGCCTCGGTGCTGTGCCTAGCGCTCGCCCTTCATTTACAGGTGCTCACCCTGATAGGCCTCTGCGGCCTCGCCGCCTGGGTCGCCTACGTCCTCGGCCGGCGCTGGTGGCAGGCGCGCCAAACAGAACCGGGCCGCCGCAGGCTCGAGCTGGCGATTGCCGCCGGTCTGCTGCTGGTGATCGCCGTCGCGGCGATCGCCAGCGGCATCGCTCGCCACCTGCTGGTCGAGTATCGATCGACGCCGATCTGGAGTGCTTCGCACCGCAACGAGGTTTGGTTCTATCACGTGCTCCTCCTGCTGCGGTACCAGACGCTCTGGCCGCTTTTCCCCTTCCTCGCCATGCTCGCGGTCGCGCGTCGGCCGCGGCCGGCGATCTTCTGCTTCGTGGTCTTCGTGGTCGGCTTGGTGCTGCTGTCCTTCGGCGGCATGAAGGACCGGCGCTATATCGCATTCATCATGCCCTTCCTCTTCGTGCTCTGGGGCATCGCACTCGCCGAGGCGTGGCCGTTCCTGCGCCGCTGCCTCGCGACGATCAATCGGGGAGCGCTGTATCGGCTCGCGCCCGGGTTAGCGACCCGGCCGGTCGGCTGGGCGCTGATGACGCTGAGTGTCCTGTTCCTGGTGGCTGCCAACGGCTCGTCGTCACGGACCCTGTTTCAGCTCGCGGGCTTGAACGTGGTCGCGGACGGCGGCGGCGCCGGAGTTCGGGAATCGCGGCGGATTGCGGATTGGGCTGCGGCGCGGGGGCCACTGCAGCCCTGGTGGAACTCGGTCTCGGTTGTCCTGACTTCCCATGACGTGCAGACGCTCTACTACCTCGGCGATTTCGATATCGTCGTGAGCAGCAATCGCATCTCGGAGACGGGCGGCCAGCAGTTCGATCCCGATCCCCGCACCGGGCGGCCGGTCGTGAGCGAGCCGGCGGCCATGCGCCTGATCATGGAATGCTATCCCGACGGCCTGCTGGTCGCCCTGGCGTCTCAGTGGCCCAGCGTAGAGTCGGTCAGTCCGGCGGTGGCCGACGTGGTCGAGGCGGGCGCCGAGCCGGTGCCGCTGCCGGCCGCGATTGGCGTGCTGGCCTTTCACTGGCAGCATCCGCTCGCACGACCACTGCCCGACGGCTGCCGCAGGTTGCCGGCGGTACGCAGACCAGCTAATCAAGAGGGCGCTGTCGGACCATCGGAGCGAGCCGCCGTTCAAGGACCTCGGTAACGCGCATATCCGGCTGCGCACCGATCTTACCGACTTTCAGTTCGACGGCCGCGCGTACGTGGGATCGATCACCAAGTGAATCTAGGACGACAGTCCCTGGACGGGCACCGTTCTCGGCCGTCGCTGAACTATAATCTGCCTGTCGACACCCGGGACCAGCTCGGGCCCCTCGGGACGCCGTCGTGCCGGTTCTTTTTGCGCTTGGCGTATTGTGAGAGCGGCGCTCTAGCGGAGGCAGCCTGAAATGCGGAACAAGGCCGGTTGGCGACCCACGAAATACGTCCTCACACGACGGGGCTATCGTGCCTCTAACGACCGCTCAGAAGTGGCGCTCGGTTCCCGATTTATCGCTGGTATTCAAGTGCGCGTTTACCAGCAGCTCATCGAGCAACATGCTCAAGGGCTTCTACTCGATCTTGGTTGTGGCAAGGTACCGTTGTATCAGATCTATAAAGACTACATAGCCGACAACATTTGCATCGACTGGAAAAACACGCCGCATCAGAGCGAACATCTCGACTATGAGTGTGACCTAAACCGAGGCATTCCTCTGCCCGATGAGCATGTCGATACCATTTTGTTGACCGATGTATTGGAACACGTGTGTGATCCGGACTGCCTCTTGGACGAGATTCGACGCGTGTTAAAAACCAACGGCAAGTTGATACTGACGGTTCCATTTCTATATGGCATCCATGAAGAACCACATGATTATTTTCGATATACAAAGTTCAAGTTGATGGATTTTTGTCGCGAAAATCAGCTTGAGCTATTGTTGCTGGAATCATACGGTGGATTTTTGGAAACTTTGCTGGACTTGCTTGGTAAAGGTCTTGCCTTTTCGGGATTAACATCTACAATACACTTATTGGTGAGCAATCTGTTAGTGAACTCAGTGCTCGGGCACAAGGTATTGCAGCGTACGGCGAACCGATATCCGCTTGGCTACTGTCTTGTAGCGCGCAAGAAGTAAGACCATCGCCTTGCCGCACTGTCGGCTCGGCGAACCCTGGACGCTGCTCAGCCATCGGCGTCACCGACTACGCCGGGCGGGCCGGGAGTTGCGGCGCAGGCCTTTCTGGCGCCCGCGGTATGCAGGCGGCGCTCGATGCCCAGGCGCTCGACTGCACCGGGCTCGGGTCGGCGAGCGCGGCCCACTCACGTGCCGGAGTTGGCGATCTAGCCGGCGTGGCGAGAGTGGGAAGGAGGTATTCGCCTCATGGTCGGAGAAATCGGCGCCAACTTCAAATTTGGGCGTACGGCGCGTGTGGGGTTGAAGGTCAAATCAGGAAAATCGCGCGGCGCACGAAATTGCCGATCGCGGTCGATGCGCCATGTGGCGCACTCCTGCCTCACTTTCGTGTCATCTTCGCCGCGATATGGGGGATTTTTTGCGGCGATATGCGCCACTTTTGCGGTCGAAATCAAGGGTTGAATCTCCGTCACGTCCAAAAAGCCTGACGGAACAGTGGCTTATGCGAAGGGCGCAGGTGCACGGAAGTGTCTCATAGTGTGCACTTCGCCCATGTTTGCAAATTCGACCTGGCGCTCGGAAAATCGTCGGAAATCCGAACATGGCCGGAAAATTCCCGCACGCGCCGGGCCCGTCGCGGCCGCTCCGCACCGGCCGTAGGACAACACGGATCGTCGCGGCTCTGAAGTGTGCGGCCGGGCATGCGGCCATCATGCGGCTCGGAGAGCTGCGGTTTCGTGTCGGGAAGTCGCCTGTCTGATAACCAAGCGCAGAAGGTCCTGACTTTCGCGCTTGGTCTGCGCGCCCGGGTTGGCGGGCGGCGGGCGCGCCCCGCGCAGGTCAAGACTTCGCGGGCACCGCATGAGGTGTTCCTGTCGCCGGCTCCATGGAGATCGCGGATGACCAGCAAGACCAGTCCGAACGCCCGCGCGCAGGCCAGCCGGCGCAACGGCGCCCGCTCGCGCGGACCCGTGAGCGCCCAGGGCCGGGCGGTCGCCGCCCGCAACGCCCTCAAGCACGGCCTGCGGGCGCAGAAGATCGTGGTCCTCGAGGACGAGAACCAGGCCGAGTTCCTGGCCTTCACGGCGGCCCTGCACGCGGAGCTGGCGCCGGTCGGCGTGCTCCAGGAGGCGCTCGCCGCCCGCATCGCGTTCGCCATCTGGCGCGCGCGCCGGTCCGATCGCATCGAGGCCGGCCTGTTCGCCTACTACCTCGAGGAAAGCCGGAGTCGCGGCGTCGCCGCGCCGGGCTTCGGCCTCGCCGTGATCCGGGATGGCAATGGACCGCGCGCGCTCGACATCCTGATGCGCTACCGCGGCTCGGTCCAGACCGATCTGTTCCGGGCGCTGGCCGCCTTGAAGGCGCTCCAGGCCCAGGCGGCGGGCCGCGGCCGCGGCGGCGCCGATGATCCTGCCGCCGGCGGCGGCTGCCAAACGAACCCGAGACGGGCTCTGAGCCTCGCTTTCAGGCCCGGCCGCCGCCGGCGCCTGGACGTGCGACCCCGTCTTCTGAGCTGGTACGATTGTCTGATGTTAAAACACTGCCCGCGGCCGATACCGGACCGATTGCCGGCGGCTCAGGCCCCGAACTTGGCCAGCCGACCGGCGTGGGCGAGGGCCAGCGGCAGCAGGTACTTCGCCTCGAGCTGGCCGAGGCCGCCCAGGAGACAGGGCCGCTCGCCGAAGCTCTCGACCCGATCCGGCCGGCAGGCAGCGGACGCCAGCAGCACCGGCACCGGATGCCAGCTGTGGCTCTTGAGCTTGGCGGGCGTGCTGTGATCGCCGGTGACGATCAGGACATCGGGCGCGAGCCCGACGATCTGCGGGAACTGGGCGTCGAACTCCTCTATCCGCTCGACCTTGCGCTGGAAATCGCCATCCTCGCCGGCTGCGTCGGTATATTTGTAGTGCATGAAGAAGAAGTCGAAGTCCTGCCAATGCCGGCGCAGCGCCGCCGCCTGCGCTGCCCAGGTCTGGCCGGGATCGAGGATCGTCATGCCGACCAGACGGGCGAGGCCCCGGTACATCGGATAGACCGCGATCGCAGCCGCGCGCACGCCATAGACCTCGGTCATCGACGGTACCGGCGGCCGGCGCGCGATACCGCGCAGCGTCACCATGTTGGCCTGCGGCTCGTCCTTGAGGATCGCTGCCGCCTGCGCGACGAACTGCTCGATCAGCCGCGCGGTCGGCTCGGAATCCGGGTTCTGCGCCTTGGGCGCGAGCGGGCGGACCCCTTCCCGGCCGGGATCGGTATCGGCGACATCGGCGCCGGCGGGGTCGCCGCGCAGGACCACGACGAAGCGGTACTCGCGGACGTGCTCGACGAACACCTGGGCGCCAGGGATGCGAATCCCCTTGAGCTTCTGGACGACCGCGCGCGCCGGCTCGTTGGCGATCCGCCCGGCCCGCCGGTCGGTGATCCGGCCGTCGCCGTCGACCGTGCAGAAATTGCCCCGCGCCGCCACGTCGTTGGGCCCCAGATCGAAGTCGATGCCGAGCGCTTCGAGCACCCCGCGGCCGATCTGGTGCTGCACCGGATCGTAGCCGAACAGGCCGAGATGGCCCGGCCCGCTGCCGGGCGTGATGCCGGGGCGGACCGGGATCGACAGCCCGCAGACATGGGCCTTGACCAGAGCGTCGAGATGGGGCGTCGCGGCCGCTTCGAGCTCGGTCGGCCCCCCGGGCTCGACCGGCAGCCCGCCGAGGCCGTCGGCGACCGCAAGCACGATCTTGCTGGCGTTGCGGAGGAGGAGCGGTTGGATCAGCCGTGCATGATGCGACTCTAGAAGATCGCCGTCGCCGGTCAAGCCGAGCCAGCCTCTTCGCCCGCCTCTTGCGGGGCCCCGCCTCTTGGGCCCGGCTCTGGGCCCGCTCCGGACGCTGGCTCCGAGGCCGCCCTTGCCGGCTCGGGCGGCCCATCTACGTTGTGCCACGGAAGCCGAAAATCCTGGGAGGTCGTGGCCGTGGGACGGGCGAGCCGATGCTTTGGACGTATCGAGCAGCCGCGCGCGCCGGCTCGGCCATGAGCATCCGACTTGGGCGCGCGCTGGGATTGTTGCTGGCGGTCCCAATCGTCCTGCTGGCCGGCTACCGGGCGATCGTCGCCTCCTCGCAGGAGGCCGGCGACCGGCCGGGGCGTGCGCGTGATCGACGGCGACACGCTTGAGGTCGACGGCGCGACCATCCAGCTCTACGGGATCGACGCCCCGGAGCTCGGGCAGGTCTGCAAGAGCGACGACGAGCAGTCGCACTGCGGGGTCGAGGCGGCGCTGGCGCTGCGCAAGCTCGTGACCGTGAGCGGCCAGGAGCTGCATTGCTCACCCTGGGGCGGCGGGCCCCCGAAGCGGACCGCCGATGGCGCCCTGATCGAGGTCTGCCAGGTCGGCGACCAGGACCTGGCCCAGGTCATGCTGCGCAGCGGCTATGGCGTCGCCCCGCCCGACAGCTTCCCGGACTACGTCGAGGCCGAGAAGACCGCCAAGGACGCCCACCTCGGCATCTGGCACAGCCATTTCGAAATGCCCTGGGTCTGGCGCGCCGGCAAGGCCGACCCGGGCCACAAGGTCACCGCGCGCCGCGACTGCAACGTCAAGGGCGCGCTGAGCGCCGCCGGCCTGCGCGTCTACTACGTGCCGACCGATCCGGAATACCAGCAGATCACCATCGATCCGGAGCACGGCGGGCGCCTGTTCTGCAGCGACGAAGAAGCCCGGCTCGCCGGCTGGACCCGGCCGGTCGGGCCGCCCTAGGGTGACCCTGGGCTCGATCGGCGAAGGACGCCCCGCCCGGGCGAGGCGCGCCGCGTTGGTCGCCTACTGCTTCTCGCGGAAGGTCTGGTGGCAGCCGCCGCAGCCCTGCTTGCCGAGCGCGCCCAGCTGCTGCGCGATCGCCGCCATGTCGCCGCCCTGCGCCACCTCGGCGAACTTGGCGCTCTCCTCCCCGAACTTCTGCGCCGCCTGCTCGAAGTCGCTCCACTTCTCCCAGATCGCCGGCAGGGCCGCGGACTTCTCCGCGGTCTCGCCCTTGCCGCTGCCTTGAGGAAAGAGACGCTTCAGATTGGCGTTCAAAAGCTTACCCTGCTCGGCCAGCGCCCGGGCGTTGGCGGCGACATCGTCGGTAAACGTCACGTCGCCCTTTACGACCTCGGCGATCATGCCGATATGCGCGCCGTTGGCGTCCATGAAGGCCTTGCGATACTTGATGACGTTGGCCGGCTCGTCGGCGGCGAAGGCGGCCGCGGCGCCGAGCCCGGTCGCAAGCACGAGGGTGGCGGCCGCGATCCGACCAGTGTAGCGCAGCATGAATTGATCCTCCCTGGGTAGGTGCCGTCGGCATGGTTGCAGAGTTCCACGGTTCTGGGAACCGTATCGATCGTCCCGTCGCTAGACGATTTGGTTGCAGGCGTTATTCCCGTGGACCAAGGCCAAGCCCGCCGGGACCGGCGCTGAACGTGGCGCGGGCCGCGGCCGCCCGCGGTCCAGCTGGCGCGGGCCTCACGCATTGGTGAACCGAAAGTTCCGGCCTGACCCGAAAGGCCAAGGGGTGAACCGAAAGCCGCGCGCCCGCGCCGGGCCGCTCCTCCCGCTGCTCGGACCGCCGGCGTTGCTGGTGCTGGTCGCCCTGGCTGCAAATCCCGGGTCGGCTGACGGCGTCGATGGCGTCGACGGCTCGGCGCTCGCCTTTGATCGCTTCATGCGCGCCAGTCAGCCGATCTGCCAGCAACGGCCGGCGGCAGAGTGCGTCGCCATCGCCTGGCGGTTCGCCAACGCGGACGGCGATCAGGGGCTCTCGGTCGCCGAGCTGATCGCCGTCCGCAAGGGCCTCGAGGACTGGGTGCTCCGCCACCAGGACGAGCTCAGCCAGCCGGAGCGCTCGAGCCTGGTGCTCGGCCTGCTGCTGGTCGATTCGATCGGCGTCGAGCACCTGCACGCCCTCTACGACAGCAATCACGATGGTCTGATCAGCCGGAGCGAACTGCTGGCGGACGTGCACCTCGACCGGCGGCCGCTCGGCCAGGTCCTGCTCGACCCGGCCGCGGTCGATCGCCCCGCGATCGCGCGCCGCCTCGGCATTCCCTTGGCGCTCATGGATCACATCCAGCCCTGACCCAGGGCGCGGACAGCCCTGACTAACCGGCAGCAGGGTCGGCCGGCAATCGGCGCCAGACGGTGGCGAGCCAGGGTTGCTGGTGGCGGGGTTTGCCGGGCGGTCGATAGTAGTGGTCGAGCAGCTCGAAGCCCGCGGCCTCCACCAGGCGGCGCCAGGTGGGAAAGTCGAAGAAGCAGGCGTAGCGGCCATCCGCGAAACCTTCCTCGTTGGCCCCGCGCGGGTTGGAGGCGAACAGCACGCCCGGGGGCCTGAGCGCCGCGCAAAGATCCGCGAGCACCCGCGGCAGCGCCTGGCTCGGGACGTGGAACAGGACCGCGTTGGCGAAGATACCGTCGAAATGCCCGGCCGGCAGCTCGAGCGCCAGCAGGTCCTGCAGCCAGACCTCGCAGCCGGCGGCCGCCTGCGCCATCTCGACGAACTCCGGGCAGCCGTCGAGGCCGACCGGCTCATGGCCGAGGTCGCGAAAGGTGATCAGGTCGCGCCCCGGGCCACAGCCGAGATCGAGAATGCGCCGCGGTGGCGGACCGCCGATCGCCGCGAGCAGCGCGCCGATGTTCTGGCTGACGTCGTGGTCACAGGTCCCGGCGCGATAGGCTTCGGCGAAGCGCCGGTAGTGGGCGAGCGTGCGCGCGCTGATCTGCCCGAGCTGCTCCCGATCGAAGGGTGGCGCTGGTTGCCGCATGCCCCGAGCCTAGCCGATCCGCCAGCACCCGTCAGCCGCGCGCTGATCGGGATTGGAGGCCAACACCGGCTCGGCAATTGACAAGCCGGGGCGGTTCCCTGCCTAGTAGGAGCAACTGGCGATCCCCGTGGGGTTGCCGATCGAGAATGCGAACAGGGAGTGACCCCCATGCTTGATCGTTGGGTCATCGGGAGCTTGGGGCTGGCGCTCGCCGCCGCGCTCACGACCCAGGTCCAGGCCAAGACCCTGGTCTTCTGCTCCGAGGGCAGCCCCGAGGGCTTCAATCCGCAGCTCTACACCGCCGGCACCACCTTCGATGCCTCCTCGAAGCCGATCTACAACCGGCTGGTCGAGTTCGAGCGCGGCACCACCAAGATCGTGCCCGGGCTCGCAAACAGCTGGGACATCTCGGACGACGGCCTCGAATACACCTTCCACCTGCGCCCCGGCGTCAAGTTCCAGACCACCAAGGACTTCACGCCGTCGCGCGACTTGAATGCCGACGACGTGGTCTGGTCGTTCGAGCGCCAGCTCGACCCGAACCACCCCTATCACCAGGTGTCGGGCGGCGCTTACGAATATTTCGACAGCATGGACATGCCGAAGCTGCTCAAGGCGGTCGACAAGGTCGACGACCTGACCGTGAAGTTCGTGCTCAACCATCCCGAGGCGCCGTTCCTGGCCAATCTCGGGATGGACTTCGCCTCGATCTTCTCGGCCGAGTATGCGCAGAAGATGCTCGATGCCGGAACGCCCGAACAGGTCGACCTCGACCCGGTCGGCACCGGTCCGTTCCAGCTGGTCGCCTACCAGAAGGACGCGGTGATCCGCTACAAGGCGAACCCCGACTACTGGGCCGGCAAGGCGGCGATCGACGATCTGGTGTTCGCGATCACACCCGACGCTTCGGTCCGCTGGCAGAAGCTGCAGGCCGGCGAGTGCCAGGTCATGGCCTACCCGAACCCGGCCGACCTGGACGCGATCCGCGCCAATCCGGACGTCAAGCTTTTGCAGCAGGAGGGCCTGAACGTCGGCTATCTCGCCTTCAACACCGAGAAGAAGCCGTTCGACGACAAGCGGGTGCGGCAGGCGCTCAACCTGGCGATCAACAAGCAGGCGATCCTGGACGCGGTGTTCCAGGGCTCGGGCAAGATCGCCAAGAACCCGATCCCGCCCACCATCTGGTCGTACAACGACGCGGTCAAGGACTACCCCTACGATCCCGAGGCCGCCAAGAAGCTGCTCGCCGAGGCGGGCCTCGCGGACGGCTTCAAGACCAACATCTGGGCGATGCCGGTGCAGCGGCCCTACAATCCGAACGCCAGGCGGATGGCCGAGCTGATCCAGGCCGACTGGGCTAAGGTCGGCGTCAAGGCCGAGATCGTGACCTACGAGTGGGGCGAATATCTGAAGCGCTCCAAGGAGGGCCAGCACGACACGGTGCTGCTGGGCTGGACCGGCGACAACGGCGATCCGGACAACTTCCTTTACGTCCTCCTGGGCTGCGCCGCTGCCAAGGATGGCACCAACCGGGCGCGCTGGTGCTACCAGCCGTTCGACGACCTCCTGATCAAGGCCAAGGAGACCAGCGATGTCGCCGAGCGCACCAAGCTCTACGAGCAGGCCCAGGTGATCTTCAAGGAGGAGGCGCCCTGGGTCACGATCGCCCATTCGGTGGTCTACGTGCCGGTCGCCAAGCAGGTGGTCGACTACAAGATCGACCCCTTAGGCGCCCACATCTTCTATGGCGTCGACCTCACGGGCTGAAGTCGGCGGCGCCGACCGGCCGAATTTCGCGATCGGGGGCGACCACGGCGGTCGTCCCCGGTCCCTGGCCGGTGGGGCAATCAGGAGCAGTCGGCGCTCGACGAGAAGCGCATGCCGCGGTCGCGCTGCCGGGCTACTTCCGATGCGCCTCCATGTAGGCGCGCAGGACCGCGTTCATGCGGGTCAGGTGGCGCGGGCCCTGCGCCTTGAACCACTCCAGCACGTCCTGGTCGAGGCGCAGATGCACCGACTTCTTCCCGGTCGGCAACACGAGGCGCGCCTTCTGCCAGAACTCCTCGTCGAGCTCATACTCCGGCGCATCCGGGCGCGTCGGCGTGTAGTCGCCACGCGCGCGCATCTCCTTAAGCTCGGCCAGAGAATAACGCCTGATATCTTCTTCGGCCACGTTCGCCAACCCTCCACGCGCTGATGATCCGGCGATTCCTGCCCCGCCAAGTGTAGGTCACGACGAAAAACTCGTCGCTCACCCGCCCGATCGCCCGGTATCTGGTCTCGCCATAGTCGGCCCGCTCGTCCTTCGCTTCGAGCACGACGTCCTGGAAAATGTCGGCGGCGAGACGGAAATCGACACCGCGCTCGGCGAGGTTGCGCTGCCGCTTGTCCTCGTCCCACTCGAACCCATCCATCGAGATATGGTACACTTCTGTGGACACGGCAACAACGGCAGAACCTGGGCTGCCTTTTTGGGGCGGCCCTTGACGGGCCGGTGCGAGATGGTTGATCCCTGGCTCAGCGCAACATGATCACAGAACGGACGGGAGGAAGCCGCATGGCAGGGAAAGAGCTCGAGGGCAGGACCGCGCTGGTGACCGGCGGCGCGCGTGGCATCGGACGCGCGACCTGCGTGCGCTTGGCCCGGGAAGGCGCCAAGGTTGCGATCAACTATGCCCGGAACGAAAGCGCCGCACGCGAGGCGCAGCGCCTGGTCGAGGCCGAAGGCGCGCAATGCATGATCGTGCCGGCGGACGTTTCCGACCCGGATGCCGTGGCGGGGATGGTGGCAAAGACGGAAAAAACGCTCGGGCCGATCGATCTGCTGGTGACCAGCGCCGGCATCGCGCCGGACGAGACCCGGGGCCAGGTCGCCTACGAGGTCTGGCGGCGGACCATGGCGGTCAACCTCGATGGCACGTTCCTCTCGATCATGGCGGTCAAGGACGGCATGATCGCGCGCGGCTTCGGGCGGATCGTGTGCCTGGCCTCGATCGCCGGGCTCAGGCCACGGGCGGCGATGCTCGCCTACAGCACGTCCAAGGCGGGCGTGGTCGCGTTCGCGCGCAGCTGCTCCGAGGCGTTCGCGCCCGCGATCCGGATCAACACCATCGCACCTGGCCTGATCGACACCGACATGCCGGCCGCCTCGCTCGATGCGGCGACCCGCCAGCGGATGATCGATGCCACGCCCCTGAAACGGATCGGCCGGGCCGAGGAAATGGCCGAGCTCGCCCTGTTCCTCTTGTCCGAGCGCTCGAGCTACACCACCGGCCAAGTGTACGTCGCCGACGGCGGCCGGGTCACCCTGCCGTAGCCGCGCTGCCACTGCGCGAAATGGCGCGACGGCGGTGGAGGCTGGCGACATGACGGCCAGCTTGGGCGGGGCTGAGGCGTCCGGCTGAGCCGCTGGCTCCCCTCGGGTCAGGCTCGCGCGTCAGGCATTGACGCGGCGAGGTGCCGGCAGTCTGATATCCGGATCATGTTCCGGTTCATCGTGGCCAGGCTCGCGGTCCTGATCCCGACCTTCCTCGGGGTGACCATCGTCGCCTTCGCGCTGATCCGGCTGATCCCGGGCGATCCGGTCGAGCTCCTGGTCGGCGAGCGCGGCCTCACCGCCGAGCGCCATGCCGCGCTCATGGCCAAGCTCGGCCTCGACAAGCCGCTCTGGCAACAGTACGCGGGCTACCTCGACGGACTAGCGCACGGCGATCTCGGCCGCTCGATCAGCTCCCGCGTGCCGGTGCTGTCCGAGTTCCTGACCCGGTTCCCGGCGACCGTCGAGCTCTCGGTCTGCGCGCTCGCCCTCGCCATGCTGATCGGCCTGCCGGCCGGGATCGTCGCCGGCGTCCGCCGCGGCTCGGTCTTCGACCAGGCGCTGATGGGGATCTCGCTGACCGGCTACTCGATGCCGATCTTCTGGTGGGGCCTGCTGACGATCATCCTGTTCTCCAACAAGCTGCACTGGACGCCGGTCTCCGGGCGGATCGACGTGCTCTACTTCTTCCCGCCGGTCACCGGCTTCATGCTGATCGACAGCCTGCTCTCGGGCCAGGCGGGCGCGTTCCGGTCGGCGGCCAGCCACCTGATCCTGCCGGCGGTGGTCCTCGGCACGGTGCCGCTCGCGGTGATCGCGCGCCAGACCCGCTCGGCGATGCTGGAAGTGCTGAACGAGGACTACGTGCGCACCGCGCGCGCCAAGGGCCTGCCGCCCTGGCGGATCGTCGGCCTGCATGCGCTGCGCAACGCCCTGATCCCGGTGGTGACGGTGATCGGCCTGCAGGTCGGCCTCCTGTTTTCCGGCGCGATCCTGACCGAGACCATCTTCGCCTGGCCCGGGATCGGCAAATGGCTGATCGATTCGATCGCGCGCCGGGACTATCCCTCGGTCCAGGGCGGCGTGCTGCTGGTCGCGACCATGATCATGATCGTCAACCTGCTGGTCGATCTGCTCTATGGCCTGATCAACCCGCGCATCCGGCACGCGCGCTGAGCTCCGGCGATGGCGATCCGGCTCGACACCGCCAGCCCCCCGGCCGCCGCCGCGACCGGCCCGGCGCCGCCCGGACCGCTGCGCGAGTTCTGGCACTATTTCAGCGAGAACCGGGGTGCGGTCGGCGGTCTGGCGGTGATCGTGGTCGTGGTCCTGGCCGCCGTGTTCGCCGACCAGGTCGCACCCCACCCGCCGGCCGAGCAGTACCGCGAGCATTTCCTCAGCCCCCCGGTCTGGATGGCAGGCGGCTCGGCGGATTTCCTGCTCGGCACCGATGCGGTCGGCCGCGACATCCTCTCACGGATCATCCACGGCGCCCGCTATTCCCTGGTCATCGGTCTGATCGCGGTCACGCTCTCGCTCTCGGCGGGCATCGGCCTCGGGCTGGTCGCGGGCTTCTGCCGCGGCTTCGTCGAGACCCTGATCATGCGCTTCATGGACATCCTGCTGGCGCTGCCGAGCCTCCTGCTGGCGATCGTGGTCGTGGCGATCCTCGGGCCCGGCCTCACCAACGTCATGATCGCGGTCGCGATCGTCTATCTGCCGCACTACACGCGCCTGACCCGCGCCGCGGTGATCGGCGAGCAGTCGAAGGACTACGTCACCGCCAGCCGGGTGAGTGGCGCCGGCATGCTCCGCCTGATGTTCGCAACCGTGCTGCCGAACTGCATGGCGCCGCTGATCGTGCAGGCGACGCTCGGCTTTTCGAACGCGATCCTGGACGCCTCGGCGCTCGGTTTCCTCGGACTCGGCGCCCAGCCGCCGACCCCGGAATGGGGCACCATGCTCGCGGACGCGCGCGAGTTCGTGCTGCGCGCCTGGTGGGTCGTGACGTTCCCCGGCCTCGCGATCCTGATCACGGTGCTGGCCTTCAACCTGATGGGCGATGGCCTGCGCGACGCCCTCGACCCCAAGCTCAAGCGGAGCTGAGGCGATGACGGCCCGCCACCCCAAGGAGGCCATCTGCGGACTTGCTCCGGGCCCCAGCTTTGACGGCAGCATCGGCATGGACGGCCGGTTTCAGGCCAGGGCTGGCCTGCTGACCGTTCGTCAACCCTCGACCCCCGGCTTCGCTTCATCCGATGGCCTATGCGACCGTGGGACTCCATACCCTCGGGCTGCCTGCAGCGCGGACGGAGTCCCAGGGTCGCATGGACCACCCGAAGCCAGCGTTAACGAGCCATCGTTAACGTCCGGTTACCCTGCCGACGGGATTCGACACGCGGACAACCGCTCCGACCGGCCGGGCATGTGTCGATCGCCGAGCAGGCCCGCCTGCGGCAGCCCGAAAGGCCCATCAGCACGCAGATCTCGCGTCATGCGTCGATGACGGAGCAAGCCCGCTTGCGACTGTCGCGTTCGCCATTCGCCAAGTTTCGGCCGCTAGCGTGCCGCGGTTCGATGGTCCATGCGACCGTGGGACTCCTTCCCGTCCGGTTGCCCGTGGCGCGGACGGAGTCCCAGGGTCGCATGGACCATCCGAAGCCAGCGTTAAGGAACCATCGTTAACAATTCGTTACCGTCCCGGCTCCTCTCCTTGCCATGACCGTCCGCAGGGTCGGCCTTGCCATGACCGGGGCGACGATCCGGCTTGCCACGAGCGGGCCGAGCCGCGCGTCTTGGCCCCGGGCGCGGTGGTCGCCCGGCGTTTCCGCTCTTGCTCGGGCCTCGCCGAACGAGCGGCCGCGGGCCACGCCCGGCGAGCGCGGCTGACCGCCCGTGGCGCTGCTCGAGATCCGCAACCTCACGGTCGAGTTCCCGACCTTCAGCGGGCCGTTCAAGGCGGTCGACGGGATCGATCTCGAGGTCGACCAGGGCGAGATGGTCGCGATCGTCGGCGAGTCCGGCTCGGGCAAGAGCGTGCTCATGCTCGCGGTCATGGGGCTTTTGCCCTGGACCGCCCGGGTCAGCGCCGACCGCCTGACCTTCGGCGGGCAGAACCTGCTCGGCCTGTCGGCCGGCGCGCGGCGCCGGATCATCGGCAAGGACATGGCGATGGTCTTCCAGGAGCCGATGACCTCGCTCAACCCCTGCTTCACGGTCGCCTTCCAGCTGACCGAAGCGATCCAGGTGCACGAGGGCGGCAGCCGTGCGGAGCGGCGGCGGCGGGCGCTCGAGCTGCTCGATCAGGTCGGCATCCCGGCGCCAGCCGAGCGCCTCGGGGCCTTCCCGCACCAGCTCTCGGGCGGCATGAGCCAGCGGGTCATGATCGCGATGGCGATCGCCTGCAACCCGCGCCTCTTGATCGCCGACGAGCCGACCACGGCCCTCGACGTCACGATCCAGGCGCAGATCCTGGACCTCCTGCTCGATCTGCAGCAAAAGCGGGGCATGGCGCTGATCCTGATCACCCACGACATGGGGGTGGTCGCCGAGACCGCGAAGCGCGTGGTCGTGCAGTACGCCGGCCAGCAGGCCGAGATGCAGGACGTGCAGGGCCTGTTCGCCGACCCCCAGCACCCGTACACGGCGGCCCTCCTGAACGCCCTGCCCGAGCGCTGCCACGAGCGCATCCTGCCGACCATCGCGGGCCTCGTGCCGGGCGCCGGCGATCGCCCGTCGGGCTGCCTGTTCCATCCGCGCTGCGCGTTCGCAACCGCGCGCTGCACGGCCGAGGAACCACGCTTCGCCAAAGGCCCGCGCGGCCTAGTCCGCTGCCACTACCCGCTAACTGGCGAGCGCCCGGCCGGGCATCCCCGCTATGCGCAGTGAGGCGGGTGTGTCGGGATCAGGCGGCCGGGCGCACCGTCACCTCGAGCCGCACCCCGAGCTCGGCCAGGGCCCGCTCCAGTTGGCCAAGGTACGTGCGCCGCTTCAGATGCAGCAGCGCGTGCACGACCTTCTCGGCCACGCCCAGGCGCCGCGCGAGCTCCGCCTCACTGATCCCCTGCTCGCGCATCGCGCCGTACAATGCCAGCTTTGCAGCCACCAATGGCGGCACCGGGACCATCGTCCGACCCCTGGCCGGCCCCGGCTTCGGAAGGGACTTTCCCGCCCGGACATAGCAGTTCAGAGCGGTTACCAGGCAATCCTCGGCGAGATGGAGCGCCTCGACCTCGTTGTCGCCCCAGGTCAGCGCCTCCGGCACGTCAGGAAACGACACGTTGATCGCGGACCCATCAGGTTCCGGATCGAGGACGACGGGATAGGCGTACCGCATCGGAGGAGCTCCCCTCAAAAGTCTCGCGGATCGATGCCCAGCTGGGACAGCATGTTGCGGAGGTGCCTTTGGGAATCTCCTTCTGGCGTGACGATCGCAGGGTGGTTTCGCGCTCCCCGAATTTTATGGCCCCATGGCCGCCTTTGCCGCCCGTGGGATCAAACGCGAAGTCCAGATGCCGCCGGCTGGCCAGCTTTCGCAGTTTGCGCAGCAGCTCGTTACCGCTCACCGCGTACAGATCTCAGCTGCGGCGGCACGCGTCAAGGCACCGCCGCGGCCGAGCCTCGTGGGCACCCATGCTGTGAATGACCTCGTTCTGCAAGCGCGCGACCTGGAGCGCCACTACGCGATCCGGCGCGGGCTGTTCAAGGGCTGGGCGGTCTTGCAGGCGCTGCGGGGCGCGAGCTTCGAGCTTGCGGCCGGCCGCACGCTCGCGGTGGTCGGCGAGAGCGGCTGCGGCAAGAGCACGCTCGCCCGCCTGGTCACCCTGATCGAGCCGCCGAGCGCCGGCGCGCTCACGATCGATGGCATCGAGGTCGCAAGCGCCACCGCCCAGCAGCGGCGCCAGCTTCGCCACACCGTCCAGATCGTCTTTCAGGACCCCTACGGCTCGCTCAACCCGAGAAAGAAGGTGGGCGCGATCGTCGAGGAGCCGCTCAAGGTGAATGCCGCCATGAGCGCCGCCCTGCGCCGGCGCGCGGTCCAGGACATGCTGGCCCGGGTGGGCCTGCGCCCCGAGCACCGGGACCGCTACCCGCACATGTTCTCGGGCGGTCAGCGCCAGCGGATCGCGGTCGCCCGCGCTCTGATGCTCAAGCCCAAGATCGTCGTGCTCGACGAGCCGGTCTCGGCGCTCGACGTCTCGATCCAGGCCCAGGTCCTCAACCTTCTGCTCGAGCTGCAGGCCGAGTTCAAGCTCGCCTATCTGTTCATCTCGCACGACCTCGCCGTGGTCCGCCACGTCGCCGACGAGGTGATCGTGATGTACCTCGGCCGGCCGATCGAGCAGGGGACCCGCGCCGCCATCTTCGAGCGGCCTCTGCATCCCTATACCCGGGCGCTGCAGGCGAGCAGCCCCTCGACCGATCCGACGCGGCGCTCGCAGCGGCTCGCGATCCGGGGCGAGCTGCCCTCGCCCCTCGACCCGCCCGCCGGCTGCCCCTTCCACCCGCGCTGCCCGTTCGCCGACCAGCGCTGCCGGAGCGAGGTGCCGAAGCTGCAGCCGTTCGCCGACGCGGGCCACCTGCACGCCTGCCACGCGGTCGAGGAGGGCCGCCTGCCCGACCTGCCGCGCCCTGCCCACCGCGCCGCGGCAGGTTAGGCGCGGGAAACGGGGCAGGCGGGGCGCTCAGTCGGCGCCGTGAGCCAGCGCGGCGTCCGCCGGCAGCGCTGCCGGCGCCTCGTCGTCCGGCCGCTCCTCCGCCGCCCCCTCGATGCTTGTGCGTCGATAAAGGTGCGGCACCAGGGCGCCGATCAGAAAGCCAAGGCCCGACTCCACCAAGACGATCACGTAGGCGGGCGGCATATGCGCCGGATCAGTCGGGCTCAAGTACAGGACATAAGTATAGGCGACATAGCCCGCCCCGGCCAACACGCCGGCGAGCCCCAGACCCTCCAGCCAGCGCCGGGCATTCTTGGCAATCAGCCGGCGGTCCGGCCGCAGGTCGGTCATCCAGGACAAGGCGAATGCGGCTGCGAACGGTACGGTTGCAAACGGCGAGAGCGGCCAGAGCTGGTGCAGGACGGTTTCGACGCTGCCGCCGGTCAGGAGCATGATGCGCACGTAGTGGATGACGAACCAGCAGCCCGCGGCGATCAGCGCGGCCACCAGGTAGACCGCAAAGTTGCGGCCGGCGGCGCCCGCGATCGGCAGACGCCGCGCGTAGATCGCCGAGGCCACGGCCGCGGTCATCGAGAGCCCGATCGAGAGCGCAAAGACCGGGACCTGCGCCACGGTCCCCGACCGGCCCTGGATGGCCAGGAACACGACGAACAGATAGAACGTGATCGACAGCATGACGCCGATCAGGTCGTTCACCGAGATACTGTGCGGCTCCGGCACCAGCTCGCCGAAGCCCCAGGTCCGCAGCTTTCGACAGGCGGCCGCAAGGCTGAAGTTCGACTGCAGCATGCCGCAGCTGACCAGATGCGTGAGCTCCTTCAGCAGGCGCTTGCAACCGTCGCGGAAGCTGTGCTGCAAGCCACGCATGCTGAGGTCCGGCGCCTCGGTCCGGCTCAGGACCTCCTGCGCCAGCTGATCATCGCCGCCAGCAAGCCTGGTCCTGAGCAAGACCGCGGCGATCGCCGCCTGCTGGCGGTAGGCGGCCTGGACGGCTCGATATTCGACCTCGCGATGGGGCAGGAAGTCGGAACGCGCCTCCGGCCGGCGCTGGTCGCCCAACTCGTCGTCGGCCGGATCGTCGGACAGGTCGACGACCTCCTCGAGCTTCGCCATCAGGGCGACGATCCGGACCCAGTCGGCCTCGAGCGAGCCGGGCGAGCTGCGCAGGAGCCGCCCGGGATCGAGCCCCTGCGCCTCCAGGCGCCCCCTCACCTCGCCCTGGTCCGCGAGCGGGATCGTGAAGGACGCGTGCCGGAGCATCATGCTGAGCTGGCGGGCTTTGCGCGGGATTGCCCCGACCTCCCGGAACGCGCGCTGGAGAGCATCGTCGAGCTTGGCCAGCACCGGCAGCCGCGGCAGCAGGGTGGTCAGGAACAGCGCGGCCAGCAGCGGCGCCGACAGCCCGCTCATTTGCCCGATCGCCTGCTTGAGGGCGTCGTCGGGTGGACCGGCGCTGCCAAACGCCATCAAGTTGAGCACCTGCGGGTTGGTGTTGACCAGTCGCGCCAGGATGAACCACAGCACCAGCGCCGCCAGCACATAGCCGGCCAGCGCCAGCATGTATTGCCAGCTGGTGGTCGTGGAGCGCCAGGTGGCAGGCGTATTAAAGCGGCTCCAGGCATAGACGACGATGCACAGGCCGCCGAAGGTATAGGCGTAGATGTCCATGATCCTCACCCTCGAACGAAATTGTTACCGATGAGGCGAAACCAGCTCGGGACTCATTACAATGAATGGTTGATCGGCCCTTGTGAGGCAGCTCACAGGAGCGTCGGGGCTTTTTCGCCGGCGCGCGCCACGGGTCGCCGTCCCGGAACGGGCTCGGAAGGAGGCGCCCGGTGACCGGCCGCGCAGAGACCGCGAAGAAGACGGCCGGCGACCACGTGCCCCAGAGGACCACCGGGCTGATCGGGGCGATCAGGCGGCAGATCCTGATCGGAGGCTCGCGCGGCGGCGCCGACCCGCCGGGCGGCGCGCCGTGATCGCGGCGCCTGCGTCGAGCGCGCCCCGCCAGTCTGACGGTCGCTCAGGCCTTGAACTGACCGGTGTCGATCCACTCGCTCTTCATGAGACACCACCAGTCCACCGCCAAGCCCCGCAGCACGTACTCGTAGGGCAGCCAGCCGTAGCCGCCATCGCCCCACCCGGTGCCCCAGGAATTGCGAATCAGCAGCGCGCCGGTGGTCTCGGTCGCGTTCGGCCCGGTGTTCTTGATCTTGACGCTGTCGTCGTAGCCGACGGCGTCGATCGCATGGCCGCCGATCTGCCTGTCGGCCTTGGTCGGAAAGGGAATCTTTCCGGACGATGAGGCCTGCTCGATCGATTTGAACACCGTGAACCCGAACATCGAGGGCAGACCGGCCGTCAGATGCGATTTGATCTGACCGAGCAACAGGTCGCCGGAGGTGCCTGGCGGATCCAGCCGATAGTACGAGATCGCCTGGTAGTTCTGGGCAAAGGCATAACAGAAGGCCGGCGGCTCCTTGTCAAAATCGGCGATCACATACTCGTAGTACTCCTCCGGCGGCACGCCGAACAAGGTCAGGGCGCCCATCGTCGTGCGCAGGTAGCCGCCCGTGTCGCCGGTCACCCGCATCAGATTGCGCGTGACCTTGTAGAGAAAGAGACGCGAGGCGTCGATGTGGTTGCCGAACGCCCGCCGCTCGAAGTATTCGACGAGTCCAACTCCGGCATGGGCGGTGCAGGCGCCCAGGTTCGACTGATCCTCGATCGGCGAGCACCAGGGCCTGAGGTCCGCCGACGGCGGCGGCGACTTGAGCGGCTTGGCCGCGCCGGCCTTCTTGAGCGGACTTTTGACGTCGTCATGCTCGACCGTATAGTCATGGAAATCCGGAAGATCGCGAACCCAGCCCATTGCCATCGTGTGATTGGTCTCGGCCATGACAGCTCCTCCTGTAAGTCGCGCCTGTAAAGCCTGCAATTCAATCGCCCAAGCTCAGCCACGGCCACCGTCGCGAGCTTGGGCGTTTCTGGGACCAGGGGCTGCGCGACGGCCTCGCTCACCGCGATGGGCGGTTGTCTTAGCCGTCGTCGGACCTCGACTCCCAGTTTACGGCCAATAGCCCCATCCCGGCCCGAATGACAATGGCCTTCAGTCTTGCGCCCGAAACGTCACGGCAAATGTTTCGGGGATGGAGTTTTGGCTCTGCCATCCGCGCGAAAGTTGCAGTCCCACCGCCTCGGTACCGGCCTCGACCGCTTTGAAGGTGAGCACCCGCTCGCCGCCGCCGCCGACCCCCGCACCGGGCGACCGAACGTAGTCCGAGCTCTCAAGCGCCATCACCTGATGGCCACCCGGCTGAACCGTCCATTGATATCCGGTGGTCGGGTTCTCCTCGAGGTGGATCACGACGACGTCGCCCGGGCGCAGGTCGACCGTCCTGCCGTCGTCGGCCCGGGTCAGGGTGATCGTCGGCATTCGAGGGCTCCCCACTCCAGCTGTTCGGGCGCTCGCCGCCCGGTCTGCGGCCAGCACCAACACCACCCCTTGAACCAGCGACGTGGAGGCGAGCCATCAGGCGACCCTGCTCCTTTCGCCTGACCCCGGCGGCTCCGCCCGCGATCGGACCTTGCCGGGCGCCAGGACGTCTTGCGGGCCGCAGCCCAGATCGCCGCCGGCAAGGGATCGCTTCGAGCCGGCGAGCGGGCTGGCGCGCGCTCGATCCGCCGCCGCCCGCTCGATCCGCCGCCGCCCGCCGCTCAGCCCTTCTCCTGCTTGGCGAAGCGTTCGGTGACCGCGGCGATCTTGGCGTGCGCCTTGGCGACCGCCTCGGCCGGGTCGACGCCGTCGACCAGCACCTCCTGCATCGCCTCCGGGATCAGGTTGGTCGCCAGCACCTCGCCCGACGCGGCCGAGGGCGGGGCCGCGTAGCTGATCGGCACGCCGGTCTTGGCGATGCCGATGAACTCCTTGAACTCCGGCCGCCCGGTCCACCAGGGATCGTTGAACAGGTCGGGATAGACCGGCACAAAGCGGCCGTTGTTCTTGACGATCACATTGTTGTAGCGGGTCGGCTCCATGAAGTACTCGGCGAGCCCCTTGGCCAGGTCGGGGTAGGGCGCCTGCTTGAACAGGCCGAGCGACCAGGTGTCGATCTGGTTGATGGCACCAGCCGGCCCGGCCGGCACGCCGAACAGGCCGGTCTTTTTCATCAGCTCCGGGTCCTCGGTCGACAGATAGGCGTAGACGCTGGTCGGGTTGTTGATGAAGGCGACCTGGCCCGACTGATAGGCCTTGTTGTTCCAGGCGGTATCGCCATTGCCGACCACGCCCTTCGGGATGATCTTGTGCTTGTTGTACATGTCGTTGATGAAGGCGAAGCCCTTGACGTTGCCCTCGTTGTCGAAGGCCGCCTTGCCATTCTCATCGTAGGTCTTGCCACCGAAGCACCAGCAGACCTGCATGATGTTGTCGGTGGCATCCGCGGTCAGGCCGAGGTCCATGCCGAAGCCGTAGAACGGCGGCTTCTGGACCTTGAGGCAGGTCTCGACGAAGGCGTCCCAGGTCCGCGGATACTCGAGCTTGTGCTGCTCGAGCACGTCCAGGCGGGCATGCATCGGCCAGGGATTGATCGCGAACGGCACGCCCCAGTGCTTGCCGCCATAGTCGACCGCGCGCAGGCAGGGCTCGAAGATCCCGCCCTTCTGGCCGCGCATGCGCTCGACCACGTCGGTCACATCCAGCAGCTGGCCCTGGGAGCGGTACAGCTGGACGAAGGATTCGTACAACCTGACCACGTCGGGCGGAGTGCCGGTCTCGAGCGCCGCCGACAGGCGCGCGACCAGCTCGCTGTCGGCGGTCGGCACGAAGGCGGCCTCGTTCTCCTTGAGGCCCGCCATCTTGCGGAACTCCTCGAAATACTGGCGCACGGCATCGTCGGCGACCGGCGCGAAGGTCGGCAGGTGCCAGTAGACCAGCTTCTGCTCGCGCGCCGCGAGCGTCTTCTTGGATGCCAGGATGGTCACGCCGGCAAAGGCGCTGACCGCGGCACCGGTCTTGAGCGCGTCACGTCGGCTGAAGGTCTTGTGGGTCACGGTCGCTCTCCCTGCAGAGGTTCTTTCGATGTCAGGCCTTGACGGCGCCCATGGTCAGGCCGGTGATCAGCCAGCGCTGGAAGAAGAAGTAGACCGCGAGCGGCGGGATCACCGTCAGCGCGGTCGAGGCCATGATCGGCCCCCAGAAGAACACGTCCTGGATCACGAAGTTGCTGAGCCCGAGCGGGATCGTCAGCACATGCGGGTCGGAATTGAACACGACCGCGTAGATGTATTCGTTCCAGGACAGGGTGAACGAGAAGAACGCCACCACGGCGAGCGCCGGCAGCGAGATCGGCAGGACGATCCGGAACAGGACGCCGAGCCGGGTGCAGCCGTCGACCAGGGCCGCTTCCTCGAGCTCAATCGGGATCGACATGAAGTAGCCGATCAGGAGCCACGTGCAGAACGGAATGGTGAAGCCCATGTGGGCGATGGTGAGGCCGGTCAGCGTGTTGGTGAGCCCGACGCTGACCATGATCGCGAACAGCGGGATGAACAGCAGCGACTGCGGCACCAGGTAACTGTAGATCATGGCGCGCGCGAGCCACCGGCGGCCGGGGAATTGCAGGCGCGCGATCGCGTAGGCCGCGAGCGAGGCCGCAAGCACGGTCATGAGCGTGGTCGCGAGCGCCACGGTCATGCTGTTACGGAAGAACAGAAAGTAGTCAGTTTCGAAGAACAGGACCCGGTAGTTCTCGAGGGTCGGCTGCTGCGGCCACAGGGTCGCGGTCGTGCCGTAGATCTCGTCGTGGCTCTTCAGCGAGGTCACCAGCATCCAGTAGAACGGGATCAGCGTCCAGATCACGAAGATCAACAGAAAGCCAGAGCCGATCAGCTTGAGCCGGCGCCGGCTGCCGGCGATCGTGGCGGCCATGTCAGTCGCGCTCGGCCAGGATACGGCGCGAGAGCAGAAAGATCAGCAGCGCCAGCAGCGGGAAGAACACCATGTTGACCGCGGACCCGATGCCGAGGCGGCCTGCGGCCAGCGCGTATTTGAACGCCAGGTTCGGCAGGATCTGGGTGCGGTTGGCCGGGCCGCCGTTGGTCAGGATCTGGACGATCACCAGGTTGGTCGAGGTCCAGATGGCAGACAGCATGAGCACGATCGTGAACACGCGCCGCATCTGCGGGATCGTGATGTACCAGAACTCGTGCCAGACGTTGGCGCCGTCGATCCGCGCCGCCTCGTACAGCTCCTTGGGAATCGCCTTGAGGCCGGCGAGGAAGCTCATCGTGTAGAAGGGCGTGCCCGACCAGACCACGACCGCGACCACCGAGGCCATGGCGACCTTGGGATCGCCCAGCCAGGAGACCACGTTCTCGACGTGGAACACCGCGATCAAGAAGTTGTTCAACAGGCCGCTGAAGTCGTCGTAGATCCAGCGAAAGCTGAATGCGGCGACGATCGTCGGCACCGCCCAGGGCACGAACAGGATCGTCCGCCAGATGTAGTTGAACGCGCGGTCCTGGGCCAGGACCAGCGCCATGCCGAGGCCCAGGCAGAACTTGATGGCGACCGCCGAGAAGGTATAGACGAGGGTGTTGCGCACGACCAGGAGGAACTTGGGATCGGCGAACAGCTCGTAATAGTTGCCGAGCCCGATGAACCGGCCCGGCGTCCCGACCATCTTGTCGTGGAAGCTGATCCAGATCGCCGAGAAGAAGGGATAGACGACGACGAACACGAGCACGGCCAGCGCCGGCGTCAGGAACAGGAAGGCGATGAACCTCTGATTGTTGAGGAGCTCCGACCAACGCGAGGCGGCCGCAGCGTCGGGACGCCACGCCGAGCCGACCGTCGCAACCCGCCTGCCGAGCATGACGCCTCCCGCGTTGCTCGTGCCCTCCCCGCCAGATCGCGGCGTTGGAGGTTTGACCGGAGCGTATCGCGTTCGGTCGGCGCGTGCAAACCCGAGCATCGTCAGCGGGCGGAAAACGCGCGGGCGCTGGACCGGCCGCCGGGCCAGGCCGCAGAGATGATCGCCGGTGCCGCATGTGCGATAGTGCGCGCCTGCGACAACGCCTAGGACCCGCGCTATCCTGGGGAGATCGGCCATGTATGCAGTGCGCCTCTGGTCGGTCCGGCACGCCCGGCGGCTCGGCGCCGTCTACGAGCGCTTCGAGCGGCTGCTGGTCGCGTGCGATCCGCTCCTGCGCCGGATCGGCTATGGCCGGCTCGAGCGGCCGGTCGCGGCGCTCGAGCGCGGCGTCAAGGGCCTCCTGTTCGACTGCCGGATGTGCGGTCAGTGCGCGCTCAGCTCGACCGGCCTGTCATGCCCCATGAACTGCCCCAAGGGCCTGCGCAACGGGCCCTGCGGCGGCGTCCGGCCGGATGGCCGGTGCGAGGTCGTGCCGACCATGCGCTGCGTCTGGGTGGAGGCCTTTGAGGGCAGCCGCCGGCTGCCGGGCGGCGAGGCGATCCTGAGCGTGCAGAAACCGGTCGACCACCGCCTCTGGGGACGCTCGGCCTGGCTCGGCGTCCTGCGCACGCGCCCGGACGCCGCGTCCGCCGGGGAGCGGGCCGCCTGAGCCATGACCGAGCGTCAGGACGACCGCCCGCACGGCCCGCTCAACTTAGGCGCCGCGCATCCGGAGATGATCCGTCCGGGGCCCCTCGACCCCGGCGCCCCGCTCGACCCCTTGCCCGGCCATTCCTCGCGCGGCCGCCTGGAGCGGGTTTTGCGGGCCGGCGAGTTCGCGGTCACCGCCGAGCTGTCGCCGCCGGACTCGGCCGATCCCACCGATGTCTACCAGCGGGCCAGGGTCTTCGACGGCTGGGTCGACGGCATCAACGCGACCGACGGCTCGGGCGCCAACTGCCACATGTCGAGCGTCGGCGTCTGCGCGCTCCTGACCCGGGTCGGCTATGCGCCGGTGATGCAGATCTCCTGTCGCGACAAGAACCGGATCGCGATCCAGGGCGACGTGCTCGGCGCCGCGGCGATGGGCGTCGCCAACGTGCTCTGCCTGACCGGCGATGGCGTCCAGTGCGGCGACCAGCCGGAAGCGAAGCCCGTATTCGACCTCGACAGCATCGCCCTGATCGAGGCGATCAGGATCCTGCGCGACGAGCGCCGCCTCTTGTCCGGGCGACCGCTCAGCCACCCGCCCGAGCTGTTCATCGGCGCGGCCGAGAACCCGTTCGCGCCGCCCTACGAGTTCCGGCCGCTGCGGCTGGCCAAGAAGATCGCGGCCGGCGCCCAGTTCATCCAGACCCAGTACTGCTACGACATCCCGATGCTCGAGCGGTTCATGGCGCGCGCGCGCGACCAGGGCCTGCCCGAGCGCTGCTTCATCCTGGTGGGCGTCGGCCCGCTCGCCTCGGCGCGGGCGGCGCAATGGATCCGCACGCACGTGCCGGGCGTACACATTCCGGACGCGGTGGTGGCGCGGCTCGAGCGAGCGAGCACTCAGCGCGAGGAAGGCAAGCGCCTCTGCATTGAGCTGATCCAGCAGATCCGCGAGATCGAAGGCGTCGCCGGCATCCACCTCATGGCCTATCGCCAGGAGGAAGCGGTCGCCGAGATCATCGAGCGCTCGGACGTGCTGCGCGGCCGCCGGCCGCACAACGTGATCGCCCGCTGGGCCGCCTTTCAGCGCCGACGCGCGGTGCAGGCGGCGCCCGCCTAGGCCGCCTGCGGCCGCGCGTTTACTGGGTCGTCTGGCTCGGCTGGGTCTCTTGCTTGATCTTGTCCTCGGTCTTCTGCGAGGCGGTCGACATCCCTTGTCCGGCCGCCGACACGTCCTCGCCCATGCCCTTGACCGTGTTGCAGCCGGAGGTCAGGAGCGCGAGGCCGAGCAACGCCGGCATCAGCAGCAGGCCGAGAATTCCCTTCGCAGGTCTGGACATTGTGCTCCCTCCAGTGTGTTTCCCCCATGCCCCGCCCTGGCGCGCGTTTTTTCCGTATGGTCGGGCGCCAAGCTCCTACATGAGCCCGTCGGGCACAGCAAGAGCGTGAAATGGCGCAAGCGCGGCGCGGCGGCAAGGCCTGAAATCCCGACCAAGCCAGCGGGTCAGCCTGCCGGACCGTCCGTCTCGACGAGATGCAGGAACTCGACCAGGGCGTCCAGGGTGGCGTCCGGCTGCTCGACCATCAGCATGTGGCCGGCTGAGGGCAGAACGACGAACTTCGCGCCCTTGATCGCCTCGGCGAGCCTGGCGCCCTGGCGGGCTGGGGTCATCCGGTCGAGCTCGCCGGCCACGATCAGGGTCGGGCATTTCACTTTGGCCGCCGTGGCCAGGCCATCCTCGTAGGCATGGCAGGCGGCGAGGTCGGTCTGCAGCACCGGCCCGACCGAGCGCTCGAGCAGGCGCAGGCCATGGCCCATCATCCAGCTGCCAGGCGCCTTGTGGCCGCCGAGGTGGCCGGCCGGGCCAAAGCCCCAGTCGCAGATCAAGAGGGCGGCGCGCGTGCCGGGTCCGGCGGCGGCCGCGAGCAGCTCCGAATGGACCGGCATCCGGGCGGCCGCGCCGAGCAGGGCCAGGCTTGCGATCCGCCGGCGATGGCGCGCCGCCAGCTCGAGGCCGATCAGCGCGCCCATCGAATGGCCGACCAGGTGGATGGCGGGGGTCTCCAGAACCTTGATCAGCTCCCAGAGCCAGTCGGCGAGCGCCGCGATCGAGCCCCGGAGCTCGCCGCCGCTCCGGCCATGGCCGGGCAGATCGACCGCCAGCGCGTTCCAGCCGCGATAGGCGAAATGGCGCGCCTGCAGGGGCCAGACCGAATGGTCCATGCCGGCGCCGTGGACGAGCAGAACCGTCCGCCGGGCGAGATCGAAGCCCTTGCCGTAGTCCGCGAGGAACGCGGGGGCACCGTCGACGCCGAGCTCCATCGGCCGGCCCTCAGCCCCGGGCGGCGCGCTGCAACGCGCGGTCGAGGTCGTCGATGATGTCCGCCGGATCCTCGAGGCCGACCGAGAGCCGGATCATGTCCAGGCCGACGCCGGCGGCCGCGAGCGCCTCGGCGCCGACCTGCAGATGCGTGGTCGAGGCCGGGTGGATCACGAGCGTCTTGGCGTCGCCGACGTTGGCGAGGTGGGAGGCGAGCGTGCAGGCCTCGATGAAGCGCCGGCCGGCGGTGCGTCCGCCCTTGACCCCGAAGCTCACCATCGAGCCTGCCCCCTTGGGCAGCACCCGCTTGCGCCAGCCGATGGTCCGGATGGGTCGCAAGCGAGGGATGCAGCACCCAGGCGACCGCGTCGTGGGTCGCGAGGAACTTGACCACGCGGTGCGTGTTGGCCATGTGGCGCTCGATCCGCAGCGGCAGGGTCTCGACGCCTTGCAGGATGTAGAACGCGTTCTGCGGGCTCATGCAGGCGCCGAAGTCGCGCAGGCCCTCGGTCCGCGCCCGCATGTGGAAGGCCGACGGCCCATAGGTCTCGGCGTAGACCAGGCCGTCGTAGCCGGGATAGGGCAGGGTCATGGTCGGGAATTTGTCCGAGGCCTGCCACTCGAACCGGCCGCCGTCGACCAGCACGCCGCCGATTGCGATGCCGTGGCCGCCCAGCCACTTGGTCGCCGAATGCAGCACCAGATCGGCGCCCGCCTCGAACGGCCGGCAGAGGCAAGGCGTGGCGAAGGTGTTGTCGACGAGCATCGGCAGGCCGTGCGCGTGCGCGACCTCGGCGACCTTCGCGATGTCCAGGACCTCGAGGCCGGGATTGCCGATCGTCTCGCCGAACACGAGGCGCGTCTCGGGCCGGATCGCGGCCGCGAAAGCCAAAGGATCGCGCGGGTCGACGAAGCTCGTCTCGATCCCGAAGCGCGGCAGGGTCAGCTTCAGGAGGTTGGTCGAGCCGCCATAGAGCGACTTGGACGCGACGATGTGGCCGCCCGCCCCCATCAAGGTCACGATCGCCAGATGCAGCGCCGCCTGACCGCTCGCGGTCGCGACCGCGCCGACCCCGCCCTCGAGCGCCGCGATCCGCTCCTCGAGCACCGCGGTCGTCGGGTTCGAGATCCGCGAATAGATGTGCCCGGCGCGCTCGAGGTTGAACAGCGACGCCGCCTGGTCGGCGTCGGTGAACACGTAGGACGTGGTCTGGTAGATCGGCACCGCGCGCGCCCCGGTCGCGGGGTCCGGCCGCTGCCCGGCGTGCAGCGCGAGCGTGTCGAGCTTCAAAAGCTTGGGCTCGGTCATCGGTGACCTCGTCGTTGGTGCAGCGGTCATTCGGCCGCCGGTCGGCCCGGGTGGGCTGGCCAGAGGTCGGGGGCGCAGCGGGCGTACATGCGCGGATAGGCGGTCTTGGCGCCGAGTGCGGCCGCCGCGTGCCAGGCAAAGCGCGGGTCGTACATGATCGCGCGGGCAAGCGCCACGAGATCGGCCTGACCGCCGGCGATGATCGCCTCGGCCTGGTGCGCGTCCGTGATCATGCCGACCGCCCAGGTCGGGATCTCGGCCTCGCGCCGGACCTGCTCGGCAAACGGAACCTGGTAGCCGGGCCCGAGCGGGATCTTCTGACGCGGATCGAGGCCGCCGCTCGAGACGTCGACGAAATCGCAGCCCAGAGCCTTGAGCGCCCGGGCGAAGGCGACCGTCTCTTCGACGGTCCAGCCGCCGTCGACCCAATCGGTCGCCGAGACGCGCACGCCGAGCGGCTGGTCAGCGGGCCAGACCGCGCGGACCGCCTCGAACACCTCGAGCGGAAAGCGCATCCGTCGCTCCAGATCGCCGCCATAGGCGTCGGTCCGCCGGTTGCTGATCGGGGAGAGGAACTGGTGCAGCAGATAGCCATGGGCGCCGTGCAGCTCGAGCAGATCGAAACCGAGCCGGCGGGCACGCAGCGCTGCGGCGACGAACTGCTCCTTGACCTCCGCGAGCCCCGCCGCATCCAGCGCCTCGGGCGTGTGCCAGCCCTCGGCATAAGGCAGCGCCGAGGCGCCGACCGTGGTCCAGGCCCGCTCGTCCTGCCTGAGCGGCTGACCGCCCTCGATCGGCGGGCGGACCGAGGCCTTGCGCCCGGCATGCGCGAGCTGGATGCCGAGCGCCGCGACGCCGTAGTGCCGGCAGAAGCCCACGACCCGCGCGAGCGCCTGCTCGTTGGCCTCGGACCAGAGGCCGAGGCACTTGTGGGTGATCCGGCCGACCTTCGAGACGTGGGTCGCCTCGGTCATCACCAGGCCGGCCGCGCCCTGCGCGAACTGGCCGAGATGCATCAGGTGCCAGTCGTTGGCCGAGCCGTCCTCGGCATTGTACTGGCACATCGACGACACCACGATCCGGTTGGCGAGCGTCAGGTGCGCGGAGCGCGATCGGGGCGAACAGAGCGGCAGCCATCGGGCGGCGTTTCCCTGGTTTGAGCATTTGAGCTTGGGGCTTGTTAGACCAAGCGAGACGACCTGCCCAGATCGTCCGCTCAAAGGACCTGCGAGGCACCGCCGCGCCCGGCTCCGACGGGGCGCGCCCCTTCAACCAAGCCTTAAGGCCAGTTCCCCTAAAGTGGCGTGCCGCGTCAACAGGAGACAGCGCCATGGCTGGTCGCTTGCCAGAGGCTCTGGCCGCGCTCGAGGCCGAGATCCGCGAGAACGGCTGGATCAATGCCGATCAGGTGCTGCGCCTGCGGCGCATCGTCTATGGCGATGGCGGGATCAGCCGCGACGAGGCCGCCTGCCTGTTCCGCCTCAATCGCCGAGTGCTGGCGAGCGATCCGGCCTGGGCCGAGTTCTACGTCGATGCGCTGACCGACTTCTTCTACTGGCGCAACGGCACCGACAGCGTGCTCACCGAGGACGGCGAGCGGATGCTGTTCGAATGGCTGGGATCGCGCCCGGGCGTCGACGATCCGACCGAGCTGCGCCTGCTGCTCAACCTGATCTTCCGCACCAATGGCTGCTCGGAGCGGTTCCGGAGCTTCGTGCTCAAGGCGGTCGAGCACAGCGTGCTGCACAGCGATCATGCCCTGTTCGGCTTCGCCGACCGCCGCGCCGGCGCGATCGACAAGGCCGACGTCGAGGTGGTCCGCCGCCTGATCTACGGCAGCGGCAGCCAGAGCGGGATCGCGGTCAGCCGGGCCGAGGCCGAATTCCTGTTCGAGCTCAATCGGGCGACCGCGGGCGCCGACAACGACCCCGCCTGGCGCGATCTGTTCGTCAAGGCCGTCACCATGCATGTGCTCTACGGCGGCGACTTCCCTGATCGCGTCGACGAGCAGGAAGCGGCCTGGCTCAGCGGTCAGATCGGCGCCGACTGGGACGATCACGCCAACGAACAGGCGCTGCTCGCCTACCTCAAGCAGGAGGCGATCAGCCTGCATCCTCTGCTCGAGCCGCTCTACCGCCGCCTCGAAGCCTGACGGCCCCTCCACCACCCTGAGCCCAGCCCGCCGTTCTTCTACGTTTTTTCGCCAGAACCCGCTCCAAGCCGCGGCTTGCCTCAGCCTGCGCGGCTCGCCGAAAGCACGAACTGTGTCGGCAAGGCCCGCTCGGCCGGACCACCGAATCCGGGGGCGCCTCCGCCCGGCTCAAGCCAGCTACTATCGATCCGGCCAGCAAAAAGAGCGATGGTCGCATCGGCCACCGCGCGTTCGCCCGATCGAGCGCTCTGCCACGACACCATATTTTTTTGTCCCTGGGATCAATACCCAACGAGACATGCGGGCCGGCTGCCCAGATCGAACCCGTCAACCAGCGCCAAGGCAGCCGAATGACCACCGTCGGCGTCGCGACCCGGAGGCGCTGCGCTCGACCAGCCGGCGCGATCCCGACCTGTCCCGCGTCAGCGTCGACCCGGAGCCGCCAACCCGTTCGTCAGCGCTCCGTCCCTGGCCTGACCTCGCTCGATGGTCCGCGGGACCGTGGGACTCATTCCCCTTCGAGCTTTGGCTCGCGCACGGAGTCCCACGGTCGCATGGACCATGGAAAGGAAGGATTGACCCGCCTCGGTTAACAAAGGGTCAAAGTGGCAACCTTGCGCGACGGCGACGCCAGTACGACGACCGGGAGCGATCCCAGGGGCAGCCGTGGCGCCGCCCGGGGGACCGCCGGTCACCTCATCAGGAGCTCGCCCGGCGAATAGAGCAGGCCGCGCTCGGACAGGCTGGGCCGGCGCTGGGAATTGGTGCAACCGTCCTTGATGTGGCCCTGCGGCCTCGGATCGCCGGCGTAGCCCCAGATGCCGCTGCCGGTGTCGAGCCAATAGGCGCCATTCGGGATCGGCCGGCAGCTGATCCCCTCGAGCAGCTGGATCTGGTCGAGGTTCAGGCGCAGCCCGTTGACCACGACCCAACGCTCGGCGTGGGCCACGCCGGCCATGGTCAGAAAGATCGAGATCACGAGGGCGGCGATGGAGATCGAGCGCATCTGACAAGCTCCCGGAATTGAACCGCGACCTGGCTGCTTCAATCATTCGGGATAGCGGAGACCCGCGGCGCTTCGAATCCTGCAGACTCGGCGCCATACTGTTGCACCGCGGAAAACGCGGTCAGCGGGGGTGGACAGGTCATGGCGCAGACGGCGACCCTCACCAGCCCGCTCGGCGGGCGCCGCGAGCGCGTCGAGCGGCTGGTCTCGAAGCGTGTGGACGACGCCTTCCGGGCCGAGCAGCTGGCCGCGGTCAGGCTCGCGACCCGGGCCAAACTGATCGCGCTCGCGGTGATCGCGCTCTGGCTCCTGGTCTGGGTCGGCCAGCCCCGGATCTATTTCCTCGAGAGCCTGCTCGCGCTGTTCGCGATCGGCGCCCTGATCCACTCGCGGCTGGCCACCGGCCGGGCCGAGCGGCCCTGGCTGCACTACGCCATGGTCGCCATCGACATGGCCCTGCTCAGCTTCACGATGGTCGGCTACGATCTGATCTTCGGCGACGTCTGGCCGCCGCAGATGATGCTGCGCAACGGCACCATCGTCTATTTCTTCGTGTTCATCGCGATCGTCGCGCTCAGCTACTCGCCGCGGCTCACGCTTTGGGTGGGCGTCGCCGGCGCTCTGGCCTGGTGGGTCGGCGTCCGCCTGATCGTCGCCCAGCCCGGCACGCTGACCTCGGCGGCTGACCACGGCCTGACGTCCGGGCAAAGGCTCGCGGCGCACCTCGATGCCCGCTTCGTCGACCTCGACGTCGTCACCCAGGACGTGGTGGTGCTGCTGATCGTCGCCGGCATCCTCGCCGCGGGGGCGTGGCGGACCCGCCGCCTGGTCCTGCGCCAGGCGGTCGCGGCGCGCGAGCGGGCCAACCTCGCCCGCTATTTCTCGCCCCGGATCGTCGACCGGCTGGCCGAGGCGGACGAGCCGCTCAGCCAGGTGCGCGTGCAGCCGGTCGCGGTGCTGTTCGCCGACATCGTGGGCTTCACCCGCCGCTCCGAGCGCGAGTCGCCCGAGCGCATCGTCGCCCTGCTGCGCGCCTTCCACGCCCGGCTCGAGCAGGCGGTGTTCGAGCACGACGGCACGCTCGACAAATATCTGGGCGATGGCATCATGGCGACCTTCGGGACCCCGGAGGCCGGACCCGACGACGCCTGCAACGCGCTCGCCGCCGCGCATGCCATGCTGGCGAGCATCGACGCCTGGAACCGCGAGCGTGCCGGCCCCGGCCGCGACCCGGTCCGGCTGTCGATCGGCATTCACTATGGCGAAGTGGTGCTTGGCGACATCGGCTCCGAGCGCCGGCTCGAGTTCGCGGTCCTCGGCGACGTGGTCAACGTCGCGAGCCGGCTCGAGGAGCTGACGCGCAGCCTGGAGAGCCCGCTGGTGGTGAGCGATGCGGCGGTCCGGGCCGCCCGCAGCCGACCCGCCGCCGCGCCAGCGCTGGTCGGGCTGTGGCCCGCCGAAGCGCAACGCCTGCGCGGGCGTGATCAGCCGGTCGCCGTCTGGCGGCTCGACCCGGACCACCCCGGCCCCGCGCCCTTCGTCAGCTAGGCCCGGTTACGACCGCCGAGGGGTGGGCCTGCCCCGGACCGCAAAGCTGCGGCGGCGGGCTCAGTCGCCGGCCTGGTAGATGGTGCGGCCGTCGACCAGGGTGCGCATCACCTTGCCCTGCACCAGGCGGCCCTCGAAGGGGGTGTTCTTGGACAGGCTGTGCAGGTCCTCCTCGCGGATCCGCGCCGGCGCCTCCGGGTCGAACAGCACGAGATCGGCGGGCGCACCCTGGCGCAGCCGACCGGCCTCGATGCCGAGCAGCTCGGCAGGCTTGCAGGTGAGCTTGCCCAGCAGCTCGAGCAGACCGAGCGCGCCGCCCTGGACCAGCTGGAGCGCGACCGGCAGCAGCGTCTCGAGGCCCAGGGCCCCGAACTCCGCCTGCGCGAACGGCAGCCGCTTGCTGTCCTGATCCTGCGGCCAGTGATCGCTCGCGATGACGTCGATCGTGCCATCAGCCAGGCCCGCGACCACCGCCCGCCGGTCGGCCTCGGGGCGGAGCGGCGGCGAGACCTTGGCAAACGTCCGATAGCCCTCGACCTCGAGCTCGTTGAGCGCGAAATGCACCGGCGCCGCCTCGGCGGTCACCGGCAGGCCCAGCGCCTTGGCTTGGCGGACCGCCTCGATCGCGGCCGCGGTCGAGATGTGCGCGACGTGATAGTGCGCCCCGGTCAGCGCGACCAGGCGGAGATCGCGCTCGACCAGGATCACCTCGGCCACCGCCGGAATCCCGGCGAGCCCGAGCCGGGTCGCGATCTCACCCTCGTTCATCACCCCGCCGCGCGCCAGCGCCGGGTCCTCGGGATGCTGGATCAGCCGGCCGCCGAGCACGGACAGGTAATCGAGCGCCCGGCGCATGACCAGGCTGTCGGCGAGTGCCAGGTGGCCATCGGTGAAGCCGACCGCGCCCGCCTCCATGAGCAGGCCCATCTCGGCCAGCTGCGCGCCCTCGCAGCCTTTGGTGAGGGCACCGTACGGATAAACCTTGACCCCCTTCAGCCGGCGGGCCCGCCGGGCGACGAACTCGACCATCGCCGGGTCGTCGATCACCGGGTCGGTGTTCGGCAGGCAGGCAAAGCTGGTGACGCCGCCGGCGGCCGCCGCCGCGGTGCCGCTCGCGAAGGTCTCCTTGTGCTCGGCCCCGGGCTCGCCGAGCTGGACCCGCATGTCGACCAGCCCCGGAGCGAGACAGGCGCCGCGGGCATCGATCACCTCGGCGCCCTCGGGCACCCCGGCCGCGAACAGCCGCGGTCCGAGATCGGCGATCCGCTCGCCCTCGATCAGGAGGCCGCCCGGCGCGTCCAGACCGCTCGCAGGGTCGAGCAGCCGCGCGCCGGTGATCGCGGTCCGCGTGGTCATGCCGCGGCGCGCAGCTCCCGGGTCAAAACCTCGAGGCAGGCCATGCGGACCGCGACCCCGAGCTCGACCTGATCAAGGATGGCACTCCGATTGATGTCGTCGGCAACCGTGCCGTCGATCTCGACCCCGCGGTTCATCGGCCCCGGATGCATGATCAGCGCGTCCGCGCGCGCGCTCTTGAGCTTCTCGTAGGTGAGGCCGAACAGATGGAAATATTCGCGCACCGAGGGCACGAAGCTGCCCTGCATGCGCTCGGTCTGGAGCCGCAGCATCATCACGATGTCGGCGCCATCGAGGCCGCGGGCCATGTCGTGGAACACCTCGACGCCGTAGCGCTCGACCGCCGATGGCAACAGCGTCTTGGGTGCCACGAGGCGCACGCGCGCGCCCATCGCGGTCAGCAGCAGCACGTTGGAGCGCGCGACGCGCGAGTGGAGAATGTCGCCGCAGATCGCGACCACCAGGCCCTCGATCCGGCCCTTGCGCCGGCGGATCGTGAGCGCATCGAGCAGCGCCTGGGTCGGGTGCTCGTGGCTGCCGTCGCCGGCGTTGATCACGGCGCAGTTGACGTGGCGGGCGAGCAGGGCGACCGCCCCGCTGTCGGGATGGCGCGCGACCAGGACGTCCGGATGCATGGCGTTCAGGGTCATCGCCGTGTCGATCAGGGTTTCGCCCTTCTTGATCGACGAGTTGGCGACCGACATGTTGACCACGTCGGCGCCGAGCCGCTTGCCGGCCAGCTCGAACGAGGTCCGGGTCCGGGTCGAGCTCTCGAAGAACAGGTTGATCTGGGTCAGCCCGCGCATCAGGCTGAGCTTCTTGTCCGCCTGCCGGCCGTGGGCGACGTAGGCATCGGCGCGGTCGAGCAGATGCTGGATCTCCCAGGGCGCCAGCCCCTCGATGCCGAGCAGATGACGCTGGCTGAAGATCCTCGGAAGCTCGGTGACGGCGGCCATGCCCCGACTTTTGTGCCTCTCGACATCGCAAGCGGTGATCGAGATCGTGAGATGCGTCTCGTGGGTGGCTGGGCCGCGGGCACTCAACCCGCCACCGCTGCGGGACCGCGCAGGCTTCTAGCACATTCGCGCGCCGAAATGCAGATCAAGACGGGCGACCCGCGAGAATTTTTCGACCGCCCCGCCGGCCGGCCGCGTCGCCGCTTTGCCCGGCATTCATGGGTGGCGGGGCCGGTCCGGAGGAGCCGTGCGCTTGAGCCCCTGCGCCGCGCCGTCACCATCCCTCGACGAAGCGGAAAGCGTCGCCCGCCGCCACGATGCGCCCGGCCGAGGGCAGCGGGAAATGGGCCGTGCAGATCAGCGTGTCGGTCTCGCAGTAACGCTCCAGGAACGCCCGCCGGGTCCGCTTGGCGAGTGCCGGGTCCCAGTCGGGCCAGGCGGTCCACTCGGGGTGCAGGCATTGGACCGGCGAGTGCATGACATCGCCGCACATGACCGCGCGCTCGCCCCTGGAAGCGAGGCAGATCGCGACGTGGCCCATGGTGTGGCCGGGTGTCGGCTCGAGCGTGATCTGGTCGTCGAGGCCAAAGTCGTCGCCCACCACCTCGGCCTGCCCGGCCGCGATCACCGGCAGCACGCTGTCGTCCAGCGCCGCGCGCGAGAACTTGGGATGGCCCTGCTCCCAGGACTTGAGCTCGGTCCTCGAGAACACGTAGCGGGCGTTCGGGAAGGTCGGGACCCAGCGACCGTCGACGAGCTTGGTGTTCCAGCCCACGTGATCGACGTGCAGATGGGTGCAGAGCACGTAGTCGATGTCCTCCGGAGCGACCTCGAGCGCGGCCAGCGCCTGCATGTAGGCATCGTCGGTCTTCTGGTGCCAGAAGGGCCGGTTGGGGCGCTCCTTGTGGTTGCCGACGCAGCTGTCGATCAGAATCGTGTGATGCGCGGTGCGCAACAGGTAGCTCTGGACCGGGAACAGGAGCGCGCCGCTCTGCGGGTCCATGGCCCGGGGCTTGAGCCAGCTCTCGTGCGGCGCCCAGTCGGCCGGCGTGGTCTCCGGAAAGAACATCTGCCGGTCGAACGGCGCGACGATCTCGACCGCCCGGGCGATGGTGACGTCGCCGATCTGCCTGCCTTGCCACGCCATGGGCGCGCCTCCTCCCACTTTCTCGTTGCCGCCTGGCAACCTGAATAGCCGCTGCCGGCCCGATGCGATAGCCCGCCGCTCGCCGCCTGAGCCCACCCGGCCGACTGCACGAGCCCGGCGCACCCCGCACCCGGCCGGGCCGCCCCGGTCAGACGCCGGACCGCCGCTTCACTTCGAGCCGGCGACCGCGCGCTGCTCGTGACCATCGACGGCCACGTCCTGGAGGCGCGTGAGCGCGCTCCGAGGAACCGCCTCTCCACTCTTCGCGCCCGAGGGGCATGTGGGTAGCAAGGCCTGAGTGCGGTGACCGATCGCCGACCGGGGTCGCCCTGCTACGGCAGGGACCACGCCTTCTGCGGACCGTGGTCCGGATCAGTGAGCGCCGATCATCGGGTTTGCCGCTCCTGCCACGTTTTGCAGGGCCCCGAAAGTCTCGGCCAGGCTCGCTTCCGCATCTCGGCTCAGCAACCGATGCGCCTGCGTGGTCGGGTGGATGAAGTCCCAGAACAGATATCTATTGGGCCGCCGGCAGATCGCTCCGATGATGACGTCGGGAGTGATGCAGCTGTCCGTGACGTCGATCAGTCCCACCGACGCCGGGTCGGCCACCACCTCGTCCAGAAACGTGAAGACATCCATACGCGCGATGACGATACCCGGGAGATCGTCCAATGGCGACAAGACGTCGTCTTCGAGTCCGCGGTTGTATTCCGCCGAAAGAGCCTTCGCCGCTTCCTGCGCAGGAGGACCCTGGGTGCTGATCGCCGGTAGGATGGCAAAGTCGGGCAAATTCAATACCAGGAACCAGCGAGCGCCGGCGGCGTAGAGCTGCTGGATACCGGCGCCCGTGGCCTGGAGGGCTGCAGTCACGATGGTAGCGGCGTTGGCGGGGTCTTCCAAAGCGTCGCGCAGATCGTTGCCGCCGATCCAGACTGCGTACAGCGCATCCGGCGACGCGATCCCACCGAAGTCAGACAGGAACACACCGATCTCGGTGCTGAGGTCGACCGGGTCGGCCGGCGGGCGCGCCTTGGCGCCCCCGACCCCGTAGTCGGTATAGATGCCGGGACGAAGCAGGGCGGGCCGCCCGCTCTTGGGCAGCCGCACGTCCCGGGCCAGCCATTCGATCCAGGTCGGGCCGTTGCTGAAATGAAAGCCCCCGATGGCGTAGGGCGCGTCCGGGATCGGGTCGAAAGGGCGCACCACGAACTCTCTCGTGGCGACGTAGGCGTTGCCCGGGTCGGACAGACTGTCGCCAAACGTAACGATTTGCTCGAACGGGAACTTGCCGCTGATCCGGTCCGCGTCGTCCTGGGATGGGTCCGCCGGTGAGGTCGGTCCGGCCTGCACCGCCAGTGGTCCCAGCACCACGATCGCAGCAGTGAGACTGATTTTCCGCAGAGAAACCATAGGTTGTCTCCCTGAGAATCTTTCCGACCTCTTTCTTCATACCAGAAATAGCGCTTTGCGACGGTGCTCGTCAAGCACCGGTAGTACCGTGTTGATCCATGAATGGCTTTCCTGCTCTCCGGCGCTTGGCGCACAACGGTGCGCCGCTTCGGAGCGGTCGGCGCATTGGCCCTGGCGCCATCCAGAGGCGGCTGCAGGAGCTTGCCGAAAAGGACAAGGAGATCGCCCAGCTCAAGCCGAAAGGATCGGAGAATCACAGCCCTTTAGGCGCGCTTCGCCGCGCTGGAGCGACCTCGTGCGGCACAGGAAGCGGTCTCCCGATCGAGGGGAGGCGTAGCGTGTCAGTTGACCGAAAACCGTTGCAGCCTTGCCAAAATGGTGACATGGTTTTGGGTGTGGGCTGTCGGGTCTTCCTGGAAAGGGGGATCGCATGGCATTTGATAAAAGCCGCCGCAGCTTTCTCGGGAGCGCTTTCTCGGTGGCCGCTTTCTCGGCCCTTGTCCGAGCGCGGATCTTCATGGACAGTCGTGGGTGGCTTGCGTCCGCGCAGGCCGCCGAGCCGGACCTGACGCGCGACACGTTTAATGGGTTATTGGCGTTCGTCGTTCCCGGATCGGACCCCTATTCGATCGCTCAGGGCGTCAGCACGCCGGGCCCGGGTGGCGTCGACGCGGGAGCGGCCGATGTCCTGATCGCGACGGTTGACGAGTCGACCCCGTTCATCCCGAGCTTTTCGAGTCAGGTCGCGGCGATCCTGAACGGCCTCGCCCTGACAGTCAATTCCGCGCCTGGCGGAAGCTTCATCTCTCCCTTCGCGGACCTGTCCTTCGCCGAGAAGGTCGGCGTGTTCGAGATCATGGATGCGACGGACTCCCTCGTCTTGCTGGGCGGGATTCTGCCGCCCTTCGTCGCGTTCTTTTGCTATTCGGACGCCGGGACCTTCGACCCGGCCACCCGGTCGCTCACCGGCGAACCGCTGGGCTGGCAACTCTCGAGCTATCAAGGCGTCGCCGACGGAAGGGCCGAGTTCCTCGGTTATTTCCCGGGGACGCAACGTCTAAGGTGATTTCCGGAGCGAATTAGAGGGGGCACATCATGCGCGACGTCATCGTGGTCGGGGCGGGCGGCGGCGGGGCGGTCATCGCGAAGGAACTCGCAGCCCGTGGACTTGACGTGCTGCTGCTCGAGGCGGGCCCACGCTTTGCCGATCCCGAACAGGATTGGACCCATTTCGAGAGTGACTGCAACAATCCGGCGACGGGATACTTCCGTTTCGGCCCCGCCGACCGGTCGCAGCCGCCCTGGGTGCGCGACATCGCGCAGAGCACCTTGCTGGTACAGCTGTCCGGCGTCGGCGGGACGACCAATCATTATCAAGGCAACTCGCCGCGTGCGGCGCCCGGCGTCTTTATCGATTACGCGGGCGCCGACGCCAACAATTACGACCGCGCTCATCTGTTCCCGCTCAGATATCGCGACCTCATCCCCTATTATGAGTGGGTCGAGGCCATCTTGCCGGTGGCGACCGCGCCGATGGGGCTGAAGGAGAAATACTTCTTCGAGGGCGCGAAACAACTCGGCTTGCCGCTTGAGGTCACGAAGAACATCACGCGGGCCGCATTCCGGCCGCAGCAGAATGCCATTCTTCAGCCGCACGGGACGGCCGGCAGAACCGGCGATCCCGGACGCCTGCACTTCCCGCAGGCGCAGGGCTGCACGTTCTGCGGCCATTGCTCGCAAGGATGCTTCGAGCCGCTCGGCGCTCCGATCAACTTGAAGGCCAAGCGCTCGACCTCGGTGAGCTATATCCCGATGGCGCTCACGGCGGATCACTGGTGTCGGACCGGCAAGGCGGCAACGCTGATCGCCGACGCGTTTGCCGTCAGCGTGAACACGGATCAAAGCGGTACTGCCCGCGGGGTCACGTGGCGTGTCGGGGTCACGGGCGACCTCGTCACCGAGGACGCGGACGTCGTCGTGCTGTCATGTGGGACGGTGGAAACGCCGCGGCTCTGGCTGAACAGCGGTCTGCCCAATCCGAATGGATGGGTGGGCCGTGGCCTGACGGATCACTTCGTGGATGCGGTCAGCGGGCTGATGTCCTTCGACACCGGGTCCTCGAGAGGGCCGGGCTGCGGTGCGCGCATCGACTTTCCCGGCGTTGGCATGCTCGAGCCGGTCGGGGAGACGCCTGGCTTGCGCGCCGGGCTCAGCGCCTTCAGCGCCGCCGGCATTCCCGGCTATTACGATAATGGCCTGTCCGGCACCGCGCACGGGGCCGATACGGTCGGCCGGCTGGTCGGCACGGAGCTTGTCGAGGCGATGGCGAATGTCGATCGGCTCCTGAACATCGACGTCTTCACCGATGACGATGTCGAAATGCACAACGGCATCTCGCTCTCGCCGAATCTTCCGCCGGACGAGCACGGTCCGGTTCCCCGCGTCGAAATCCACTATCGCGAGCGCTCGGCGCGCACGGTCGCCAATCGCGAATTTCTCGTCGGCAAGGCCGTCGAGCTGCTGCGCGCGCTGGGCGCACAGAAGGTGTACCGCATCAACAAGCCGCCCTTTGTCATACACAGTCACAGCACCATGCGGATGGGGCTTAGCGCGGACAATTCCGTGCTCGACAGCGACGCCGAAGCGAGATGGGTCAAGCGGCTGTTCATCGCCGACAACTCGGCCTTGGCCAACGGCATCGGCGGCCCGAATCCTACGTTAACGACGCAGGCGCTTGCCACGCGCACGGCGGAGACGATCTTCACGCGATATTTCGGCGGAAGACCCTGGGTCCAGCATGAAAGGCCGGTTTCGTCCATCGATCCGGTCGTGACGCGGGCCGTCCTGCAGCGTCATTCGGCCCTCCAGGGCTGACCCGAGGGTCGAATCGACACCGCCGGAACTCACAAAGGTCTGGCATGGCGTCCGACATCATCGCCGTTGATGCGCGGTGTGGGGATCGCCAATGGTGCCCCCGTTCGCTGCCTGAACCCGCACTCGGACAAGCCCAGCGCACGCCTCGGCCTGGCCGCCCTGGTCAGACGCCGGACCCCCGTTTCACCTCGAGCCGGCGACGGTGCAGGATCGGCTCGGTGTAGCCGTTCGGCTGGGCCCGCCCCTGGAACACGAGATCGCAGGCCGCGCGGAACGCGATGCTGCCTTCGAAATTGGCCGCCATCGGCCGGTAGGCCGGGTCGCCCGCGTTCTGCCGGTCGACCACCGCCGCCATCCGGCGCAGGGTCGCCAGCACCTGGTCCTCGCTGCAGATGCCGTGGTGCAGCCAGTTGGCGATGTGCTGGCTCGAGATCCGCAGCGTCGCCCGGTCCTCCATCAGGCCGACATTGTCGATGTCCGGGACCTTGGAGCAGCCGACCCCCTGGTCGATCCAGCGCACGACATAGCCGAGGATGCCCTGGGCGTTGTTGTCGAGCTCCTGTTGGATCGCGTCGGCCGGCCAGTTCGGGCGCTCGGCGACCGGGATCGAGAGGATGTCGCCGAGCCGGGCGCGCGGCCGCGACTTCAGCTCCTCCTGACGCGCCCGGACGTCGACCTCGTGGTAGTGCAGGGCGTGCAGGGTCGCGGCCGTCGGCGAGGGCACCCAGGCGGTATTCGCGCCCGCCCGCGGGTGGCCGATCTTGGCCTCGAGCATGGCCGCCATCAGGTCCGGCATCGCCCACATGCCCTTGCCGATCTGGGCCCGGCCGGGAAGGCCGGCAGCCAGGCCGACATCGACGTTCCAGTCCTCGTAGGCCTGCATCCACAGGGCGGACTTCATGTCGGCCTTGCGGATCATCGGGCCGGCTTCCATCGAGGTGTGGATCTCATCGCCGGTGCGGTCGAGGAAGCCCGTGTTGATGAAGACGATCCGGTCCCTGGCGGCGCGGATGCACTCCTTGAGGTTGACGGTCGTGCGCCGCTCCTCGTCCATGAGGCCCATCTTGAGAGCGCAGGGCTCGAGCCCGAGCGCTGCCTCGATGCGCGCGAACAGCTCGCTCGTGAACGCCACCTCCTCGGGCCCGTGCTGCTTCGGCTTGACGATGTAGACCGAGCCCGCGCGGCTGTTGCGGTAGCGGCCCTGGCCCAGGAGGTCGTGAAGCGCGATCAGGCTCGTGATCATGGCGTCCAGGATGCCCTCGGGCACGGGCCCGCCGTCCCGGTCGAGCACCGCGTCGCTGATCATGTGATGACCGACGTTGCGCACCAGCATCAGGCTCCGGCCGTGCAGGCTGAGGCTGGAGCCGTCGGGCCGGGTGTAGGTCCGATCCGGCTGCAGACGACGCTCGACCGCCCGCCCACCCTTCTGGAAGCTCGCTACCAGGTCGCCCTTGAGCAGCCCCAGCCAGTTGCGATAGGCCGCGACCTTGTCCTCGGCATCGACCGTCGCGACCGAATCCTCGAGGTCGACGATCGTGGTCATCGCGGCTTCGAGGACGAGGTCGGCAACCCCCGCGGCATCCGCCCGGCCGACCGGATGCCCGCGGTCGATCCGGATCTCGACGTGCAGGCCGTGATTGACCAGGAGGACCGCCGCCGGCGCCGCCGGATCGCCCTTGTAGCCCGCGAGCTGGGAGCTATCGCGGAGTCCGGTCCGACCGCCGTCCGCGAGCGTGACCGAGAGCTTTCCAGCCTCGATCGCATAGGCGGCAGCACGGCTGTGCGAACCGTCCACGAGCGGCGCCGCCTCGTCCAAAAATCGGCGCGCGAAGGCGATCACCCGCTCGCCGCGCGCCGGATTGTAGGCCGCGCCCCGCTCGGCGCCGCCGGTCTCGGGGATCGCATCGGTGCCGTAGAGCGCATCGTAGAGGCTGCCCCAGCGCGCGTTGGCGGCGTTCAGCGCGTAGCGCGCATTGGTCACCGGCACCACCAGCTGCGGGCCGGCGATGGTGCTGATCTCGGCATCGACGTTCTCGGTGGCGGCGGCGAAATCCGGGCCTTCGGGCACGAGGTAGCCGATCTCCTCGAGGAAGCTCTCGTACGCCTGCGGATCGAGCAGCTGACCGCGGCGCGCAAGGTGCCAGGCGTCGATCCTCGCCTGCAGCTCGTCCCGCTGTGCGAGCAGCGCGCGGTTGCGGGGTGCCAGCTCATGGACGATCGCGTCCAGCCCCGACCAGAACCCTGCCGGCGCCACGCCGGTGCCCGGCAGCGCCTCGTCCTCGATGAAGTCGTGCAGCACCTTCGCGACCCGAAGACCGCCGGCTTGGATCCTGTCCGTCATCACTCCTGCCTTGCTTGCGTTCGCCGCCGCCGCGCCGGTCGCTCGCGCGCGGCCGGCCTCGGGCCGATATTGATCCTGCGACTTTGCCGCCGGCACAAGCCCCCTTCCCGCCGGCAGCAGATCGAGCGGCGGCTCGTCATTGCTCCAGCGAGGCGGAGACCCTGTTGAAAAGGTCGTTCAAAACTACGACCAGAACTGACGTTCCGCGAGCAGGGGGCGGCTCATAGCCGAGCATTTCCCATAGAGTTGTCTGATGGCCCTCGGTCGCCACGACCTTGGACCGACCGCTACCTTGGTCATCGGGCCATGCCAAGAAGAGCGTCAGGCCCTTCGAAAAGAGGCCGGCAGGATTGCGCAGCAGGCGCTCCCCCGACGCTGTCCCTAGGTCGGAATATCTGAGCGCCATTCGAGATGCTCGGCTCACCTGGATGCCGTGCCGCACCAACTCAGCGACAAGAGCAACGTGCAAAGCCCGCCGGAGGCTGAATCGGCGTTGGATTCCGGTCCCCGAACTCTCCTCGTCAGGGGCTAAGTCGATGAGCTTCCGAGCCAGCCAGGCTTGCAGCAGACCCGGCTCAAGGCCAGCTGCGAGGGCTACCTCTGACGCGCTGTAACGAGGTGCTCCGAGATTCACCATGGCATCGACCCTTGTGAGATCCTTCGCCGACTATAAGTGACAATTGCCACTTGTAAACTCATATTGGATCGAGCGGCCAGATCGGCCGGCGGACGCGGGTGTAGGGCAGACGCGCGAAGTCCTGGGTCAGCGCCCCCGGCCCGTCCAGCCAGAGCACCTCCTTGGCGACCTGGGCGAAGCCGGCATGGAAATGCTGGGCCGACTTGACCACCACCAGCTTCTTGCCCTCGAGCGCGATGCCGTGGTCGGTGAACAGCGCCGGGTCGAACGCCTGGGTGCGGGTCGCATTCAGCAGCACCTCGACGCCGTCCACCCGGATCGCGGCGACATCGCCAAGCTGGGTCCAGCCGCCCGCGAAGCGCTGCCTGGCGCCGTTGGCGAGATGCACAACCTCGGCCTCGACGTCGAGCGGATCGCCGGAGATCGGCCCGACCTTACCACCAAGCCGCAGCCGCACCCGGCCACCAGTGCCCGCGAGCCGGCAGAAGCCTACGGCGACAGGGTCCCAGAACGGCCCGAGCGCCACCTCCCTGACCCCCTGCTCGAGCAACCGCCGGAGCAGGAAGGTGGCATCGCCCGGGGCACCGCCGCCGGCGTTGTCGGAGGTGTCGGCGAGCACGATCGGCCCGCCGGCAATCGCAAGCGCGCGCTCCAGCCCCTCCTCGTGGCCGAGCATCGGCGCCGCGGTTCGGCCGCGCAACGCCTGCAGCTCGCGCCCGAGCTCGGCCGCGAGCGCCTCGGCCCTGGCCGGATCGCCATCGGTCACGACCAGGACCTTCGCTCCGAGATCGGCGACGTCCGCCCAGGGAAAGCCATGGCCGAGCGAGACCGAGAGGACGCCGTCCCGGCCCTCGAGCGCCTTCATCCGGGCGACGAACCCCTGGCCCGGCTCGCGGGTGGTGTGGATGGTCGCGATCATCCGGCAGTCGAATACCCCCATCACCGGCCGGATCTGGCCGCGCGCCGCACTGAGCGCAAGCTCGACCAGTTCCTCGGCGCGCTCGTAAGTGTCGGTGTGCGGATACTCCTTATAGAAGACGAAAAGATCGCTCGAGCGCACCATGGTCTCGGTGAGGTGGCAGTGCGGGTCGAGCTCGGCGCCGATCACGACCGCGGGCCCGACCAGCGCCCGCACCCGCGCGAGCAGGTCGCCCTCGCAGTCCTCGCAGCCGTCGGCGACCATGGCGCCGTGCAGCGACAGCAGCACGATCTCGACCGGCAGGGCAGCCCGCAGCTGGTCGAGCAGCCGGTCGCGCAGCGTCTCCCAGGCATGGCGGGTGGTGAGGCCGGCCGGCGCCGCGAAGGCCGCCAGCCCCTCGATCACCGTCAGCCGGTCCGCGGCCGCGCGCCGGCGCGCTGCGACGATCGGGCCGGTGAAGAAGCGCGGCTCATCGGGATGGGTCCCTGCCGGAAACCACAAGTATTCCTCGAAGCTGCCAAACCCGGTCGGGATCGGCGAGAAAGTGTTGGTCTCGGTCCCGAGCGCCGCCACGAACAGCCGCATTGTCTCCGCCCTCCCCGCCGACACTGGCCGCCGAGCCGCTGGCCTGCCGAAGCGTCCACCTAGCGCAAAGCGCCACGTCTGTCCCGCCCGGCGCGCACTGTGGCCCGTTTGCAACCGCAGATGAGCAAAGCCGGCGAATCAGTTGCAATCTCGGGCGCGGGCGAGCAAGTTCGCGCCCGGTCGCCAAGGGGGGCGACCCCGAGCTGATGCCATCACGAGGCCAGGCATGACGTTGGAAGCCGCTTCGCGCTCGGCGGTGATCGGTCTGTCGATGCTGACGACGGTCGCGATTCTGGGCGTGGTCGTCTCGGCCGCCTATCAGGACAGCCGGCATGGCCCGGAATCGAGCGAGCCGCCGTTGATCCGGGTACCCCAACTGCCTTGGAAGCTGCCGCCGGAGTCCCGGCTGGACGATGCCGGCCCGGCTGCGTACGAGGCGCGCGGGCTGGATCGCCTGTTGCCCGAGGCGGGGGACGAGCCCGGCGCGGTCCCGGCGGTTCAGTCAATCGCGGCGCGGGCGGACGATCCGGTGCTGACGCCGGCGGCGGCGATCGAGCCCCTGCCGGCGGCGAGTCCGGCCCCGAGCGAGCCCCTGCCGGTCGCGAGGTCGGCTGCGATTGCGAGCGAGCCGTTGCCGGCTGCGAGGTCTGCCCCGAACGAGTCGTTGCCGGCTGCGAGGTCCGCGATGACCGGGCCTCCGCCGGCCGCGCCGCCGGCGACGGTCAAGTCCGCGCACGCGCCGGCGTTGCCGCCAGCGCCGATCGGGCCGGCCCCCGCAGCGGGCGCCGAATATCGCGTCCAGCTTCTGGCCACGACCGACCAGGCCGCGGCCGAGCGCGCCTGGAATGGGCTGGTGACGAGGTTCGGGGCGCTGCTCGCAGACTATCGGTCGCACATCGAGAAGGCCGAGCTGCCGGCCGGCAGCATGTATCGCGTCCAGATCGGCCCGTTCGACGGGCTGGCCGCTGCCGAGGCGAAATGCGCCGAGCTGAAGCGCCAGCAGACGGCCTGTTTCGCCCTTCGGGTCGGACCGCGGACCTGAAATCAGACCTGGGCTGTCCTGGTCGACCCGGCGAAGACGCAAGCCGACCCTTGGGGGTCGATGGGGGGTACGCCTCTTCGACGGCTACGGCGCAGGCGGAGGGGAGTTGGGGCGAGCAACGGGAGTCGAACCCGTGACCTCCAGAGCCACAATCTGGCGCTCTAACCAGCTGAGCTATGCCCGCCGCAAAGGCGCTCCTCTTTAGCCGCGTCGCGCGGCGGCCGTCAAGCGGCCGGCCCGCTCGGCCGACCCTGCAGTTGCCCAAGAAACAGGCGACTTGCCCACCAATCAGGCAAAAACCTGCTCCGATCCTGCCAAACCACCGGGCGCGGCGCAAACCAGCGGCTGGCACGATCCATGCTTCGTGACGATACCGGCGCGGGTCGGCGCTCGCCCGCCCGCCTCGCCGGTCGGAGCAAACTCGGAAGGGTCGGTGGCTGCCATGAAGAAGATCGAGGCGATCATTAAGCCGTTCAAGCTGGACGAGGTCAAAGAGGCCTTGCAGGAGGTCGGCCTCAAGGGCATGACCGTCACCGAGGTCAAAGGCTTCGGCCGCCAGAAGGGCCACACCGAGCTCTACCGCGGGGCCGAGTACGTGGTCGACTTCCTGCCCAAGGTCAAGGTCGAGATCGTGCTCGAGGACAGCCTGGTCGACCGGGCCGCCGAGGCGATCCTGAACGCCGCCAAGACCGACCGCATCGGCGACGGCAAGATCTTCATCTACAGCCTGGAAGAGGCGATCCGCATCCGCACCGGCGAACGCGGCGCCGACGCCCTCTGAGCGACCCCGGCCGCCACCGCCGAGGCCAGTGATGGACCGCGCGCCCCGGGCGTCGGCCAGGATCGCGTCGGCGACCTCGAGCAGCACCCCGCGCGCGCTGCCCGAGCCCGCCCGACGCCGCCGCCCCGCTCAAGCACGACCTGCTCACGCTCAAGCCCAAGCCCAAGCCCAAGCCCAAGCCCAAGCAAGAAAGGAACCCCGCCCATGATGCTGGGATGCAAGACCCCCGACGACGTCATGAAGGCGATCAAGGACCAGGGCGTCCAGATCGTCGACCTGCGCTTCGTCGACCTGCCCGGGATGTGGCAGCACACCTCGTTCCCGGCACCCGCGATCGACGTCGAGGCGATCGACGAGGGCCTCGGCTTCGACGGCTCCTCGATCCGCGGCTTCAAGGAGATCCACGCCTCCGACATGCTGCTGATGCCGGACGAGACCACCGCCTTCATCGACCCCTTCTGCGTCCACAAGACCCTGGTCCTGATCTGCGACGTGCGCGACCCGGTGACCAAGGAATACTACTCGCGCGACCCGCGCGGCGTCGCCCGCAAGGCCGAGGAGTACCTCAACACCACCGGCATCGGCACCAAAGCCTTCTTCGGCCCCGAGGCCGAGTTCTTCATCTTCGACGACGTGCGCTACGGCCAGAGCATCAACTACGGCACCTACCAGATCGACTCGGTCGAGGGTCACTGGAACACGGCCCGGGACGAGGGCCCGAACCTCGGCTACAAGATCCGCGCCAAGGAAGGCTATTTCCCGGCGCCGCCCTCGGACACCCTGATGGACATCCGCTCCGAGATGGTCCTGACCATGATGGACATCGGGATCGCGATCGAGGCCCACCACCACGAGGTCGCGACCGGCGGCCAGTGCGAGATCGACATGAAGTTCGACACCCTGGTGTCGATGGCCGACAAGCTGATCAAGTACAAATACGTGGTCAAGAACGTCGCCAAGAAGCACGGCAAGACCGCGACCTTCATGCCCAAGCCCCTGTTCGCCGACAACGGCTCGGGCATGCACGTCCACCAGTCGATCTGGGACGGCGACAAGCCCCTGTTCGGCGACCCGGCGGCCTACGGCGGGCTCAGCCAGACCGCCCGCTACTACATCGGCGGCCTGCTCAAGCACGCGCCCGCCCTGCTCGCCTTCGCGGCGCCCACGGTCAACTCCTACCACCGCCTGGTGCCGGGCTACGAGGCGCCGGTCAACCTCGCCTGGTCGCTGCGCAACCGCTCGGCCGCGGTCCGCATCCCGATGTACTCCGACAGCCCCAAGGCCAAGCGCGCCGAGTTCCGCTGCCCGGACCCGGCCTGCAACCCCTACCTCGCGTTCGCCGCCATGCTGATGGCCGGGCTCGACGGCATCCGCAACAAGATCGACCCGGGCGATCCGGTCGACAAGAACATCTACGACCTGCCGCCCGAGGAGCTCGCCGACATCCCGACCGTGCCGGGCTCGCTGCCGGCCGCGCTCGACGCCCTCGAGGCCGACAGCGAGTTCCTGATGGAAGGCGAGGTCTTCACCCAGGACTTCATCGAGACCTTCCTCGACTACAAGCGGGTCAAGGAGATCGACGAGATCCGCCTGCGCCCGCACCCCTACGAGTTCGTCCTCTACTACGACATCTGAGCAGGCGGCGCCTGCTGGCCGAACTTTGACCTCGGGCGGCCATGGCTGCGGTCGCCGGACACGCTAGCCTCCCTGGACTTGGGCGGGACGCCTCCGGGCCCCCGCCCGATTTTTTTAATCTTCCAGCATCTTGGGCGTTGCGAGATCAGCTCGAGACCACGTTAAGAATTGATCGCCGATCAACCGGGAAATACTGGGGCAACGAAGGCCACTATGAGACACTTTTGACTTCGAGTGTCGCCTCGGTGGCGCAGATAGGCGACGGAATCGTCGCGTCCTGGCAAATAATGATGACGCCTCCAGAGCTGGAGTCCAACTTTGGACCGCCATGGCCGGCTGGCAGGCCCGGAATCGCTCGATCTCAGGATTCCCCCTGTCTTCGGTTCCCCGCCCATAACCGTCGCCTGGAGGCCGATGGAGGCGACGAATCTGACGCTACCGCGCCGCTTCCCACGGGCCGCCCGCTACTTTCGCGGCTACCGCAACTTTTAATAGAAATGTCTGGTACGATCTTTGCCTGTCGAAAGGGGCCGAGCTGGGACAATTTAGGATCACGAATGCGTGAGCGGAGGACGCCGCGGCCGGCACTTCTGCCTAATCGTCAGGCGTTGAATGTGCTAGATGTCCCGCCCATGCGCCAAGCCTCGTCCCTGTTGCTCAACTCCCAGCTGCGGCTTGTAGCGCGGCGGAGCGTTGTCCGATCGCGCGCGAGCGGGGAGAGAAAAGGTGTCAGGGGAGAGAAAAGGCTTGTCGCGAGAGAAAAGGTGAGAGAAAAGGTGTCAGGAACCAATTGCCTTCGTCGCGAGAGAAAAGGTGGAGAAAAGGTGTCAGTGGAGAAAAGGTGTCAGGAACCAATTGCCTTCGGGCGGCCGCGGGGACGTAGGGTAGAGCCGAGGGCGAACCGGCGCACGAGGTCGTCGCGCCAGGGGACCGCGCCGAACGGCCGGCCGCGCTGGGTCGAGGCGCGGTGGAGAAAAGGTGTCAGGTGGAGAAAAGGTGTCAGGAACCAATTGCCTTCGGGCGGCCGCGGGGACGTAGGGTAGAGCCGAGGGCGAACCGGCGCACGAGGTCGTCGCGCCAGGGGACCGCGCCGAACGGCCGGCCGCGCTGGGTCGAGGCGCGGAGCGTCTCGAGGTCCGCTGCGGTCTCGGCGCGATTGACGAACCGGCGCCAATCGTCCGGACGCGCGATCGGCCAGTCCGAGAGCAGCTCCAGCCCGTGCCCGCGCTCGCGTCGCCAGAGGCTGCCCCAGCGCCACGCCTCGGCACGGCGGACGAGACCCGCGCGCCACGGATTGCGCTCGACGTAGCGGCACACGGTCAGCAGGTGCTCGTCGGCCTGGACCAGGAACGACTTGTAGCGCCCCTGGTAGAGGTGGCCGGCGCCGGCGCTGCCGCGGCGCGCGTGCCACCGTTGGGTGTGGGTGAGCGTGAGCCAGGTCATGAAGCGGCTGAGGGTGCCGTCGGCCTCCGGCCAGAGCACCAGGTGCCAGTGGTTGGGCATCAGGCAATAGGCCAGGATGCGCATGCCGGTCCGCGCCCGCGCCTCGTCCAGGACCTGCTCGAACCGTCGATAGTCGTCGTGGCCCTCGAACATGGTCGCCCGCGCGCTCGCCCGGTTGAGCGCGTGGTAGACGTAGCCTCCGAGATCAACCCGCAACGGCCTGCCCATGGGGCGCACTTTAGCTCATGAAGCCTCGTTTGAAAAGGTTCCTGACACCTTTTCCTGACACCTTTTCCACTTTTCCTCTGCGCTTGAAAAGGTTCCTGACACCTTTTCCTCTGACTGACACCTTTTCCTCTGACACCTTTTCCTGATGACACCTTTTCCTGACATCTTTTCCCCCCGCGGACCTGCCTGAGGGTTACTTGCAGGCGAACCTCGCCTTGTAGCCGCCACCATCGCGAGCGCGGTCGACCAGAACCGCGTTCGCACTGTATTTCTGGTCGCAATACTGGTCCGCGCGGTCCTCGATGTCGTGGTAGTCGGATTGGCCGTTGTAGGCGTAGGTCACGGTCGGTGGCGTCGCGTCCACCTGGCGCGTGGCGCAGGCGGGCAGCGCGAGCACGGACACGGCCAGAGCCCCGATCAGCAGCGGGCGCATTTCCCTCCTCCTTCTTGGTTGCATCCCCACCCGGTACGAACTCCTCTGGCCGCGGTCCGTTCCCCTCGCGCGATGAAAGATGAAAACGGAACCCCATGGTGTCATGTGCACACCGTAGTCGCCGCGATGGTGCTGCGGAGGCCCAGGCCCCGCCCCGTCCCGATTGGCTCGACGCGCGAGGCCGCGGGCTTCAGGCCAGATACCCCTTCGCCATCATGGCGGAACGGCACCCCCCGCCGCCTGGACGCGGAGACTAGCCAAAGCGCGTGGCCCCTCGCGGGAACCAACGGATCGGAAATCCGTTATGGGGGGATCCGGCAGCGCAGCCACCTTTCGCAGGCCGCGCTCACTGATCCGGAGCCGATCCGCTTGGCCCACCGTTCGAAAAAAGTCGGGCGGGGTCCTGGCGCGCTCGATAGAGGGGAGCACCCGCGATGGCACCAGCTGCTCACTACTCGTGGTTGAACGCACGCATCGGCATTGTCCTGGCAGCCGTGGCCGCATCTTCCTGCGTGGCAGCGCCGCAGTCGTCGCCGCACTCGTTGCAGCAGGTGCAGGCGGCCGGTCCGAGTGTCACCTACGACTACAGCGGTGATGAGGAATTGCTGCAGGCGTCACAGGACGCGGGGACCTTCTGCAGCCAGTACAATTCGGCACCGGGTCCGGCAAGAATCACGAACACGCCGACCAGCGGCCTCAGAAGGGTGGTCTTCGAGTGCGGGCCCGCCCAGCCGCCGGCGGTGGTGGTGCCGCAGCAGGCGCTCGGTCCCAATCTCGCCTACAGCTATCGGACCGACGAGGAACTGCTGGGGGCTTCCCGGACAGCCGAGGCCTACTGCATGAAAAGCGGGTTGCACGGAGTTGTTTCCAACATCACCCCCAATACGGACGGTTCCAAGACGGTGACCTTTCAGTGCGCCCGAGGATAGTCCCCTGGGAACGCAGAGGGCTTGAGGTCGGCTTTTTGGCTCGCTGGCAAGCGCAAGCAGGTCGCCGGACCTGGCCGCTCGCCGTGGGAATGACGGAGCAGCTTTTCGGGTGGCATCCGAGCCCATCCGGGGACGGTCGGACCACAAATCACCGGTGACATGGGATTTTTCAGTCGGGCGGGACTTTTCGCGCGCTCGCGTGCCAGGCGGGCCTGGCCCGCGGTCAGGGGGCGAGCAGGGTGTGGCCGAGGCTGATCACGACCGCGTTCACAAGGTCGATGAAGAAGGCGCCGACCAGGGGCACGACCAGGAACGCCTTGGCCGAGGCGCCGTAGCGGTGGGTCAGCGCCGACATGTTCGCGACCGCGGTCGGCGTGGCGCCGAGCGAGAGGCCGATGAACCCCGCCCCGATCACCGCGGCGTCGTAGTCGCGCCCGAGCACCGGGAACACCACGAAGCGGCAGATCAGGACCATCGCCGCGATCTGGAGCGCGAGCACCAGCAGCAGGGGGCCGGCCACGGCGGACAGCGTCCAGAGCTCGAGCGACATGAGCGCGCGCGTGAGGAACAGGTTCAAGGCGAGCTCGCTCAAGAGGCTGAGCGCGGGGCTGCCGATCGGCCAGCGCAGGCGCGGCAGCAGCCGCGGTCCGAGGTTGCCGATCAGGATGCCGGCGAAGATCGCGGTGACGAACGCCGGCAGCTTGAGGCCGAGCCAGCCGAGCGCGACCCCGATCTGGTTGCCCAGCCCGATCGCGAGCGCCAGCAAAAGGATCGAGGCGAAGATCGCGGGCACGTCGATCGGCGCCTCGATCGGCCCGCCGCCCGCGGTCTCGTGGATCGGGCCGCCGCCAGCCGGCCGCAGCCGGTAGCGTTCGATCAGGTAACGCCCGACCGGGCCGCCGATGACGCCGCCCGCGATCAGCCCGAAGGTGGCGCTCGCGAGGCCGATCACCGGCGCCAGGTGGGTGTGCTCGGCGAAGATCGCGCCCCACGCCGCCGCCGTGCCGTGGCCCCCGAGCAGGGACACGGAGCCTGCCATCAGGCCGAGCAGCGGCTCGGTGCCCAGGAGCCACGCGCAGCTGACGCCGATCAGGTTCTGCGCCAGCAGAGCGCCGGCCGCGATCGCCAGCAGGAGGACCAGCGGCCAGCCGCCGGCGGCGAGGTCGCGGACGCTCGCATTGAGCCCGATCGAGGCGAAGAAGAAGAGCAGCGCAAAGGGGCCTGTGGTGAACCCGATCTCGATCCCGGCGAGCGCGCGGATCAGGGCCACGACCAGGGCCACCAGCAGCCCGCCGGTCACCGCCTCGGGAATGCGGTAGGTCTCGAGCACGGCGATCTTGGCGGTCAGGAAACGGCCGAGGAAGTAGGCGAGGATCGCGACCACGATCGTGTCGGTGCCGTCGAGGGTGAGCGCGCGCATGGCGTTCGTCCGCGGGCTAGAGGCGCGATCGGGAGGTGGCGATGGCCAGCCGGTCGCGAGCGCGGCGCCAGCCCGCCGGGCGGCCAGGCAGCAACCGGCGCCGACCGGCTTCGGCCGCGCCCGGTGCGGGCGGCGCGGCGCGGGGCAAGAGCTCGAAGCGCGGGCGGCGTCGCGCGTCAAAGGTGCGGTGCGCCATCGCCATCATGACCGGAGCGCGACCAGCAGCATCGCCCCGCGCTTTGGGGATCGTGACCCCCCTCGATCGCATGGTCCGGGCCTCTCTGACGTCCCGCAGCATCGTTAGCGGCCCCGACCGGCGTCAGCAAGAGGTCTGCGCAAACAGGCTCAGCGGGGCGCAGCCGGTGCTCGGGCGGGCGTGCGGCGGGCAGGGGGCGCCGGGGTTGCCTCTGATCAGACGTTCTCGGCGGTATAGATGTCGAACGGCAAAACGTGCGCGCTGGCGCCCGCCGCGCGGTCGCGCTCGGTCGCTTCGGCCATCGCGCGGACGGTCGGGTCGGCGAACCGCTCGAGCGGGTGGGCGATCACCAGCTTTCAGCACGCCCTCGATCAGGCCCATCCGGGTCGGCCGGGTCAGATCGAGGCCGACGGTGACGATCCGCCGGAACGCCTGGTTCTCGCGCAGCGCCGCCATCACGCCCCGGATGCCGCCGCCCGCGACCAGGAGGCCGACCAGATCGGGAGTGCGCGCGATCAGCTCGCGGCAGATCTCGGCCGCATAGCGCGCCCGGTGTTCAGCTTTCTCTACGCCAACATGAACTACCACATCGAGCACCACATGTTCCCAATGGTGCCCGGCTACAACCTGCCGAAGCTGCACGAGTTGATCAAGGATCAGTGCCCGCCGGCCTACCCTGGACTGTGGGCGACGTACCGGGAGATCATCCCGGCGCTGATCAGGCAGCGCCAGGACCCGAGCTGGGCCGTCCAGCGGCCGTTGCCTGAGACCGCCAACACCAACCGAACGCTGTGGGCTGCCGAACCGGCTGCCTGAGCGCACCCGGCCGCAAGGGAGGCCAAGATAATGCCAGTCTCGAAAGCGCTGGACGGCGACGCGGCGCCGGACCCGACGGGCATCGACGGCCAGCGCGCGCTCAGGCTGGCCTAAGCGGCCTATGTCTCGCTACACTCCAGCCGTCGGGTCGAGCTCTGAGGTGCGCGCATGAAGATCGGCATGGTTTCGGATTCGCTGGCCCATCTGCCCTTCGAGGCGATGCTCGACGCGGCGCAGCGAGCAGGGCGTCGAGGGCATCGAGATCAATGCCGGCAATTGGTCCTCGGCGCCGCATCTCGATCTCGCGCGGCCTGCTCGAAAATGCTTCGGCGCGGCGCGACTTCCTGGCGGCGTTCGAGGCCCGCGGCCTCAGCCTGATCGCGCTCAATGCCAATGGCAACCAGCTGCACCCGACCGACGGCGAGCGGCAGTCGGCGGTGCTCCACGACACCATCCGTCTCGCCGGGCTGCTCGGGCTCGACAAGGTCTGCCTGATGTCGGGCCTGCCCGCGGGCGGGCCGCACGACCTGACGCCCAACTGGATCGTCTCCTCCTGGCCGCCCGAGACCGGCCGGATCCTCGCCTGGCAATGGCAGGAGAAGCTCCTGCCCCATTGGCGGGATCTGGCCGGGCTCGCGGCCGAGAACGGCGTCACGCGGCTCGCGGTCGAGCTGCACGGCAACCAGCTGGTCTACAACGTGCCCTCGCTCCTGCGCCTGCGCGCGGAGATTGGTCCCGTGGTCGGCGCCAATCTCGATCCGAGCCATCTGATGTGGATGGGGGCGGACCCGATCGCCGCAATCGATGCGCTCGGCGATGCGATCTTGCACGTCCACGCCAAGGACACGTTCCTCAACCGGCCTCAGCAGGCGACCACGAGCCTGCTCGAGAACGGCGCGCTCACCGACGTCAGCGCGCGCTCCTGGTCCTACATCACGCTCGGCTACGGCCATGGGCAGAGCTGGTGGCGGGATTTCTGCTACCGGCTACGCATGGCGGGTTATGATGGCTGGCTCGCGATCGAGCACGAGGACGTCATGCTCTCGCGGCTCGAAGGCGTGCGCCGCTCGGTCGACCTGCTGCGGGCCGTGGCCCCGGTCGAGCAGAGCGACTACGTGCCCGAGGCGATCTGACCGCGCGGCCCGGTCCGAGGCAACCGGCGGCACTGCGCTCGAGAAGGATGGCCCCATGGATGACGCCCGTTACGGCCAGCGTGACAAGCGGGGACATTGGCGACCCTTCAAGCTGGTCCACTACCCGCCGGTGTTCGTCTGGCCGGCGCAGCCGCAGGGCATCCTCAAATGGTTGTTCGGCTACCCGAGCTACCTTTTGCCCTGGAACCTGCTCTATGCCGCGATCGCGGCCGTCGTCTGGCTGTACCTGACGCCACCGGCCCCGACCTTGCAGACCTTTGCACCCGGCTGGATCGCCTTCATCCTCGCGCGCAACCTCGCTCTGACCGGGCTGTTCTTCGGCGCGTTCCACCTCCGGCTCTACATCCGGCGCGCCCAGGGCAACACGTTCAAGTACAATCCGAAATGGCTCGACACGGACAATCCCGTCTTTCTCTGGCGCGACCAGACCCTCGACAACATGTTCTGGACGCTCATCAGCGGGGTCTCGATCTGGACGGCCTACGAGGTCCTGACGCTCTGGATGTTCGCCAACGGCTACGTGCCCTGGATCAGCTGGCATGCGCATCCGGTCTACCTGGCCCTGGTGATGCTGGCGATCCCGCTGCTGCGCGAGCTGCATTTCTATTGCGTTCACCGGTTGCTGCACGTGCCGGTGCTCTATCGGATGGTGCACAAGCTCCATCACAACAATGTCAATCCGGGACCCTGGTCGGGGCTGGCCATGCACCCGGTCGAGCATCTCCTTTATTTCTCCGGCGTGCTGATCCACTGGGTCTTGCCGTCGCATCCGGTGCACGCCCTGTTCCATCTGATCCACGCCGGGCTGTCGCCGGTGCCGGGCCACACCGGCTTCGAAAAGCTGGTGGTCGGCGACGACAACGCGATCGATACCGAGTGCTACGCGCATTACCTTCATCACAAGTACTTCGAATGCAACTACGCCGACGGCTCCATTCCGCTCGACCAGTGGTTCGGTACCTTCCATGATGGCTCCGAAGGCGGCGCACGAAGCGATGAACCGGCGCTTCATGGCGCGCAGCGCCAGAATGAGGGCCCAGCCGTAGCGGCGGGTCACCGGGAAAGGGCGCGCCGGTCTGCGTCAATCTCAGGACCTGCCCGGTCAAGGTCGAGGACGACTTCAGCGTCCGAGCCGCTTGCGGTCCTTCAGGATCTCGCGGGCGGCGTTGTGGCCCGGGATGCCGGAGACGCCGCCGCCCGGATGGGCCGATGAGCCGCATAAGTAGAGCCCGCGGATGGGGCTGCGGTAATCGGCAAAGCCGGGCGCCGGGCGCTGCCAGAACAGCTGGTCGAGCGACAATTCGCCATGGAAGATGTGGCCGTTCGGGATGTTGAGGATCTCCTCGATGTCGGGGGGCAGCAGCACCTGCAGGTCGATGATCTGCGAGGAGAAGCCGGGCGCGAACTGATCGATCACGCCGAGCACGTTCTTGACCAGGCCGTCGCGCTCGCGCTCCCAGCTGGCGTTCTTGAGCTCATAGGGCGCGTGGCCGCCGAACAGGTGGACCACGTGCTTGCCCGGCGGCGCTATCGTCCGGTCGCGGATGGTCGGCACCACCGGCGTGACGAACGGCCTGGTCGAATACCAGCCGTATTTGGCGTCGTCATAGGCGCGCTCGAGCCAGTCGATGTCGGGTGCCAGGTGCACGTAGGTCGGATAGTCGAAGCCCGCCTTCGTCTTGTCGAAGGCGCGATAGGCGGGCGGCGCCTCGGCCGCGATGTTGATCTTGAAGGCGGTCGAGAAAGTCCTGAAGCTGTCGATCTCGGCCAGGAACTCGGCCGGCAGGTGGCGGGGCCCGACCAGCTTGCCGTAGAGGATTTTCGCGTTGGCGTTCGAGGCGACGACCCGGGCCCGATAGTCCTCGCCCGCCGCGGTGACCACGCCGACCGCGGCGCCGTTCTCGACGATCACCTCCGCGACCGCGGCCGACGTCTTGACCTCGAGCCCGAAGCGCGCGCCCGAAGCCGCGATCGCCTTCGAGATCGTGCCCATGCCGCCGCGCACGAAGCCCCAGCCGGCAGCACCCTCGTGCTCGCCCATCATGTGGTGCATGATGACGTAGGCCGAGCCCGGCGACTTCGGTCCCGCGAAGGTGCCGATCGAGGCGTAATAGGCGAACAGCGCCTTGATGATGTCGGATTCGAACCAGCGCGAGAGGTAGTCGTAGGCGCTCATGCTGAGCAGATCGACCATGCGGTAGAAGCCGCGGCCGATCCTGCGCTGGCGCCAGAGCAGCGCCGCGGTCGCCTTGAAGCCCCGCCAGTCGCGCCGGGTCGGATCGACCGGCGTCTCCAGCAGCAGCGCGCGCACGATCCGGGCCGCTTCCTGCAGGTAGTCGTTGAAGGCGGGATAGGCTTCGGCATCGTGCTTGGAGAACCGCGCGAACTGTTCCTGCGTCTTCTTCACATCGTCCGACAGGATGATGAAGTCGTCGTCATAGAGCGGGCAGAAGAGGTCATTGGCCGGCAGGACCTCGAGGCCGAATTTTCCAAGTTCGAGCTCGCGAATCACCTTGGGGTGCAAAAGGCTCATGACGTAGGAGAAGACCGAGAACGTGAAGCCCGGCACGATCTCCTCGGACACGGCGGCGCCGCCGATCACGTGCCGGCGCTCGAGCACCAGCGTCTTCAGCCCTGCCTTGGCGAGGTAGGCGCCGCACACCAGGCCATTGTGGCCGCCGCCGACGATGATCGCGTCGTAGACCTGGGCCATGCGGGTCAGCCCGCGTCCCAGGGGTTGATCACCGCGACGCCGAGATGCTCGAAGTGGGCAATGTTGCGGGTCGCGACCGCCATGTCGTGCACCCGCGCGACCGCCGCGATTTGCGCATCGCTGAGATCCGGACTCCAACCTCGCATCCGAGCGTCAGCCGCGAGCTCCCCGTAGCTCAAGCCTGCGCGGGTGTCATAGGGAAGGATGCGATCGGCAAACCGTTGCCTGATCAGCGTGTCGAGCCAGGCCTCCAGCTCGATCCGGCGCTTGCCCGACGGCAAACATGCGATACCGACCGCGAGCTCGCCCACGATCGTCGCGGTCAGAAAAAGGCGCTCTGGATCCTGATCGTGAAGCCAGGACGCAACATTTGGGTGCGGACGGGCCCGGCGCTGCTCGGACACGACATTCGTATCCAGAATGCAGCCCCTCATTCAGAGAAATCCGGCACCCGGATGGGTTGATGACGGAGCTCTTCGAGCACCTTGAAGAACTCGTCGTCATCCTCCAGCAAGGGACCGTCCTTCCGCAGCGCTTCCCAAAACTCGGCGCCGGTCAACTTGGGCTTGGGAGCGAGCACCTCCTGGAGGATCAGGCGGTGCTCAGCCTCGGCCGAGCGGCCGTGCGCCTTGGCCCGCGCCTTGAGCCGCTGGACCAAGTCGTCATCGAGCCTGCGCACGATCAAGGTCGCCATCGCGTTCTTTCCTCCACCGGCTGATCGGCCTCCTCGAGCACTTTGAAGAACTCGTCGTCACCCTCCAGGAGCGGGGCGATCCGCCGGAGGGAATCCCAGAACTCGGCGCCGGTCATCTTCGGCTTTGGGCACAGCGTTTCCTGAAGGATCAAACGGTGCTCGGCCTCGGCCGAGCGGCCGTGCGCCTTGGCCCGCGCCTTCAGGCGCTGCACGAGGTCATCGTCGAGCTTGCGCACGATCAGGGTCGCCATCGCATGGTCTCCTCGACTGTGAGATAGCATTTGCTATCATCGGCAGCAAGCCTCCGGCGGAAAGCTGTGGCCTGTCGAGGCCCGCCGCGGGTATGCTTCAGCGTGAGGCTGGCGAGGTCGGCGGGAGATCGGGGCATGAACCGGGAGGTGATCATCACCTGCGCCGTGACCGGGGCGGGCGATACCGTCGGCCGGCATCCCGCGATCCCGGTCACGCCCGCAGAGATCGCCGATGCCGCCCTCGAGGCGGCCGCAGCCGGGGCGGCGATCACCCACATCCACGTCCGCGATCCCGCGACCGGCAAGGCCGACCGCAAGCCGCATCTCTATCGCGAGGTCGCCCAACGCATCCGGGACCGGAACCCGGAGGTCATCCTGAACCTCACCGCCGGCATGGGCGGCGATTTCGTGCCCGACCCGGAACGGCCCTGGCAGGGCGGGCCCGGCACCGACATGGCGACGGTCGCGGACCGGCTCGCCCATGTCGAGGAGCTGCGCCCCGAGCTCTGCACCCTCGACTGCGGCAGCATGAACTACGCGGCCAGCGCCTACCTCAGCACCCCCGACATGCTGCGCGCGATGGCGGAGCGGATCAAAGCAGCGGGCGTCAAGCCCGAGATCGAGGTGTTCGAGCTCGGCCACGTCTGGATGGCCAAGCAACTGATCGAGGAGGGCCTCATCGAGCGCCCGCCCTTGTTCCAGCTGTGCACGGGCATCCCGTTCGGCGCCGAGTGCGACCCGCGCGCGGTCCTCGCCATGCGCGATCTCTTGCCCAAGGACGCGATCTTCGCGGCCTTCGGCATCGGCCGCATGCAGATGCCGATGGTCGCCGAAGCGGTCTTTCTCGGCGGCCACGTGCGGGTCGGGCTCGAGGACAATCTCTGGCTCGACAAGGGCGTGCCGGCCAGCAACGGCGCGCTGGTGGCACGCGCGAAGCAGATTCTCGAACTTTTGGGTGCGCGCGTGCTCGGCCCCGACGAGGCGCGCGAACGCTTACAATTGCGGCCGCGCTGAGCCATGACCGAGATCCGCAAGGTCGCGCTGATCGGGGCCGGCGTGATCGGCGCCGGCTGGGCCGCGCGCCTGGTCCTGAACGGGATTGACGTTACCCTCTTTGACCCCGATCCCGAGGCCGAGCGTAAGGTCGGGGAAGTGCTGGCCAACGCCGAGCGCGCCTGGCGCCAGCTGATGCCGGCGCAGCCCGGACGCCCTGGGCGAATGAGCTTCGGCCGGGACCTCGAGGCGGCGGTGGCGGATGCCGACTTCATCCAGGAGAACGCCCCCGAGAGGGAAGATCTGAAGCGCTCGCTGCTCGCCCGCGCGAGCAGCACCTGCCGGCCGGAGGTCGTGATCGCATCGAGCACCTCGGGCCTCCTGCCGAGCCGGCTGCAGGCCGAGATGACGGGTCCCGAGCGGCTGGTCGTCGGGCACCCGTTCAACCCCGTCTATCTCCTGCCGCTGGTCGAGGTGTGCGGCGGGACGCAGACCTCGGAAGAGACGAAGCAGCGCGCCGCCGACTTCTATCGCGGGCTCGGCATGCATCCCCTGATGGTGCGCCGCGAGGTCGACGGCTTCATCGCCGACCGCCTGCTCGAGGCGCTCTGGCGCGAGGCCCTGCACCTGGTCAACGACGGCATCGCCACGACCGACGAGATCGATCAGGCGATCGCCTACGGCCCCGGCCTGCGCTGGTCGTTCATGGGCACCTTCCTGATCTACCGCATGGCCGGCGGCGAGGCGGGCATGCGCCACTTCATGGCCCAGTTCGGCCCGACCCTGAAGCTGCCCTGGACCCACCTCGAGGCGCCGGAATTGACCGATGATCTGATCGAGCGGATCGTCGAGCAGTCGGACGAGCAGGCGGGCGGCCGCTCGATCCGCGATCTCGAGCGCCTGCGCGACGACTGCCTGGTGGCCGTGCTGCAGGCGCTGCGCGCGCAGGACTATGGCGCCGGCGCCGTGCTCAAAGCCTGGCAGGACCGGCGCGAAGGCTGAGACCCATGGACTTCGGCCTCAGTCAGGAACAGCAGATGGTGGTCGACACCGTGCGCGGCTTCGTCGAGCGCGAGCTGTACCCGCTCGAGGCCGAGGTCGAGCGCACGGACGAGGTGCCGGCCGAGGTTGGCCGCGCGATCCGGGATAAGGTTCGGGAGCTTGGCTTCTACGCCGCCAACATCCCGGAACAGTACGGCGGCGGCGGCCTCGACCATTTGACCTTCACCCTGCTCGAGCGCGAGCTCGGGCGCGCGTCGATGGCGCTGACCGTGCACTTCGGGCGGCCATCGAACATCCTTTGCGCCTGCAACCAGGAGCAGCGGGAGCGCTATCTCGGGCCGGCGGTGCACGGGGAAAAGATCGACTGCCTGGCGATGACCGAGCCCGAGGCGGGCTCCGACATCCGCTCGATGAAGACCTTCGCCAAGCCGCGACGGCGCCGACTACGTGATCAACGGCACCAAGCACTTCATCAGCCACGCCGACATTTCCGACTTTGCGATCGTGTTCGTCGCGACCGGCAGCGAGACGACGCAGAAAGGGCCAAAGCAGCGGATCACCTGTTTCCTCGTCGACCGCGGCACAGCCGGCTTCGAGATCCGCAAGGGCTACGGCTCGGTCTCGCACCGCGGCTACCACAACTGTATTCTGTCGTTCGAGGACTGCCGCGTGCCGGCCTCGCAGGTGCTGGGCGAGGAGGGCGGCGGCTTCGAGCTCATGAATACCTGGCTGTACGCCACGCGCCTCACGGTCGCCGCGACCTGCGTCGGGCGCGCGCGCCGGGTGTTCGATCTCGCCGCCGAGTGGAGTGCCTCGCGCAAGCAGTTCGGCCAACCGATCGGCAAGTTCCAGGGCACGGGCTTCAAGCTCGCCGACATGGCAACCGAGATCGATGCCGCCGACTGGCTGACGCTGGCTGCCGCCTGGCGGCTCGATCAGGGCCTGAACGCCAACCGAGAGATCGCAGAGGCCAAGCTGTTCGCGAGCGAGATGCTGGCGCGGGTGACCGACCACGCGGTCCAGATCTTCGGCGGCATGGGCCTGATGGCCGAGGTGCCGATCGAGCGCTTCTGGCGCGATGCGCGGGTCGAGCGGATCTGGGACGGCACCAGCGAGATCCAGCGCCACATCATCGCGCGCGAGATCCTGCGCCCGCTCGGCGGCTGAGCTGTGATGCTCAGCGACGCCCGCCGGCACAATCTCGGGCGGCTGCTGCGGCCCCGGTCGATCGCCGCGGTCGGCGGCCGCTTCGCCGAAGAGGTGATCCGCCAGAGCCGGAAGCTCGGCTATGCCGGGCGGGTCCACGCGGTCAATCCGAGCCGGAAAACGCTCGCGGGCGTGCCGTGCTGCGCCCGGATCGAGGACCTGCCCGAGGCGCCGGATGCGGTCTTCCTCGGGATCCGACGCGAGGCGACGGTCGAGGCGGTGGCCAAGCTCGCCGCGATGGGTGCGGGTGGTGCTGTCTGCTACGCCGCGGGCTTTGCCGAAGTCGATGACGGCCGCGAGCTCGAGCGGCGGCTGGTGGCGGCGGCCGGCGACATGGCGATCCTCGGGCCGAACTGCTACGGCCTCCTCAACCTGCTCGAGCGGACAGCCCTCTGGCCCGACGAGCACGGCGCGAAGCCGGTGCCGCAGGGCGTCGCGCTGATCACCCAGAGCGGCAACATCGGCATCACGCTCACCATGCAGGAGCGCGGCCTGCCGATCGCGGCGGTGCTCTCGACCGGCAACCAGGCCCAGCTCGCGGTCCACGATTTTCTCGAACTTCTGGCCGATGAGGACCGCATCACGGCGATCGGCCTCTACCTCGAGACGATCAGCGACCCGGCCGGATTTGCGCGCGCGGCGCTGAAATGCGCGGCAAGACGCCTGCCGCTCGTGGCGATCAAGGCCGGACGCTCGGAGCCCGGCGCGCGCGCGACGCTCTCCCACACGAGCTCGCTCGCCGGCGCCGATGCGGTCGTCGACGCGTTCCTTGGCCGCTACGGCGTGATCCGCGTCGACAGTCTCTCCGAGCTGCTCGAGACCCTGAAGCTCGTCTCGGTGCAAGGCCCCCCTGCCGGCCGCCGGATCGGCTCGCTCAGCTGCTCGGGCGGCGATGCGGCCATGGTCGCGGACCTCGCGCTGGCGCAGGGGCTCGAGCTTCCGCCATTGCCCGAAGCGAGCCGGGCGGCGCTGCGCGCGGCGCTCGACGAGCGGGTCGCGATCACCAATCCCCTCGACTATCAGACCGGCATCTGGGCGGATGCCGGCCGCCTGCGGCGCTGCTTCGCGGCCATGATGGCTGCGGGCTTCGATGTCACGCTGCTGGTGCTCGACTATCCGCGCCCGGCCGAGAACGACGTCACCGCCTGGGACCTGGCCGCGGATGCCTTCATCGAGGCGGCGCGGACCACGGGCGCGCGGGCGATCGTGGTCGCCTCGCTGCCCGAGACCCTGCCGTCCGCCGCGCGCGAGCGGCTGCTGGCGGCCGGGATCGCGCCCATGCAGGGCCTGCCGGAGTGCCTGCGTGCGATCGCGGCCGCGGCCTGGCTCGGCGCGGCCTGGCGCCGGCTCGAACAGGCGCCGCCGCCTTTGCCGGTGGCGCCGAGAGGCCGCGCGCACGGCCGAACCCCTGACGATGCAGGAGAGCGCGGCCAAGCACCTGCTCGCGGCCCGCGGCGTGCCCGTACCGCGCGGCGAGGTCGTGCCGGTCGCCGACGCGGCGGCCGCGGCCCGGCGGATCGGCTTGCCGGTCGCGCTCAAGACCGCAGCCGACGTCCCGCACAAATCCGAGGCAGATGGCGTCGCGCTCAATCTGACGAGCGCCGAGGCAGTCGCCGCGGCCGCGGCCGCCATGGCGGGGCTTGGCGATCACGTCCTGGTCGAACGCATGCTGCCGCCGCCGCTGGTCGAGCTGATCGTCGGGATCGACACCGATCCGCAGTTCGGCCTCTACCTTCTGGTCGGCGCCGGCGGAGTCCAGGCGGAGCTTTGGCGGGATACAGCGTTGCTCCTCCTCCCCGTCCAGCCGGAAGACGTGCGCGCGGCGCTCAAGGCGCTTCGGATCTGGCCGCTGCTCGCGGGCTGGCGCGGCGCGCCGCCTGGCGATGTCGAGGGCGATCGTCGAGGTGGTCTTGCGGATCGGCGCGCTGGCGCTCGAGCGGCGCGGCCAGATCCTGGAGCTCGATGTCAATCCGCTGATGGTCTATGCCGTGGGCCAGGGCGTGGTCGCGGCGGACGCGCTGATCCGTCTGGCAGCACCCCTGGACGTGTCGGCGCCGGCGAGGGAAGAGGTGGCGTGAGCGAGGTTCTCCATATCAGGCGTGACGGTGCGGTCCTCGAGGTCGTGCTCGACCGGCCCAAGGCGAACGCGATCGACGCCGCGACCAGCCGCGCGCTGGGCGAGGCGTTCGCGGGCTTCCGCGACGATCCGGAGCTGCGGGTCGCGATCGTGACCGGCGCCGGCGATCGCTTCTTCTCGGCCGGCTGGGACCTCAAGGCGGCGGCCGCCGGCGAGACCCCCGATGCCGATTTCGGGGTCGGCGGCTTCGGCGGCCTGCAGGAATTGCCGGGGCTCGACAAGCCGGTGATCGCCGCGGTGGGCGGCATGGCGGTCGGCGGCGGCTTCGAGCTTGCCCTCTCGTGCGACCTGATCCTCGCGGCCGCGCACGCGCGCTTTGCGCTGCCGGAGATCAAGGCGGGCCAGCTCGCCGACGCCGCGACCATCAAGCTGCCGCGCCGTATTCCCCACCACGTCGCGATGGAGCTGCTGCTCACCGGCCGCTGGCTGGAGGCGGAGGAGGCGCAGCGCTGGGGCCTGGTCAACGAGATCGTGGCCGCCGAGGATCTGCTCCCGCGCGCGCGAGCAATCGCCGCCCTGCTCGCCTCCGGGCCGCCGCTGGTGTTCGCCGCGATCAAGGAAGTGGTCCGCGAGAGCGCGCATCTGCCCATTCAGCAGGCGTTCGATCTGGTCACCCACAAGCGCCTGCCGGCGGTCCGGAGGCAGTACGAGAGCGAGGATGCCAGGGAGGGTGCGCGCGCCTTCGCCGAGAAACGGCAACCCGTCTGGAAGGGCCGCTGAGGCGCGCCCGGCCTCAAGCCGCGTAGTCAGGCTCCTCGGCATCCAGGATCGCCTTGAGCTCGGCGAGGTGGGCCTCGGCGAACTCGCCGTAGTCCTGCCACTCCTTGGCGACCCGCGCGGCGAGGTTGCCGGACACCAGACGCAGCTCCTTGCCGGTCGAATAGGCGAGCACCAGGACCTGGCACGCCTTCTCGAGGTAATAGAGCTCGTCGAACGCCTTGGCGACGCTCTCGGCGACCACGATCACGCCATGGTTCGCCAGCATCAGCACGGACTTGTCGCCGATCGCGCGGGCGAAGCGTTCGCCTTCGTCCATCGACAGGGCGAGCCCGTCGTAGGCGTCCTCGTAGGCGACCCGCCCGAAGAACCGGAGACAATTCTGGTCGACCGGCTTGATCTCCATGTCCTTGAGCGTGGTCAGCGTGGTCGCATACGGCATGTGGGTGTGCAGGATGCAGCGCGCCTGCGGCAGCTCGCGGTGCAGCCCGGCATGGATGTACCAGGCGGTCGGATCGGGCGCGTCCGGCCGCTCCAGGGTCGCCGGATCGCCGCGCGTCGACCAGCACGAGGTCGCTCGCCCGGATCCGGGAAAAATGCCGCCAGCGCGGGTTGATCAGGAAGCGCGGGCCGTCGCCGGAGACCGCGACGCTGAAGTGATTGGCGATGCCCTCGTGAAACCCGAGCCGCACCGCCCAGCGGAACGCCGCGGCAAGATCGATGCGCGCCTGCCGCTCGGCCGGCTCGAGGTGCTCGTTCCCCAGGGTCTGTCGGGCAAAGGCGGACATCGGCAAGACCTCCCAGGCGCTCCATCCCTCAATCCGACCATAGCCCAACCTCGTGCTGAGAGCACTACGAGGATTGCCGCTCGATCGGCTTAGCCAGCTTAGTTGGTCAGCCCGCCTTGGGGCAGACCTGCCTTGCGCAGGCCGTCCTTGTAGTGCTCGAGGTCGGCGGGGTTCTTGTAGGGCTGCTGGGCGGCCCATTTGGTCACCGTGGCGTTCGGATCGAGAGCCAGCACGCGTTTCACCGTGGCTCGCGCTTCAGGCAGGCGGCCGAGCTGGGCATAGCTCGCCGCCAGGAACAGCAGCGTGTCGGCGTCGGGCTCGCGCCCCCGCTCGATCGCTTCGATGGCCGCGGGGTATTGACGCGCTGTGTAGTGTATGATGCCGGCGTCCCAAAGGAACCAGTCCGGGTGGAAGGGGTCGAGCCGCATCGCGTCGGTCATCAGCGCGATCGCTTCATCCACCTGGCCCGCATAGGCCAAGTATGTCGCGCTCTCGATTTTGATGCCCGCGTCGTTCGGGTTGAGGGCCCTGGCCTTGGCATGCTCAGCCACGCCGCGATCCAGTTGGCCCATGGATGCGTACACGTCGCCAAGTAACTCATGGATCTTGGCCTGACTCTCATCCAGAGCCACGGCCTTCTGCCCATACTTCAGCGCCTTTCCTAAGCTTTCTTTCGGATTGGGGCTGTAGCCCTCCCAATAACCGCGCATCTCGAGCCACCCCAATCCCATATAAGCCAAGGCGAAATTGGGATCCTTCTCGATCGCCATTCGATAATATTGCTCCGATCTTCCTGCCTGCGGCTTCAGTATAGTTTGTTTGCGCCAAATGGGTAGCTAAGACATACAGATCATATGCCTCCAAGCTATCAGTATCTTTGCGTTGAGCCCGATCCGCGGCGCTCGCATACAGCTTGCCATAAATGCCACCCAGCTCTGCGACGACCTGCCGGGTGATGGTATCTTGGACTTCGAAGAAGTTGGCGGCGGTAAACTCCCGGTCATAGGTCTCGGCCCACAAATTGCTCGCCGGTCGTGGCATCGATCAGCTGGGTGGTCACGCGCAGCCGATCTTCCGAGCGCCGGACACTGCCTTCGAGAGCGAAGCGAACGCCAAGCTCGCGCGCCGACCTGTTTGACATCGACCGCCTGGCCCTTGTAGGTGAACGATGAGTTGCCGGAAATCACGAACAGGTCTCGAAACTGGGCCAGACCGGTAGTGATGTCCTCCGTGACCGCGTCTGCGAAATATTCCTGGTCGGCGGCGCCGCTCAGATTGCTGAACGGGAGCACGACGATCGACGGCTTGTTGGGCAGCGGCAGCGCGGGCTTGGCTTGAGCTGCGCCACTCCCGGCGACCGCGGGCGGCGGCGCGCCTGGCCGCCAGAGCGCGTACCAGCCCGCCGCCGCGCCGGCGGCAAGCAGGGCGACGACCGCGGCTGCGATCGCCGCCTGGCGGTGCCCGCGCAGCGCCCATGCGATTGCGGCGGGTCGTCTCCGCACGGCGCCGCCCGGACCGAGGCCGACGCGATACACCGAGACCGGCTCGGCGATGTTCTTGACCTTATGCTCGCCTTGCGGTTCGAACTCGTGGTCGAGCTTCGCCTTGACCTGATCGTGGACGTTGCGGGCGATGCAGATGCCGCCGGGCTCGGCCAGGCCCTCCAGGCGCGCTGCGACATTCACCCCGTCGCCCAGGATGTCGCCGTCCTCGACGATGATGTCGCCGACGTTGATGCCGATCCGGAATGCGATCCGCCGGCTTTCCGGAATCGGCGGCCTCGCGCTCGGCGACGCCCTTCTGGAGCGCGACCGCGCATTCGACCGCATCCACGGCGCTCGCGAACTCGACCAGGGCGCCGTCGCCCATCAGCTTGACGACCCGCCCACGGTGCTCGGCGATCAGCGGCTCGATGAAGCCCTGGCGCAGCGCCTTCAGGCGCGCGATCGTGCCCGCCTCGTCGTCGCCGACCAGGCGCGAGTAGCCGACCACGTCCGCGGCCAAAATCGCCGCGAGCTTCCGCTCCGTGCGCGGGGCCATCTGCGCCCTCTGCTGCGCTGCGACTAGGACGACGCCGAAATCTACCCCTGTTTTCGGGCGAGGTCGACGGAATGTTGGCTCGAGCGAGGTGGAGCCCGGCCGGGTAAGCCTGGCAGGCACGAGTCCGTGGTGGACGCGCGCCTGAGGCCCGAGGCATGCTCGGGCGTGGATCGTGCGCCGATGGGGTGAGGAAAATGCCGCCGAGACAGCCGAACATTCTCCTGATCATGGCCGACCAGCTGACGGCGTTGGCGCTGCCCTGCTACGGCCATCCGGTCGTCAAGGCGCCGCACATCGCGCGGCTGGCCGAGGACGGCGTCCTGTTCGAGAACGCCTACTGCAACAGCCCCTTATGCGCGCCGTCCCGCTATTCGATGCTGGCCGGCCGCCTGCCGTCCCGGATCGGCGCCTACGACAACGCGAGCGAGTTGCCGGCCAGCGCGCTCACCATCGCGCACGGGCTGCGCGCCCAGGGCTACCGCACGGCCTTGTGCGGCAAAATGCACTTCGTCGGGCCCGACCAGCTGCACGGCTTCGAGGAGCGCCTGACCACCGACATCTATCCGGTCGACTTCGGCTGGACGCCGGACTGGGACCGGCCCGAGGAGCGGATCGACTGGTGGTACCACAACATGCAAAGCGTCAGGCAGGCGGGCATCGCCGAGGCGACCAACCAGCTCGACTTCGACGACGAGGTCGCTTTCCAGGCGATCCGCTTCCTCCAGGACCACGCCCGCGCCGACGATCCGCGCCCGTTTTTCCTGACCGTCTCGTTCACCCACCCGCACGACCCCTACGCGATCCGCGAGGCGCTACTGGAACCGCTACCGCGACGACGAGATCGCGCCGCCCCGGATCGGCCCGCTGCCGCCGGAGCGCATGGACCCGCACAGCCAAAGGCTGGTCCGGGTCTCGGCCATGGACGAGGCGGCGATCACTCCGGACGAGGTGCGCCGGGCGCGCCGCGCCTACTACGGCGCCATCTCCTACGTCGACGATGCGGTCGGCGAGCTGATCGGGACGCTGCAGCGGTTCGGGCTCGCGGACGACACGATCGTCGATCTTCACCGCCGACCACGGCGACATGCTGGGCGAGCGCGGCCTCTGGTACAAGATGCACTTCTTCGAATGGGCCGTGCGCGTGCCGCTGATCTTCCGGGCGCCGGGCCGCTTCGCGCCGCGCCGCGTGCCCGACCTCGCCTCGCTGCTCGACCTGATGCCGACCCTGCTCGAGCTCGGCCGGCCGGACAGCCGGCGAGACCGCGGCCATCGAGCACGACGGCGCGAGCCTCGCGCCCCTGCTCCAGGGCGGCGAGCTGCCGGAGCGGACCGTGCTCGGCGAATATCTCGCGGAAGGGGCGCTCGCCCCGATCTTCATGATCCGCCGCGGCGCGCACAAATTCATCTGGAGCGAGCCCGACCCGCCGCTGCTGTTCGACCTCGAGCGCGACCCGGACGAGCTCGAGAACCTGGCCGCTTCGCCCGAGCACGCGTCGAGTCGTGGCGACGTTCGAAGCCGAGGTGCATCGGCTCTGGGAACCTTCGCGCCTGCGCGACGAGATCCTCAAGAGCCAGCGGGCACGCCGCTTCGCCTGGCAGGCGCTGATGCGCGGCCGGCAGAACCGGTGGGAGTTCCAGCCGCCGCGCCGCGTCGTGGCCGACGGCGGCAGCGCCCTCGATCTCAACGACCTGGAGCGCAGGCGCCGCTTCCCGCCGCCGCAGGCCTAGGTCCCATCATGCTTGATTTGAGTGCATGGAAAGAGCACTATCATGACATAGGATGCACATCGGGACGGCCATGCTGAGTTCCTTCATCGACGACGTCATCGATCGGAGAAGTGGTCTGATCTCGCCGGAACGCGTGAGCGCGGCGCTGCGGGTCACGCTCGCGCAACTGGCCCGGCTGGCGCAGCTGCACCGCAATACGCTGAGCCGGCACCCGGGCTCGCCGGCGGTTCAGGAGCGGCTCGGCGAGGTCGCACGGATCGTCGCCGCCGCCGCCGATCTTCTGGACGGCGACACGGCGCGCGCGATCGTCTGGTTCCGGCATCAGCCGCTGGCCGGGTTCGATGGCAGGACCGCGCGAGGAGCTGGTCGCCGCCGGACATGCCGATGCCGTGCTCGCTCATCTCGAGATGCTGCGGGACGGCGTCTACGCCTGATGCCGCCGGCCATCCGGCTGCGCGGCCGGTTCTGGCGGATGCTGGCTCCCAAGTGGGCGCACGCGCCGCTCTCGGGCGAAGGCGCTGCCAAGCGGGGCGGGCGCTTCAATGCGCCGGGGATGCGGCGCTCTACATGTCCGGGGACTTCGTGACCGCGATCGCCGAATACGAGCAGGATCTCGGGATCCGACCCGGCACGCTCTGCGCCTATCAGGTCGACCTCGCCGGCATCGTCGATCTCTGCGATCCGGCCACCCGGCGCGTCGTCAGGGTCGAGACGACCGACCTCGGCTGCGCCTGGAAGCACCTCGCGCTCGTCCTCCGCCAGCGCCCGCCGACCTGGGATCTCGCCACCCGTCTCGGCGAGGACGGCGTCGCGGGAATCCGGGTCCCGTCGACGCGCGTCGTCGCCGGCATCAACCTCGTGCTCTGGCGGTGGAACGATATGGCGGAGCGTCGGGTCGAGGTGCTCGATCCGTTTCAGGATCTGCCGCGCGATCAGAGATCTTGGCGCCAGTGAGCGACCCCTTCGCAACGCGCCTTCTTGCCAGCGGTCCGATGACCGGATCGAGCGCTCGCGCCGCTTCCGACCGTGGGCAAATCGAGACTGGATGCCCGCGATCGCGTGATGATATCTTGATATACGGTAGGACGACGATGGCTCAGCTTCTCGTGCGCGGACTGAAGGAAGAGATCGTTCGCAGGTTGCGCGTGCGCGCCGCCGCACACGGTCGCTCGGTCGAAGCCGAGCACCGCGCCATCCTCGAAGAGGCCGTCCGCGGACCCCACACCACCGCCGACGCGATCGCGCGGCTGCGACGCAGCCCCATCGCCGACCTCGATCCAGAGGCCCTGCGCGACCGCATGGACACCGGTCGCGACTTCGATTGATGGCTTTTCTGCTCGACACCACGGTCTTGATCGACGTGGGCCGCGCGCGGAGGAGGCGTGAGCGCTTGGTTCGCGGCGCAGGATCTGGGCGAACTGTGGCTGTCCACGGGGCCGCTTGATGGGCGAGGGAGCGGCACGCGGTCGAACGCCGCCTACCGACGACGCCAAGATTGCCGCGATCGTCCTTCGCCACGGACTGACGGTCGTCAGCTCGAATCGACTACATCTCGCGCCTCTGGTGACCGTCTTCGACCCGCGCCTGTCCGGCGAGGGCTGAAGAGTCCCGACAGCGCCGCTCACTGATCCGCGCTCTCCAGGACCATTTCGCCCCGCGCCTTCTTGGCCGCGCGTTCGGTGAGCGTGCGGTCGAGCCAGCCGACCTCCATCTCCGGCACCGAGGACAGCAAGAGCTCGGTGTAGGGATCGTGCGGTGGCGAGAGCACCTCGTGCTTGGGGCCCTGCTCGACCACCCGGCCCTGGTGCATGACCACGATCGAATCGGCGATCGCCTTGACCGTCGCGAGGTCGTGGGTGATGAACAGATACGCCATCTCGGTCTCGTCCTGCAGGCGCAGCAGCAGGCGCAGCACGCCGTCGGCGACCTGGGCGTCGAGCGCGCTCGTGACCTCGTCGCAGATGATCACCTCGGGCTCGGCGGCGAGCGCGCGCGCGATGCAGACCCGCTGCTTCTGGCCGCCCGACAGCTCGGCGGGGTAGCGCCGCGCGAACGCCTTGGGCAGCTCGACGCTGTCCAGCAGCTCCTCGACCCGCCGCGTCGCGCTCCGACCCCGTGCGGCCGAAGTAGAAAGAAACCGGCCGGCCGATGATCTCCTCGATGGTCTGGCGCGGGTTCAGGGCCACATCCGGCATCTGATAGATCAGCTGCAGGCGGCGCAGCTGGTCCTTGGTGCGATCCTTGAGCCGGCCCGGCAGCCGCTGCCCTTGCAGATGGATCTCGCCTGCGATCGGCGGCAGGAGGCCGGTGATGACGCGCGCCAGCGTCGACTTGCCGGAGCCGGATTCGCCGACCACCGCGAGCGTGGTCGAGGGCTCGAGGCGCACCGAGATGTCCTGCAGCGCCATGAACTCGCCATAGGCCGCGCTGATGCCGCGCACCTCGGCCGCCGCCAGGCCAGGCGCGTGATGCTCCTTATTCAGCTCGACCCGGCGGACGTTGACCAGGGCGCGCGTGTAGTCCGCCTGCGGCTCGTAGAGGATCTGCCGGGTCGGCCCCTCCTCGACCCGCTCGCCGTAGCGCAGCACCATGATCCGATCGGCGATCTGGGCCACCACCGCGAGATCGTGGGTGATGTAGAGGGCAGCCGTGCCCTCATCCCGGATCGCGTCCTTGATCGCCGCCAGCACCTCGATCTGGGTGGTGACGTCGAGGGCGGTGGTCGGCTCGTCGAACACGATCAGATGGGGCTTGGCGACCATCGCCATGGCGGTCATGGCGCGCTGCAGCTGGCCGCCCGAGACCTGATGCGGGTAGCGCTCGCCGAATTTTTCCGGGTCGGGCAGGCGCAGCTTGCCGAACAGGCGCTTGGCCTCCTGGAGCGCCTGGTCCGGCGCCATGATGCCGTGGCGGACCGCGGCCTCGGTCACCTGCGCGTTCAGCCGGTGCGCCGGATTGAAGGCGGCGGCCGCCGACTGCGCGACGTAGGCGACGCGCACGCCCCGGATGTCGCGCAGGCGCTCGTGCGGGGCGCCCAGCAGCTCGTCGCCGTTCAGCTTGATCGAGCCCCCGGCCAGCCGGCAGCCCTCGCGCGCGTAGCCCAGCGCCGCGAGCCCGATCGTCGACTTGCCGGCGCCGGACTCGCCGATCAGGCCCAGAACCTCGCCCTTCTGGAGCTCGAGCGACACGCCCTTGACCAGCTCGACCCATTCCTGGCCCTCGCTCTGGCCCTGGATGCGCAGACCGGAGATCTCGAGCAGCAGTGCCATCCTCAGGCCCTCCGCCGCGCGGTCGAGGACCGGCGCAGCTGCCAGTCGACCACCAGGTTGACGCCGACCGTCAGGATCGCGATCGCGGCCGCCGGGATCAGCGGCACGATCAGGCCGAAGCTGATGGCGTTGGCATTGTCGCGCACCATGCCGCCCCAGTCGGCCGCCGGCGGCTGGATGCCGAGGCCAAGGAAGCTGAGCGAGGACTAGGAACAGGAAGGCAAAGCAGAAGCGCAGGCCGAACTCCGCGATCAAGGGCGGCAAGCGTGTTGGGCAGGACCTCGCGGGTGATCACCCAGCCCAGCCCCTCGCCCCGCAGGCGCGCGACCTCGACGAAGTCCATGACCGCGACATCCATCGCGACCGCCCGCGACAGGCGGAACACGCGGGTCGAATCGAGCACCGCGATCACCAGGATCAAAACGATCACCGAGGGCGGCAGGACCGAGAGGATCACGAGCGCGAAGATCAGGGTCGGGATCGCCATCAGCGTGTCGATCGCGCGGCTGAGCGCGTGATCGATCCAGCCGCCGACCACCGCGGCCAGGAAGCCCAGCGCCATGCCGATCGCGAACGACAGGAGTGCCGCGGCGAGCGCCACCCCGATGGTGCGCGAGGCGCCCCAGAGCAGCCGGGTCAGGATGTCCCGGCCGAGGCTGTCGGTGCCGAGCAGGAACTGCGCCGAGAACGGCTCCCAGACGTCGCCCACCACCTGCGACTCGCCGTAGGGTGCGAGGAACGGGCCGAACAGCGCCATCAGCGCGAACAAGAGGATGATCGCGAAGCCGACGATGGTGCTGACCGACATCCCGCGCATGGGCTTACCTCGGATGCCGCAGGCGCGGGTTGGCGACGATCGAGAGGATGTCGGCGGTGAGGTTGAGCAGCACGTAGGTGGCGGCGAAGATCAGCCCGCAGGCCTGGACCACGGGCACGTCGCGCTTGGAGACGGCATCGACCATCAGCTGGCCCATGCCCGGGTAGACGAACACCACCTCGACCACCACGACGCCGACCACGAGGTAGGCGAGGTTGAGCACCACGACGTTGATGATCGGCGAGAGCGCGTTCGGCAGAGCGTGGCGGAAGATGATGCGCGAGCGCGACACGCCCTTGAGCTCGGCCATCTCGATGTAGGGGCTCGACATGACGTTGATCACCGCGGCGCGGGTCATGCGCATCATGTGCGCGATCACGACCAGGGCCAGCGTCGCGACCGGCAAGGCGACCGCCGCGAGCTTCTGGCCGAGGCCCATGCCGTCGTAGACGCTGGCGATCGAGGGCGCCCACAAGAGCTTCACCGCGAAGATGAAGATCAGGATGTAGCCAATGAAGAATTCCGGCATCGAGATCGCCGAGAGGGTCACGATCGAAATCGTCTTGTCGAGCCAGGTCTCGCGGAAGCGGGCCGCGATCAGCCCGAGCAGGATGGCGATCGGCACCGCGACCAGCGCCGCCATCGAGGCCAGGAACAGCGTGTTGCCGAGCCGGCCCGAGATCATCTTGGTGATCGGCTCGCGGTTGGCGAGCGAGGTGCCGAGGTCGCCCTCGAGCGAGTGGCCGAGCCAGTCGGCGTAGCGGACGTAGGCCGGGCGGTCGAGGTTGAGGTCCTTGCGGATCGCGGCCACCGCCTCGGGCGTGGCGCTCTGCCCGAGGATCGCCTGGGCGACGTCGCCCGGCAAAAGCTGGGTCCCGGCGAAGATCAGGACCGAGACCACGAACAGCGTGAGGACGCCCAGCGCCAGGCGCTGGGCGATCAGGCGCAACAGGCCCGACATGGGGTGGGGCCTTGGCGGCCGGGTCCTCAGGACGTGAAGTAGAGCTGCTCCGCGCAGCGCAAGCCCGTCAGCACCGGCGCCGGCACGAACCCGCCGATGTTGTCGCGCGCGCCGAACAGGAAGTTGTTGAACATCGGGATGATCTCGCCGCCATCCTCGTAAATCATCATCTGCAGGTCGTGGTACATCTGCTTGCGCTTGCCGGTGTCGAGCTCGGCGCGCGCCTGCTTGAGCAGCTGGTCGAAGGCCGGCCGCTTCCAGAACGACTCGTTCCAGGCGGCATCCGACTGGTAGGCGACCGACATCATCAGATCGGCGGTCGGCCGGCCGCCCCAGTAGGAGCCGCAGAACGGCTTGACCAGCCAGACGTTCGACCAGTAGCCGTCGGCCGGCTCGCGCTGGACGTTGAGCGTGATCCCGGCCTTGGCGAGGTGCTCCTTGTAGAGCGTCGCCGCGTCGACCGCACCGGTGAACGCGGCATCCGCGATCGACAGCGTGATCGGCCCGCTGGCGCCCGACTTGCCGAAGTGGAACTTCGCCTTGTCCGGATCATAGGGGCGCTGCGGGATGTCCGCGGCGTAGAACGGGTCGAACGTCGGCACCGGCTGGTCGTTGCCGATCTTGCCGTAGCCGCGCAGGATCTTGCTGACCAGATCCTCGCGATCGATGCCGTACTTGAGCGCGAGCCTCAGGTCATTGTTGTCGAAGGGCGGCGTGTCGCAGCGCATCGGGAAGGTGTAGTGGCCGGCGCTCGGCACGTCGAACACCTGCATGTGCGGCATGCGCTTGAGCAGGCCGACGGTCTTGGGGTCGAGGCGGTTGATGAAGTGCACCGCCCCGGTCTGCAAGGCACTGGTGCGGGCGGTCAGGTCGTTGATCGCCAGCGTCTCGACCGAATTGACGTGGCCGCGCCCTTCCTTCCAGTAGTTCGGGTTGCGCTTGGCCAGCGTGCGCACGCCCGGCTCGAAGGTCTCGATGGTGAACGGGCCGGTGCCGACCGGCTTGTTGAAGTCGGTGCCCTCGGGCACGATCAAGAGGTGATAGTCGGACATGATGTAGGGCAGGTCGGCGTTGCCGGCGTCGAGCACCACGGTGAGCTCGTGCGGGTCGCTCGCCTTGAGGTCCTTGATCACCTGCAGATAGCCCTGCGCGCCCGATTTCGAATCCGCGCCCCGGTGGTGATCGATCGAGTAGATGACGTCCTTGGCCGTCATCTCCTTGCCGTTGGTGAACGGGACGCCCTTGCGCAGCTTGAAGGTCCACTGCGTGGCATCCGCGTTCGGCTCCCAGCTCTCGGCGAGCTCGGGGATGGTCTTGTTGTGCTCGTCGAGCTCGACCAGGGGGTTGCCCCACTGGTAGCCGACCGTCTGCATGTAGTTGGCGGTGTAGGTCGCCGGGTCGAGGCTGTCGGTGGCGCCGGCGCTGTCGATGCCGAGCTTGAGGTCGCCGCCCTTCTTGGGCGTGTCCGCGAACGCCCGGCCGGCCAGCGAGGTCGCGAGCGCGCTGCTCGACCCCGAGCGCCGCCGCCCGCTCCATGAACTCGCGCCGCCGCATTCCGTTGTGTGCCAGCAGACGCTGCAATTCGATTTCGCCGGACATTGGAGCCTCCGTTGTCATTGCCAGCCGGTTCATGTCTGTTGAGTTTGACGGACTGGAGCAATGTCGCAATGGGAAGCTCGGGAAGCGCTGCGGCCCGGGCTCATCCGCGGGGGGCGGTCCATGGGAACAGGCAAATGAGTAGCGATGCCTCGGTCGAGACGCGCCGGCGCGGCGGGCGGGTGGCGCGCCAGGCGTTGCGGGCGGCGCCGCAGCCCGAGGCCGAGCGCGCGGTGCGCCCGGGGCTCGAGGGCGGGCGCTACCGGCCGCTCGCCGAGGCCGATCTCGTGCGGATCCACGGCGCCGTGCTCGACGTGCTGGAGCAGATCGGGCTCGGCGAGGCGATCCCGTCGACGATCGAGCTGATCACCGCTTCCGGCGGCCGCATGAACGAGCACGGCCGGCTGGTCCTGCCGCGCGCCCTGGTCGAGGACGTGATCGCACGGGCGCCGCGGCGCTTTCCGCTCTGCGGCCAGCTCCCGAAGCACGACCTGGAGCCCTGGGGCAAGCGGGTCTATTTCGGCACCGCGGGGGCGGCCGTGCACATGGTCGACCCGACGACCGGCGACTACCGCGAATTCGACGCTCGCCGACCTGTACGACGCCGCGCGCCTGGTCGACGCGCTCGAGCACATCCACTTCTTCCAGCGCTCGATCGTCTGCCGCGACATGGTCGACCCCTACGATCTCGACCTCAACACCGCTTATGCCTGCGTCGCCGGCACCGCCAAGCACGTCGGCACGAGCTTCACCCAGGTCCGGCACGTCGAGGACGCGCTCGCGATGCTGCACCTGATCGCGGGCGGCGAGGCCGCCTGGCGGGCGCGGCCGTTCGTCTCGATGTCGAGCTGCTTCGTCGTGCCGCCGCTCCGCTTCGCCGAGGACGCCTGCCGCTGCCTGGAGGCGGGCGTGCGCGGCGGCATGCCGATCCTCCTGCTACCCGCCGGCCAGGCCGGCGCCACCAGCCCCGCAGCGCTCGCCGGCGCCGTCGTCCAGGAGATCGCCGAGGCGCTGGCAGGCCTGGTCTACGTCGATGCGATCCGCCGCGGCGCGCCCGCGATCCTCGGCCCCTGGCCGTTCGTCTCGGATCTGCGCACCGGCGCCATGTCCGGCGGCAGCGGCGAGCAGGCGCTCCTGATGGCGGCCTGCGCCCAGATGGGCCACTTTTACGACCTCACCGTCGGCGTCGCCTCGGGCATGACCGACGCCAAGCTCCGGACGCGCAATCGGGCTACGAGAAGGGCTACAACCACGCGCTGGTCGGCAATTCCGGCGCCAACCTGATCTACGAATCGGCCGGCATGCACGCGAGCCTGCTCGGCTTTTGCACCGAAAGCCTGGTGATCGACAACGATGCGATCGGTGCGACCCTGCGCACGATCCGCGGCATCGAGGTCGACGACCAGACGCTCTCGGTGGAGGTGATGCGCGAGGCCTGCATCGGCGGCCCTGGCCACTACCTCGGCCACCCGCAGACGCTCGCCCGCATGCAGACCGACTACCTCTACCCGCTGATCGGCGACCGCACGAGCCCGAAGGAATGGGTCGAGCAGGGCTCGCCCACGATCGTCGAGCGCGCGATCCGGAAAACCCGGGAAATCCTGGATAGCCACTTCCCGCGCCACCTGCCGGATGCCATCGACCGCGAGATCCGCGCCCGCCTGCCGATCAAGCTGCCGCGCGAGCGCATGGGGCGAAGCTGATGGCCGACCATGCCCGCGTGGTGATCATCGGCGGCGGGGCGGTCGGCTGCAGCGCGCTCTATCACCTGGCGCTGCAAGGCTGGACCGAGTGCATCCTGATCGAGCGCGCCGAGCTGACCTCGGGCTCGACCTGGCACGCCGCCGGCAATTGTCCCACGTTCTCGACCAGCTGGAACGTGATCAAGCTCCAGCGCTACGGCAACCAGCTGTACGCCCGGCTCGCAGCCGAGGGCGAGCCGCCGCTCACCTGGCATCCGACCGGCTCGATCCGGCTCGCCCACGGCCGTGACCGCATGGACGAGTTCCGCCGCGACTCTGCCATGGCGCGGACCCAGGGCCTCGATCTCGCGCTCATCACGCCCAGGGAGGCGCGCGAGCTCTATCCCTTCCTCGAGCTCGACGACCTCGAGGGCGCGCTGTTCGATCCCTACGACGGGGACGTCATCCAAGCCAGCTGACCCAGGCGTTCGCCAGGCGCGCGCGCGAGCGGGGCTGCGAGATCCGCCGCTTCACGCGGGTGACCGGCATCGAGCCGCGTTTGGGCGGGACCTGGCGGGTGATCACAAACGGGGAAAAATCGACTGCGAGGTCCTGGTCAACGCCGCGGGCTACCGGGCCGGCGAGATCATGGCCATGGTCGGCGAGCCGCTGCCGATCGTCGCCATGTCGCACCAGTATCTGGTGACGGAGAGCATCCCGGAGCTCGAGGCGCGCGCGGAAAAACTGCCGCTGCTGCGCGATCCCGACGTCTCCTACTATCTGCGCCAGGAGCGCGCGGGCCTCCTGCTCGGACCCTACGAGTGGCAGGCGCGCCCGCACTGGCTGGACGGCATTCCCGAGGATTTCGCGAACCAGCTGTTCGCCGACGACCTCGACCGCCTGGAGCCCTACATCGAGGCCGCGATCGCGCGCGTGCCGATCCTGGGGACGGTCGGCGTCCAGCGGGTGATCAACGGCCCGA
>CAVWDE010000008.1:0-391428 GCA_963753685.1 uncultured Alphaproteobacteria bacterium
GCGACGACCACCCAACAGCAACGCGGCGCCAACGCCGCGAGCAGAGGAAACGCCTATGAGCCTGTTCGGATCCCTGTTCTCTGCGGTCACCGGCCTGAACGCGCAGAGCCAAGCGATGGCGATGATCTCGGACAACGTCGCCAACGTCAACACGGTGTCCTACAAAGCCGCCGAGGCCCAGTTCTCGACCCTGGTGACGCGCTCGGCTTCGACCGGGGCGTACAGCTCCGGCGGGGCGAAGGCGACCACGTTGTACCGGATCGACCGCCAGGGCCTGATCCAGGCGACCACCTCACCGACCGACGTGGCGATCGACGGCAACGGCTTCTTCGTCGTCAATGCCCGGCCCGACAGCAGCGGCGAGCAACTCTACACCCGTGCCGGCAGCTTTCAGCAGGACTCCCTCGGCAACCTGCGCAACAACGCCGGTTTCTATCTGCAGGGTTGGGTGCTCGACGCCAACCAGCAGGTCGTCAACATCAACCAGCTGAGCACGGTCAACGTGCGCGTGATCAACGGCATCGCCGCCGCGACCAGCAACGTCCAGATCGGCGCCAATCTCGATGCCACCCAGGCGGCCTTCGCCGGCGCCTATACGCCGGGCGACATGGCCGCGTACGACGCCAGCGCAGGGGTCAGCGGCGTCGCGCCGCACCTGGTCCGGGCGGTCCAGGTGTTCGACCCGCTGGGCGGCGCGCACAACGTCCAGATGGCCTTCCTGAAAGACCCGGCCGCGAACACCTGGAACGTCGAGATCTACGCCGATCCGGCCGAGGTCGAGACCGCCGACCATCCCAATGGCCTGCTCGCGACCGGCACGGTCACCTTCAATGGCGATGGCACCCTGGCGAGCAGCAGCCTGACGCCCAACTACCCCACGGCCACGGCCGGCGCGCCGGTCGGCATCAACTGGCTCGACAGCAGCGGCCCCGACGACAGCTCGATCACCTTCGATCTCGGCACGGTCGGCAGCGCCGCCGGCCTCAGCCAGTTCTCGAGCGACTTCAACGTCGCCTTCGTCAATCAGAACGGTTCCGCGGTCGGCGAGTTGAACGGCGTGACCGTCGACAACGAAGGCTACGTGGTCGCCACCTTCTCCAACGGCGCCACCCAGAGGATCTATCGCCTGCCGGTCGCGACCTTCGCCAACCCGCTGGCGCTCGATCCCCGGACCGGCAATGTCTACGCCCAGACTTCGGGCTCGGGCGAGTTCAACCTGCGTGAGGCCGGCGCCGGCGGGGCCGGCACGATCGTGCCGTCGTCGCTCGAGGCCGCCAACGTCGATCTGGCCGACGAGTTCACCAAAATGATTGTAACACAGCGCGCCTATTCAGCCAATGCGCGCGTGATCACAACGGCTGATCAAATGCTCGACGAGCTCGTCCACATCAGCAGGTAATCGCTGACCACGAAGTATTGCCAAATCGTTCGTGGCTTTATTTTCAGTCCACGAACTATTTACTATCCGGTTTAGTGGTTTATTAAAAGCCGGTTCCGATACTGCGAACACTGCCCCGCGAGGCAGGTGGAGAAACGCCGATGTCGGATGTCAATATTCAAAGGACCGGTCAGAAGCCGAAGAGCATCGTCGGTCCGGATGGCAAGACCTTGACCCTGAGCGACCTGCCGCCGCCCAATACGCAGCGTTGGGTCGCCCGCCGCAAGGCCGAGGTGGTGGCCGCAGTCCGGGCCGGACTGTTGTCGTTGGAGGATGCGTGTCGCCGCTATAGCCTGTCGACCGAGGAGTTCCTGGGTTGGGAGGCGGCGATCGACAAGCACGGGCTGGGCGGTCTGCGGGTGACCCGAATTCAGGACTTTCGTTGACGTGACACCGCGGGCGCCCGGCCGCGCCGGCGGACCCGCCGCCGGCGCCCGCGATCGGTAAAAAGGTCCGACAGGCCGCGGTCGGTAGGCAGGAGTTGCCTGGCTTAACCTGTTCTTCAATGCGGACTGCCTAGGAATCCGGCTCGACCCTGGGGCATCACGCCCCCTCACCGGCGAGCCGATGGACCAACCGCTCAGCCCGCTTCCGGCGCGCGGCGATCACGCCACCGCCGACCGCGATCCGCCCCCGCTCGGCGCGCGGCTGGCGGACATGCTGCGCCGTCTCGGCATCGGGCGGCTCCTGGTCCTGAGCGCGACCGGCCTCGCGCTGCTCGCCGGCTTCGGCTACCTGCTACTCGGCGCGATCGAGCCCCCCTACACCCTGCTCTACGGCGGCCTCGAGCTGGACGACAGCGCCCAGATCGTGAGCCGGCTCGAGGCGATGGGCGTGCCGTACCGGCTGCGTGGCGACGGCGACGCCATCCTGGTGCCGGCCGATCAGACGCTTCGCCTGCGCATGACCCTGGCCGAGGAGAACCTGCCCCGCGGCGGCACGGTCGGCGACGAGATCTTCGACACCGGCAGCGCGCTCGGCACCACCGACTTCCTGGCCAACATCAACCTGCGCCGGGCCCTGGAGGGCGAGCTCGCGCGCACCATCGGAGCGCTCGCCGACGTGCGCTCGGCGCGGGTCCACCTGGTGATGCCCCGGCACGAGCTGTTCCAGCGCGATCAGATCCAATCGAGCGCGTCGATCACGCTTCGCATGCAGGGCGGTCGCCGCCTCAACCGCCGGCAGGTGCAGGCGATCCAGCATCTGGTCGCGGCGGCGGTGCCGGGCCTGGTGCCGGAACGGACCACCGTGGTCGACGACCAGGGGACGCTGCTGGCCCGCGGCGGCGACGGCGCGGCGGACAACGCCCTGCCCTCGCAGGCGGAGGACTTCCGCGAGGCCTACGAGGCGCGCCTCAAGCAGACCATCGAGCAGCTGCTCGAGCGCTCGCTCGGCCCCGGGCGGGTGCAGGCCGAGGTCAGCGCCGACCTCGATTTCGACCAGGTGACGCTGACCGAGGAGACCTATGATCCGGACGGTAAGGTGGTCCGCAGCACCCAGACGGTCGAGGAAACCAAGCAGAGCTCGGCGCGCGACGACAACACCTCGGTCTCGGTCGGCAACAATCTGCCCAACACTGCCGCCAACACCCCGGCCGCGGGCCGCACCAGCAACGACAAGACGTCCCGGACCGACGAGACGGTCAATTACGAGATCTCGCACAAGGTCAGCAATCACACCCAGGCCGGCGGCCGGGTGCGGCGCCTGTCGGTGGCCGTTCTGGTCGACGGCAAGACCACCCCGAACGCGGCCGGTGAGCTGGTCTATACGCCGCGCGACGCCGCCGAGCTGACCCAGATCGAAAGCCTGGTGCGCTCGGCGATCGGCTTCGACGCCACGCGCGGCGACGTGGTCGAGGTCAAGAACATGCCATTCAACCTGCCGCCCACCGAGGCCGAGCCGAGCGCGCCGCTGCTGACCGAGGCCGATCTGATGCGCTTGGCCGAGCTGGGCGCACTCGCTCTGGTGGCGCTGATGCTGATCCTGCTCGTGGTGCGCCCGGCGCTGCGGCGCCTGGCACCGCCGCCGGCGCGCGCTGCCTTGGCCGGCGCCGGCGCGGCCGGCGCGCTGCCGGCCGGTGACCAGGCCCGCGCCCTGGCGGCACCGGGATCGGCGCTGACCGGCGCGCCCGAAGGCGACGACGAGGGCGGCGTCCAGGTGGATCCCCAGACCGAGGCGCGCGCCGAGCTGATCAAGCAGGCCCGCCAGGTGATCGACGACGCGCCCGACCGGGCGGTCGCGATCATCCGCTCATGGCTGTACGAGACCTAGGAGCCCGGCATGCCCGAGCCTGTGGCCAAGCCGCTCAGCGGCACCGAGAAAGCCGCCATGTTCCTGCTCGCCAGCGGCGAGGAACATGCGAGCAAGCTGTTCGCCAAGCTCGAGATGGAGGAGATCAAGGAGATCACCCAGGCGATGTCGCGCCTCGGCGTCGTGCCGAGCAACGTGGTCGACGGCCTGGTCCGCGATTTCATCGAGCGCCTCGGCAGTGCCAGCGGCCTGATCGGCAGCTTCGACACCGCCGAGCGCCTGCTCGGTCAGGTCCTCGACCCGACCAAGGTGACCGCGATCATGGACGACGTCCGCGGTCCCGCCGGGCGGACCGTCTGGGACAAGCTCGGCAACGTCGACGAGAGCGTGCTCGCCGCCTACCTCAAGAACGAGTACCCGCAGACCATCGCGGTCGTCTTGTCCAAGATCCGCTCGGAGCACGCCGCCCGGGTGCTCGCCAGCCTGCCCCAGGACGCCGCGATCGAAACCGTGCTGCGTATGCTGCGCATGGAGCTGATCCAGAAGGACATCCTTAACGACGTTGAGGAGACCTTGCGGGCGGAGTTCATGTCCAATCTTGGGCGTACCCAGCGACGGGACAATCACGAGATCATGGCCGAGATCTTCAACTCGCTCGACCGCTCGACCGAGACCCGGTTCCTGGAGCTGCTCGAGGAGCGCAACAAGGAGTCGGCCGACCGGATCCGCGCGCTGATGTTTACGTTCGAGGATCTGGCCAAGCTCGACGGCGCGGGCATCCAGACCCTCCTGCGCGGCGTCGACAGCGGCAAGGTCAGCCTGGCCCTGAAGGGCGCCAGCGAGAAGCTGCGCGAGCTGTTCTTCTCCAACATGTCGGAGCGGGCCGCCAAGATCATGCGCGACGACATGGAGAGCCTGGGGCCGGTGCGTCTGCGCGACGTCGAGGAGGCCCAGCTTCTGCTCGTCCACAAAGCCAAGGATCTGGCGGCCGCCGGCGAGATCTTCCTCGCCGACGGCAAGGACGACGAGATGGTGGCCTGAGCCATGCCGACCCGCTTCCCGTTCGACGTGCGGTTCGACGACGGCGTCAGCCCGATCGTCGGCAGCGCGCCTCGGCGGCCTGGCCCGAGCCAGGGCAAGCCGGCCGTCCGGTTCCGCTATCCGCCGCTGGAAGACCAGTCCGAGCCCGGCTCGCCGTCGCTGCCAGCGCCAGCCCCCGCGCCGGCGCCGCCGCCCGAGCCAACCTTCAGCGCCGAGGAGCTTGCCGGCGCCGTCGCGGCGGGGCGCGAGGAAGCGGCCGCCGAGACCGAGGCCCGGGTCCGCGCCGAGATGCTCGCCAGTCACGAGCACCGGCAGACCGAGGCGCTGGCGGCGATCGCCGAGGGTCTGGCCGCCAGCCAGGCCGCTCTCGACCGGATGCTCTCGGCCCGCGCCGGCGCCAGCCGCGATCTGGCGCTGGCGGTCGCCCGGGCGCTGGTCGCCAAGGCGCTGGCGCGTCAGCCGCTGGCGGACATCGAGGCGATGTTCCGCGAGGTCGTGGTCCGGCTCGAGGGCCTGCCCTGGCTCGAGCTGCGCCTGGCGCCCGACCTCGTGCCGGCCGGTCAGGCGTCGCTCGCCCAGGCGGTCGAGGAGGCCGACTACCGGGGCGAGATCCGGGTCATCCCGGATGCCAGGCTCGGTCCCGGCGATGCCCGCTTGATCTGGCAGGATGGCTCGGCCGAACGCGATCTCGCCCGGCTCGAGGCCGAGGTCACCGCCCTGGTCGAGACCTGGCTGCCGGCGGCTTGCCTGGCTCCCGGTGACGACCTTGGTGGTCGTCACGGGGCGCCAGGCGCGGTGCCCGCGGCGCCCGCGCCCGCCGAGGCCTCACCGCCATCGGCCGACCTCGACGATGCACGCACAGATGGGTTCGAATGATGGCTGACGAGACCAACAAGCTCGATCTCGACGAGCTGGACGAGGGCGCGACACCGCCGGACGCCGGACGCGCCGGCTGACGCGGCGCCCGAAACGCCGCCCCGGCCCCCGGGCGCGGGCAAGAGCGACGATCTCGGCGCGGTCTACGACATCCCGGTGCAGCTGTCGGCGGTGCTCGGCAAGACCACCATGCCGGTCAGCCAGCTGCTCAGGCTCGGCCGCGGCGCCGTGGTCGAGCTCGACCGCAAGGTCGGCGAGCCGATCGACATCCTGGTCAACAATCGTCTGGTCGCGCGCGGCGAGGTCGTGATCCTGGACGACCGGCTCGGCGTGACCATGACCGAGATCATCAAGACCGAGACGTGATGCTCGAGCAACCCACCAGCCCGGTATCAAACCGCCGCTGGCCAGCCTGGGAACAGCCGTCATGCGGGTGCTGATCGTCGGCGGCCACAACGACGAGATCGCGACCGCCATCGGCATGGCGGTGGAGCGTGGTGCCACGCTGCGCCACGTGACCTCGCCCGCAGCCGGGCTGGAGGAGCTGCGCGCCGGGCGGGGTGCCGATCTGATCCTGATCGACGTCGTCGCCGACATCGGCGCGCTGATCCAGGCGCTGACCGCGGAGCGGATCTACGTGCCGGTGGTCGCCTACGGGGTGCGCACCGACGCCCGCGCCGCGGTCGCCGCGGTCCGGGCCGGCGCCCGGGAGTTCCTGCCGCTGCCGCCCGACCCGGAGCTGATCGCCGCGATCCTGGCGGCGGTCGGCGACGATCGCCGCGAGCTGGTGTTCGAAGATCAGGCGATGCACGAGCTGCTTGGTCTCGCGCGCCAGATCGCGCCGTCCGAGGCGAGCGTCCTGATCACCGGCGAGAGCGGCACCGGCAAGGAGATGCTAGCCCGCTACGTCCACGGCCACAGCCGCCGGGCGGAGCGCGCCTTCGTCTCGGTGAACTGCGCCGCGATCCCTGAGAACCTGCTGGAATCCGAGCTGTTCGGCCATGAGAAGGGCGCCTTCACCGGCGCCACCGCGCGCCGGATCGGCAAGTTCGAGGAGGCGAGCGGCGGGACCCTGCTGCTCGACGAGGTCAGCGAGATGGACCCGCGCCTGCAGGCCAAGCTCCTGCGTGCGGTCCAGGAGCGCGAGATCGACCGGGTCGGCGGCGGCCGGCCGATCAAGGTCGACCTCCGCCTGATCGCGACCAGCAACCGGGACCTCGAGGCCGAGGTCGCCGCCGGCCGGTTCCGCGAGGATCTGTTGTTCCGGCTGAACGTGGTCAACCTGCACCTGCCGCCGCTGCGCGAGCGCCTGGATGACCTCGCGCCGCTCGGCGCGCACTTCGCGCGCAAATACGCCCACGCCAACGGCGTGCCGGCGCGGCCGCTGAGCGAGCTGGCGGTCGCGCGCCTGCGCCAGCATCCCTGGCGGGGCAACGTCCGTGAGCTCGAGAACTGCATCCATCGCGCCGTGCTGCTGGCGAGCGGCGATGTGATCGGCCCCGAGGCGGTCCTGCTCCAGGCCGGCCCGCCCGGACGGGGGCGGGAGCCGGCCGGCGCGCTGGCACTGGTCGGGCGGACCGTGGCCGCGGTCGAGCGCGACCTGATCCTCGAGACCCTGCAGCACACGCTCGGCAACCGGACCCACGCCGCGACCATCCTCGGCATCTCGATCCGCACGCTGCGCAACAAGCTTCGCCAGTACGGCGGCGAGGGGCTGCCGATCCCGCCGCCCGCCGGCGGCTTCGGCGACCCGGCCGCCGACCGGGCCTGAGGCCAGGGGCCCAGGCCGGCGGATGGCGTACAACCTGAGCCTCGCTCCGGCCGATCTGCTCGGTCGCCTCGGCACCACGCTGCGCCAGGGCGACCTCGCGCTGGCGCTCGGCATGATCGGCATCCTGGTGGTGCTGATCCTGCCCGTGCCGCGCCTCCTGCTCGACCTGCTGCTGGCGCTCTCGATCACCTTCTCGGTCCTGGTCCTGCTGACCTCGCTGTTCATCACCAAGCCGCTGGAGTTCAGCTCCTTTCCGGCGGTGCTGCTGATCGCGACCATGCTGCGGCTCGCGCTCAACCTCGCCTCGACCCGGCTGATCCTGGCCAACGGCCACGAGGGCACCGCCGCCGCCGGGCGCGTGATCGAGGCGTTCGGCGGCTTCATCATGCAGGGCAACTTCGTGATCGGCCTGATCGTGTTCGCGATCCTGGTGATCGTGAACTTCGTGGTCATCACCAAGGGCTCGGGCCGGATCGCCGAGGTCTCGGCGCGCTTCTCCCTGGACGCCATGCCGGGCAAGCAGATGGCGATCGACGCCGACCTCTCGGCCGGGTTGATCGACGAGCAGGAAGCCCGCCGAAGGCGGCGCCAGCTGGAAGAGGAGAGCAGCTTTTACGGCGCCATGGACGGCGCCGCCAAGTTCGTCCGCGGCGATGCCATCGCCGGCCTCCTGATCACCTTCATCAACCTGATCGGCGGCCTGATCATCGGCGTGGGGCAAATGGGCGTGAGCTTCACCGAGGCCGCCCACAGCTACACCCTGCTCACGGTCGGCGACGGCCTCGTGTCGCAGATCCCGGCGCTGGTGGTGTCGACCGCGGCCGGCCTGCTGGTCGCCAAGGCGGGCGTCAACGACCGCACCGACCGCGCCCTGTTCGGCCAGCTCAGCGCCCATCCGCGCGCGCTCGCCACGACCAGCGGCCTGCTCGCCCTGCTCGCGGTCCTGCCGGGCCTGCCGCTGCTGCCCTTCCTGTTGCTGTCGGGGGCGAGCGGCGGGCTCGCCTGGCACCTCGGCAGGCGGGCGCAGGAGCAGGCGACCGCCGCCGAGGAGCAGGCTGCCGCGGTGGCCGCGCCGGGCGAGGAGCCGATCGGCACAGCGCTCGCCATGGACCCGCTCCGGCTCGAGCTCGGCTACGGCCTCCTGCCGCTGATCGGCGAGGCCGGCGGGCCCAGGCTCACCGACCAGATCAAGGCGCTGCGCCGCCAGCTCGCGGGCGAGCTCGGCTTTGTGATGCCGCCGGTGCGCATCCAGGACAACATCCAGCTGCCGGCCAACGCCTATGCGGTCAAGCTCAAGGAGATCGAGACCGGCCGCGGCGAGCTGCGGCCCAACCAGCTCCTGGTGATGAACCCCAAGGGCGACAAGATCATGCTCCCGGGCGAGGAGACCACCGAGCCGACCTTCGGTCTGCCGGCCATGTGGATTGCCGACAGCCTGCGCGAGGAGGCGAGCTTCCGCGGCCTGACCGTGGTCGATCCCGCGACCGTGCTGACCACCCATCTGACCGAGATCATCAAGGATAACCTGGCCGAGCTCCTGACCTACACTGCGACCCAGAAGCTCTTGGACGACCTCGCCAAGGACTACCAGAAGCTGATCGAGGACCTGGTGCCGGGCCGGATCAGCGTCGGCGCCATCCAGCGGGTGCTCCAGGCCCTGCTCGCCGAGCGCACCTCGATCCGCGATCTGGCGCTGATCCTGGAGGCGATCGGCGAGGCCGCGACCGCCAGCCAGAACGTGATCGTGATCACCGAGCACGTGCGCGCGCGCCTTGCCCGGCAGATCAGCAACGCCAACACCGCCGAGGCCGGCTACATCCCGATCCTGACGCTCTCGCCGGATTGGGAGCAGGCGTTCGCGGAGGCCCTGATCGGCCAGGGCGACAACCGCCAGCTGGCGATGGCGCCGTCCAAGCTGCAGGCGTTCATCGCGCGCCTGCGCGAGGCCTTCGAGCAGCACGCGATGCGCGGCGAGCTGCCGGTCCTGGTCACGAGCCCGGTGGTCCGCCCCTACGTCCGCTCGATCGTCGAGCGCTTCCGGCCGGCGACCGTGGTCCTGTCGCAGAACGAGATCCACGCCAAGGCGCGGATCCGGACCCTCGGCCAGATATGAGCCCGCCTCCGCGCCATTCGCCCCGCTGCCAGCCGCTGCCTCGCCATGCGCCTTAGGACCTTCGTCGCGCCCGACGCCCGCCAGGCCATGGCGAGGTTGCGCGCCGAGCTCGGCGAGGATGCGATCATCGTCGCGACCCAGGAGCTGGCGGACGGCGAGGTCCGGATCACGGGCGCGATCGAGAAGGAGGACCTCGACCTCGCCGAGCTGCTGGCGCCGGCCCCGGCCTCGCCCTGCACCGAGCGCCTGCAGGCGGTCGCGGCCCACCACGAGCTGCCCGAGGAGCTCGGCGGCCGGTTGTTCGACGCGGCGCGCCGCGCGAGCGCCGGCCAGCCGGCGGTGGCACTCGCCCAGGCCCTGAGCGAGATCTTCCGCTTCGAGCCGTTCGGGACAGCGCCCGAGGGCGCCCTGCTCCTGACCGGCCCGCCGGGTGCCGGCAAGACCGCTTCGATCGCCAAGCTCGCGGCCGCGGCGGTGCTCGACGGCCGGCCGGTCACCGTGCTGACCGCCGATGCGACCCGGGCGGGCGGGCTCGAGCAGCTGGCCGCCCTCTTGGCGCCCCTCGAGCTGCGCCCGGAACCGGCGCCCGAGCCGGCGATCCTCCGCCGCCTGGTGGCCAACGCCGGGGCCACCATCTTGCTGATCGACAGCCCCGGGCTCAACCCCTTCCGGCCGGCCGATCTCGGCGCCCTGTCGAGCCTCCTGGAGGCGAGCCGCGCCGAGCCGGTCCTGGTCCTGCCGGCCGGCCTCGGGGTCGCCGACTGCGCCGAGATCGGCCAGATCTATCGCGCGCTCGGTGCCCGGCGCATGCTCGCGACCAAGCTCGACGCCGCGCGCCGCCTGGGCGGTCTGCTCGCCGCCGCGGATGCCGGCCTCGCGTTCGCCGAGGCCGGCATCGGCCCGACCATCGGCCAGGGGCTGAGCCCGCTCAGCCCCGGCGGCCTCGCGCGCCTGCTGCTCCACCACCAGGAGGCGGCCGGGTCCCCATGCGTAGGGGGGCTATCTCCGGCCTACGCGACCGGAGCAAGCGCGCCAAGCTTCCGGGCTCGCGGATCCGGACCGGCCCCGGAGGTCGGTGCCGCCGCCCAGGCGCGATCACCGAGGCCGGCCCGCAGCGGTGCCCGACGATGAGCCGGAGCCTCGCGATCGCCTCCGGCAAGGGCGGGGTCGGCAAGACCTGGCTCGCGATCAGCCTCAGCCAGGCGCTCGCCCGGCGCGGCCAGCGGGTCCTGCTGTTCGATGGCGACCTCGGCCTCGCCAACGTCGACGTGCAGCTCGGCCTCGGCCCAGGCCTGGATGTCGCGAGCGTGCTCTGCGGCCGCTGCGCGCTCGGCCAGGCCGTGCGTCGGGTCGAGCCCGCGGGCTTCGACGTCCTGCCCGGCCGCTCGGGCTCGGGCCAGCTCGGCCAGATCGAGCCGGCCCGGCTCGGGCGTCTGCTCGCCGATCTCGCCGGCCTCGCGCGCCGCTACGACCTGACCGTCCTCGATCTGCCGGCCGGCATCGATCCCGCGGTCCGGCGGCTGCTGCGCGCGGCCGACCTGCGCCTGGTGGTCACCACCGACGAGCCGACCGCGCTGACCGATGCCTATGCGCTGATCAAGGTCTCCCAGCGCGAGGGCGCCGCCGGCGCGCTCCAGCTCGTGGTCAACCTCGCCGACAGTGCGGCGATCGGGCGCGCGACCTATCAGGGCCTGCTCGCCGTCTGCGAGCGTTTCCTCGGGCTGCGGCCGCCGCTGGCGGGCGTGCTCCGGCGCGACCCCGGGGTCCCGGATGCGATCCGCCATCAGACCCCCTTCCTGGTCCGCCACCCGACCAGCCCGGCGGCGCGCGACGTCGAGGCCCTCGCCGACGGCCTGCTCGCGCTCCCCGATGGCGCGCTCGAGGGCCAGGACCCTCTGCCTGCGCTCCCCAATCGCCTGCTCGAGGGCCCCGACCGCCTGGTCGCGCCCCCCAATCGCCTGCTCGACGATCGATGACCGGTCCGCTCGTGCCGCCGCTCGGCGCGGCGCCGGTCGGCCATCAGCCCCTGGCGGAAGGCTCGCCCGGGCCTGGTCAGAACCGCGCCGGAGGCCAGTCCGTCAGCGCGGTGGTGGTGGCGATCACCCGCCAGGGCCCGCTGATCGAGGCGGGCGGGCAGCGCTTCCTCATGCAGGGCGCCCCACCCTTGCCGGCGGGCGCGACCCTCGATCTCGACCTCGCCGACGCCGGGCGCCGGGCCATGCCCGGCCGTCTGCTGGCGGTCGCCGGGCGCATGCTCGAACCGCCGGTCGAGATCCGCCTGCAGCCGGCGCCGACGCCGATTGGCGCGCGCGGGCCCGCTGAGAGCGCGCCGCGGCCGCCCGTCGCATCCCCCGCCGGAGTCCCCACCGGGGCCCAGGTCGAAGCCCGCCTGCTCGGGGCGGACGGCCGCCCAGCCGGCCCGCCGATCGTGGTCCGGCTGACCGCCGGCCTGGCGGCCAGCGACGATCCCGGTGGTCATCGCGAAGTGGCAGGCGGCCAACCCGCGCCGGGCGCAGCGGCCGAGAGCGCCCTCGCCGGCAGCCCGCTCACGGCCGAGGTCGACGGTCCCGACCCCTCGGGCCGGCTCCTGCTGCGGGCGGCCGGGCTGACGCTCCGCCTCGAGACCGCGGTCGACGTCCCGGCCGGGGCGCGGCTGCAGCTCTTCCTGCCGGCCGGTTTCGGCGCCCAGCCCGAGGCAGCGGCCTCGACGACGGGCGGCGACGCGTTCGGCTGGCTGATCCACGCCCTGCTGCAGCGGCCGCCCGGGACCGAGGGTGCGGGCGGCGCGGATGACCTCCGGCTGCCGGCCGCCGACCACACGCTCGCGGCCCGGCTGTTGCGCTGGGTCGAGACGCTCAGCACCCCGGATGCCGGCGCCGCCGTCGGCCACGGCGACCCCGAGCCCGACGCCGCGAGCGGCGCGCTCCGCAGCGCCGTGAGCGCGCTCGGCCAGCATGCACGCGAACCGCAGGCCGGCGGCTGGCGGGTGCTGGTCATGCCGCTCGGGGTCGAGGACCCGAACGCGCTCCGGCTCTATCTGCGTGATGTGCCGCCAGAGCGCGAGCGCGCGGCCAGACCGACGCGAGGCCGGCGCTCGCCCGGCCAGCGCGCGATTTTCGAGGTCGAGCTCAGCGAGCTCGGCCGCTGCCAGCTGGACGCGCTCTGCCGGGCCCGGCGGTTCGACCTCGCGGTGCGCACCGAGCAACCGCTCGAGACCAGTTTGCAGAGCGACATCCGCAGCTTGTTCCGGGCGGCCTGCGCGCTTGCCGGCTGGGCGGGCGAGGTCGAGTTCCGCGCCGCCGGGCTGCTCAGCCTGCCCGACCCCCTGGCGCCGGGCGGCCACACCTACACGGCGTAGCCGTTCCGGCGCCGCGGTCTATTCGCGGGGGGCGCCGGGCGGCCACACCTGCACGGCGTAGCCGGTTTCCGGCGCCGCAGCCTATTTGCGCGCGGGCGCCGGGCGGCCACGCCTGCGCGGCGCAGCCGGTTTCCGGCGCCGCAGCCTATTTGCGCGCGGGCGCCGCGCGCATCGCCTCGCGGGCGGCGGCGACCGCCGGCGGCCGCGCGGCGCGCAGCCGCGAGTCCACGTAGTGCCCCTGAAACAGCCGGATGCCGAACGACTGGCCCCAGCGGATCGCCTCGGCGGTATCGCAACGGCAGAGGATCACCCGGTCGAGGCCGGCGCGCTTGATCGCGGCCTTGAGCTCGACCCGGCGCTCCTCGTTGAGGCCGTCGAGCAGATCGGGGGTCCAGATCACCTTGACCAGATCGGCGCCCAGGCGTTTGCGGTCGATCAGCGGCAGATGCAGGTAGTGCAGGCCGTCGATGCAGACCAGGTAGCCACGGTCGCGTACGAACTCGCGGATGAACAGATAGGCGCCGAGCTCGGCGAAGACGTCGATCAGCTGCAGCTCGACGATCACCGGCGTGGTGACCTGGCGGCGGAAGTCGTGGTCGAACTTCAGGAACTCGGGCGAGAGCAGGGTGGCCAGGCGGAGGTTGACGCTGATGGCCCCCTCGGGCACGCCCAGCGCCTGCTGGCCCAGGGAGGTCAGGAGACGGCGGTCAAGCGACTCGGCGAGGTGCTGGAACAGCCAGCGGTCAGCGGTCAGGTCGACGCCCGGCACGAGCATCTTGGCGAGCTCGCCGATCGCCACGTAGATCTCGTTGAACAGCGGCTGCGGGCCGGCCTGGGGCAGCATCGCGCAGACCGCCTGCCGGCGCGTGAGCCCGGACAGGTCCATGGTCGCGAGGCTCGCTTCGAGGCCCGCGAGCTTGCCCGGATCGATCGGCGCCTCCCGGGGCGCGATGGTCTGACCGGCGTCGATCTGGAGCGAATCCAGGAGTTCCTCGAGGTGAAAGCAGAAGGCGTCATACTCGCGCTCGAGCTCGAACGAGGTACAGAATTTGCCCTGCTTGCGGGCGCCTGTGACCGGCACGAGCGACGGCTCCTGATCGTCCTCGGCCTCGGTCGTGGTCGGGTTGGCGAACGGATCGTCGCTGAACAGGTAGCGCAGGCGCAGCACGACCGGATCGACCTCGGCGAACGAGCCGCCGTGCCACAGATAGACGACGTCGCCGTTGCTGAGCTGGAACAGCTCGCTGTTGAACTGACGCAACAGCCGATCGAACTCACTGGCCGCGACCCGCAGCTGATAGTCGCGCCGGTTGTGCGGCTTCAGCCCCGACAGGTGGAGGTGGACCGCCCGCCAGTCGTAGTAATTGCGCTCCAGGCGCTTGACATAAGCGAGCAGCTCATCTCCGGTTTGGCCGCGCTCTGACGATGCCTGCATGGTCGCCTCGACCGTCCTTCGTTGCTCCGGAGTCAGCTCCGGCTAGACGGGAGCGAGGATAGCCGGCGAATCATAACGATCCCTTAACCAAGCGCGCCCGCACGCTCACGAACCCGGGCCGATCCGGGCTTGCCGATCCGGGACGCGCCGCGCTCACGACTGCGGCATCGGACCGACCAGGAGCGCCGGATCCAGCGCCTGGTCGAACCAATACACGCCCCAATGCAGATGCGGGCCGGTGGCCCGGCCGGTCGCGCCGACCCTGCCGATCGGTTGGCCCTGACGCACCGCCTGCCCGACCGCGACCGCCATCGCGCTCAGATGGGCATAGACGCTGTGCAGGCCGTAACCGTGGTCGATCATCACCGTGTTGCCGGTGAAGTACATGTCGGGCGCGGCGACCGTGACCACGCCCGCCGCCATGGCGCCGACCGGGGAGCCTGCGGGCGCCGCGATGTCGACGCCGCGATGGGGCGCGCGCGGCTTGCCGTTGAGGATCCGCTGGCTGCCGTAGACCCCGCTGATCGGCCCGGTGACCGGCCAGACGAACGCCGGCGCGATGCCGGGCCCGGCCGAATCCCGCTGCCTTGCCGCCGCGATCAGCTTGGCCTCGGCCGCGATCTTGATCAGGTCCTCAGGCCCCGGCGAGACTTCGCGCGGCGGCAGGCCGGTGATGCGCTGGATCTGGTAGTCGCGCTTGACGACCTCGAGCCGGCGCACCGTCCGGCTGCCATCCGGATAGCGCACGATCAGCGGTTCCTCGGCGGCCGCGTCGCGCCCGAAACCGAACAGAAAACGACCCGCCGGGTCGAGGCGCAGCTCGTGGCCGGCGAACTGCACGTCGCTACCGGGTGGCACCTGGCCGCGCACCAGCCCGCCCTGGACGAAGCTGCCTTCCAGCTCGAGCGGCTTCGCCTGCGCGACGGCAGCACTCCACAGCAGCGCGATCAGGATTCCCTGCCACCACCGCATGCGGCCTCTCCTGCTTGGCCTGGACAACTCCCTAGCGCAGCTTCCTTGCCAAAAGCCCGTTGCCGCCGGCAAGGTTTTTTCGGAGCGCCCGCAGCAAATCGACGTTGGCTGGCTGATCGGGTCGGGTTGGCGTAGGCTCGATGATGGCAGCCCGGTTTGGAGATCGGCCATGGAGCTGAATCGACGCGACAACCAGCGCCAGATCCGGGCGCCGCGCGGCGCTAAGCTCAATGCCAAGAGCTGGCAGACCGAGGCGCCGCTCCGGATGCTGATGAACAACCTCGATGCCGAGGTCGCCGAGCGCCCGGAAGAGCTGGTGGTCTACGGCGGCATCGGCCGCGCGGCGCGCGACTGGCGCTGCTACGACGTGCTGGTCCAGACTCTGAAGACGCTGCGCGACGACGAGACCCTCTGTGTCCAGTCGGGCAAGCCGGTCGGGGTCTTCCGGACCCACCCCGACGCGCCCCGGGTCCTGATCGCCAACTCCAACCTGGTGGCCCATTGGGCGACCTGGGACCAATTCCACGCCCTCGACCGCCAGGGCCTGATGATGTACGGCCAGATGACCGCGGGCTCCTGGATCTACATCGGCAGCCAGGGGATCATTCAGGGCACCTACGAGACCTTCGTCGAGGCCGGCCGCCAGCATTATGACGGCGATCTCGCGGGCAAATGGATCCTGACCGGTGGGCTCGGCGGCATGGGCGGCGCCCAGCCGCTGGCGGCGACCATGGCCGGCGCCTCGCTGCTCGCGGTCGAATGCCGGGCGAGCCGGATCGAGCGCCGCCTCCAGTCCCGCTACCTCGACCGGATGGCGACCGACCTCGACGAGGCGCTGGCCATGATCGAGCACAGCTGCGTGCAGCGCCGCCCGCTCTCGATCGGCCTGCTCGGCAACGCCGCCGAGGTCTTTCCGGAGCTCGTGCGCCGCGGCGTGCTGCCCAACCTGGTGACCGACCAGACCGCGGCGCACGATCCCCTGAACGGCTACCTGCCGGCCGGCTGGACGCTCGAGCAGTGGGAGGCACGCCAGGCCAGCGACCCCGCTGGGGTCGAGCGGGCAGCCAAGGAGTCGATGGCGCTCCAGGTGCAAGCGATGCTCGACTTCCACCGCCAGGGCGTGCCGACCCTCGACTACGGCAACAACATCCGCCAGTTCGCGAAGGAGATGGGGGTCGCGGGCGCGTTCGAGTTTCCGGGCTTCGTGCCGGCCTACATCCGGCCGCTGTTCTGCCGCGGCAAAGGGCCGTTCCGCTGGGCGGCGCTGTCCGGCGATCCGGCCGACATCGCCAGCACCGACGCCAGGGTCAAGGAGCTGATCCCGGACGATCAGCATCTGCACACCTGGCTCGACCTCGCGGCCGAGCGGATCGCGTTCCAGGGCCTGCCGGCACGCATCTGCTGGCTGGGTCTGGGCGAGCGGGCGAAGGTCGGCCTCGCCTTCAACGAGATGGTGGCCAGCGGCGAGCTCAAGGCGCCGGTCGTGATCGGCCGCGACCATCTGGACAGCGGCTCGGTCGCGAGCCCGAACCGCGAGACCGAGGCGATGCGCGACGGCTCCGATGCGATCGCCGACTGGCCGCTGCTCAACGCCATGCTGAACACCGCCTCGGGCGCCACCTGGGTCAGCATCCACCACGGCGGCGGGGTCGGCATCGGCTTTTCCCAGCATGCCGGCATGGTGATCGTCTGCGACGGCACGCCCGCGGCCGCGCGGCGTCTGGAACGCGTGCTGACCAACGATCCGGCCTCGGGCGTCATGCGCCACGCCGACGCCGGCTACCAGGACGCGATCGCCTGCGCGCAAGAGCACGGGCTCGACCTGCCGATGCTTCGAGACTGACGCCGATCGGCCAAGCTTCGGCCGGCTTTTGCGCCACCATCGCCCGTTGGGAGACACAGCGGAATGACCACGTCCTCGACCAGTGCCCCGAGTGGGGGCTCAAGCTCGCTTCTGCGAAAGTTGTACCTCGAGTATCTGACTCAGCCCCTGCACATCACGGCGATCGCTGGACTGGTCTACGTGTTCGGCAGTTTTCGCGCCAAGGTGCTGTATGATCTGGTCCGCCGCCGCGAGCACGCCTACTCGCTTCTGCAGGCGGCCGATTGGGCCAGGGAGCGGGGATTGAGCAAGGTCACGGTCGTCGAGACCGGCGTCGCCTCCGGCGCCGGCCTGTGGAACATGGTGCGCATCGGCGAGAAGGTCACGGCGGTCACCGGCGTCGGGTTCGAGTTCGCCGCCTTCGACACCGGCACCGGCATGCCGCCGCCGATCGACCATCGCGATCATCCCGAGGTCTTCCAGACCGGCGATTTCCGCATGCAGGACATCGAAGCCCTGCGGCGGGCCCTGCCGTCGAACGCCCGCCTGATCATCGGCGACGTCGCCGACACCATTCCGGAATTTGTGGCGGGGCTGAGCCCTGAAGCACCGGTCGGCTATGTCGTCATCGACGTCGACTACTACTCCTCGGCGAAGGCGGCGATGGAGGTGATGAAAGGACCGGCCGACTGTTACCTGCCGCTCACCCTGGTCTATTTCGATGATATCGGCGCGGTCGTGTTCCCCTGGGCGAATGACTGGTGTGGCGAACGCTTAGCGATTCGCGAGTTCAACAACGAAAATGGCTACCGGAAATTGCAGCACGACAGCTTCATGAAATATGGCCGAGTCTACAAGGATTCAGACTGGCTCGAGCGCGTTTACAGGCTGCACGTGCTCGACCACCCGGAACGCCAGAGCCCGAAGCGAAGCGCCCGCGAGGCGCTTGTTCTATGAGAAGATTCGTGCCGATGCTGCGGTGATGGAGGTCGAACCTCGGCCGCTGTTGTCCGACAATCTCTGGTCGTAGAGGCCGACCTGGATCATTTGTATCACGAGTTGCGGTGGAGAAACCTGCTCCATGCGGATGACGGCGATCACGGCGATCTTCCTGCTGGCCTTGCTCGCCGCCACGGCGGCCGCGGCGCTCTGGATGTGGTCTGAGGTCGGCGACGCCGCGATCAGCACCCAGGGCCTGATCGCGCTCGGGCTCGGCGCCGGGCTGAGCTTCCTGCTCGGCGCCGGGCTGATGGCGCTGATGTTCTTCTCGAGCCGGCGCGGCTACGACGAACGCGCCCACGACGCGGACCCGACCCGGGTCGATCGACCTCTCGATCCGGCCGACGAGGGTTGAGCCGGCGTGCTCACAGCCGGCGCATCAACTCGCTCGCGACCCGCGGCAGGATCGCGTGCAGACGCGCCAGCTGCTCCAGATCGGGGGCATAGCCGCCGCCGATCACGCCGGCGACCGGAATGCCGGCCTGAAGGCAGGTCTCGAGCACCAGACGCTCGCGCCGCCAGAGGCCGGCTTCGCTCAGCGCCAGCCGGCCGAGCTGATCGTCGACATGCGGATCGACCCCGGCGTTGTAGAACACGAGATCCGGGCGCACGGTCTGCAGCAGGCCCGGCAGATGCTCGGCCAGTAGCGCCAGATAGGCGTCGTCCTCGAGCCCGGCCTCGAGCGCCAGATCGAGGTCGCTTGCTTCTTTATGCAGCGGGAAGTTGGTCCGGCAGTGCATCGAGAAGGTGAAGACCCGCCGCTCGTCCCGGAAGATCGCCGCGGTGCCATCCCCCTGATGGACGTCGAGGTCGACCACCAGCGCCCGCTCGATCCGGCCCTCGGCGAGCAGGACGCGGGTCGCGACCGCGACGTCGTTGAAGACGCAAAAGCCCGAGCCGTGGTCCGCGAAGGCATGATGGCTGCCGCCCGCGGTGTTGCAGGCGAGGCCGTGCTCGAGGGCCAGGCGCGCGGTCAGGAGCGTGCCGCCGTTGGCCGCGCGGGCGCGGGTCGCGACCTCGGCCGTGATCGGCAGGCCGATCCGGCGCACCGCCGCGGCATCGAGCCGCTGGCTCAGCACCGCCTCGACGTAGGCCGGCGCGTGCGCCAGCTCGAGCCAGGCCGAAGGCGCCGGCTCCGGGACCCGGACCTGCGCCGGCGCCACCACGCGGTCCTCGAGCAGGAGCGCCATCAGCCGCCCGAACTTGGCCATCGGGAAGCGATGGCCCACCGGCATCGGCGCGACATAGGCGGGATGGTGGACCAGCGGCAGGACCATGGCGCGGGGTTCAGCCCTGCCGTCTCATAGGGGGAGGATCGCCGGCCTCGGAGATACGCGAGGTCGGGCTACTTGGGGTGCTGCTGGCTGCGCCACTCCCAGGGCGGGCTGAAGGTGCCGCCCCAGGCCCCCGCGGCCGCCGCCTTGGCCGCCGCCTGGTCGGCCAGGTAGTCCTTGCCGGCCTTCGGGTCGGCGAGCGCCAGCCCGGCATGCACCAGGTAGCCGCCGAGGTCGATCCCGTCGCGCCCGGTGCAGCGCGCGATGTAGCCGTCCTTGGACTCATCGTCGATCACCGTGCAGGCGACCGCCTCCCCCTGGATCAGCTCGGCCAGCGCCGCCTTGGCTGCGGTGCCGCAGTGCCAGGGCGTGCCGCGGCGGTCGAGACAGGTCTGCCCGGGCTCGAACGCGTCGATTCCGAACAGGCGCATGGGCTGGCCCTCGACCACCAGCGTGTTGCCGTCGATCACCTCGTCGGCGGGCGCCGGCGGGCTGCCGATCGCCACCACCCCGAGCAGCATGGCGAGCACCGTCGAGGGTAGACGCACCTGGCCGGATCTGCGGGACATCGCGACCTCGATCGGGGTCAGCTGCCGGACACTCAAGGCATAGCGCCCCGGCCGGCCGGCAGCAAGGGCACCCCGCCGGGCCGCGACGCTACGTCCCGCCCGTCGGCGCAGTCACCCGCAGCCTCGACGGCTACCGACCGCCTGCCCGAGACCAGGCCCTGGTCCGGGTTCCCGCCTCAGCGCACCGCGCGGCGCAAGCTCCGCAGCCGGTCCGCCGACCGCATCCGCGCCGCCCCGCTCGTGCAGGGAAGAGCGGCGGCGAGCGGCGGCCGCCTGGTCAGCCGGCGGTCACTGCTTGACCCGGAGCAGCTCCAGATCGACCGCGTCGGCCATCGCCTGGTAGCCGGTATCCTGGGGGTGCAGATGGTCGCCCGAGTCGAAATCCGCCCGGATGTGCTTCGGGTTGGCCGGGTCGCGGGTGGCGGCGTCGAAGTCGATCACGCCGTCGAACTGGCCGCCGGTCCGGATCCACTGGTTGACGGCCTGCCGCTTGGCCTCCTTCTCCTCGTTGTAGTAGCCGTACAGCGGGTTGCCGTGGAACGTGTCCTCGAACGGCGTCAGCGTGGCGCCGAGGATGCTCAGGCCATGCTCGTGCGCGCGGGTGATCAGCTGCTTGTAGCCGGCGATGATGTCGTCCGCGCTCGGCGCCGGCTCGCCCTTGGGCACCAGGATGGTGCCCGGCCAGCCGATGTCGTTGATGCCCATCATCAGCACCACGGTGTCGGCGCGCGGCTGGCTCAAAACGTCGCGGTCGAAGCGCGCGAGCGCGTTGTCGCCCATCCGGTCGCGCAGCACGCGGGCGCCCGAGATGCCCTCGTTGACGACCGCCACCCGGGCGCCCGCCTTGACCAGCCGCTCGGCCAGGAAGTCGGGCCAGCGGTGGTTGGCGTCGGGGGTCGAGGCGGCGCCATCGGTGATCGAATCGCCGAAGGTCACGAGCGCGCGCGCGTCCGGCGCGGCGTCGACCAGGATCTCGCTGAGAAAGATCCGGGACTTGATCGTCTGCGCGGGCTCGAACTTGGGCGCGCCGGTGAAGTCGCCGTTGGCCGAGATGTAGGCGGTCTGCGCGCCCTCGTTGTGCCAGGTCGTGGTCGGCGTGATCTCGGGAAAGTAGAGGCTGACCGCGAGGCTGCCGAGCGGCGCGAGATCCAGGTCGACCGGATCGCTGACCAGCGGCGCACCGGGCGGGATGGTCGTGGACGCCTGGCCGCTGAAGGTCAGCGCGTGGTCGGAGGCGGGATCGATCGCGCCACCCTCGCCGGCCAGCGCCACATGGGCCGCGCCGATCACCAGCGGGCGCTCGCCGTACTCGTTGGAGATCACCACGCGGACGCGGCTGCCGCCGAGGCTCGCGCGCACGATCTGCCGCAGCGTCTGGTCGCGCAGCGAGCGCGGGATGCCGACCGGCGCGAAGAAGTCCGCCTCCCAGACCGCCTGCGGGCTGGCCGCCCAGGTGCCGATCCAGTCGGCGGCCCCGCCACCCTGGGCCAGCGCCGCCGACCCGACGAGGCCGGCGCCAAGGGCCGCCACGCAGGCGAGCGCGAGCGATGCGCGCCGCCAGGAACTGGTGATCGCGGTCACAGGTAGATGACGTTCTCGGTCGTGCATCATGATTGCCTCCCTCAGGCGCGAACCGGCTGCAGGCTGCCGAGCCTCAACTCTGACTACGCCGTCGGGCACGAGTACGATTGGGGGGCGCGTTGCCCGGCGGCCTCGCCGCCGCGCTTGCAGCGTCCGCGTGTCGCGGTTCCCCCGGCAGCCCGTCCCCCAATGCCCCGTCACCCGATCCGGCGCGGGTTTACCTGCCCTGATGAACAGAACTCATAGCACATCGAAGGGCCATACCGCCAGACCGGAGGTTGCATGCATGCTGCGATCCCGGGCCCGGCGCCGTCAAACCGCGCCACATTCGACGGGCCTGGGGGCTGACACGGGCGAGGACTCGACTGGCGCGCGGGGCCACGAGCATTTCTTACCCCGATCTTACCGGCGACCGGGCGATGGCCAGGACGCGACTGTCGAGCAAGCTTCCAACAGGCTCTGCGCCGCAAGGCGCGGCGGCCATCCCATGCCGTGCCGGTCGTCGCGCCCTGAGCCAACCCGAAGGGTTCCGGCCGCAGCTCAGGAGATGACCCAGTCCCTGGCCGCGGCCAGCTCGGCGTTGGCGAACAGCTTGACCGGGCAGGGGATCAGCGGCGCGAACAGCCGGACCGCGTGCCGGCACCAGTCGACGTCGGTCACGACCGCGATCTTCTCGAAGTCGCGCAGATGCGTGAGGCCGAGCTTGGCATCGTCCCACATCGCGGCCACCGTGTAGCCGGTGAACGCCGGCCCCAGATGGTACAGCACGCGGACCTTGCCATGCTGCCTGATCCGCTCCTCGATCGCCGGGATGAAGGTCTGCTCGTAGTCCTCGCCGGTGATCTCGCCCACCGCCGACAGGCCGAGCACATGCTCCGGCAGATCTGGCATCAACTCGATCATCCCATCCTCCCTCGGTGGTGCACGACCGGATGTTACCGCAAGGCAACCCCCGGCGCCGCGCTAGACTATTCCTGCAGGACGTAGCGCCCGGGCGCGTTCTCGAGTGGCGGATGGCCGGCCTGCGGCGCCCCCATGGCCGGCGGCGCCGCCATCTCCGCGCTCGCATGCTGGCGCAGCCAGAGGAGCCACTCGGGCCACCAGGAGCCGTCCCGGACCGGGGTCGCCGCCTGCCAGCTGTCCGGATCGAGGTAGCGGTCGCTCTCGCGCTTGGTCGCGATCTGATAGCTGCGACCCTTGTGCCCGGGCTCGCTGACGATCCCGGCGTTGTGGCCGCCCGAGGTCAAAAGGAAGGTGACGTCGGTGTCGGCCAGAAGATTGATCTTGTAGACCGAGCGCCAGGGCGCCACGTGGTCCTTGACCGTGCCGACCGCGAAGATCGGCACCCGCACATCGGTCAGCGCGATCGCCCGGCCGTCGACCTGGTAGCGCCCCTGGGCCAGATCGTTGCCCAGGAACAGCCGGCGCAGATACTCGGAATGCATGCGCCGCGGCATCCGGGTCAGATCGGCGTTCCAGGCCATCAGATCGGTCATCGGCTGGCGCTCACCGAGCAGATAGTCGTGCACCAGGCGCGACCAGATGAGGTCGTTCGAGCGCAGCATCTGGAACGCGCCCGCCATCTGATAGGTGTCGAGATAGCCCTGGTCCCACATGAGGTTCTCGAGGTAGTCGACCTGGCTCTCGTCGACGAACAGCATGATCTCGCCGGCCTCGGTGAAGTCGGTCTGGGCGGCGAGCAGGGTCACGGACGCCAGCCGCGCATCGCCGTCACGCGCCATCGCCGCCGCGACGATCGCGAGCAGCGTGCCGCCCAGGCAATAGCCGAGCGCATGCACCTTCTGCCCCGGCAGGATCGCCTCGATCACCTCGAGCGCCGCCATCGGGCCCAGCCGGCGGTAGTCGTCCAGGCCGAGCTCGCGATCCGCCGCGCCCGGATTGCGCCAGGAGATCATGAACACCGTGTGGCCCTGGTCGACCAGGTATTTGACCAGAGAATTGGCGGGCGACAGATCGAGGATGTAATACTTCATGATCCAGGCGGGGATGATCAGGATCGGCTCGGCCGCGACCTCAGCGGTGGTTGGCGCATACTGGATCAGCTCGATCAGGTGGTTGCGCAGCACCACCTTGCCGGGGGTGAGCGCGACCGTCTGGCCGACGACGAACCGCTCCGCCCCGACCGGCCGCTTGCCGGCGACCGCGCGCTCCCAGTCCTCGACCAGGTTCTGCGCGCCGCGCACGAGGTTCAGGCCGCCCTGGCTGAAAGCTCGCACGCAGGATCTCGGGGTTCAGCCAGGGCAGGTTGGATGGCGCTATGACGTCCAGCAGCTGGCGGGCGGTGAACTCGAGCACGTCCTGCTCGCGCTGCGGAATGCCGGAGAGGCCGGTGGTCGCATTGTGCCACCACTGCTGGGTCAAGAGAAAACTCTGATAGGCCAGATTGTACGGCCAGCGCCGCCAGTCCTCGCCCGCGAACCGGCGATCCTGCGCCAGCGGCTCGATGCAGGGCGCGGTTTTGGGATCGGCGGCGGCGCGGGCGGCGTAGAGGGCCAGGCGGATGGTCTTGCGTAGCGCCTTGTCGGCGAGCTGGGCCTGCTTGCCCGGGGCCAAGGCGAGATGCAGCAGCCAGTCGAGATAGGCGCGCCCGAGGACCGCCGGCGACAGTCCGAGGGTCAGGCGCGCGAGATTGGCGTGCAGCGCCCGATCGATCGCCTCGAAGGCCTGGGAATGCGGCGCCGGCGGCTCGACCGGCGGCTGCGTGCCGCCGCCTGACCGGCGCTCGGGCTCCCGATCGGCGACGACGGTGGCCAGCTTCGGCCGCGCGGCAGTCTTCGAACCGGTCCGGCGGGCAGCGCCCGAGACGGCAGGTTGCACCACGACAGTCGTCCCCAACAGGTCACCGGCGACCGCGCCGGCCGGCGGCACCATACGGGCGTCCGATCGCCGGATCGGTCCTTGATGTGGATCAAGGTCGCCCCGCTCGTACCCCGACTAGGTTTCCCACGCCCCATCACACGCGGCCAAGACCAGACCCGCCGATGATCACGCCTCACGAAGGAGTCCTCTGATGCGCACCGCCCGCAAGGCATTCGGCCTCGCCGCGCTTCGGGCAGCCTGGCCGCTCTGGCCAGCCGCAGTTCTGGTCGCCCTCGCGACGCCCGCGCTTGCCAGCTGGCAGGACGACCTCGCGGCGCAGCTGCGCTGGGACCACCAGTGTCAGGTCAGCTTCTACAGCGGCGTGATCGAGCGCCTGGTCGACGGCCAGCAGGTCGTGATCGCCAAGGCGCACTGCGAAGATGGTCGCACCTTCGATGCGATCCAGCGCAACGAGCTCGAGGAGTTCGAGATCAACGAATGCACGCCCAAAGAGCAGTCCTGCTGATCCGCCACCACGTGGCGTCTGAGTTGCTCACGCTCGACGGCTAAGCGCGCCAGGCCACAGTTCAGGCCACGAGCGCGCGCCTTCGGCCGAGCCAGGCGGCGCCGCGGACGCCCGAGGAATCGCCATGTACCGGCGGCAGCAGGCGGGTCCGGACGGTGTCGGAAAAGACGTAGCGCTGCCAGATCGCCGGCACGCTTGCGTACAGACGCTCGAGGTTGGAGACGCCGCCGCCGAGCACGATGGTCGCGGGATCCAGGATGTTGATCACGGTCGCGAGCCCGCGCGCCAGGCGGTCCTCGTAGCGGCAGAGCGCCGCCTCGGCAGCGGCATCGCCGACCGCCGCGGCGGCCACGATCGCCGGCCCGTCCCGCGCGATCCCGGTCGCTGTGCGATAGTCGCGCGCAAGACCGGGCCCCGACAGCCAGGTCTCGATGCAGCCCACGAGCCCGCAGTAGCAGGGCGGGCCGGGCACCTCTGAGGGCGCCGGCCAGGGCAGGGGGTTGTGGCCCCACTCGCCGGCGATCGCGTTCGGTCCTGCCAGCACCCGGCCGTGGATCGCAAGCCCGCCACCGACCCCGGTGCCGAGGATCACCGCGAACACGCTCGCCGCACCCGCAGCCGCACCGTCGGTCGCTTCGGACAGAGCCAGGCAGTCGGCGTCGTTGGCGAGCGCGATCGGCCGCTCGAGGAGCTCGGCCAGGTCGCGGTCCAGAGGCCGGCCGTTCAGCCAGGTCGAGTTCGAGTTCTTCAAGAGCCCGGTCGCCGGCGAGATTGCGCCCGGCGTGCCGAACCCGACCGTGCCGCGCGCGCCGAGCTCGGTCTCCGCATCGAGCACCAGATCCCGGATCGCGCCCAGAGTCTGCTCGTAGCTGCCGCGTGGACTCGGCCGCCGGCGCCGCAGCAGCACCGCGCCCGACTCGGCGAGCGCGATGATCTCGATCTTGGTCCCGCCAAGGTCGATCCCCAACGCGGGCGTCATGGCAGCGAGCTCGTGGCAGCGAGCTCATGGCAGGATGGCAGCGAGCTCATGCCAGATGGCAGCGGGTTCACGGCAGCGGGCAGGGAGCTCATTCGGGCAAACTCGGCGGGGGAAGCGTCATCGGTACCGCATCACCGGTGCCAGCGTTGTCGCCGCCACCATAGCGCCGCCGCGGCCGGATGCCAGAGGCTCGCGACCCTCTCGCCGCGCGCCGCGGCGCCGACGCCCCGAGAGCCGGCCGGCGCCCGCCTCTACCCGGTCGGCACCAGCCGCACCACGACCTGGCGCAACTCGTCGTTGGCGCGATATTCCGGCTTGATCACCAGCGTCTTACCCTTGGCGTTCTGATCGAGCCAGTCCCGCACCCGCTCGACCCGGCGCTCCGCCAGCCAGTGGTTGTACTGCGCCGCCTCTTCCGGACTCTCGGCCCCGACCACCTTCTCGGAACCGCTGACGCTCGCCTCCAGGACCACCTCCAAGCGCTGGTCATTGGCCGCCTGGTGCAGGAGCGCGCCGAGCTGCGTGCTCGTGTCGGGCGGGAAATAGCTGCTGTTGGTCGGGAAGGTGATCACCAGCGCCTGCGGCTTGGCGTCGACGGCCGCCTGGCGCTCCGCGGCCGCGGGCTCGACCGGAGGCGGCGCGGTGCGCTCGGGCAAAGCGGCGACGACCTCGGGCGGCGTGTTGTCCGCCGGTTGCGCCCAGGCCGTGACCGCGGCGGGCTTATGATCGACCGCGGCCGGCTCGGCAGCGACCGTGGCCGGCTTATGATCGACCGCGGCCAGGTCGGGCCCGGACGGGCCGGCCGGCGCCTTGGCGGTGCTCGGACTGACCGCCGGCAGCGCCTGGATCACGCGCGGCACGTCGGCCGGCGGCGGCTCGACCGCCTGGACCACGGCGGTCGCCGCCGGTGGATGACCCTGCGCTGCTGGCGCCACCTGCGCGGCCGCGCCGCGCTCCGGGACCGCCGGCGCCACCTGCGCCACGCGGGGCTCGGCAGCCGACGCCGCACCCGCCGGCAGATCGGCGCCGGGCGCTGGAACGGGTCGCGCCACACCGGCCGGGGCCGGCGCGGGCGGCGGCTCGGCGCCGGCGACCAGAGCCGGCGCGGCCGATTCGAGCGGCTTGCCGTCGCAATCCTCGCCCGGGGTCAGGCGGAACACCCAAAGGGTCGCGCGCGGCTCGCGCACCATGAACTGCCAGTCCCAGACGCTCGCGATCGCCTTGGCCGGCAGGCCGCCCGCGATCAGCGACGCCTGGACCGCGTCGGCCCGGGCGCGCGCCAGCCGATGGGCGTTGAGCGTGTCATTGCCGACCTCCGCGGTCCCGACGTGGCCGATCACCTGGGCGGTCAGGAAACAGTCGGTCGCCATTTCCCGGGTCAGGCTGGCGAGGCGCTGGGTGCTCGCCGGGCCGAGCACCGACTGGCCTGACGGAAAGGTCACGGTATGGACCGAGACGTTGGCGATCCGGCCGTCCTTGAGGACCAGAGGGGTCGGTCGCAGCAGGGCATCATCCGCGGCTCTGGCGTCTGCGGCCGCGCCGAGGCCAAGCACTGCGGTCAGGCCGCAGGCGATCAGCAGAGCTCGAATCGGCGTCCGGATCTCGGTGGTGCGGCACGACGTCATCGCGGCAGCGCCCTCTTCAGAACCAATCGGTCGCCCACCTCCAGGCGAACCAGGGCGGCAATCTCTCGCCTATAGATTTAAATATACGTTAACGGATTCGCCTGCAAGGCGCTCGAGACGACGCGCGCCGCGGCCCCGCCGCGCCATCGACATGACGCGGGCCGCGTCGCCGCGGCCCGGGGTTCCGATCGGCGCCCGAACCGGGCCGCCCTACTTGATCTTGGCCTCCTTGAACTCGACGTGCTTGCGGATCTTGGGATCGTACTTGCGCAGGCTCATCTTCTCGGTGGTCTTCCGCGGGTTCTTCTTGGTGGTGTAGAAAGTGCCGGTGCCGGCGCTGCTGACCAGCTTGATCAGCACGGTGGCGGGTTTGGCCATGGCGACATGCCCCTCGCAGCTGGTTCGTGGCTCGGCTCGAAGATAGGCACCGGCCCCACCCTGTCAAGCGCGGCCCGCGGGCGCCGGCGGGCCGGTCGGCAAAGGACCAGGCCCACTACCGCCCCTTGCCGCCGGGGTCGGACGAGTTGCCAGGGATGCGCCCTCAGGGGTGGTAGGTGACCCGGTAGACCAGGCCGGTGTGGTCGTCGGAGATCAGGAGCGAGCCGTCCGGCAGCTCCTTGAGATCGACCGGGCGGCCGGAGACGCTGCCGTCGGCGCCGCGCCAGCCGTCGATGAACACCTCCTGCCCGGTCGGCTGGCCCGCAGGTGAAAAGCGCACCCGCACGACCCGGTAGCCGACCGGCTCGGAGCGGTTCCAGGAGCCATGCTCGGCGATGAAGGCGTCATTGCGGTAGTCTGCCGGGAACATGTCGCCGGTGTAGAAGTGGACGCCGAGCGCGGCGACGTGGGCCTCGAACGCGAGCGCCGGCGGCGTGGGCGTGCGCGGCGGCACCTCGCCCTCGAACTGCGGATAGGGGACGTTGTCGCCGTAGACGTAGGGATAGCCGAAGTCCAGGCCAGGCCCGGGTGCGCCGTTCAGCTCGTCCGGCGGGATGTCGTCGCCGAGGTTGTCGCCGCCGTTGTCGGTGAAGAACAGCTCGCCCGTGACCGGCTGCCAGTCGAAGCCGACCGAGTTGCGGATGCCCCGGGCGAAGATCTCGAGCTCGTGGCCGTCCGGGCGCAGGCGGATGATCGTGCCCTCGAAGCCCTTGATCTGGCAGATGTTGCAGGGCGCGCCGACCGCGACGTAGAGCTTGCCATCCGGCCCGATGCCGGCGTAGCGCCAGCCGTGTTGGCTCTTGTCCGGCAACACCCCAGGCGGCACCACGACGGTCGCTTTGCCCGCCCCATCGAGCTTGAGGATCCGCTGCTGCTCGACGATCAGCAGGGCACCGTCCGGCGCCAGCGCCAGGCCGTTCGGCGCCTTCAGACCGCCCGCGACCGCCACCACCTGGTTGGCGATCCCGTCGCGCTCGGGATCCAGGATCGCGAACACCTCGCTGTCCCGGGTCGCGACGTAGATCTTGGCGCCACCGTCGGCGACCACCAGCGAGCGCGCTCCCGGCACCTTCGCGAACTCCGCGATCGCGAAGCCCGGCGGCAGATGCAGGTGGTTGAGATTAGCCTCGGGGTCGGCCGGCTCTGCCGCCGACTGGCAGGCGTTGAGGAGCAGCGCCAAGGTCAGCAACAGGCGGCGGCCGGTGGCGAACGGCATGGAGTCGACCCTCGGATCGCGGCGCACCAGGGGCTCCTAGCGCAACCGCGCCGGCAGGCCAAGAGCGTCCCGCACGCAAGCGCTGCACGGGCCGCGAGCTTGCCGGCACAGGCGCCCGGTCAGCGCTTGGCTGAGGACGCGCCGAACGCCGGCGGGTCGACTTTGCGCGGCCGGGCTAACGCCGCGACCAGAGGCGCGACCAGACGGAGTCCGACTCGCCGCCCGGTGCCGCCTGCGGCACCGCCGGGCGCGGCACGACGTTGCCCCACGGCTCGCTCGGGCTGGTTGCCGCCTGATGACGTTGCAGCTCGGCGATCGTCTTGGTGAAGCGCTGCCCGCGCTGCCCGCGCTCGGGCACCACCGGCCGCATCACCTCCGCCGGCAGCAGCCGGGCGCTCCCCGGCCGCGTCACCGCCTCGGCGGAGGCGATCGCAGGCGCCGCAACCGGCCTTCGGGTCCGGGCCGGCGCGGCTGGTGTTCGGGCAGGCACGACCGGAGTTCGGGCGGGCACGACCTGCGTTCCGACCGGCGTTCCGGCAGGCACGATCTGCCTTCCGGCGGCCACGACCGGCGTTCGGACCGGCGCCGCCGGCTTCTCGGTCGCCGGGGCAGGCGCGGCGGCAGGCCTCTCGGCGGGCCCGCGCGGCCCGTTCGCCGACGCCGCCGAGGCCGCCGCCGGCAGGGCCGGCGGCCGTCGCAGCGGGCGGAACAGGATCCAGGACGCGCGCTCCGCCTCGGCCACCGACAGACCGCGGCTCGCCGGGACGCCGGCGGTCGGCAGGATCGCCGGTGACCCGCCGGCGCCTGCGGACATGGTCACGGCAGCCGCCATCGGAGCGGCTTGCGGATCGGCCGCCGGCTGCGGCGCTAGCCCGGGCGTCGGCGCCGCCGGCGACTGGGCGACCGGCTCGACCCGCCATTCCCGCGGATAGGGCTGGACCGGCCCCGCGACCGCCGCCCAGGCCGCCGCGCGGATATGCGCGGTGCGCGCACGGGCTGCCGCCGCCGCCTTCAAGGCCGGAGCCAGATAGCGCTCGGCGACCTCGACCGGCGCGGCCTCGACGCTCTTGGAGCGCGTCGGCGGCCCTGCCGGCGACCGCTGGGCCGGAGCGCCATTGACCGCGTGTCCGCCAGAGCGGCCCGCCTCCGGCGCCGCTGCCGACGGGCTCGGCGACCCATTGCCAACGCTCAGCGCACGGCTGCCGTTCGGCGCCGGCATGGTCGCTGTGGCTCGGTGGATGGTCATCGCGGCCAACGCCTCCCTTCGGGGCCCGGCGCCTGAGGATCGCGGATCAACCAGAGAGCATAAAACATCGCCCTGACACCCAGCTGCAGCGTTAAACTGATGTTAACCTACAGGTACTATCGCTAAGTCATTGAACTTTTGTCAAGTGCGTTTCCACCGTCAGCGCATTTTCGTCCTCCATGATCGGGTCGAGCCCGGTGCTCGGCGAGCGCATTTGATCCTCGGCACGGCCCGCGCAGCCTCGGGGCTACTCGATACGGACCGGCTCAGCCCGCGACGGCGGCAGGGCGGCCAGGCGCCGCCGCGCGTCGAGGCCGGGACGATGGTTGGGACCAAGCGCGATCGCCTTCCTATACAGCGCCGCCGCGCCTGCGGAGTCACCGATGGCTTCCAGCGACCGCGCCCCAATCATAGTAAATGTACGGGTTCTCGGGCTGGATTGCGGCGGCGGCCTGGTAGTGGGCAATGGCAGCTTTCGGATCCCCTCTCTCCTGCAGCAAAGTGCCGAGATTGTAGTGCGCAAGCATGTCTCGGTTGCTGCGCGATCGCCCGTTGGTAGCACTCGATGGCCGCCTCCGTTTCACCCTGCAATTGGAGAACGTAGCCCAGATCGTAGAGGGCGGCTGCATGTTGCGGGCTGAGCTCGATGGCCTGCCGATAGGCCTCGGTCGCTGCGACCAGATTGCCTTCGAGCTGAAACTGGTGGCCGCGCGCATAGAGCACGTCCCATGGGGCCGCATTGGCATCCACCGCCGTCGGTCGATGGGCGCTTGCGCCACTCGACCGCTCCAGGCTGGGCGTGCCTTGGATCGCCGCGCCGTTTTGGGCTCGTCCTCGGTAACCCTGAACTTGGGGTGCGGCGGTCGGGGGTGCGGCGGTCGGGGGTGCGGCGGTCGGGGCCGAAGCGGGCGGTGGCCGAAGATTGGCCGACCGCTCGGGCGCGCGCCCGTTGAGATCAAGCAGGGCCCCCCGGAGTTCGATCCCGCTCAGCGGGATGCCGCCATGGATGCAGAGACCGAGGACGAGGCCGCCAGCCACCACCAGCGTCCGCGCCCGGACACGCGCGCTGGCCCGGCGCGTTTCGACGATCGGCGGCGTGAACCTCGGCTGGTCTGGCGCCTTGGTTGCATCTTCGCCGGACGCGGCGGTCGCCGAAGGTCTGCCGGCCAGAGCATCCGCCAGCCGTGACCTCGGCGTCCAGGCATCGAACAGGGGACAGGCAATTGATCGGCGTGAGGTTCGACCAGGACAATTGGATAGCAGGGGCGCTGGCACGGCCTGTCGATCGGGTTCCCGCCGGACCACGAGAGGGCAGGCGCTACGCTTCACCCGAACCGTGGCGGCGGCCACCGAGGCGCGATTGTGGGCCTGCGACGATCAGGGCATAGCCCGACCTGGCGAGGGGGAGGCGCTAAAACCGGCGCCCACCGGCGCGTTGGTGATCCCCTCGCGAGCCCGTCGCGGCTCCGGATGGCGTGTCGAGCGCTGGCTGGCGGTCGACCAGGCAACAGGCGTCGCCGCGCCCCCCGCGTCGCGCTGGCGGTTGAGCCTTGCTGTAGCGGGCGAGCCCGGTTGTCATCCAGCGACCGTCGCCGCCAAGCGAAGCGCGAGCCAGACAGACGACAGGCCCCACCTTGTCTCCGGTCCCGATCTGTCTTCGGCGTCGAATTGGAACTGGCGGGCGCGGATGCGGGCCGCCCGCGCTCGCGCTGTGGCGGCCGCCTGCAAAGCACGCGCCAGATGCGGCGGCGGCTCGGCCGGTTCCCGCGCGGGGATGGTCGTAACCATAGCGGCGACATCAGTCACCAGCCGATCCGCGGGACGAGGGAGGTCGGCCGGGTCGCGTCGATAAGCGGCCGGGGCAACTGGCGGCCAATCAACCGACGTCGTTCGCTCAACTCTGCCGCCCGGCGCGCTCGGCAGCGGCCGCACGCGCCGCCGCCGCCTTCGCCCCGCCGACCCAGTGTCTGTCGTAGTCACGACCTGCGTCCCCTCTTCTCAGTCCGCTTTCATGCAGGAGCAAACTCGCGAGCGTCTCGCCAGAGGGAAGCCGGCGTAGCGGGCTCGATCAACCGATCGGAGCCACGCGTTTTTCCTCCTCCACAACTTGGCACCACGGCCATGCAGGCCAATTGGACTGGTTGCTCCAGCCCCTCGTATTTTACAAGAATGTGCGTAGAATTTAATCCACAACTTGTGGATAACGCGCGCAGGAAATTGAAATCAACCCTTTTGCGGATCGCCACACAGCGTTATGCAGTGCCTGTGGCCGGCAGGCCACAGGCAGGCAAAGGCCCCTCTGGCCAGCGAGCTGCGCCGGCGGCGCGTTGACACGGTGAGGGTCATTGTCATGATAGCCAAAGCATCCGTCCCGGAACGTCAGTCGACCCGCCCGCGACGGACGCCGCAACCACCGAGGTGCGCCATGGCTCGTCGTTGCCCGCTCGCCGCCCGCATTCTCACCAACCGCCGTCGCTTCCTGGCCGGCTCGCTGTTGGTCGCCACCGCCCTGCCGACCTTGAGCCGGCAAGGCTTCGGCCAAAGCCAGCAGGTCAACGTCTACAACTGGGACACCTACATCGGCGACACCACCCTTGAGGATTTCACCGATGCGACCGGCATCAAGGTCCGTTACGACCTCTATGCCAGCAATGACGAGCTGTTCGCCAAGCTGCGCGGCGGCAACCCGGGCTACGACGTGGTGGTGCCGACCGACGACTACGTCGCCAAGATGATCGTGGCCGACCTTTTGCTGCCGCTCGACCACAGCAAGATCCCGAACGTCGCCAACATCGATCCGAGGTTCGCCGATCCGCCCTACGACCCCGGTCTCAAGCACAGCATGCCTTATTTCTGGGGCACGGTCGGGTGGGGATATCGCAAGTCCAAAGGCAGTCCGAAGTCGCTGGCCGACGTGTTCGATGGCGACGCCTACGCCGGCCGGATCGCGCTGATCAACTCGATCGACAGCATCCGCGCGGCGCTCAAATACCTGGGCCACTCTCTCAATAGCAAGGACCCGGCGCAGATTACCGCGGCCGCCGACGCTCTGATCAAGATCAAGCCCAAGATCAAGGCGTTCGCCCCCGACACCGGCCAGGATCTGCTGCTGTCGGGCGAGGTCGATGTCTGCCTCGAGTACAATGGCGACATCCTGCAGGTGATGGCCGAGGACGACGACCTGAACTATGTCGTGCCGACCGAGGGCAACCAGCTCTGGGTGGACAGCATGTGCGTGCCGAAAGGCGGGCCCAATCCGGACAACGCCAACACCTTCATCAACTTCATCCTCGAGGCCAAGGTGCAGGCGGCGATCGCCGAGACGGTCCGCTACCCCTGCCCGAACGCCGCGGCGCTCGCGCTCATCCCCGAAGCCGATCGCAACAACCCCGCGCTCTACCCGCCGCGCGAGGTGCTCGATCGATGCGAAATCGCGGTCTACCAGGGCGAGGACGTCGAGAGCCTGTACGCCGACGCGCTGACCCGGGTGCTGGCGGCGTAACCCGCGGGCGGCACGAGGAAAAAATGATTTTTTGTCGAGCCATTGTCATCAGCCCCGTGGTCCCCTAAGTATACTCGCCGTAGCGGTGGGGCGGCGTCCTCGGGGAGGATGCGCGACCCGCCGCTTAACGTTTTGGCGACGCCGTCGGGACTCTAATCGACGGCCCGAGTTTTCCACTTCGTCCTCAACCTGGGAGACCACGCCATGATCCCTGTCGCAGCCACTCGAATCTGAGCCGGTCGACCGCCGGGTGTACGGAGGTCGGCGGGGGGCGCAGGAGCGTTCCGCTCGAGCAACGTAAGGCCGATGTCGGCCTAACGCTTAGATTGCACAGGGACACAAGCGATGATATCTGCGGGTTGGAGGTCGAGCGATCTGCTCGATCCCGGGTGGACGACCGGATTGGCGCAGCCCCAGGCTGCCACTGGCGCCGCCGGGTTTGGCGTGCATCTGACGCTCGATGGTTACGGCGGCTCGCGCGAGCGGCTGGCCGACTATGCGCACGTCCTCGCCTGCCTCGGCGAGTTGCCGGAACGGCTTGGCATGCACAAGATCGCCGAGCCGCTGCTGGTCGAGCTCGGTCAGCATAGCGACAAGGATCCGGGTGGGGTCAGCGGCTTCGTGATGATCGCCGAGAGCCACATCAGCATCCACACCTTCCCCTTGCGCGGCTTCGTCAGCGCCGACGTCTACACCTGCCAGAACCAGCTCGACACCGAGCAGATCTGCCAGTATTTCGCCGATGCCTTCGAGCTCCAGGACCTCGAGACCAACCTGGTGAAGCGCGGCACCCGCTATCCGCAGCACAACATCTACCAGTCCGCCTGAACGCGGAGCGGGCGCGCAGCAACGAGCATAGCGATGGACCGAGAGCGGCAGCAGAAGGCAGAGCTTCTGCAGCGGACGATCAAGCACGTCGACATCACGGCGCACGACACGCGCGCGCTGATCGCGGCATTCCAGGAGATGTCGTTCAGCGCGCGCGAGCTCGGGCGGGCGTGCGAGATCTACGAGCGCATGCTGCGCGACCCCGACTGCACGATCATCCTGACCGTCGCCGGCAGCACCAGCGCCGCCGGCTGCATGCAAGTCTACGTCGACCTGATCCGGCACAACATGGTCGACGTGGTGGTCGCGACCGGCGCGACCATCGTCGACATGGACTTCTTCGAGGCGCTCGGCTTTTCCCACTATCGGGGCACGCAGTTCATCGATGATTCGATGCTGCGGGCGCACTACGTCGATCGCATCTACGACACCTACATCGACGAGGAAGAGCTGCAGCACTGCGATCGGACGATCAAGGAGATCGCCGACGCGCTGCCGCCCGGGCCCTACTCGTCGCGCGCCTTCATCCATGAGATGGGCCGCTGGCTGGAGGGTCATCCCGAGCGGGCGCCCAAGCGCACATCCCTGGTCCAGAGCGCCTTCGAGCACGGCGTGCCGGTCTTCTGCCCGGCGTTCACGGACAGCAGTGCCGGCTTCGGCCTGGTCGCGCATCAGATCGGGCGGCCCGGGCAGCACCTGACCATCAATTCGGTCGCCGACTTCCGCGAGCTCACCGAGCTCAAGATCCAGGCGCAGAACAGCGGGCTTCTGATCATCGGCGGCGGCTCGCCCAAGAATTTCGCCCAGGACACCGTGGTCTGCGCCGAGATCCTGGGCCACGACGTGCCGATGCACAAATACAGCATCCAGATCACGGTCGCCGATGTCCGCGATGGCGCCTGCTCCAGCTCCAGCCTCAAGGAGGCGGGCTCCTGGGGCAAGGTCGACGCCGGCGCCGAGCAGATGGTGTTCGCCGAGGCGACCCTGGCACTGCCTCTGCTCGCCGCCTACGGCTGGCACAACGGCAGCTGGCGCGAACGGCCCAAGCGTGAGCTCGCCCGCCTCCTGAACCCGGATTGACGGCGGGCGGCGGATGGTCGCCTCGATCATCAACTGGAGCGAGCCGGACAGCGCCGACGCGCTCCTGATCTCCGCCCCTTACGGGCACGGAGCCTCGTTCGGCGCCGGCGCCAGCCGGGGCCCGGCCGCGATCGTCGCCTGCCTCGACCGTCAGATCGAGCTGCTCGAGCGCCACACCGGCACCGAACCCGCCCTCGACTACAAGATCGCCCACCAGCTGCTCGCCGAGGTCGAGGCGCTGCCGCCCGAAGTCATGGTCGAGCAGGTGGCGGCGGCGGTCGCGCGCGCCGCACCGCGCTTCACGGTCCTGCTCGGCGGCACGCATGCGGTCTCGATCGGCGCGTTTCGGGCGCACGCCGCGCGCGGCCGGGTGGACGACGTCACGATCGTGCAGATCGACGCCCATCTCGACATGCGCGACGACGATGCCGACTACAACGACCACGACCCGAGCCGCTTTGCCCATTCCTGCGTGATGCGGCGCGGCCGCGAGCTCGGCTTTCGCACCTGCTCGGTCGGCATCCGCGCCTATGCGCGCGAGGAGCATCGCTTCGCGGTCGCCGAAGGGCTGCCGGTGTTCGAATGGGGGCTCGACGCCGAGCCCGCGATCGAGACCATCCTGGCGGCAGTCGCGACCGAGCGGATCTACCTCACGATCGACGTCGACGGCTTCGATCCGGCGGTGGCGCCGGCGACCGGCACGCCGGTCCCGGGCGGCCTGCCCTGGGCCTACGGGACGCGCCTTTTGCGCGCGCTGTGCTCGGCCAAGGAGGTGATCGGCGCCGATGTCGTCGAGGTCGCGCCGGTGCCGGGCTCGGGGCTGACCGAATACGCCGCCGCCCAGCTCTGCTACGACATTCTCTGCTACACGCTGCTCAAGCGGGACGGTAAGCTCGCCTTCCTGTAGGGCCGCGCCTTCGGGACGCGGTCGAGCGCAAGCGGGGCGCCGATGGAGAGCTGGCGGCAGCAGCCGGTGGTCTTCTGGATCTTCGTGCTGCCGGGCGCGCTCTGGCTGCTCGCCTTCTTCCTGGTGCCGCTCGGGCTGGTCTGGATCCTGTCGTTCGGCGAGCGCTCGGGACCGGTCGACGTCCTGATCACCGGCACGCTTGCCAACTACGCGAAGGCGCTCGACCCGATCTATCTCGGCCTGTTCTGGAAGTCGTTCTGGATCGCGGCGGTGGCCACCGCCCTGGTCCTGATCGTCGGCTTCCCGGTGGCGCTCGCGGTGAGCTTCGCGCCCGCGCGGGCCAAGTCGCTCCTCCTGATGCTGGTGATCCTGCCGTTCTGGACCAACCTTTTGATCCGGACCTACGCGATGATCGCGGTGCTCCGGACCCGCGGCTACGTCAACTTCGGCCTCGAGGATCTCTGGGACCTCGGGAGCGCTGGCCTCGCCGCGCTCGGGCTCGGCACCCTGCCGCCGTTCCAGCCGCTCGAGCTGCTCTACAACAACGCCGCGGTGGTGATCGGCATCGTCTACGTCTATCTGCCCTTCATGGTCCTGCCGCTGTACGCCACCCTCGAGCGCCTCGACCGCTCCTATCTGGAGGCGAGCCTCGATCTCGGCGCCGGCCAGTGGCGCACCTTTCGCTCGATCGTGGTGCCGCTCGCCAAGCCCGGGATCATCTCGGGCGTGATCCTGGTGTTCATCCCGGCGCTTGGCACCTTCCTGATCTCGGACCTTCTGGGCGGTCCCGACAGCGAGCTGATCGGCAACGTCATCGAGCGCCAGTTCAAGGCCGCCAACGACTGGCCGTTCGGCGCCGCGCTCTCCTTCCTCCTGATGTACCTGACCTTCGCCGCGCTGGCCGCGCGCGCCTTTCTGGCCGAACGCGACCTCTGACCGGCCGGCGCGACCGCTCGGTTTTCGGTCGCTTCGGCCGCACCGGCGTGGCAGAATGCAAGGGTCAGTGGACGATCTGGATCTGCCGATGAATGCCGCCCACGCGATCCGCCGTCTCGAGGAAGCCGGCTTCAGCCATCAGCAGGCGACCGGGGTGGTCGAGGTCGTCCAGGGCGAGGTGCTCGATACGGTCGCGACCCGCGACTACGTCGGCGAGCAGACCGCCCTCGTCCGTCAGGAGCTGGCCGAGCAGATCGGCGCCGTCCGTCAGGAGCTGGCCGAGCAGATCGGCGCCGTCCGTCAGGAGCTGGCCGAGCAGATCGGCGCCGTCCGTCAGGAGCTGGCCGAGCAGATCGGCGCCGTGCGGCGGGAGATCGGCGACACCAGGATCGAGCTGATGCGGGCCATCAACCGTCAGACGGTCTGGATGAACGGCTTTCTTGCCGCCCTCCTGGTCGCGGTTCTCGGGCTCGCCGGAGTGCTGGTCGGCAAGCTCTGAGGCCGCCGCCCGCGCCGCCGCCTTTCTCTCCACCGACGGTCGAGGACCGCCGGAATTAACATGCAGCCCAGGTGTTCGCGCAGTAAGGGAGTGCGCGCAGGGTGTCGCCAGGCGGCAACAGGCGTTCGGGGAGACGGAACAATGGTGGCCGTTCGAGCCCTCCTTGCGACCCTCAACGGGCTGACGCAGGCAGGCATGGTTGCGCGCAGCTGGGCGTGGCCGGCGGGCGCTGTGACCGGCGATGCCCGCGAGGCCGACGACGATGACGCCGAGCCCTGGTACGAGGGCGCCTGGGCCCACGCCGGTGACGAGCCGCCGCTCGAGGAGCTGCTCCGCGATCCCGTGGTCCATCTGGTGATGCGCGCCGACCGCCTGGAGCCGGCCCAGGTCCGCCACTGGCTCCGCCCCAAGCCGCCGCTCGCCTCCTGACCTCGCCGAACGCCGCGGCAAGTCGCGTGAGGCGGCGGTCGCCGCCGCCGTGAGGCCGTACGGCCGCAATCCGGGCTTATCACCTATCCCACCCCGCCCTATAACGAACAGCGGTCGAGGCGGCCGCAAGGGCAGGGTGACGTGGCGAAGCGACGCGAGCGAGCGGGGCCGCTCGAGTACAGCCGGAAGCTCTGGCTGCGCGCCTGGCTCGCCGCGACCTTCCTGTTCCTCTATGCGCCGATCGTGATCCTGATCCTGTTCAGCTTCAACGACAGCAAGCGCAACATCGTCTGGCAGGGCTTCACGCTCGGCTACTACCACAAGGCGGTCGGCAACGCGTCCCTGATCGAAGCCTTCACCAACAGCCTGGCGATCGCCCTGACCAGCACGGCCGTCAGCACGGTGATCGGAGCGCTCCTGGCGCTCGCGCTGTGGCGCTTCCGCTTCCCCGGCAAGCCGGCGCTGGAGGGTGCTTTGGCGCTGCCGATCGTGATCCCGGAGATCTGCATGGGCGTGGCGCTGATGGCGTTCTTCATGCGCACCGGCTGGCCGACCCAGCTGCCCTGGCCGCTCAACCTCGGACCGATCATCATCGGCCACATCGCCTTCAGCTTCCCGTTCGTCACGATCGTGGTGCGCGCCCGCATGGCGGGCTTCGATCGCGCGCTCGAGGAGGCGTCCAAGGACCTCGGCGCCGGCGAGTGGCAGACCTTGAAGAACATCACCCTGCCCTACATGAAGCCGGGCCTGATCGCGGGCGGCCTGCTCGCCATGACCCTCTCGCTCGACGATTTCGTCATCACCTTCTTCACCTCGGGCCCCGAAACCCTGACCTTCCCGATCAAGGTCTATTCGATGGTCCGCTTCGGCGCGACCCCCGAGGTCAACGCCGCCTCGACCGTGCTGATCGTCGTCACCATCCTGTTGACCGTGATCGCGATGCGGCTGCAGCGGCCGGAGCGCGGCGGGGAGCTCGGCGCATGAGCGCCCAGACAATCGTCGAGACCGAGTCGATCGTCCGGGTCGAGGCGGTGACCAAGCGCTTCGGCCAGATGGTCGCGGTCGACCACGTCTCGCTCGAGATCGCGGCCAACGAGTTCTTCGCCCTGCTCGGCCCGTCCGGCTGCGGCAAGACCACGCTCTTGCGCATGCTCGCGGGCTTCGAGAACCCCAGTGCGGGAAAAATCCTGATCGACGGCGAGGACATGGCGGGCGTCGTGCCCAACCGGCGCCCGGTCAACATGGTGTTCCAGTCCTACGCCGTTTTTCCCCACATGACGGTCGCCGACAACGTCGCCTACGGCCTGCGCGTGAGCCGCGTGCCGCGCCCCGAGATCGGCCCGAGGGTCGAGGCGGCGCTGGCGATGGTCCGGCTCGATGGCCTCGGCGAGCGCCGGCCCGACCAGCTCTCCGGCGGCCAGCGCCAGCGGGTGGCGCTGGCGCGCGCCCTGATCAAGCGGCCCAAGGTCTTGCTGCTCGACGAGCCGCTCTCGGCGCTGGACAAGAAGCTGCGCGAGGAGATGCAGCTCGAGCTCGTCCGCCTGCAGCACGAGGTCGGCATCACCTTCGTGATCGTGACCCACGACCAGGACGAGGCGCTCTCGATGGCCAACCGGATCGCGGTCATGGACCGGGGCCGCATCCTCCAGGTGGCGCCGCCGGGCGAGCTGTACGAGCAGCCGAACTGCCGCATGGTCGCCGACTTCATCGGCACGACCAACCTGTTCCCCGGCCGCGTGCTCGACCGCGCCGACGGCGGCATCCGCCTCGAAGCCCAGGGGATCGGCGAACTGCAGCTGACCGAGGACGGCGAGCCCGGCAGCGAGGTCGGGATCGCGGTCCGCCCGGAGAAGGTGCGGATCAGCCACGAGCGCCCGGCCGATGGCCTGATAGCGGTGCCAGGCAAGGTCGCCCAGCTCGCCTATTTCGGCGACTACAGCCACGTCTTCGTCGAGGCCGGCCCCGCCGTCCGGATCACCTGCTACCGCACCAACGACAGCCGCCACCAGGCGGGCGCGCTGGCGGTCGGCGACCCCTGCTGGGTCTCCTGGCACCCGGCCGACTGCATTCTCCTGACCGAGTGATCCTCCGCCCCCGTGGGCTTGGCCTGCTCCGATTTGCCGACCTCTATCTCTTCAATGCAACCCCAAGCTTCTTGGCTTCCCTGAGGTCGATCCTCGCATTGTGACCATGCTTGGCGAGAAGATGCAAAAGGTTGCTACCGTCGAGAAGGGTCAACGGCTTGTCCTTGGCGAACCGATAGGCATCCGGCCCGAACGAGGATGTCGTGACCAGGATCCCCTTGGTCGCCCCCTCGTTCATCACCGTACCGTACAGATCTCGAACCGCGGCCACATCGACGGTGTTCGTATAGCGCTTCGCCTGGATCACGATCTTGCCGCCCCGGATCGGATCCGGATCGAAGGCGATGGCATCAACACCGCCGTCTCTGCTGGCTTGGGTGACCTTAACCTCGCCGCCGTCCCTCGTGAATTCGGCAGCGAAAATCTCGCGGACCAGGTGTTCAAACTCCTCCCAGCCGATGGCTGCAATGTTGGTACCGTGTTCGAGCCTGGAGGCGACCTCCTCGCTCGAGATGAAGCGCTTGTCTTCTCTGTTGAGCTGCAGGATGGGAGCCACAGCCGCCATGGATGCAAGCTTCGATGCCGAAACCCCCTTCAGGGCGCGGAAGCACTCCCTCGGGTCCACGGCGGCCAGATTGATTTGCTCAAACTCACGCTTGGTTGCCTGCAGAGAGGCGATGCAGGCCTGCGTATCATGCCCGCTGCGTGGATCGACATAGTGAACCCAGCCATTAAACACGACGGCTTCGATCGCGTTGATCCTGTCAGCCTCGAACAGCTCGTGAATTGTCCGTAAGGCGACTTGATAAATCGCCCGGTCGTAGAGGGCGTTGATGTCCCGATCTTTTAAGTGTGTCTCTTTGAACTCGTCACGGGCGGCGATATAGCGGGCCTCCATTAGCTTAGGAAAATCAGCCAGGGCCGGTAGGCGATACTCAACGACCAGCGTCTTGGTTGCTGTATCACAATCGATTTGAAATTCTTGCGGAAAGAAATCGGGATATGATGAGTTAGACAACACAAGATCGCAATATTCCGCTATCGATTCCGCGTCGCCGCCGAAGTAGCGTGCTCTCTGAGCATCGACCGCGGCATTGTGTTCGATGACCTGCCGACGTGCCGAACGCCATTCCTGAACGTCCAGTTGCCATTCTCGTACCGCTCGTTGGTACCGAGCCTCGCAATCATCGAACTTCCGGCGCTTTAGAAAAGGAAGCAAATGATCGAGTAGGCCGATGGACGCTGGAAAATTATCCTTGAGGGGTTCGTCTGGTGGAGTGGCGGGGTGGTCATGGCGTCTCTTCAGGGTTCCCCAGTCGATCGCATCATCGACCTGTAACGTCTGGGCAAGGATCGATTGCAAATCTGCAATCGTCTGCTGCGCCTGCGAGGTTCGGGCTGCCGCCTCCGCTGTCTTGGCTTCTTTGCTTGCCCGCGCTTCCTGACGCGCCGATTTTGCCTCCCACTGCTCATCCCACGCTGCGTGTTGCAGCTCCGCTTTGCGCATGACGAGGGCTCGATCGACGCCGCGAATGGCCCTGTGTTTGTTCAGGCCGCGATGTTCTATCTCGATGACATACATGGCTGGCGGTCGCTCGCGATAGGTAAGATCCGCGAGATCCCTTGGCACGGTGAAAGCTAAGGTCGCGTTAAGAGGGGGCGACCCTGTCGCGACACAAAGCGGCCGCCGATTGAAGCCGCGGCCGTCGAACGGCTAATACGTGAGATGGATCGCCTCTGGGCGGCGTCGATGGTGACGGCCAACGAACGCCGCATTACCGTGCTAGGTTGAGGCGAGCTCCACGATGACCCCTTCGTCGCCGCGCAGACGAAGATCCTGGGCGGCCGCCAACTGGTCACGGTCGAGATGGGTCGAGAGCAGGATGCGGGCGCCGGCGGCCGATGCCGGCAGGCGGGCGGGGCTCGGGCTCAGGTTCAGGGCGATCAGCAGCTCACGGCCCTCATAGCGGCGTCGGTAGGCGAGTACCGAGCCCTCGGCCTCGACCGGCTCGTAGTCGCCGATCGCGAGCGCCGGCTCCTGGCGGCGCAGCTCGATCAGGGACCGGTAGAGGGAGAGCATCGAGCCGGGATCGGCCTGCTCCGCGGCGACGTTCACGCTCGAAAGATCATCCCCCAGCGGCAGCCAGGGCGTGCCGGTGGTGAAGCCGCCGTTGGCATCGGCGCTCCAGGGCATCGGCGTGCGTTCGGGGTCGCGGCCGAGGCCGAGCCCGGGAACGCCCTTCTCCCAGGGATCCTGGACCAGCTCCGGCGGGATCGGCACGTCGCGCATGCCGAGCTCGTCGCCGTAGTAAAGCGTCGGCGTGCCGCGCAGCGTCAAGAGCAGCATCGCGGCGACCCGCGCCTGGGCCGAGCCCGACCCGGCTCGCGATCCGGTGGTTGTCGTGGTTGCCCAAAACCCAGTTCGGCCAGCCGCCCGCCGGCAGCGCCGCCTCGTAGGCGCGGATCAGGCGGTCGATGCTGCGGGCGTTCCAGGCCGTGAGGATCAGCTGGAAGTTGAACGGCAGATGCGCCCCGCGCAGGTCGCGGCCGTAGTAGGTGACCAGGCGCTCGACCGGCAGATAGATCTCGCCGATCAGCACGCGCTCGTCGTAGTCGTCGACCACGCGGCGCAGCCCGGCGATCACGTCGTGGATCTCGGGCCGATCGGCGGTGAAAACCGGCAAGAGTCGCGTATAGGGCCACATGCCCTCGGCAAAGCCCGGATTGGGCGGGTTGTCGCGGAACTGGTCGTCCTTGATCAGGTGCCAGATCACGTCCACCCGGAAGCCGTCAACCCCGCGCTCGAGCCAGAAGCGCATGGCGTCATGCATCGCTGCGACCACGGCGGGATTGCGCCAGTTGAGGTCCGGCTGCTCCTTGAGGAAGGCGTGGTAGTAATACTGGCCGGTCGCCTCATCCCATTCCCAGCCGCTGCCGCCAAAGTGGGAAAGCCAGTTGTTCGGCGGCCCGCCGCCCGGCGCCGGGTCGCGCCAGACGTACCAGTCGCGCTTCGGATTGACGCGCGAGGCGCGCGCCTCCTGGAACCAGGGATGCCGGTCGGAGCTGTGGTTGGGCACGAAGTCGAGGATCACCTTGAGGCCGCGGCCGTGCGCCACAGCGACCAGCCGGTCGAAGTCGGCGAGCGTGCCGAACATCGGGTGGATGCCGGTGAAGTCGGCGACGTCGTAGCCGAAGTCGGCCATCGGCGAGGGATAGATCGGCGACAGCCAGATCGCATCGACGCCGAGCCAGCGCAGGTAATCGAGCCGGCCAGCGATCCCGGGCAGATCGCCGATGCCGTCGCCGTCCTGGTCCTGAAACGAGCGCGGATAGATCTGATAGATGATCCCGCGCGCCCACCAGGGGCTGTCGCTGCGGGCAATGGTCATGGCCACGTCCTCGATCGAGGCTTTGACGGACGGCGGCCAACGACGTGGCGCCCTCCAATCCGGCGTTCGCGTTACGCGTGATCGGAAACCATCCAAGCCGATCCGGGCGCGCCACGCAACCGGCTCAACGTCAGCTCAACGTCGTGTCGAGGCGGCAGGTGGAGCGGTTGCTTGCCACCGCACGCCGGCCAGGCCCGGATCGCTGGACCGGGCGCCGCCGGCCCGGTACAGGGGTCGGCAAACCACGACTGGCGCCGGACCCGACGACCTTGCCGCTGCGGATCACCACCTGGAACGTCAACTCGGTGCGGCTGCGGCTGGACGGGGTCGCCAGGCTCGTGCGCGCGGTCGATCCGGACGTCCTCTGCCTGCAGGAGACCAAGGTCCGCAACGATCTGTTCCCGGTGCTCGAGCTGCACGCGCTGGGCTTTCCCCACCACGTCCTCCACGGCCAGCCGGGCTACCACGGCGTCGCCGTCTTCTCCAAGCTGCCGCTCGCGGGCGCGACCCCGCTCGACTGGTGCGGCCGCACCGATTGCCGGCATCTGCGCGTCATGCTGCCCGGCGCGCTCGAGCTGCACAACCTCTACATCCCCGCCGGCGGCGACGACCCCGATCCCGAGCTGAATCCCAAGTTCCGCCACAAGCTCGAGATGCTCGCGGCGCTCACCGACTGGTTCCGCCGCGACTTCGCCCCCGACCGGCAGGCGGTGCTGCTCGGCGATCTCAACATCGCCCCGCTCGAGACCGACGTCTGGAACCACAAGGCGCTGCTCAAAGTGGTCAGCCACACCCCGGTCGAGGTGCGCGCGCTGCAGGGTCTGCAGGCCGCGCACGCCTGGCACGATGCGGTCCGCCACTTCGTGCCGCCGGCCGAGCGCCTGTACACCTGGTGGAGCTATCGCGCGCAGGACTGGCAGGCGAGCGATCGCGGCCGCCGGCTCGACCACGTCTGGGTCACGCCCGCCCTGGCGCCGCGCCTGCTGCGGGCCGGCGCGCTGCGCGCCGCGCGCGGCTGGCCGCGCCCCTCGGACCACGTCCCGGTCACGGTCGAGCTCGCCGATCGCTGACCCCATGCGGCCGCCCGGACGCCGCCTCGCAGGTGTCTCGTGGCGGACCGAATTGCTCTGTTCGCGGCGGCACAAAAAGGTTATGAAGTGAGGGTGTCACCCGTTGGAGTTGACCCGTTATGAACAACCGCCGTCCGTCGCAGCTGTCCGGACCTTACCGGACCGAAGTTGCTGCGGTGGTCAAATGGTATAACCGCACCAAAGGCTTCGGTTTCGTGAAGCCGGATGACGGCGCGCCCGACGCGTTCCTGCACGCTTCCCTGGTGGCGCAGGCGGGCCACGAGGATCTCGCCGACGGCACCAGCCTGGTCTGCGACATCGCCGACGGCCCGCGCGGCCCCCAGGTCGCCGCGATCCACAGCATCCAGCCGCCGACCGAGCCGGTGCCGCGCTCGCGCCCGGCACGCTTCGCCGGCGGCGGCTTCGGCGGCGGTGATGGCGAGCTGGTCGAAGGCACGGTCAAATTCTACAACGCCGAGAAGGGCTTCGGCTTCATCGTGCCCGATGACGGCAGCAAGGACGTGTTCGTGTCGGCGCGCACCCTCACCCGCGCCGGCATCAACGCCCTCGAGGCCGAGCAGCGCGTCCGGGTCGCGACCCGCATGGGCCAGAAGGGCCCGATGGCGGCGCGCGTCGAGCTGCTCTAGCAGCGCAGGCGAGGCTCAGCGCGCGAGCCGGTAGCCGCCCGGCTCGGTCACCAGGATCTGGGCGTTGGTCGGCTCCGGCTCGATCTTCTGGCGCAGCCGGTAGATGTGGGTCTCGAGCGTGTGCGTGGTGACGCCCGCATTGTAGCCCCAGACCTCGTCGAGCAGCACCTCCCGGGTCACCGGGCGGTCACCCATCCGATAGAGATACTTCAGGATCGCGGTCTCCTTCTCGGTCAGGTGGATCTTCCGGTTGCTGTCCGGATTGATCAGCATCTTGGCGCTCGGCCGGAAGGTGTAGGGGCCGATCGGAAAGGTCGCGTCGTCGGACAGCTCGAACTGGCGCAATTGCGCGCGCAGGCGCGCCAGCAGGACGCCGAGCCGGAAGGGCTTGGGGATGTAATCGTTGGCGCCGCTGTCGAGGCCCAGGATCGTGTCGGCATCGGAATCGTGCGCGGTCAACATGATGATCGGGCTCTTGACCCCCTGACGCCGCATCAGCCGGCAGAGATCGCGGCCATCGGTGTCGGGCAGGCCCACGTCCATCAAAATGACCTCGAAGTGATGGTCCTTGACGATCTCGAGCGCCCGCTTGCCGTCCTCGGCCTGAAAGGTCACGAAACCCTCGTGCAGCTCGAGCTGCTCGGCGAGCGAGTGGCGGAGCGCCTCGTCGTCGTCGATGATCAGGATCTGCTTGCTGTTGGCCATCGGCCGTCCCTCGGCTGCCCCCCCTTGAAATCCATCAGTCCAACACGCCACCCCCGCCGTCAAGCGGGCGCCGCCTCGAGGCCCATCTGGCGGCGGATCGCCTGGACGACCGGGGCGCCGGGGTCGGCCAGGCTCATGACGATCGCGAAGTGGTCCAGACCCGGCTGGGTCACGAGCTCGGCGCGCCAGCCCGCGGTCGCGAGCCTGGCCGCGTAGGCCTGGCTCTGCTCGTGGAAGGCCGGGGTCTCGCGCTCCCCGACCGTGACCACGACCGGGCATGGGTGGCCGGGCGGCAGATGCAGCGGGCTGTTGCGCGCGGCTTCCGCCACATCCATCCGCAGCACCTCGTTCAGGTAGCAGCGGCGGATCGGCTCGAGATCGAACACGCCGCTGATCGCGGTCCCGCCCTTGATCAGATCGACCGGCAGGCCGAACGCGCCCTGCCAGTCGGTCGCGAGCGCCATGGCGACGAGGTGGCCACCCGCGGAATGGCCGGCGATGAAGATCCGGTCCGGATCGAAGCCCTGCGCGCCGGCGTTGCGATGCAGCCAGGCGAGGCCCTCGCGGATCTCGGCGACGATCGTGTCCATGGTGACCGCGGGCGCCAGATCGTAGCCGAGCAGTGCGACCGCGGCGCCGGCCGCCACCAGAGGTTCGGCAAGGTACGAAAAATCTTTGCGATCCCGGCCCTGCCAATAGCCGCCGTGGATGAAGGCGAGCAGCGGCGGGCGCGCGGCCCCGGCCGGCAGGAACAGATCGATCGCCTGGCGGGGACTGTTGCCGTAGGCGAGGTCAAGGCGGCCCGGCCAGCGCTCCCGGAACGCCCGGCTCGCGGCCTCGTAACGGTCGAACCAGCTCTGAAACTCCGGCACCGCGGCGCGCAGATTGTAGTTCTTGTCCAGCGTGCTGCGATCCGGGTCGGCGGGCGGCATGGCGACCTCTTGATGGCGTTCCGGTGATGACATGCGGCATCCGGCGAACGCGTGAGCCAACGCTCGTCCGTCGGACGCCCTTGCTTTCCAAAGGCTTCTATTCCTTAAGCCCGGCCAAGGCAACGCCGGCCCGGCCGACCGCATCCCGGCGCTGTCCCGAACCATGGGCGGCGGTCACGAGCGCGCGCTCACGATTTGGCAACCATGGCCCTTCTATCTCTGGAGCGCCGCCAGACATCCGGCGCGGTGCGCAGGCGGGCCGGCGCTCGAGGCTGGACCGGGTCGCCCGCCCGGGTTAGCCTCCCGGTGGTTGGCTTTTCTCATCCAAGAAAGGGGCAGCGACCGTCTTGGCCATGCTCGTGCCCGTGATTCTCGCCGGCGGCTCCGGCACCCGCCTGTGGCCGGTCAGCCGCGACACCCTGCCCAAGCAACTGGCCCGGCTCGCGGGCGAGCAGTCGCTGCTCGAGCAGACCGCGCGCCGCCTGCTCGCCCGGGCGCGACCCGAGCAGGTCGTCACGGTCGGCGCCAAGAGCCAGGACTTCCTGGTCCGCCGTGAGCTCGAGCGGATCGACCCGGCGCTCGCCCGCAACCGGCTGCTCGAGCCGGTCGGACGCAACACCGCAGCCGCGATCGCGCTCGCGGCCCTCTACGCACAGCAGCGGTTCGGCGGCGATGCGCTGCTCTGGATCTGCCCCTCGGACCACCTGATGCAGGCGCCAGAGGCGCTCGATGCCGCCCTCGATACCGCCTTGCCGCTGGCCACCGCGGGTGAGCTCGTGACCTTCGGCATCACGCCGACCCGGCCCGAGACCGGCTACGGCTACATCCAGACCGGCGCGCCGATCCCGGGAGCAGCGGGCGCGCTCAGGGTCACGCGCTTCGTCGAGAAGCCTCTGCGCCCGGCCGCCGAGGCCATGCTGGCCGCGGGCGGCCATGTCTGGAACAGCGGCATGTTCCTGTTCCGTGCCGATCGCATCCTGGCCGAACTCGCGTCCCACGCCGCGCCGATCCTGGCCGCCGTCACCCGCGCCTTCGAAGCGCTCAAGGAGATCCCGGGCGGCGCCTTCGAGGTGCCGCTCGAGCTGTACGAGGCGGTGCCGGCCCAGCCGATCGACAAGGCGGTCATGGAGCACAGCGACCGGATCGCGGTCGTGCCCTGTGATCCCGGCTGGTCCGATCTCGGCTCCTGGCAGGCGCTCTGGGAGCAGCTGCCCAAGGATGCGGCCGGCAATGCGGTCCGGGGCGACGTCCTGCTCGACGACAGCCAGGACTGCCTGGTCCATGCCGAGCGCCGGCTGGTCGCCTGCTCCGGCGTCCAGGGTCTGGCCGTGGTCGAGACCGACGATGCGATCCTGGTCGCCGATCGGAGGCGCAGCGATGGCGTCCGCCACCTGGTCACCATGCTGCGCGCCGCCGGCCGCCCCGAGGGCGACGCCCACGCCAAGGAGCAGCGCCCCTGGGGCAGTTTCCAGGTCCTGCACGAAGGTCCGGGCTGCAAGGTCAAGGAGATCATCGTGGCCCCCGGCGGCCGGCTCAGCCTGCAGAGCCACAAGCACCGCGCCGAGCATTGGGTGGTGGTGGCCGGCACCGCCAAGGTCACGGTCGACGCCGAGGTCCTGGTGCTGGAGCCGAACCAGAGCGTGCACATCCCGCTCGGCGCCAGGCACCGGATGGAGAACCCGGGCACGGTGCCGATGCACCTGATCGAGGTCCAGTGCGGCGCCTACCTCGGCGAGGACGACATCATCCGCTACGAGGACGTCTACGGCCGCAGCTGAAGCGCCGCGGGCCGACGGCGCCAGTGGCCTGCGAGCCAGGCGGGCAGGCGGCCGTCGATCGCCGCGAGACCGAGGCCGATCAGCGCCATGCCGGCGAGCTGGCCCGGGCTCAGGAGCTCGCCCAGAATGGTGGTCCCAAGGATCAGCGCGCTGACCGGGATCAGGAAGGTCACCAGCATCAGGTTGGTGGCGCCGGCCGTGGCCAGGATCCGGAAATAGATCACATAGGCGAGTGCCGTGCTGAGCAGCGCGCTGCCGGCGAGCGCGCCGAGCGTCGCGAGACCCGGCGCCGACAGGCTCCAGGGACGGTCGATGAGCAGCGCGAGCGGCAGCATCATGAGCGTCGAGGCGCCGACCTGGCCGAGCGCGGTCACGAGCGGCGGGGTCGCATAAAAGCGCCGTCCGTAGAGCCCGGCGAGCGCATAGGAGAAGGCCGCTCCAAGGATCGCAAGCTCGGCCAGCACCTGCCCGTGCAGGTGCGCGAGCGCTCCCGGCCCGATCATCACGGCCACGCCCGCAAGCCCTGCCAGAACGCCGAGGAACCTCCCGGGCGTCAGCCGTTCGTTCCCGGTCAGGACGTGGGCGAGCACGACCGCGAACAAGGGCGTGGTCGCGTTCAGGATCGAGGCGAGGCCGCTTGCGATCTCGGTCTGGCCCCAGACGATCAGGCTGAAGGGGATCAGATTGTTGAGCGCGCCCATGACCAGGAACGCGCCCCACAGGCGTGGCGAGCGCGGCAGGCGCTGACCGCTCGCGAGCACGATCAGGAGCAGCGCCAGCGCCGCGAGTGCCACCCTTGCGAGCACGACCGTGAACGGCGGCAGCTCGGCGAGCGCCACCTTGGCGAAAAAGAACGAGCCGCCCCAGAGCACCGAAAGGGCCACCAGGAGCAGCCATTCGACCGGTCCCATCACGCGCGGGTTCGAACGGGTCATGTCAACCTCGATCGCAGAACAAGCCGCGAGCTTGGCCGGCTCGAGCGCCGCCGGCCACCCGGTTCTTGCGCCTGAGGTCGACGGATCAATGGAGAAAACGGCTGACCAGGGGATGGCCGGTCACGAGGCTCACCAGATGCGCCGCCATCACCAGAGCGACCGCGACCGCGATCATCTGGACCGCCGCGTAGGAGACCAGCGGCGGGTTGCCGATCTCCTGCGGGCGGCGCTCCCGCCAGTTGGCGAGCCCGGCGACGCCCACCGCCAGGAGCAGGAGGGCCAGCGTGATGGCCAGGCTCATGACGGTGGGTCGGGGCGCGCCGGAATCAGCCGGCGGTGGTCGGATCGATCATCCGCTTGATCTCGGTGATCTTGCTGGCCGGAAAGCCGCTGATCTCGGCGTGCTTGCGGATCATCCCCTCGTCCTTGGCGAGATAGACGCAAAACGTCTTGTCGGCGGCGACGAAGGATTCGACCCACTGGATGTCCGGGCCGAGCTCGGCCAGCGCCGCGTTCGACTTGGCGGCGGCGCCCTTCAGCTGCTCGCGATCGAGGCTGCCGACCGCCGGCAACTCGCGCTCGATGATGAACTTGCGCATGGCCACTCCCTCTCGTCCTGGTTGCTTGTGCGCCAACGCCCGCCCTTGCCAACGGCCGCTCGCGGCGTGATCTTAGGACCGGAGCGCGGATTTGGGGAGCCGGGCCTTGAGGGTTGCAGCGTCGCATGCGGCGGACGCGTCCGAGCCGGGCAGCGCCCGCGCGCAGCCGGCTGGGCATGCTCGGCTGGCTGCCGCTCGTGGTGATCGGCGCGGGCCTCGCGGCCGGCCTGGTGCTGTGGGCGAAGTGGGGCTTCCTGATCGCGTTCGAGACGCTCCGCAGCTATTGCTTCTGAGCCTCGAGGCGAGCCGGCAGAGCACCATGACCGAACCCGAGCATACCGGCGGCTGCCTCTGCGGGACGGTGCGCTACCGCGCGCTGGGCGCGCCCAAGTGGATCGCCAACTGTCATTGCGCGAGCTGCCGGCGGGCGACCGGCGCGCCCATGGCGACCTTCGCGGGCTTTCCGACGGAGCGTTTTGCCTACCTCGCGGGCGCGCCGGTCGGCTTCCATTCGTCGCCCGGGGTCACCCGGAGCTTCTGCGGACAGTGCGGCACACCGCTTACCTACGAGGGCGCCCGCTGGCCGGGCGAGGTCCACGTCCTGGTCGGCACGCTCGACCGGCCGGAGGACTTTGCCCCGACCCACGACGCCTTCGTCGAGGAGCGGCTGCCCTGGCTGCACCTGGCCAGGCCTGGACCTGACGCGGGCGCCGGCTGAGCCAGCGCAGCGTCGGGCCGGCGTTCCGAACCGCAGCCCATGGCGCTGCCATCGCCCCTGCTGCCGGCCGGCGCGGTCGCGTTCTCGGCCGCGTGCTGGGGCCTCTGGTGGCTGCCGCTCAGGGCACTCGCCGACGCCGGGCTGACCGGACCGGCGCTGAATGCCGTCCTCTACGGCACGATGAGCCTGGCGCTCCTGCCCTGGTCCTGGCGCCGGCGCCGACGGCTCGCCGCGGGCGGCCTTTTGCTCCTCGGCGCCGGCGGCCTGTTCGGCGGCGCCCTGGTCAGCTGGAACCTCGCCCTGATCCTGGGCGAGGTCGTGCGCGTGACCCTGCTCTTCTATCTTGCCCCGATCTGGGCGACGCTGCTTGCGGTCACGCTGCTTGGCGAGCGGGTCGGCAGGCTCCGCCTGATCTCGATCCTGCTCGGGCTCACGGGTGCCCTGGTGCTGCTCGGCCTCGGCGCCGGCCTGCCGCTGCCGCGCTCGGCCGGCGACTGGCTCGGGCTCGCCGCCGGCGTCCTGTTCGCGCTCTCGGTGACCCTGGTGCGCAAGGGGCAGGCGATCGAGGGCCTCGAGCAGACCGCGGTCGCCTGTCTTGCCGCCGCCTGCCTGTCGCTTCTGCTCATGCTACTGCCGCCCGCGCTCGATGCCCCGGTAGCGTCGGCATCGATCGGGCCCGGCGTGCTGGCGGCCGCCGCGCTCGCGGCGCTGATCTGGCTGCTGCCTTGCACCTGGCTTCTGCTCTGGGGCGCCCGCCAGCTCGAGCCGGGCCGGGTCGCCCTGCTGCTGCTGCTCGAGGTCGCGGTCGCAGCGCTTTCGGCGGCGCTGCTCGCGGGCGAGCCGTTCGGCGTCCGCGAAGCCGCGGGCTGCCTCCTGATCCTCGCCGCCGGCGCGATCGAAGCCCTGGCCGAGCTCCGCCCCACCTCCGCCGCGTCTTCCCCTTGACGACCACCGGCGGCGTCACTCCGGACGGGCGGGGGTGAGGGTGCTGGCGACCAGCAGGCAGAGCGCCGTGGTGCCGGCGAGGATCAGGGTCACCAGCGCATTGATGTCGGGGGTGAAGCCCAGGCGCATCATCGCCCACAGCCGGATCGGCAGCGTGTTCTGGGTCCCGGTCAAGAGCAGCGTGATCAGGGTCTCGTCGAACGACAGGGCGAAGGCGAGCAGCGCCGCCGAGATCAAGGCACTCGCGAGGTGGGGCAGGAGCACGTAGCGGAAGGTCTGCAGCCGGCTCGCCCCGAGATCGAGCGAGGCCTCGATCAGGGACGGACTCAGCGCCTGCAGGCGGGCGAGCAGGATGCGGTAGACCAGCGCCAGCACGAACAGCGTGTGGCCGATCACCACGGTCACCAGCGAGCGCTCGATGTGCGCCTGGCGGAAGAAGATCAGGAGCGAGAGGCCGGTCAGGATCGGCGGCATCAGGAACGGCAGAAAAATCATCAGCTGCATGAGTTCGCGCCCCCGGCCACGCGTGCCCTGGTAGTGGAAGGCGAACAGCGTGCCCAGGATCAGCGCCGCCGCGACCGCGGCCACGCCCACGATCAGCGTGTTGCTAAGCGCCTCGATGATGCCCTGGTTGCGCAGCAAGAGGCCATAGGCCTCGAAGGAGAAGCTGTCCCAGAGGATCTCGCCGCCCCGCATTCTGATGAACGAGAACAGGATCGCCACCAGCAGGGGGCCGTAGAGCGCCAGCAGCACGATCAGGGCGATCGCGATCAGCAGCAGGCGGAGCGGCCAGCGCAGCGTCATCGGCCCGGTGCCGGCAGACGCCCGATCCGGGCGGCGAGCGCCATCGCCGCCAGCACCGCGAGCAGCAGGAACACCGAGAGCGCCGCCCCGAACGGCCAGTTGAAGGCCATGCCGAACTGGCTGTAGATGATCCGCCCGAAGGTGAAGCCCTGCGGGCCGCCGACCATCTGCGGGGTCACGAAGTCGCCGATCGCGAGCACGAAGGTGAAGGACGCGCCGACCAGCGTGCCCTGCAGGCTGAGCGGCAGGATCACCCGGCGGAAGGTCTGCGCCGAGGTGGCACCGAGGTCGGCCGAGGCCTCGAGCAGATTGCGCGGGATGCGCTCGAGCGCGATGAAGATCGGCAGGATGGCGAACGGCAGCAGGATCACGGCCAGCGTGATCAGGACGGCATTGAGGTTGAAGACCAGGACGGTCAGCGGCTGATCGATCACGCCGAGCGCCAGGAGGATGCGGTTGAGAAAGCCGCGGCTGCCGAGAATGCTCCGGATCGCATAGATCTTGATGATGTAGCTCATCAGCAGCGGCACCACGAACAGCAAAGTCGCGATATACTTCAGCCGGCCGTGCAGGCTCGCGAGCAGATAAGCGACCGGATAGCCGAACACGATGCTGAGCAGGGCCACCTCGAGCGCAAGACGCGCCGTGCGCAGGAACATCGGCAGATAGATCTCGTCGGCAAAGAAGCGGACATAGTTGGCGAGCGTCGGCTCATAGATGATGGTGACGCCGGCGACGTGGAAGAAGCTGTAGGTCAGGAACGAGATCACCGGCAGGACGATGAACACCAGCGGCAGGCCGTAGGCGAGCAGCGAGACGACCGCACGCAGCAGACGCTCGGGCCGCCGTCCGGAACGCTGCAGGCCGGACGTCATCGAGCGTCAGTCCCGACGGCGTCCGGCCCTTCTGGAGGAATTTCCGCGCGCCGCCTCAGGGCGTGGCCTTGACCTCGTTCCAGAGATCGGCGCGGCGGGTCGGGTTCTCGACCAACTCGAGCCAGACCAGCTTGTCGTCGGCACCGGCGCTGGCGAACGGGGTCACGGTGTTGCCGAAGCCGGTCCGCTCCGAGAGCGCGCCGCTGATCTCCGGCTGCAGGACGAAGTTGACCCACTCCTCGGCCAGTTGCTGGTCGCGCACGCCCTTGGTCAGCGCCCAGGTGTCGAGCCAGGCGAGCGCGCCCTCTTTGGGATTGACGTATTTGATATGGGCGCCGGCATCCTGCATCGCCTTGACCTGCTGCTGCCCGTAGTTGGCCCAGATCAGGGCGACGTCATTGTTGTTGTAGAGCTGCAAGGCTTCGTCTGGGGTCGTGTAGAAGCTGAGCACATTGTGCTTGAGATCGATCAGCTTGGCCTTGATCTTCTCGAGCTGGTCGTCACTGAGGTGGAACGGATCGGCGATACCCATGGTCAGCGCGGTGAACGAGAAGTTGTGCTCGCCATTGTCGTAGGCGAGCACCCGCCCCTGATATTTCGGGTCCCAGAGCACGTCCATCGAGGTCGGCGGCGGGCTGACCTTGTCGACGTCGTAGATCAGGCCGATCGAGTCGAAAGCGTAAGGAATCGCGTAGACCTTGCCGTCGCGCATCACGCCGGTGACCTTGGTCAGGTCCTGGAAGCGCGGCAGCGTCTTCTTCTGATTGGGGATCTGGCTGAGATCATGGGGTGTGGTCAACCCGGCATCGATGTAACGTTGCAGTTGCGCGGTGTTGACCGCGAAGAGGTCAAAGTCCTCGCCTTCGCTGCCCTTGATCTTGGCCCAGATCTCATCGTCGGTGCCGACGTAGACGACGCTGACGTCGGCGTCGAACTTCTTCTCGAACGCCTTGACCCAGTCGGGATCAGCATAGCCTTCCCAGGCCAGCACCCGCAACTGCTTGGCCGCAAAGGCCGGCTGCGCGCAGGCCATGGCGGCCGCGAGGCCGAGCACCGCGGGCAAGAGCCGCCTCATCCTGGTCATGATCTGTCCTCCCTGGTTGCCTGGCCGCGCCCATGTCGGGCGGGGCCATGGTGCCGGCCCTGCCCGCGAGCGGATCGGGCAAGGTCGGTCCGACCGGCGGATCCGGGCCATGCGGAAACCGTGCCAGCCCCCTCCCGGCCTGTCAACGCTGACCCCCTGGCAGATCGCTCCGCCGACCCGTGGCGCCGGCCGGCGCGTCCGCTCAGCGATTGTACCAGTCGCGCTCCGCGGGCGTCGCCTGATCCTGCTGCAGCCGGTCGGCCGCCCAGAGGTCGCCGTTGCCGCAGGCCTGGTGGGCGGCATAGTCGGTGTAGGCGCTGCAGGCGTCGTCCTCGGCCGGCGGCGCCGAGGGCGCGTTGAGCCAGTTCTGCAGCGCCTGGCCGAAGATGCCCCCGAAGCCCATGCCGTGCTGCATGAGTTCGGCCTGCATCTGCAGCTCCTGCTCGCTCATGGCCGGCGGTGCCTCCTGCTCCTGCTGCGGCCCTTGCGGGCACACCCAGCCGGGCGGGCAATCCTCCGGCGCCGGGGCCTGCGCAAGCACCGCCGGCGCGCCGGCGAGCACGACCTGGACCGCCCCGGCCACGATCACGGCCGCGCAGGTCGCGCAAACCCACCGAAGGCGACGTTCTCCCGACATCAGGGCGCCCTCTGCCTGGTGACCATCCTTGCCACCGGGCATGGTGCGCCGGCATCGGCCGCCGGTCAAGTCGTCTTCTGGTCAAATTCAATGATGTTCAGCAACCGCAAGTAGTCTCCAACTATGACTGACCGTTACGCAAAGACTAGGAAAGCATGATGACTTGCCGAGCCCCGCCCTCGATTCTGAGGGCGAGGTGGTCAGCCCTGGTCTGGCGGCGCCCCGGCGGCCAGGGCGAATCTGCGGATCACCTCGAGGACGTCTTCACCCCAGCGTTGCCGCTTGGCCTGGCCGATGCCGTGAATGGTCTCCAGAGCCGCGAGATGGGTGGGCCTGGTCAGCGCCAGATCGATCAGGGTGCGATCCGGGAACACCATGAACGGGGCCAGACCATTCGCCATCGCGAGCTCCCGACGCCTGGCCCGGAGCGCTTCGAACAGGCTGCGATCGGCAGCGCTCGCGAGGCCGGCGGGCGCCGCCTTGGCTGCTCCCTTGGCCGAGCGCCGGCCGCGCGCCGGGGTCGGGTCGTGGCGCAGCTGCAGGCGGCGCTCGCCGCGCAGGACCCTGGCGGCGTCGCCGGCCAGCCGCATGCCGCCGTAGCCGTCGACGTCGACCTCGAGCAGGCCGCCCGCCACCAGCTGCCGGAACACCGACTGCCAGGTGCGCCGGTCGAGGTCGGCCCCGACCCCGAACGTCGGCAGCCGGTCGTGACCGAACCGCGTCATGCGCTCGTCCGCCTGGCCGAGCAGCAGGTCGATCAGATAGCCCTGGCCGAAGCGCTCGCCGGTCCGGCGGACCGCCGACAACGCCTTCTGGGTCGCGATCGTGCCGTCCCAGGTCAGGGCGGGCTCGAGGCAGGTGTCGCAGTTGCCGCACGGCGCCGCCAGCGTCTCGCCGAAGTATTGCAGCAGGACCTGGCGCCGGCAGCCGGCGGTCTCGCAGAACCCGAGCAGCGCGCTGAGTTTCTGATTCTCGACCCGCTGGCGCTCGCTGCTCTCGCCAGCGGCGATGAACTGCCGGAGCTGGGCGACGTCGCCGAGCCCCCAGGTCATCATCGCGACCGCCGGCAGGCCATCGCGGCCGGCGCGGCCGGTCTCCTGGTAATAGGCCTCGAGGCTCTTGGGCGGATCGAGGTGGTAGACGAAGCGCACGTCCGGCTTGTCGATGCCCATCCCGAACGCGACCGTGGCGACGATGATGCGCACATCGTCAGTGACGAACCGGCGCTGGGTCGCGCGCCGGACATCCGCGCTCAGACCGGCGTGATAGGGAAGCGCACTCCAGCCCTCGCGCACCAGCTGCCGGGCGGTCTCCTCGGTGCGCCGGCGGGAGAGGCAGTAGACGATGCCGGCGTGGCTTACGGGCTCCGCCCGCAGGAAGCGCACCAATTGGGCCGGCGCGCTGGTCTTGGGCGCGACCCGGTAGCAGATGTTCGGGCGATCGAAGCCGCCAAAGAACATGCGCGCCTCGTCCAGGCCGAGCCTGGCCGCGATCTCGCGCCGGGTCGGCAGATCGGCGGTCGCGGTCAGCGCGATCCGGGGCACCGCCGGCCAGCGCTCGTGCAGCACCGCGAGCTGGAGATATTCCGGGCGGAAGTCGTGGCCCCATTGCGAGACGCAGTGCGCCTCGTCGATCGCGAACAGCGCGATCGGCACCTGCTCGAGCCAGGCGAGGAAGCCGTCGCTCAGGAGCCGCTCGGGCGCCAGGTAGAGCAGATCCAGCTCGCCCGCCACCGTCTGCCGGCGCACCCGGCTCTGCTCCTCGGGCAAGAGGCTCGAGTTCAGGAACGCCGCGCGCAAGCCCAGCTGGCGCAGCGCCATCACCTGATCCTCCATGAGCGCGATCAGCGGGCTGACGACGATCGCCGTGCCGGCCCGCAGCAGCGCGGGGATCTGGTAGCACAGCGACTTGCCGCTGCCCGTGGGCATGACGACCAGCGCGTCGCCGCCGGCCACCACACAGCTCACGATCGCCTCCTGCATGCCGCGGAAGGCGCTGAAGCCAAACACGTCGTGCAGGACCGAGCGCGGATCGGCCGGCCGGCCCGGCGCACCGGGCGGACTTGTCATGGGCGCTCGCACGCGATCCTCGCGGCCATCGAAGGGGTCCCGTCCGACACCAACGGTTGAGAAATGCTTACCACAGCGCGCCCGGGTTGGGAACGCGCGACCGGCGCCGACGACCCGAGCTCAACGGCGGCTTACGTGGCTCCAGGCGTGTCGTTGGCGGCCAGGTGCACGATGATGGGTTCGGCGGCGCGCGGGTGCGGCACGCCGGGCGCGGTGGTCGGCGATCACCGCGCCCGCCTCAAAAGCCCTCGGCGGCGCGCGCGCCGCTGCCGGCAAAGAACCGGCTCCGGATCCCCTTCTTGGTCAGCCGTTTGCGCTGCCGAAAGGCCAGCGCGCTCTTCTCCTGCGTGCACAGCACCCACCTCACGGCCGGGTGCCGGCGGGCGACCGCGGCCACCTGGTCGCGCCACCATTCAGGCGCCTGCACCGTGCAATGGGCGTTGTTGCCATCCGGCAGACGCTTCCCGGCCGGATGGCAGGCCGCCGACAGGTAGACGAACTGGCGCGCGTGAGCGAAGATCTCGTCGAGCACCCAGGCGAGGTCCTCTTCCGGAATGTGCTCGAGCACGTCGGTCGTGATCACCCCGTCGTACGCGGCCTCGTAGGGCGCCGCGAACGGCTGGAAGCCCGGATCGTAGCAGGTGACCGTGATCCCGTCCCAGCCGTCCATCACCTTGTAGCGCGAGCCGGGCTCGTGCTCCGGGCTGTCCCGGTACAGCCCGGCCTTGCCGCTGCCGTAGTCGAGGATGGTGCGCGCCCCGGTCTCGCGCGCCAGCCGGGCGACCGGCTCGATGTGCTCGCTCAGGGAGCGACCGGCAAAAGTCCTGTCCGGCCCGTCGCCTTTCTCCAGGCGGCCCTCCTCGTGCATGCGCCGGTAGAGCTCGAGCAGCTCCCGGTAGCGCTCGCTCGGGCGCTCCTTGGTAAAGATCTGGAAGCCGGCGGCATCCGCCGCGCGTTCCATGTCGTTCCAAAGCGCGGCGAGGTCGTGCCGCTCATACCTGAGCTCGGCGGGAAACGGGTGCCACGGCTGCTTGTGCAGCGTGGTGAAATGCAACAGCTTCGACTGACCCGCCACGTATTCGAAGTCGCGGGCGTTCCAGGCGGCCGCCATGTTGCCCCAAAGCCCGGCGTCGTGCACCTTGGTGCGAAAGTGTTTGTGGCCGTGGATGGTCTGGGCCTCCACGAGCGTCCAGACCTCGATCATCTTGGCGCAGTCGAGCAGCAAGACCGAAGTCTCGCGGTCGTCGATGCTGAGCAGTCCGGCGCCCTGCATGTCGCTGTCGAACAGCTCGGCCGGGTCGCCCAGGTAGATCTGGTCGACGTCGTTGTAGATCGCCCGGCCGCTGCCGCCGGCGAGCGCGGGGATTGCGTAGCGGTAGTTGGTGAATCCGGTCTTCCACTCGCTGCGGTCGAACCCCTCGAGGTCCTTCATCAGATGGATCTCGTAGACGCGGGCTGGATCACGGACCTGCAGGATCGACCAGATGAAGACGCGCTCCGCCCGGTATTGCGCCGGCTCGGTGCCGAGAAAGATCCGGACCGGGGGCAGATCGCGCGGCGTCACGCCCGCCACAGGCTCGAGACGGACGAGCACCGGGCGTGACCGATAGCCGACCGGACGCTGCTTCTCGCGCTGCAGCAGCGCCCTGATCGTGCGATTGCGATAGGTGGTCTTGAAGGCGGTCTTGGCAAGGGCTGGCTGGGCCATCGGCGCTGAGACTCCGAGACTTGCGATTGAGGCGTCGTTCCTGGGACGGGCTATGGCGCGCGCCTTTTACCTCGCCTCCCGCTCGCCCCGCAACAGCATCGCTCGGGCGGTCAGCGAACGTGACCCGACCAACTCGGATGTCGGGATGACCTCAGGTCAGCTTGATCAAGCCCGCAGCGGCTCGGTTGCCGGCGCCAGCTCCGCCCGGCGCTCGCTCCCGTAGGCGCGCCACGACTCCTCGAGAACCGGGCTGAGAATGACCAACTCGCCGTCGTAACCATCGAGGGTGTCGAGAATGAAGCGCTCCTCCAGGCTTCGATCGTGGCATGCGGTGTAGGCATTCGGGGTCATGCTGTCGCCGGGATAGGGCCCTCGCGGATCCTGGAAGAGATCGATGCCGGCCACGATCAGCCGTTGCGGTCGGAGGGCCACGGCGGTCGCCAACATCATGGCGCCGTTGGTCGGCAGGTGGGCATCGAACTTGGCCGGATCAACCAGACCGAAGCGCTGGACGTTGGCAAAGCGAATCCGACCGGACATCCTCAGGCCGCGCACCAGCAATCGTTCTTCGGCGCGATGGTTGTGCAGGCAGAAGATGACCGGGCGACGGATCGCCAGAATCGACGGCATCGCGCCCGTGAAGACCGCATCGGCTGCCGTCAGGAAGCCCCGGTCGAGCCAGCTGTGGTTGGCGCGGAACAGGCAGTCGAACCTGATGCCTTGCAGCCGCGGATCCTCCGACGAGGGGCCGTTCCCCAGACACAGGAGGGTGCGCGGGTGGCCCAGAGCCGCAGCGAGCTGCCCCGGGGTGTCGAAGGTTTCGTACTTGCGCCCGACCAGCCCTGCGACCCACCGATGCCCCGGCGGCCCGCTCAGACAATTCCTCAAAAGCCTGGCCAGGAGCCGAACCGGACGGCTGGTGTGCTCCGGACGCTCGAGGGCGATCAACGGAACCAGCTGCTCGACGACCAGATCCAGGTCCGGTTGCTCGGGCGGCGCCACGACCGTCAGGCGATCCGCCGCCGCGCCGCCCACGATTGTGGCGGTGCCGTTCGCGCGCGGCACGCTCAGGCGGCCCGCGTGGTGGCTCGGTGCCTCACTGCCGGGCAAGCTCCAGGCGTGGACGCCGCCGTCGGGTCCGACGATGGCGGCGGCGGTCTCGTCCGCCAGCGCACGCGCCAGCACGCGCTCGGTGGGTTGGCTCATCGCGCCGAGCACCAGCACGAGCTGGGTGTTCACCCTGGCCAGAAACCCACCCAGCAGAGGCCCCACCAGCCATGGAAAGGGCACCACCCGGTCGTTCGGAAAGCGTGCCGACAGCCAGGCGCGCAGCGCCGGCGGGCCGGCCAGAAAAACGAAATTCAGGCGCGGATAGCGCCGCTGGAGCTCGGCGAGCAGCTCGCTTGCCGCCTCAACCGTCGGGCGGTCCGCCGGCAGCACGACGATCGAGCGACCGCGTCGCTTGGCCACATAGCCGATCTTCGCGCACAGGATTTGAAACCAGGGGCGCAAGGCTCATCCGACGTTGCGGGACCGGCGGCAAGATACGTCCTGGTCTCGGACGCTGTAAAGTCGACACGGCCGCCGGTCGCGAGGTGCGCGCGCGGGGTGCCTCATTCGACTTCGGGACTCGCCGCCAGGGTGGGGAGCCGGCGCCTGGGCTGGGCGATCAGGCTGACGCCGCCCTCGGAGACCTCGTAGATACGATCGGCGACCTCGAGCCAAGCCGGCCGGTGGGTGATCGCAACGATCGTGAAGCTGCCGTCGAGGGCGCGGACATTGGCGCAGATCTCGGCCTCGGTCGCCGGGTCGAGGGCGCTGGTGACCTCGTCCAGGATCAGCAGCTTGGGCCGGATCACCAGCGCCCGGGCGAGCGCGATCCGCTGCCGCTGGCCGCCCGAGAGCTGCATGCCGCGCTCGCCGACCGTGGTCATCAGGCCCTCGGGGAGTGAGGCGACGAACGGCCAGGCGCCCGCGGTCTCGAGCGCCCAGGTCGCCCGCTCGGCGCTGAGCGCGGGATCGCCGAGCGTCAGATTGGCGAGCACCGAATCGTGCAACAGGCTCAGCTCCTGCGGCACGTAGCCGACCACGCTGCGCCAGGCGCGCAGATTGATTTCGGAGAGCGGCACGTCGTCGATCAGAATCCGGCCCCGCTGCGGCTGGTAGAGGCCGAGCAGAAGGTCGACCATGGTCGTCTTGCCGACCCCCGATGGCCCCAGGATCACGGTCAGCCGGTCGGCCGGGATGGTGATCGAGACCTTGTCGAACACGGGCTGCTGGCCGAACGCGAAGGACACCCCTTCGAAGCTCACGGCGCGCTCCAGGGTCGGCACCCGGGTACCGGAGAACTCCTCGCGCTCGGTCCTGGTCTCGGCAATCATCTTGTGCACCGCCCGATGCGAGGCCTCGAGCATCAGGGCGCCCTGCAGCTGGCGCTGGACGCGGCCGAGCGAGGTTACGGTGCGATACATCAGGACCGCGGTGACGAACAGCTCGGGCGCCGGCACCGAGAGCTGCGCCTGGGCGACATAGATGCCGGCGACCGCGAACAGCCCGAAGATCGGCTCGCGCAGCTCGTTCATCAGGTTCTCGGCCACCGCCTGCCGGCGCAGCGACCGGCGCAGGGCCTGGGTGCGCCGCTCGAGCAGGCGCACGAAGTTGGCCTCGCGCGCCATCGCCTTGAGCGGCTTGATGCCGATCAGGGTATCGCTCAGCAGGGTCACGAAGGCCTGGGTGGTGCTCTGCTGCCGGCGGCCGGCCTTCTTGGCGACCCGCACCAGCGGACCGAGGATGATCAGGATCACGGCGCCGACCGCGATGCCGAGCAAGGCCAGGCGCCAGGAGATCAGGAAGGCGAGGCCGACGTTGACGCCGGTCTCGAGGAGCGCTGCCACGAACATCGTGGCGAGCATGTAGGCGCGCCCGGCGCGGGTCGCGTCCTGGCTCATGGCGTTGGCGAAGCGGCCGACCGGCTGGCGGATGAAATAGGACCACTTGACCTCGAGCAGGCTCTGCACGAGCTCGGTCCGCAGGTCGGCCGAGACCTCGGCGACCGCGTAGCCGACCCGGACCAGGGCGGCCGACACCAGCACCGCCTTGCCGATCAGCCCGATCAGCACCAGCAGCAGCAGCGCGCCTAGGGTCGGCTGCAGCCCGACCACGTCCAGCGCGCCGTAGACGATCTTGTGCACCAGCGTCAGCGGCCCGCCGGTATCGTTCATCAGCAGGGTCAGCACCGGCAGCATGCTCGCCAGACCGAAGCCCTCGACCAGGTTGGCGAACAGCAGGCCGATCAGCACGTTCCACTTGGAGGCGCCGGGCACACTGAAGAAGACGCGGATGATCCGGCGCATCGGCTCAGCCCCGCGGGCGCGCGATCACGACGGCGTCCCCATCCAGCGACCCGCCGCGGGCCGCCGCTCCTGCTGCAGCATCAGCCAGGCGGCGCTGGCGGCAAACACCGCGAGCGGCGTCCAGGCCGCCAGGACCGGCGGCAGCAGGCCGAGATCGCCGATCGTCAGCACCAGGCCGTCGAAGGTCCAAGAGACAAAGCCCACCGCCACCCCGATCGCGATCAACCAGCCTTGCGCCGTACGCCCGCTCAGCGGCCGCGCCAGGGCGACGATGATCAGGATCATCGCGATCGTCGTCGGCGGGGCGGCGAGCCGCGCTTGCAGCCAGAGCTTGTAGCGGTAGCTTGGTTGAGTTCCAAGCCCGTGCGCCCGAATCACGCGCACGAGCTGACGCAGCGGCGTCTCGCGCGGATCGGCGAGCACCGCCGCGAGCAGCGCCGGACTGAGACCCTCGGACCAGCGCAGGCGCGCCTCGTGCTCGACCACGCCGGGCCCGATCTGCGATCGGGTCACGTCGTGCAGCGTCCAGGCGCCGTCCTCGTAGGTGGCGCTCGGCGCCTCGAGCTCGGCCACCAGATTGCCCTCCGGGTCGCGCTCAAAGATGGTCACGCCGTCGAGCCGGCGGGCGCCCGGATCGGGCGCGCGGATGCGCAGGATGTCGTCGCCCTGGCGCAGCCAGACGCCCGCCTCGGCGTTGTCGGCGGGCGCGTAGTCGCCGATCCCCCAGGCCCGCAGCCTGGCGACCGCGGACGGCACCGCCTGGTCCTCGATCAGGAACTGGACCACCCCGATCAAGAGGGCGACCGGCAGCACGGCGAGCGCGAGGCGCGCCTTCGAGATCCCGGCCGCGGCCATCGCGGTCAGCTCGCTGTGACGCACCAGCTCGGCGAAGGTCAGGACCGCCGCCAGCATCGCGGTGATCGGCAGCAGCAGCGCCAGGATCTCGGGCAGACGGAGCACCGTGTAGCGCAGGATCGGCAGCAGGACGCTCTCGCTCCTGGCGATCACCTGATCGCCGTTGGCCAGGAAATCGAGGATCATCATCAGGGCCGCGAGCCCGAGCAGCAGGACGACCACACGCGCCAGCAGCCGACGCGCGATGTAGCGGCTCAGCACCGAGAGCATGGGCGCGTCGCCGTCCGCCCGGCCGCCGCCCGCGCCTCAGCCGCGCCGGCGCCGCAGCCGGCGGCCGAGCCAGGGCTGGAGGCACAGCCAGCCGGCGCCGGCCAAAAGCGCCAGGAAGGGCAGCCAGAGCCCGATCCAGGGGTCGACCAGGGCGCGCTTGGCGAGCGCCTCGCCGAAGTTCAGCGCCTCGTAGTAGAGGATCAGGATCAACAGGCCGAAAGCGATGCCGCTGCGCTGGCTGCGCAGGCCGCCGGCGAGCGCCAGGGGCGCCGCCAGCAGGGGCAGGATCGGCACCGAGGCGATCAGGGCCAGGCGGGCATGCAGTTCGGCCGCGATCTCGGTCGCGCTGGGCTCGCTCGCGGCGCTCGCCGGCCGGCTCAGGAGCTCGTCGAGCGTGAGCTCGCGCTGGTCCCCGCCGCGCGGCCGGAAGGACCCGTCGCTATCGGTGACCACCGGCCAGCTGAGCTTGTCGAAGGCCACGCTGCTCGGCGGACCGTCGGCCGGCAGCTCCGCCCGCATGCCCTGCTGCAGGATCAGCAGCGGGGTCGGGCTGGCGTCGACCTGGCGCAGCCCGCCGAGCGCGCCGGTGACCACGGTGGCACCGCCATCCGACCCGTCCTGATAGACGAACACCTTGGCCAGGCGCAGCCCGTCGGTGGCCAGCGCCGTGTGCTCGGCGAAGAACGTCAGGTCGCCGGCATGCACGAAGGTGCCGCCGCGCACGGCCGCGGTCAGCGACGCCTCGGCCACCTGCTGCTTGAGCGCGCGGTAGGCGTAGCGGGCCTGCGGGTCGAGCCAGCCGACGATCAGCAGGGTGATGAGCATCGCCACCACCGCCAGCGCCATGACCGGCACGAGCAGGCGCCCGAGGCTGCGCCCGGCGCCCGCCATGGCGACCAGCTCATGGTCACGTTTCAGGCGCAGGAAGGTCAAGAGGATCCCGAAGAAGAGCGCGGCCGGCACTGCGATGCTCAAAAAATGCGGCAGCAGCAGGACCAGCATCTGGCCGACATAGCTGAACGCCTTGTGCGGATTGGCGACCAGGTCGAACAGTTTGAGAACGCGCTCCAGCAACAGGATCGCGAGCCCGATCGTGGTCATCACCAGCGAGCTGGTGACGATCTGACGCAGCAGGTAGCGATCGATGATGGTCAACACCGCGGCGGTTGCCGGTAGCTGACCGGCGTCAGCGCGCTCGGGCCGGGCGGGCTTGCCCGGACCCTGGCCAAACTAGCTTGCATCACGGTTCTGTCCAGGGGATGGCACGGCTGCCGCCGGCGCGGGACCGGCAGTCACCGACCCCGACCTCGGCCTGTGGGGTGATGGCGTCATGGTGGGCGGTGCTGGGATTGAACCAGCGACCCCTCGCGTGTGAAGCGAGTGCTCTCCCGCTGAGCTAACCGCCCGCCCGCGTCGCCTCGCTATAGGAGGGCCCGTCGGCGAGTGTCAAGCCGCCCCGGGCGCTCTGGTCGGGCCGCCGGCTCCGCCTGCATGCCTCACATCCGTCGCCTCCGGCCCGGCTCGATGTTGGCGTGCTGGAGATCCATGTCAAGACGATGCCGATCGGGCAGGCGACCCCGACCCGCCAAAACCGCCAACTTTCGACATCCTGGATCAAGCCGTTCGCTCAGATGGAGATTGATCTCAGGATCAATCCTTGAGTTTTCTTATTTTCTTCAGGAGACATAGTAAAACTGGCATCAGAAGTGGCGCCTCCACGCACCGCTTTTGACTACTTCGACGCACAGATGTGAGTTCCTGGGGATTCTGGTCGGTAGAACAACAGTCTCAAATCCGGGGAATTACATTGGAATTGGGATTCGCACGGGCACGTCATTGGCAATAGGCTCACACGAGTTCAAGTATCCTAGTCGATGCGCGGAAAAGGAAGACGAGGAAGGCGGCGCGGCCGGGTCTTCGCGCGACGTGCCACCTGGATGCACCGATCAATCTCCAGTTGTGATGGAGCCGCTGGAGGCAACCGGAGAGGTCGGTTCGACGGCGCCCGCACCCTGTCAGCCCCGCCCGCCGAGGCTGACGAGGGCGGCGCCGAGCTCGCTCATGTGGTCGATCACCCGGTCGGCGCCCAGGTCGCGCGCCGGGACCGGCGTGTAGCCGAAGCTCACCAGCACGCAGGGCACGCCCGCGGCGCGCGCCGTCAGCAGGTCGGTCCGGCTGTCGCCGACCAGCGCCGCGCGGCCGACGTCGACGCCGAGCCGGGCGAGCACCGCCCGCAGGTGACCGGCATCAGGCTTGCGCACCGGCAGAGCATCACCGCCGATCGCGGCGCCGAAAAAGCGCTCGAGAGCGAGTGCAGTGAGCAGCCGGTCGGTCGGCGCCTGCGGCTTGTTGGTGCAGACCCCGAGGCGGACCCCGGCCGCCACCAGCTCCTCGAGCGCCGCGACCACGCCCGCGCACACCTGGTCGAGGCGCACCGGCCACCTGACGTACCGGCGCAGAAACTCCGCGAACAGGGCGTCGAGATCGACCGTTGGCGGCACCCCGCCCGAGGCCCGCAGGCCGCGCTCCAAGAGCGCCCGCGAGCCGTCGCCGATCATCGGCCGGACCTCGTCCAGATCGAGGCCGGGACGGCCAAGCTCGGCCAGCATCTCGTTGACCAGGGCGCACAGATCGGGCGCGCTGTCGACCAGGGTGCCGTCGAGATCGAACACGACGGCTTCGAACGGGAGCGTCAAAGGTTTCGTCCTTGCTTTGCGAGGAGGATCCGATGCGTTAAATACCCAGCAATTTCCCGCCCGCAAAGTGCCGCCCGTCGATCCGTATCGCGGCTGCTCCGAGGTCGAACCGACATGCCCGCTCCAGTCACCGTCGTCCTGCTCGCCGCCGGCAAGGGCACGCGCATGCGCTCCGAACGGCCGAAGGTGCTGCATCTTCTGGCCGGCCGGCCGATGATCGCGCACGTGCTCGAGACGGCGGCGGCGCTGGCACCCGCGCGCGCCCTGGCGATCCTGGCGCCGGGCATGGACCGGGTCGCGGCCGAGGTCGACCGGGGCCCGCTGCCGGCGAGGATCGTCCATCAGGAGCCGCAGCTCGGCACCGGCCACGCGCTGATGGCGGCGCGCGCCGAGCTGCCGCCGGCCGGCGAGGTGCTGGTGCTGTATGCCGATACGCCGCTGGCGACCGCCGAGACCCTGAACCGGCTGCTCGAGGCGCGGCGCGCGGCCAATGCCGCGGTCGCGGTGCTCGGCTTTCGCCCGCCCGACCCCACCGGCTACGGCCGCCTCGCCTTCGACCAGACCGGCCTCGCCGCCATCGTCGAGGAGCGCTACGCGGACGAGACGCTCAGGCGCGAGGGCGTGTGCAACGCCGGGATCATGGCGTTCGACGCGGCGAGGCTGTTGTCGCTGCTCGACGCGCTCGAGATCAAGCAGCCCAAGGGCGAGTACTACCTCACCGACGTGGTCGAGCACGCCCGGGCGCGGGGCTGGACCTGCGCTGCGATCGAAGGTCCGTACGAGGCCGGGCTCGGCATCAACTCGCAGGCCCAACTCGCCGAGGCCGAGGCGATCCTGCAGGGTCGGCTGCGGCTCGCGGCCATGGCCGCAGGGGTGACCCTGACCGCGCCTGAGACCGTGTTCCTGGCCGCCGACACCGAGCTCGCGGCCGGAGTCGAGGTTGGCCCTTACGTGGTGTTCGGGCCCGGCGTCACGGTCGCCGAGGGCGCTCAGATCCTGCCGTTCTGCCATCTGGTGGGGGTCCGGATCGAGGCCGGCGCGCGGGTCGGGCCGTTCACCCGGATCCGGCCGGGCGCCGAGATCGGCGAGGGCGCCCACGTCGGCAACTTCGTCGAGATCAAGAACGCCAGGCTCGATGCGGGCGCCAAGGCCAACCATCTGAGCTACATCGGCGATGCCCGGGTCGGCGCCAAGAGCAACATCGGCGCCGGCACGATCACCTGCAACTACGACGGCGTCGCCAAGTACCGGACCGAGATCGGCGAGGGCGTGTTCGTCGGCTCCAACTCGGCCCTGGTGGCGCCGGTGACGATCGGCGACGGGGCCTTCGTGGGTGCCGGCAGCACGATCAACCGCGACGTGCCGCCCGGCAGCCTCAGCATCGCCCGCAGCCGCCAGACCGACATCCCGGAGGGCGCGGCGCGGGTCCGCGCCCGCCGTCGGCCGGGCTCGTAAGCCGCCGCCCGGCTCGTAAACCTCCATCTGACGGGAGCGCGTCTGCGATGTGCGGGATCGTCGGTATCCTCGGCCGCCAGCCGGCCGCGCCGCTGCTGCTCGATGCGCTCCGGCGGCTCGAGTACCGCGGCTACGACAGCGCCGGCATCGCGACCCTGGTCGGCGGGCGGATCGAGCGCCGCCGCGCCGAGGGCAAGCTCGCCAATCTCGAGCGCGCGCTCGAGGCCGAGCCGCTCGCCGGCGTGACCGGCATCGGCCACACCCGCTGGGCGACCCATGGCGCGCCGACCCAGGACAACGCCCATCCGCACGAGGCGGGCGGGGTCGCGGTCGTGCACAACGGCATCGTCGAGAATTTCCAGAGCCTGCGCGCCGAGCTGACCGCCAAGGGCCACCGCTTTGCGACCCAGACCGATACCGAGGTCGTGCCCCAGCTGGTGAGCCACTACCTGTCCGGCGGCCTCGCGCCGGTCGCGGCCGCGGAAGCCGCGCTCAAGCGGCTCGAAGGCGCGTTCGCGCTCGCGATCCTGTTCGCCGGCCACGATGACCTTTTGATCTGCGCCAGGCGCGGCAGCCCGCTCGCGATCGGCTATGGCGACGGCGAGATGTACATCGGCTCGGATGCGCTGGCGCTGGCACCCCTGACCAATCGGATCCAGTACCTGGAGGAAGGCGACTGGGCGGTGCTGACCGCGCGCGGCGCCACCATCCACGGCGCCGACGGCGCAAAGGTCGAACGCGAGATCAAGCAAACCGCCTTCTCGGGTGCCATGATCGGCCGCGGCAACTACCGCCACTTCATGCACAAGGAGATCCACGAGCAACCGGCGGTTCTTGGCGACACGCTGCGCTCGTTCGCGAGCCCGGCCGATCATCGGATCATCCTGCCCGAGCTGCCGGTCGATTTCGCCACCCTGCCGCGGCTCGCGCTGATCGCCTGCGGCACGGCGGCCTATGCCTGCATGGTCGCGCGCTACTGGTTCGAGCAGCTGGCCGGCCTGCCGGTCGACCTCGACATCGGCTCGGAGTTCCGCTACCGCGGCGCGCCGCTCGTGCCGGGCAGTGCGGCGCTGTTCGTCTCCCAGTCCGGCGAGACCATGGACACGCTCGAGGCGATGCGCACGGTCAAGGCGCAGCGGCTGCGGACGATCGCGCTGGTCAACGTCCAGGACAGCACGCTCGCGCGCGAGGCCGACTGCCAGCTGCGCACGCTCGCCGGTCCCGAGATCGGCGTCGCCTCGACCAAGGCGTTCACGACCCAGCTGGCGACGCTTGCCTGCCTCGCGATCGGCGCGGCCCGTGCCCGCGGCCGCCTGACCCCCGAGCGCGAGGCCGAGCTGACCCAGGCCCTCGACGAGGTGCCGGCGCGCGCGGCCGAGGTCCTGATGCAGGACGCGGCCTACGAGCAGATCGCGCAGCGTCTGATGCACGCCCGCGACGTGCTCTACATCGGCCGCGGCACGAGCTTCGCGATCGCCCTCGAGGGCGCTTTGAAGCTCAAGGAGATCAGCTACATCCACGCCGAGGGCTACGCCGCCGGCGAGCTCAAGCACGGGCCGATCGCGCTGATCGACGAGAACGTGCCGGTGATCGTGGTGGCACCGCCCGATTCCTTGTTCGACAAGACCGCGAGCAACCTGCAAGAGGTGGTCGCGCGCGGCGGCAAGGTGATTCTGCTGAGCGATCAGCGCGGCTGCACCCAACTGGCCGAATATGTCGCGACCGCGGTCGCCCTGCCCAAGGTCGATCCGCTGGTGGCGCCGATCCTGTATGCGATTCCGGTTCAGCTGCTGGCCTACCACACCGCGGTGCTCAAGGGCACCGACGTCGATCAGCCGCGCAATCTGGCCAAATCGGTCACCGTCGAATAGCCGCAGGGCTGGGCCGGCGCCGCATCTGCGACACGGCGCAACCATAGTTGCACGAGCGCCGGTCGTGCGGGGGCTTCTCTTTATCTTTTGTTAACCAAACGGGGTGATCGTGCCCCTCAGCGCCGGCCACCGGCAATCCCGATCGTGCCCGAGACCTGCAGCGCGCAGGCCGGGACAAGGGGATCCGTCGGGGCGCGGCGAGCGATCCAACCCCAGCCCCAAGAGAGGCGGTCATGACGGACAGCTTCGCTCCCGCCGCCGCCAGTTTCCCAGCGACCGCCGGCGCGCCCATCCTGGCGCCGCGGCAGGGTTTCCTGGCGAACTGGTTCGCCGTCCTGTCGGAGGACGACACGGCGTCCTATCGGTATCTTCTGCTGCTGCGCTTCTTGGTGCTGAACCTGGTCGCGGCGGCGCTGTTCGGCGCCGCATGCCTGAAGGGCTGGGTCGGCACCGTGTTCCTGGGCGACAGCACCCAATTGGTCACGGTGATCGCGATCGTGTTCGCCTACGGCCTGTTCACCTGCGGGCGCAAGATCGTGCTGACCAGCATCGACATCAACCAGCTCAAGGAGCCGGGCCGGCGGGCCTCGGCGCGGGTCGCGCACTACCTGCAGACCATGCAGGGGGGCGATGGCCAGAGCCGCGCGCTGTTCGCCTCGGCGCTCAAGCTCAAGCTCGGCGCGCGCATCGGGTCGATCCGGCACATCGCCAACAGCCTGGTGTTTCTCGGCCTGATCGGGACCGTGATCGGCTTCATCATCGCGCTCTCGGGCATCGATCCCAAGGCCGCAGCCGATGTCGAGGCGATTGGCCCGATGGTCTCGACCCTGATCAGCGGCATGTCGGTCGCCCTCTACACGACCCTGGTCGGCGCGGTCCTGAACATCTGGCTGATGGTCAACTATCGGCTCCTGGAAAGCGGCACGATCACCCTGGTCACCACGATCGTCGAGCTGGGAGAACGCCATGCACGGTCTTGAGCAGCTCGAGCCCGACGATGGCGACACCGTTTTCCGCGACGTCATCATGCTGGCGCTGGCCGGGTTCGTGGCCATGGTCATCCTGCTCCTGCCGCACCTCAACCCGCCCGGCAAGGCCGCCGAGGAGAACACCAGCCCGCCCGGCAACGTGATCGTCGAAGCCCGCTGGCCGGACGAGCTGGATACGGATGTGGATCTCTGGGTCCAGGCGCCGGGCGACGTGCCGGTCGGCTACTCCAACAAGGGCGGCAAGATCTTCAATCTCCTGCGCGACGACCTCGGCAAGCGGGCCGACGCGACCGGCATGAACTACGAGGTGTCGTACTCGCGCGGCATCCCGGCGGGCGAGTACACAGTGAACGTGCATCTGTACCGCAACACGGCCGGCGTGCTGCCGATCCCGGTCACCATCGTCACCAGCATCAAGAAGTCGGCCAAGGAGTCGGCGCGCCAAGTGCTGGCGAGCAAGATCGAGCTGGTCCGCGAGGGCGAGGAGCTGACCGTATACCGCTTCCGCCTGTCCGCGACCGGCGACCTGGTGCCGGGCAGCGTGCACAGCCTGCAGCGCAATCTCCGCACCTGGAGGGCGTCATGACCGAGCTCACCTATCTGTTCGCTGCGGTCGCCGTCCTGACCGGCGTCATGACCAGTATCAGCGTCTGGGCTCCGCGCCGTCTGGCGATCAAGGTGATGGCCTGTGGCGTGGCGATACTACTCCTGCCGACCGCTTATGGCGGCTTCAGCCGATTGCTGAGCATGCCCAAGCCGGTCCAGCTCGAGTGGTGGCTCGGGCATGCGAAGGAAGCGACCGTTCTGGCGTCGAGCTTCCGCGAGAACAAAGCCATCTACGTGTGGTTGCAAATGAGCGAGGTTTCCGAGCCGCGCGCCTACATTCTGCCGTGGAATCGCGATCTCGCGGAGCAGCTCCAGACCGCCCAGCGCGAAGCCTCCGAGAACCAGACCCAGGTCCAGATGCGCCTGCCGTTCGAACCGTCCCTTGAGGATCGGGAGCCCAAGTTCTACGCCATGCCGCAACCCCAGCTGCCGCCCAAGGATCTCGACCAGGCGCCACCCCAGGTCTATCATCGCCAGGCTCAAAAGGACACGTAGCGGAACGCCACGCGGCATGATCTCGCCCCAGAAGCGGCCCGGCTGTTCCCTTTGCTCCCGCCCCCCGACAGCGGGTGAAAATTGGCTGGCATCTTCGCGTCAAAGTGCTAATCTCAGCCCAGATCGGCACGGATATCTCTGGGAGAGGAGACCACAAGTGTCGCGGGGTCGCCCAACTTCAACAGCTTTGGTGACGGAGTCCCCGGGGGCGCCGATGTTCTCGGACATTGGGGCGTGGCAGCTTGCGGATGGTGTGTTGTTCAGCGTGCTGTCGTCGTTGGTGGTCTGGGGGATCATCATCACCAGCGTGTATCAGGCGCTGACCTAGGAACCGCGCGCCACCAAGGGCGAGGTCGGCTCGGGGCAGGGCGCCGATGCCGATGTTGTCGTGAGCGGCGGGTATTCGGAACGGGTGGTCGGAATCAGGCGCGTGGAGGGCGCCGTCGGCGCGGGCTCCCGAGCTGCTGCCAGCCGCGACCACCTTCGCCCGCCGCCTGCTCGGCATCGAGGCCTGACCGCGTCGGTCGCGGTGCTGGTCGCGGCCTGCCCGATCTTGGCATCCGGCTACGTGCTCGCCCGCCAGCGGGTCGGCGACCCGGCGCTGCTGGGTGGCCTGATCACGCTGACGACAATCGCCACGGCGCTGACCATGCGGCTGGTCCTCGCGCGCCTCACCTGCGCCGGCGCCGACCGCCGCCGCCGTCACTCGACAGCTTAAGGATCTGCGCCGGCCCCAAGTCAAAGCATGCTCAGATCGGGCGTTTCATCTTGCACGTGCTTGCGGTCACCGTCGCCTCGGCCGGGATCCAAGTTGGTATCCGCGACCTGATGGGCGACGTCGTCGGCAAGGATCGAGAGGTACAGCGGCTGGATCAGCTGGTGATTGTCCTTGCGAAGGTAGACCTCGCCGAGCGGCGTCTGCTGCCGCATGCCCTCCAGCGCCCGCGCGACCTTCAACGGGCCGGGCTCGCCAGCCGTATCGAGAGCCCTGGCAAGCATCTCCATCAACGGCCGTACCTGGGCCGGGCCCCAGTCGACGTCGTACCTTGTCTTGAACGCTGTGGCGTGATCGAGCAGCTCCGTGCTGTCGACGTTCTCGTGCCATACCGAAACCTGCATCATCCGACCGACGCCCCGCTTTCCGAGGGCGGGCACGGCGTCAGGACCTTATATTAGAGGGTGTACCAGTTGACAGCCAGACCGCCCTCGACCCCGGCTCGGATCAGCAGAGCGCGGTCATCGCCCCAGTCGCCGGTGATCACGCTGTCGGCGCCCGCAGACTTGATCTTGGCGACGTACGGTGCGAAGTCCTGATCTTCTGAAGGGGTGGAGCTCGTCGCCGACGATCTCCATGCTCGGCGCCTTTGCCCGCAACTGCTTTCGCGCCGCCGCGGCCACCGAGTGGCCGAAGGAGTAGTCCTGGTCGATCAGGAAGATCGTTTTCAATTCGGCCCTGGTTGTCCACCATGTAGGTCGTGATCGCTGCCATTTTCATGTCGACGTCGGCGTCGAAGCGGAAGTGCCAAAAGTTGCATTCATCGTTGGTCAACGCCGGATCGATGGCACCAAAGTTCGGGTCGAGGATGCGGTGGCCCGGATCCGCTTGGTTGTGCTCGGCGACGGCTTTGATCAGCGCCAGCGCGATTTGGGGGCCGGGACCCTCCTTGGTGTGAAGGTGACGAGCTCGAGCCCGCCTCCCACTCGATCCTGAGATCGGCTGCCAGCGCGGATGCCGGCGCCGCGAGCAGCGCGGCGAGGCCAAGCGTCGTCAGGCCAAGCACACGGGAAAGCTGCTGTCGGCGCGATTTCGAAGTCATCATCTGTCGCCTCCTTGAAATGTCGTGCAGCCCGATCGCTGCGCGAGGCGCTCTGTCTGTCAATGTCGGGGCGGCTGCCAGCGATGCAGTCCAGGATTGCCCGGAAAGATCATCCGCCCCGGTATTGCGGCGAGCGACGCTCAGAAACCCGATCGCGCCCGACCGCTGGTCGAGCCAAGGTGAAGTCCACCTCCGTTCCGCGGATGTTCGCGCTGAAGGTGATCACAAGTCAGCTGCAATTCCCGTTGCGCGAAGGGTGAAAAGGCGGCAGCTGATAACCCAAGGTGGCCGAACGCCGCATCGAGCCGGTCGTTCAGGTCGTGCTCTCGCGAGCGGCAGCAGGGCAGTTCTGGGGGTGACCCGAGCCGGTGGCGCCTGGTAATGTTGGACTGCCCGGTGGGACGGGAGAGGGAGTCCGAATGCGCGGAACCAACCACTCGGTGGGCGACCTCGGCAGCTTCGACTATGTGATCGTCGGCGCCGGCACGGCTGGCTGCGTGCTAGCCAACCGCCTGTCGGCCGATCCTGCGGTCTCGGTCCTGCTCCTGGAGGCGGGCGGCAAGGACAGCTATCCCTGGATCCACATCCCCGTAGGCTATCTCTACACCCAGAACAACCCGCGCACCGACTGGTGCTTCAAGACCGAGGCGGAAGCCGGCCTCGGCGGGCGCGTGCTCAACTACCCGCGCGGCCGGGTGCTGGGCGGCTGCTCCTCGATCAACGGCATGATCTACATGCGCGGTCAGGCCGCGGACTACGACCAGTGGCGCCAGCTGGGCAACCGCGGCTGGGGCTGGGACGACGTGCTGCCCTACTTCAAGAAGTCAGAGGACCATGTCCACGGGCCGGACGAGATGCATGGCGCCGGCGGCGAGTGGCGGGTCGAGGAGATGCGTCTGAGGTGGGAGATCCTGGATGCGTTCCGGGACGCGGCGGCCGAGGTCGGCATTCCCCGGACCGACGATTTCAACCGGGGCAACAACGAGGGCTGCGGCTATTTCCAGGTCAACCAGAAGCGCGGCGTGCGCTGGAGCACGGCCAAGGCGTTCCTGAGGCCGGCGCGTGCCCGACCGAACCTCGAGGTGCTGACCCGCGCCCAGGCGACCCGGATCGCGTTCGACGGCCGCCGCGCCGCAGGCCTCCATGTCCGCCGCGACGGCCGTGATGCCTACGCCTCGGTCAAGGGCGAGCTGATCCTCGCCGCCGGCTCAATCGGCTCGCCGCAGCTCCTGCAGCTCTCGGGGGTCGGCCCGGACGAGCCGCTGCAGGAGGCCGGCATCCAGCCCGTGCATGCCCTGGAGGGCGTGGGCGCGAACCTCCAGGACCATCTCCAGCTGCGCCTGATCTACAAGGTGCAGGGCACGCGCACGCTCAACGAGCAGGCGAGCCGCCTGCTCGCGCGCGGCTGGATGGGGGTGGAGTACTTCCTGTTCCGGCGTGGGCCGCTGACCATGGCGCCCTCGCAGCTCGGCGCCTTCGCGCGCTCCGATCCAGCGCGCGCGACGCCGAACCTCCAGTATCACATCCAGCCGCTCTCGCTGGACAGGTTCGGCGAACCGCTGCATCCCTTCCCGGCGTTCACCGCCTCGGTCTGCAACCTCCGCCCGGAGAGCCGCGGCGAGGTCCGGATCAGGAGTCCGGAACCCGGTGTGCCGCCCGCGATCCGGCCGAACTATCTCGCGACCGAGGGCGATCGGATGGTCGCCGCGGACGCGATCCGCCTGACCCGGCGGATCTGCGCCGCGCGCGCGCTCGCCCGGTTCCAGCCGGACGAGCTCAAACCCGGGGCCGGATTCCACAGCGATCAGGAGCTTGCAGAGGCGGCGAGCGTGATTGGCACGACCATCTTCCATCCGGTCGGCACCTGCAAGATGGGCGCGGATCCCGGCGCCGTGGTCGACGATCGACTGCGGGTGCACGGTCTCGCCGGCGTGCGGGTGGTCGATGCCTCGATCATGCCGACCATCACGTCGGGCAACACCAACGCCCCGGTGATCATGATCGCCGAGAAGGCGGCCGACATGATCAGAGAGGACCGCCGAGGTCACCCTTAGGCGGATTCGCCGGGTTGCATCCACCCACCCGACGCACATCTTGTAGTCCGGACCGGGTGGCGCGACCGGACTACAGCCAGCCGAGTGGAGAACCCGTCATGGACCTTGCCCCGACATCTGCGCGCTTGCCGGGCGCGTCGTTCGCCATCCTCCTGCTCGCCGCCCTGCTCGGCGCGAGCGCTCCGGCCCCGGCGCTTGCCCAAGCGAGCCAGGCGACACCGAGCCAGGCAACGCCGAGCCAGGCGCCGGCCGGCCAGGCGCCGAAGGGCGCAGCCCCAACTCCGGCGCCAGAGGGCGCCGGCCCTGGCGCCCGGGACGGTCAGGTGTTCCAGGATTGGACCCTCCATTGCGAGGTGTTCGGCAAAGGCAAGCCCGAAATGTGCGAGATGCGTCAGCGGATCGTCGACCAGAAGGGCAACCGCGTGATGCTCGCCGTGGTCGGGCGGGTGCCCACCCTCGACTCGCCAGGCATGCTGGTGCTGCTGCCCCTCGGGATCGCCCTGCCGCCCGGCGCGTCCCTCAAGATCGACGACAGCGAGCCGCAGAAGGTCGATATCGCGCGTTGCGAGAAGGAGGGTTGCCGGGTCGAGGTGCTGCTCAAGCCCGATCTCCTGGCCCGGTTGAAGGCGGGAACCAAGGCGATCGTCGGCTTCCACGTCTTCGATCAGCACGGCAAGCAGCCGCAGGTCGGCGTCCCGATCTCCCTGCTCGGCTTCTCCGCCGCGCTCGCCGAAGTGATGAAGTAGCGGCAGCGGCCGAGGGTCCTCATCCCGCTCCCGCGCCGGCTTCACCTCTGGCGGGCGCGCCGGCCGCGCCACCGGCCCGGACGCGCCGCCTCAAGTGTGAAGATCGGGACTTTCTGCGCTTGCGACTACAACCCCTCGAACAGCGCCGTGGTGATATAGCGCTCGGCGAACGAGGGGATGATCACGACCATCAGCTTGCCGGCCATGTCGGGCCGGCTGGCGACCGCGAGGCCGGCAGCCAGCGCGGCGCCGGAGGAGATCCCGGCGGGGATGCCCTCGAGCCTTGCGAGTTCGCGCGCGAACGCGAACGCCTGGTCGTTGCCGACCTTGACGATCTCGTCGATCTGGCTGACATCGAGGACCGCCGGGATGAAGCCCGCGCCGATGCCCTGGATCATGTGCGGTCCGGGCTGGCCGCCCGAGAGCACCGGGCTCGCCTCGGGCTCGACCGCGACCATGCGCAGGCCCGGCCGCCTTGGCTTCAGGACCTGGCCGCAGCCGGTCAGCGTGCCGCCGGTGCCGACGCCGGAGACGATGCAGTCGACCCGGCCGCCGGTATCGGCCCAGATCTCCTCGGCGGTGGTCCGGCGGTGGATCTCGGGATTGGCGGGATTGGTGAACTGGCTCGGCATGACCGCACCGGGGATCGTCGCCAGCAGCTCGTCGGCCTTGGCGAGCGCGCCCTTCATGCCCAGCTCGCGCGGCGTCAGCTCGATCTCGGCGCCGAGGTAGGCCAGCATCTTGCGGCGCTCGATCGACATCGATTCGGGCATGGTCAGGATCAGCCGGTAGCCGCGCGCGGCGCACACGAAGGCGAGTGCTATGCCGGTATTGCCCGAGGTCGGCTCGACCAGGACCGCGCCGGAACCGAGCTTGCCCGCTGCCTCCATCGCCTCGATCATGCTGACCCCGATCCGGTCCTTGACGCTGCCGATCGGATTGAAGAATTCGAGCTTGAGCGTGACGTCGGCGCGCGCGCCGTGCGCCTTCGCGAGGCGCGGGATGCGCACCAGCGGCGTGTTGCCGATGGTCTCGGCGATGCTGTCGTAGATCCGTCCCCGACCCGGCTTGTCCAGCTTTGCTGGCCGGTACTCCTGCTCCTGGTTCATCTCGATGCTCCTCCGCTGGTCTGGTTGGCCTGCTGCCTATCCGTGGCTTTCCGGCACCAAGCTGGCAAGTAATGCGCAGGCCGGCCAGGACAAATCGCAGCGCCTCGGTTTGCGGGCGCCCCCGCCGGCGCGTATGGTTGACGATAATCTAACGGCTCGAAGACGCAGGCTGGAGGACGCCCATGATCAAAGCGCTCGGCTCGCTGGTCGCGCTCGCAGGGCTGGTTGCCCTCAGCGGGCCGTGGGTCAGACCCGCTCAGGCCGGCCCGGCGGGCCCCGCGTCCACCGGCGCGCCGAGCGAGACCATCGAGAGCACCGACGGCCCGGACCTGGATGAGGCCCCCTCCTATGTCGATCTGGTGGCCGATGCGCAGCGGCTGTTGAGCCTGCAGGGCTTCGACCCTGGCCCGATCGACGGCCAGCTCGGGCTGCGTACCCGCCAGGCGATCCGCGCCTATCAGGCCGAGGCGCGCTCGCGCGGCATTCTCGAGGCGTTGAAGGGGCCGGCGACGGCCGGTGCGCCCGAGCGACTGGAACCCGTGCGCGTCGGGCAGGCGGCATCCGCCGCGAGCAACTGAGCCGGCACCCGGGCAAGCGCGGCCTCAGCGCCCGATCTGCCCCATGCCGATCAGCCAGCGCACGATCAGCGGCCCGAGCAGCACGAGCAGCGCGATCGCGCCGAAGGCGGCGAGCCAGGCCCGCACCACCTGATCGCCGCCCGCGAGGTCGAGGGCGGTGCCGAAGATCACCGGTCCGACGAAGGCGCCGGTGAAGCCGATGATCGCGTAGAGCGACATCGTGGTGCCCTTGGAGCGGGGCTCGGCCACCTGGATGATGCCGGCCGTCGTGGTCGCCGAATCGGCCGCGATCGCGGCGCTGTAGGCGAAGGTCAGGGCGACGACCAGGGCGTAGGCGGTGCTCGCGAGCGCGCCGAGGGCGACGCCGAGGGTCGCCGAGCCGATCATCACCCCGATCGATCACGCGCTGGCGCCCGATGCGCTGGGCGACCTCGTTGCCGGCGATGCTGGCCGGCAGGCCCACGACCGAGGCGAGCGCTGCGATCGTGCCGAGGCTCCAGTCGAGCCCGAGCGTCGCCGGGTCCTGGAGCGAGCGGCTGAACACCAGGAATGGCACGAGCCAGCTGCTGAACGCGAACACTTCCAGATTGTGCAGGCCGTAGATCAGGGCGAAGCCCAGCACCCGCCGGCTGGCGAGGACCGGGCGGAAGTCGAGCAGGCGGGTCTCGAGCCTCGGCGCCGTGCTTCGGCGGGGTCGGGATCAGGAGGAGCGCCAGCATCAGGCCGGCGAGCGGCCCCGCCGCCACCAGGGCGTAGGTCCAGCGCCAGCCGAGCGCCGCCTCGAGGTCGACCGCGAGCAGATAGGACAGGCCGGCGCCGAGATAGTAGGTCGCGGTGTAGAACGAGGTGGCGCGGCTCGCGCTGTGGGCCGGCAGAAGGTCGGTCAGGAGCTTCAGGCCCGGCATGTAGGTGGCGCCGAAGCCGACCCCCTGGAGGAGGCGCCAGAAGCCCGCCGACCAGGCGCCCTGCGCCGCATCAGCGAAGCCGAGGGCGCCGAGGCCGCCGATCGCGAGGCCGCTCGCGAACACGCGCCTGGCGTCGATCCGGTCGGTCAAGGCCGTGCCGATCGCGACCGCGCCGAGCATGCCGGCGAAGAACACGCCGCTGATCCAGCCCGCCTCGGTGTTGCTGATCCCCCAGGCGGCGCGGAACACCGGGATCAGCGAGGGGAAGGTCGAGAGCGGGGCCATGCTCAGGACCTCGATGATGCAGGCGAGCCCGATCAGACCTGCCGGCGTCAGCCGCGGTCTCATGCCTGCAGCCGCGGGATCAGCGGTAGCCGAACCGGCGCGGCAGCCACAGCACGATCTCGGGCAGCAGCACCATCAGCAGCAGCGCCAGGATCAAGACGAGCAGGAACGGCCAGATCTCGCGGATCATGGCCTGCAGCTTGATGCCGGTGACGCCGCTGATCACGAACAGCAGCTCGCCATAGGGCGGCGTGATCAGGCCGATCATCATGTTGACGATGATCACGACGCCGAAATGCACGGTGTCGATGTGCAGCGCCCGGACCGAGGGCATCAGGATCGGCACGATCACCAGCAGCATGAGCAGGGTGTCGACGAAGCAGCCAAGCGCCAGAAACAGAAGGTTGATCGCGAGCAGGAAGGCGAGCGGCGGCACCTGGAGGGTGGTGAGCCAGCCGCCAAGCCGCAGTGGCACCTGCTCGGCCGAGACGATGTAGTTGAACAGGAAGGCGCCGGCGATCACCATGGCGACCACCGCGGTCGAGCGCGCCGAGCCGATCAGCACCTCGACCAGCGCGCTGAGCGAGAGCGCCCGATAGAGGCCCACGGCCAGCAGCAGCGCGTAGGCGGCGGCGACCGCGGCCGCCTCGGTCGGCGTGACCGCACCCGAATAGATGCCGCCCAGGAGGATCGCAGGCAGGAGCAGCGCCGGGAAGGCGTCGCGCAGGATCGGCAGCCGGCGCGCGGGCGCCACCGGCGCCTCGACCGGAAAGTCCCGCCGCCTCGCGATCACCGCGACCGCGATCATCAGGCAGAGCGCCATCAGGAGGCCCGGGAGCACGCCGCCGAGGAACAGGTAGCCGACCGAGGTGTTGGCGACCAGGGCGTAGAGCACCATCGGGATCGAGGGCGGCACGATCGGGCCGATGGTCGCCGAGGCCGCGGTGATGGCACCGGCAAAGCCCGGCTGGTAGCGATCGTCCCGGAGCATCAGCTGGATCATCAGCTTGCCGGGCCCGGCGGCATCGGCGATCGCACTGCCGCTCATGCCCGAGAAGATCAGGCTCAAGCACGACGTTGACATACGCGAGCCCGCCCCGGATCCGGCCGACCAGCAGGATCGCGAAGTTGAGCAGCCGGTCGCTGATCGAGCCGACGTTCATGACGTCGGCTGCGAAGATGAAGAGCGGCACCGCCAGCAGGACGAAGCTCCGGTACATATTGTTCATGATCTGATCGGTGAGCAGGCCGAGGTCCTGGTGGCCGAGCGCCAGGAAGATGATGCCGGATGAGATCATCGCAAAGCCGATCGGCAGGCCGATCGCGCAAAAGCCGAAGAACAGGCCGAACATCAGGACGAGCGAGGGGCTCATCCAAGCTCGTCCCGCCAGCCGCGGCCGAGCAGGCGCCAGATCCGCAGGCCCGAGCGCAGGATCATCATGACCATGAACAGAAGGAAGCAGGCGAACGCGAGGTCGAACGGGATGTGCAGGACCCAGGTCTTCTCCCGGCGCATGAAGCTCACGTAGTCGAAGGTGCCGGGCAGCGCGATCAGGAAGGTCGCTGTCAGGATCAGGCTCTGGGCAAGCGCCAGCACGCGACGGCGGCCCGCAGGTGCTGCGTGATAGAGCAGATCGAACGCGATGTGATCGCGATCCCGCAGCACGAAGGCGCTCGTGAAGAACACGATCCAAACGTAGGCGAGCGTGCAGAACTCGAGGGTCCAGCCGGCCGGGTTGTCGAGCACATAGCGGGTCACGATCTGGATCAGGAAGGCTGTGAACATGGCGGCGAACATCAGCGCCGCGATCAGCTCGGCGCCCCGCTTGAGGTGCCGCGACAGACGGCTTTGCGGCCCGGCCATCCGTCCCGGCGACGAGAGGCCCCCGCTCATTCGGCCTTGGTGGCGTTGATCCGGTCGAGCAGGCCAGGCGTCCAGTCCTTGGAGAAATCGGACTCCAGGTACATCTTCTGGACGCGCTCGCGGAACGCCTCGACGTCGGGGGTGGCGACCTCGAGGCCCTGCTTCTTGAAGAAGGCGACGTCGTCCTGCTCCTCGAGCAGCACGTTCTGATCGTTGAACTCGGTCGCGGCCCGGGCGGCGTTCTTGACCCGGATCTGTTGGCCGGGGGTCAGGCCGTCCCAGAACGGCTTGGCGATCGCGAAGAACAGGCTGTCGACCAGGTGATGGGTCAGCACGATCTGCTCGGTGACCTCGTAGAACTTGGCCGCGCGCACGGTCGGCAAGGGGTTGTCCTGGCCGTCGATCGTGCCGGTCTGAAGTCCCAGATAAACCTCGTTGAAGGCCATCGGGGTCGGGTTGGCGCCGAGCGCCTTGCCGAGGAACTGCCAGGTGTCGGAGCCCGGCATGCGCAGGTTGACCCCGGCCAGGTCCGCGGGCGTCTCGACCTTGCGCTTCTTGCGCAGATTGAGCTCGCGGGTGCCGAGGTAAGAGACGGCGAGGATCTCGATGTCCATGTCGCCCTCGACCTTCTTGAACAGCTCGTCGCCGATCGGCCCGTAGAACACCGCCTTTTGATGCGGCACGTCGCGCAACAGGTAACCGGCGGTGAAGATCGACCACTCGGGCAGCTGGCGCGCGATGTCCTGGGCCGAGATCAGGCCGACCTCGAGGTTGCCGCGCTGCATCGCCGCGACCTCGGTGCCCTGGGCGAACAGGGTCGCGTTGAGGTGGATCTGGACGTCGAACTGGTCCGGCGCCGAGCGCTCCAGCCAGTCCTTGAAGACGTAGAGCATCTGGGCGTTCCACTCCTCGGGCACCGAGGGCGTGGAGATCCGGATCACCTTCTTCTCCTGGGCCTGGCTGGCGTGGCCAAGGATCGGCAAAGCCAGCGCGAGCGTGCCGAGCGCCAAAAGGAAGCGCCGGTGGATGCCGCGGATCTGCATGGGTCTTGTCTCCCTTGATGGGTCGCTCGTTGGTGGCGCCTCGTTGGTGATCGTCCTCATCGGCGACGGAAGGGATTTAGCGGTCGCCGATCGGCTCCGGTCAATGGCGAATGCGCGCCGGCGCGGCGCCGGTCAGGGCTTCCTGGCGGCGCCGAGCTGACGCTCGACCTCATCTTGCAGCCGGCGGAACTCGGCGAGCAGAGCGCGCCGGCGGTCATCCGCAAGCGGCGAGGCCGGCGGCAGGCAGCGCTGCCAGGCGGGCTCCCCGGTCTGGTCGGCGAGGATCGCGCGCAGGCCCTGGTGAAACGCACCGCTGCGGTCGATGGCCTGCTCGATCGCGACCAAGAGATCGAGCAGGATCCGGCGCTCGTGCGGATCGTCGGTGTCGATCATCCGGCGCAGCAGCGGGGCGCTGAAGTTCGCCATGCCGCAGATCGTGCCGGCGCCGCCCAGCGCCAGCGCCTGCGGCAGATGGCTCTCCTCGCCGGTGAGGATTTCGAGTTCGGGAAAGCGCTCGAGCAGGCTGTGGGTGAAGCCCCAGTCGAAGCCGCTGTCCTTGATCCCGACCACCACGCCGGGAAAGTCGGCTGCCAGACGCCCGATCAGATCAAGGCTGAGGCCGATGCCGGTGACCGAGGGGATGTGGTAGAGGATGAGGCGAAGCGGGGCGCCGCCGGCGCGCTCGATCAACCCGGCATAGAAGGCGAACAGCCCGTCGTCGTCGACCGCCTTGTGGAAGAACGCTGGTGTCAGCAGGAGGTCGCGGACACCGCTGGCGAGCGCATGACGGGTGAGATCCAGGGCATCGGCCGGCGCCGTGGCACTCGCGGAGACGACCAGCCGGGAGGCGGGGATGCCCACCCCGAGCAGGGCTTCGAGCCCTTGGCGCCGAGCCGCGACCGGGAGCGCCGGCCCCTCGCCCGTTGTCCCGAACAGCGCGATTCCGTCGCAACCTTGGGCCAGCAGCTCCTTGGCCCGCGCCGCCAGCCGCGCCAGATCCGGCGCCTCGTCGGCGCAGAACGGCGTCGCCAGGGCGACATAGAGGCCACGCCAGCCTCGTCTTTGCGGCACACTCGTCTCCTTTTCGCGACCCCACCCCAGATCGTCACATCAGTGGGTGTAGGTCATGCTACCCTGAATGGGCCCGGCAGCGCAGCAGATGCACCAATGCGTGTGACGATTCGGTTCGCCCTGATCCTCCTCGGCCTCGTTCTCGGCGCGCGCAGCGGCGGGGCCGACGATCTCGCCTGGAGCGCACCCCTCGCGGTCGCCCGGGTCCCGGCCGGCGACCGCGTGGAGCTGGCCGATGGTCGGACGGTCCGCCTCGCCGGCATCCGCCTGCCGGCCGGCCCGGGCGCGCAGCTCACCGAGCAGGCCCAGGCGACGCTCGCCGGGCTATTGGCCGGGCAGTCGGTCCGGCTTGGCACGGCCGCGGCGCCGCTCGATCGCTACGGCGATCTGGTCGCCCAGGTCGAGCGCGCCGACGGCACGTGGCTGCAGGGCGCCTTGCTCGAGCAGGGGCTTGCAGAGGTCGAGACCCGGCCCGGCGAGGTCCAGCGCGCCGCCGAGATGCTGGCGCTGGAGCGCGTCGCGCGGAACGGGAAGCGCGGGCTCTGGGCGGACCCCGCGTTCGCGCCGCGCAGCGTCGAGCGGGTCGCCGACGCCATCGGCAGTTTCCAGATCGTCCAGGGCCGCGTACTGCGCGTGGCGTCGACCCACGATTACGTCTACGTCAATTTCGGCCGCGACTGGCGCTCCGACTTCACCCTGCGCCTGCGGCGCGCCGAGCTGGATGATCGCTTCGAGCGTTCCGGCCTCGACGTCCTGGCGCTCGCCGGCCGGCGGATCGAGGTGCGCGGCTTCGTGCTCGAGGCCGGCGGCCCGTTGATCGAACTGTCCCACCCCGAGCAGATCCAGATCCTGCCTTGAGCTGCCGGCGGCAGACACCCGGGCCGGTCAAGCCGGCCGTCGACTCGGGGTGCGCGCTGCCAGGCGCGCCCGGCCGCCCCTTGCAGGTGCCACGAGCAGGAACACAGGCGACGAGAGGACGACGATGGTCGCCGCCGATTGCGTCAGCTTCGAGAGCAGCAGCTCAACGGTAGCCAGAACGCGTGACCGGCGCTTCCATTCAGCGCCCGGCTTTCAGATCGTATCCCGGAGGCCGATGGCAAGGGACGCCGCAGGGGCGGCCGGCAATCGCGGCCGAGGGTCGCGGCCCGACCGTCGCCACGATGCGACGATCCGTGACGGAGAGAGACGGGTCAGCGCATCAGCTTGGCGTCAAAGCCATGCTCGCCGTAGGACAAGAGGGTCTTCTTGCCCTTCATCAGAGTCTCCAGCAGCACCCGGTGCCCCCACAGCTGATGCAGGTAGCCCAGCGTCTTCTCCGCGTAGCCGATGTGCAAATCGCGGCCGTCGTAGTCGTGCTTGAGATAAAGAGCCCGGTTGTTGCCGTAGTCGGCGTCATGAATCTTGATCACCGGCTGGGCGTTCATGCCGACGGTCTTGATCAGGGTGTCTTTGACCTCGCGCCAGTTGTCCTGGTCGGAGACCTTGGTGACCACCAGGTTGTCGCCGCGCGGCTCGAACTCGAACAGATCGAGCTCGCGCATCAGCTCCTCGGTCAGGAACCGGCGCAGGAACGACGCATCGCGATCGGTCTCGCGCACCTCGAAAATCTTCTCGCGCCCCGATTTGCCCGGTGGCCCATACATCTCGAGTTCGGCCTTGGTCGGCTGGTCAAACCGGCGCTCGATGTCCTGCCAGATCTTGAAGCCGACATGGTAGGGATTGATGCTGCCCGGATGCGGGCAGATCACCTGATTGTGCCGGACCAGGAACTCCAGATAGATCTCCTGGGGCAGATCGAGACTGTTCATGATCTTGTGGTGCCAGTAGCTGGCCCAGCCTTCGTTCATGATCTTGGTCTCGATCTGGGGCAGAAAGTACTGGGCCTCGTCGTGAATGATCGTCAGGACATCCTGCTCCCACGCCTGAAGATGCCGGTTGTGGTCGCGGATGAACAGCAGGATGTCCTCTTCGGGCTCCAGCGGCACCCGGCGCAGGTCGGGCTCGACGTAGTCCGGCCGGCGATGCAGGCGGGCGAACGGGTCGTGGGGCGGCTCCGCGGCCTCGATCAGGCGCTGGCGCTGCTCCTCGGGTTTGAGCTTGCGGATCGCCGGGTTGCGCCGGCTGTTCATCGACAGCGCGTGGGCAGCGTCGATCAGCGCCTCGACCCGCTCGAGACCGATCGAGGGGTCCTCCTCGTAGTCGCGCACCCGGTCCGCGCGCGTCTTGAACTGCGACAGCGTCTGCTCGGCCCGGGTCGCGTTCGCGAAAGTGAAATTGTTCTTGAAGAAGTCGTTGTGCCCATACACATGCGCAACCGTCAGGATCTGCAGGCAGAGGGAGTTGTCGCGCATCAGATAGGCAAGGCAGGGATCGGAGTTGATGACCATCTCGTACGGCAGACCACTGACCCCGTGGTCGTACATGGTCTTGGTCTTCTCGTAGGTTTTGCCGAAGCTCCAATGGGGATAGTGGGCCGGCATGCCGTGATAGGCCATGAAGCCGAGCATCTGATTGTGATCGCAGACCTCGAACTCCTGCGTGTAGCAGTCGAGGCCGAACTCCGCCACCCGCTCGCGGATCGCGTCGTCCCAGTAGACGAGGTCGTCGAGATCCCAGTTCGCCGTCGCCATGCTACCTCTCGCGTGCTTTCGTGAGGCCTGCCCGACCCGCTCGTCGGCCGCCAGGGGCGCGGTTCAGGCGACCGCCTTGGCCCGATCCCGCGACAGGAACGCCTTGAAGCTCGGCCAGATGTCCTCCTTGCGCTCGATCAGCACCGATTGGAAGTTGTCGGCCTCGAGCCTACGGAACATGTCGAGCATCGAGCTCTCGTAGTAGTGCGAGCCGAGCGGCTTGATCTCGCCGTAGCCGAACAGGTTGCAGATGTCGCAGAGCTCTTTGGCCGCCTTGAGCGCGGCCGCGTTGTCGGAATCGAAGTTGTCCCCGTCCGAGCAGTGGAATGCGTACACGTTCCACAGGCTCGGGTGATAGCGGTCGTGGATGATCTCCAGCGCCTTGTTGTAGCCCGAGGAGATCAGGGTGCCGCCGGACTCCCCCTTGTGGAAGAACTCGTCCTCGGTGACCTCGCGCGCCTGGGTGTGGTGGCCGATGAACACCAGCTCGACGTTCTGATATTTGGTGCCCACGAACTGATAGAGCAGGAAAAAAAAGCTGCGCGCCAGGTACTTCTTCATGCTGTCCATGGAGCCCGAGGTGTCCATGATGCACAGCACGACGGCGTTGGACTCCTCGCGGGTGTCCTCGACCAGGCGCTTGTAGGTCAGATCCTCGCGCCGGAACGGGAAGCGCTCCTCGCTGGCGTCGTCGCCGAGCGCCGTATGCGGCGGCACGACCGGTGCCGGCAGCCCGCCGCCGCGAGTGGTCGCGATCTTGCGCCGGATGCGGGCCTTGGCGGTGCGCCGACGGTCGAGGTGGACGCGCACGCCGGAGCGCCGGTAGCCCTTGCGCTTGGCGATCCGGTCGGACATCACCTCGCGCAGGATCTTGCGCTCCATGTCGGGCAGCTCGAGATCCTCGAACATGATCTCGATCAGCTCATCCAGGGTGACGTCGGTCTCGTAGTAGTCGATGCCGGGCTGGTCGCCGGCGCGCCCGGCGCCCTCGCCGTCCTTGGGTGCCTTGCCGACCACTTGGCCGGGCTCGGTCTCGCCGTCGCCGGAGCCGACCTGCGCCTGGTTGTCGCCGAACACGAAGCGGTATTCCCGGATGCCGCGGATCGGGACCTTGATGATCCGGTCCCGGGCCCGGCCGATGATCAACTCCTCCGAGATGATGTCGGCGATGTTGTCGCGGATCGCCTCGCGCAGCTTGTCGCGATGGCGCTGGCGGTCGCCAGCGCTGCGGTCGGAGCGGAGCGCGTCCGAGGATGAGTACGGTCGGAAGATTGCCATCCGTTCGATGCCTGGCCGGTCAGCTAAGCGACGGATCGGCCGCCGCGCTCAATCACGCCAGAGGTGATTGGCGGCGTACTTCAGGATCACGTCGATGCTGTCGGCGCAGTAGCCTCCCTCGATCAGGTTCTGGACCATGGTGTCGTACTTCTGCTGCTGCTCCTCGTCGCGCGTGCGTGCCTTGGTGATGATCCGCGACAGCTCGCGCACCGAGTTCATCAGCTTGCGCTCGATCGCCTCCTTGAGCGGCTCGTAGGCGGTGTAGGCGATCTTCTCGCCGCGCCGCGAGCTCGCCCAGAGATAGGCGATCACCTCCTGCCGGAAGCCGTCGGCGGCCGAGCCGATGATCGCGATCTGCTCCTCGATCGACTTCAGGAACGCCTCGTCCGGCTGCAGCTCGTCGCGGGTGTTGTGGTCGCGCACCTTGGACTTGGTGACGTAGGCCTCGGCGTGATCCAGATAGTTCTGGAACAGCGTCTCCGCCTGCTCCCGGTAGGAGTAGATGAACGCCTTGGTGATGTCCTTCTCGAGCAGCTCCAGATAGCCCTTGTGCAGCGTGTCCTGCAGGTGCTCGAGGTACTGCTTCTTGACGTCCTCGGCGAGGTCGGCCTCCTTGACCATGTTGATCAGGGCCTCGCGGACGCTGATCGGGTGGATCGACTTCGGGTTCTGGCTGAGGGCGGTGTCGAGCGCCTTCATGATGAACCGGGTCGAGATCCCGAACATGCCCTCGCGCTTGGCGTCCTCGTGGAGCTCGCGGGCCGACAGCTTCTTGGTCCGCCCCTTCTCGACCACCTCCTCGCCGTTGTACAGCCGGAGCTTGGTCATCAGATCGCATTTGGCGGTCGGCTCGAGCCGGGTCAGGACCGCGAACATCGAGGCGATCTCGAGGGTGTGCGGCGAGATGCAGGCCTCGAACTTCGAGCGCGCCAGAAACTTCTGGTAGATCTTGACCTCTTCCGACAACCGGAGGTTGTAGGGGGCTTTGACCACCACGATCCGATCGAGGATCGCCTCGTTGGTGTGGTCGGCCTTGAACTTCTGCCACTCGGCCTCGTTGGAATGGGCGACGATGCAGGTGTCGACGTAGATCGTGCCGTGGCGACCCGGCGCCGGGACGAACTTCTCCTGGGTCGCGGTAATCATGGTGTGCAGATATTCGGTCTCGTTCTTGAACACCTCGATGAACTCGACCAAGCCGCGGTTGCCGACGTTGAAGGCGCCGTTGAGCTCGAGCACCCGCGGATCGCCCTCGGAGAAGCGGTCGAGCTTGGAGATGTCCTCCGAGCCGATCAGCACCGAGGTGTCCTGGTTGTTCGGGTCGACCGGCGGCACCACGCCGATGCCGCGCCGGCCGCGCTTGGAGAAGTTGACCGTGCGGACCGGCACCTCCTCGTAGCGGCCGCTGAACTCGTCCATCAGGCGATAGCGGCAGACCGGGCAGAGGTCGCCTTCGATCTTGACTCCCAGCATCTCCTCGAACGCCGGCCGCAGATGGCGCGGGATCAGGTGCAGCGGCTGCTCATGGATCGGGCAGCCGTCGATCACGTAGATCGGCGCCAGCTCCTCGAGACCGCGCTTGAGCCGCTCGACCAGCGAGCTCTTGCCCGAGCCGACCGGGCCCATCAGGTAGAGCACCTGCCGGCTTTCCTCGCCACCCATGGCCGCGGAATGGAAGTAGCGCACGATCTTGTCGAGCGTGCGCTCCATGCCGAAGAACTCGTCCTTGAAAAAGCTGTAGACCTTGATCCGCTCGTCGCCGAACAGCCGCTGGGTGCGCGGGTCGTTCTCCGGGTTGATCTCGGTCACACCGGCCGAGTCGATCATGTCGAAGAGGCGGCGGTGCGACAGATTCACCAGCGCCGGGTCGGCCTTGACCCGTTCCAGATATTCGATGAAGGTGCCATGCCAGTGCTGCGTCTGGCGGGTTTCCCGATCCTCCTGGATGAGCTTGGCGAAATCGATCGTCTGCTTGGCCATACACTCCACCTCGCTGACTAGGTCCTCGCTGGTCGCGTCGCCGCCGCCCGCTCCCGGCCGGCCGCCGGCAGGCCTGGGGCCCTTGCTACCGGAACGCGAACCGACACGGACGGGGTCCACCCAAGGGATCGTCGACGGCACACTAGAGCTGAATGTCTGAGCATTGCGTTAAGGACATCCTTCCAAGCTGCCGATCGACGCAAATCTCATGCCGGGAAGGTGACGGGCCACGCCGATCGGCCCCTCCTTTAACATCTAGGTTGCCACGCCCGGACATCTAGGTTGCCATGCCGCCTGGTTGCCATGCCGTCGTCCGGGTTGGCCCGCCCGATCCGGGCCGCCCGCCGGCCCCGCAACTCCGTGGCACCCTGAGGGTGGCCGACGGTGTCGGGCTGGCATCCTGCGTTCCGCTGCTCGCTCTGCGCTCACGAATTTGGTCTAGCGCAATCCATCGCACAGTGAAACAGGAACCGCACGGTCCCTATTACGCATTGAAGATTACCAAGCAGCCTTGCGAACTTCAACCAGATTATCTATGCGGATAATTATCGTGAATACTCCCAGTATTGTTCCCGGTGGGGCTGGGAAATCCGGCGGCGAGCGGGTCCGGCGCGCCTTTTTGCCAAGCGCCCGGAAGTCCACTACAGTCGCGTCCCACCCCGGCTCACAGGGACGCCGGGCGCAACCGCCACGTCAAATCGCAGCCCGCGCGGCTGAGCGCCGCCCGGTCCACCCAGGGAGGGATCAAGCTCATGCGATCGTTCGCCAAGCTCGCCGGTCTGGCCGTCGTCGGGGTCGCGCTCCTCGGCAGCCCTTGGGCCGGCGGGCCGGCCAAGGCTGCCTACCCCGACCGCCCGATCACCCTGATCGTACCCTGGGGTGCCGGCGGCGGCACCGACGCCACCGGCCGGATTCTCGCGAGTCTGATGGAGCAGAAGCTCGGCGTGCCGGTCAGCGTGGTCAACCGCACCGGCGGCTCGGGCGTGATCGGGCACTCGGCGATCGCGACCGCGGCGCCCGACGGCTACACCCTGGGCGTGGTCACGGTCGAGATCGGCATGATGCACTGGCAGGGCCTGACCGAGCTGAGCTACAGGGACTACACGCCCTTGGTGCTGTACAATGCGGACCCGGCCGGCCTCCAGGTGCGCGCCGATTCCGAGTGGCACACCGCCAAGGACCTGCTCGCTGCGGTCAAGGCCAAGCCTCGCCAGTACAAGGGCTCGGGCACCGGCCAGGGCGGCATCTGGCACCTGGCGCTGGCCGGCATGCTGCAGGCGGCCGGCATCGCGCCCGACGCCGCGCCGTGGGTGCCGAGCCAGGGCGCCGCACCCGGCCTGCAGGACCTGGTCGCGGGTGGCGTCGACATCGTCCCCTGCTCGGTGCCGGAGGCACAGGCGCTGCTCGAGGCCGGCCGGGTCAAGAGCCTGGCGGTGATGAGCGACGAGCGCAACCCGGCGTTCCCCGACGTGCCGACCCTGAAGGAGGCGACCGGCCTCGACTGGAAGGTCGCGGCCTGGCGTGGCATTGCCGGCCCCAAGGGCATGCCCGACGAGGTCTCGCAGAAGCTCGTGCCGCTGCTCAAGCAGATCTGGGACGGCCAGGAATTCAAGGATTTCATGGCGAAACGCGGCTTCGGCCTGGTCTGGCGCGATCCCGCGGGCTTCGAGCAGTGGATGGCCGAGAGCGACGCGTCGCTGGGCAAGGTCATGAAGGCGGTCGGCCTGACCAAATAGCGCCGGCCGCCACCGCCGCCAACCGATCGAGGGGAGGGCGCGCCGTGCGGGTCAACGACGCCGTGATCGGGGTCGTGCTGCTGCTGTTCGCGGGCGCGATGATCTGGCACACGCGCACCTTCCCCGCGATGCCCGGGCAGGACTATGGCCCGGCCCTGTTCCCGGTGCTGATCGGCGCGGGCTTGATCGGCACCGGGCTGATCCTGAGCATAAGCGGGCTGCGCCGGCTGTCGTCGGTGCCCTTGTTCGGCGGCGGACCCTGGCTGCGCTCGCCGCTGCACGTGGTCCGCTTCGGAGCGATCGTCGGCGGCCTGCTGTTCTACATTCTCTGCTCCGACTGGCTGGGTTTCATCCCGACCGCGCTCCTGCTCACGTTCGGCTGGCTGGTCCTGTTCCGCGGCCGGCCGGTCTCGTCGCTCGTGATCGCGCTCGCGGTCACGCTCGTGGTCGACTACGCGTTCACCCAGTTGCTGCTGGTGCCGCTGCCGCTCGGCCTGCTCGAGCCGATCATCTACTGAGCCGCCGCCCTTGTACTGAGGCGCCCATGTCCATTCAGCCCCCGCTGGCGTGAACCCCATGTCGCCCTTCGAGACCGCGCTCGGCCTGGTCTTCGACCCCTATGTCCTGCTCGTGCTCACCCTGGCCGCGGTGTTCGGCCTCGTGGTCGGGGCGCTGCCCGGTCTGACCGCGACCATGGCGACAGCACTGCTGGTGCCGATCACCTTCTTCATGGACCCGGTGCCGGCGATCGGCGCGATCGTGACCGCCTCGGCGATGGCGATCTTCGCCGGCGACATCTCGGGCGCCTTGCTGCGCATCCCCGGCACGCCGGCCTCGGCCGCCTACGTCGAGGACGCCTATCGGATGACCCGCGCCGGGCAGGCGGAGCTGGCGCTGGGCGTGTGCCTCACGACCTCGGCGATCGGCGGCCTGTTCGGCACCGCCGTGCTCGCTTTCTCGGCCCCGGCGCTGGCCGAGTTCGCGCTCCGCTTCAGCTCGCCTGAGTACTTCTGGCTGGCGTGCTTCGGCCTCAGCTGCGCGGTGTTCGTCGCGACCGACGCGCCGGTCAAGGGCGTGACCTCGCTGCTGATCGGCCTGTTCATCGCGTCCATCGGCATCGACGTCACCGCCGGCTATCCGCGCTTCACCTTCGGCAGCATCGAGCTGTTGGGCGGGGTCAGCTTCATCCCGGCGATGATCGGCATGTTCGCGATCAGCGAGATTCTGCGCTACGCCACCGCGACCCAGCCGCCGGTCGAGGTGCCCCATCAGGCCCTCGTGCACATCTTCCGCGGCCTCGGCCGGGTGCTCTGGCGCTACAAGCTGAACATCATGCGCGGTAACGTGATCGGCGTGGTCGTCGGCATCCTGCCGGGTGCCGGCGCTGACATCGCCGCCTGGATTTCCTATGCGGTCGCCAAGCGCTTCTCCAAGGAGCCCGAGCGGTTCGGCCATGGCCACGTCGAGGGCCTGGTCGATGCCGGCGCGGCCAACAACTCGGCGCTGGGCGGCGCCTGGGTCCCGGCGATGGTGTTCGGCATCCCCGGCGATTCGATCACCGCGATCGTGATCGGCGTGCTCTACATGAAGAACATGAACCCGGGCCCGACCATCCTGTTGCACGCGCCCCAGCTGCTGTATGCCGTGTTCATCGTGTTCTTCGTCGCCAACGTCCTGATGGTGCCGCTCGGCTACGCCGCCATCCGGCTGTCGCGCCAGATCCTGCACGTGCCGCGCGACATCCTGATGCCGGTGATCCTGATCTTTTGCATCGTCGGCGCCTTCGCGATCAACAATACGGTGTTCGGGGTCGGCATCATCCTGGTGCTCGGCCTGCTCGCTTTCGTCATGGAGGACAACGGCTTTCCGATCGCCCCGACGATCCTCGGCATCGTGCTCGGGCCCCTGGTCGAGGAGAACTTCATGACCACGATGATCAAGTCGGACGGCAACCTGCTCGGCTTCTTCGAGCGCCCGATCGCGGCGGTGTTCGGGGTGATCACGCTCGTCATCTGGGCCTGGGTGATCGTCGGCTGGGGCCTGCGCGCCTGGCGCGGGCGACGGGACGCGCTCAGTGCCGCGAGCGCCGATTGAGCGCTCCGGACGAAGTCACTGGGAAAGGAAAGGGAGGGCCGCAATGAGCGACACCGATGTCTACGCCATCTACCCGAGCCTCAAGGGACGCTCGGTGCTGATCACCGGCGGCGGCTCGGGGATCGGCGCGTCCCTGGTCCGTCACTTTGCGGCCCAGGGCGCCAAGGTCGGCTTGGTCGACATCGCGGCCGAGCCGAGCCGGAAGCTGGTCCAGGAGATCGCGGCCAAGGGCGACCCCAAGCCCTTGTTCGTCGAATGCGATCTCCGGGACATCGAGGCGCTGCGGCGCGCGATCGCCGAGATCGCGGCGGCCAACGGGCCGATCACCGTGCTGGTCAACAACGCCGCCCACGATGAGCGGCATAAGTTCGACACCGTCACGCCCGAGTACTGGGACGACCGGCTCGCGGTCAACCTGAAGCACCAGTTCTTCGCCGCCCAGGCGGTCCACCCGATGATGAAGGCCGCGGGCAGCGGCTCGATTGTCAACTTCGGCTCGGTCAGCTGGATGGTGGGCCAGGGCGGCATGCCCGGCTACACCGCCGCCAAGGCCGCGGTTGCGGGCCTGACCCGCGGGCTCGCGCGCGACTTCGGGCCCGACAACATCCGGGTCAACTCGATCGCCCCCGGCTGGATCATGACCGAGCGCCAGGTCAGCCTCTGGCTCACCCCGGAAGGCGAGGAGGAGCTGATGAAGCGCCAGTGCCTGAAGCGCAAGCTCTACCCCGACGACATGGCGCGGATTGTGCTGTTCCTCGCGGCCGACAATTCGAGCGCCATGACCAATCAGACCTACGTCGCCGACGGCGGCTGGGTCTAGCTCAAGATCCCGCCGTGCGCGCCCGGCCCGGGAGCTTCGCTCGAACCCGCCGCCGGCTCGTGTGGCGCTGGCTCGTCCTCACGCTCCTTGCCGCCGTCCTCGAGGAGAATGCGCCGGCCGCGGGGCAAGCCGGCGGCAGCGAGGCCGCCAAGCCCGACCAGGCTACGGTCGAACGGGCCATCCTGAACGGCTATCGCCGCTACAGCGCCACCTGCAGCCACTGCCATGGCGCGGATGGCCTCGGCAGCACGTTCGCTCCGTCCCTGATCGAGCGGCCTTTGCCCTTCGAGCAGTTCGCCGAGGTCGTGAACAACGGCCGCGCGCGCGGCAACTCGGTCATGCGTGGCTTCGCCAACGATCCCAACGTCGCGCCGTACATCGCCGACATCTACGCCTATCTGCAGGCGCGCGCCGCGGGCACCGTCGGCCGTGGCCGGCCGGCGCGCTCGCGATGAGCGTCGGTGCGGGGAGCACGCCAGCGGTTCCGCACTAGTCTAGTCAGTTGCGACGTCCTCTGGCGTCCGCTCGATTGAGAGCAGGTCGCCCTCGTGAGTCAGCACGAGCTCCCGCGGCGGGGTCATCGGCCCGTACGTCCCCGCCGATACGGTCTGCTGCTCGCCAGGTTGCAGGGAGCCGACGAAACGGATCGGTCCACCGGAGCCGTCCGCGGGCCCGATGGTCGTGACGACCTCGAAGGTGTCGCCGTTGACCGTGTAATAGATCGACGCGCTCTGCTCGCCGAGCACGAAGGTGCCGCCTTGCATCGGCTTGAGCTCTGATGCCGCGCCGGCAAATGGCGCAAGGCTGGTCAGCATCAGTGCGACGACCGCAAAGTTCTTCATCATATCCCTAGCCCTTTCTGGCATGGATCCGGCCTCACGGGCCTCACCCGCAGCCCGGTGTAGCACGGGGAATCCCGCGCATCTGTGAGTTGCTTCACAGGGTCGTGAACAACGGCCGCGCGCGTGGCAACTCGGTCATGCGGGGCTTCGCCGGCGACCCCAATGGCGCGGTACATCGCCGACATCTACGCCTATCTGCAGGCGCGCGCCGCGGGGACTGTAGGCCGTCGCCGGCCGGCGCGCTCGCGATGAGCGTCGGTCCGGCCAGCACGCTGGGCCCAGCAACTGATCGGTACTGGCTCAACTTCGGCAAGCGGAGCTATGGCACGGGCTTCCGGGTTGATGCACCTGACGGGCGACCTCCTCTGCCGGCTGCGTGATCGTGAGCAGGTCGCCGTCGTGAGTCAGCACCAGCTCCTGCGGTGGGGCTGTCGTCCCATACTCCCCCGCCGAGACGATCTGCTTCTCGCCGGGTAGCAGGAAGCCGACCAGGCGGATCGGTCCGCCCGAGCCGTCGCTGGGCCCGATGGTCGTGACGACCTCGAAGGCGTCGCCGCTGACCGTGTAGTAGATCGACGCGCTCTGATCGCCGAGCACGAACGTGCCGCCTTGCATCGGTTTGAGCTCCGATGCCGCGCCGGCGAACGGCACAAGGCTCGCCAGCATGACTGCGCCGACCGCACAACTCCTTGTCATTTCGGTCACCCCTTTTGGCATGGATCCGGGGCTCATGGGCCCGACTCGCAATTTCGGGATAGCACAGTTTATCGCGTGCATTTGTGAGCTGCTTCACAGGTGACCGCTGTCCGAGATCTTCCGCGGCGCCGCCTCATCGATCAGGCTGCGGGTCCGGGAAACCCTGTTGGCGGCCTCGAGACAGCCAGCGGGCAGCAGCGCCGTGACCAGATCTGCGTCGCCGACGACGGCCGGGCGATCGAATGTGTGACCGCGAGGTCACATGACCTGTTGCGCACAATCAACAGATCGAAACCGATTCAGCGCGGCGTCGAACCGGCGCGCGATCAGGCCGTTGGCGGGCCGCCATCGGCGCATTACACTCCTCAAAGGACCCACCGAACGTGCTCAAAGAGATCGTATCTGCATCGCAAGGGGGCGGGGCAGGCAGCGACCAGCGCCGATCGGTGGCGTCCTGTCCTCGGGATGGGGGTCTGCTGACATGTCGAGCGCCGAATTGCTTCCCGGCCTGCCCGTACGGCGGCCGGTCGCCGAGGCGGCCGCGGCGCGCTCCCCGCGCGTCCGGCTGGTGGCTCTGGTCAAGCTCGCGGTGGTCGGAGGCCTGGCCTTCGCCATCGGCTTTTTCGCGATGGTCGCGATGCGGTCCTTCGGCTGGGGTGCCGGCCTGGTGGCGACCGTCAGCGGGCCGGTGCTGATCGCCAATGTGGTCGGGCGGCTGTACGCGGGCTGAGCCGGCCGATCGACCCTGCCGGATGCCGGCTTGACTCGGGCGTCCGCCGCGGCTCGCCGGCATCAGCTGCCGTCCGCGGCGTGGCCGGTGAGCGGTGGTGTCAGCCGGGCGCGGCAGCGCTCGCGGTACAGCTGGCTCGGCCGATCGTCGGGGGCGATCGCCAGCAGCCGCTCGAAGCGGGCGAGTGCGGTCGCCCAGTCGCCCTCGCGGTAGGCGGCGAGCCCGGCCCTGAACAGGTCGACCTGCCGGGTTTGGTCCGCGGGCAGCGGCGGCTGTCCCAGGAGCTCAAACACGCGCACCGGGCGATCGAGACCGCGGAACGTCACCACGTCCAGCTCGCGTGCCGCGAGTTGGTCCGCGACCTGCCCCCAGGTCGCCTCGCTGATCAGGATGCGGGTCCGAAAATCCTTGTTGGCGGCCTCGAGGCGGGCGCCGAGATGCGCCTCGTCGCCGATCACGGTGTAGTTGAAGCGGTCGCTGGAGCCCATGTTGCCGATGATCATCGGGCCGCTGTTGATGCCGATCCCGACCTCGAGCGGCGGCAGATCCGGGCGCGCCCAGCGGGCCTGCAGGGGCTGCAGCTGCGCCTGCATCGCGAGCGCGGCGCGGCAGGCGCGCAGCGCGTGGTCGGGTTGGGCGAGCGGTGCGCCGAACACGGCCACCAGGCCGTCGCCGACGAACTTGTCGAGCATGCCGCCCTGGTCGAACAGCGCGCCGGTCAGGACCCCGAACACCTCGTTGAGGAGCTCCGCGAAGCGCGCCGGCGCGAGCGCGGCGGCAAGCCGGGTCGAATCGCGCAGGTCGGCGAACAGCACGGTCAGCTCCTTCTGCTCGCCGCCGAGACGGAGCAAGGCCGGGTCGTGCGCCACCTGCTCGACCAGCGCCGGACTGAGGTAGTGCTTGAAGGCCGCCCGCAGCCGTCGCTCCTGGCGCTCGCCGACGAAGTACCGGTGCGCAAGCGCGACGCCGAAGACGACGGCCAGACCGGCCATCGGCAGCAGCAGATCGAGCCAGAGGCCCCGGTCGAGGAAGGCCCAGATATTGCTGGCGACGACCACGCCGGTCAGGGCCAGAAAGCCGAGCGTCGTCCCGATCAGGCCGAGCCCGCTCGCGAGGCCGCCGATCGCGAGCCCGCCGAGGAAAACTGTGGCCAGTCCAAGCGGCAAAGCCGACTGTCGCCGGATCAGAAAATCCTGGCGCAGGATGTCGTCGATCATCGCCGCATGGCGCTCGAAGCCGGGCAGCTCGGGAACATAGGGCGATCGGAAGTGATCGCCGACGCCGGCAGCGCTGCCGCCGATCACGATCAGCTTGCCGGCCAGGTCGGCAGGGTCGACGCTCCCGTCGAGCAGGCGCCAGACCGGGATGGTCTCGAACGCTCCGGGGCGCCGGTAGTTGACCGGGATCAGCCCCTCGTCGGTCGGCAGGAAACGGTCGCCCAGGGCAACGCCCTCGCCGAGCAGCAGCTGGACCTGGTCGCGGCCAATGCCGAGATAGTGGCGCACCGCTTCGAGCGCGAACGACGGCAGGTACTGGTCGCCGAACGCTACCACCGGCCGCTCGAAGCGCGCCGCCCCGTCGGGGTCCAGCGGGATGTCGCCCAGGCCGAGCCCGGCGGCCGCCGCCGCGAGCATCGGGATCGGCGCCAGCACGCCCGGCTCCGCCCGGGGCGAGGGCGGCGGCCGACCCGGCGGCTGACGGACGATCCGGATCGCCGCGGCCGCAACCGGCGGCGGCAGCGGCTCGCCGGCGTGCCCGGACCCCGCGCCGAAGGAGAACGGGAGGATGACGTTGTCGGCGCGCTCGAGCTCGCCGGCGAGTTGGCCATCACCGTCCGCGCCCTTGAGCAGCTCCTCGAGCCGGGCGTCGATCTCGGCCGGGCGCGCCGGCGCTCCGGTTCGCTCCCGGCTGCGCAGCTCGGCGCGCAGGTTCTCGAGGGCGGCGGCCGGCACATCCGGCTGCTCGGGCTCGGCCAAGAGCAGATCGAGCGCGATGGTTCGGGCGCCGGCCCCGGCCAGGCGCCGCACGATCTCGGCGATGATCGCCCGGCTCCACGGCCAGCGGCCGATCTCCCTGAGGCTCCGATCGTCGATCGGCATCAGGACGACCGCCTCGAAGGGCGGCCCGGCGGGGCGCAGCTCGAACCGGAGATCGAGGAGCTGACCCTCGAGGCTGTGGACCACCGCGAGGCGGCTGGCGGACGGGTAGGAGAGACAGGCGGCGACGGTCGCGAGCAGCGCCGCCCCGAACGGCGACCGCCACGCGCGCCCGAGCAGCTTCGGGATCAGGGGAGGCTGGTCCTCGCGATGAACGCGTTCTTGCGGGCGGCACCCCAGGTCTTGACCGCCTGCGGCGGCGCCCCGGCCGGGACCGTGGTGCCCTCGCCGGGGAGGAGCACGACCTCGCCCGCCTGCGCGGGATCGGCGTTGCGCACCGCGACCCGGCCGGCGAGGCCCACGATTGCGGTCGCGCCCGGCTGGGCCTCGGCGATCCATTCGGTACCGCGGACCGAGGCGACCGCGGTATTGCTCTGCACTTCGAATACGGAATTGGCCACGAGCAGCTGGACCAATACCCGGATGATGCCGCGCGGCACCTCGAGCAGGGCATGGCGCGCGGCCTGCTCTGGGGCGTACTGGAACCGGCTGAGATCGAGGTCGGTCGCGGCGCCGAGCGTGAGCACCGAGTCGTCCGCGAGCTGCAGCCGCAGCTTAGCGTCGGCCGCGGTGCGGATCCGATCGCCCTCGAAGACCTTGGTCCCGACCGCCAGCGGCCGCGCCTGGGTCTCGCCCTGGCCGGTGACCTCTGCCTCTCCGACCAGCGCGCTGACCGAGCCGATCGGCTCGGCCGCCGGTGCCGGCCCGCTCCAGAGCACCGCCAGCACGAGCGCCGCCAGCCCGCGTCCCGCCGAGCCCGACCCGCACCAGCCCGTCCTTCGCATCTCACTGTCCCTTGCCACCGGCTGCCATGATCCAGCCTTTCGCGGCGCCGTCAAGCGAGGCCCAGCACGCGGCGCGCGAGCGCGCGCTGGACCGGCGCTGCCGGCCCGATCACCCTGGCGAACAGCTGGTCGCGCAGCCAGCGCGCCAAGGGGCTTTGGACCGTGACCAGGCGCGTGAGCGCGTGGGTCTGGCGAATCACGCGGGCGCCGACCGGATGGCGCTCGGCCGAATAGCTCTCGAGCCCGCCGAGGGCGATCTTGCGGGCGAGGATGGTGCCGTCCTCGATGCCGAGGTTCATGCCCCGCGCGCCGACCGGTGAATGGACGTGGGCGGCATCCCCGGCCAGAAACACACGCCCCTGGCCATAGGTCCCGACCTGCCGGTAGCTGATCTTGAAGGCCGATCGCCAGACCTCCGCCTGCACGGTCGACCCGGGCGGCAACAGGGTCAGGGGATCGGGGCCGTTGGAGACCAGGCGGTAGAGGCCGGGCTCGATCGGGATCACCGCCAGGACCGCGGCCGGCCGGGCGAACAGGCTGACCTCCGCCTCGCCGAAGGGCCAGGACAGGCGGACATCGGCAAGCCACCACTCGGACGGATCGGTCTCGCCCTCGAAGGGCAGACCGAGGGCATGGCGGACGGCGCTGTGCGCGCCATCGGCACCGATCAGATAGTCGGCCTCGACGGTCTGCTCCGTGCCGCCCGCGACCAGGTGCGCCCGCACCCGATCGGTGCCCGCCTCCAGGCCCTTGAGCTCGCTCGTCCACTCGACCTCGGTGCCGTACTCGGCCAGCCGCTGCTCGACCAGCCGCTCGGTCTCGGCCTGGAGCAGCGCCAGCATGAAGTTGTAGCGGTGCCGGACGCGGCCGAGCTCGATCGTGGCGAGCAGGCGATCGGCGCTGCGGAAGTTGAAGTGCCGCAGGCGCAGGCCGGTCGCGAGCAGACGCTCGGTCACGCCCGACGGCTCCAGCAGCTCGAGCGTGCGCGCGTTGACCCCGATCGCCTTGGAGTGCTGCGAGCGGCGCGCATTCCTGTCGATGATCCGCACCGGCCGGCCACGGCGCGCAAGCTCGAGGGCGGCGGCCAGACCGGTCGGTCCGGCGCCGACTACCAGGACGGGTCGTTCGCTGGCTGCGGTCATCCTGGAACTCGTTCGACCGGACGGGTGTTGTCCGACGCGGTCCGGTCACCTTCGGGAGCAAGGTCGATGCCCTACGAGCGGAACGCCGATCTGCCGAAATCGGTTCACGACAATCTACCCGAGCATGCGCGCACGATCTACCGCGAGGCGTTCAATCACGCCTTCGAGGAGTACAAATCGGCCGAGGACCGCCGCGGCGACGCCTCACGTGAGGAGACCGCCCACCGGGTCGCCTGGAGCGCGGTCAAGCAGAAATACCGCAAGCGGGGCGAACGCTGGGTCGCCAAGGAGTGATGGCGCCGGCTCAGCCGAGGTGGAATCCGACGCGACCCTGTAGCGTCTCGCCCGAAGCCAGGATGCGGACCCCGGTGTCCGGGGTGCCGCGATCGGCGAGGTTGAAGCCGTCGTTGACGTGCGAGACCGGCTCGACGCAGAACATGTCCTGGCTGCGCGGGATGTAGATCACCAGATGGCCGAACAGGGGGTCGGCCTCGAGCGCGAGCGTGATGCCGGTCTCCGGCCAGTGGAGCTCCGCCCTGCCGTCCCAGCCGCCGAAGCAGTGGTCCATCGCCAGATCGGCCAGCCGCGGCGTCCCGGCGAAGTCCCATCCGGCCGGTAGCGGCGCCGGCTTGGTCGGCAGTTTGCGCTCGTCCGCGAGCCAGACGTGATCGAGGCGCGCTCGGAGGGTGACGCCGGGCGTGCGGACGAAATAGGGGTGGACGCCCAGGCCCGCGGGCATCGGACCCGAGCCCGCGTTGGTGACCTCGAGGGTGATGTCCAGGCCCCGGTCGGCCAGCGCCAGGGTCTGGCGGGCCCGATAGTCGAAGGGCGTGACGGCGATCCGGTGGGCAAGCTCGAGGACGGCGCGGCGCGCATTCGCCTCGACGACCGTCCAGGCGAGCTGCCAGCCCTGACCGTGGATCGCATGTGGCTCGGATGGGAAGTTTCGCGGCAGCTCGTAGATCCGACCCTGGAAGCCGAACCGCCGATCGGCGATCCGGTTCGAGAACGGCACCAGGGGGAAGCTGCTCGCCGCGAAGGGATCGCGATCGGCGAAGAACGCCGGCTCCGCCGGCCGCATCAGGTCGCGCCCGTCGGCGCGGAACGCGGTGATCGAGCCGCCGAGCCCGGGACAGACCTCGAGCTCGAAAGGACCGTGGCAGAGTAGCAGGAGGTCCGTCTGCCGTGCCATGACGATGCCCTCGGTCGCCCAGGAGTCTCCAGCTACTCAGCCCGGCCGGGATTGTCGAGGGAAAGCTCGGCGCGACTTACCCACAGGTTTGGTTGATCCAGCACTTTCCGCGCGGATCGGCAGAGCGTATAAAGCGCGCGGCGGCATAGCGAGGGCGAAGCGATATGGCGGAGCTGGCGACTTCATTGAGGCGGGACGCGGGCGATCGCCAGCGGGCCCTGGACGCGGCCATCGGCCAGATCGAGCGCGCTTTCGGCAAAGGCTCGGTGATGAAGCTCGGCGCGCGCGACCGCGTGGTCGAGATCGACACCGTCTCGACCGGCTCGCTCAGCCTCGATCTGGCACTGGGCGTCGGCGGCCTGCCGCGCGGCCGGATCGCCGAGATCTATGGCCCTGAGTTCCTCGGGCAAGACCACGCTCACGCTGCATTGCATCGCCGAGGCCCAGAAGGCGGGGGGCGTGTGCGCCTTCGTCGACGCCGAGCACGCGCTCGACCCGGGCTACGCCCGCAAGCTCGGGGTCAACATCGATGAGCTGCTGATCTCCCAGCCCGACACCGGCGAGCAGGCGCTCGAGATCGCCGACACGCTGGTGCGCTCGCTCGCGATCGACCTCGTGGTGATCGACAGCGTCGCCGCCCTGGTGCCGAAGGCCGAGCTCGAGGGTGAGATGGGCGATTCCCACATGGGCCTGCAGGCAAGGCTGATGAGCCAGGCGCTGCGCAAGCTCACCGCCTCGATCCACCGGTCCAACTGCATCCTGATCTTCACCAACCAGATCCGCCAGAAGATCGGCGTGATGTTCGGCAACCCCGAGACCACCACCGGCGGCAATGCGCTCAAGTTCTACGCCTCGGTCCGCCTCGACATCCGCCGCATCGGCCAGATCAAGGAGCGCGAGCAGGTCACCGGCAACCAGACCCGGGTCAAGGTGGTCAAGAACAAGGTGGCACCGCCGTTCCGGGTGGTCGAGTTCGACATCATGTACGGCGAGGGCATCTCCAAGACCGGCGAACTGCTCGATCTCGGCGCGCGCGCGGGCGTGGTCGAGAAGTCGGGCTCCTGGTTCTCCTACGACAGCCAGCGGATCGGCCAGGGGCGCGAGAACGCCAAGGCTTACCTCAAGGAGCACCCCGAGACCGCGGCCGCGATCGAGACCGCGATCCGGACCCAGGCGGGGCTGGGCGGCGGTGCCCCCACGATCGACCTGCTCGATGAGGAGCACGAGGTCGGGCTCGACTGAGCTGCAAGTCAGCGCACGGCCTCGGCACCGGTCATGATCTCCAGCAACTCGCCGGTGATCTGCTCCTGACGCAGCCGGCCCTCGAGCGCCCTGAGCGCCAGGAGGCGCTGGTCGAGCTTGTCGCGCGCCGACTGCATGGTCGCGAGGCGGGCGCCGTTCTCACTGGCGAAGCTCTCCATCGCGGCATGGGCGAGCTCGGCGAACAGATACTCCTCGATCAGCCCCTCGATCAGGGCACCTGGTGCCAGGTTGGTGAGCGGCGGTGCCGCCGAGCGTGAAGGGCCGAAGCGCTCGAGGTCGACCGGCAGCAGCGACTGCCGCTCGAGCGTCCGCCGGCCGCCACCCTGATGGCGGAAATAGAGGATCTCGACGGTGGTCAGGCGGCCACGCTCGAGGCGCTCATAAAGGGCATCGGCGATTCGCCGTGCGGTCTCGGTGACCGCGCCGACGTGGGTCGCCATGCCGGTCGCGAAGGCTGGGCTGAGGCCGCGCTCCTCGATCAATGCCTGGCCGCGGCCACCGACCACGAACAGGAGCTCGCCGCCGCCCCGCCCCAGCCGAGCCGCGTCCGCGAGCTGGTCGTTGAACGCGCCGGTGAAGCCGTGCTCGGCCATGAACAGCACGGTCCCGGAAGCTGCCCCGGGCCGGGCCATCGCATGCCGGGCCGGCCCGGCCAACAGTGGCAAGGCCTCCGCGATCGCAGCGCCGATCACCAGGGCGTAGGCGCGCGTGCCGTCGAGCGCAGCCTGGGCTTCCTGGAGGCGGATCGCCGCGACCGCGCGCATGGCACCGACGATGTCCTGCAGCTCGTGCAGATTGTGCAGCTGCAGCTCGACATCGGCCAGCCGTCCGGCCATCAGGCCGCGCCCATGTCCGCAACCAGTTGCTGGAAGGCAGCCAGCAGTGCCGTCCGCGTGTCGTCCAGCTCGCCGCTCGCCTCGACCCGGTGCGCGGCCGCGGCGGCGTGCTCGGTAAGCCAGTCCGGCAGCTTCGGCCCGAGCTCCGCGACCCGGTCCGGCTCGAGCCCATCGAGCAACCCATCCGCGAGCGCCAGCAGGAGCGTCACCTGCACCGCGAGCGGCTGCGGCCGGTACTGCGGCTGCGAGAGCACGGCGCGGATCCGGCGGCCGTGCTCGATGGTCTTGCGGGTGCGGGCATCGACCATGCCGCCAAACCGGGTGAACACCTCGAGCTCGAGGAACTGGGTGTAGTCGAGTCGGAGCGAGGCGCTCAGCGCGCGCAATACTGGCGGCTGGGTCTTGCCGCCGACCCGGGACACGCTCCGGCCGACGTCGACCGCGGGCTTCTGGTCCTCGTGGAACAGCTTGGCGTCCAGATAGAACTGGCCGTCGGTGATCGAGATCAGGTTGGTCGGGATGTAGGCCGCGAGGTTGCCGGCCTGGGTCTCGGCGATCGGCAGCGCGGTCAGCGACCCGCCGCCGCGCTCGGCATTGAGCTTGGCGGCGCGCTCGAGCAGGCGCGCGTGGATGTAGAAGATGTCGCCCGGATAGGCCTCGCGCCCCGGCGGCTGGCGCAGCAGCAGGGCGAGCTCGCGGTGGGTCGCGGCGTGCTTGGAGAGATCATCGATCACCACCAGCACGTCGCCGCCCCGGTCGCGGAAGTGCTCGCCCATCGTGAAGCCGGCGTAGGGGGCGAGCCACTGCAGCCCGGGCGGCATTTCCGGCTCGGCGATCACGAAGATGCAGCGTTCGAAGGCGCCGTGCGTGCGCACCGCCTCGATCACCTGCTTGACCGAGGACGATTTCTGGCCGACCGCGACGTAGATGCAGATCACGTCGCTGCGGCGCTGGTTGATGATGGCGTCGACCGCGAGCGCGGTCTTGCCGGTGGCGCGGTCGCCGACGATCAGCTCGCGCTGGCCGCGGCCAAGCGGGAACAACGCGTCGATCACCAGGATGCCGGTCGCGAGCGGCTGGGTCACCAATTCGCGCTCGATGATCTCGGGTGCCTGCTGCTCGACCCGCTCGAAGCGCTCAGGCGCGAGCTGCGGACCGCCGTCCAGCGGCCGGCCAAGCGGATCGAGGACCCGGCCGAGCAGCCCCTCGCCGACCGGCACCTCGAGCACCTCGCCGGTCGCCCGCACCCGACCGCCCGCGGCCAGATGATCGGACGTCCCGAGCAGCACGCAGCCGATTTCGTCCGCGCGCAACTCGGCCGCAAAGCCAAGCGTGCCATCCGCGAAGCGCAGCAGCTCGTCGAGGCGGACGTCGGGCAGCCCAGACACCGTCGCGATACCATCGCCGATCCGCTCGACCCGGCCGATCTGCTCGAGCCGCACCTCTGGCCGGTAGCGCTCGACCGCGCCCCGCGCCTCGGGCAGCCAGCCCTCAAGCCTGTCCTTGAGACCCGCCATGCTGCTTCAGCTCCGCCTCGATCTCGCCGAGGCTGTCCCGCCAGCTATGGCGGAGGACCGTGTGGGGAAAGTGCAGCTCGGCGCCCGCGATGAGCTCGGGATCCTCGGTGAATTCCACCATCGCGTCGGTGCCGACTGCCGACTGGAGCTGCCTCCGTAACGCCTCGCGGGTCGCCCGCTCGAGAGGTCCGGCGGTCACCAGCTGCAATGCAGGGTCGTCTGCCAGCTGTCCGACCAATTGCCGCCGCTCCGTCTGACCGAGGCTCTCAACGCGTGCGAGGAGACGCTCGACGAACGGCGCATCCAGGCCCGGCGCGCCGGTCTCCGCGAGCAGCCGGCGGGCGATCGTCAGACCGAGCTCGATCGTCTGCTGCCTCAGCGCCTCCGCGGCCTCGGTGCGCTCCTGGGCGAGTCGCTGGCGCTCCTCGGCAAGCAGCTTCTCGGCATCGGCGCGGGTCTTCTCGAGGAGCCGCTGAGCGTCTGCCCTGGCACTCGCATGCGCCTGCTCCAGCGCCTGATCCCGCTCCTTGGCGATCGCACCGCGCTGCCGCTCCAGCTCGGCGCGCAGCTGCTCGGCCGCGGCCTTGGCGGCATTCGCCTCGGAAATCACGCTCTCGGTGCGCTGCTGCCGGTCGGCGATGATGCCGAGCACCGGTCGGTAGAGGAAATGCTGCAGCAGCCAGACCAGGACCAGGAAATTGGCGGCCTGGAGCAGAAGCGTCCACCAGTCGATGCGCATCTTGCTCAGTGCACGAACGGGTTCGCGAACAGGACCAGGAGCGCGATCACGAGGCAATAGATCGCCATGGTCTCGATCATGGCGAGGCCGACGAACAGCGTCCGCGACAGGACGCCTGCGGCCTCCGGCTGGCGCGCGATCGCGTCCATCGCGGCTGCCACCGCCCGGCCTTCGCCCAGCCCGGGCCCGATCGCGCCGAGCCCGACCGCGATCGCCGCGGCCAGGATCGAGATCGCTTCGACGCTCATGCTCACCCCCTCTCGATGCTGCCGATGCCGGCGCCGATGAACACGGCTGCCAGCACGGTGAAGATGTAGGCCTGGATCAGGCCGATCAGGATTTCCAAGGCCATCAGCGGGATCGGCAGGAACAGCCCGGCGAGCGCCAGCACCGTGGCAATCACGAACTCGCCGCTGAGGACATTGCCAAACAGCCGGATCATCAGCGAGAAGGTGCGGGTGATCTCGGACAGGATGTTGAGCGGCAGCATGATCACCGTGGGTTTGGCGTAGGCGCCGAGATAGGCGCGCAAGCCCCGCCGGCGCAGGCCATAGCCATGGACCGCGAGGAACACGATCAGCGCCAGCGCGGCCGCGGTCTCGATCGAGGCGGTCGGCGCCCGGACCCCCGGCAGGATGCCCGAGAGGTTGGCTAGAGCAAGGAAGATGAACAGGCTGCCGAGCAGCGGCAGGAACGGCCGCCCCGGGGCTTGCATGGTGGCCGTGATCTGGTCCTCGAGTGCGGTCACCAGGATCTCGAGCACCGCCTGCCAGCGCGCGGGCTGCAGCCGCAGCCGCCGGGTGACGAGGGTGCAGCCGGCGACGAGCGCTGCCATCAGGCACCAGGTGGTGACCACCGGCTCGGCGATCGGGACCGGCCCGATGTGGAAGAGGATCGGTGCGACCAGCGGCGATTCGCTCACGATCCCGTCCTCACGAGCCGGACCGCGAGCGCGCGGGCGAAAAGGAACCCCGCGAGCGCGCCCAGCAGGGCGGCCGCCCCCGCCTTGGCGATCAGCGCGAAAGCGAGCCCGGCGAGCAGCAGCCGGCCGAGGTGAAGCGCCAGGGTCGGGCGGAGCGGGGCGCCTACGAGGTAGCGCTCGACGTTCCCCCGGAGGGCCGCGAAATAGCCTGCGCCGAGCAGGGCGCCGAGCAGCGCGAAGGGTGCGGCCCGCCACAGGATCTCTGCCAAGGCCGCGCTCACGCTTCGTTGACCCGCTTCCAGGCGAGCCAGCAGCCGAGGCAGAGGCCGAGGAACATCAGGCTGAGCGTCCAGAAAATGCCGCTGTCGGCGGCATGATCCAGCCAGCGGCCAAGGAAGATGCCGAGCACGGTCGGCACCACCACCAGCCAGCCGAGCACGCCGATCATGGCGAGGTTGTGGCTGAGCGGCCGCTCGCCCTCGCGCTGCCAGCGCTCTGCGCGGACGCGCCGGCGGCGGACCGGCTCGGCGAGCGAGTTGCCGTCGTGGCCCGGCTCCTCGGTCATCGGAGCGGCGTCCGGCGCATGGCGCCCGTCGGCGGTAGTCCCCCGCCCCGGGCGCGTTCCGGCCGCAGATAGTCGAACATCCGGCGCACGGCCGCGAGCTGCAGCCGCGCCGAATCGGCGCGCGCCGAGTGCTCCAGGGCGGCCTTGGCGCGAAACGCCGCGAGCACCTCGGCCTCGAGCTTGACCAAGTCGTCGCCCTGCACCGCATCGCGGGTCGCAATCGCGATCTGTTGGCCGCCCTGGACCGTGAGCACGCCGCCGCGCACCGCGCAGTGGCCGACGACGCCTCCCGCGCGGCGCCAGGAGACCACCGAGGTCTCGAGAACGGTGAGGAGATCGGCATGCCGCGGCAGGATGCCGAAGGCGCCGCTCGCATCCTCGGCGCGCAGATGCAGAAGATCGTCGAACTCGGCGACCACCGCGGTCGGGGTCGTGATCTTGAGCTTCACGCGGCAGCCCTTCCGGCGTCCGCCTCCTTCTGGCGCGCGTCCTCGAGCGTGCCGACCATGTAGAACGAGCTCTCAGCCCAGTCGTCGCCGGCGCCGTCCAGGATCGCGCGGCAGCCCGCGAGCGTGTCGACGAGCGGCACGCTGCGGCCGGCCTTGCCGGTGAATGCCTCGGTCACCAGGAACGGCTGGGTGAGGAAACGCTGCAGCCGGCGCGCGCGGCGCACGATCAGCCGGTCGGCGGCGCTCAATTCCTCGATCCCGAGCAGCGCGATCACGTCCTGAAGCTCGAGATAGTGGTTGATCGCGTGGCGGACCTCCTCGGCGAGACGATAGTGGGCCTGGCCCACGACCTGTGGATCGAGCAAGGACGAGGTCGAGGCGAGCGGGTCGATCGCCGGGTACATGCCCTCGGCGGCGAGCTGGCGCGAGAGCACGATCGCGCTGTCGAGATGGCTGAACAGCTCGGCGACCGCGGGGTCGGTGAAGTCGTCGGCGGGCACGTAGACCGCCTGGATCGCGGTCACGGTGGCGCCGGCGACCGAGGTGATGCGCTGCTGCAGCTCGGCGATCTCGGTCGCGAGCGTCGGCTGGTAGCCGACCCGGGACGGCAGTCGGCCGAGCAACCCTGAGACCTCGCTGCCCGCCTGGACGAAGCGGAACACGTTGTCCATCAGCAAGAGCACGTTGCGGCCGAGCTCGTCGCGAAAGAATTCGGCGATGGTGAGCGCGCTCAGACCGACGCGCCATCTGGCGCCGGGCGGCTCGTTCATCTGGCCGAACACCAGCACGGTGCGCTCCAGCACCTTGGACTGACGCATCTCGAGCAAAAGCTCGTGGCCCTCGCGCGAGCGCTCGCCAATGCCGGCGAACACCGAGATGCCGGTGTAGGTCTCGACCATGGTGCGGATCAGCTCCATGATCAGCACGGTCTTGCCGACGCCGGCGCCGCCGAACATCGCGGCCTTGCCGCCGCGCGCGATCGGCGCCAAAAGGTCGATCACCTTGATCCCGGTCGCGAACAGCTCGCGCGCGCTGGTCTGCCGGGCGAGCGTCGGGGCCGCCCGATGGATCGGCCAGCGCGGGACGTCGGCGGGCAGCGGCGGACCGCGATCGACCGGATCGCCGAGGGCGTTCAGCACCCGGCCGAGCACCGCCTCGCCGACGGGCATGCTGAGCGGCTGGCCGAGGCGCCGCACGGGCGTGCCGCGGCGCAGTCCGGTCGAGCTCTGGAGGGCGACCGTGCGCACGCTCGAGGGGTCGAGGTGGCTCTGGACCTCGACCACCAGGCGCCAGGAGCCGTCCCATGCGATCTCGAGCGCCTCGTTGATCGCCGGCAGGTCGCCCGACGGCACTGCGACGTCGATCACCGAGCCGCGCACCGCGATCACCGAGGCCGAAGGCTCGTCACTCTTCGTCATCGTCGAACAGGATGCGCTCGGCGGCGCCGTCCGGATCGTCGAACTGGCCGTTCCTCAGCGCCCACAGGAACGCCGCGAGGCCGAGCAGGCCGAGGAACAGGGCGGCCGGGATCAGATAGAGCAGCCCGTTCATCGGCTGCGCCCGAGCCGGAGCGCGTTGCCGACCACGACCAGCGACGAGGCCGACATGCACAGCGCGGCGATCAGTGGCGTCACCAGGCCGGCCATGGCGAGCGGCAGGGTGACCAGGTTGTAGGCGAGTGCCATGGCGAAGTTCTGCCGGATCAGGGAGCGCGCCCGCCTGGCCACCTGCAGGAGCTCCAGGAGCGGCTGCAGAAGGTCGCCCTGGAAGATCGCATCGGCTGCGGTCTGGCTGATGTCGACGGCGCTCGCGGGCGAGGCGGAGACGTAGGCGCCCGCCAGCGCCGGGGCGTCGTTCAGGCCGTCGCCGACCATCAGGACCTTGCGTCCCTCGCTCGCGAGCTGGTCGAGATGGGCGGACTTTTCGGCCGGCGTGCAGGCCGCCTGCCAGGTCTGAATGCCGAGCCCGCTCGCCACCGCGGCGACCACCGGCGGCCGGTCGCCGGACAGCAGCTCGACCGCAAAGCCCTGCGCCCGCAGGCTGCCGACCACCGCGGCCGCGTCCGCGCGCAACGAGTCGCTGAACGTAAAACGGGCCGGCGGCCGATCAGGGCGAACGAGCCACAACTCCGGTCCCGCCGCCTCGTCCGACGCTTCCAGTCCACACCAACTGCGGTTGCCGAGGCGGACCCTGCCACAGCGGAGGCCTCGGCCGGGCACCTCCTTGACGCCATCCGCAACCGGCACGCCCGGCGCTGCTCGACAAAGCGCCCTCGCCAGCGGATGGCGGCTGGCGCCGGCGAGCGAGGCCGCGAACTCGAGCGCTGCCCGGTCGACAGATTGAAGCGGGTCGAGCGCCGGATGGCCGAGCGTCAGAGTGCCGGTCTTGTCGAGCACCACCGTGTCGACCTCGGCCAGGCGCTCGAGCGCGGTCGCCGACTTCAGCAGCACGCCTTTGCGCAGCAGCCGGCCGCTGGCGATCACCTGGACCGCGGGAACTGCGAGCCCGAGCGCGCAGGGGCAGGTGATGATCAGGACCGCGACCGCGTACAGCAGTGCGGTCTGCCAGGCGATGCCGCCGATCAGCGTCCAGCACAGGAAGGTCCCTAACGCTAAGCCGTGGACGGCGGGCGCGTAGAGGCGCGCGATGCGGTCGGCGAGGACGACGTATTTCGCGCGCCGCTGCTCGGCCAGCTCCATCAGGCGGACGATCTCGGCGAGCAGCGTACCCTCGCCGACCGCAATCGTTTCGAGGCGCAGCGGGGCGCCGAGATTGATCGTGCCGGCGAACACCGGATCGCCGACGCCGACCGCGCGCGGCAGGCTCTCGCCGGTGATCAGGCTGGTGTCGACCTCGGAGCGGCCGGCGAGGACGCGGCCGTCAATCCCGATCCGCTCGCCGGCGGCGACCAGCACCGTCATGCCGGGCGCGACGCTCGCCGCCGGCAGCACCTGGCGGCGGCCGTCTGCGGTCAGCACCGTGACCGCCTCGGCGCCGAGCGCCAGCAGGCGAGCGGCCGCCGAACGCGCCTGGCCGCGCGCGCGCAGGTCCAGATAGCGGCCGATCAGCAGGAAAAACAACAGCGCCACCGCGGAGTCGAAATAGGCGTGCAGGCCGCCGCGGATGGTCTCGAACAGGCTCATGCCAGCGGCCAGCAGGATGCCGAGCGAGATCGGCACGTCCATGTTGGTGCGCCGGTTGCGGAGCGCGCCGAGCGCACTGGAGAAAAACGGCTGGCCGGCGTAGGCGATCGCGGGGAGCGCGATCAGCGCCGAGAACCAGTGCATGAGCGCGCGGGTCGCCCAGCCCATGGCGTAGGCCTCGCCCGCCCAGACCGAGATCGAGAGCAGCATGACGTTGCCGGCGGCAAAGCCCGCGACCGCGAGCGCGCGCAGCAGCCGGCGCTCGGCCTCGGCGTCGCCGGAGGCGAGCTGGCGCGGGTCGTAGGGCGTTGCCCGGTAACCCTCGCGGCTCACCGCTTCGACCAGGCGGGCGGCCATCGCGGCGGCGCCGCGCCAGCTGACCACGAGTCGGCGGGTGGTGAGGTTGACGCGCGCGGTCTCGACGCCCTGCTCGGCCGCGAGCGCGCGCTCGATCCGCCGCACGCAGCCGCCGCAATGCAGGCCATCGACCATCAGATGCAGGGTATGGAGACCGCCGCCAGCTCCTTGAACGTAGCTCGACGGATCGAGCAGCACCGGCTCCGGGACCTCCGCCTCGGTCGGGGGCGAGCGGAGGGCAGCCTCGGCGGTCATGGCTCGAGGTAGATCCGCGGGCTCAGGCGATAGACCTCGCCCCGGGCGCTGGCGGCCAGGCGGACCTCCCACTGGCCGGCGAGCGGCAGCTCGACCTCGGCCCGGTAGCGGCCGGGGGCGCTTTCCGACAGGTCGACGGCGAAGTCGTGGCCTTCTTCGGTCGGGCGCACGAGCTCAGCGTCGACCTTGGCGCCTTGCAGCCGCACGCCATCCCGGTCCTGCAGGCGGAGCTCGAGCGTGCCGTGGCGCGGGCCGGCCTGATCGAAGTGGAAGTCCGCCCGCCAGCCGAGCGCGGCCTGCTCCTTGGCGGCCTCGAGCGCCCGGTTGTAGACGAGGCCGCGCTCATAGGGGTTGGTGGTCTCGAGCCCGGTCCAGCTCGAGAGGGCGAACCAGACCATGACGCCGTTGACTGCGAAGACGACCACGAAGAAGCCGACGAAAGTCCAGGGAATCCACCATCCGCTCTGCGCGCGGCGCGCGCCCGTCAGGACCGATGCCATCATCCTGGCCCCCTGAACACGGATTTGTGCTTCGCCCCGGCGCCGCTCGCCCGGTCGGTCAGCTCGAAGGTCAAGTCCTCGGCCTTCTCGCCGAGCGCCGTGCGCGGGACGGTGACGTAGACCCGGTAGGTCGCGACCGTGTCCGGCTTGGCCGGGAGCACAGCGCCCTCTTCGCCGAGCACCGCAAGCGTCGCTCCTGGCAGGCCCCCGATCTCGAGCGCGTACTGCCGCTGGGCATGGCTCTTGTTCAGGATCTTGAGCGTGTAGCCGTTGCGGATGCTGCCGTCGGAGAGGGTGACGAACAGCGGGTTGCGATCGTGCAGGACGTTGATGTCGACGCTCGAGCGAGCCGACAGCCCGATCAGCACGGCGATGCCGATCAGCAACAGGATGCCCGCATAGATCAGGGTGCGCGGCCGCAGGATCCGGGTGGTCGGCGGCAGGCCCTGGATGCGCAGCTGCTGGTTGCGCTCGGTGTCGAGCGTGATCAGCTCGCGCGGCCGGCCGATCCGGTCCATGACGTCGTTGCAGGCATCCACGCACAGGCCGCAGCCGATGCACTCAAGCTGCAGGCCGTCGCGGATGTCGATGCCCATCGGGCAGACCGCAACGCAGTTGTTGCAGGCGATGCAGTCGCCGCGGCCCTCCCAGGTCTGGCCTTTCTTGTGCGGCGCACGCGGCTCGCCCCGCCAGCGCTCGTAGGTGACGACGTAGGAGTCCCGGTCCAGCAGCGCCGCCTGGAAGCGCGGCCAGGGGCACATGTAGGTGCAGACCTGCTCGCGTGCGAAGCCCGCCAAAAGGTAAGTGGTGCCTGTGAACAGGCCGAAGAAGAAATACTGCGCGAAGCTCGCCTCGCCGGTCAGGAGGGCGCGGGTCACGGTCGGCGCGTCGTTGAAGTACATGATCCAGGCGCCACCGGTCAGCGCCGCGATCACGAGCCAGGCCGCGTGCTTCGCTCCCTTGCGCAGGGCCTTGGTGCGCGAGAGCGGCGCCTTGTCGAGCCGGATGCGGGCGCCGCGATCGCCTTCGATCCGGCGCTCGACCCACATGAAGAGGTCGGTCCAGACGGTCTGCGGGCAGGTGAAGCCGCACCACACGCGGCCGCCGATGCTGGTCGCGAGGAACAGGCCGAAGGCGCCGAGCATCAGGACGAACGTGAGATAATAGATCTCCTGCGGCCAGATCTCGATCCAGAAGAAGTAGGCTCGACGGCCCGGCATGTCGATCAGGACCGCCTGGTCCGGCACGCCCGGGCCGCGGTCCCAGCGCAGCCACGGCACGATGTAGTAGATGCCGAGCAGGAGGGTCAGGACCGCCCATTTGATCTGGCGGAAGCGGCCCCGGACCCCCTTGGCGTAGACCTTGATCCGGCTGGCGTAGAGCGGGTCTTTCTTCAGCTCCTTGAAGGAGACCGCAGGCTCGACGGCGACCTCGCCCGCGCTCGGCGCTGACTGGAGCTCGAGGTTCACCCGCGGAGCTCCAAGCTCACTGGCCGCCACCCAAGGAATGCACGTAGATCGCGAGGCTCTTGATCGTCACCGGGTCGAGGCGACCCTCCCAGGCCGGCATGACGCCCTGGCGCGGCTGGTAGATCTGGCGGACGATGTCCGCCTTGGTGCTGCCATAGAGCCAGATGTCGTCGGTCAGGTTGGGCGCGCCCAGCTCCTGACTGCCTTTGCCGTCGTCGCCGTGGCAGGCGGCGCACTGCTCGGCGAAGATTACGCCGCCGCTCTTGACCGCGGCTGCCTGCTCCTGGGACTGGTCGTTGGCCTGGCCCGAGAGCGAGAGCACGTAGGTCGCAACGTCGTCGATCTGGTTGCGATCGAGCATCTTTTCGGCGCCGAACGCCGGCATCTCGTTGAAGCGGGCGTTCGGGTTGCCGCTCCGGATGCCGAACTTGATCGTGGTTTCGATCGCATCGAGGGTGCCGCCCCACAGCCAGGAGTTGTCGGCCAGGCTCGGATAGCTGCCCTGGCCGGCGCCGCCGAGGCCGTGACAGGGCGCGCAGTTGTCGTTGAACGCCGCCTGCCCGCCTGCGTAGGCGATCGCGCTCAGCTCCTGATCGGCGGCGATCTGGGCGAGCGAGGCGTCCGCCAGCCGCTTGGTGATGGCGCTGCGGGCGGCCGCCGCCTCGGCCATCCGCTCGTCGAGCGCCTTGCGCTGGCTGTAGCCGAGGATGCCGTGGAAATAGCCGTGCACCCACGGCCAGCTCGGATAGAGCACCCACCAGACCACCGCGAACGCGATGCTCGCGTACATCACGTAAAGCCACCACTTGGGCAGCGGCGTGTTCAGCTCCTTGAGACCGTCCCACTCGTGGCCGGTGGTTTCCTGCCCGGTGATCGCGTCCTTCTCGACCTTGGTCGGCATGACCTTAAGTCTCCGGATCGTCGCGCAATGGAATCTCGCCCTGCTTCTCCAGGCTCTTTTTGCGGCTCGGCCAGAATGCCCAGACTGCGATCGCCGCGAACACCAGGACCAGCCACGCCATCCAGAACGGCTTGACCCAGGCGTAGATGGTCGCGGCCATCGGCCTGCACCCGCCTACTGGAGCACGTCCTCGGTGCGCAGGTCGGTGAAGTCGACCATGCGCCCGAGGATCTGGAGGTAGGCGATCAGGGCGTCCATCTCGGTCAGCCGCGTCGGATCGCCGTCGAAGTCGCCGACCGCCGCCTTGGGATAGCGGGCGAGCAGGGCGTCGTGGTCGGCGTCGGGATCGGCCTGGGCGTGCAGGTCGGCCTTGGCCTGCGCGATCATCTCGTCGTTGTAGGGCACGCCCACGATCCGGTTGGTGCGCAAATGGTCGGCGATGTCGTCGAAGCCGAGCTCATGCTCGCGCAGGAAGGCATAGGGCGGCATGATCGACTCCGGCACGACCGCGCGCGGGTCGATCAGATGCGCGACATGCCACTCGTTCGAGTACTTGCCGCCGATGCGCGCGAGATCAGGGCCGGTGCGCTTGGAGCCCCACTGGAACGGGTGGTCGTACATGCTCTCGGCCGCCAGGCTATAGTGACCGTAGCGCTCGACCTCGTCACGGAACGGCCGGATCATCTGGCTGTGGCAGTTGTAACAGCCCTCGCGGATGTAGATGTCGCGGCCGGCCAGCTCGAGCGGCGAGTAGGGCCGCATGCCCTGGACCTTCTCGACCGTGGTCTCGATCGTGAACAGAGGCACGATCTCGACCAGGCCGCCGATCGAGACGGTGATCAGGATCAGCACCAAAAGGAGCGGCCCGCTCCTCTCGATCAGCGCATGACGCTCGAGCATGGCGCGCGCTCCCTATTCCGCCGCGACCGGTGCCGCGGCCGGCGCCATCGGCTCTTCGGTGCGCAGCTCGCCGCGGATCGTCCGCCAGCAGTTGTAGACCATGACCAGAGCGCCGGTCAGGAACAGGATGCCGCCGAGCGCCCGGATCACGTAGAACGGATGCATCGCCTGCACGCTCTCGACGAACGAATATTGGAGAAAGCCGAGGTCGTCGTAGGAGCGCCACATCAGCCCCTGCATGATGCCCGAGACCCACATCGCGGTGATGTAGAGGACGATGCCTAGCGTCGCGATCCAGAAGTGGACCTCGACCAGGCGCTGCGAGTACAGCCGCTCGCGCCGCCAGAGGTGCTGGACCAGGAAGTAGACCGCGCCGAACGAGATGAAGGCGACCCAGCCGAGCGCGCCGGAATGGACGTGGCCGATCGTCCAGTCGGTGTAGTGCGAGAGCGCGTTGACCTGGCGGATCGACATCAGCGGCCCCTCGAAGGTGCTCATGCCGTAGAACGCGACCGAGACCACCAGGAAGCGCAGCACCGGGTCGGTGCGCAGTTTGTCCCAGGCGCCCGAGAGCGTCATGATGCCGTTGATCATGCCGCCCCAGGACGGCATCCAGAGCATCACCGAGAAGGTCATGCCGAGGAACTGCGCCCACTCCGGCAGCGCCGTGTAGTGCAGGTGGTGCGGCCCGGCCCAGATGTAGAGGAAGATCAGCGACCAAAAGTGCACGATCGACAGGCGGTACGAATACACCGGCCGGTTCGCCTGCTTCGGGATGAAGTAGTACATGATGCCGAGGAAGCCGGCGGTGAGGAAAAAGCCGACGGCGTTGTGGCCGTACCACCACTGGGTCAGCGCGTCCTGGACGCCGGCAAAGGCAGAGTAGCTCTTGGTGCCGAAGAACGACACCGGGACCGAGAGATTGTTGAAGATGTGCAGCAGCGCAATGGTGACGATGAACGCCAGATAGAACCAGTTGGCGACATAGATGTGCGGCTCGCGCCGGCGCACCAGCGTGCCCATGAAGATCACCAGGTAGAGCACCCAGATGACCGTCAGCCAGAGGTCGGTGTACCACTCGGGCTCGGCATATTCGCGGGCTTCGGTGATGCCGAGCACGTAGCCGCTCGCCGCCAGCACCAGGAACAGCTGGTAGCCCCAGAACAGGAAGCTCGCCAGTGCCCGGCCACCGAACAGGGTCGCCCGGCAGGTCCGCTGGACCACGTAGAGCGAGGTGCCGAGCAGCGCGTTGCCGCCGAAGGCGAAGATCGCAGCCGAGGTGTGGACCGGCCGCAGGCGGCCGAAGGTGGTCCATTCCAGGCCGAGGTTGAACACCGGAAAGGCGAGCTGGAGGGCGATGAACGTGCCCATGCTGAAGGCGACGATGCCCCAGAACAGGGTCGCGATCGTGAACGACCGCACCACGTCCTCGTCGTAGTCGACGGCGCCGACCGCCGCCCCGCGCGCTACCGCAGCCATCTTGCTCCCCGCCCGTGGATCCACCCCGCACCCTGGCGCGCCGGCAGGAGTAGGCGGCGCACCAGGCCCGCTCCTTGATCTGCATCAATTGCCCAAGGCCCTGGACCGGCCTAGGATACCTCAACTAGATCACAAGTCAGCTGGTCTGCTCAAGCAACCATGAGCCGCAGGAGAGCTCGGGAGCGCAACATGGCCAAAGCGGTTCCGGTCGGTGCGTCCGCGCCGCGTATCCGAACCATCGAACTGGAGCGCCCGTGGGCCTGGCTCGCGGCTGGCTGGCGCGACCTGCTGGGGGCGCCGGCGATCAGCCTTGCCTATGGCGTCCTGTTCGCGGTCATCGGCTGGGCGGTGACCGTCGGCCTGTGGTGGCTGCACATGATCTATCTGATCCTGCCGCTGACCGCGGGCTTTCTGATCATGGGCCCGATCCTCGCGGTCGGCCTGTACGAGGTCAGCCGCCGGCGCCAGCGGGGCGAGGCCCCGACGCTCGCCGCCGCGCTCGCGGCCTACCGGGTCAATTCGTCCCAGATCGCGCTGATCGGCGTGACCCTGCTGCTCCTGTTCTTCGCCTGGACCCAGCTCGCCACGATGATCTTCTTCATGTTCTTTGGCCTGCGGCCGCCCTCGCTCGCCGATTTCGTCGGCCAGGTGTTCTTCTCGGCTTCGAGCCTGCCGTTCCTGATCGTCGGCACGGCGATCGGCGCCATGCTCGCGGCGCTTGCCTTCAGCATCAGCGCGATTTCGATTCCGCTGCTGCTCGACCGGCCCTACGAGCATGTGGTGACGGCGATCGTGACCAGCTTCAGGGCAATCCTCGAGAACCCCGCGACCATGCTGTTCTGGGCGGTGCTGATCGTGCTGTTCGTCGGCGCCGGCCTGGTGACCTTCTACCTCGGCCTGATCGTCACCCTGCCGCTGATCGGCTACGCCACCTGGCACGCCTATCGCGACCTGGTCGAGTTCTGAGCCTTGCCTCGGGGAGTGCAGCCAATGCCCCGCGACTTCGCGCCAAGCGATACGCTCGGACCCTGGATCCTGGGCGCCTTGATGGCGTTCCTCAGCCTGTTCGGGCTGGTCATGGCGAACGGCGCCACCGATCCTGCCTTCTACGGCGTCGGGCTCCTGTTTTTCCTGTTCGGCGTGTTGTTCATCTTCGGCCTGATCGCCAGATACGTCGGGCATTAGCGCGCCCGCGTGTCCGACCGGTGGCAGCCGTGTGCGATCCGGACCACAGCATCTGGTAGGATTTCGACCTCAAGGCAACGAAATAGGCCGCTCGGGGGTTTCAACCAGCGCGGGACGCTGATATAGCAGTGTCCATGCGGACGCGTGCGACAGGCTGAGCCCCTTGCAGATCACCAGGCTGCGCCTCGCCGGCTTCAAGTCCTTCGTGCATCCGAGCGAGCTCGCGATCGAGCCGGGGCTGACCGGCGTCGTCGGGCCGAACGGTTGCGGCAAGTCGAACCTGATCGACGCCTTCCGCTGGGTGATGGGCGAGACCTCGGCGCGCGGCCTGCGGGGCGCCGAGATGGACGACGTCATCTTTGCCGGCACCGCGGCCCGGCCGGCGTTCGATCTGGCCGAGGTCGGCCTGCGCATCCAGGCGCCTGAGGTCGCCCTGCCGGGGCTCGGCGAGGTCGACGAGCTCGACCTCTCGCGCCGGATCGGGCGCGGAGTCGGCTCGGTGTTCCGGGTCAACGGCAAGGAGTTCCGGGCCCGCGACGTCCAGCTGCTGTTCGCCGATGCGGCGTCAGGGGCACGTAGCGCCGCGATCGTCAGCCAGGGTTCGATCGGCACCCTGATCGAGGCCAAGCCCGTCGACCGGCGGCGCCTGATCGAGGAGGCTGCAGGCGTCGGCGGCCTGCAGGCACGGCGCCACGAGGCCGAGCTCAAGCTGCAGGCGGCCGAGGCCAATCTGCTGCGGGTCCAGGATCTGCTGCTGGCCCTCGAGGAGCAGCACCGGGGCCTCGTCAAGCAGGCCCGCCAGGCCGAGCGCTACCGCAAGCTCAGCGCCGCCCACCGGGAGATCGAGGCGACGCTGCTCGTGGCCCGTTTCCAGCTTGCCCGGGCGGAGCTCGCGGCGGCCGGGACGGCGCTCCGGGATGGCCGCGCGAGCGCCGAGAGCGAGGCCAAGCGGCTGTTCGAGGCACGTGCGGAGCGCGATCGGGCGGGCCAGGCCGTGGCCGGGCTGCGCGCCGCCGAGGCCGAGCTCGCGACCGCGCAGGCGCGCCTGACCGAGCGCCTCGGCGTGGTCGATGACCAGACCGCCCGGCTCGACGGCACGCGCACCCGTCTTGCCGAGCGCGACCGCCAGATCGTCCAGGACGTGGCGCACGGTCAGGCGGCGCTCGAGGACGCCCGCAGCACCAGCCGGCGGCTGGAGACGGAACACCTGGCGCTGGTGGAGGCGATCGCGCAGCACGCCCGCGACCTCGATCAGGCGGCCGCCGCCGAAGCTGACGCCGAGGCGGGCGCACGGGCGGCGGATGCCGGGCTGCGCCAAGCCCTCGCCCTGGTCGCCGAGGCCGAGGCCCGCCTGCAGCAATTGACCGACCGGCGCGCCGAGGCGCACCGCGCTCACGATGCGCTCGAGGCCACGGGGCGGGCGCTGGCCGCCCGGCGCAAGGCGCTCGCCCCGGTCACAGCGCCGGGCGATCAGCCGGTGAACGTCGAAGCGCTCGAAGCCGCGCTCGGGACGGCGGCCGGTGCCGCGGCGGCGGCCGCCGCGGATCTCGAGGCGGCCGATCGGCGCCGGGACGCTGCGCGCTTGGGGTTGCAGGCCGCGACCGAGCGCGCGCGCGAGCTGCAGGAGCGCCGGCGCACGCAGCAGGAACGGGAGCAGAGGCTCCAGGACCGGCGCGTGCATCTCCACGAGCGTCAGGCCGAGCTCGACCGGCGGCGTCAGCGGCTGGCCGAACGCCTGGCCGACGCCGCCGCGCACGCCGAGGCCAACGCGGCCAGGCAGGCCGCTCTGGACCTCGCGGACCTCGAGCGGCAGCTCGAGGCCGCGGAACAGCGGCTCGGCGCCGCGGAAGTGGAGCTCGAGGCCGCACAAGCGGGCGCAGCTGCGACACTTGTGGCGCAGGAGCGCGCCGAAAGTGCGCTGCAGGCGCGCGCAAGTGCGCTCGACCGGCTGCAGGCCGAGGCTTCGGCGCTCGCCGAGCTCGCGGGCCCGGACCAGCCGGGCGTGATCGAGGCGGTGCGGGTCGAGGAGGGCTACGCCGAGGCGCTGGCCGCAGCCCTGGGCGACGATCTGACCGCGAGCCTCGAGCCCACCGCCGCCAGCCATTGGCGCTCGGACCTCGGCGAAGGCGGCAGCGGCCCCGCCCTGCCCGCCGGCTGTCGGCCGCTCGCCGAGGTCGTCAAGGCGCCGCCGGCGCTGGCCCGCCGCCTCGCCCAGATCGGCGTGGTCGAGCCGGCCGCCGCGCCGACCTTGCAGCCGACGCTCGCCCAGGGCCAGCGTCTGGTCAGCCGCGACGGCGGCCTCTGGCGCTGGGACGGCCTGGTCCGCCGGCCGGAAGCGAAGGACGGCGCCGCGGCCCGGCTGCGCCAGGCGGCGCGCCGGCGTCAGCTCGCGACGCTGCTGCCCGACCAGCAGGCCCTGCTCGACGGCGCCGGGCGGGCGGTCAGGGCGGCCACGGCCGAAGCCCGCGCCGGCGCCGAGCGCAGGCAACGCGCCGTGGAGGCACAAACAAGCGCGCGCGCGGCCTTCGAGAAACGGCGCGAGGCGGTGCTCCAGACACGCGTCGAGGCGACCGCGCTCACGGCTGAACTGACCGCGCTCGCCAAGGAGCGGACCACGCTCGAGGCCGAGCTCGCCGAGCTCGAAGACACCCGCCGGAGCGTCGCGGACCAGGCCCGGGATCTTCCCGCGGCGCCGGCCGATGAGCCAAGCACGGACACATTCGACGCTGAGCTGAGCGCGGCGCGCGCGGCCGAGACCGAGGCCGCCGATCAGGACCGGCAGGCCGAACATGCCCAGGCGGAGGCGCGGACGGCGCTCGCTGACGCGAGGGCCGCGGTCGCCGAGGCCCAGCAGGCGCTGGAGCAGCACCGCACCGCCGGGCGTGAGCAGGCGCTGGAAGGCGCCCGGATCGAGGCCGAGGGCCTGCGTCTCGAGGGCGAACGGGGCGCGGGCCAGGCCGCCCTGAGCGCGCTCGAGATCGCCCTCGAGGACGCGGCGGCCCAGCTCGACGCCGCCCGGGCGCAGCTGGCCGCGGCCGAGGCAACCGGTGCCGCAACGCGCCAGGCCGAGGCCGAGGCGGGTATGCGGCATGCCCGGCTGCGCGACCGGCTGGCAGCCGCAGAGGCGCGTTCGACCACGCTCGGGCAGGAGCTGACGCTCTGGTCCGAGCGTGCCCATGCCGCCGAAGCACGGCTCGAGGAGCTGGCCGCGCGCCGGCTCGAGCTCGCGGCCGAGCTCGCCCGCCTTGAGGAGCTGCCGGCAGCACTCCGCCGGCAGCGGACCGAGCTCGCCGGCCAGCTGGCGGAGACCGAGGCGCGCCGGAGCGCGCTTGGCGCCGAGATCGCCGAGAGCGAAGCCGCGCTGGCCGAGGCGCAGGCGGTGCTCGATCGGATCGACGCGGTCAGGCTCGAGGCGCGCGAGGCGGCCGCCAGGCTCGAGGCCAGGCTCGAGCGCGCCGAGGCCGAAATCGGCGGCCGCCGAAGCCGCCGTGCGCGCCCGCCTCGGCGATCTGCCCGAAGCGGGCCTCGAGATGCCGCCGGCCGCCGGCCAGCTGGCCGAGCTGGAGGCCGAGCTTGCGCGTCTCGGTGCAGCCCGCGAGCGCCTCGGGCCGGTCAACCTGCGCGCCATCGACGAGGCCCGCGAGTTGGCGCTCCGGATCGAGACCCTGCAGACCGAGCAGGCTGAGCTCTTCGGCGCGATCGAGCGCCTCAGGCGGGCGATCTCGACCCTCAACCGCGAGGGCCGCGAGCGCCTGCGCGCCGCCTTCGTCAAGGTCGAAAGCCACTTCGAGGCGCTGTTTGTGCGCCTGTTCGGCGGCGGCCGCGCGCGCCTCGACGCTGACCGACCAGGACGACCCGCTGGCGGCCGGGTTGGAGCTGGCCGCGAGCCCGCCCGGCAAGAAGCTGCAGGCGATCTCGCTCCTGTCCGGCGGCGAGAAGGCCTTGACCGCGCTCGCCCTGATCTTCGCCGTCTTCCTGACCAAGCCGGCTCCCTTGTGTGTGCTCGACGAGGTCGACGCACCGCTCGACGATGCCAACGTCGACCGGCTGATGACGCTCCTCGAGGAGCTGGCCGAAGGCACGCGCACCCGCTTTCTCGTGATCACCCATCACCCGCTGACCATGGCCCGCATGCACCGCCTGTACGGCGTGACCATGGCCGAGCGGGGCATCTCGCAACTGGTCTCGGTCGACCTGACCAGCGCCATCGAGCTGCGCGCGACCGCCTGATCGGGACCATTGCGCGGGCGCGTTCGCGCTCACGATTTATTAGAGGGTAAGGATTACGGGAGCGGAACGACCGGGCGCCCGGATCCATTATCGATCGTAGGCGTGGTCAATCGCCGAATTTCGGTATCCGCCAAGGAGTGGAGCATGCTCAAGGACCCGAACGTCAAGTCTGCCTCAGGCAAACCGACCGAAGTCAAGTCCAACGAGGCCAAATCCGCCGGGACCAAGACCGGCAGGTCGACGGTGGTGGCCAAGACGGCCCCGACCAGGACGTCCGCGCGGAACGCGACGCGTCAGCTCGCCGGCGGACGGCCGATGGACGACCTGGAGCGGCGCATCCAGCAGCGCGCCTACGAGCTCTGGGAGAACGAGGGCCGGCCGCACGGGCGCGAGCAGGACCACTGGCAGCAGGCCGAGCGCGAGATCACGGGGCGCAACGCCAGCAACGCGGCGTAAGCCGGGCGTTGATCGCGCCGACCGAGCTTGGGGGGCGTCCCGCTCAGCGCTCGAGTCCACCGGGCGGCCTTGGCAACAGCCTCTGCCGGTCCGGGCCCAGCTTGACAGGCGCGGCGAGCGACTTATTGTGACGCCGCTTCGAGCCGGCACGGGCGCGCCCGTGCCGGGCTCGGGACCGGCCAGGCGATGGGATCGATGGCGCGCAAGGACGGGGCGTCGGAGTTCAAGGCGTTCGACGACCGTGTCCGCCAGCTGCGGGTCGATGCCGGTCTGGCTCGGGACGAACGGGATGGCAAGCGCGGCGCGTCACCCCTGATCGGGGGTGCAGCCGTGCAGGTCGGCATCGAGCTGGTCGCCGGCGTGATCGGCGGCGCCTTGATCGGCTACGGGCTGGACCGTTGGCTGGCGACTTGGCCGGTCTTTTTTCTGCTGCTGTTCTTCCTCGGCGCGGCCGCCGGGATGCTGAACGCCTATCGGTACCTGCGCCGGATCAGCGAGGTGCCGGAGGACCGAACGAGAGACCGGTGAGCCCCAGACGACCCCCCAGCATCGCGTTTGGGGCCGGGGTTGGGGCCGAAGCCGGATGAGGTGGACGAGGGGTCGGTGGAGCATAGTCCGCTCGCACAGTTCGAGATCCACGACATCCTGCCGATCACGGTCGGCGGGGTCGATCTCTCCTTCACCAACTCGTCGCTCCTGATGGCGATCGCCGTGGCCCTCGCCTATCTCCTGGTGATGCTCGGCACGAGCCATGCCAGCCTGGTGCCGGGGCGTCTGCAGGCGCTGGTCGAGCTGACCTATGACTTCATCGCCGACATGCTCGGCAGCACGGTCGGCAAGGAAGGCCGCCGGTATTTCCCGTTCTTCTTCACGCTCTTCATGTTCGTCCTGTTTGGCAACACGCTCGGCATGATCCCGGGCGGCTTCACCTTCACCAGCCACATCATCGTCACCTTCTCGATGGCGATCTTCGTGGTCTGCGCGGTGACCGTGATCGGTATCCTGCGCCACGGCTGGCACTTCTTCAGCCTGTTCGCGCCCGGCGGCTGTCCGATCTACGTGATGCCGCTGCTGATCCCGATCGAGATCCTGTCCTACGCCATGCGGCCGGTCAGCCTGTCGTTGCGCCTGGCGATCAACATGACCGCCGGCCACATCATGCTCGCGACCTTCTCGGGGTTCGTGATCGCGCTCGGCATCTTCGGACTGCTGCCGCTGGCCTTGACGGTGGCGCTGATGGGGCTCGAGCTGGCGATCGCGTTCCTCCAGGCCTACGTGTTCACGGTGCTGAGCTGCATCTACCTGCAGGATACCGTCCACCTGCACTGAGCCGCCGGCCGGAGAGCCACCACGACACCGCTGCGCTCACAACCATCATGGAGCATCTCATGGATCCCGCAGCTGCCAAATTGATCGGTGCCGGCCTCGCCGCGATCGGCCTCGGCGGCGTCGGCGTAGGCATCGGCAACGTGTTCGCGACCACGATCGCCACCATCGGCCGCAACCCGTCGATCCAAGGACGGGTCGCGGCGCTGATGTGGATCGGCTTCGCGCTGGTCGAGGCGATCGGGTTGTATGCCCTGCTGGTCGCGTTCATCGTGCTGTTCGGCTAGCGCGTCGCCGCGCGACGGCGCAAGCGCTCGGACCGGGACCGGTGCCGCAGATCGATCCGACCACCTTCGCGAGCCAGATCTTCTGGCTGATCGTGGCGTTCGTGACCCTCTACTGGTTGCTCAGCCGGCGCGCGCTGCCGCGCCTCGCCGAGGTCCTCGAGGCGCGCCAGGATCGGATTGCCGCCGACCTGGACGAGGCCGAGCGCCTGCGCCGCGAGGCGGAGGCGGCGCTCGCGAGCTACGAAGCGGCGATCGCCAAGGCCCAGGGCGAGGCGCACACGCTGCTGGCGGAGACCCAGGCGCGGCTGCAGGCCGAGGCCGCCCAGCGTCAGACCGAGCTGGACGGGCAGCTGGCCGAGCAGCTAAGCGCCGCCGAGGCGCGCATCACCGAGGCCAGGCAGAGCGCGCTCAAGGAGCTCGAGGAGTCCGCGGTCACGGTCGCGCAGGCCGCGGTCGAGCGCCTGGCGGGCGTCAAGGTCGCCAAGAAGACCGCCCAGTCGGCGCTTCGGGACGTGCTCGGGGAGGGTGCCTGATGGCCCACATCCTGCTCGAACTGGTCGCGTTGGTGATCCTGATTGCGATCATCTACAAGCCGGTCAGCAAGGTCATCGTCGGCGGGCTCGATGGCCATGCGGCCAAGGTCCGGGCCGAGCTGGACGCGGCCAAGCGCCTGCGCGAGGAGGCGCAGAGCCTGCTCGCCGGCTACCAGCGCCAGCTGGCCAGCGGCGAGGACCAGGCGCGCACGATCGTCGCGCATGCCCGGGCCGAGACCGAACGCCAAGTCGAGCGCCATCGGGCCGAGCTGGAGGCGAGCCTGCGGCGCCGGACCGAGCAGGCCATGGGCCGGATCGCCCAGGAGGAGGCGCGCGCGCTCCAGGAGCTGCGCGCCCACGCCGCGACGCTTGCGATCCGGACCACCGAGCGTCTGCTGCGCGAGCGCATCGACGGCCCGCACGCGCAGGCCCTGCTGGATGGCGCGATCGAGCAGGTCGGCCGCAAGCTGTCCTAGCTGCGGCGGGCCGCCGGGCACCGCCGGAGCTTCGGGCCTATGCTCAAACTGTATCAGTTTCCGCAGGTCTGGGGGCGGAACATCAGCCCCTTCACCCTCAAGCTCGAGACCTGGCTGAAGATCGCCGGGCTGCCCTACGCGGTGGTGCCGACCCGCAACACAGGGCGCGGGCCGAAGGGCAAGCTGCCGTTCATCGAGGACGAGGACGGCACCCGGGTCGCGGACAGCAGCCTGATCATCGAGCATCTCGAGCGCACCCGCGGCCTCGATCTCAACGCCGGCCTGTCGGCGGTGGAGCGCGCCCAGGCGCTCGCTCTGCAGCGGCTGTGCGAGGATCATCTCTACTTCATCGGAGTGTGGAGCCGCTGGATCGACCCGGTCGGCTGGCAGGCGACCGCGTCCTCGATGTTCGGCTTCCTGCCGCCGGGGCTGCGGCAGGTGCTGCCGGCGCTGCTGCGCCGCAAGATCCGGCGCGTTCTGATCGGCCAGGGCCTCGGCCGGCACAGCCAGGCCGAGCAGTACGCCATGGGCCGCGCCGACCTGGCCGCGATCTCGACGCTGCTGGGCGAACGGGCGTTCTTCTTCGGCGACCGGCCGACCACGACCGACGCGATGGTCTACGGCGGCCTCGCCAATCTGCTGCTGGTCCCGGTCGAGACTGAGCTCAAGCGGATCGGCCTGGGTTTTCCGAACCTGGTCGCCTGGACGCAGACCATGGATCGCCGCTTCGCCTGAGGCGGAACCATCCGCCCGGCGCCCCGTGTGGGGCTCAGGCCAGCTCGTCGAGCAGGGCTTTGGCGTCCTTCAGATCGGCGGTGTCGAACCCTTCGGTGAACCAGCCGTAGACGGGTGCCAGCAGGCCGTACGCCGTACGCCTCTTGCCTTGCGCGGCCCAGAGCCTTGCGATGCTGGCGGCGGCGCGCAGCTCCAGCGAGCGCGCGCCGCGCCTGCGGGCAGTGTCGAGCGCCTGGATGTAGCAGGCCTCGGCGTCGGCTGCCGCGCGCCGGTCGTCGTGCGCGAGCAGGAATTCGCCCTGCAGCCGGTACAGCTCCGATTGATAGAAGCCCTCGCCGGTCGTACCCGCGAGCGCCACCCCTTCGGCCAGGGTGTCCAGGGCCGGCTCGAAGTCGGACGCCTGCGCCTGCGCCTCGGCGAGCAGGGCGAGATCGAACAGCCGGTTGATCTCGGCGCCGATCGAGCGGCGCGTCTCGATCCCGCGCCGGATCTCCGCGACCCCTTGCTCCGGCTCCCCCCGAGCGGCGATCGCCCGGCCGTGGACGATCGTGCCCAAGGCGAGATGCTGCGGGAAGCCCTGCTCCTTTGAGAGCGCGATCGCGCTCGCGGCGCACTCGCGGGCGGCCGGCCAGTCCCGGCGCAGCGCATGCACGAGCGCCAGATAGGTCAAGCCGGCGGCCGAGGTCGCAAGATGGCCCAGCTGCTCGGTCAGGGCCAGCGCCTCCCGGCTCCGCTGCAGGGCCCGATCGGGATAGCCGAGAAACCACAGCGTAAGTCCGGAATAAGCCAGATTGGACGCGCCGGGGTCCTGTCCGAACAGGAACGCGAGCGAGCGGTGGGCGTGCATGTCGTACATCGGCAGCGCGCGCTCGAGATGGGCTTCCGCCGAGACGTAGTCGCCGCTCCAGAGCGAACTCCCGCCAAGAGCAAAGCGGGCCTCCAACAGGAGCGCCACGTCCTGTTCCTTTTCGGCCAAGTCCAGGCAGCGCTCCGCCAGTTGCAGCGCCCTGGCATGTTCTGCCCGGATGAAATGATAGCGCCAGGAGCCCCAGAGCACCCGGAACAGCTGCGCGGCGTCCCCGACCCGCTCGCCCAGTCCCAGGGCCCCGGAATAGAGCTCGCCGACCTCCGCTGCCGACTGTCCCTTGACCGCCATCAGGGCGGGGCCGAGGGTGATCTGCAGGCGCAGCTCCTGCAGCCCGCGCTCAGCACCCTCGGGCAGGCGCCGGACCAGCTCCAGCCCCCTGCCGAGATGCCTGACGGCTTCGGCGTTGGCCGAGCTTTTCAGCGCGCGCTGACCCGCCTTCTCCCAATATCCGATCGCGGGGTCGACGAGGCCCGCCTCGGTATAATGCTGGGCGAGCAATTCGGGTTGGACGACCGCCGTGTCCGGGAAATGCTCCTCGAGGGCCTCGGCGATGCGCGCGTGGAGCTGCTGCCGTTTCGACCTCAGCAACGATTGATAGGCGGCCTCCTGAATGAGGGCGTGCTTGAAGCTGTAGGTCGCCTTGGGCGGCGCCCCGCGCCGGAACAGGAGTTCGGAGTTCACGAGCTGGGTCAGCGCTTCGACGAGATGATCGCCCGCAAGCGGCGCCACCATGGCGAGCAGCTCGTGGGCGAAGTCGCGGCCGATCACCGCGCCGATCTGCGCCACCTCCTTGACCGGCGTCAGCCGGTCCAGCCGGGCCATGAGCGAATCGTGCAGGGTCGCCGGAATCGCCAGGGGCGCCAGCGCGCCCGCCAGCCGGTAGTGGTCGCCGGCGTCCAGCACCAGCCCCGATTCGAGCACCGCCTTGGTCAACTCCTCGACGAACAGCGGCACCCCGTCGGTCTTCTCCAGGATCTGCCCGAGCACCTCCTCCGGCAGGCCCTTGCCGCCGGTCAGCTGGGCGATGATCGCCACGCCCTGGTTGCGGCCGAGCCGGTTGAGGGTCAGCGAGGTGATGTGCGCGAAGCCGGTCCAGGGCGGCGTGAACTCCGGGCGCGAGGTGATCAGCAGCAGGATCGGCAGGCGCTGCAGCCGATCGATCACCAGCTCGAACAGCTCGTTCGTGGTCGGATCGATCCAGTGCGCGTCCTCGAAGATCATAAGGACCGGTTGGCGGGCCGCCAGACCGGCGAGCTGGTCGAGCAGGACCTCGAAGGTTCGAGCCTTCTGGGCCTGGGGCGTGAGGTTCAGCGCCGGGTAGCGGCCGTCGGTCGGGATCGAGAGCAGGGCGGCGACCAGAGGCGCCGCCTCGGCGATCCGGCCGCTCGCCTGGCCGAGCATGGCCTCGAGCTTGTCGAGCTTCTGGTCGGCGGTATCGTCGGCGAGAAACGCCGCCGCCCGTTCGAGCTGCGCAATCACCGGATAGAGCGCGCTGTTGGTGTAATAAGGGGAGCAGTAGTAGCGCAGCCGGGTGTGTGACTCGGGGGGCAGGCGCTCGATCACGCTGCGCGTGATGCGCGATTTGCCGATGCCGGCCTCGCCCGACAGCAGGATGACCTGGCCCTCGCCGCCGCTCGCCTGCTCGAAGCGGTCGAGCAGCAGCGCGAGCTCGTGGTCGCGGCCGACCAGAGGCGTCAGGCCGGCGCCGTGCAGCGCCTCGAACCGGCCTTCGGCGCCGCTCTCGCCCAGCACCCGCCAGGTGACGACCGGCTCGGCGAAGCCTTTGAGCGCATGCGGCGTCAGCTCCTCGAGATGGAACAGGTCGCCGACCAGGCGCCGGGTCGGGGCGGCGATCACCACGCCGGCCGGCGCCGCGAGCGTCTGCAGCCGGGCCGCGAGATTCGGTGTCTCGCCGACCACCGCCTCTTCCTGGGCGGCACCTTGGCCGACCAGATCGCCGACCACCACCAGGCCGGTCGCGATCCCGATCCGGGCGGCCAGCGCCTGGCCGGCCAGCGTGGTCAGCCCGCCGACCGTCTCGGCCACCGCGAGACCGGCCCGGACCGCCCGCTCGGCGTCGTCCTCATGTGCCCTCGGATAGCCGAAATAGGCGAGCACGCCGTCGCCCATGAACTTGGCGACGTGGCCTTCGAAGCGCGCGACCTCGCCCGCGACCGCGTTCTGATAGCGGGTGATGACCGCCCGCATGTCCTCCGGATCGAGCCGCGCCAATAGCTCGGTTGAGCCGACCAGGTCGCAGAACAGCACGGTCAGATGCCGCCGCTCGGCCTCGCGCGGCGCCGCCTGTGGCACCACGGCCCGGGCGATGGGCGTCGACCCGGTCTCGGCTTCGCCGAGCTCTGCGATCGCCTTCAGCAGCTTCTTGCGATGCCCGAGCACGATGCCGAGCTTCTCGAGGTCGGCCTCGGTCAATTCGGGCAGGACCTCGGCGTCGATCGCATGGTCCGCGAACGCCCCGGCATAGCGTTCCAGGCCCAGTCCACGCAGCCAGGCGGCTATGTTCACCGCTTCTATCTCCGATTGGCCAAACCGGGCCTGATCTGAATGTCGAAAGCGGAGCCTAGCACGACTGGAACGGATCACGCGATAGATTTGACTGGCTCGCCCTGGTATCAACCGCCGGGGAAATCCTCGGGCTGACCAAGGGTTTCGAGCAGACGCGAGCGGAATTCGCGCCGGTAGAGCACGCCCACCACCCAGGTGGTGGCGAGCACGAACAGCCAGGGGTGGACGAACCAGCTGAGCGCCGCCAGGCCGAAATAGTAGGCGCGCATTCCGCCGTTGAAGTGGCGCGCGGTCGACGAGGCGATCTCGGCCGTGCGCTCCGCGATCCGCTTCGCCTCGTCGGTGATCCGGCCCGGCAAAGCGACGCTGCCGATCAGGATCAGGCAGTAGTTGTATTGCCGGAACGCCCAGGTGAACTTGAAGAACGCGTAGACGAACAGGATCAGGAGCAGCAGGACCTTGACCTGCCAGAGCAGGGTCGAGGTCTCGACCGCGAGCGGCAGCGCCTTCAGCACCGCGACCGCCTGGTCGGCCCGGCCGAGTGCTGCGAGCAGGCCGCCGATGATGATCAGCGTGGTCGAGGCGAAGAACGAGGCGCTGCGCATCAGATTGCCGACGATCTGGGAGTCGACGATCCGGTTGTCGCGCTCCAGCATGCACCGCATCCAGAGCCGCCGGTAGGCCTCCATGCTGCGCACCAGGCTCGGGCGGCGGCGATGCGCGCGCTCGGCGAACAGGGCATAGCCGGACCAGCAGGCGAAGAACCAGAGCGGCGCGATCAGATCGGCGGGCGCGATCGTGCTCAGTTGCGGATCGGTCATGGCGGGCCCAGATGTGGCGACGGGGAGGCGGCCAGCCGGCATCGTCCGGTGTCGAGATGTCCGCCGCCCCCAGCTTCGTTCGCGCTCATCCAAAGGATCGTCATGCTGGCCCGTACCGATACCCCGCCAGGTTGCAGACCGCGCCCGCGCGTCGGCGTGACCCTCGATGCCGAGCCGCCGGGCGGCTACAGCAAGCTGCCCTGGTATGCGCTCCGCGCCAACTATTTCCGAGCGATCGCGCGCGCGGGCGGCCTGCCGCTGGCGCTGCCCCACGAGGTCGAGCTGGCCGAGGCCTACCTCGACCTGCTCGACGGCCTCGTGGTCACCGGCGGCGCGTTCGACGTCGATCCCGCGCTCTACGGCGATCCGGCGCGCCACCCGACGGTCAGGACCAAGGACCAGCGAACCGCGTTCGAGTTCGCAATCACGCGCGCCGCCCTCGCGCGCGACCTGCCCGTGCTCGGGATCTGCGGCGGCCAGCAGCTCCTGAACGTCGTGCTCGGCGGCGACCTCGTGCAGCACATCCCGGACGCGGTCGAGGGCGCGCTCGCGCATGAGCAACCCAATCCGCGCACCGAGCCCGGGCACGAGGTGCAGCTGCTCCCGGGCAGCCGGCTGCATGCGATCGCGGGCACGACCCGTCTCGAGGTCAACAGCGCCCACCATCAGGCGGCCGGGCGGGTCGGCGCCGGGGTCGTGGTCAGCGGCCGCGCGCCCGATGGCGTGATCGAGGCGATCGAGGCCCCCGGCCAGCGCTTCTGCGTGGGCGTTCAGTGGCATCCGGAATATGCGATCTCGGTCGCCGACGACGCCCTGTTCGACGCCCTGATCGCCGCCTGCCGAAAGGCATGAGCGCGGCTTCAGAAGACGCGGGCGGAGCCGAGCGGGTCGCCAAGCGGATCGCGCGCTCCGGGCTCTGCTCGAGGCGGGACGCCGAGCGCTGGATCGCCGACGGCCGGATCGCGGTCGACGGCACGCTGCTGGCCAGCCCGGCGGTGACGGTCACCGCGGCCAACGTGGTCACGGTCGATGGCCTGCCCCTCCCCTCGGCCGAAGCCGCGCGGCTGTTCCGCTACCACAAGCCCGCGGGCCTCTTGACCGCGGCCCGCGATCCGGAAGGCCGACCGACGATCTACGACCGCCTGCCCGCGGGTCTGCCCCGCCTGATGCCGATCGGGCGTCTGGATCTGACCTCCGAGGGCCTCCTGCTGCTGACCAACGACGGCGGCCTCAAACGCCAGCTCGAGCTGCCGGCAACCGGCTGGGTGCGACGCTACCGCGCCCGGGTGCACGGCGAGGTCGACCCGGCGCGGCTCGCTTCCCTGCACAAGGGGATCACCCTCGACGGCTTCGCCTACGGCCCGATCGAGGCCAGTCTGGATCGGGTCCAGGGCAGCAACGCCTGGCTCACGGTCGCGCTGCGCGAAGGCAAGAACCGCGAGATCCGGCGCGTGCTGGAGCATTTCGGCTGGCCGGTGAGCCGCCTGATCCGCCTCAGCTTCGGTCCCTTCCAGCTCGGCCGCCTGCGCCCGGGCGAGGTCGAGGAGGTCACCGGCAAGGTCCTCCGCGAGCAGGTCGGGACCAGGATCGCCGGTGCGCCGGCGCGCCGCCGGCTGCCAACAGCTCGTTAACGATCGCCGCCCCATACTGCCTGGATCTTCGACCCTCGAGCACCGGCGGGACGGGCATGGCACGTTGGCTGATCACGTTCGGCGTCCTGATCGTACTCAGCAGCCTCTGCTGGCCGTGGCTGCGCGCCTTCGGGCTGCCCGAGCTGCCGGGCGATCTGCTGGTCGATTTCGTGCCCGGCTACCGGTTCGAGCTACCGATCACCACGTCGCTGCTGATCAGCGGGGTGATCGCGCTGGTCTGGAAGCTGCTCGCGCGCTGACCGCGCCCCGGGTCGCGCTCGGCGCGTCATCAAGGGCCGCGCGTCGGAAACCTTGACTGACCGTCGCCACGAACCCAGTTTGAGCCCGGTCTTCCAAGCTCGGGCGCAAAGCTTTGGCGCGCTGGCTGATCATCCTTGGCGTCGTCCTGATCCTGGCCGGGCTGCTCTGGCCCTGGCTCACGAAGCTGGGGCTCGGCCGGCTGCCCGGCGACATCCTGATCGAGCGTGACCATTTCCGCCTCTACATTCCGGTCGCGACCTCGATCCTGATCAGCGTCCTGCTCTCGCTGATCCTCTGGCTGATCAACCGCTGACGCGTTGGCTGCGCCGCGCTAACCTCGCGCCATGCGCATCATCGCCGGCAGCTGGCGCGGCCGGAAGCTGCTGACCCCTGCGGACCGGGCGATCCGGCCGACCAGCGACCGGGCGCGCGAGGCGTTGTTCGGCATCCTGCAGCACGGCCAGCCGGCGCTGCGCGGCGTGCGTTTCCTCGATCTCTTCTCTGGCACCGGCGCGGTCGGCCTCGAGGCCGCCTCACGCGGCGCGGCCGAGGTCTGGCTGGTCGACGACGACCGCCAGGCGCTGGCCCTCGCGGCCGCCAACCTCACCCGGCTCGGCGGCCCGGCCAACGTTCGCCTGGTGGACCGCGATGCCACCTCGCTGGGCCCGGCGCGCCAGGCGTTCGGGCTGGTCTTTCTCGACCCGCCCTACCGCTCCGGCCTCGCCGGCCCGGCGCTTGCCGGCCTCTTGAACGGCTGGCTTATGGCCGGCGCCCGCATCATCCTCGAGCTCGCGGCCAAGGAGGATCTCAGCCTGCCCGACGGCTACGCCCTCGAGCAGGAGCGTCGCTACGGCGCGGCCCGGTTCGTATTTCTGCGGCCGGCCGAGTGACCCGATGGCCGGTGCCCGCGGGTCGGCCGGCGTTGCTGCGCGCCTGGCTCGGCCGTTGGGGCGCTGCGGCCTTGGGCGCGCCCGCCGGGGGCTGCCAGGGATGGTCGACCACGGGAATGCGGATCTTGATCAGCGCCTCGATGTCGCGCAGATAGGCGCGCTCCTCGGCATCGCAGAACGAGATCGCGATCCCGCTCCGGCCGGCCCGCGCGGTCCGGCCGATGCGGTGGACGTAGCTTTCCGGCAGGTTCGGCAGGTCGTAGTTGATGACGTGGGTGATGCCGTCGACGTCGATCCCGCGCGCCGCGATGTCGGTCGCCACCAGGACGCGGCCGGCGCCGGTCCGGAAGCGCTCGAGCGCACGCGTGCGCGCGCTCTGCGACTTATTGCCGTGGATCGCATCGGCCGCGACGCCGTCGTGGGCGAGCTGCTTCACCACCCGGTCGGCGCCGTGCTTGGTGCGCGTGAAGACCAGCACGCGGTCGATCGCGGCGTCCTGCAGCACCCGGCCCAGGAGCGGCCGCTTGTCGGCCTTGTCGACGAACATGATGCGCTGCTCGATCCGATCCGCGGTCGAGACCGCCGGCCGGACCCCGACCGTGACCGGGTCGGTCAGGATCCCGTCCGCCAGCCGGACGATCTCCGGCGGGATCGTGGCCGAGAAGAACAGCGACTGGCGTTTCGCGGGCAGCGCCCGGATCACCCTCTGGACGTCATGGATGAAGCCCATGTCGAGCATCCGGTCGGCCTCGTCGAGGACGAAGATTTCGAGCCGGTCGAGACGGATGTGGCCCTGGCCCATCAGGTCGAGCAGGCGCCCGGGCGTGGCGACCAGAATGTCGACACCGCGCGCCAGGACCTGGACCTGCGGGGTCTGCCCGACGCCGCCAAAAACCACGGCGCGCCGCAGGTGCAGGTGGCGACCGTAGGTCGCAAAGCTCGCCTCGATCTGGGCGGCGAGCTCGCGGGTCGGGGTCAGCACCAGGACCCGGCAGGCCCTTGGCCCGGCCCGGCGCGGATCGGCCGCCAGGCGCTGCAGGATCGGCAGCGCGAACGCGGCCGTCTTACCGGTGCCGGTCTGGGCGCAACCCAGAAGGTCGCGGCCTTGGAGCAGATGGGGGATGGCCTGGGCCTGGATGGGGGTCGGCGTGGCGTAGTTCTCGGCGCGCACGGCGCGCTGAATGGGCTCGATCAGCTCGAGCTCGGCAAAAGATGTCACCTGGCAGTCGCTTTCGGAATGGCCGCGCGCCGGCATACGACCGGGCGCTGGTCGGTTCAGGCCATCCCGCGCGCGGCCGAGGCAGCCTCTCTGTTCAAAGTCTCGGGATGCAGCGGCCGGCACGGATCGGCTCGGGCCTGCTTTGCGCGCTCGCGAGGAATCGGGGCGATGTTGCGCCCTCGCGATACATGCGGATTGTGAGCCGCACAATCAACCCCCATGCTCAAGCCTCTGCTGTAGGCGCGCGCCTCGTGCCGGCGTGCCGAGCCTGCCTGTAGTGGCAATTGGCCTCCCGCAGCACCATATCATAGATACCTGAGGTTCGATTCGGCCGGTCCATCGCCGCCGCCGCCTCGCCTTGAGCGGCGGACGGGTGCCCCGGGTTCATGGAGATGCCGGGACGGCGGCGGGGCGGGGGCTACGGCTGCGTTCGCGGGCCGGGCCAGCGCCCCTCCAGACGGTGCGGTTGAAACAAATGAGCTGGGATGAGCTTGATGGATGCTACTAAATTGCCGAGCCTGGAAGACAACGCGCTGAGTGTCCTGCACGAGAACGCCGAGCGTCTCGGGCGCAGCGGCACCAAGATGCAGCAGGCGGCTGCCGCCGCCCTGATGCCGGCGATCGAGGCCGAGATCGCGACGCGGCGCGCGGCCAAGCTCAGCCACGCCAAGGAGGCAGCCGCAGCCAAACGGGCGGCGAAGCCGGCGCCCGTCAAGCGGGCCGCCAAAGCCAAGGCCTCCTGAACCACGCCCGGCCGCAAGCGCATCCAAAGCGAGCGCGGCGCGCCAGAGCCCCCGAAGAGAATGGCGACGCGCGCTCAAGGCGATGCGTCGTAGCCGAACCATTGCTGTGCCAACCTGGCGATCGTGCCGTCCGCCTTGGCTGCGGCGATCGCGTGGTTGAAGGGCTCGGCCAGATCGCCGTCCGACGGGCGCAGGCCGATCCCGACCCCGGGGCCGAACGGGCCGCCGGTCAGGTCGGGACCGATCAGGGTGAAGTCCTTGCCGCCCTGGGTCGCGAGCAACGGTCGCCAGTGGCTCATTGAGGCGAGCGCGAGGTCGATTCGCTTGGCCTCGAGATCGAGGTCGAGACCCTCGAGCGTGGTGTATTCCCGGCTCTCGACCGTGTCGGCCATGAAGGTCTGGAGGAAGCGCGCGGCCGGGCTCGCCACCTCGACGCCGACCGTCTTGCCGGCGAACGCCTCCCTGAGCGCATCGAGCGCGGACTGCTCGCCGGGGCTGACCTGGTTCAGATCGAGCCGGTCGCGCCGGCTGCTCAGGCTGGCCGGGGTGGCGAGCGCGCTGTCCTTGAACACGGCGAAGACGGCCGGGGTCTGGGCGTAGCTGTCCGAGAACTGGATGACCTGCCGGCGCGCCTCGGTGATCGCGATGCCGTCCATGATGGCGTCGTAGTCGTTGGCTTCGAGCCCGGGAATGAGGCGGTCCCAGTCCTTGGCAGCGATCGCGCAGGTGACGCCCATGCGCCGGCACAGATCGTGCGCCAGGTCGATCTCGAAGCCGATCAGCTGGCCCGAGCCGTCGATGTCGTTCCAGGGCGGATAGGCGCCCTCGGTCGCGATCCGAACCTCGGTCCAGGTCTTGGCCAGGGCGGCGGCGGGCAGAAAGGCGAGGTAGAGCGCGAGCGTGAGCGGCGCGATCTGGTCAGCTCGCAGCACCGGTGATCTCCCGTTGGTCCATGCTCGGGGCATCCGCCTCTTGTCCCGGAACCGGCGCCGGATCGTCAAGCGCGGCGGAACCGTTGCCGGGTGCCAAACGTTGTCGCCGGTCGGCCGCCCGGCGCCGTCAACGCAGCAGTTGAAAAAGATTTGCTTTCGGGAAACGATGCCCCCAAGGTCCGAGAGGAGACTGAGCATGGCCACCGCCAAGACTGCCGAGACCAGCGAGCCTGACCTGAAGAAGGACGTGGAGGCGTTGCGCGCCGACCTCGACGCGCTCCGCGGCGATCTCGGACAGATCCTGCAGACTCTGAAGATCAAGACCGGCAACCGCGCCGAATCCGAGATCGATGCGCTCAGGAAGCGGATCGAGCGCCTGGCCGGGGACGTTCAGAGCAGCGGCCACGAGGCGGCACGCGTGGTCGGCGAGCAGATCGAGGAGCGACCGTTTGCGAGTTTGGCCATGGCGTTCGCGGTCGGGCTGATGCTCGGCCGCCTGTTCGACCGCCGCTGAGCCCTTGCCCAGGCTGTCCGATCTCGCCGCCCTGCTTGGGCTGCCGCGGTTCAGCATCGCCCGCCTTGCTCTGGCGGCGGCCCTCCTGGTGGTCGCGACCGCGCTTGCGATCGCCGCCTTCATTGAGCTGATCGACGCGTTCCGGCTGGCCCTCCTGACCGTGCTCCATCCGGCGTGGGCGAGCCTGGCGACCGCCGGCTTCATCTTCGTGCTCGCGGCGGTGGTCTGCCTGACCGCCTGGCGATTGAGCCGGCCGTTGCCGCCGCTGGAGCCCCAGCCCGCCGGCGCGGCGCCCGCCGATCCCGCGCTTGCGCAGACGCTGGGCTGGATCCGGCGTCACCCGCAGCAGGCGACCGTGATCGCCGCCGTGCTCGGCTTTTGCGCCGGCGCGCTGCCGGAGGTCCGCCGCGCCCTGCAGCAGATTCTAGGCGCGCCGCCGCGCCAGCGCTAGCGACCGCGGCAAGCTTCGGCAAGGGTTGCCCAACGGAGCGCGAGGGTGGATCATCGGGCCGGTCCAACCGGGTGCGCGCGATGACCACGCAGGCCTTGTCGATCGCGATCGCCGAGCTTGAGTTCCTGGGCCGGGATCTGGCCCGGCCGGAATGCGTGGTGACCACGGCGAGTGGCGATGTGTTCGTGTCCGACCGGCGGGGCGGCATCACCCGGATCGGCGCGGAGGGGGCGCAGCAGCTGATCCGCGCCCGCGGCATCGACGGCTTCCTGCCGAACGGTTTTTCCCTGTTGCCGGACCGCAGCTTCGCGATCGCCAATCTCGGCCCCGATGGCGGCGCCTGGCGCATGCGGCCCGATGGCAGCCTGACGCCCGAGGTGCTCGAGGTCGAGGGCCAGCGTCTGCCGGCAACCAACTTCGTCAACGCCGACCATTCGAGCGGCGCGCTCCGCCTCTGGGTCTCGGTCAGCACGCGCCAAGTGCCGCGCGAGCTCGCCTTCCGGCGGGATGTGGCCGACGGCTACATCGTGCTCAAGGATCAAAAGGGTGTGCGGATCGCGGCCGATGGCCTGGGCTTTACCAACGAGAACAAGCTCGACCCGTCCGGCCGCTTCCTCTATGTCAACGAGACCATGGCGCGCCGGCTCAGCCGCTTCAGGGTCCGGGACGATGCCAGCCTCGGCCCAAGGCAGACCGTCGCCGAGTTCGGCGCTGGCACGTTCCCGGACGGATTCGAGTTCGACGCCGAGGGAGGGATCTGGATCGCGAGCGTGGTCAGCAACCGGCTGCTGCGGATCGCCCCGGACGGCGGTCAGACGGTCATCCTGGAGGACAGCGACCCGGAGGTGGTCGCCGCAGTCGAGCGCAAGTTCGAAAAAGGCGCGCTTGAGCGCGCCGACATCGACGTCGGCCGCGCGCGCACGCTCGGCAACCTTGCGAGCGTCGCCTTCGGCGGGCCGGACCTCAAAACGGTCTGCCTCGGCTCGCTGTTCGCGGACCGGATCGCGACGTTCCGCTCGGGGGTCGCTGGCGCCGAGCCCCCGCATTGGCACTACTGACCTGACCGGAGACCGCTCATGCCGGACCCAAGGAGAGTGACCGTCACCGAGGTCGGGCCGCGCGATGGCTTCCAGATCGAGCCCGAGTTCATCCCGACCGAGACCAAGATCGCCCTGATCGACGAGCTGGTCGACGCCGGCATCAGGGTCATGGAGTTCTCGTCCTTCGTCTCGCCGCGCGCGGTGCCGCAGCTCGCCGACGCGGCCGAGGTGCTGAAGGGCATCGACCGCTCGAAGGGCGCGAAATTCGCCGCCCTGGTACCGAACGCCAAGGGCGCCGAGCGTGCGGCCGAAGCCGGCGTCGATGAGATCCGGGTGTTCGTCTCGGCCTCCGAAAGCCACAACCGGAAGAACGTCAACCGCTCGGTCGAGGACTCGCTCAAGGGCTTCGAGGACGTGGTGCGGATCGCGAACGATGCCGGCATCCCGGTCGAGGGCGCGATCGCGACCTCGTTCGGCTGTCCGTTCGAGGGCGAGGTCCCGGTCGAGCAGGTGGGCTACATCGCCCGGCACTTTCAGGACCTGGGGATGCGCGGGGTGGGGCTTGGCGACACCACCGGCATGGCGACCCCGCCGCTCGTGGTCGAGCGCTGCCGCTACCTGAAGCAGCACGTGCCCGGGCTGCCGGTGGCGCTGCACTTCCACAACACCCGCGGCATCGGCCTCGTCAACGTGCTGGCCGGGCTGGCCGAAGGCATCGATGTCTTCGAGGCCTCGTTCGCCGGGCTCGGCGGCTGCCCGTTCGCGGCCGGGGCGACCGGCAACATCTGCACCGAGGATCTGGTCTATCTGCTGCAGGAGATGGGCATCGAGACCGGCATCGACCTCGAGAAGCTCTGCGCCGCCGCGCGCCACGCCGAGCAGGTGATTGGACGGAGCCTGCCGGGCCAGGTCATGAAGGCCGGACCCAGGCTCAGGCTGCATCCCTTGGGCGAAGTCCAGACCGCGGCCGGCTGAGCGTGCCGCTCTCCGGCATCCGGGTGGTCGATCTCACCCGCATCCTCGCGGGGCCGTTCTGCACCCAGCTGCTGGCCGACCTCGGCGCCGAGGTGATCAAGGTCGAGCAGCCCGGGCGCGGCGATCCGGTGCGCGCCCAGGGCGTGATCCGGGACGGCCTCAGCTGGTATTTTGCCCAGTTCAATCGCAACAAGAGATCGATCACGCTCGACCTTTACAAGGACGAGGGCAAGCGGGTGCTTGCCAAGCTGCTGGGGCGGGCGGACGTATTGGTCGAGAATTTCCGGCCGGGCGTGCTCGAGAAGATGGGGTTTCCCGAGGACCAGCTGCGCGCGATCAATCCGGGGCTGGTGGTGGCCAGCGTCAACGGCTACGGCAGCATGGGCCCCTATGCCGACCGGCCGGCGTTCGACTTCATCGCCCAGGCGATGAGCGGCTTCATGAGCGTGACCGGCGCCGCGGGCGGCGAGCCGCTGCGCGCCGGCCAGCCGATCAGCGATCTGGTCGCGGGTCTCTATGCCGCCTTTGGCGTGCTGGCGGCGCTGCTCGCCCGCGAGCGCGGCACCGCGAGCGGCGGCCAGCGCGTCGAGGCCGCGCTGACCAACGGCCTGATCAGCATGATGGCCTATTTCTCGGCCTCCTACTTTGCGACCGGCGCGCTGCCCGAACGCACCGGCAACGATCACCCGGTGGTCTACCCTTACGGCCTGTTCCACGCCGCCGACGGCGACGTCGCGATCGCACCCAGCACGCCTGCGATCGTCGAGCGCCTGCTCCAGGAACTCGGCCTCGCCGATCTGCTGAAAGATCCCGACTTCGCGACCAACGCCGCCCGGATCACCCATCGCGAACGCCTGCGGGCGCTCGTCAACGCCAAGATCGGCGAGGCGACGGTCGCCGGGTGGATCGAGCGGCTGAACCGGGCCGGGGTCCCTTGTGGCCGGGTCATGGACCTTGCGGACGTGTTCGCCGATCCGCAGGTGCTCGCCCAGGACATGGTGCTCGAGGCCGAGCACCCTGGCCACGGGCGGGTGCGTATGACCGGCTTTCCGGTCAAGCTCAGCGCCACCCCCGCCCGCCTCCGTCGCCCCGCGCCCCGCCTCGGCGAGCACACCGATGCTGTGCTCAGAGAGCTGGGCTACGACGCCGCCCGGGTCGCCGAGTTGCGCGCGAACGGCGTTGTGTAGACCGACACCAACCACGCAACCGCCACATTCACGACGAGGCCGATGACCCCGGCGTGCCAGCCCCATAGCTTGCCATAGCCGCTCAGGCTCATCCCGCCGGCAAGTAGCGTGCCGACCATGAGGCCTGCCAGCGCAGCCCGTGCGCTCAGTCCCGGCCAGAGCGCACCGAGAAGGAACAGGGGCGCGATCTGGATCAGGATCTCGAGCTTCAACTCGATCAGACCCCAAAGCGTGATGCGTGAGCTGAGCGCAAAGACGATGAGCCCCGCAATCACCGCCCACGAAACGGCTTTGCCCAATCGAGCGAGCTGCTCGGAGGAGGCGCCCTGCAGCCATGTCTTACCGAGGATATCCTTGGCCAGGATCGACGACAGGCTGAGCAGCACGGAATCGGCGGTGGACATAATGGCGCCAATGGTGCCGATCAGAACCAGGACCGCCATGGCATGAAGCCAAAGGGACTCGCTTGCCCAAACGCGCAAAAGTTCCGGCATCACTTGATCGGCCGCGATGCCCTCCAAACCAGACAGGCGGGGAACGCTCAGGATCCCCACCAGAAACATCGGCAGCACCGTCACCAAGGGTAGGAAAACCATGACGCTCAGCGAATTGCGCAAGGTCCTGGCGCTGCGGGCGGCAAAGATCCGCTGGAGCGCCTGGGGGTAGACCGGGGCGCTCAAGCTGACCAGCAGGAGCGTGCTGATCCAGCCCCGGATCGCCGCGCCTTCCGGCACCGATGCCTTGGCCGGCGCATGCGCGATGATCCAGCTGGAGGCATCGCTCAGGCCCTCCAGGCCCGGCAGCACCGCGATCAGAATTCCCGCCAGCCCGATCAACAGCATGACCCCCTGGGCGCAGTCGGTCCAGGCCACGGCACGCATGCCGCCTACGGTCTCGTAGAGCACCACGACCAGCCCCAAGCCCACGACCCCGACCCAGAACGGCACCGCCCCACCGGACAGCGTGGCCACCACGTGACCCATCGCCATCAGCTGAGCGAGCAGGAAGTTTGTGATCACGACCAGGAACAGCAGGTTGGCGATCAGGCTCAGCGCCGGCGACCCGTACCGATGATCGATCCAGTCGCCAGGCGTGACGAAACCTCGCGTCCGTGAGGTCCGGTACAGCTGCGGCGCAAACACCAAATAGACCACGACGATCGCGGTCATGAAACCAATACTCATCACCCAGGCAAAGCCGGCCCGATAGGTCTCCCCCGGGAACCCCAGCAACGTATTACCGCTATACTGGGTCGCATAGAAGGTAAGTAGGAGCACCACGGTGCCGAGACTTCGGTTGGCGAGATAAAATTCGCGGAGGCTCGCCTGCCCTTGCACGCGGCGGGCAACAATCGCGAGCCCGACCATCCCGACCAGATACAGACCGAACACGGCGAGGGTGCCGCCCCCAAAGGGGCGCTCGGTCATCGGTCCGCCTCATCGTCATCGAGCGGCCAGTGGCGCTGAATGACCCAGGCCGTGAAGCAAGCGATGGCAAAAACGGCCAGCACAGAAAGCACCACCCAGTAGGGCAGACCCAGCCAGAGGGCAGGCGCCTCGTTCGCCGGCAAATACCAGGGGACCGACAGCGCAAAGAGAAGCAGATATACCAACCAGATCCAAAGGCGACGATGCAACGCTATCGGGGGGCCAACGAGAGCCTCGGCATGCTCCTCTTGCATGGACCGACCCCACATGGTGAGCTTACCGCAAAGGACGCGACGCCAGACGCCAGCGTGATTGTCGAGACAGACACAATTCATGCTCTCCGGTCAAGATCTCCGCCCGTCGCGGGCGCGCGGACCGAGCGCGGACGTCGGGACGCCTGATATCACCCGCCGAGCGCGAGCAGCGGCCCCTGGTAGATCACCGGACCGGTCGGCCGGTCGGTCGGCGACCCGCCCGGCGGTTCCAGGCTGACCGCGAGCGCGGCGCTCGGGCGGACGGTGCCCTCGAGCTGCGCTGGCAGGTCGAGGGTGGTCGCGTGCTCCGGATCGAGCAGGCCTAGCGATTTCGGCGCGGCGCCGCCCGCGACCAGCCAGAGCTGCAGGGCATGGTCCTCGACCGCCGCGGTCGCAAGCGGCCGGATGGTCATGCGCTTGGCCGCCGGCTCGACGGTCACGATCAGCGCCGGGCTCTCGTCGCCCCGGTCGAGCACGGCGACGAAGCGCGCCGAGGGCGCCGACGGCGGGCGCAGCGATGTGCCGGCGATATAGAGCGCCAGGATCGCGGCCAGCGCGCTCGCCGCGACCGTGCACCAGCGCCAGAAGGTGACGCTGTACATCCGGCCGCGGAGCCGCACGCGCACCCGGCGCCTGGGCGCCGCCGGCGGCGCTCCGGCGACCAGCGCCTGCGCGATCCCGAGCCACGCCAGGGGCGGCGGCTCGACCGGCGGGACCGCCTCCGCTAGGGGCGCCAGGCGTTCCTGCCACAGCTCGACCAGCCGGCCGAGCTCGCGGTCGGTCTGCAGCCGCTGCTGGACCCCGGCGCGCGCCGCCGGCTCGAGCGTGCCGAGCACGTATTCGGCTGCCAGCGCCTCGGTCTCGTCGAGTTCGTCGGTCATCGCTCAAGGCAGTCCTTGAGCCGCAGCAGCCCGCGCCGGATCAGGCTCTTGACGGTCCCGAGCGGGCAGGCCAACCGGACCGCCAGCTCGGCATGGGTATAGCCCTCGGCATAAGCCAGCAGCAGACTCTGGCGCTGGCGGCTCTCGAGCTCGCCCAGGCACTGGCCGAGCGCCTTCGTCCGGGCGCCGATCACGCCATCCACCGGGTTCGCCACATCCTCCAGCTCGTCGATCGCGTCGAGTGGCAGCTCCGGCCGCCGGCCGCGCCGCCGGTCGAGCGCACCGTTGCGCGCGATCGCGATCATCCAGGTCATCGGCGCCCCTTTGTCCGGCCGGTAGTCGGCGGCGCGCTGCCAGATCCGCAGATAGACCTCCTGCAGCACCTCGCTCGCCTGCTCGCGATCGCGCAGGATGCGCAGGACCACGCCGAACAGCTTGGCGCTGCTCGCGGCGTACAGCTCGGCGAACGCCCTCTGATCGCGCGCCACCGTGCCGTCGAGCAGATCGCTGAGCGTCGATCGCCTGGCCTGATCGTCGTTCGCCATGCCTGGGTGCGAGCCTTGGCGGCGGTCGAGTTCGAGGGCCACCTCACCTCCAGCCTTACCAGAGCGCCCGCCGGTGCACCAGCCAGGCGACGAGCAGCGGCCGCGCCCCGACCGGGGCGCGACCGCCCTCCGGTTCAACTCGGCAGCATCCCCTCGTCGATGACGTGGATCACGCCGTTCGACTGATAGACATCATACGTCGAAATCGTGGCGATAGTCCCCTTCGCGTCCTCGAGCACCAGATTGCTCGGCCCGTTGGCCTTGACCGTGAGGGTTTCGCCGTTGACGGTCTTGAGCTCGGCCATGCCGCCGCCGGCTGCGACCCGTTCGCGCAGGGCGGCCGAATCGAGCCGCCCGGGAACCACGTGGTAGGTCAGGATGCTGGCCAGCTTTGCCCGGTTCTCGGGCTTCAACAGGGTGTCGACCGTGCCCGGAGGCAGCGCGGCAAAGGCGCTGTTGACCGGCGCGAACACGGTGAACGGCCCCGGCCCCTCGAGCGTGTCGACCAGGCCCGCGGCCTTGACCGCCGCGACCAGCGTGGTGTGGTCGGCCGAGTTGACCGCATTGTCGACGATCGTCCTGCTCGGCAGCATCGGCTGGCCGCCGACCATCAGGTTCGGCATCGAGGCCATCCGCATGGTCGCGGGCCCGCTCGCCGCTTCGCCCGCCATCGCGCTGCCCATGCCGGCCTGATGATCGGCGGGCGCGCAGGCGCCGGTCGCCCCCAGCGCGGTCACAGCGACGACCAGCAGGCCGCGCCGCAGCGTGGTATTTTGAAGGATCGTCCGTCCTCCGTTGCGGGCGGTGCCCCGGCACCACCTCCAAGGCCGCAGTCCCGCTACGGCCCCGGTAGCTACGGCGGAGCGAGCGATTTGGATGCAGGCGAGCGCCGGCCCAGGACGGCTGGCCGGTCGTCTTACAGATGGCTGGCCAGAAACTGGCGCAGGCGTTCGGAGCGCGGATTGCCGAAGATCGCCTTGGGCGGGCCCTGCTCCTCGATCCGGCCCTGGTGGAGGAAGACCGTGGAGGTCGAGACCTCGCGCGCGAAGCCGATCTCGTGGGTCACGATCAGCATCGTGCGGCCCTCCTCGGCGAGATCGCGCATCACCTTCAGGACCTCGCCGACCAGCTCCGGGTCGAGCGCCGAGGTCGGCTCGTCGAACAGCATCACCTGCGGCTCCATCGCGAGCGCGCGGGCGATCGCGGCGCGCTGCTGCTGGCCGCCGGAGAGGTGGGCCGGATAGTGCGAGCGCTTGTCGGCGATGCCGACCTTGGCGAGCAGCGCCTCGGCGCGGGCGACGGCTTCCGCCTTGGGCTGCCTGAGGACGTGAACCGGGGCCTCGATCACATTTTCGAGCACGGTCATGTGCGACCAGAGATTGAAGCTCTGGAACACCATGCCGAGGCGGGTGCGGATCCGGTCGACCTGTTTGGCATCGGCGGGCCTCGCACCATGGCGGGTCTTGACCATGCGGATCAGCTCGCCGCCGACGTGGACCTGGCCGGCGTCCGGGGTCTCGAGCAGGTTGATGCAACGGAGCAACGTGCTTTTGCCCGAGCCTGACGAGCCGATCATCGCGATCACGTCACCGTTGAGCGCGCTGAGCGACACGCCTTTCAACACCTCGAGCGCGCCGAAGCTCTTGTGCAGCTCGGTCACCACCAGGGCCGGCGCTACCCCGTCTGCCATGTCCATGCTTTCTGGTCCCCGGGCCTCGTCCCGATCGCCAAGCTACCGGCTGGCTCGCCGGGGGACAAGCACGCCGCGCGCTGCGGCTCTCCGTTAGGCTTTTGTTAACCATCTCGCCCCATGCTGCCGCAATGGTTGAGTGACATGCGCCAAGCGTGCGCTTTTGGCGACCGCCCGCGACGCGCGAGGACGGGATCGAAGGGATGACGGACGCTGCAATCAAGGTCCTCCTGGTCGAGGACAATCCGGTCGACGCCCGGCTGGCGGCCGCGTTGCTCGGCGCGGATGGCGAATTCGAGCTGACCCACGTGGAGCGGCTGAGCGAGGCCACCCGGGAGCTGAGCGAGCACCATTTCGATGCCGTCCTGCTCGACCTGATGCTGCCGGATTCGAGTGGGATGGCCACCATCGATGGGGTCCAGGAACGCGCGCCGGACGTGCCGATCGTCGTCTACAGCGGCTTCGGCGACGAGGACGTGATGTTCGCGTGCGAAGCGATCCGCGGCGGCGCCCAGGAGTTCCTGCCCAAGAGCCTGGCGACCCCGATCGCGATGCAGCGGGCGATCATCGAATCCATCGAGCGCAAGCGCCAGGAGCAGCGCAAGATCCGTTTTGCCCGCCACGACGAGCTGACCGGCCTTGCCAATCACCTCCTTCTGGAGGAACGGTTCGAGCGCGCCGCCGCGCGCGCCGATCGCCAGGGCCGGTATCTGGCGCTGATATCGATCGAGCTGGATCACTTTCTGAACACGGTCGAGGAGATGGGCAACGAGTTCGGCGATCGGCTGCTGCGGGCGGTCGCCAAGCGGTTGCAGGGCCATCTGCGCAAGTCCGATACCCTGGCGAGATTTCACTTGCACAGCTTCACGGCGTTGCTCGAAGCGCTCCTCCCGACCCAGGATGCCGGCACGCTGGCCGCCAAGATACGGGCCGTGATGGCCCCCGAATTCCGGATCGAGCGCAGCGAGGTGTATCTGACCGCGAGTATCGGGATCGCCCTCTATCCGATCCACGGCCGGCGCCTGCCGGAGCTGCTCGAAGCGGCCGGCGCCGCCATGTTCGAGGTCGCGATGGCCGGCGGCGATGGCTGTCGGGTCGCCCTGCTGCCAACGCCGGTCAGAGCGGCCGTCGACGCCGGCGACGACCGCCAGGCGGTCAACGCGTGATGCGCCAGGGCGGCGCGCAGGGCGACTCGAGGCCGTGCGGCAGCCATCAGTCAGGCGCGGGCCGATAGCCCGAACCGACCAGATAGATCTCCGACGAGCCGGTCCGGCTGGCCGCCGGCCGGAGCAGCTTCAGGCGCCGGAACTGCCGGCGGGCTCCGGCCACGATCCCGGCTTCGGCGCCGCGCAACAGTTTCAGCACCGCATCGCCGCCCGGAGCCAGAAGCTCCGGGAGCACGCTCAGGACCGCCTCGGCGAGAGCGTCGGCTCGCAGGCGATCGACCGCACGCTGGCCGGTCGCGGGCGCGGCCAGATCGCTCAGCACGAGCTCGACCGGACCGCGGGCATGCGCCAGCAGGCGCTCGACCGTAGCCGGATCGAAGATGTCGCCCTGCAACAGGCTGGCACCCTCGATCGCCTCGATCGCCTGCAGATCGACGCCGACCACGCGACAGCCGCGGGCGACGGCGACCTGAGCCCAACCGCCGGGCGCGGTGCCCAGGTCGACGACCGGCCGGCCCGGGCGCAGGAGCTCGAGCTTGGCGTCGATCTCGAGCAGCTTGTAGGCCGCCCGCGACCGATAGCCCTCGGCGCGGGCGCTTTGCACAAAGCGGTCGTTGATGTGGCGCTCGAGCCAGCGACTCGAGCCGGCCCGCCGCCCCTTGCTCGAGCGCAGGCGCTCCTTGATCGCGCGCGGTTCCGGCATGAACTCGGGGCCGATGCTCAGGCGGTGGTCCGGCCGACTGCCGACGCGCCCGCCGCTGGCACCGGCGGCAGCGGCTTCGACGGCGCGATCGTCGCCCCGGGGGCGGTCAGGGCGGCGGCGAGCGAGCGGCCCATCATGTTCAAAAGAATCCCCTCGCGCAGGCCTCGATCGGCGACCCGCAACTGGTCGGTGGGCCAGCAGCGCAGGACCGCCTCCAGGATCGCGCAGCCGGCGACCACCAGATCGGCCCGCCCCGGTCCGATGCAGGGATGGGCAGCCCGCTCGGCCTGGCTCATGGCGCGCAGCCGCAGGGAGACGGCGGTGGCCGTCCCGGCTTCGAGGATCAGCCCATCGATCTGGCGGCGATCGTAGCGCGCCAGATCGAGATGCAGGGCGGCGAGCGTGGTGACCGTGCCGGAGGTCCCGACCATCTGGCTGCGCCCGTAGCCGAAGTGACGCCGCAGCCCATGGCTCGCTTCGATCGGCGCGAGCAGGCTCTGAATGTGGCGGACCATGACCTCGAAGGTCGACGGGTCGGGCTCGGCGGCGAACGCCTCCGACAGCGCGACCACGCCGACCGCCACCGAATGGCTGCAGCGCACGACGGCAGCGCCGCCGGTCTGGCTGCGATCGAGCCAGAGCAGCTCGGTGCTGCCGCCGCCGATGTCGACCAGAAGCACGTGCTCCGCCTCGGGGTCGATCAGTGGCAGGCAGCCGAGCAGCGCGAGCTCTGCCTCGTCCTCGTGCCGCAGGATCTCAAAACTGAGCCCGGTGACCCGCTTGACCCGCGCCAGAAACTCGACGCCATTCTGCGCCCGCCGGCAGGCCTCGGTCGCGACGCAGCGGATCTCGCGGGCGCCGTGGCGGGCGATGATCCGAGCGCAGACCCGGAGCGCCGCGATCGTGCGTGCGATCGCCCGCTCGCCGAGCTGGCCGCTCTGGGCCACCGCTTCGCCCAGCCGGACGATCCGCGAGAAGCTGTCGACGACCTCGAAACCGTCGGCGCGCGGCCGCGCCACCAGCAACCGGCAGTTGTTGGTCCCCAGATCGAGCGCAGCCATCATCGGCGGCATCCGCTCGGCGCCCCCCAGACGAGATGTGATCGCGGTTGGATCATGGATGATGGGTACGACTGTAGGCGGCATGGCGGGGCTTGAGCAATATTTTCCGCAAACCGCTCCGATCGGCGCGCCGCATTCGGCCTTGCCGCCGTCGTCGGACTGCGGTTAGGTGAGCCGACCCTGGGGGTCGACGAACGTGGCGGAAGGGAAGCGCTCTGGCGATGGGGCCGGCCGATCTGGAACGGCAGCCGCGCGCGGCTGTAAGGCGCAAGCCGGGCCTCCGCGCCACGCTCGGCGCAGGTTGCCTGCGCCTGCCCGGCATCGGACTCGCGGCCCTCGTGCTCGCGGCCTGCTCCTCGAGCCCGCCTCAGCCGCAGGCACCGCCCGCGTGCCCGGCCGCTCTGCTGCTCGACGGTGCGGATCGCACCACGAGCTACCGTCCGGGCGCCGATCGCAGCCCGAGCGCGTTGCGCTATCTCGCGGTTCTGACCCATCTCAAGAGCACCTGCCGCTACCAGGAGCAGGGGGTTGATGTCGACCTGGCCCTCGATCTGATCGCCCAACGTGGCCCGGCCGGCAATAAGGATCCGGTGCAGCTGACCTATTTCATCGCCACCATCGGCCCGAACCGGGAGATCCTGTCCAAGCAGCTGTTCAATTCCGAGATCGTCTTTGCCAAGGATGAGAATCTCGCCGGGGTCGCCGAGCAGCTGACCCTCCGCCTGCCGCCGCTGCCGCCGGAGCAGGCCGCGACCTACGGCCTTTATCTCGGCTTTCAGCTGAGCAACTCCGAACTCCAGGAACGGCTGAAACCGCTGCTTCACTGACCCCGTTCCGTTCTGGGGCTCGGGAGCGCTTGACCTCCGGGCCGGCCGGAGTAGTGTTGGGCGACATTGCCAGCTGAGCCCCGCGGGAGAGTCCCTGCCAGCCGTGCGAACGGTCGGCGACGGCGCCGAAGGAGCAACCGCCCCGGAAACTCTCAGGCCAATGGACCGCGGGGGGATGGCGCTCTGGAGAGCGGGCGCTCCGGCCATCGGGTCGGGCGCCCCACCGAAGGGGTAAGACGTTGCGTGGCCTTGTGCCGGGCAACGCCGAGTCTCTCAGGTTTGGGACAGAGGGGGCTGAACCGCTGCCGCACGCGGGCGGCGCAGCCCCTTTGGAGGTCCCGGTCCTGGTATCCCCTGCGTCCCACCCGCCAGACGAGCCCAGACGCACGCCGCTCTACGACCTGCACATCGAACTCGGCGGCCGCATGGTCGAGTTCGCGGGCTGGACGCTGCCCGTGCACTATCCGGCCGGGATCATGGCCGAGCACCGGCACTGTCGGAGCGCGGCCGCCCTGTTCGATGTGTCGCACATGGGCCAGGTCCTGATCCGGGGCGAGGCTGCCGCCCGGGCGTTCGAGGGTCTGGTGCCGGCCGACGTCACCGGGCTCGCCCCGGGCCAGCTGCGCTATACGGTGTTCACCAACGACGCGGGCGGCGTGCTCGACGATCTGATCGTGGGCCGGGTCGAGGACGGCCTGTTCGTGGTCGTGAACGCCGGCTGCCGGGATGCCGACCTCGCCCATATGCGGGCTGCCCTCGAGCCCGTCTGCACGGTCGACGAGCTGGCCGGGCGGGCTCTGCTCGCCCTGCAAGGGCCTGCGGCGGCCGCGGTCATGGCGCGCCTGGCTCCGCCCGCGACCGGGCTCGCGTTCATGCAGAGCGCGACGATGATGGTCGCCGGGCTGCCCGCCCAGGTCGCGCGCTCCGGCTATACCGGCGAGGATGGCTTCGAGATCTCGCTCGATGCGGCGTGCAGCGAGGCGTTGGCGCGCCGCCTGCTCGAGCAGCCCGAAGTCGAACCCGCCGGTCTCGGCGCGCGCGATTCACTCCGTCTGGAAGCCGGGCTTTGCCTCTACGGCCACGAGCTGTCGCCGGTGATCAGCCCGATCGAGGCGGGGCTCGCCTGGACGATTCCGAAGCGACGGCGCGTCGAGGGCGGCTTTCCGGGTGCCGCCATCATCCTCGAGCAGCTGGCGCAGGGCCCGCAGCGCAACCTGGTCGGGCTGCGCCCCGACGGCCGGGCCCCGGCCCGCGAGGGTACGGCGGTCCAGGATGCCAACGGCCAGCCAATCGGCGCGATCACGAGCGGCGGCTTCGGGCCCAGTGTCGACGGGCCGATCGCGCTCGGCTACGTGGCGAGCGCGCAGGCCGCGCCCGACAACGTCGTGCAGCTCGTGATCCGCGGCCGGCCCCATCCGGCCCACCTCGTTAAGCTGCCGTTCGTCGCCCACCGCTATAAGCGCTGACGGAGAGCCAGTGCCATGTCCGACATCCGCTACACCAAAGATCACGAGTGGGTCCGCCCCGAGGGCGAGCTCGCCACGGTCGGGATCAGCGATCACGCCCAGGAGCAGCTCGGCGATGTGGTGTTCGTCGAACTGCCTCCGATCGGCAAGCAGGTCCGCCAGGGCGAGGCGCTCGCGGTGGTCGAGAGCGTCAAGGCGGCGAGCGACGTCTACGCGCCGATCGGCGGCGTCGTGGCGGCGGTCAACGAGGCCCTGAACGACGATCCGGCCCTGGTCAACAGCGGCGCCGAAAGCACCGGCTGGTTCTGCAAGCTGAGCGGCGCCGATCGCAAGGAACTCGACCAGCTGATGGATGCCCAGGCCTACCAGGCCTTCGTCACGACGCTGGCCTGAGCCGGACGCCCGGAGCGGGGAAGCGACATGCCCGAGACCAGATGGTCCCTGACCGACCTCGAAGGACGCGACGAGTTCGTACGCCGCCACATCGGCCCGAACGATGCCGACATCCAGGCGATGCTCGAGGTGGTGGGTGCTGCCTCGCTCGACGAGCTGATCGCTCAGGCGACGCCACGCGCGATCCGCAGCGAACGGCCGCTCGATCTGCCACCGGCCAGGAGCGAGGCTGAGGCGCTGGCGGAGCTGCGCCGCCTTGCCGGGCAGAATTGGGTGCTCACCTCGATGATCGGGATGGGCTACTACGGCACCATCACGCCGCCAGTGATCCTGCGCAACGTCCTGGAAAACCCCGGCTGGTACACCGCCTACACGCCCTACCAGGCCGAGGTCAGCCAGGGCCGGCTCGAAGCGCTGCTGACCTTCCAGCAGATGGTCGCCGACCTCACCGGCCTGGAGCTCGCCAACGCCTCCCTGCTCGATGAGGCGACCGCGGCCGCGGAAGCCATGGCGATGGCCAGACGGGTCAGCCGGAGCGCCGCCTCGACCTTCTTCGTCGACGCCGACTGCCACCCGCAGACCCTGGCCGTGCTGCGCACCCGCGCCGAGGGTTTCGGCCTCGAGATCGCGGTCGGCGATCCGTTCACCGACCTGGATGGCCGCGAGGTGTTCGGGGCCTTGCTGCACTATCCGGGCTCGAGCGGCGCGGTCCGCGACTTCCGCCCGGTGATCGCCCTGCTGCACGCGCGCTCGGCGCTCGCGATCATGGCGACCGACCTTTTGAGCCTGGTGCTGCTGACGCCGCCCGGCGAGCTCGGCGCCGACATCGCGATCGGCAGCGCCCAGCGCTTCGGCGTGCCGACGGGCTATGGCGGCCCGCACGCCGCGTATCTCGCCACCAAAGACGCGTACAAGCGGGCGATGCCGGGCCGCCTGATCGGCGTCTCGGTTGACCGTCAGGGCCGCCCGGCCTTGCGCATGGCGCTCCAGACCCGCGAGCAGCATATCCGGCGCGAGAAGGCGACCAGCAACATCTGCACGGCCCAGGTGCTGCTCGCGGTCATGGCCGCCATGTATGCCGTCTACCACGGGCCCGAAGGTCTGCAGCGGATCGCCGGTCGTGTGCACCGCCTGGCACTGATCCTTGCCGCCGGGCTTCGCAAACGCGGCGTCGAGGTCAGAACCGAAGCCTTCTTCGACACCCTGACTGTGCGCGCGCCCGGCCAAGCCGCAGGGATCGCGGCCAAGGCCGAGGCGAAGGGTATCAACCTCCGCCTGGTTGATGCCGACCACCTCGGCATTGCGCTGGACGAGACCACCGGGCGCGCCGATCTCCTGGCGCTCTGGTCGGTGTTCGGCGAGCCCGGAGCGGCGTTCGAGATCGAGCAGCTGGATCGGATGGCGCCGCCCTGCCTGCCGCTTGAGCTTTGCCGGCAGAGCGGCTTCCTCACCCACCCTGTGTTCCAGCTCCATCACAGCGAGACCGAGATGCTGCGCTATCTGCGCCGGCTCCAGGACAAGGATCTGGCGCTCGATCGCAGTATGATCCCCCTCGGCTCCTGCACGATGAAGCTGAACGCGACCACCGAGATGATCCCGGTCACCTGGCCCGAGTTCGGCGCCCTGCACCCGTTCGCGCCCGCCGATCAGGCGGCCGGCTACCGGCAGCTGTTCGCCGACCTCGAGGCGATGCTGCGCGAGATCACGGGCTTCGATGCGATCTCGCTCCAGCCCAACGCCGGCAGCCAGGGGGAATATGCCGGCCTGCTCGCGATCCGGCGCTATCATCACGCGCGGGGCGAAGATCAGCGTGACGTCTGCCTGATCCCCGCGTCGGCCCATGGCACCAATCCGGCGAGTGCCGTCATGGCCGGCCTGGAGGTCGTGGTGGTCGGCTGCGACGACCAGGGCAACGTCGACCTCGCGGACCTTACAGTGAAGGCCGAGCAGCACGGGCCCCGGCTGGCCGCCCTGATGATCACCTATCCCTCGACCCATGGCGTGTTCGAGGAAGGCATCCGCGCGATCACCGAGGTCGTCCACTCCGCCGGCGGCCAGGTCTATCTGGACGGCGCCAATTTCAACGCGCTGGTCGGCGTCTGCCGGCCGGCCGAGATCGGCGCCGACGTCGCCCATCTCAACCTGCACAAGACCTTCTGCATCCCGCACGGCGGCGGCGGCCCCGGCATGGGGCCGATCGGGGTCAAGGCGCATCTCGCGCCGTTCCTCCCGGGCCACGCGGTCGTCCCGGACATCAATCCGGTCGCGGCCAACACCGGCGCGAGCGGCCAGGTGTCCGCAGCACCTTGGGGCTCCCCCTCGATCCTGCCGATCGCCTGGGCCTACATCGCCATGATGGGCGCCGCCGGCCTAACGCGCGCGACCGAGGTCGCGATTCTGAACGCCAACTACATTGCCAGGCGGCTCGCCCCCCACTACCCGATCCTCTACACCGGCCGACACGGCATGGTGGCGCACGAATGTATCGTCGACCTCCGGCCGCTCAAGCAGGCGACCGGGATCACCGCGGAGGACGTCGCCAAGCGCCTGATCGACTACGGCTTCCACGCCCCGACCATGTCCTTTCCGGTAGCCGAGACGCTGATGATCGAACCGACCGAAAGCGAGGCCAAGCGCGAGCTCGACCGGTTCTGCCATGCGATGATCGGCATCCGCGACGAGATCAAGGCGATCGAGCGGGGAATGGCCGATCGGGAGGACAATCCGCTCAAGAACGCACCGCACACCGCGGATCGGCTGCTCGGCAACTGGCCGCACCCCTACCCCCAGCAGGCCGCCTGCTTTCCCGCGCCGGCCCAGCTCGAGGCCAAGTATTGGCCGCCGGTCGGCCGGGTCGACAACGTCTACGGCGACCGCCATCTGGTCTGCGCCTGCCCGCCGCTCGAGAGCTATCGCGACGCCGCCGACTAGGGCGCAGCCGGAATCGCGCGTAGCCGCAGCTCCGGCGGCGCTGAGCGGCCGCCAACCGCGGCTGTCGTGAGCGCGGCAAAGTTCGCTTGCGCTCCGCGCCTTGACCTCAACCCAGGCCGGCTCAGTTCAGCGAGGCATGCTCGGAATCGGTGCCGGCGGCGCCCGCGTTCTGAGGAAAGGCGCAGGTCTGCGCGGTGACCTGGACGAACCAGCGATCACCGGCGACGACACTGAAACGGTACTCCCGCCCGTCAACCACCATCCGGTAATTGAGCGGGACGACGCCCTCGATGCTCGAGACCGCGCCGTTCAGGGTTCGAAACTCGAGGCGGACCGGCAAGGCCGGATCGTACCAGTCCTCGGACAAGCCGTCCGGGTTGCGCGTCGGCTGTCCGGTCCCGGTCACGGTGATGCGGTCGTCGAAGCGGACGAAGCTGATCGGGCCGGTGCTGATCGGCGTGCGCGGCATGAAGCGCTTGGTCACCGGCTGCGCGTCGCAGCTCACCGGCGTGGCCGCGGCATCGATCAGAAAGGCGAGCCGGTCGGGGTCGACGCCGGCTTTCAGCTGCGCCTGGACCCGCTGCAGCAGCGAGGCGAGCTCGCCCTGGGGCACTTCCTCAGCGTAGCGGCGGCGCAACTCTTCGAGCGCGCGGTCGGTCTGATCGGAGCGCTGCGTGGTCAAAGCCAGCTGATCGCGGAGATCGAGATTGCTCTGCTGGAAGCGCGCCAGATCGGCCTCGAGCTTCTCGGTCCGCGCCTGAGTCGCCGACACCCCGATCTGGTAGCCGTAGCCGCCGACGGTGACGACGATGAGAACCGCCATCACCGCGCGGATCAGGCGCCACTGAAGCGTCCGCCGGCGCCGGCGCCGGCTGTCGCCGAAGGTCGAGGAGCCGAGGCTCATGATGCCGGCTCAATCATGGTGGGCGGCACGACCTCGGTGCGGTGGCGCGCCTGCACCAGCTGAAAGATCGCGGCCGCGGTCTCCTCGACCGAGCGCCGCGTGACGTCGATCACCGGCCAGCCGTGGCGGGTGAACAGACGCCGCGCGTAGACCAGCTCCGCCCGGACCCGCTCCAGCTCGGCATAGTCGGCCTCGAAACTCAACCCGCCCCCGGGCTGCCCCTCGAACTCCAGCCGCAGTTGCCGCAACCGGTTCATCCGGATCTGAACCAGCGGCTCGGGGCTGATCGTCAGACCAATCACCAGCGGGTGGCTCAGCGACTCGAGCTCGGCCGGCAACGGGCAGTCCGGCACCACCGGGACGTTCGCGACCTTGATGCCGCGGTTGGCAAGATAGATCGAGGTCGGCGTCTTCGAGGTCCGTGAGACCCCGACCAGCACCACATCGGCCTCCTCGAGCTCCCAGGCACACTGCCCGTCGTCGTGGCGGAACATGAAGTTCATCGCCTCGATGCGCGAGAAATAGCCAGCGTCCATCGCATGCTGACGACCGATCTGCGGCCGCGTTTCGGCGCCGAGCAGCCTGGACAAGGCGCTGAACACGCCATCCAGGATCGCAACGCAAGGCGTGTTGAGGTTGCGGCAACCTTCCTGCAACGCGTGCCGCAAGTCGCTCGATACCAGGGTGAAGATCACGACTCCCGGGAGCGCCTTGACCATGCTCAGCACCTGATCGACCTGCGCCCGGGTGCGCACGAACGACCAGACGTGTTCGACCGGGACGACGCCGTCGAATTGTGAGACTCCTGCCCGAGCGACCGTGGTCACGGTTTCTCCGGTTGAATCCGAGACCAGGTGGAGATGCAGGCGCAAGGCGTCCTCCAAGGGGCCGGCTGTTGGCGAGTTGGGGATGCTCGCATCCCATCGATATCTATACCCGCTCCCCAGGCAATGATGCCAACCAAAACTCCCCGTGCAGGACTTTGTCCCCATAGCGGGGACAGCTGCGGCAAGACCAGTCAGGCCAGGCCCTGATCGCAAACGATCCCCGCCACTCACAGCAGCCACGTCGTCCCTCATCCTGCCAGGCTTGCTAATGGTTGTCCGCTGTTTATCCGAGGGTCGGCTGATGGCAGGCGGCCACGTTGAGCGAGAGGTGGACAGTTCAGGGAGCAGCTCGCAATCCCCACTTTGAGCCCGCCTAAAGCAACTACTTCTTCTATAAAAAGAATTAAGAAAAGGTATGTTGGCTATGCGAGAAAGGTGATGTTGGAAGCTACGCAACGGGCTAGCGAGCCCAATCCTGTGCTCAGGGTGCTACGAGGGCTGCCGGTGAGCCGGCCGCCGGTCTGGCTGATGCGCCAAGCCGGGCGCTATCTGCCCGAGTACCGGGCGCTTCGAGCAGAGGCAAGCAGCTTTCTGGACCTGTGCTACACGCCCGCCTTGGCGGTCGAAATCAGCCTGCAGCCGGTCCGCCGGTATGCCATGGATGCGGCAATTCTGTTTTCCGACATTCTGGTGGTCGCAGACGCGTTGGGTTGTGCTGTGAGCTTCGTCGAAGGCGCCGGGCCGAGGCTGACGCCCATCCGCGACGCCGCCGGGCTCGCACGTCTGGATGGAGCAGGTCTGACCGCTCGACTGGCGCCGGTTTACGAGACGGTCAGCCGCCTGCGGCGCCGCCTCCCGGCAGAGACCGCCCTGATTGGTTTTGCGGGGGCGCCTTGGACGGTTGCTGCCTACATGGTCGAAGGCGAAGGTTCCAAGGAGTTCTATGCCGCGAGAGCGTTTGCGCGGCGCGAGCCCGAGGTGTTCGCCGGGCTGATCGATCTTTTGACCGAGGCGACGATCCGGCACCTGCGGGCGCAGATCGAGGCCGGCGCGGGCATTCTGCAGCTGTTCGACAGCTGGGCAGGCGTCCTGCCGGAGGACCAGTTCCAGCGCTGGTGTCAGGAGCCCGCGGCGCGCATCGTGCGCGCTCTCAAAAGCGAGCATCCGGAGGTGCCGATCATCGCATTTCCGCGCGGCGCGGGCTTGCAGTTGCAGGGCTTCGTCGCTGCCGTGCCAGTCGATGGTCTGAGCCTCGACACCGCGGTGCCGCCGGCTGCGTTGCGCCGCGCCCTGCCCGGCCTCTGCCTGCAGGGCAACCTCGATCCGGTCGCCCTGCTGACCGGAGGCAGCGCCATGCTCCGCGAAGCGGACCGGATTCTCGGGGCGCTCGCGAGCGGGCCGTTCATCTTCAACCTCGGGCATGGCGTGCTGCCCGACACCGATCCCGAGGCTGTGGCGGCCCTGGTCGGCCACGTCAGGTCGGTTCGGCTGCCGATGCCGGCCGCGCCGTAGATCTGAGCCTCATGACTCCAGGACGGGAGGCGGACGGTTGAACTTGGGGGCAGGCATGCCTATCTCGACCTTGGTTCGCTCCCGAGGGGGCGCGCGCGCCGGCGGCGCCGCGGGCGAGCAGAGCCCATGACCGACCTTGCGCTTTGGTTCAAGGCATTGCACATCATGGCCTTCGCCGCCTGGATGGCGGGCTTGTGGTATCTGCCGCGGCTGTTTGTCTATCACAGCCAGGTTGCGCCCGGGTCCGAGGCTTCGGAGAAATACAAGGTCATGGAGCGACGCCTGTTGCGCGGGATCGCCACGCCCGCGATGATGGCGACGCTCCTGTTCGGGATCAGCCTCGGGATCGTCCAGAGGGAGTGGACCCAAGGCTGGCTGCATGCCAAGACGGCGCTGGTCTTGCTGTTGGTGGTGTGCCATGGCGCCATGGTCCACTTTGTCACCGCGTTTGCCGCCGATCGGCGACCGGCGAGCGAGCGCATGTTTCGCTGGTTCAACGAGCTGCCAACCGTGCTGTTCATCGGCATCGTGATCTTGGCGGTTTTCCGGCCGTTCTAAGTCGAGGCTGGGCTCGCACTTGTGATTCGGGCAAGATGGAGAGGCCGGCATGAGCCACGGTTTTACGTTTGACAGAGGTATCGGAATTGGCTAGGTACGACGAAGGCTCAGATCCGACGCGCAGTCACGATCCCACCCTTGTCGATCCGCACTCCCGCAGGCGCCGACCGTACGGCCGGCCGGAACGCCTGCCTGAGCGGGAGCTCGTCGAGCCTGGCGAGACGGAAATGCTCCAGGAGCCATCCACGACCCTGACCGAGCCCGAAGCCGGGGCCACCACCGGTTTCATGAACCTGTCCGAGCTCAAACGGCGCTCACCGGCAGAATTGCTGGAGTATGCCGAGGAGCTCGGGATCGAGAACGCGAGCACGCTCCGCAAGCCGGATCTCGTCTTCGCCACCCTCAAGCGGCTGGCCGAGACCGGCGTTCCGATCTACGGCGAGGGCGTCCTCGAGATCTTGCAGGATGGCTTCGGCTTCCTGCGCACGCCGGATGTCAACTACCTGGCCGGGCCCGACGACATCTACGTGTCGCCGAGCCAGATCCGACGCTTCGGCCTGCGCACCGGCGACATCGTCGACGGCGAGGTCCGGGCGCCGAAGGAGGGCGAGCGCTACTTCGCGCTGCTCAAGGTCAATACGATCAACTTCGATCCGCCGGAGCGGGCGCGGCATCGGGTCCACTTCGACAATCTGACACCCTACTACCCGACCGAGAAGCTCAAACTCGAGGTCGAGGACTTGCCCAACAAGGACGTGAGCTGTCGGGTGATCGACTTGGTGGCGCCACTCGGCAAAGGCCAGCGCGCGCTGATCGTCGCCCAGCCGCGCACCGGCAAGACGATGCTGATGCAGAACATCGCCCACAGCATCGTCGCCAACCACCCCGAGGTGGTCCTGATCGTGCTGCTGATCGACGAGCGGCCCGAGGAGGTCACCGATATGGCGCGCACGGTCAAGGGCGAGGTCGTGAGCTCGACCTTCGATGAGCCGGCCTCGCGCCACGTTCAGGTCGCCGAGATGGTGAGCGAGAAGGCCAAACGCTTGGTCGAACATGGCCGCGACGTGGTGATCCTGCTCGATTCGGTCACCCGGCTTGCGCGCGCCTACAACACCGTCGTGCCCTCGTCCGGCAAGGTCCTGACCGGCGGTGTCGATGCCAACGCGCTACAGCGGCCGAAGCGCTTCTTCGGCGCGGCGCGCAACATCGAGGACGGCGGTAGCCTGACGATCATCGCGACCGCGCTGATCGACACCGGCTCGCGCATGGACGAGGTCATCTTCGAGGAGTTCAAGGGTACGGGCAACTCGGAGATCCAGCTCGACCGGCGTCTGGCGGACAAGCGGGTCTATCCGGCGATCGACATCAACAAGTCAGGGACGCGCAAGGAAGAACTGCTGGTCGACCGTGGCACCCTGTCCCGGATGTGGGTGCTGCGGCGGATCCTGTCGCCGATGGGCACGATCGACGCGATCGAGTTCCTGACCGACAAGATGCGTCTGACGAAATCCAATAACGAATTCTGGGACTCCATGAATTCCTAGCGGTTAGGCTGCTAGGTTCGTCTGCCGAAAAGTCTGCCAAAAAATCCTGGCCGAGGGCGCTCCTCGAGCCGGGTGAGGCGCTCGTCGAGCGAGCGCAGCACCTGACCGAGATCGGGCGGGGCATCGACGGTCGGCAGCTTCGGCCCGTCAGCGGCGCGCTTGTCGTTGGCTCGACCAAACGCGACGATCGCCTCGGCGACCCAGTCGCCGACTGTCATGCCGCGGGCGGCGGCCGCGCGCAGCGCCATGTCGCGCACCGGCGGCGGCACGCCGCGGACGGTCCAGCGCGCCACGGCGTCGTCGGAGGAGTTGGGCTGGCCACGGGCCCGGGACGGGCGGCCGCGGCGCCGGCGGGACCGGCGCGGGGCAGCCTCCTCGGCGTCCGCCTGAGCGGTCGCGGCGGCGAGATCGTCGCTCATGCCGTCATCGATCGGGTCCCCTACGGCAGGAGAACCGTCGAGCCTGTGGTCTTGCGGCCTTCGAGGTCGCGATGCGCGGCCGCCGCCTCGCGCAGCGGATAGCGTTGATTGACCCGGATCTCGACCGCGCCACGCTGCACGACGTCGAACAGCTCGGTCGCCGCCCTGACCAGATCCGCGCGCGCCGCAGTGTAGGTCATGAGGCTCGGCCGGGTCAGGAACAACGACCCCTTCTGGCCGAGGATCGCGGTGTCGATCGGCGGGATCTTGCCGGACGACTGGCCGAAGCAGACCAGCATGCCAAGCGGTGCCAGGCAGTCGAGCGAGCGCTGGAAGGTCGCCTGGCCGACCGAGTCGTACACCACCGGCACACCCTTGCCGCCGGTCAGCTCGCGCACCCGGGCGACCACGTCGTCCTGATCGTAGCGGATCGGGTGATCGCAGCCGTGCGCCCTGGCGAGCTCAGCCTTGTCCGCACTACCGACCGTGCCGATCACGGTCGCCCCGAGGTGTTTGGCCCACTGGCAGGCGATCAGGCCGACGCCGCCGGCGGCCGCGTGAAACAGAATGGTCTGCCCGGACTCGACGCGGAAGGTACGTCGCAGCAGGTAGTGCGCGGTCATGCCCTTGAGCATCATCGCCGCGGCCTGCTCGTCGCTGATGCCATCCGGGACCACCACCAGCCGGTCGGCGGGGATCACGCGGCGCTCGGCATAGGCGCCGATCGGTCCGGCATAGGCGACCCGCTGTCCGACCTTGACCTCGCTGACCCCGTCGCCCACCGCCTCGACCACGCCGGCGCCCTCCTGGCCGGCGACGAACGGCAGACCCGGCGGCGGATACAGACCGCTGCGGAAATAGACGTCGATATAGTTGAGTCCGACGGCCGTCTGCCGGATCAGCGCCTGGCCGGGCCCGGGCGGTCCGACCTCGACCTGTTCGAACTTCAGGACTTCCGGGCCGCCCGTCTGATGCACCCGAATGACACCGGTCATGGTCGCCCTCCCACGAGATGAAACTGTCGCGCGCCAAGCTAACGCGCCCGGCGCCGATCGCCAAGCGCGGCGGCCAGGACGCGCGGTCAGACACGTCGGACGGTCAGAAATTTGGGAAGCTTGGGCGGATGCTCGCGGGCGAGAGTGCGCGCGCCAGCGTGTCGGGATCGGCGACCGGCAGCTGACATGTCTGACCCGGGCAGACATAAGCGGTTGGCCGGTGCTCGATCTGGGTCTTGCCAGCCGCCGGGTGGCCTTCGGGCAGGGCCCGGCCAGGCGGCAGGCTGAGCAGGGTCGTGGCCGGCAGTGCCGCCGCCAGGGCGACCCGACGGAGCGCCTGGCAGGCCGGGTCATCGAGCGCGCCGATGATCACGATCTGGACTGGCCGGTCGAGCCAGAGCGTGGCGCTCAGCAGCGCCGCGTGCGCGGCGGGATTGCGCGCGACCTCGCCGGCAAAAGCCATCCGCAGCTGCAGCGCGCGCTCGAGATAGCGGTGCTCGCCGGTCATCAGGTGCAGCCGGGCGAGCACGCCGAGCAGGACGCCATTGCCGGCGGGGGTCGGCCCATCCTGCGCGTTCTTGGCGCGCACCAGAACGTCGCGCGCCCCGGCCGCGACCTGGAAGTAGCCGCCTCCGTCCGGATCGCGGTAGTCGGCATCGAGACGCGCGAGCGAGCGCTCTGCCTGCTGCAGGAAGGCGGGCTCGGCGGTCTGCTCGAACAGGGCGAGGCCGGCCGCCGCCATGCAGGCGTAGTCGTCGAGGAACGCGAGATCGAGCATCCTGCCCGCCCGCCAGCTGTGGGCGAGCCGATCGTCGGTCATCATGTGGCCGGTGACGAACCGAAAGGCCCGCTCGGCGCGCCCGAGCCAGTCCGGCCGGTCGAACACGGCGCTCGCGCGGGCGAGGGCCGCGATCATCAGCCCGTTCCAGTCGGCCAGGATCTTGTCGTCGCGTCCGGGCGGCAGCCGCCCGGCTCGGGCCGCGAGCAGCAGGTCCGCGCTCGCCCGCAGCTGCGCTTCCTGGTCGACGGCGAGCAGGCCGGGCTGGTGCAGGCGGTTCAGGACCGTCTTGCCCTCCCAGTTGCCGCCGTCGGTGACGCCGTAGGCGAGCCGGAAGTCGGCCGCGCCCTGACCCAGGAGGCGGTCGATCTCGGCCGCCTCCCAGACGTAGTATTTGCCCTCCTCGCCCTCGCTGTCGGCATCGAGGCTGGAGGCGAAGGCGCCCTCGACCAGCATCTCGCGCTCGAGCCACCCGACCGTCTCCGCGGCCCGTGCCGAGAACAGCGGGTTCTGCGTGTCGGCGTAGGCGTCGGCGAGCAGGGCGAGCAGCTGGGCGTTGTCGTAGAGCATCTTCTCGAAGTGCGGCACCAGCCAGAAGGCGTCGACGGCGTAGCGGGCGAAGCCGCCGCCGAGATGGTCGTAGATGCCGCCCTGGCAGATGTTGGCGAGCGTGTGCAGGACCGCGTGGCGGGCGGCCGCGTCGCCGGTCGCGAGCGCATGCCGCCAGACCAGGTCGAGGACCGGCGCCTGCGGGAACTTCGGCGCCCCGCCGAGGCCGCCGTGGATGGTGTCGAACGCCTGGACCAGCCGGCGAGCGGTCCGCTCGCGCGTCGCGGGTGCGAGCGCGGGGCCGGCGGCGGGCCGCGCCAGGCCGGCGAGCGCCTCCTTGAGGGCGTCGATGTTGCCCTTGACCTTGGTGCGCTCGGACTGCCAGATCCGGCTGACCTCATCCAGGACCTCCGGCAGTCCGGGTCGGCCATAACGCGACTCGGGCGGGAAATAGGTGCCGCCCCAGAACGGCTCGCCGGCCGGGGTCAGGAACATGGTCAAGGGCCAGCCGCCGTGCTGCCCCAGCAGCGCGAGGGCGTGCTGATAGATCTGGTCGAGATCCGGCCGTTCCTCGCGGTCGACCTTGATGTTGACGAACTGCGCGTTCATCTGGGCGGCGATCGCCGGGTTCTCGAAGCTCTCGTGGGCCATGACGTGGCACCAGTGACAGGCGGCGTAGCCGATCGAGAGCAGGATCGGCTTGTCCTGCGCGCGCGCCGCGGCCAGCGCCGCCTCGTCCCAGGGCTGCCAGTCGACCGGATTGTCCTGATGCTGGAGGAGATAGGGGCTGGTCGCTTCGCCGAGGCGGTTGTGCATGGCTTGGTCCTGTCCGGGCATCCTCGGGTCGCCAACGAGGCGGGATGAGTGCGATGCGACCGGCCCGAGCCGCCGGTTGGTGGCCTGGTCCTCTGGATATATAAGCGGGCCCCGGATTGACAAAGCGCGCGGGGGCGCCATGCCGTCGAGCTCAGAGACAATCTTCGCCCCGAGCAGCGCGCCGGGGCGCGCCGCAGTCGCGGTCATCCGCCTCTCGGGGCCGGCCTGCGCGTCCGTCTGCCAGCGTCTGACCGGCCGTCCGCCGCCGTCCGCGCGCCGGGCCGCGCTGCGCCGGCTGCGCGATCCCGAGACGTGCGAGGTCCTGGATCGCGGCCTGGTGATCTGGTTCCCGGGGCCCGCGAGCGTCACCGGCGAGGACGTGCTCGAGCTGCAGGTCCACGGCAGCCGCGCGGTCCTGGCCGCACTCCTGGATGGGCTCGCGGGTGTGCCCGGCCTGCGCCCGGCCGAGCCCGGCGAGTTCAGCAAGCGCGCGTTCCTGAACGGCCGCCTCGATCTGACCGCGGCCGAGGGCCTGGCCGACCTGATCGCGGCCGAGACCCGGGCGCAGGCGCGCCAGGCGCTCCGCCAGCTCGATGGCGATCTCGGCCGGCTGTACGAGGACTGGCGCCGCCGTCTGCTGCAGGCCCTCGCCCGCCTCGAGGCGGCGATCGACTTCGCGCCCGAGGAGGCGGACGTGCCGGAGGGCCTGCTTGCCCTGGTCCAGCCGGAGATCGCGCAGCTGACCGCCGTGATCGCCGCCCATCTCGCCGACCGGGGGCGCGGCGAGCGCTTACGTGAGGGTCTGACGATCGCGGTGCTGGGGCCGCCGAATGCCGGCAAATCGAGCTTGGTCAACCGGCTCGCCCGGCGCGATGTCGCGATCGTGACGGCTGAGCCGGGGACGACCCGCGACGTGCTCGAGGTGCACCTGGACCTGCAGGGTTATCCGGTGACCGTGCTCGACACGGCGGGCCTTCGGGAGGCTGCGGACGCGATCGAAGCCGAGGGCGTACGCCGGGCGCGGAAGCGCGCCGAGCGCGCCGATCTCCGCCTCCTGCTGTTCGACGGTGCGCTCTGGCCAAGGCTCGACGCGACCACCCTGGCGCTCGCCGACAAGGACGCTTTGTGCGTCGTCAACAAGGCCGATCTCGCCTCTCTGCCCGCGACCATGCGGGTTGGCGACCGACCGGCGCTGCCGCTGTCCTGCCGGACGGGCGAGGGCTTCGATCGACTGCTCGAGGCGCTCGGCCGGGCGGCGGCCGAGCGCCTGGCGCCCGGGGCGTCGCCCCTGCTGACCCGGAGCCGCCATCGGGCAGCGTTGCACGCGGCCCTGGAGGCGCTCGAGCGTTTCCGCACGGCGCCTGCGGGCTTCGAGCTCGCGCTGCTCGCCGAGGATCTGCGCCTGGCGGTGCGCGCCCTCGGGCGGATCACCGGTCGGGTGAGCGTCGATGAGATTCTCGATCTCATCTTTGGTGAGTTTTGCATTGGCAAGTAAATCAGAATCTCATCTTGTCAACTCATCTTATGATTACTGTCGTGATCCAGATAAAATCCTTAAAGAGTTATTTACTATCGAGACTTGTAGGAAATTGATGTTTGAGTGCAGGGACTTATCCCGGGCAACTTAGCGATTCCTTAATCGAGTCATCTTACCTTGGCGCTCTGACGATTGAAGTCGTCTGAGTGACGAGCCGGAGGTGACATTCCATGCTGCGTGTGATCGGATTGACGCTGGTCGTCGTCACGGGTGCTGCCAAGGTCGGGCACGCCGAGAGCCGATACGATGGCGCGGCCGCCAACCGCATCGAGTCCTCGCTGCGTCACACTCCGGACACCCGTCAGGCCGTGCTCGACGATCACGATGGTGTGCAGCTGCAGATCGGCGGCGGCCTGGGCCTGGCCCCGGCCGGGCAGGACCAGCAGCGGGGATCGGGTCATCTGGATCTCGCCCGGACCGAACGCCAGGAGCGCGGCCGTGACGGGCGGCGCCTGGCGCGGACCCGAACCGCGCATGGCCGGTCCGATGGATGGCTCAATGTCGCTGCGAGCAGCAAGCCGACGCTCGCCTATACGGTCAATGACTCGCTCTCGCTCGGGCTCGCCTATCACTACGACAACGGCGAGAACATGAATTTCAGGCTCGCCAAGGTCGGCGGGATCGATCCCAATTTCCACAGCCACAACTTCATGATCGAGGCGCGCTTCGAGTTCTGATCCGGCGGAGACCGAGAACGGAGTTGGCGTAGCCTGCCAATCCCGGGCTCGGTCTCTGCTGACTCGACGGCAATCGCGGCTGACCTGCCATCCGCGCGGCGCCGAGGCCGCGTGGTTCAAAGCAACCCTTCGGAGCGGTTCCTGAACCACCGGCTCGCCACGGAACCTCATCCCAGCCTTCGAGCACATTGACGAAGCGGCGCGCGTGCTGGACAAACAGCGCCCATGGCGGGCTACGATGTCATCGTGATCGGCGGCGGCCATGCCGGCTGCGAGGCAGCGGCGGCCAGTGCCCGCCTGGGCGCGCGCACGCTGTTGCTGACCCACAAGCTCGAGACCATCGGCGCGATGTCCTGCAACCCCGCGATCGGCGGGCTCGGCCGCGGCCATCTGGTCCGCGAGGTCGATGCGCTGGATGGTCTGATGGCGGGCGCCATCGATCGCGCCGGCATCCAGTTCCGGGTGCTCAATCGCAGCCGGGGCCCGGCCGTGCGCGGGCCCCGGGCGCAGGCCGACCGGCGCCTGTATCGCCGGGCGATCGCCGAACTGCTGGCGACCCAGGCGAACCTCCGGGTCGAGGCCAGAGCGGTCGATGATCTGCTGCTCGACGGCCGGGGCCAGGCCGCTGGCGTCCTGACCGCCGACGGCCAAGCCTGGCCAGCGGGCGCGGTCGTGTTGACCACCGGCACGTTCCTGCGCGGCGAGATCCACCTCGGGCTGGAGCGCTGGCCGGCCGGCCGGGTCGGCGACGCGCCGGCGGTGCGCCTCGCCGACAGCCTCGCGCGTGCCGGCTTCGCCCTCAAACGCCTCAAGACCGGGACGCCGCCCCGCCTCGACGGCCGCACGATCGCCTTCGACGGTCTGCGGCGCCAGCCGGGCGACGATCCGCCCGAGGCCTTCTCGACCCTGACCGGGAGGATCGGCAATCCCCAGGTCGACTGCGCCGTCACCGCGACCACCGCGGCCACCCACGATCTGATTCGCGCCAATCTCGACCAGTCGCCAATGTACGCCGGTCGCATCCAGGCGACCGGCGTCCGCTATTGCCCGTCGATCGAGGACAAGGTGGTCCGATTCGCCGATCGGACCCGCCACCAGATCTTCCTCGAGCCGGAGGGGCTCGACGACCCGACCGTCTATCCCAACGGGATCTCGACCTCGCTGCCAGCCGAGGTTCAGGCGCGGCTGCTGACCACGATCCCCGGCCTCGAGCGGGCGGTCATGCTGCGGCCAGGCTACGCGATCGAATACGACCACATCGATCCGCGCGAGCTCGAGCCGACCCTCGAGACGCGGCGCGTGCCGCGCCTGTTCCTGGCGGGTCAGATCAACGGCACCACCGGCTACGAGGAAGCGGCGGCGCAGGGCCTGATCGCGGGCATCAATGGCGCGCTCCGGGCCGCCGGCAGCAAGGACTTCACCCTCGATCGCGCCGATGCCTACATCGGCGTGCTGATCGACGACCTGACCACCCAGGGAGTGACCGAGCCCTATCGCATGTTCACCTCGCGCGCGGAATATCGGCTGACCTTGCGCGCCGACAACGCCGACCGGCGGCTGACGCCCAGGGGCCAGGCCATTGGCGTGGTCGGATCGCAGCGCCGCCTCGCGTTCGCCGCCAAGCAGGCCGCCCTCTCGGCGGCGATCGCTCGGCTGCAGGAGTTGCGGCTCAGCCCGACGACGGCGCGCCGGAGCGGGCTCGAGGTCAAGCTCGATGGCGTGGTGCGCAGCGGGCTCGAGCTGCTGCGTCTGCCGAATGTCAGCCTGGCCGGGCTGGCGGTGATCTGGCCGGAGTTGGCTCATCTGCGCGCCGATATCGCCGAGCAGCTCGAGATCGAGGCGCGCTACGCCGCCTATCTCAAGCGTCAGGACGCCGACATCGCCGCCCTGCGGGCCGAGGAGGCGCTGCGGCTGCCGCGCGATCTCGACCTCGAGGCGATTGCCGGGCTCAGCCATGAGATTCGCACCCGCCTGGCCGAGGTCCGCCCATCCACCCTGGCCGCGGCCGGGCGGCTGCCGGGCATGACGCCCGCGGCGCTCGCGATCCTCTATCGCCATGCCCGCCGGGCCGCCTGAGGAGCCGGTCTGAATGGGGGCCGAGCTGGCGCTCGGCGCCGAAGGCTTCGCCGCGAGGCTCGATGTTTCACGTGAAACACTGGACCGGCTGACGGTCTATCTCGAGCTGCTCGGCCGCTGGCAACGGGCGATCAACCTGGTCGGGCCGGCGACGCTCGCCGATCCCTGGCGTCGGCATATCCTCGATTCGGCGCAGCTCCTGAGCCATCTGCCGGAGCGTGCGAGCCCGCTGGTGGACCTCGGCAGCGGCGGCGGCTTCCCTGGGATGGTCCTGGCATTGCTCGGCGTGCCTGGGGTCGCCCTGATCGAGGCCGACGGCCGCAAGGCCGAGTTTCTCCGCCAGGTTGCGCGTGCGACCGGTACCAGGGTGGCGGTGCATGCCGAGCGCATCGAACGTCTGACCGCCTGGCCGGCCGCGGTCGTCACGGCGCGGGCGCTCGCGCCTTTGCCCCGCCTGCTGCCGCTCGCCGAGCCCTTTCTGGCGGCCGACGGCGTCTGTTTGTTTCTCAAAGGCCCGTCTCTCACGCGTGAATTGATTGACGCCGGTAAATCCTGGCATATGGTGCCGGAAATGTTCCCAAGTGTGTCGTCGTCGTCGGGCATTGTGCTCAAACTTCGGGGGGTCGGCCGTGCGCGTGATCGTCAACCGCAAGCCACCACGGCTCGGCCGTGTGATCGCGATCGCGAATCAGAAGGGCGGGGTCGGTAAGACCACGACCGCGATCAACCTCGGCACCGCTCTCGCCGCCTGCGGCAAGAGCATCCTTCTGATCGACATCGACCCGCAGGGTAACGCCAGCACCGGGCTCGGCATCCAGCAGGCGGCGCGCGCGGTCACCAGCTACGATGTCGTGCTGGGGCAGGCGAAGCTCGGCGAGGCGGTGCTGCGTACTCAGATCCCGGGCTTCGAGCTGGTGCCCGCGGTGGTCGATCTGTCCGCCGCCGAGCTTGAGCTGGTCGAGCGGGAGCGGCGCGAATACCGGCTGAAGGACGCCCTCGAGAGCCTCGAGAAGGACTACGACTACGTCCTGATCGACTGCCCGCCCTCGCTCGGGCTGTTGACCGTCAACGCGCTGGTCGCCGCGCACGCCGTGCTGGTGCCGCTGCAGTGCGAGTTCTTCGCCTTGGAGGGGCTCAGCCTCCTGTTGCGCACGATCGAGCGGGTACGGCGCAGCTACAACGCGACCCTCGAGGTCCAGGGCGTGCTGCTGACCATGTTCGACCGCCGCAACAACCTCGCCCAACAGGTCGCGACCGACGTCCGCAGCTTCCTCGGCAAGCGCGTTTACGACACCGTGGTGCCGCGCAACGTCCGGGTGTCCGAAGCGCCGTCCCACGGCATGCCGGTCCTGCTCTACGATTTCCGCTGCCCCGGCTCCCAGGCCTATGTCCAGCTGGCGGGGGAGGTGTTGCGGCGGGAGCAGACCGCCGAGGCGGCGCTGTGACCGAGCTCGGTCACGAGCCCAAGAGCGGCAGCCCACCCCGCCGCCGCGGGCTCGGCATGGGCCTGTCGGCGCTGCTCGGCGGCACCGCCGATGCGCTGACGCCGTCGCCGCCCGAGCGCGCACATATGCTGCCGATCGAGTTCCTGCGACCCTCGGCGCTGCAGCCGCGGCGCCGGTTCGCCGAAGACGATTTGGCGGCGCTCGCCGAATCGATCCGCCATCGCGGGGTCATGCAGCCGCTCCTGGTGCGCCGGGCGCCGAACGGTGGCGACGTCTATGAGATCGTCGCCGGCGAGCGGCGCTGGCGGGCCGCTCAGATGGCCGGCGCGCACGAGCTGCCGGTCGTGGTCCACGAGCTTTCGGACCGCGCGGCGCTGGAAGTGGCGCTGCTCGAGAACGTGCAGCGGCAGGACCTCTCGCCGCTCGAGGAAGCAGAGGGCTATCGGCGCCTGATCGAGGAGTTCGAGCACACCCAGGAAGCGCTCGCGGCGGCGCTCGGCAAGAGTCGCAGCCACATCGCCAATCTCTTACGCCTGCTCGGTCTGCCGGCCGAGGTGCGGGCGCTCCTGGAGCGCGCCGAGCTTTCGGCCGGGCACGCGCGGGCGCTGCTCGGGAGCCGCGATCCGGTCGCGCTAGCGAAAGTGGTGGTCGGCCGGGGGTTGAACGTGCGGCAGACGGAGGCGCTGGTTCGGGCAGACGCTCAGCGTCCCGAGCGGCGTCGCTCCCGGCAAGCGGCCAAGGACGTGAACACCCGGGCGCTCGAGCGGGACCTCTCGAGCCGCCTCGGTCTGACAGTCCGTCTGACACCGAGAGGGAATGGCGGCACGCTCCAGATCGCCTACGGTTCACTCGATCAGCTGGACGGGCTAATCAAGCGCCTGAGCTGAAGTGGCAGACGCGGAGCGAACGACCGGTCAGAGGTCGCGTCAGGCGGCAGACCCGCTCGTCTGCCGGAAGAGCCCGCAGGTCCGACGGGCCAATTCGTCCAGCTAGTAGATCATGCCCAGTTCGAGCTGGGCTTCCTCGGTCATCATGCCGGGATGCCAGGGCGGATCCCAGACCACCTCGACGGTGGCGCCCTTGACCCCCTCGACCCCCTCGACCTTGTCCTTGACCTCGTCCGGCAGGGTGCCCGCGACCGGGCAGGCGGGCGAGGTCAGGGTCATCTCGATGCGGACCTGCCGGTCGTCGTCGATGTCGACCTTGTAGACCAGGCCGAGCTCGAAGATGTTGACCGGGATCTCCGGGTCGTAGACCGTGCGCAAAGCCTCGATCACCTGCTCGCCGAGGGCGTCAACTGCCGGCTCCGGCACCGTGTCTGCCGGATCGGCAGACAAAAATTCGGTGGCGCGATCGAGGTCGGTATCGTCGCTCATCATGGCCTCCCGTCGATCATGAGAACATCGCCGCGATCCGCCGCAGGCTCGCGACCAGCGCGTCGATGTCGGCCTCGGTGTTGTACAGGCCGAGCGAGGCGCGCGCGGTCGCGCTGTGGCCGAGGCGCTCGATCACCGGCTGGGCGCAGTGCTGGCCGGTGCGGACCGCGATCCCGTCGAGATCGAGGAGCGTCCCGATATCCTGCGGATGCGCCTGTGCCATGACGAAGGACAGGACGCTGCACTTGCGGCGCGCGGTGCCGACGATCGTGAGCCCCGGCACCTGCTGCATCGCGCGCGTGGCGTAAGCGAGCAGGCCCGTCTCATGGGCGCCGATCTGCTCGAGGCCGAGCGTCTGGACGTAGTCGATCGCGACGCCGAGCGCCGAGGCGGCCTCGATCGCCGGCGTGCCGGCCTCGAACTTGTAGGGAATCTCGTTGAACTCGGTCCGCTCGAAGCTGACCGAGCTGATCATCTCGCCGCCGCCCTGGTAGGGCGGCATCGCCGTCAGCAGGTCAGCCTTGCCGTAGAGCGCGCCGATGCCGGACGGGCCATAGAGCTTATGGCCGGAGAACGCGAGGAAGTCGCAGTCGAGATCCTGGACATCGACCGTCATGTGCTGGACCGCCTGCGCGGCGTCGATCAGCACCGGGACGCCGCGGCGATGGGCGAGCCCGACGATCTCCTCAACCGGATTGATGGTGCCGAGGGCGTTCGACACCCAGGCTACCGACACCAGCCGGGTGCGCGGGGTGAGCCTGGCCTCGAACTCCGCCATGAGCAACTCGCCCTGGTCGTTCACCGGGGCGACCACCAGCTCGAGCCCGAGCTGATCGCGCAGCAGCTGCCAGGGCACGATGTTGGCGTGATGCTCCATGGCGGTGATCAGGACCTGGTCGCCCGGTCTGACACGCGGTCTGACGAAACTCTGCGCGACCAGATTGATGCCCTCGGTGGCATTGCGCGTGAAGATGATCTCGCGCGTCTCGGCAGCGCCCAGCAGCCGCTGCACCTTGGCGCGCGCGGCCTCGTGGAGGTCGGTCGCACGCTCGCTGAGCGCATAGACGCCGCGGTGGATGTTGGCGTAGTCCTGGCGCAGCACGCGCGCCAGCTCGTCAATCACCACGGCCGGCTTCTGCGCGCTCGCGGCGGTGTCGAGAAACACCAGCGGACGACCGTGGACGGTCTGCTGCAGACAGGGAAAATCCAGCCGCACCCGCTCGACGTCGAAGGGCTTCGGCCGGTCGGCCTTGAGCGTCGCCGCACTCACAGCAGCCCCTCCAGCTCGGCCCCGCCCGGCAGCCAGCGCAGCAGCGCGCGGCGCGCCTGGCTGGCGACGGAGCGGTGATGGAACCGCCCAAGCACCTCGTCGGCGAAGGCGTAGGTCAGGAGGCTGCGCGCGGTCGCGGGCTCGATCCCGCGCGAGCGCAGATAGAACAGGGCCCGCTCATCCAGCTCGCCGGCGGTCGCGCCGTGGGAGCATTTGACGTCGTCGGCGAAGATCTCGAGCTCGGGCTTGGTGTCGATCTCGGCGTCCGCCGACAGCAAGAGATTGTTGTTGGCCTGATAGGCGTTGGTCTTCTGGGCGTCGCGCTGGACCACGATCCGGCCGGCGAATACCGCCTGCGCCTGGTCGTCGAGCACGCCCTTGTAGAATTGATCGCTGGTGCTGCCGCCGCTGGCATGCTCGACCAGGATCGTGTTGTCGATATGTTGGCGCTCGCGGCCGAGGTAGAGCCCGTTCAGGCCTAGCGCGATCCCTGGGCCCTCCAGGACCGCCTCGATCTCGTTGCGCACCAGGGCCCCGCCAAGGGTCGCGACCGACTGCGTCAGACGAGCGTCTGCCGAAATCCGATAGTGGGTTTTGCCGATCAGGCTGCCGGCGAGATCGCCGACCTCCAGCCGGTCGTGGGTGAGCTCAGCCCCTTTGCCGACCGCGAACCGGTTGACCAGATTGGTCAGCGCTCGTCCGCCGCCGATGGTCACATGCGTCTCCACCAGATCGAGACGCGCGCCGGCGCCGAGCACGATGAGATTGCGCGGGCTGATCAGCACCGGCTGATCATAACCCACACTCACGAACAGCAGCTGGACCGGACCCGCCAGCGCCGCCCCGTCGGCCAGCCGGAGCAGGCCGCCGTCGGCCGTGAAGGCCGCGTTGAGGGCGCTGAAGGCGTGCTCCGAGCTCGCCTCGAGCCCAAGCTCGAAGGGGCTCGCGGCACCCTCATCCAGGGCTGTTGCCAGGGTTTGCACCGGTCGCCCGGGCAGGGCGGACAGGTCGTCGGACAGGTCGGCCGCGAAATGGCCGTTGACGAACACCAGGCGGAGCGCTTTCGGCTCCTTGAGGAGGTAGGGCGCGATCTCGGCGCGCCGCAGCCCGACCGCGGCCGCGAGGGTATAGTCGTCACGCACGACCGACCGGACGGGGGTATACTTCCAGGCCTCGACCTTGGGGCCGGGGAAGCCCAGGGCGCGAAAGCGTTCGAAACTCGCCCCGCGCCAGTCGCGGACCGGCGCTTGGGCGCTGCCGGGCAGACGTGGCAGGGCCGCCGCGAACAGCGCCGCGTAGCGCTCCGAGGGCGCGATCATCCGCTGCATCATCGGGGCGGGCTCAGGCGACCGCCTGGGCCGGGGCGCCAAATGCGGCATAACCCGACTTCTCCAGCTCGAGGGCCAGCTCCTTGCCGCCGGACCGGACGATCCGGCCGTCGAGCAGCACGTGCACGTGGTCCGGCACGATGTAGTCGAGCAGACGCTGATAGTGGGTGATCACGATCATCGCGCGCGCCGGGTCACGCAACCGGTTGACGCCGTCAGCGACCGTGCGCAACGCATCGATGTCGAGGCCGGAATCGGTCTCGTCCAGGATCGCGAGCTTGGGCTCGAGCACCGCCATCTGCAGGATCTCGTTGCGCTTCTTCTCGCCGCCCGAGAAGCCGACGTTGACGCTGCGCTTGAGCAGCTCGGACTTGATCCCGACCAGCCGCGCCCGCTCGCGAACGAGCTTCATGAACCCGGCGGCGTCGATCTCGGGCTCGCCGCGCGCCCGGCGGATCGAGTTGAGCGCGGTGCGCAGGAAGTACATGTTGGCCACGCCCGGGATCTCGATCGGGTACTGGAAAGCGAGGAACAGCCCGGCGGCCGCCCGCTCCTCCGGTGCCATCTCCATCAGGTCCCGGCCCTCGTAACGCACCTCGCCCGCGGTCACCTGGTAGCCGTCGCGGCCCGCCAGTACGTAGGCGAGCGTGCTCTTGCCCGAGCCGTTCGGCCCCATGATCGCATGGACTTCGCCGGCCCCGACCTCCAGGTCGACGCCGCGCAGGATCTCCTGGTCGTCGACCGAGACCCGAAGCTTACTGATACTGAGCATGCTCTCCCTCAAAATCGAAACCGCCCCTCCAAACCGCCCTTGTCCGACCGGACGTCAGCCGACGCTGCCCTCGAGGCTGATCGCCAGCAGCTTTTGCGCCTCGACCGCGAACTCCATCGGCAGCTCCTGCATCACCTCCTTGCAGAAGCCGTTGACGATCAACGCGACCGCGTCCTCGTCCGACAGCCCGCGGCTTCGGCAATAGAACAGCTGATCCTCGCTGATCTTCGAGGTGGTCGCCTCGTGCTCGACCTTGGCCGAGCGGTTCTTAACCTCGATGTAGGGCACGGTGTGGGCGCCGCAGCGATCGCCGAGCAGCATCGAGTCGCATTGGGTATGGTTGCGCGCTCCGTCGGCTCCCTTCAGCACCCGCACCAGGCCGCGATAGGTGTTGTTGCCGCGGCCGGCCGAGATCCCTTTGGAGACGATCCGCGAGCGGGTGTTCTTGCCGATGTGGATCATCTTGGTGCCGGTGTCGGCCTGCTGGTGGTTGTTGGTCAGCGCGACCGAGTAGAACTCGCCGACCGAGTTGTCGCCCTGCAGGATGCAGCTCGGATACTTCCAGGTGATCGCCGAGCCGGTCTCGACCTGGGTCCAGGAGATCTTCGAGTTGCGGCCGCGGCAGGCGCCCCGCTTGGTGACGAAATTGTAGATGCCGCCGCGGCCCTCGTGATCGCCCGGGTACCAGTTCTGCACCGTCGAGTACTTGATCTGGGCATCGTCGAGGGCGATCAGCTCGACCACCGCGGCGTGCAGTTGGTTCTCATCGCGCTGCGGCGCCGTGCAGCCCTCCAGATAGCTGACGTAACTGCCCGCGTCGGCGATGATCAGGGTGCGCTCGAACTGCCCGGTCCCGGCGGCGTTGATGCGAAAGTAGGTCGACAGCTCCATCGGGCAGCGCACGCCCTTGGGCACGTAAACGAACGAGCCGTCGGTGAACACCGCCGAGTTGAGCGCGGCAAAGAAGTTGTCGCCCTGGGGCACCACCGAGCCGAGGTACTGGCGCACCAGCTCCGGATGGTTTTCGACCGCCTCGGAGATCGAGCAGAAGATGATGCCGAGCTCGCCGAGCTTCGCCTTGAACGTGGTCGCGACCGAAACGCTGTCGAACACGTAGTCCATCGCGACCCCGGCCAGGACCTCCTGCTCCCGGATCGGGATGCCGAGCTTCTCGTAGGTGCGCAAGAGCTCCGGATCGACCTCGGCCAGGGTCTTCGGCCGGTCCTTGTCGGACTTGGGCGCGGCGTAATAGCTGATCGCCTGGAAGTCGATCGGCGGATAGCTGACCTTGGCCCAGTCGGGCTCGGTCATGGTCTGCCAGCGCGCGAGCGCCTTCAGCCGCCACTCGGTCATCCAGGCGGGCTCGCGCTTTTTGGCCGAGATCAGGCGCACGCTGTCCTCGCTCAGCCCCTTCGGGGCGAGCTCGACCTCGATGTCGGTCACGAAGCCGTATTTGTACTCGTGGCCCGTGTAGTCGCGAACTGTTTCCAGCGCCGTCGCTGCCATCGATCACCTTCTCCCGTCCGGACCGGTATGCCGGCCCGGTGCTTCATTCTGAGGCCGCGATCCTCCGACGACCTCGCTCAGGCCCGGCCCAGCGGCTCCGGCGGCGGGCCGCGATGGGACCCGATGACCGGCGCCCGGAACGCCGCCGGGATGGTCTGCGCCATCTCGGCCATGCTGATGCCCTCGAGGGCCGCCCGGATCGCATCGTTGATCCGGTGCCAGTTGGTCCGTGCCGGACACAGCGCCTCGATCTCGCAGGCGCCCGGCCCATCGTCGATGCAGGCGGTCACCGCGATCGGGCCGTCGAGCGCCGAGATCACCTGGGCAACGCTGATCGCCCCCGCGGGCCGCGCCAGGCCGTAGCCGCCCTTGACGCCCCGGTGCGACTGGAGCAGACCAGCGCGCGCCAGACTCTTCAAGATCTTGCTCGCCATTGGCAGCGGGATGTGACTCTGCGCCGCGACCTCCGGCGCGTTTTGCTGGCGTCCCGGCTGGCGGGCCATGTTGGTCATGATCACGATCCCGTAGTCCGCGAGCTTGCTGAGCCGGATCACGCCCTGCCCCTTCGCAAAAGAGGACCAAACCAGTCCGAATTGGTTCTAATGTGCTTACCGCGAGGCCAATGTCAAGCCCAGCTTCGATCAGCTTAATCACAGACCTGCGCGGGTGTTTAGAAGGGTCCGAGATTGCTGATGGGGCCGCAAGCGCCCAGCGGCCGTCAGCGGCGCTACAGCAGGCGCAGCTGCCTGCGGCCTGCGACCGGCGGCTCGAACAGATCGGTTCGCAACGGCGGCCGCGGTCGGTCGAGGCCGAACCGGCGCTTGGCCAGCGCAAAGCGCCTCGCGATCAGCTCGGCATAGGCACCCTCGCCGCGCATCCGCGAGCCGAAGCGCGGATCGTTGAGCCGGCCGCCGCGACACTGCCGGATCAGGGCGAGCACATGCCGGGCGCGCAGCGGCGCGTGCGCCTCCAGCCAGGCCTCGAACAACTCCTTCAGCTCGTGCGGCAGGCGCAGCAGCACGTAACCGGCGTGGCGGGCGCCGGCAGCCTCAGCCGCCTCGAGCACGGCCTCCATCTCGTGATCATTCAGGCCCGGGATGATCGGAGCCACCATGACGGTCGCGGGCACGCCCGCGGCGTGGAGCGCGCGCAGCGTTTCCATTCGGCGATGCGGCGCCGCCGCGCGCGGCTCGAGGGTGCGCGCGCGGCCAGGATCGAGCGTGGTCACCGAGACGGCGACCGACGCGAGGCCGTCCGCAGCCATCGGCGCCAGCAGGTCGAGGTCGCGGAGCACCGCCGCGGACTTTGTGACGATCGTCACCGGGTGCCGGCATTGCGCCAGGACCTCGAGGATCGCGCGCGTGATGCCGAGCCGCCGTTCTTGCGGCTGGTAGACATCGGTGTTGGTGCCGAGCGCGATCGGCTGGCAGCGATAGCCGGGCCTGGCGAGCTCGCGCTCGAGCAGCGGCCCGGCGTCGAGCTTGGCGTAGATCTTGGTCTCGAAGTCGAGCCCCGGCGACAGCCCCAGATAGGCGTGGCTGGGACGCGCATAGCAATAGATGCAGCCGTGCTCGCAGCCGCGATAGGGGTTGATCGACTGCTCGAATGGGATGTCCGGTGAGGCGTTGCGGACGAGCACGCTCCGGCTGGCATCCGGCCGCACCTCGGTCGGCGGCGGCGGCGCCTCGGCCTCCAGCTCCGCAAGCGAGCCCCAGCCGTCGTCGAACGGATCGAGCTCGGCGCGCTCGAACCGGACCTTAGGATTGAAGCTGGCACCCCGTCCCTTGCGTGGCGGCGCCGGTGGCAACGGTTTGTCCATGGCCACAAGGTTAGTCCGCCGGTTGGAACATAACAAGAACAAACCGCCCGCTCCCGGCTCGCTCCCTGGCGCCGCCGGGGCGAGCTGCGTAGTCTGCCGTGACCGTCGGCAAGGAGTGGCAGGCATGGCAAAAGTCGCGGGCTACGGCTGCTGGACGTCGCCGATCAGCGCCGAGCTGGTCACCCGCGCCCAGGTCGGACTGGCACAGCCGATGCTCGATCGCGGGGTCGCCTGGTGGCTCGAGGTCCGGCCCGAAGAAGGCGGGCGCACCGTACTGGTGCGGCGGCCGCTGGACGGCACGGCCACCGATCTCACCCCGCCGCCCTTCAACGTCCGCACGCGCGTCCATGAATATGGCGGCGGCGCCTATGCGGTCCGGGACGGCGTGGTGGTCGCGGTCAACTTCGCCGACCAGCGCCTCTACCGCCTTGATCCGGGCCGTCCGGTGCAGCCGATCACGCCCGCGAACGGCGATCGTCTGCGCTACGCCGATCTCGAGCTCGACCCCGCCGGCAAGCGGGTCCTGGCGGTGCGCGAGGACCACAGGTCAGGGGCCGAAGGGGTCAACAGCATCGTCGCGCTCGACCTCGACCGGCGCGACGACCCCGGCCGCCGGCTGGCCTCGGGCCACGACTTCTTCAGCTCGCCCCGCCTCAGCCCCGATCGCCGGCAGCTGGCCTGGCTCAGCTGGGACCACCCCAACATGCCGTGGGACGGGACCGAGCTCTGGCTCGCCGAGATCGGCACGGATTCCCACCTCAGCGCCTCTCGGCGGGTCGCCGGCGGACCGGGGGAGTCGATCGTGCAGCCGGCCTGGTCACCCGACGGCCGGCTCTGCTTCGTGTCCGATCGGACCGGCTGGTGGAACCTATACCGGCTGGGTGAAGCCGGGCCTGTCCCCGTCTGCCCGATGTCTGCCGAATTCGCCGGGCCGGCCTGGACCTTCGGCGGCCGCTGGTACGGGTTCCTCGATGCCGGCACCATCCTTGCCTGCTTCACCGAGGCCGGCCGCTGGCATCTGGCGCGGATCGACCTCGCAAGCGGCCGTCTGACCCGCCTGCCGCTGCCCTGGACCGAGCTCTCCGGGGTCAGCATCGCCGGCGGCCGCGCGCTGCTGCGTGCCGGCGCGCCCGACCGGCCGGCGGCGATCCTGCTACTCGACCCCACGAACGGGCAGATGCGCGAGCTGCGCTCGGCAGGCGCGCTGCCGGTCGACCCGGTCTGGCTGGCACGGCCCGAGGCGACCCGGTTCCCGAGCGGGCCGGGCGAGAGCGCACATGCCCTCTACTATCCACCGACCAGCCCGGAGTTCGTGGCACCCGCAGGCGAGAGGCCGCCGCTGATCGTCAAGAGTCACGGCGGTCCGACCGGCAGCACCTCGAGCGAGCTCAGGCTCGCGACCCAGTTCTGGACCTCGCGCGGTTTCGCTGTCTGCGATGTCGACTACGGCGGCAGCACCGGCTATGGCCGCGCCTACCGCGCGCGCCTGGACGGCCGCTGGGGCGAGGTCGACGTCCAGGACTGCGTCAACGCCGCACGCGCGCTCGTGGCAGACGGTCGGGCAGACGCGGAGCGGCTCGCGATCACCGGCGGCAGCGCCGGCGGCTATACCACCCTTTGCGCGCTCACCTACCACGACCTCTTCCGAGCCGGCGCCAGCCACTACGGGATCAGCGACCTCGAGGCGCTCGCCCGCGACACCCACAAGTTTGAGAGCCGCTATCTAGACCGCCTGGTCGGGCCGTATCCAGAGGCGATCGAAGTGTACCGGGCGCGCTCGCCGATCCACCACGTGGACCGCCTGTCCTGCCCGATCATCTTCTTTCAGGGCCTCGAGGACGCGGTCGTGCCGCCGAACCAGGCGGAGATGATGGTCGAGGCGCTGCGCCGAAAGGGCCTGCCGGTCGCCTATCTTACTTTCGCGGGCGAGCAGCACGGCTTTCGCAAGGCCGAGACCATCCAACGCGTGCTGCTCGCCGAGCTCACCTTCTACGGCCGCGTGTTCGGCTTCGCCCCGGCAGACGCGTTGTCCGACCTGGCGATCGAGAACCTCTAGACGCTCTTCTCCGCATCGGCGAAGGCCGTGGCGAGGAACGCGGCGCCGTGCTCGATGGTTGCGGGATCGATCCCATGCCCCAAGCTGCGCCGCACGGCCCACTGCACCGGCACCGCGGCCGCCTGCAGGCCCTGGACCGCGGCGTGCAGCGCCTGCACGGGCACGATCTCGTCAGCATCGCCATGGACCAGGAAGACCGGCGGCCGGCTCGTCACCTCGGCGGGCAGACGCTCGGCGCCGAGCAGGGCGCCCGAGTAGCCGAGCACAGCGGCGATCGCCGGGCTCCGGCGGAGCGCCGCGTACAGCGCCAGCATGGTGCCCTGCGAGAAGCCGACCAGGGCGAGCTGGCGCGGGTCGAGCCCGGCGCCCTCGAGTTCGGCGTCGAGGAAGGCGTTCAGCACCGGCAGGCTCGCCTGAACGCCGGCCAGGAGCGCCGCCGGGCGCCGGTCGCGGAGCGAGAACCACTGCCGGCCGAAGGGCGCCATGTCGCAGGGCTCGGGCCCGTCGGGGGCGATGAAGGCGGCATGCGGCAGGCGCCGGGCGAGCGCCGGCGCCAGCTCGATCAGATCGTTGCCATCGGCGCCGACCCCGTGCAGCAGGACCACCAGCTGGCGCGGTGGACCGGGCTGGCGGGGCGGCAGGCGGGGTCCGGACAGGAGGGCCATCATCAGTCCTCGCGAGAGCGGTGCGCGACCATACATAGCTTGCCAAGCGGCGCGCGCGCGATCATGTTCGCGGCGCCCGATCGACCCCAAGCTTGGTCCGCACGCCCCGCTACCGTATGCTCAAAGGCGCCGACTTCCTGCCGCTGCCCCAGCCGGGTGATCAGCCGACGGTCACGCGCTTTGCGCCGACGCCGTCCGGCTATCTCCATCTCGGCCATGCCTATGCCGCGCTGGTCGCCTGGGAATCGGCGCGCGCCGCCGGCGGCCGCTTCCTGCTGCGGATCGAGGACATCGACCGGGCCCGCTGCCGGCCCGAGTTCGAGCAGGGCATCCTCGAGGATCTGCGCTGGCTCGGGCTCGACTGGGACGGCCAGCCGGTGCGCCAGTCGGAGCGCATGCCGCTCTACGACCAGGCCCTCGACCGGCTCGACCGGCTGGGCGTGCTCTACCCCTGCTTTTGCACCCGGCGGCGGATCCGGGCCGAGATCGCCCACGCCGGGCAGGCGCCGCACGGACCCGCGGGCGAAGCCGTCTACCCCGGCATCTGCCGCAGCCTGAGCGCGGCCGAGCGGCGCCTGCGAATCGCCGCGGGCGAGCCGTTCGCGCTCCGTCTGGACATCGCGCGCTCGCTCGCGCAGACCGGGCCGCTGGTCTGGGACGATCTGCGCGCCGGCCGGATCGAGGCGCGCCCGGAGTTGCTCGGCGACGTCGTGCTCGCGCGCAAGGACGTGCCGGGCAGCTACCATCTGGCGGTGACGCTCGACGACGCGCTGCAGGGCGTGACGCTGGTGACGCGCGGCGAGGATCTGTTCCACGCCACCCACATCCACCGCCTGCTGCAGGCGCTCCTGGGACTCGCGCCGCCGCGCTATTACCATCACAATCTGATCGCCGACTCGACGGGGCTGCGGCTGGCCAAGCGCAATCGCGCGGTCACCCTGCGCACGGTCCGCCAGTCGGGGCGCCGGCCGCACGAGCTCTGGGCCCTGCTCGGCCTGCCCGAGCCGGCGCCGGCCACGTCGGTCGGATGACCGGCGCCGCGCTCCGCTCGGCCCTGCTCCTGGTCGTCGGCTTCGGCATGCTGGCGTGCAGCACCACCACCGATCCCGTCGTGGTCGAGGCCCCGAGCGTGCCGCGCCGGGAGTGGCTGCCCGACGGGCCGCCGCGCGCGGTGATCCTGGCCGTGCACGGCTTCAACGACTACAGCAACGCGTTCGTCGACTTCGGTGCCTACGCGGCCGACCACGGCATCGCGGTGTACGCCTACGATCAGAGCGGGTTCGGCGCCAACCCGAATGCCGGCCGCTGGCCGGGGATCGGGACCCTGGTCGCCGACCTGGCTCGCGAGCGCGCGCGCATCGCCGCCCGCTACCCCGACCGACCGGTCTATCTGCTCGGCGAAAGCATGGGCGCCGCGGTTCTGATCGCCGCGGTCGCCGCCCATGCCCCCCTCGATGCCGCCGGCATGATCATGACCGCGCCCGCCGTCTGGGGCGGCGACCAGCTCAATCCGTTCTACCGCACCGTGCTCTGGCTCGCGGACCACGTGGCTCCGGGGCTGACGCTGACCGGCGAGAGCCTGGGCGTCCTGGCCTCGGACAACCTGGACATGCTACGGGCGCTCTCGGCGGACCCCTTGTTCATCAAGGCGACCCGGGTCGATGCCATCGCCGGCCTGGTCCGGCTGATGGATCTGGCCTACGCCGCGGCGCCCGATCTGCCCGGGCCGCTCCTGGTCCTGGGCGGTGCCCGTGACGAGGTGGTGCCGCCCAAGGCGCATACCGCCATGCTCGAGCGCCTGACCGCCGACCCGTGCACCGAGGTCGTCTACCCCAACGGCTGGCATCTCCTCCTGCGCGACCTCGACCGCCAGCTGGTCTGGGACGACATCCTCGCCTGGATCGATGGCCAGCCCTTGCCGTCCGGCCTCGCCAAGCCCTGCGGCGGCTCGCTCAAAGTGGTCGCTGCAGCGCGCGGGTGATGCGAAGCGCGCTGTCGAGCGCCAGCCGTCCGTCCGCCCCCGACACGGCGACCGCCCGCTCGCCGCGCACCGCCGCCAGGAACGCCTCGATCTCCAGCTTCAACGGATCGTTGGCCGCAAACCGGCGCCGCTCGATCCGCACATCCGGCACGCCCGGAAACATTTCGCCCGACCCCTTGCGCGCGATCGTCGCCTCACCCGCCTGGAAGTCGATCGACAGATAGGCATCTCTTTGGAACAGCCGCATCTTGCGCTCGCTCTTGAGGCTCACCCGGCTGGCGGTGACGTTGACCACACAACCACCCTCGAAGTGCAGCCTGGCGTTGGCAATATCGTCCTCGCCCGAGAGCACCGGCACGCCGACCGCATCGACCGCTGCCAACGGCCGCCCGACCAGCTGCTGGATCAGGTCGATGTCGTGGATCATCAGATCCAGCACCACGTCGACATCGGTACCCCGCGGCTTGAAGGGCGCAAGCCGGTGCGACTCGATGAACAGCGGCTCCTTCAAAACGTCGGCAAGGGCTAAGAGGGCAGCGTTGAAACGCTCGAGATGGCCGATCTGGAGCACTACGCCACGCGCCTTTGCGAGTGCGATCAGCGTGTCCGCCTCCTCGAGCATCGCCGCGATGGGTTTTTCGAGGAGAACGTGCAGGCCGGCGTCCAGGAGCTGACGCGCGACCGCGAAATGCGCCCGGGTCGGCACGACCACGCTCGCGGCCTCGGCTCGGCCCACGAGATCGCCGACGTCGCCCAGCGCCTCGATGCCCAGCCGCGCCCCGAGGTCTCGCGCCCGATCGAGTTCGCAATCGACCACCGCGACCAGCTCGGCGCCCGTCAACGCAGCATATTTCTCGGCGTGATACCGGCCAAAATGGCCGCAACCGACGACCGCGGTGCGCACAGGCGTCATCGACGCGACCTTCCGAGCTGTTGGCGATGCTCGAGAGAACCTGCCACCAGCCCTAGGGCTGGGGCAAGAACGGACCGCAGAGCTCAGGCCGGTTGCAGGAGGGCGGGTTGGAACTCTTCGAGCAGGCCCACGATCTCGGACATCACTTTGGCGAGCTGAAAATCTTTGGGCGTGAAGACGCGGGCGACGCCCTCGGCCAACAGGCCCTCGGCATCCGCGGGCGGGATGATGCCGCCGACCACGACCAGAACGTCGGCAAGGCCCTCGGCGCGGAGCCTGGCCAGCACCTCGGCGACCTGCGCCCGGTGCGAGCCGGACAGGATCGAGAGGCCGACCACGTGCACGCCCTCCTCCAGCGCCGCGGCCGCGATCCGAGCTGGTGTCAGGCGGATGCCGTCGTAGACCACCTCGAAGCCGCAGTCGCGCGCCGCGACCGCGATCTGCTCGGCGCCGTTGGAATGACCGTCCAGCCCGGGTTTTCCCACCAGCATCTTCGGGCGGCGGCCAAGCCTTTCCGAGAGCTCCTCGACCCGGCCCCGAAGCCCTTCCCACGCCTCGGCGCCGGCGGCCGCCGCAGTGGCGCCGCTGACCCCGGTCGGGGCCCGATATTCCCCGAACAGCTCGCGCAGCGCCGCGGCCCATTCGCCGGTCGTGACCCCGGCGCGGGCGCCGGCGATCGAGGGCTCCATGACGTTCCGGCCCTCGCCGGCCGCTTGGCGCAGCGCCTCGAGCGCTGCGGCCACGGCGCGCGGGTCGCGGGCGGCGCGGTGGGCCTGGAGGCGCGCGATCTGATCCGCTTCTGCTCTGGAGTCGACCGCGAGAAAACCGCCATCGCTGCCGGCTGCGAGTGGCGAGTGTGCGCTCTCGGTGAAGCAGTTGACGCCCACCACCTTCTGCTCGCCGGCAGCGATCGCGGCGAGGCGGGCGCGGTTGCTCTCGACCAGGCGCTGCTTGATATAGCCGGATTCGACCGCCGCCAGCGCGCCGCCGAGGGCCTCGATCCGCGCGAGCTCGGCGCGGGCCTCGGCTTTCAACTCCTCGACCCTGGCCGCGACCACGGGCGAGCCGTCGAACAGGTCCTCGTACTCAAGCAGATCGGTCTCGTAGGCCAGGATCTGCTGCATCCGCAGGCTCCATTGCTGGTCCCAGGGCCGCGGCAGGCCCAGCGCCTCGTTCCAGGCCGGCAGCTGGACCGCGCGCGCCCGGGCCGACTTGGACAGCACGACCGCCAGCGTCTCCAGCAGGATGCGGTAGACGTTGTTCTCGGGCTGCTGCTCGGTGAGGCCCAGCGAGTTGACCTGGACGCCATAACGGAAGCGGCGGAGCGCCGGGTCTTCGACCCCATAGCGCTCGCGCGTGATCTCGTCCCAGAGCTCACCGAAGGCGCGCAGCTTGCACATCTCGGTGACGAAGCGGAGCCCGGCGTTGACGAAGAAGCTGATCCGCCCGACCACACGCGGCAGATCAGCGTCGGGCACCTGGCCGCTGCCGCCGACCGTGTCCAGGATCAGGGTCGCGGCGGCGAGCGCGTAAGCCAGCTCCTGGACCGGGGAGGCACCCGCCTCCTGCAAGTGATAGGAGCAGACGTTGACCGGGTTCCAGGCCGGCAGCTCGCGGTAGGTGAACGCGATCACGTCGGCGGTCAGCTTGAGCGACGGGCGCGGCGGGAAGATGAAGGTGCCGCGCGCGAGATATTCCTTGATCAGATCGTTCTGGACGGTGCCGGTGAGCTTTTCGCGCGCCGCACCCTGACGCTCCGCGACCACGATATAGAGCGCCAGCAGCCAGGGCGCGGTCGCGTTGATGGTCATCGAGGTGTTGCTCTGCTCGAGCGGGATGCCCTCGAACAGGGTCAGCATGTCGGGCAGGGCGCAGACCGGCACCCCGACCCGGCCGACCTCGCCCGCGGCCAGCGGATGGTCGCTGTCGTAGCCGGTCTGGGTCGGCAGATCGAAGGCCACCGACAGCCCGGTCTGGCCGCGCGCCAGATTGGCGCGGTAGAGCGCATTGCTGTCGGCGGCCGAGCTGTGCCCGGCATAGGTCCGGAACAGCCATGGCCGGTCGCGATGAGGCCGGTCGCGATGCGTTTTATTCGAAGCCATGACGTGCTCCCGAGCTGGAACGTAACTGATCCGGCAGCGTTAGCGTTACGCTATTCAGTGTTGACAGTCAACACCTCATCACCTAACGTATGCGGATCAGGGGAGACGAGGTGATGAGCAGGAACACGGTCGAGCAGATCATCAGCCGGTTCGGCTCGCAGCAGCGGGTCGCGGAACTGCTGGGCATCTGGCAGACCGCGGTCAGCGGCTGGGTGCGCCGCGGCGCGATCCCGACCAGGAGACAGGAGCAGCTGTTAAGACTTGCCCAACGCGAGGGTGTCAGTCTGTCGCCCGCGGACTTCTTCGCCGCCGCGGAGCTGCTGTCCGAAGCCCCGCCGGGTTCGGCGAACGGTTCGAACGGTCGGACCGCCATGGGCGGCGAGGCGATTGCCGCTCATGTTCACTTGAGTCCGGCCAGCATCAACCCGTCCAGCGTCAACCCGAGAGGCGCGCTGATGAACGACACCGCCAAGGTCATCCCGCTCTCAGCCGACGTCGGGCCCGCGCCGGCCGCGGGCGCGCCGGCCAAAGACCTGTACGAGGTCGGCACGATCCCGCCGCTCGGCCACGTGCCCAGGAACATGTATGCCTGGGTGATCCGGCGCGAGCGTCACGGCGAGCCGGGCACAGCCATGCAGCAGGAGGTGGTGCCGACGCCCGCCCTCGACAGCGACGAGGTCCTGGTCATGGTGATGGCCGCGGGCGTCAACTACAATGGCATCTGGGCGGCGCTTGGCAAGCCGGTCTCGGTGTTCGACGTCCACAAGGCCGCCTATCACGTCGCGGGCTCGGATGCCGCCGGCATCGTCTGGGCGGTCGGCGCCAGGGTCAAGCGTTGGAAGGTGGGCGATGAGGTAGTCGTGCACTGCAACCAGGACGACGGCGACGACGAGGAGTGCAACGGCGGCGATCCGATGAACTCCCCTTCGCAGCGGATCTGGGGGTACGAGACCCCGGACGGCTCGTTCGCGCAGTTCTGCCGGGTGCAGTCGCGCCAGCTGATGCCCCGGCCGCGCCATCTGACCTGGGAGGAGAGCGGCTGCTACGTGTTAACACTTGCAACCGCCTACCGCATGTTGTTCGGGCACCCGCCCCATGGCCTCAAGCCAGGCGATAACGTGTTGGTCTGGGGCGGGGCGGGCGGGCTCGGCTCAATGGCGATCCAGATCATCGCCGCCTCGGGCGGCAACGCGATCGCGGTCATCTCGGACGAGGACAAGCGCGAGTTCGTGGTCTCGCTCGGCGCCAGGGGGGCCATCAACCGCAGCCAGTTCGACTGCTGGGGCCAGCTGCCCGACATCGACGACGCCGAGGGCTACGCCCTCTACATGAAAAAGGTCCGGGAATTCGGCAAGGCGATCTGGGCGATCACCGGCAAGGGCAACGACGTCGACATGGTGTTCGAGCACCCGGGCGAGGCGACCTTTCCGGTCTCGGCGTTCGTGGTCAAGCGCGGCGGCATGGTCGTGATCTGTGCCGGCACCTCGGGCTACAATCTGACCCTCGATGCGCGTTTCCTCTGGATGCGCCAGAAGCGCATGCAGGGCAGCCATTTCGCCAATCTGAAGCAGGCAAGTGCCGCCAATCAGATGGTCGTGACCCGCAAGGTCGATCCCTGCATGTCGGAGGTGTTCGCCTGGCACGACATCCCGCGCGCCCACGACAAGATGCGCCGCAACCAGCACAAGCCTGGCAACATGGCCGTGCTGGTCCAGGCCAAGCGGCCGGGCCTGCGCACGCTCGAGGACGCTATCGAGGCCTGAGCCGCCGTTCTGGCTGGGGGGGGAGGAGCTGGTCGATGAGCAGGCCGGGCTTTGAAGACGGCGCGGCGCCGGCGCTGCAAGCTTCAGCCGCGGCGGTCGAGGCGGTTGCAGGGCTGCTAGCGCGCGCGATCGACGCGGTCCGGCACCTGGTGAGCGGCGAGGATGCGCTGGAGCGCGAGCGACTCGAGCGCGAGCAGCACGCGGTCCACGGCCTCGCCTGGCTCGCGACCTGCGTCGAGGCGCTGCGGCAGATGCAGGGCTGGGCCGAGCGCCTCGAAGCCGCCGGCGCCTTCGGCGAACTCGAGCGGGACCTGTTGGCCGTAGCCTTCGGCGAGTATATGGCCCGGATCCTGGGCGGCATTCCGATGAGCCAGGGCGAGACCGTGCGCCTGCGCGCGCTCGGCCTCGACGAGGCGGCGATCGGACGGTTCGGCCAGGGCGCGGTCGACGAGCTGATCCGCGATGGCAACACGACCGCCCGGCGGGCGCGGCTCGCCGCCCTGATCGCGGACGGCCGGTTCGGCGAATGGGGCCTCGGCGACGACACGCTGGAGCTGATCCGCGAGCAGTTCCGGCGCTTCGCCGAGGAGCAGGTGCGTCCCTACGCCCAGGACTGGCACGCGCGCGACGAGCTGATCCCGCAGGCGGTGGTCGACGCCATCGCGGAGCTCGGCGTGTTCGGCCTGACCGTCGCCGAAGCCCATGGCGGCCTCGGGCTCGGCAAGGCCGCGATGTGCGTGGTCACCGAGGAGCTGGCGCGCGGGTACATCGGCGTGGGCTCGCTCGGCACCCGCTCGGAGATCGCGGCCGAGCTGATCGGCCAAGCCGGCACCGAGGCTCAGAAGGCCCGCTATCTGCCGAAGATCGCGTCCGGCGAGATCCTGCCGACCGCGGTCTTCACCGAGCCCAACACCGGCTCCGACCTCGCCTCGCTGCAGACCCGCGCGGTCCGGGACGGCGAGGTTTACCGGGTGCATGGCGCCAAGACCTGGATCACCCATGCCGGTCGCGCCAACCTGATGACCATCCTCTGCCGCACCGATCCGGGACAGCCCGGCTACCGCGGCCTTTCGATCCTGCTCGCCGAGAAGCCGCGCGGCAGCGGCACCGACCTATTCCCGGTCGCGGGCCTCGCCGGCGGCGAGATCCCGGTGCTCGGCTACCGCGGGATGAAGGAATACACGCTTGCCTTCGACGGTTTCGCGGTGCCGGCGGATGGCCTGCTCGGCGGGACCCCGGGCCAGGGCTTCAAGCAGCTGATGGCGACCTTCGAGTCCGCCCGCATCCAGACCGCCGCGCGCGCGGTCGGGGTCGCGCAGAGCGCGCTCGATCACGGCCTCGCCTACGCCCGCGAGCGGGTCCAGTTCGGCCAGCCGATCTACGCCTTCCCACGGGTCGCCGACAAATTGGTCTGGATGGCGGTCGAGATCATGATCGCGCGCCAGCTGACCCTGTTCGCCGCCCGCGAGAAGGATGCCGGCCACCGCTGCGATCTTGAGGCCGGCATGGCCAAGCTGCTCGCCGCCCAGGTCGCCTGGAGCGCTGCCGACAACGCGCTCCAGATCCACGGCGGCAACGGCTACGCGCTCGAATATCCGATCAGCCGGATCTTCTGCGACGCGCGCATCCTCAACATCTTCGAGGGCGCGGCCGAGATCCAGGCCCAGATCATCGCCCGACGCCTGCTCGACGCTTGAGGGGCTGAGGCCGCTTGGCCGCCAAAGAGAACGGGCGGCTCGTGCCGCCCGTTCCTGATTCTTGGACAGGCTGTGAGATCGCCGCGGGCTCAACCGGACGATCAGGTTGCGCGCTGCTAGTGCTTGAAGTCGATCGTCGCGCGCCGGTTCGCCTGATCCGGGGTGTTGTCCGGAGTCTGGACCGCAAGCTGAGTCTCGCCAAACGCTTCGGTCGTGACGATGTGCGCCGGAATGCCCGCCTTGACCAGCTCGGCCGCGACCGTGTTGGCCCGGCGCTGCGACAGCTTCATGTTGTAGTCGGGTGGACCGGCGGTGTCGGTATGGCCGCCGACAGTGATGCCGCCCAGCTCGCGACCCTTGATATCGGCGATGATCGAGTTGAGCGTCGTCTCGGCTTTCGGATTGAGATCGGCCTTGTCGAAGGCGAAGTAGATCACGCCGCTCGCGGGCAGCGGCTCCGGCGGCGCGGCGGGCGCGATCTGGGCGATCGGCTGCGCCATCGCCTCCGGGCAGTCGTAGGTGTGGAGGGTGAGAACGGCGTCCTCCAACTTGTAGCGCTCGACCGGTTTGTCGGTCTTGTCGACCAGAACGCTGCACAAACGGTTCGGCCCCGAGCCAAACGTGCCGGACATTGCCTCGCCGGACATGGTCCCGGAAGGTCCGATGGCCCAGCTCGGCTGCACGCCGCCAGCGACCACGGCCGCCAGCGCCAGGGCCGAGCAGGTGATGGCTAGGCGAAACATGGCATGGTCCCCCTTCTCAGGTGATCTTGCTACCAGATCGGCATGACCAGCGGCGTCAACCCGCAGTTCAGCATGCGACCCCTCAGTCAGACCTTATCGTCCAACCTGCATGATGTGGTACATTGCTCTTGCATCGAGGGCAAGTCACACTTTTGGCCAAGGTCTCGATTCTGATCGGTTTGACAAGTCCTGCGACCGCAGTCGCGGGCGCTCTACCGTCGGATCGAGCCAGATGCCCGCCACCGGGAGGGGGCGGTCAAAGCGCCGGGCAAGTTCCTGAGCCCGTTCGAAGGCCGGCCGTGCGCCGGCGGGGAGAGCTGTCTGCCCCCGGGCGGAGAAAGAACGATCCGCTCGGTGCGTTGGTGCCGGAAGCAGGGATGAGATCGAAGGCGGGACGGAGGCGACGGTCGGAATGGCGCTGATCGCAGCCCGCGCTATGATAGCCTGATGCCGGACGGGTCGGCGGCCGACCCGGCGCGTTGCGCGCGTTGCGACAACCAGTCGCTGACCGAGCGCGGCGCGTCCGGGCCTATGACTGCTGCAGCCGCTACACGCCGCTACACAAAGACTCAAGGGAGACGGGAGATGAGGCGCCTCTTCGTAACTTGCGTTCTGGCTGCCCTGGCGATCGCGCCGGCGGCGCGCGCAGCCGAGCATGAGGTCCAGATGCTCTCGAAGGGCCCGGCGGGCCAGATCAACTGGTTCGAGCCGCCGATCACTCACGCCGCGCCCGGCGACACGATTCATTTCGTTGCCACCGACAAGGGCCACAACAGCACCTCCCTGATCGTCCCGGCGGGGGGCGAGACCTGGAACGGCAAGCTCAGCCAGGACGTGTCGGTGACCCTGACCAAGCCTGGCGTCTATGCCTTCAAGTGCACGCCCCATTTCGGCCTCGGCATGATGGGACTGATCGTGGTCGGCAATTCGACGAGCAATCTCAAAGACGTCGAGGACGGCAGGTATCCCGGCAAGGCAAAGGCGACGCTTGAGGAGCTGTTGAAGCAGCTCAAGGCGTCGAAGTAGGTGCGAGGATACCTGCCGCGGCTCGCAGGCCGATCGCACCCGAAGATGCCCTGATGAGCGCCGGCCGGCCGGTTGGGTGCGGCCTTGAGGTTGTCGTCACCTCATCGTCTGGTTTACGATCCGGCAAGGGATCAGTGGCATAACGGCGCGGCCGCACGTGTCCCGCGACAACACTCTTGCAGCGGTCCGACAGCTTCATGATCACGAGCCCGATGACCAGCGAACCCAAGATCAACGTCGGGGTGATCGGCACGGGCTTCGTCGCCCGCCACTTCACCTATGAGCTCGAACGCCGGCCGGGCTATCGGCTGGCCAAGGTGCTGACCCGGCGGCCCCTGGACCGTTGCCCGGATTTCCCGTGCGAGGATGCGCTGACCGATTCCCTGGACGCGCTGATCGAGGCCAGCGACGTGGTCTTCGAATGCACGGGCGACGCTTTCTATGCCGCCCGGACGATCGGCGGCGTGCTCGATGCCGGCCGCCCGGTCGTGACCTTGAACGCCGAGTTCCACGCCACGATCGGCAGCCATTTCGTCGCGCGCGGCCTGCTCAGCGAGGCCGAGGGCGATCAGCCCGGCTGTCTCGCCGCCCTCGCCGAGGACGCGCTCGCGACCGGTTTCACGCCGCTCGTCTACGGCAACATGAAAGCCTTTCTGAACCGCAATCCGAGCCCGGAGGAGATGCGCTACTGGGCCGAGCGGCAGGCCTACTCGATCGAGATGGTGACCTCGTTCACCGACGGCACCAAGGTTCAGATCGAGCAGTGCCTGGTCGCCAACGGCCTCGGCGCCGGGATCGCCAAGGAAGACCTGATCGGCCTCGCGACCGGCGATCTCAAGGTGGCGGCGGCGGAACTCGGCGCCACCGCCGACCGGCTGGGCCACCCACTCAGCGACTATATCCTGGACCGCGGCCTGCAACACGGCGTGTTCGTGGTCGCCCGCCACGACGAGCGCCAGGCGACCCCCTTGCGCAACTTCAAGCTCGGCGAGGGGCCCTATTACGTCCTGATCAAGGACTACTGCCTGGTCCACCTCGAGGTGTTCAAGACCATCGAGCGAGTCGTGCGCCAACATCGGCCGCTGCTCAACAACGGCGCGCTGCCGCGGGTCAGCGTCGCAACCATCGCCAAGCGCGCGCTCCGCCCCGGCGAGGTGATCGAGCGCGGCTGCGGCAGCTTCGAAGTGCGCGGGACCTGCGTCAACATCGCCGACCGGCCGGGCCACGTGCCGATCTGCCTCGCCAGCCAGATGCGTGTTCAGCGCCGGGTCGAGCCCGGCCAGCTGCTCACCATGGCCGACGTCGAGCTGCCCGAGACCGAGGCGCTGCTCGCCTGGCAGGCGATCGAGCGGCGGGTTCTCGAGCCCGAACGGGCCGTCGCCTGCTAGCGCCGGCCGCCCAGGCCCGCCGCCGCGCCCCTGCGCCAAGCTCGCGAGGTCCGATGGACATCCAGGCGACCGCGATCCCGGACGTGAAGGTGATCACGCCGGCCCGCCACGGCGATCACCGCGGGTTCTTCTCCGAGGTGTACAACCGGCAGGCCCTCGCCGAGGCCGGCATCGACATTGAGTTCGTCCAGGACAACCATTCCTATTCGGCCCAGCGCGGCACGCTGCGCGGCCTGCACTTCCAGCGGCCGCCCGCGGCCCAGACCAAGCTGCTCAGAGTGCTGCGGGGCGCGGTGGTCGACGTCGCAGTCGACTGCCGGCTCGGCTCTCCGACCTTCGGCGCGCACGTGATGGTCGAGCTGTCGGCGGCCGCCGGCAATCAGATCCTCTGCCCCAAGGGCTTCGCGCATGCCACCCTGACCGTGGCCCCCGATACCGAGATCACCTACAAGGTCGACGCCTACTACGCCCCCAACCGCGACCTCGGCGTGCGCTTCGACGACCCCGATCTCGCGATCCCCTGGCCGATCCCCAAGAGCCAGCTCGTGCTGTCGGACAAGGACCGGAACCTGCCCTGGTTCCGCGACCTGCCGGCGGTGTTCAGCTACCCCTGATCGTTCAATGTCAGCTACCCCTGATCGTTCAATGAGAAAGGACATTTCCATGGAGCGCGTTCTCGTGACCGGCGCCGGCGGCTACATCGGCACCTCGCTGGTGCCGATGCTGCTCGCCCAGGGCTACAAAGTGCGGGCGCTCGACCGCTTCTTCTTCGGCCGCAACCTTTTGCCCGAGCACGAGCAGCTGGAGCTGATCAAGGCCGACAGCCGGCGGCTCGAGCCCGCCTGGTTGGAGGACGTCGACCACGTGATCGACCTGGTCGCGATCTCCAACGACCCGAGCGGCGAGCTGTTCCAGGACGCGACCTACCAGATCAACCACGAATCAAGGGTGCACTGCGCCACTCTGGCCAAGGCGGCCGGCGTCAAGCGCTACGTCCTGCCGTCGTCCTGCAGCATCTACGGCTTCCAGGAGCCGGGCGTGATCTGCACCGAGAGCCATCCGACCAACCCGCTGACCACCTACGCCAAGGCCAACGAGATGGCCGAGCAAGGCGTCCTGCAGCTGGCCGATGCCCGGTTCTGCGTCGTGGTCCTGCGCCAGGCCACGGTCTACGGCTACAGCCCACGCATGCGCTTCGACCTGGCCATCAACGGCATGACCTACGGCGCCTGGAAGACCGGTGTTTTGCCGCTGATGCGCGACGGCAGCCAGTGGCGGCCGATGGTGCATGTGCGCGATACCGCAAGCGCCCAGATCTTCATGCTCAAGGCGCCGCGGGCCAGGGTCGCCGGCCAGCTGTTCAACATCGGCTCGGCCGCCAACAACTACCAGCTCGGGCCGCTCGCCGAGACCATCTGCGAGATCCTGCCCAAGCCAGTCAAGATCGACTGGTATGGCGACGTCGACCACCGTTCCTACCAGGTCTCGTTCGACAAGGTCGAGGCGCTCGGCTGGAAGGCGAAGTACAGCGCGCGCGACGGCGCCCTCGAGATCTACGAGAAGCTGGCATCCGGCGCGGTCGACAAGACCACCGAGACGATCACGCTCGAGTGGTACCAGACGCTCACCAAATGGCACCACGTCATCAAAGAGGTCGAGCTGCACGGCGGCATCGTCAACATCAACCTCTAGGATTTTGAGACGTCGCAGCGGGAGCCTTCGGAACCATGTGGAAAGGCATCATTCTGGCCGGCGGCTCGGGCACGCGGCTGCATCCGGTGACCCGGGCGGTGTGCAAGCAGCTGCTGCCGATCTACGACAAGCCGCTGATCTATTTTCCGCTCACCACCCTGATGCTGGCGGGCATCCGGGACATCCTGGTGATCACCACGCCCGAGGATCAGGCCGCCTTCAAGCGCCTGCTGAACGCCGGCGAGCAATGGGGCCTGCGCGTCAGCTACGCGGTTCAGCCCAAACCCGAGGGCCTGGCCCAGGCATTCCTGATCGGCCGCGACTTCATCGCCAATGATCACTGCGCGCTGGTGTTGGGCGACAACATCTTCTTCGGCCACTACATCCGCGAGGACCTGAAGCGGGCCGCCGGCCAGGCGCTCGGCGCCACGGTCTTCGGCTATCAGGTGCGCGACCCCGAGCGCTACGGCGTGGTCGAGTTCGACGCCGCCGGCCGCGCGGTCTCGCTCGAGGAGAAGCCGGCCCGGCCCAGGTCCAATTACGCGGTCACCGGCCTCTATTTCTACGACAACCAGGTAGTCGACATCGCGGCCTCGATCCGGCCGTCGGGGCGCGGCGAGCTCGAGATCACCGACGTCAACCGGCGCTATCTGGAGCAGGGCCAGCTCCGGGTCGAGCGCATGGGCCGCGGCTACGCCTGGTTCGATGCCGGGACCCACGACAGCCTGCTCCAGGCGGCCGAGTTCGTGCGCACCATCCAGGAGCGACAAGGCCTGCAGATCGCCTGCCCCGAGGAGATCGCCTACCGGCTCGGCTACATCGATGCGCCCCAACTCCAGCGCCTCGCCGCACCGCTCGCCAAAACCGAGTACGGTCAGTACCTCCGGCGCATCGCCGACGAGCAGGGCCCCCGCGACTGGGCCGGCCTCGACCGCTAGCGCCAGCGGCCCGCCCCGAGCCGCGAGCCAGCAAGGTTCTGGACAGCCGATCACGGTTGCCGCTTTGAAGCCCGGTACGCGGCTCCTCGACCACACCGCCGCTCCGGCACTCAGTCCTCGAGCCCGGACTGGTCACCGCGGACAGGTTTGGCAGGGGCATCGGGGGTCCCGGGCTGTGGTCGATGGTTTTGGCCGAACATCGCCAGGCGGAGCGCCGTCGCCAGGTGCGGCGCCTCCTCCAGGAGGAGGAGCAGGCGTCCCGCCGGGATCTGCCCCCGCCGCCTTGCTTGGGCGCACGCTGCACACGGCGCACCTCCGCCCACAACACCCCGCCGACGGCCGGCCGCCGCCGAATCGTGCAACGCGGCCACTCGCTGACGGCCGCTTCCCAATTGCCGCCAACGCGATGGCCGGGGGCGGTATTGTCTCAGTTTGAAATTTTTACAGCGGCGAAATCTGCGGTCATCGCCGAGCGATGGCGACGCAGGCAGCTTTCATCCTCTCCATGAGCCACGCCCGGTGGGTCGGGGCGGACATCAATCGTCCGGCTTGAACATCGAGTCGACCCGGTGATCAGCTACGCCTGCTTCTCATCGAGACTGGGCAGGAACACCACCAGGAGGCCGATCGCCGGCAGGAGCGCGCACAGTTGGAACGCCCGCTCGATGCCGTGGGCGTCAGCCAGCCAGCCGATCAGGGCGGCACCGATGCCACCCATGCCGAACGCGAAGCCGAAGAACAATCCGCCGACCATACCGACGCGGCCCGGCAGGAGCTGCTGGGCGTAGACGACGATCGCCGGAAAGGCCGAGGCCATGGTCAAGCCGATCAGCACCGCCAGGAGGTCGGTCCAGAACAGGCTGACGAACGGCAAAGCGAGGCTCAGCGGCAGCACGCCCAGGATCGAGATCCACAAGATCGGCTTGCGGCCGATCCGATCGCCGATCGGGCCGCCGATCAGCGTGCCCACCGCCACCGCACCCAAAAACAGGAACAGGTGGATCTGGGCACTGCCGACCGAAACCGCGAAGCGGTGGATCATGAAGAAGGTGTAGTAGGAGGCGAAGGCAGCCATATAGAAGTTCTTGGAGAAGGTCAGCGCCAAAAGGATCGCAACCGCGGCGATCACCCGGCCGCGTCCGACCGGCGCCGGGGCCGCGATCGGACCGCCGGTCCGCCGCAGCGCCAGATGGTCGCGATACCAGAGACCGACCCGGCTCAGGATGCCGATGCCGATCACGGCCGCCAGCGCGAACCAGGCGATGTAGAGCTGGCCGTTCGGGATCACCAGCAGCGCCACCAGCAGCGGGCTGATCGCCTGCCCGGCATTGCCGCCGACCTGGAACACCGACTGGGCGAAGCCGTAGCGCCCCCCGGCGGCGAGCCGGGCCACGCGCGACGCCTCGGGGTGGAACACCGAGCTGCCGATGCCGATCAGGGCCGCGGCCAGCAGCATGGTGGCGAAGCCGCCGGCGACCGACAGGAGCAGCATGCCGACGAAGGTCGAGGCCATCCCGCACGCCAGGGAGAACGGCTGCGGGTGCTGGTCGGAGTAGAGCCCGATCATCGGCTGCAGGATCGAGGCGGTCAGCTGGAAGGTCAGCGTGATGATCCCGATTTGCACGAAGTCGAGCGCCAGCGGCTTCTTGATCAACGGATAGATCGACAGCAGCGCCGACTGCATCGTGTCGTTGAGGAAGTGCCCCGCACTGACCGCAAGGAGAATCGGCAGCACCGCCGTGCCCGCGATCCGTGCCCCTGCCGCCGCGCTTGCGCTGCTTGCCGCCATGACGCCGTCGGATCCCTTGAGGATGTCCCGCGAAAGAAGACCTGCACGGGACCACTACGATCGAAACCGAGATTCCCCAGATACCGATTCCACAGCGCTCATTGTGCGCTCCCAATGCGCCCGTAACAAGGCATCGCGGCTTGGCGTGGGCAGATCGGGATGCGACATATTGGCGTCACTCGTGGCACATTCCAAGTTGCTGTGGGGAGGCGGCGGGAGCTGCTCTCGCCATCAACTTGATGGCGAAGATAGCGACGGCGTGATCTCTGTGGCAATTCAGTCTGGCACGGCTAGGTGGCATGACTAGACATCAAAAAGGCGGCCTTGGACTGAGGCAAAGCTGCGGCGGTGGTGGCGGCAGGGGCCGAGGCGCCAGAGGGCGTCGCGGTGCAGGGCGGTCGCGTAGCCGACGTTGGTCTCCCAGCCGTAGCCCGGATAGCGGCTGGCGAGCCGGCGCATCAGGCGGTCGCGGGTCACCTTGGCGACGATCGAGGCGGCGCTGATCGCCGGGATCAGGGCGTCGCCGTCGATCACCGCCTCGGCCGGACAGGGGAGGTCGGGGGCGCGGTTGCCGTCGATCAGGGCGAGGTCGGGCAGGCAGCCGAGGCAGCCCAGACGCAGCACGGCGCGGCGCATCGCGAGCAGGCTCGCCTGCAGGATGTTGAGCCGGTCGATCTCGGCGACCGAGGCGGCGCCGATCCCGATCCGCGCCGAAGCGCGCAGCACCAGCGCGAGCTGCTCGCGCACCGGCGCCGCCAGCACCTTGGAATCGGCGAGACCCTCGACCGGCACGAGCAGGATCACCGCCGCCGCCACGACCGGCCCGGCGAGCGGCCCCCGGCCGACCTCGTCGACGCCGGCGATCAGGCGCGTACCGGGCGGTGCGACGGGCATGGTCAGGTCGGTGCTTCCGGCGCCGGGGTCAGGGCCGGTCCGGCGGGCTCGGATCGGCCACGGCGGCGCGGGCCGGGGCATCCTCGGCGGGTGGCGGACGGTGCACGAGCGCCGGACGATCGAACCCGCCGCCGCCGACCGCGGCCGCGAGCAGCGCGCCACCGTGGACCAGGCGCCCCGAGCGCAGGCGCAGGATCCGCGCCTCATCGCGCGCCAGTTGGGTCAACAGGCTTGACAGCCGCTCGGCCGGCACCCGGCGTAGTTCGTGTAATCGGCGCGCCAGCTCCAGCCACATCGGGCTCATGATCATGGTGATTGCGATCACTGCGACCACCAGACGCTGGGCCTCCTCGCCGATCAGGCCGGTCGACACCCCGGTCGCCGACAGCACGAACGCGAACTCGCCGACCTGGGCGAGCGCGAACCCGGCGAGCACGGCAATTCGCCAGGAGGCGCCGACGGCGCGCAGCGCCAGCACGTTGATCCCGCTGTTGGCGACGAACACGAAGCCGATCAGGAGCAGGACCATGCCGAGGTTGCTCCACACGTACGCGAGATCGACCAGGAGCCCCACCGACAGGAAGAACATCATCATCAGCAGGCTCTGGATCGGGTCCATGGCGCGCACCATCACCGTCCGCTCGGTGGTGTTACCGACGTACAGGCCGGCGAGGAAGGCGCCAAGGCCGGCGGACAGCTCGAGCGTGCTGCTGATCGCGGCCCCGATCACGCACAACGCCAGCGCCCCGATCGGCGCCAGATCCGGGTAGCGCACCCAGAGGCGGCGAAACGGCATATGGATATGCTGCCGGCGGCTGACGAACCAGATCAGAGCGATCAGCGCAACCACCGCGAGCCCGATCTTGAGCAGCACCGCCATCAGATCGATACCGCCCGGGCTCGACATGCCGACGATGATGATCAGCAGCGGCGCGACCGCCAGATCCTGCGCGATCAGGACGCCGACCGCGCAGCGCCCGGCCTCGTTGCGCAGCTCGCCGGTGTCCTTGAGGATGTTGATGCCGACCGCCGTACTGCTCATCGCGATGACGAAGCCGTAGAAGATCGCCCGCTCGACCCCCCAGTCGAGCAGATGGACGAGCATCAGCATCAGCGCCACGCTGACCAGGATCTGCAGCCCCGCGGCGCCGAGCGCGATCTTGTAGATGCTGGTGAAGGCGCGTAGCGACAGGTGCGTCCCGACCACGAACAGCAGGACCAGGACACCGAGCCCGGCGAAGATCTCGATGGTCGCCCGGTCGGTGATCAGGCCGAGGCCCGAGGGTCCGAGCACGGCGCCGGCGACGATGTAGCCGACCAGCGGCGGCTGGCGCAGCGCGGCCAGCAGCAGGCCGCCGGCCACCGCGCCGATCAGGAGCAGTGCGACCGGGATCAGATTGAGATGCTCGGTCATCATGCCAGCTTACTAGCATGCCGTTGAGGTACGCTTAACAGGCCGTTGCGGACTTAAGGAACCGTTAACGCGCTCGGCCGTGCTCATGACCGCCGATCTCGCCTGCTTGGCCTCGGTGGGCCGGTCCGGACAGCCCCGCGCTCAGACCGCAGGCGGAGCCCGCTCGAGATCCGGCCAGCCGGGCGCCGGCTCGATGCGGCCGACGATGCGGCGGGCGTGGTTGCGAAGCGTCGGCCGCGCGATCTCGGCCAGATCAGAGCGCGCCGCCGCCGGCAGGGCGCCGAGCGCCGCCAGCAGCGCGAGCAGCGCCACCGCCGCGGCGCGGCCAGCCCCGTCCTCGACCTTGAGCGCCAGACCCAGGCCGAGCCTGGGCAGGGCGGCGCCATAGACGCCCTCGGCCCCGGTCTTGACGATCACCTCGGGGACCGCGGTCATGATCGCTGTACAGGCCCGGCCCGAGCCCGCGACCAGCTCGGGATAGGCGGTCATCGCCGCGCAGATCTCACGACAGGCGGCGGCGCGCGCCGGACTGAGCGCGCGCGGGTCGGCGAGGCGGGCGAGGGCGGTCGCGAGCTGGCCGAGGGTCAAGGGGTAGGTCGGGATGCCGCAGCCGTCGAGCGCCGGCTCGGGCAGGGTCGGCACGCCCGTCATATCCGCCAGGGTCGCGGCCACCCGGCGCTGCACGGGATGGTCTGCCTGCGTGTAGCCGGCGAGCGGCGCGCCGATGTGGCGGGCGACCGCCAGCATCGCGGCATGCTTGCCGGAGCAGTTGTTGTGCACCGGCTCCGGCGTCCGGCCGGCGACCCCCAGGCGCTCGGCGCTCGGCCCGTGCAGCGGCGGATGGGCGCCGCACTCGAGGCTCGCCGTGTCGACGCCAAGGCGGGTGAGCCAGCGCCGGATCGCCTCGACGTGCATCGCTTCGCCGCCGTGTGAGGCACAAGCCAGCGCGAGCTCTGCGGGAGTCACGGCAAAATGCCTGGCCGCCCCGCTCTCCAGCAGGACCAGGGCCTGCAGCGGCTTGACCGCCGAGCGCGCAAAGATCGGCCGCCCGAGGTCGCCGTCCGCATGGCGCAGCCGGCCGTCGGCATCGGCCACCGCATAGCTGACCCGATGCTGGCTCTCGACACGCTCGCCCCGCAGCACCAGGATGGCAGCCGGAACCGGGTTCGGAGCGGGCGTGCTCATAACCGGGAGTTTGGTCGCAAGGGACCGGCTGCGGCGGCAACGGGGCGAATCAGGGTCACCATGGCGGCTCGCTTTGTGGCACACATGGTAGCTTCGATTCCATTGGGCGTTTTGGCAACGGAGACGCGGGGATGCACAGGACGGCGTGGCTCGGCGTGGCCGCCCTGAATGGGTTGATCGCGGTCCTGGCCGGTCTGGTCGCCGCCTTCGTGGTCTTCAACAGCCCCGCGGTCAATGCCAACCTGTTCATCGCCGTCGGCGCCAGCTTCCAGATGGGGCATGCGCTCGCGATCATGGGCCTGTGCGGGCTCGGCTGGCCGCGCGACAATGTCGCCTGGCTGTTCTTCTACGGCGTCCTGTTGTTCTCGGGCAGCCTCTACATGCGCGCGCTTGGCGCCTCGCAGGTGGTGCTCGGGCTCGGCGCCCTGGGCGCGCTCCTGCTTATGGTCGGCTGGCTGGCCCTGGCCTGGGCGGCGTTCACCCATTCGCGCGCCTAGCTTAGTGTTCCACGGCGTGCCCGCGCACGGGAGCGCCGCGCCGGCCGGCGCGGACCGGCCGCGGGTCCGCGATTTGGAGCGCCCGACCGCCGGTCGCCGATCCGCATCGGGATCGCGACCACGCACCAACGTCCTCAACCCAGCACGGGGAGGACGCAGCAGCCGGATCTTCTCCGGCTCTGACTGCGGCGGACTCGCTCGCCCCCAAGCCACCGGCCAGCCGCCGGCCCGGGGCAGGCGTGCCTTTGGCCGAAGTCGAGGGCCGCTCCTCGGTTCTTATGCCGTCTGAGCGCCTCGGTCTCGACCCGTCACGATGACGCGAGTGGTGAAGTCATCGCGCGGCTCACCAGATTGTGACCGGCGCGCGCCCCAGTGTGAGCCGCCTCGACCCGAGCGTGCCCTGCTTCGCGCAAAGCCGCACCGGCACGCCACGGCTGCGGCTCCATTTCGCTCCCAATTGTGATTCTTCGTCAGCTGGCGGTTATTGGGGTCCGGCATGACCGCTCCGGGGAGACCTCCCCGACCGTACCATGACCGACATCGATCGAATCGATCGGCGGGGCATGGATTGCACCGCCCGAGAAATCGGCTATCTGCTCGACGTTGGATCGAGGCCAAGGGCGCTCAGCTCGGGCCGGGCGAGGTGGAGAGAGCGATGTCGGATCCGATCGCGACCGACCTTTGTGTGATCGGTGCCGGCTCCGGTGGCTTGGCGGTCGCCGCCGGCGCCGTGCAGATGGGCGCCGAGGTGGTGCTGGTCGAGAAGGGCAAGATGGGCGGCGATTGCCTGAACTACGGCTGCGTACCGTCCAAGTCGCTGATCGCGGCCGGCAAGGCCGCGCAGACGATCCGCACGGCGGCCCGCTTCGGGGTCAACGGGCACGAGCCGGCAATCGACTTCGCAGCCGTCCATGCGCATGTCCATGGCGTGATCGCCGCGATCGCGCCGCACGATTCCGAGGCGCGCTTCGCCGGCCTCGGTGTCAGGGTGCTGCGCGCCCCGGCGCGTTTCACGGGCCCGCGCGAGATCGAGGTCGCCGGCCAACGCGTGCAGGCGAGGCGCTTCGTGATCGCGACCGGCTCGTCGCCGGCGATCCCGGCGATGCCGGGCCTGGCCGGGGCGCCCTACCTGACCAACGAGACGATCTTCGACCTGACCGAGCGGCCGGAGCATCTGATCGTGCTCGGCGGCGGTCCGATCGGCTGCGAGCTCGCCCAGGCCCACCGGCGGCTCGGCGCCAGGACGACGGTGCTCCAGCGGCGCACGATCCTGCCCAAGGACGATCCGGCGGCGATCGAGGTCGTGCGCCGGCAGCTGCTGGCCGAAGGCATCGACCTGCGCGAGCAGGTCCAGGTGACCGGCGTCGAGCGCGAGGGCAATGGCGTCGCGGTCCGGGTCAGGCAGGCGGAGGTCGAGGAGCGGGTCGTCGGCAGCCATCTCCTGGTCGCGGCCGGCCGGCAGGCGAACGTCGAGGGCCTCGGCCTCGAGGCCGCGGGCGTCGACTACAGCTCCAAGGGCATCGCAGTCGATGCCCGCCTGCGCACCAGCAACCAGCGGATCTACGCGATCGGCGACGTCGCAGGCGGCTACCAGTTCACGCACATGGCCGCCTATCACGCCGGCATCGTGATCCGGAACGCGCTGTTCAAGCTGCCCGCCAAGGTCGACACGCGGGCGGTGCCCTGGGTCACCTACACCGAGCCCGAGCTCGCCCAGGTCGGACTGACCGAAGCCATGGCCAGGGATCAGGGCGTAGAGGTGGAGGTCCTGACCTGGCCATTCGCAGAGAACGACCGTGCCCAGACCGAGCGCGCGACCGAGGGCTTCGTCAAGGTGCTGCTCGATCGCCGCGGCAAGATCCAGGGTGCGACCATCGTCGGCGATCGGGCGGGCGAGCTGATCCACACCTGGGTGTTGGCGATCGCCCAGGGTCTCAAGATCGGCAGCCTGGCGCAGTTCATCGCCCCCTACCCGACGCTCGGGGAAGCCTCCAAGCGGGCCGCCGGCAGTTACTACACGCCGAAGCTGTTCAGCGAGCGCACCCGGTCCATCGTCCGCTTCCTGCAGCGCCTGTCGTAACCTGGCGCGCCGGCATGAAGAAGGGAACTCCGGAGATGAATGCCGAAGGCGCGGAGTCGAGAACGGTGCCGGCCTCGGCCGGGTTTTCGCTGAAGCGCCTGTGGCCGCTCCTGGCTCTGGCGCTCGCGATCGTCGCCGTGTTCGCGCTCCATCTCGATCGTTATCTGACCTTCGCGGCGTTGCGCGAGCATCGCGAGGCCCTGACCGCCCTGGTCTCAGGGAACATGCTGCTCGCAGCACTCGCCTTCGTCGTCGTCTACGCGCTCGCGATCGCGCTCTCGGTGCCGGGCGGCGCGATCCTGACCATCACCGGCGGCTTCATGTTCGGCAGCATCCTCGCGACGCTTCTGGTGCTGATCGCGGCGACCCTCGGCGCGACGCTCGTGTTCCTGATCGCCAAGACCGCGCTCGGCGATCCGCTGCGCGCTCGCGCGGGCCCCTTCCTCAAGCGCATGGAGGCGGGCTTTCAGGAGGACGCCTTCAACTATCTCTTGGTGCTGCGGCTGATTCCAATCTTCCCCTTCTGGATCGTGAATCTGGTGCCGGCGTTCCTCGGGGTGCCGCTCCGGACCTACGTGCTCGGCACCTTCATCGGCATCATCCCCGGCAGCTTCGTGTTCGCATCCGTCGGCGCCGGCATCGGCAGCGTGCTCGACAGCGGCCAGGATTTTTCGCCCTCGAGCGTGCTGACGCCGCAGATCGTGATCGCCCTGGTCGGCCTCGCCCTGCTCGCCCTGCTGCCGGTCGTCTACCGCAAGCTCAAGACGCGCCCGGCCCGGAGCTGACCTGTGTGTCAGACGACCTCGACCCGGAGCTCGCCGACACCTTCGATCTGCCCATGGAGAACGTCGCCGCGCCCGACCGGGCCGACGCCGGCTGGCGTGCCGGTGAAGATAAGATCTCCTGGCGCCAGCGTGAACAGGCACGAAAGGTAGGCGATCACCTCGGGCGTCTTCCAGATCATCTGGGCGAGATCGCCATCCTGTCGCAGCTGTCCGTTGACCTCGAGCCGGATGGCACCGCGGGCCGGATGGCCGATCGCGCTCGCCGGCACCAGCGCCGAGCAGGGCGCCGAGTGGTCGAAGGCCTTGGCGACCGCCCAGGGCCGGCCCATCTTGCGCGCCTCTTCCTGGCGGTCGCGTCGGGTCATGTCGAGGCCGACCGCATAGCCGAAGATGTGCTCCGAGGCCCGCTCGAGCGCGATCTCGGAGCCGCCTGCGGCGAGCGCCACCACCAGCTCGAGCTCGTAGTGCACGTTCTCGGACGCGGTCGGGTAGGGGAACGCGCCGCCGCCCGGGATCAAGGCGTCGGCGGGCTTGGTGAAGAAGAAGGGCGGGTCGCGATCCGGGTCGTGTCCCATCTCGCGGGCATGCTCGGCGTAGTTGCGGCCGACGCAGAAGATCCGGTGGACGGGGAACAGCTCGCTCAGATCCCGGATCGGCAGAGCCACCACGGGCGGGGGCGGGATCACGTAGGTCAAGGCTCTTCTCCTCGCAGGGCTTGAGGGTGGAGCAATGGCTCCGCGCCTCCCCCCTGCCGCCCAAAAAAGCGGCCGGGGCGGCGTCGGAGCGATCGCCTTATGATTGAAGATGCCGAGCCTGCCGGGCGCGCGCAATCCCCATTGTCACCCGCGGCCAACCGTACCCAAATGTTGCGAAAGATCTCGGGAGCGATCCCGGGAGGAACGGTTCCCTGCAATCATTAGGCGAAACCAAGCGCTTGACTTTTCCGGCAGCCATCGTTCTTCATGGCTTGTCATCAAGCTGTGCAGACAAACAGCGATCAATTGCGCCGATAGGACCGGCGATCGGCCGGAGCCTTCGGCTGCGACCTGGGAGGTCACGATGCCGTCACTCCTGTCGGAGGTGCCGCACGAATCTGGCGCCCGCCCCGGGACCAGGACCGGGCCACATAGCCTGGCGATCGTACCGGACCGTGGCCTGCCGTCCGCGGCGCGGCGGAGACCCACCGACCCCTCGGGCGCCATGTCGTTGCACATCAGCAAGCTGCGGGGCATGACCGACCGGGTCCGTGCCAGGCTCAAGCGCTACGGCATCACCTACACCGACCAGCTGCTCGAGGCCGCGGGTCGCACCAGCCGACGCTGGCAGCTGGCCGCCGGCAGCGGGATCGAGGCGGCGCTGCTGGGGCGCCTCGCCTGCCGGGCCGACCTGACCCGGATCAAGGGGATCGGCGCGATCTTCGCGGACATGCTGGAGCTGCTGGGCGTCGATCGGAGCGTGCGCCTGGCGCGCCAGGACCCGGCCGAGCTGCATCGCGCCCTGGTCGACCTGAACGCCGCCCTGCGTTTGGCCCGGCGCGCGCCGACCGCCGAGGAAGTCGAGCACTGGATCGCGCAGGCGCGCTCGCTGCCGCACCAGGTCGAGGACGACCTCTGACCCCGCCGGTCGCGGGCATCGCCGTCGGTCGCTCCACGGGTGCGGCCATGCGCTCTCTCGCGGGGCCGCACCCGAGGCGCTAGGGCCAGGGTTCGTCGGGTCGCGCCGCAACTCATCCGGAGGGCCAGCATGCGCAGGATCGTAATCGCCGCCGCGGTGCTCCTCGGCCTCACCGCTGGCGCACTGGCAGCAGACATCCAGGTCGGCCAGATTATGATTCACGATCCCTGGGCCCGCGCCTCACTCGGCGCGAGTGCGACCAGCGCCGCCTACATGACCATCGAGGTGACCGGCGACCGTCCCGACCGGCTGATCGGGGCCGCGAGCCCGATCGCCAAGCACGCCCAGCTGCATGCCGAGGTCATGGACAACGGCGTCGCCAAGATGCGACCGGTCGATGCGGTCGAGGTGGCGCCAGGCACGCCGACCGTGCTGGCACCAGGCGGACTGCACATCATGCTGATGGGCGTCCAGGGCAAGCTGATCGAGGGCCAGACCCTGCCGCTCGAGCTCACCTTCGAGACTGCCGGCAAAATCGAGCTCGAGGTCCCGATCCGGAGCATGACGGGGGGCATGGGCCCCGGCATGGATCACGGTCAGCACGGCCATGGCGAGCCGGGCAGGATGATGACCAACTAACGGCGCTGCACGCCAACCATGCCGCGCCCACGCGGCCGCCGCCAATGGCAATAGCTGAGCGCATTCGCCATATTGACCGCCCAGGGCTGCTCCCTGACGGCGTCGATCGTGCCAATCAGCCGGCGCGCCCGCAGGTCGATCACCGAGACTTGGCCGGTGCCGCTCAGGGCCACGTACAATTTGAGGCCGGCGGCGGCGACGCCGGTCTCCGGGTGTGAGAAGAGCGGAATTTCCCCGAGCCGCCGGCGCTCCACCAGGTCCAAAAGGACCGCCTTGTCCTGATCGCGGCTGATGACGACGGCGATGGTGTCGAACACGCCGGTGTTGATGCCTGACACGCCGATTGTACCCGGCAGCCGGGCGCTTTCCTTGAGGCTCCAGGTCGAGATCAGGGAGACCGAGCCGTCGCGCTGGTTGGGCACCAGGATATTGGCTGTCGGCGGTCGGAAACGCCTGGCTGACCGGACCCGGCAGCTGGACCGTGCCGATTCGTCGTCGGGTGCGCAGATCGACGACGCTGACCAACCCGCTCTTGCCATGCAGGGCGAATGCCAGCTTGCCGCCTGGCGTCCGGATGAGCGCGCTGATCCCGCTCGGACCCCGCGCCGCGCCCGAGCCCGTGAGATCGATCCGCCCGACCACCCGGGCGCCGGCGACCTCGACCAGCGCGAGCTGCTCGCGCGCCCTGCTGGCGACGAACAGCATCTCGCCCCGGCGATCGAACACCGAGGCGCCACGCGTGGGCAGATCATCGACCCGCCGCATCGCATGCTCTCGGTCGAGCGGCAGTAGAACGATCGCGTCATCGCTCCGGCTCGCGATCGCCGCCAGATCGCCGGCCGGGTTGATCTGCAGGCCATCGGGGCGCACCTCGAGCGGCACGAGCCGGGTCTCGAGCGAGCGCAGGTCGACGATGCTGACCGCCGGCGGTGCCAGGTGGGTCGCGATCAGCAGGCCGGTGCGATCCGAGAGCACGAACTGCTGCGGCACGGCACCCAGAACGATACGGCCGATGACGCGATCGACCCGGCTGTCGATGACCGCGATCTCCGGCGAGGCGCGACTGGCGACGAAGACGAGGCTGCTCAGATCGCTGAATCCCGGTCACCCCGCCGCCGGGTCGAGCGGGCCGCCAGCGCGGCGAGGATGAAAGCGGTCAGGCCGAGCCGGCGCGCGCTGCCGATCGTCCGCAATCCCATGGCACGTCGACCGCCTCGTCTACGCGAGCGCCTCGGCGACGAAATCGAGGCGGTCCTGGCCCCAGAACAGCTCCTCGCCGATCAGGAAGCTCGGCACCCCGAACACCCCGGCCGCGATCGCCGCCTCGGTGTTGGCTTCGTGCTCGGCGAGGGCCGCAGGACTGGTTGCCGCCTCGAGCAGGGCGGCCCCGTCCAGGTCCTGCCCGGCCGCGATCGCAAGCAGCGTCGGCCGGTCGGCGAGATCACGCTCCTCGGCCCAGACCGCGGCCATCATCGCCTGGCTGAGCCGGCCGACGTCACCGCCCCGCTGGCCAAGGGCGATCACCATGCCGGCGGCCAGCGCCTCGTCGACCGGAAAATGACGCGGATGCAGGTTGAGCGGCAGGTTCAGGCGCCGGCGCCAGCGCTCGAGCTCCATGAGCCGGTAGGCTTGACGCTGCGGCGGCCGTTTCGCGAGCGGCAGGCCACCGCTCGCGGCGAATACCGTCGCCATGCGGATCGGCCGGTAGCGGACCTCGGCCCCGGTGCGCGCGGCGAGCTCGCGAAAGCGCGCAAAGCCGAGATAGGTCCAGGGCGACTGCAGGGCGTAGTAGACCGTGACCGCTCTGGCCATGCGTCTCATCCGTGTTGCGGGTCGAGGCCGAGGACCTCGGCCATGCCGTAGAGCCCGGGTGGCCGGCCGTGCAGCCATTGCGCCGCGCGCACCGCACCCCGGGCATAGATTCCCCGATCGCTCGCCCGGTGGCTCAGTTCCAGCCGCTCGCCGGCGCCGGCGAAGATCACAACATGGTCGCCAACCGCATCGCCGCCGCGCATCGCCGCGAAGCCGATCGCGCCGGGCCTACGCGCGCCGGTCAGACCGTCGCGGCCGCGATCGGCGACCTCGGCCAGACTGACCCCGCGGCCACGCGCGACCGCCGCGCCTAGCGCCAGCGCGGTGCCGGAGGGTGCGTCGACCTTGTGCTTGTGGTGAAGTTCGAGAATCTCGATGTCGAAGGCCTCCGGGCCCAGCGCGCGGGCGACCTGCTCGGCCAGGCCGAGCAGCAGGTTGATGCCGAGGCTCATGTTGGCCGCCCAGAGGATCGGCGTCCGCCCGGCGGCTTCCGTGATCCGCGCCACCTGATCGGGGCCGAGGCCCGTGGTCCCGATGACGTGGCCGGTGCCGCTGGCGGCCGCGAGCTCAGCGTGGACGACGGTCGCGGCCGGCGTCGAGAACTCGATCACCACGTCGGCCCCGGCGAGCAACGCTTCGGCAGCGTCGGACGCCGTCCGCCCGATCGGCTCGCTGCCCGCGAGCACGCCAAGATCCTGGCCGAGCGCCGGATGTCCCGGCAACTCGACGCCGCCGGCGAGATTGAGGCTCGGGCTTGCCAGCAGCTCGGCCATGACCGCCCGGCCCATGCGCCCGGCGCAGCCCAGGACGCCGATCTTCATGCTCGCCTCCCCTTGGGTCGGCTCAGCATGCGCTGGCGGTTCGGGCTGTCAAGCGAAGCCGGTGGTTCGAAACAACCGGGGCACGACCCGATGGCAGGTAGCGAGCGCGCGGTGGCCCTAGTCGCGCAGCTCGTCCCAGAGGTCCTTGACCTTGGCGAAGAAGCCTTCGGATTCCGGGTGGGTCGAACCGTTGCCGGCCTGCTCGAACTCGCGCAGGAGCTCCTGCTGGCGGCGGCTCAGATTGACCGGGGTCTCGACCACGATCTCGCAGAACATGTCGGCGCGGGTGTGGCCGTGCAGCTCGGTCATGCCCTTGCCGCGCATCCGGAAGCGATGCCCGGTCTGGGTGCCTTCGGGAACCTGTAGGCGCGCCCGCCGGCCGTCGATGGTCGGCACCTCGATCTGGCCGCCGAGCGCGGCCGTGGTCAGCGGGATCGGCACCCGGCAGTAGAGATTGCTGCCGTCCCGCTTGAACAACCGATGCGGGGCGACGCTCACGAAGATGTAGAGATCGCCGGGCGCGCCGCCGCGCGTGCCGGCCTCGCCCTCGCCGGTCAGACGGATGCGGGTGCCGTCCTCGACGCCCTGCGGGATCGTGACCGAGAGGGTCTTCTCCCGGTGCACCCGGCCGCTGCCGCCGCAGGCGTCGCAGGGATCCGAGATCACCCGGCCGGTGCCGGCGCAGGTCGGGCAAGTGCGCTCGATCGTGAAGAAGCCCTGCTGCGCGCGCACCCGGCCCGCACCCCGGCAGCTCGGGCAGACCCCGGGCGGCGCGCCCTTGCTGCTGCCGGTCGCGTTGCAGACCTCGCAACGAACCGTGGTCGGGACCCGGATCTGGGCCTGCTTGCCGGTGAACGCCTCCTCCAGCGCGATCTCGAGATTGTAGCGCAGATCGGCGCCTCGGCTCTGGGAGCCGCGCCGGCGGCCGCCACCCATGAAGTCGCCGAACAGATCGTCGAAGACGTCGGCGAAGCTGCCGAAATCGAACCCGGCCGGCCGCCCGCCCGGTCCGACCCCACCCTCGAAGGCGGCGTGGCCAAACTGGTCGTAGGCCGCGCGCCGCTGCTCGTCCTTGAGGATCTCGTAGGCTTCGTTGATTTCCTTGAAGCGCTGCTCGGCCGCCTTGTCGCCCGGGTTCCGATCCGGGTGATGCTGCATCGCGAGCTTACGGTAGGCGGCTTTCAGCTCCGCGGCCGAGGCGTTCCTTTGGACGCCCAAGGTTTCGTAGTAATCCCGCTTCGCCATCGCGCTCAATTCTTCGGCCACCCAGGCTGCCACCGCCGATCACGAAGAACCGGACGCCTCCCGCGGCATCCGGTTCCGCCCGTCCACGCGGTCGGTATCGGCCACTCAGGCCGACTTCTTCTTGTCGTCTTCGACCTCTTCGAAGTCGGCGTCGACCACATGCTCGTCGCCGCCACCAGCACCGCCGCCGGCAGCACCGCCGTCGGTACTGCTGCCGCTGGCATCGGCACCAGCGGTCTCGGCCTGCTGCGCCCGGTACATCGCCTCGCCGAGCTTCATCGACAGCTGGGCGAGGGTCTCGGTCTTGGCCCGCAGGGTCTCGGTGTCAGCGCTGTCGAGCACGCTCTTCAGGTCCGCGACCGCCTGCTCGATCGCGCTGCGGTCGCTGGCGCCCACCTTGTCACCATGCTCCTTGAGCGATTTCTCGGTGCTGTAGATCAGGCTGTCGGCATGGTTGCGCGCCTCGATCTGTGCCTTGCGCTGGCGATCCTCTTCGGCGTGCTCCTGCGCCTCTTTGACCATCCGTTCGATCTCGCCCTCGTTGAGGCCGCCGGAGGCCTGGATGCGGATCTGCTGCTCCCGGCCGGTGCCCTTGTCCCTGGCCGAGACGTTGACGATGCCGTTGGCGTCGATGTCGAAGGTCACCTCGATCTGCGGCACGCCGCGCGGCGCCGGTGGGATGCCGACCAGATCGAACTGGCCGAGCAGCTTGTTCTGCGCCGCGATCTCGCGCTCGCCCTGGAAGACCCGGATGGTGACCGCGTTCTGGCTGTCCTCGGCGGTCGAGAACACCTGGCTCTTCTTGGTCGGGATCGTGGTGTTGCGATCGATCAGGCGGGTGAACACGCCACCCAGCGTCTCGATGCCGAGCGACAAAGGCGTGACGTCGAGCAGCAGCACGTCCTTGACCTCGCCGGACAGGACTGCCGCCTGAATCGCCGCGCCGACCGCCACCACCTCGTCGGGATTGACCCCCTTGTGCGGCTCCTTGCCGAAGAAGCTCTTGACCGTCTCGACCACCTTGGGCATTCGAGTCATGCCGCCGACCAGGATCACCTCGTCGATGTCGCCGGGCGACAGACTGGCATCCTTGAGCGCCATGCGGCACGGCTCGACCGTGCGGTCGATCAGGTCGCCGACCAGCATCTCGAGCTTGGCCCGGCTCAACTTCATGGTCAGATGCTTGGGGCCGCTGGCATCGGCGGTGATGAAGGGCAGATTGAGCTCCGTCTGCATCGTGCTCGAGAGCTCGATCTTCGCCTTCTCGGCGGCTTCCTTCAGGCGCTGCAGGGCCAGGCGATCGCCACGCAGGTCGATCCCCTGCTCCTTCTTGAACTCGTCCGCCATGTAGTCGATCAGGCGCTTGTCGAAGTCCTCACCGCCGAGGAAGGTGTCGCCGTTGGTCGCCTTGACCTCGAACACGCCATCGCCGATCTCGAGGACCGAGATGTCGAAGGTGCCGCCGCCGAGATCGTAGACCGCGATGGTCTGCGCCTTCGATTTGTCGAGACCATAGGCGAGTGCCGCCGCGGTCGGCTCGTTGATGATGCGCAGCACCTCGAGGCCGGCGATCTTGCCGGCGTCCTTGGTTGCCTGACGCTGGCTGTCGTTGAAGTAGGCCGGCACCGTGATGACCGCCCTGGCCACCGTCTCGCCCAGATGGCGCTCGGCGGTCTCCTTCATCTTCTTCAGCACCGCGGCGCTGATCTGGGAGGGCGCCTTCTTCTCACCGCGCACCTCCACCCAGGCGTCACCATTGTCGGCGCGCACGATCTTGTACGGCACCATGTCGATGTCCTTGCGGACCACCGGGTCGTCGAACCGCCGCCCGATCAGGCGCTTGACCGCGAACACGGTGTTCATCGGATTGGTGACCGCCTGCCGCTTGGCCGGCATCCCGACCAGGGTCTCGCCATCGTCTGTGAAGGCGACCATGGACGGCGTGGTCCGCATGCCCTCCTCGTTCTCGATCACGCGGGCGTTCTTGCCCTCCATGATCGCCACACAGCTGTTCGTGGTGCCGAGATCGATGCCGATGATCTTACTGCTCATGCCACTCTCTCACGCCCGAGGCTGGTGCTGGTCGGTGCTCGACGCGCAATCTCCGGATCGCAGCCGCCACAGAGACGGCGCCGGCGGCCGGCTCGGCGGTCGCGGTGATTGTCGAAGCTGATATAAGAACCGCGCCGATGACCTGCAACCGGCGGTCAGCCGGAGAATCGCCGTGGTGAGGATGTCTCGGACGGTGCCGGCTGCGGCGATCAGGCGCAGTCAGATCGTGACCGCGGTGCCCGGCTCCCCGGCCGTCGGGATCACGGGACCAGCCGCACCCGGGACCCGGGGCGCTGCCGCGAGCTCCGCCCAGGACGTGCGCAGCTCGCCCAGCCGCTCGACCAGCTCGTCGCAGATCGTGACGTCGTCGTCCAGATTGATCCGCTGCAGGCGCAGGCCGAAGTAGGTGTAGAGCCGATCGAGGTTGCCCGCGATCTCGCCGCCGCGCTCATGATCGAGACAGCCCTGCAGGGCGTCGATGATCGCGGCCGCCTTGCCGATCGCAATGTAGCGCTGATTGATCGCCCGGCGCTCGATCGCCTGGCGGGCCTCCTTGATGCGCAAGATCGCGCCGTCGTAGAGCAGGACGATCTGCCGCGCCGGGGCCAGGGTCTCGGCCGCCTGGCCATAAGCGCTCATCGCCCGTTGCATGCTTCGCATCGTGACTCGTCCCTGACGACCGCGTCGGCGTGTGGCGGGGCAGTCTTAAGCGGCTGGGCCTAATTCTTTCTTGCGTCGGGCCCGGCCGAGCTGGGCTAGCCGCCGTTGCTGTTGTTGCCGAAGGCCGCGTTGGTCTGCTGCTTCAGGCTCTCGAGCAGCTGGTTCATGGTCGTGAGCGCGGTCTCCATGGCGGCAAAGCGTGCCAGCAGGCGGTCGTGCTCCTTGTCGAGGCGCGCCTGCAGGCGGTCAATCCGGTCCTGGCCGAGGTCGTTCTGGCCCTGCAGATTGTTGACCTCATTGGTGATCAGGCCACTGCTGTCGTCGGTCAGGGCGCCGACCGCGTTGTACAGCTTGGCGCCGACCCCGACCGAGAGGTCGAGGTGGATGCCGCTCGCCGAGCTGGTGCCGGTGTACAGCATCTGCAGACCCTTGGCGCCCCCGCTGATCACCTTGAGGACGTTGCCGCTGACCGCCACGCTGCCGTCGTCGCTGCCGTCGGCCGCGCCATTGATGTTGGCTGAGACGATCGCGCCGCCCGAGTAGGCGACGTTGAGCGTATAGCCCCCCGCGGTGAACGTGGTGTTGCCGTCGAATCCGGCCAGGACCGCGTCCGGACTCGAGCTCGACATCTGGAAGCTGAACAGCTGGCGCACCGCATCGGTCTGATTGAGCAGCGCGTCGTCGAGCTTGGTCTCGTCGATCGCCAGCGTGTTGGCCTGGGTCGGGTCCGAGACCTGGCTCGGGGCCTGGATCGTGATGCCAACCTGCGCCAGCACCGAGAACAGCGGGCTGGTGCCGTCGACCGCGGCGCCGATCGCCGCCGACAGCTGCGAGCGGGCGTCGGACAAGGCGCTGGTTCCGGCGAGGACGCCGGCGCCGGTGTCATCGTCCGCGGGGACGTTGGTCTCGGCCTGCTGATTGATGTAGGTGCGCAGCTCGTTGTAGGCGTCGACGAAATCGACGATCGCGCTCTTGACCTGGTTGAGGTCGCGCTCGACGTCGACTTTGACCGTCGTGCCGGGCTCGGCCTTGAACAGGTCGAGGGTCACGCCAGTGAAGGCATCGTCGATGGTGTTGCTCTGGCGCTCGATCGTCGTGCCCAGGCCGTCGACGGTGATCTTGGCGTTCTGCGCTGGCTGCAGTTCGGCTTGGAAGGCGCCCGTGCCGTCGAGCACGCCGAGACCCTGCAGTACGCTGCCGCTGGTGTCGGCGGCGGTGATCGCGGCGTCGGTGCCGGTCTTGTCGGCGGTCAGGATCAGGACCTGCTCGCTGGCGGAGATCGACACGATGCTGGCGGTCACGCCGGTGGCGTTGGCACCGGAGTTGAGGGCGTTGATCCGGTCGCGCAGGCCGAGCGGCGTATCGGTTGGATCGACGGTGATCTCCTGGCCGTTGATCTGAAAGCCGCCGGACAGCCCGAGCGCGTCGTTGAGCCCCGCCGCGATGCTGCCGCTCGCCACCTTGTGGGCGGTCGCGATCTGCTGCACCTCGATGGTGTGGCTGGTCGCCTGGGCGGCGTTGGTGACGGTGACGCCCAGCAGGCTGTCCGCGGCCGACGGCGCCTGGCTGTCGGTCCGGCTGTCGGTCGCGAACGCCTGCTTGGCTTCGAAGATGTTGGCGCTGCCGTCGAAGCTGATTTTGCCGCGCAGCTTGTCGGCTGCAGTCTGGAGGGCGAGCGCGTGGGTGCGCAGATCCTGCAGGGCGGCGATCTTGGCCTGATTGTCAGAGATCCGCTGCTCGATCTGGTCGATCGGCGCGTGCTTGGCCTGGATGATGTTGTCGACCGCGGCCTGGAAGTCGATGCCGGTGCCGAGGCCCGAGAACGACGCCCGCCCGGTCGAATCGACGGTCAGGCTGTTCAGGTTGAGGTTGGTTGCCATTCTCGGGCCTCGCTCAGGCGCGCTCGTCGACCAGCAACTCGCGCATGGTGGCATAGAACCGCAGCAGCTCTTCGGACGGGATCTGGTCGACCACCTCGCCGGTGGTCCGGCTCTTGACGCGAAGCACGGTTCGGCCGGTCGCTTCGTCGTGGAGCGTGCTGACCTGCATCGACGGATCGGTCAGCAGAGCCTTGAGGCGCGCGGCTTCCTCGTGCCGGGCGACCGCCGGCACGAGGACCGGCGGCGTCGTGGCGGCGGGCGGCTGGATGATCGCGTCGTTGGTCGTCGGCTGGACCGGTCCCGAAAGCGCCCGGCGGGCGCTCGGGGCCAGATCCAGGGTCGTCGGCTGCGGTGCGATGGATAGGTCCCCGTTCATCGTAGGTCGTCCCGGTTCGCTAGTCCGCAAGCGTCCTGCATCGAGAGCGGGAGGGGCTCGCCGCCTGACGGCCATCCGCGATCACGAGCCCGCTCCTCGCTGGCCGGACTACTGGAGCAGACGCAGCAGGTTGGCCGGCAGCTGGTTAGCCTGGGCGAGCATCGCCACGCCCGACTGCAGCAGGACCTGTTTGCTGGTGAAGTTCGTCATCTCCGAGGCAATATCGAGGTCGAGCAGCGTGCTCCGTGCGGCCTCGGCGTTCTCGCTCGCGATCGACAGGTTGTCGGACGCAAACTCCAGCCGGTTCTGAGCCGCGCCGACGTTGGCGCGGAACCCGTTCAGGTTGGTGATCGCGGTGTTGACCGCCTCGAGCGCGCTGTTGGCATTGTCCGCGGTGTCGATCGATTCGGTGCCGGTCATGCCGAGGCCGGTGATCGAGATCGCATTCAGGGTGAAGCTCAGGCTGTCGAAGGTCTCGGTGCCGGTGCCGAGCTTGAAGCTCAGGCTGAGGTCGCTGGTGCCGGCGACCGTGAAAGCCTCGGCGGTGACCCCGGCGGTGGCGTTGAAGGCGGTGTTGAGGGCGATCGACAGCGAGCCGGGGCCTGTCGTGCTGGTCAGCTGGATCGTGGTCGAACGGGTCAAGGCGCCATTGGTGTCGAGCAGGTTGGCGGCGATCGTCCCGGTGTAGGTGTTGGTGCCGTCGCTGACCGTGAAGCTGCTGGTGCCGTCGTAGGCGATCGTGAACGTGCCGGTGGTGTCGACCGACTGGGCGCTGAGCCCGGCGACGCCGTTGGCGGTGCCGAGGTTGGCCGATTGGGTGACCGCGATCTGGCCGCCGAGCAGCTGAGTGCCGTTGAAGTCGGTATCCTGGGAAATCCGGTTCACTTCGCTCGTCAGCGCCTGGAACTCGACGTTCAGGAACCCGCGCTCGGTGCTGCCGAGGTTGCCCGATGAGGCCTGGATCGCGAGGACCTTCATCCGGGTCAGGATGTCCGACACGGTGCTCATGGCGCCGTCGGCGATCTGGAGCATCGAGTTCGCCTGGCCGGCGTTGACCACCGCCTGCTTGAGGCCCTGGACCTCGGAGTTCATGCGCGAGCCGATCGCCATCGAGGCGGCGTCGTCGCGCGCCGAGACCACGCGCTTGCCGATCGACAGCTTGGCCAGCGAGGCGCTCGCCTGCATGTCGGTCTTGAGCAAGTTGCGGTGGGCGACGTCGGCGGCGTAGTTGGAGACGATATTGAGAGGCATCGAGGCGTCCCTCCTACTTGGACGGGTTGACGTGTGCGGCTACCTGCCGCATGCCTGGAACAGGTCCGGGCCGCCTCAGCGGGAGCAAGCTGCGTGCCAGCTTGGCAGGACTCAACAAGATCAACATGTTAGGGCCGGGGACCGAGGTCCGACGAGCGGCGCCAACCCGGCAAGATCTGCCGCCGGTCGGCGCCGCTCGGCAGAACTTGCCGGGCATCGCGGGGGAGGCGCTGCCCGGCGCCGACTACTGGAGCAACCGCAGCAGGTTCGCCGGCAGCTGGTTGGCCTGGGCGAGCATCGCCACGCCCGACTGCAGCAGCACCTGCTTGCTGGTGAAGGTGGTCATCTCCGAGGCGAGGTCGAGGTCGAGCAGCGTGCTCCGCGCCGCCTCGGCGTTCTCGGTCGCGATCGACAGATTGTTCGACGCGAAGTCGAGCCGGTTCTGAGCCGCGCCGACGTTGGCGCGGAACCGGTTCAGGTTGGTGATCGCGATGTTGACCGCCTCCATCGCGTTCTCGGAATTGCCGGCGGTGTCGATCAACTCGCTACCGGTCATGCCAAGGCCGGTGATCGACACCGCGTTGAGGGTGAAGGTCAGGCTGTCGAAGGTCTCGGTGCCGGTGCCGAGCTTGAAGCTCAGGCTGAGGTCGCTGGTGCCGGCGACCGTGAAAGCCTCCGCCGCGACTGCGGCGGTGGCGTCGAACGCGGAGTTGAGGGCGATCGTCAGCGAGCCCGGGCCGGTCGTGCTGGTCAGCTGGAGGGTGGTCGAACGGGTCAAGGCACCGTTGGTGTCGAGCAGATTGGCCGCGATCGTGCCAGTGTAGCTGTTGGTGCCATCCGAGACGGTGAAGGTGTCGGTGCCGTCGTAGGCGATGGTGAAGGTGCCGTTGGTGTCGACGGACTGGGCGCTGAGCCCGGCGACGCCGTTGGCCGTGCCGAGGTTGGCCGACTGCGTGACCGCGGCCTGGCCGTCGAGCAGCTGGACGCCGTTGAAGTCGGTGTCCTGGGAGATCCGGTCGACCTCGCTCTTCAGCGCCTGGAACTCGACGTCCAGGAACTGCCGCTCGGTGTCGCCGAGGTTGCCGGACGAGGCCTGGATCGCCAGGACCTTCATGCGGGTCAGGATGTCGGACACCGTGCTCATGGCGCCGTCGGCGATCTGCAGCATCGAGTTCGCCTGGCCGGCGTTGACCACCGCCTGCTTCAGGCCCTGGACCTCGGAGTTCATGCGCGAGCCGATCGCCATCGAGGCGGCGTCGTCGCGGGCCGAAACCACGCGCTTGCCGATCGACAGCTTGGCCAGCGATGCGCTCGCCTCGGTGTCGGTCTTGAGCAGGTTGCGATGGGCGACGTTGGCGGCGTAGTTGGAGACGACGTTCAAAGGCATCGGCTATCCCCTACCTGGCGGTGGACGGCGGCTCTGCGATCCGCGCTGCATCCGGTTCGGCCTTCCGGCTGCAAGTCCCATGCCAGTTAAGGTTAGTGGTGGAACCCCTGGCGGTAAGCTTAATCGGGCGGGCGGCGCCACGCGGCAGGATCTGCCGGCCTGACCACGCGGCCGGCGAAACCTGCCGGGTGGTCGGGACTTCGGTCGGCCGGCGCCGGCCTCTCTTCGGCGAAGGTAGGAAGTCGTTAACCGACGGCCGGCAAGATCCGGGCGCGCTGCAGCTGCTGCCAGGGGACCGGCCGCCCATGTCAAGCCCGATGCCCGTGACCACGCGCCAGCCGAGCCCACGCGTCGGCGCCGGCCGGGCGGCGCGCCCGACCCTGCGCCTGATCCACCACATGGCCCGCTCGGGCGGGACGCTGATCAGCAAGTGCCTGGGCTGCATGACGGGCGTATTGCTGCTCAGCGAGATCCACCCGCTCGGCACCAACCAGTTCAACCCGCTGATCCAGGCGCAGCGCTGGTACGGCCTCCTGTCGAGCCAGGATCTGCACGAGCTCAAGGCGCGCGGCCGGGTCGGCTTCGCCGATGCCATCGATCTGATCCGGCGACGCGCCGAGGACTGCAGCCAGCGCCTGGTGATCCGGGACTGGAGCCATCTGGACTTCACCGGCGTGCCGTTCGTCGCCAAGCCCGCGCACCGCCTGCTGACCGCCGAGGCGCTCGCGGCGCGCTTCCAGCTGCTGCAGGTCTGCACCGTGCGTCATCCGCTCGACCAGTGGTTGAGCCTCAGCCAGCTGGCGGTCGTCCAGGGCCGCCTGACGCTGGACGGCTTCCTGGCTGGCTACCGGCGCTTCGCCGAGGTCGCGACCAGCATCGGGTTCTATCGCTACGAGGACTTCACCGCTGCGCCCGAGGCGGTGATGCAGGCGCTGTGCGCAACCCTGCAGCTGCGCTACGACCAGGGCTTCAGGGAGCGCTGGCGCGACTACACCTTCGTCACCGGCGACGTCGCGGGCAGCCGCGGCGGCAGCGCCATCCAGCCGGTGCCACGCCGGTCGGCCGCCCCCGGCCTGCTTGAGGCCATCGCAGCCAACGCCCACTATCAGGCCAGCCTCGAGCTCCTGGGCTATCAGCATGCGACCTGAACCTCGGCGGGACCAGCAATGACCGCAACCATTGCCTGTATCGTCACCTCATACAATAATGGAGCCTGGCTTCGACAGTCGATCGAAAGCGTGCTTGCTCAGAGTCGCCGGCCAGATGAAATTATTGTAGCCGATGATGGTTCAAGCGACGGTTCTCGCGAGCTCATCAATGCTCTAGCCGGTGCGCACTCGACGATTCGATCGATTCTTAGAGAGGGAAACATTGGAGTCGCTGCCAATCGAGATCTGGCAATTCGAACATCCAAGAGCAATCTCGTAACGACCTTGGATGGCGATGATTATTATCATCCCAGGAAGATCGAAAACGAGATGCGGATTGTTGAAGAAAATCTCGGTGATGTCGTAGTCTATTCGGATCTGGACGTCGTCGATCCGACGGGCAAGGTCCTCGACCGGATCGACTTCTCCCAGTTTGCGCAGGGCGATGGTGACGCCCGGATCTCTTACCTTTTGCAGCGGGCCGGTGCGATCCCGCGTGACATGCTCATGCCCAAAACCCTGTTCGAACGGGCGGGTGGGTTTCGGCACGAGCTGCGCCTGTACGAAGATTGGGACCTGAAACTCCGCCTCGCTCGCGCTGCGCGCTACTGGTATCGCGCGGCGGGCGGCTCCGGCCTCAGCTATCGCCGGCACCCGCGCGGCCTGGCGAGTGCAGATGGGCTCAGCCATCTGGAGGCCCAGCTGCGCGTCATCTTCCTCAATCGCGACTGGCTCGAGAGCCAACTTGGAAGCGAAAGCATCATCAGCGCGATCGCGCGGCGAACCCAGCCGCTGGAAGGGGCTTCGGCACCGGCGGCAGCCGACCAGCCGCGCGCCGGCCTGTCCACGACCGAGCTGGTGGCTGAGGGCTTGGCCGCCTACCGCCGGCAAGCGTTTCCCCGTGCCTCCGCCCACCTGCGGGCCGCCGTAAGGACGTCGCCGGAAGCGCGCAAATACACGATCAATCTGGCCCACAGCCTTCTCCTGTCGGCGCCGTGGGCGGAGCTCAACAGCTATCTGCCGCGGGCCACGAACGAGCTCACGACCTCAGGATGGCTCGAGTCGGTGTATCGAGGTGAGCCGGTCGACGCCGCAGGCCGGCCGATTCCCTGGTACACTTATCCGGCGATCGAATTCCTCGAGCGCGTGCTCGGGGACGACCTGTGCGTGTTCGAATGGGGCGCCGGCAACTCCACGCTGTGGTGGGCGCGTCGCGCCCGCAAGATGGTCACCGTCGAACATGACCCCCAATGGTACGCCCGGGTCAAGCAGGCGGTGCCGGACCATGTCGATCTTCGCCTGCGCACCGCCGATACCGGCTACGCTGCCGAGTTGAGCCGCACCGCCGACGTCCGCTTCGATGTGGTGGTGATCGACGGCGAGGCCCGTAATGACTGCGCGCGCGCGGCCGCCGAAGTCCTCGACGCGAACGGGCTGATCATCTTCGACAACAGCGATCGGCGCGGGTTTCGTGACGGCATCGCCCATCTGATGGCGAAAGGCTGGCGACGCATTGATTTCTACGGCCTGATATCGTCGTATCTCTATAAGAACTGCACCTCGATATTCTTCCAATCCGACCAGATCCTGAAGCGCGCGGGCCTGCCCTCCGACGTCGTCTCCTGCCTTGGGCCGACCTGCGCTCAAACGCTCGGGCAATAATCCGGGCGACGACCCGGCTGCTCCTGACACCACAGCTGCCACACCGCCCGGTAGGCTTCCTCGACCGCCCGGGCATGGGCCGGATGGTCGCGCAGCGGCGAGCGGGCGAGATCGGCGCGCAGATTGCGGCGCGCGGTCGCGAGCAGCTCGGGCTGGCTCGCCAGCAGGCGCGCGGTCAGGACGTAGTCCTCGGGGGTCGCCGCGATCCCGGCCTGGAAGCCGACCGCGTTGAGCAGGCTGGCGCCGACCCGGCCCGCGTGCCGGTCGCCCGCGAGCGTGATCACCGGCACGCCCATCCAGAGCGCCTCGCAGGTTGTGGTGGTGCCATTGTAGGGGAAGGGATCGAGCGCGATGTCGATCTCGTTGTAGACCGCCAGATGATCCCCGGCCTCGACTTCGGGGGGCAGGATCCGGAGCCGCTCGCGGGCGATGCCATGCGCCGCGAACGCGGCCTCGAGCCCGGCCCTGGTTTCCGGATCGCCGGTGGCGGCGGATTTCAGGACCAGGCACGCGCCCTCGACCTGGCGCAGGATCGCCGCCCAGAGCGCGATCACCCCTTGGTTCACCTTGGCCAGATTGTTGAACGAGCCGAAGGTGACGTAGCCGTTCCGTTGCACCGGCGGCAGGCCGATCTCCGGCGCGTGGCGCGGCGCGGCGTAAGCCAGGAAGCAGCGCGGCAGGCGGATCAGGGTCTCGCAATAGTGCTCGTCGAAGCCGCCCGGATCGGCGATGTGGTCGGTGATCCGGTAGTCGATCGCCGTGACGCCGGTCGTGTTGGGATAGCCGATGTAGCCGATCTGCACCGGTGCCGGCCGCCCGGCGCAGGCGAGCAGCCGGCTCTCGCGGGTGTGGCCGGCGAGCTCGACCAGGATGTCGATCCGGTCGGCCCGGATGCGGGCGGCCAGCGCAGCGTCGTCGAGCTGGTGCACCTCCACCCAACCGTCGGCCATCGCCCGCAGCTCCTCGCTGAACGAGTCCGGATGCGGGACCGAGGCGTAGCAGATCGCCTCGACCTCCCGTCGATCGTGGGTCAGGAGGAGGGGGGCCAGGAAATAGGCGACCGAATGGCGCCTGAGGTCCGGCGAAAGATAACCGACCCGCAGCCGGCGATCGGGATCGGGGGCCTGCGGCCAGCCGAGCTGCTGCGCGTAGAGTGGGCGCGCGAAACGCTCCGCCCACGCCAGGTGCTCCTGTTTCAGTTGCTCGGGTGAACGCTGCGGGTCGTAGTTCAGGTGCAAGAGCCGGTTCATCTGCAGCTCGCCCGCGTCGGGGGCGAGCGCCGGCACCTCATCGAGCACTTCGAGGCCGGCCTCGATCCGGCCCTGGCGCGCGAGCGTCACGCCCAGCAGGTTTCTGGCGTTGGCCCCGGTCAGGCCCGCCGCCGGCACGGTCTCGAGCAGCGCGCGGACCGCGCCCAAGGCGTCCTTGCGGAACAGGGCATTGGCGAGATGGACCTTGGCTTCGGGATCGTCGGGGTCGCACTCCAAAAGATGGCGCGCGGCCCGCTCGAGCCCCTGGATGTCGAGCGCGGTCAAGCAGACCCGGGCGAGGTTCTGCCACCAGTCGTGGCGCTCCGGTGCCAGTTCGACGGCGCGGGTCAGCGCCAGGATCGCCTCGTCGTGCCGGCGCAGGAGCCCCGACAGCTCGCCGACCAGCGCATGGCCGGCAGCCAGCTCGGGCGCCGCCCGGCGGGCGCGCTCGGCGGCGTCGAGCGCCGCTTCCAGGTCACCGCCTTCGGCGAGCGTCCGTGCCAGGCCTTCCAGCGCCCGCGGATGTTCCGGGGCCAGCTCGAGCGCCTGGCGGTGCAACTCCGTCGCCTGGTCGAGCCGGCCCTGCTGGCGCAGGCGTTCGGCGAGGTTGGCGACAAAGCCCGCATCCCGCGGCCGGAGCTCGATCGCCCGCCGGCAGTGTCGCTCCGCCGCATCGAGCCGGCCCAACCGACCGAGAGCGACGCCGAGCAGGTTGTGCGCGTCGGCGTGTTCGGGCTCGGCCTTCAGCAGCCGCCGGCAGCTGCGCTCGGCGAGCTCCGGGTGGCCGGCCCGCAGCTGGCGCTGCGCCTCGAGCAGCAGGCCGAGGCCGACCGCCGAAGGCGCGGCGCGCGGGACGCTTCGGGTCAGCGCGGCGCCGCGCTCAGGCCGCATCGGCGCGTGGCAGGTCGTATCGCAGCGGATAGCCCTCGCCCGCGAACACGTGCTGGCGGCCGACCTGGCGGCCGGTGTCGATCAACAGCGGCGCCTTGAGGTTGATCGAGAAATGCACGCCCTCCGGGTCCGGGCGTATGGTGACCAGGCCGAGGACCGCCAGCGCCGGCCAGTCGAAACCGAGCACCTGACAGGCGGATTCGAGGTCGCTGCGCTCCAGCGGACCGGCGATCGGGTCGATCGGCAGCACCAGGAACGCAAGCTCGGGCTCGTCGACCGACTGCAGCAGCTTGAACACCCCCTGCGGATCGGGCAGGTCGGCGAGCGCGAAGCGCTGGCAGTCGGCGAAGCCGAGCAGGCCGGCCGGCAGGGTGATCAGCCGCTCGGGGTGGAGGGTGACGGCGCCGAATCGGGTGCTGATCGACGCCGGCTCGGTGGGTGAGGTCGGGACCGGTTGCGGCGCCGCCGTGACGGGTCGAAGGGTGGCCAGCTGGGTCATGATGGCTCCTGGGAGATGGAACGGACTAGCGGAGGAAGTCGACGAGGCTCAGCTGGCTGAGCCGGGCGATGGTCGCCATTGAGCTCTCGACCACCATCTGGTCCTGGGTCATGCGGGTGATCGCGTCGGTCATGTCGACGTCCTGGATGTCGCTGACCTGCTTCTGCAGATAGAGCTCGGCATCGGCGTGGCCGTCGTTGATCCGATCGAGGGCATTCTGGCGCGCGCCGATCTCGCTGCGGTAGCCGGAGATCTTGGGCATCGCCGAGTTGAGCAGGTCGAGCGCGCTGTTCAGAAGGGTCGGGTCCTTGCTGCCATCACCCTCGATCGCCGCCCGCATCGCGCCGATCAGCTCCTGGAAGCCAGGCTGGTTTGCGGTCATCCCGTAGGTCACCTCGCGGTTGTCGTCGGCGCGCACGGTGAGGTTGACGTCGTCGCCCTGATAGAAGGTGTCGTCGGGCGAGCCGAACGCGCTGAACGTCGGATCCAAAACCACGGGCGTGGTGTCCGTACGCGAGCCGCTGAACAGATGCTGGCCGGCCAGATCCACATTGAGGTCCGCGACCGCCTGGTCGAGCAGCTGCTCGGCCTCCGCGCTCAGGGTTCCGGGCACCGCCGAGGCATCGTTGAGGCGCTGGATCAACAAAACCTTAAGCCGGTTGCCGAGATCGTCGAGCGAGCCGAGCGAGCTGTCCATCTGGGATAGGCGCTGGTCGGCGAGGTCGTTGTTGGTCTGATATTTCTGGATGCGCTGGAGCGTGTCCTTGGCCGCGAGCAGCCGGTTGGCACCGCTCGCGATGCCGCTGAAGCGATCGGTCACCTTGCCGGTGCTGATCTGGATCTGGGTCTCGCGCACCCGGGTCTGGGCCTCGAGCAGCAGCTGGGTCGTGAGCTTGCTCTGCGCTAGGTCGCCGATGCGTGTCAGCATGGACTCAACTCCCTACCGCACCATGTCGAGCAGCTCGTTGAACAAATCGTTGGTCGCCGCGATCATCCGGGCGGAGGCCGCGTAGGCCTGCTGCAGCTGCACCAGGTTGGCCATCTCCTCGTCGATATTGACCCCGGAAACGTCGGCGGCGCGCTGCTGCAGGGCGTCGGCCAGGGCACGGTCGCGGGTCGCCGCCTGCTCGGCGCTGTCGGCCAGCGTCGCGCTGTGGGCGATGATGTCGCCCGCATAGGTGGTGAGGCTCACCGACTTCGCCGGCAGGCCGCCGCGCGCGATCACCGGCTGGGCGTCGCTCAGAACCTGGGCGAGCGCCTGGGCTGCCCGGTTGTCGCCGGCGCCACCGAGGGTCGCGGTGAGCGGCGAGGTCGAGACGTCGAGGCGCGCCGTGCTGAGCAGCGAGGGATCGGCCCGGAGGTCGGCGCGGACCCCGAGGTCGCTCGCGCGGCCGCCGTTCTGGACCATCAGGTCGTTGAGGCCGAAATACTGCGCGAAGCCATAGTCGCGATCGCGGCCGGCGGCGTCGGTGACCGTCACGCTACTGTCGCCCTCGGCGATCGCGATCCCCTGACCACTGTCCGCGAGCGCGATCTCGAGATTGCCGTCGGCGCCGATCGCGGCGCTGCCGAAGGCGCCGAGGCTGGCGTTGATCTGGGCCGCGAGCGCGGTCTCGTCGGCGGCCGCGCCGACGTCGACCTGGAAGGCGAGCTGGGTACTGCCGTCGGTGCGGTCGATCACCGCGATCGTCGCCGTGCCGCTCCGGGTCGCGCCGGCGAAGTCGGAAAGATCGGTGCGGGTGCCCGAAAGCTGGCTTGGCGGCGGCACCGCGCTGCCGTCGTTGTGGGCGGCGTTGAGGGCGAAGCGCAGCCCGTCGGCGAGCTCCTGGAGCTGGTCGTCGAGCGCCGGCAGCACGCTGTCGCGGACCTCGAGCAGGCCGGCGAGCTGGCCGCCCCTGATCCGGCTCGTGATCACCTGGCTGGCATCGGCGACGGCGTCGTTCTGGAGCTCGGCATTGAGCGTGCTGCGGAGACCACCCGAGACCAGCTGGACGCCGGCGGTCGGATCGAGCGGCTGGCCGGTTGCCCGATCGAGCTGGTCCTTGCGGAAGATCGCGATCGGCTGGAACGGTGTGTCGGCTACGACCACGGTCGCCGGATTGTAGACCACGACCCTGGGCGTCGAATCGAGCAGGGTCTCGCCGCCCGCGGTGTAGATCGCGAGCGTGTTACCGTCCTGGGTCGTGGTCCGGATGTCGATCTGGCCGGCCAGCTGGTTGACCAGCGTATCGCGCCGGTCGAGCAGATCGGGGCTGACGTCGCCGAGGTTGGCCTGGCGCTTGATCTGAGTGTTGAGGTCGGCGATGCCCTGCAACTCGTCATTGATCGCGTCGACCGTCCGGCCGATCGTCTGGTCGGCATCGGCGCGCAGGGTCTGGACCTGGTCGGCGAGCCCGCCGATCGACTGGCCTACGTCTTCGGCCGCGTGCACGACCTGGAGCGCCAGCGCCGGGATGCCCGGATCGTTGCCGAGATCCTCGAGCGCGGTCTGCAGAGCGCCGATCTGGGTCGCCAGGTCGCGATCGTCGCCGGGCGCGCTGAAGGCGTCCTGGAGCAGGCTCTGGTAGTGCTCCAGGGCATCGCTGCGGCCGGCGACGCCGCTCTGGCGGCGAACCTCGTCGGTCAGGAACTGGTCGGTGATGCGCGTGACGTCGGTCGCCTCGACCCCGGCCCCGCGGCTGCCGACGACCACAGCCTGCTGGTTCAAAACCTTGCGGCTGTAGCCCTCGGTGTTGGCGTTGGCGACGTTGTTGGCCGTGACCGCGAGCGCGCGCTGGGCGACGTTCAGCCCGGAGACGGCGCTAGCCAGGGCGGCGGTGAGGCTCAAGGTCGGCTCCCTCAGAGCTTGCGGTCGAAGGCGACCGCGATCACCCGGCCGCGCGGTTCGGGGCTGGCACCCTGGCCGCGCGCCCCGTAGGTGAAGCCGGCGGCGCTGCGCGCCAGGCTGTCGCCGATGTTGCGCAGCACCTTCTCGACCACCGACTGGGCCGCCAGGAGGGCGTTGAGGTTGGCGGTCACGGTCTCCTGGAAGGCGCGCATCGCGTCGTGCAGCTGGCTGCGGATCGACGGCTCGAGCGCCGCCACGATCTCCGGACTGCAGCGCAGCCGCGCCAGCTCGATCTCGTAGGCCTCGGCGAGCGCCTCCTTCTCGTCCTGGATATCCGGCAGGGCCTCGAGCCGCATGCTGCGCAGCACCGCCCGCTCATGGTCCATGACCTGGCCCAGCCGCTTCATCAGCGTCATCAGCACGGTGATCTGCTCGAGCGGCTCCATCACGCCACCTCCTGCACCTTGAGCATCTCCTTCAGCACGGCATCAGCCACGCCGACGCCGCCGCTGCGGCTGATCAACTTGGCCACCTCGTCGTTGAACATGTCGTGAAACAGCGTCTGCTCGCCGCCCTCGCCCGCGGTCTGATCGCTGCTGGAACCCTGATTGATCCTGGAGAGGACCTGGGCCAGGAAGACCGCCTCGAACTGCTGGGCGACGTCGCGCAGCGCCTCGAGGTTGGCAGGCTTGCCGGGTGCCGTCGCCGGGCCGCCGGCCGCCGTCACCGGGCTCGGAATCGCTTGGGTCATCACATCACCACGATTTCGGCCTGCAAGGCGCCTGCTGCCTTGATCGCCTGGAGGATGCTGATCAGATCGCGGGGTCCGACGCCGAGCGCATTGAGACCGGCGACCAGGTCCTGCAGGCTCACCCCCTCCTGCAGGACGACCATGTGGCGGTCGCCGCCCTCGTCGACCTGAACGCTGGTGCGCGGCACCACGGTCGTTTCGCCCTGGGCGAGCGGATTGGGCTGCGAGACCTGGGGGGTCTCGGTCACCCGCACCGTGAGGTTGCCCTGGGCGACCGCGACCTGGCTGATCCGGACGTTGTCGCCCATGACGATGATCCCGGACTGCTCGTCGATCAGCACCCGGGCCGGCTGGTCGGGCTGGACCGCGAGCTGCTCGATCTCGGTCAGCAGCGCGGCGGTCCGGCCGTGATAGGCCGCCGGCACGTTGAGCGCCACGGTCGCCGGGTCGGTCGCCCGTGCGAGCGGGGAGCGGAAGTGGTCGTTGATCACCCTCGCGATCCGCGCCGCGGTCGTGAAGTCGGGATTGCGCAGCGCCAGCCGGATGCGCTTCAGCTGGTCGAGCTCGAACTCGACCTCGCGCTCGACGATCCCGCCGTCCGCGATCCGGGCCGAGGTCGGCACGCCCTTGGTGACGCTCTCGGCGCTGCCCTGGGCGACGAAGCCGCCGATCGTGAGCTGACCTTGGCTGACGGCGTAGATCTCGCCGTTGGCGCCGTACAGCGGCGTGACCAGGAGCGTGCCACCTTCCAGCGACTTGGCGTCGCCGAGCGCGCTGACCGAGACGTCCAGACGCGAGCCCTGGCGTGCGAAGGCCTGAAGGGTCGCGGTGACCATGACCGCGGCGACGTTCTTGGTCTTGAGATCCTGACCGCGGGTCGCGACGCCCAGGCGCTCCAGCATCGCCTCCAGGCTGCCGGCGGTGAAGGCCGAGTTGCGGAGCGAGTCGCCGGTGCCGTTGAGGCCGACCACGAGGCCATAGCCGACCAGCAGGTTGTCGCGCACCCCCTCGAAGTTGGTGATGTCCTTGATCCGCGACGTGGCCAAGGCCGGCGATCCGAGCGCGGCGACCAGCAGCAGGCCGGCGAGCAGGGCGCGCGGCGCGCGACCGGCGGCAGCGGCGATCTGGCGAACGGAATGCAGGGCTCGTTCCATGCTGGCGGGTCCTCTGCGCTGTCCCCTAGCGAGCGCCGTGCCAAGCGCCCGGGAGCGGCGGTCTTGCTCGGAATTGAGCGCTCGACGCGGCAGGGCGGCCGGCCGCGTCCGGCAAAGCTTGCCAGACGGCCGGGCAATTCTTGCCGCGGGCCGCCGGTCGAGAGCCAGCGCGGGAGGCGCGCGGTGCGCTGGTCTTCACCGGTCGTTAACCATGACGGGCGCAGTCTCAGGCCTGTGAGCCCCGGCGTTGCCCGCCCGCCGGTTATGTCGTGGTGGTCACGCGCGGTGTGTCGGGGACCGCCCGGGCGGCGGACGGGCTGACGGAACATGGCGACGCGAGGCAGCGATGAAGATCACGGGTTCCGGGTCGACCGCCGGACCGAGCCAGCGACGCAAGGTCTCGGGTCGCAGCGGCGAGCGTACCGTCCCTGGCTTTGCCGAACACGTCGGCGTCAGGTCGGCCGCGAGCTCGGGGGTCACTCCGACCACGCCGCTCGCGGCCCTGGACGGCGTGCTCGCGGCGCAGGAGGCGCCCGACCCGACCGAGCAGCGCAGGCGCGCCGTCCGTCACGGCCAGAGCCTCCTGGCCGAGCTTCACGATCTGCAGCTCGGTCTCATCGAGGGCTGGGTGTCCGAGGGCACGCTGCATCGCTTGGCCGGGCTGCTCGACGGGCTGCGCCCGGCGGTCGCGGACACCAGGCTCGACGCGGTGCTCGATGACCTCGAGCTCCGGGCCGCGGTCGAGCTGGCCAAGCTGCGCGGCGGCTCGGCGTGAGCAACCGCAAGCGAGGCGCGATTCTGTGAACGAGGATGGGATTGGCGCCCGCTCCGCTTTGGCGCATAGTCGTGGGCAGTGGCAAGCGATGAAGGCGATTGCGAATGCCTCAAAGGTTGCTTGCGCTGATCGCGACCCTCTGGCTGGTGGTCGCCGGGATCGGGTCCGGACCGGCACGCGCGGACCAGCAGGACGCCCGCCTCGGGCCCTTGTTCGCCCGTCTCCAGACCACCTCGAGCGCACCCGAGGCGCAGGCGATCGAGCAGCGCATCTGGGCGATCTGGAGCCAGTCCGACGACGCCCAGGCCAACGTTCTGATGCGCGAGGGCGTGGTCGCGATGGCCGAGGGGCAATATGGCGTGGCCCTGGAGCGCTTCAATCGTCTGGTCGAGCAGGCCCCGAAGTTCGCCGAGGGCTGGAACAAGCGCGCCACCCTCTACTATCTGATGGGCAACTACGAGGCTTCGGTGCTCGATATCCGGCGGACCCTCGAGCTCGAGCCGCGCCATTTCGGCGCGCTCTCGGGTCTCGGGCTGATCTACGACGCGATCGACGACCCGTCGGCGGCCTTGCGCAGCTTCGAGGCGGCGGTCGCGATCGATCCGCATCTCGAGACGACCAAGGAACGCATCAAGGCGCTCCGCCGCCAGCTGGGCGGCCGGCCGACCTGAGCCACGCCCGGGTCCGGCCGGGCATGGCTTGCCTGGGCCGGAACGTCGAGGCCAGGGGCTGGCCTGACGCGCCCGCGGGCGCACCCTCGGTCACCGGGCGGCTCGGCCCATGGTGACCGCGGCGGGCTGGCTGACCGGCGCCCGTGACGGCGACCGGTTGCGGATCGAGGCCGGCGGCGCCTGGACGCTCGAAGGGCTGGCGCGGCTGGATGGGGCGCGCCAGTCGCTGCTCGCGACCATGGCCGAAGACGCCGGTCGGGCCGAGGTCGACGGCACCGCGCTTGATACCCTCGACACCGCGGGCGCCTGGTTGCTGTACCAGCTCGAGCGTAGCCTCGAGAGCCTTGGCTGGCAGGTCGAGCTGGCCGGACTGCCCGAGCATCACACGGCGCTGCTGGCCGAGATCCGCAGGGTCGAGCCGAAGGCGCCGGCGCCGGACGTCGAGCTCAATCCGTTCGTCCGGATCCTCGCCGAGCTCGGTCGGGACACGCTGCTGGCCGGTGCCGAAGCGGCCCGGCTCCTATCGTTCTATGGCCAGACGGTGGCGAACCTCGGGCGCATCCTGGTGCGACCCGGCCGGCTGCGTCTGACCTCACTGACCCACCACCTCGAGAAGACCTGCCTCGACGCCCTGCCGATCGTAGGCCTGATCGCCTTCCTGATCGGCGTCATCATGGCCTACCAGGGGGCCGATCAGCTGCGCCGGTTTGGCGCCGAAATCTTCACGGTCAACCTGCTCGGCATCTCGATCCTGCGCGAGATTGCGATCCTTTTGACTGCGATCGTGATCGCGGGCCGCTCGGGCAGCGCCTTCACGGCGCAGATCGGGACCATGAAGGTCAACCAGGAGGTCGACGCGCTTCGCACCCTTGGGCTCGACCCGATCGAGGTCCTGGTCCTGCCGCGCGTGCTGGCCCTGATGATCGCCCTGCCGCTGCTGTCGTTCTTCGCCGACATCCTGGCCCTGCTGGGCGGCGGCCTGATGTGCGCCGGCGCACTCGACATCTCGCCCGCCCAATTCCTCAGCCAGCTCAGCAAGGCGATCACCATCGGAACTTTCCTGGTTGGGATCGGCAAGGCGCCGGTGTTCGCCTTCGTGATCGCCATGGTCGGCTGCTACGAGGGGCTGAGCGTCAGCGGCAGTGCCGAGAGTGTCGGGCGGATGACGACCCGTTCGGTGGTCGTCGGCATCTTTCTGGTGATCGTGTTCGACGCGCTGTTCTCGATCCTGTTCTCCTATATCGGCGTGTGACGGGCGTGACCGGGGAGCCCGCCATCCACGTCCAAGGCCTGCGTACCCGATTCGGCGCGCAGGTGATCCATGACCGCCTCGACCTCGAGGTCCAGCGCGGCGAGGTGATCGGCATCGTCGGCGGGTCGGGGACCGGCAAGTCGGTGCTGCTGCGGACCATCCTCGGCCTGCAGCGTGCCGAGCAGGGGCGCATCCAGGTGCTGGGCCAGGAGCTCGAGCGGCTGAGCGATGCGGCGCGCCGGTCGCTGCAGGCGCGCCAGGGGGTGCTGTTCCAGGATGGCGCGTTGTTCAGCTCGCTGACCGTCGGCCAGAACATCCAGACGCCGCTGCGTGAGCGGCTCGAGCTGCCGGAGGCGCTGCTCGACCAGATCGCCGGCCTGAAGCTCGCCCTGGTCGGACTGCCGATCGACGCCTGCCACAAGTATCCGGCCGAGCTGTCCGGTGGCATGCGCAAGCGGGCCGGGCTCGCCCGCGCCCTGGCCCTGGATCCGGAAATCCTGTTCCTCGACGAGCCGACCGCCGGCCTCGATCCTATCGGGGCGACCGACTTCGACCGCCTGATCCGGGGCCTGCAGCGCAGCCTCGGCCTGACCGTGGTCATGGTCACCCACGATCTGGATTCGCTGCTGGCGATCTGCGATCGGGTGGCGGCACTGATCGATAAACGCGCGCTGGTTGGTACATTGGACGAATTGCGCAACCGTGATCATCCATGGCTGCGGGCCTACTTCCACGGGCCCCGTGGCCGCGCGGCCGTGCTGCCGGGGGCTCGGGGGGCCTAGATGGAGATTCGCGCGAGCTATCTGCTGGTCGGGACTGTGGTCCTGAGCTTGATCGCCGGATTGGCCGGGTTCAGCGTCTGGCTGGTCAAGGCCGACAGCGAGCGCCAGGTGGCGCGCTACCAGATCGCCTTTCAGGGTACGATCAGCGGTCTGCAGGACAGCAGCCCGGTGCTCTATCGCGGGATCCCGGTCGGGCGGGTCGCCGATATCCGGATCGATCCCACGGACATCGAGACGGTCCTGGTGACGGTCGAGGTCGACCGGCGCACGCCGATCAAGGAAGATACCGTCGCGACCCTCGAGATGCAGGGCATCACCGGGATCGCCTATGTGCAGCTGCGGGGCGGCACCCAGGCGAGCGCCCGCCTCGATCCGAGCGCCAAGCCACCGCCACGGATCCCGTCGCGCCGGTCGGCCCTGGAGCGGGTGTTCGAATCGACGCCCGAGCTGCTCGGCCGCGCGGTCGCTCTGGCCGATCGCCTGACCCGGCTGTTCGAGGACAAGAACCTCGACGCCGTGGCTGGCACGTTGCGCAACCTCGAGACCTTCACCGCCACCCTGGCCAGGCGCAGCGATCAGGTCGACGCGCTGCTGGTCGGCGCCGCCGACGCGGCGCGCCAGGTCGAGGGGATGTCCACGGACTTGAAACAGTTGATCGGCGATCTTCGTCAGCTGACGACCCATGTCGACCAGCGGGTCGCCACGCTGGGCGGCGACGTGACGGCGACCCTCGGCCAGCTGCGCGGCGCAGCGACCACAGTCGGGAACGCTGCGGACCATCTCGACGGGCTGATCGGGACCCTGCACCAGCCTTTGGACGATTTTGCCAACACCGGATTGTACGACTTCAGCCAGCTGGCCGGCGAGACCCGCCAGCTGATCGCGGCGCTCAGCCGCATGACCAAGGAGTTCGAGCGGGATCCGGCCGGCTTTCTGATCGGCCGGGGGAACAGAGGATTCGAAACGCAATGACGCTCTCGCCGCCTGGTCTCGGTCGGGCGCTGGCCATGGCCGCGTGCCTGGCGCTCGGAGCCTGCGCCGCCGCGCTCGAGCTGGCCAGCTCCGACCCACCCCCCCTGTACGAGCTGACGCCGAAGAGCAGCTTTACCGACGACCTGCCGGAAGTCGACGCGCGGCTCAGCATCGAGGTGCCGACCGCGACCGCCGGCCTGAACAGCGCCCGGATCGCGTTGCGGCCGACGCCGACCACCCTCGAGTACTACGCCCGTGCCAACTGGATCGACGTCCTGCCGGTCATGGTCCAGACTCTGCTGCTCGAATCGTTCGACAACGCCGGCAAGATCGACGTGCTCGGCCGCGGCGTGGTCGGGGTCCGCGCCGAATACGCGCTGTTGGTCAATATCCGCGAATTTCAAGCCGAATATGACGGCCCCGGCGCGCCCAAGGTCCGGGTGCGCCTGCAGGCTCGGCTGGTGCGCCTGCCGCGGCGCATTTCGCTCGGGTCGACCTCCGGGGAGTTCGTCGTGCAGGCCACGGACACCTCGATGGCGGCGATCGTGCAGGCGTTCGACGAGGCCTTCGGCAAGGTGGCCAAGCACTTGGTCGAGTGGACCATCCGGCAGAGCGCGACTGCCCAGACGGCACACAGCTGATCCTGCCAGGCCCGGTGCGGCGGCGGCCCATGCAGGCCCGACGATACGTGATCGACCGGCGGGAACATCGCCAACGGTCACAGCACCGCGTCGGCGGCTGTAGGCCTGAGCATCGGCCGGACGGTCGAGGTCGAGGGCCGGTGGCGCTGCCTCGGCAGTCGCGCCGAGCCGGCGATCCGAACGTTCCGGGCTCGATCGGCCCTGACGCTCGAGGTCAGCAAGCGGATCGGCGCCAACATCATCGATACCGTGGCCGAGGTGCGCGCCCCAGTCGAGACCGAACGGCGGCACTGACTGGGACAACGTCGAGGTGGGTTCCGGCGGGATAGGTCCGAGAGGATGCGGGTTGACCTACGGGACAAGGGGCTGAGTGTGATCCTGCCGGTCATGATCGTGGTCGTCGTGGTGGTCGGAGTGCGCTCGCCGGGGCGCGTCGGACTCGCCGCACCGGGTCGTTCCCGGCTGGCCGGCGCGACCTGCCGCAATCGCTATCCTCGACCGCCGAATCGCCCGACCACGCGCCGCGCTACAGCATGCTCGGCAGCACGCGGTCGGGCGGCCGGTGGCCGTCGACGAAGGTCTTGATGTTGATCACCACCTTCTCGCCCATGTCGATCCGGCCCTCGATGGTCGCCGAGCCCATGTGCGGCAGGAGCACGACGTTGTCGAGATCGCGCAGCTTCGGATTGATCGCGGGCTCGTGCTCGAACACGTCAAGGCCGGCGCCGGCGATCTCCTTGTTGCGCAGCATCCGGGTCAGCGCCGCCTCGTCGATGACCTCGCCGCGCGAGGTGTTGACGATGATCGCATCCGGCCGCACCAGCTTCAGACGGCGCGCCGAGAGCAAATGGAAGGTCGCGGGCGTATGTGGGCAGTTGACGCTGATCACGTCCATCCGGGCCAGCATCTGGTCGAGGCTCTCCCAATGGGTCGCCTCGAGCTCGGTCTCGAGCTCGACCGGCGCGCGGCGCCGATTGTGATAGTGGATCGCGAGCCCGAAGCCGCGCGCCCGGCGGGCGACCGCGCTGCCGATCCGACCCATACCGAGGATGCCCAGGCGCTTGCCGGTAATTCGATGGCCGAGCATCGAGGTCGGGCTCCAGCCGCCCCATTCGCCAGAGCGGGCGAGCCGCTCGCCCTCAACCAGGCGGCGCGCCACGGCCAGGATCAGGGCCATGGTCATGTCGGCGGTATCCTCGGTCAGCACGCCCGGCGTGTTGGTGACGGTGATGCCACGGGCGTAGGCCGCCTCGACGTCGATGTGGTCGACGCCGGTGCCATAGTTGGCGATCAGGCGCAGGGTCGGGCTGGCGTGGGCGAGAACGCTGCTGGTGATCCGATCGGTCACCGTCGGCACCAGAACCTCGGCGGTCTTGACCGCCTCGATCAGCTCGGCTTTGGCCCAGGGTGTGTCGCTCTCATTGAGCCGCGTGTCGAACAGCTCCATCATCCGGGTCTCGATCACCTCGGGTAACTTGCGGGTGACGACAACCAGCGGCTTTCTCCGCACCATCGAGCTGCCTCCGCCAACGGGCCGGGTCCGTAGCCGCTGCCATGCCTAGCAGAACTGGCCGGTCACCTGAAGCGGCAACCGGGCGGGCCGGCAAAGCCGCTTGCGGAGGCGCCGCGGGGCGCGCTAACCCTGGGACCCGACGAGCAGGAAGGGATTGATGTTCGATGACGGCACGATGGTCCGGGTGGCGCAGCATCACGGGCGCGATCGCCCTCGCGCTGTTGTTGGTGGGCCCGCCGCCGGCCTGGGCGCAGGCCGGGCGAAGCACCGGTCTGCCGGTGCCGCGGTTTGTGTCCCTCGGCGCCGATCGGGTCAACGTCCGCTTCGGCCCGGGCAAGCAGTACCCGATCAACTGGGTGTTCGCGCGCAAGGACCTGCCGGTCGAGATCGTTGCCGAGTTCGACACCTGGCGAAAGATCCGCGACTACGATGGCGACGAGGGCTGGATCCACTCGAGCCTGCTGTCGAGCCGGCGCACGATCATGGTGACTGGCCAGGTGCGCGAGCTGCGACGGACACCGGGGCCGGATTCGCGCGTGGTGCTGCGCGCCGAGCCCGGGGTGATCGGTCGCCTGTTCGACTGCGAGGAAAACTGGTGCCGGGTCGAGATTGAAGGCCGACGCGGATGGTTGCAGCGCGACGAGTTTTGGGGCACGCAGCCCGGCGAGATCGTCCGCTAGACGACGGCCGCCCGGCGGCTAGAGCTGGCGGCGCAGGCGGACGATCACTTCGACCCGGTCGATCGAAGCCCCCGGCGGCGGGCTGGGCAGCCGGTTGATCTCGATCTCCTGCTCGGCGATGTCGGTCAGCTGGCCGGTCGTCTCGTCGAAGAAGTGGTGGTGGTGCGAGGTGTTGGTGTCGAAGTAGCTCTGCCCCATGTCGACCACGACCTCGCGCAGCAGGCCGACCGAGGTAAACTGATGCAGCGTGTTGTACACGGTTGCGAGCGAGATCGCGATCCCCGCATTGCGCGCCTCGTGGAACAGCTCCTCGGCCGTAACGTGCCGCGGGCCGCTCTCGAGCAGCAGCTTGGCCAGCGCCAAGCGCTGACGCGTCGGCCGCAGGCCCGCCCCCTTGAGGCGCTCCAACACGCGGGAGTAGGTTCTCATCGTCTGCACTGCTCTGCCACCCTTCGCACCATCGTCCGACCGCACCATCGCCCATCTACGCCGGACAAGCGACGTGTGCCCCCGAGCACCCTAATCCGTACTCAATTGGTACCGTTTTACCCTGCTTGTCAAGCGAGCCCTTCAGTCGCCGGTCGCGATCCGTTCGACCAGCTGGCGCACCGTCGGGATGAAGCCGTTGGAATAGAACGGATCCTGCCGGAACTTGTAGACGTTGTGCCCAGAAAACATCAGCTGCGTGCGGACCTCGGCGCCATGCGCGATCTCGTGCAGAGTCTTCTGGATGCAGAAGGAGCGGGGATCCGGCGGCTTGCCCGTGGTGTGGCTGTCGTTGCAGGCCCAGTTGCTGAACTTGCAGGCGGACAGACAGCCCATGCAGTTGGTCTGGTCGCGGCGGATCTCGATCGCCTTCTCGGGGCTGACGTAGATCAGGGTGTCATCCGGCGTCTTCATCGCCTGACTGTAGCCCTCGGCAATCCAGACCCGGACCCGGTCCATGTCCTCCGGACGCACGTACAGCCAGCGGCCGCGGGTCCCGAACGCCAGCGGCTCGGTCAGGCCGCGCTCGGCGTCCGGTGCCGCCGCAAAGGCGATCTGCCGGTCCGAGCGCGCTTCGAGCTCGCGCAGGAAGTCGTTTCGGACCGCCGAGGAATAGAACCCGGTCGGGCTGAAGCGGTGGAGCAGGACGTCGCCGTCCTCGAGCTCGAGCAGCCGGCGTTTCCAGGCGTCCGAGATCGGGCTCTCGCGGGTCAGGAGCGGCCGGGTTCCGAACTGGAAGCCGACCGGGCCGAGCTCCTGGTTGTCGAGCCAGTCCTGCCACTCGCGCAGATGCCAGACGCCGCCAGCCATGATGATCGCGGTGTCGTCGAGCCCGACATCACGCATCGAATCGCGCAGCTGGCGGACGCGCGGATAGGGCGGCTCAGGCGTCGCCGGGTCTTCGGAATTGGACAGGCCGTTGTGGCCACCCGCCCGCCACGGATCCTCGTACACGACGCCGCCCAGCCACTCCGACAGCCGGTGGTAGGCGCGCTTCCACAGCGCCCGGAAAGCGCGCGCCGAAGACACGATCGGATAGTAGTAGACGTTGTATTTGGCGGCGATCTCGGCGAGGCGATAAGGCATGCCGGCGCCGCAGGTGATGCCGTGGATCAGCCCACGAGCTCCTTCGAGCACGCCGTGCAGCACGCGCTCGCAGGCCGCCATCTCCCAGAGCACGTTCATGTGCAGCCGGCCCTCGCCGCCGCGCACATCGTGGGCGATCCGCGCCTGGCTGATCGCCGCCTTGATCGAGTAGTCGATCAACTCCTCGTGGCGCTCGAGCCGGGTCCGCCCGCGGTAGATCATCGGCACCAGCCGGCCCTGCTCGTCGAAGTAATCGCCGTTGACGCCCGAGAAGGTGCCGATTCCCCCGGTCGACGCCCAAGCGCCGCTGCTCAGCCCGTTGGAGATCGAGATGCCTTTGCCGCCTTCGACCAGGGGCCAGACCTCGCGACCGGATAGCACCAGGGGCTTGAGCGCGATCACACAGCCTCTCCTGCGGGTGGCCCATCGCGGGCGCACGCCGGGCTTGGATCATCGTCCGACGCACGCCCATCGCTCGGCCGGACGCCGGACTTCGACCAATGAAACCCCGCAGATGTATGCGTCGCCCGCGCCCAGCACAAGGTGCCGGACCAATTTCCCGGCATTCGGGGCGGCCGGGAGCCGCCCCGACGACGGCTCAGCCGGCGCGGTGATGCCGCCTCGGCCCCCGATCCCGGCGTTGCCGGTCGCCCTGGCCTTCCCCCTCGATGAACGGCCGCGGCGGGCGGGGCGGGCGCGGCTCGACCGGGGTCTCCTCACCGGTGACCTGGTCGATCCCCCGCATGCTCAGCTTGACCTTGCCGCGGTCGTCGATGCTCAAGACCTTGACCTTGACGACGTCACCCTCGTTGATCACGTCGGTCACCTTGGCGACCCGCTCGTTCTTGAGCTCGGAGATGTGGCAGAGCCCGTCCTGGGAGCCCAGGAAGTTGATGAAGGCGCCGAAGTCGACCACCCGCACCACCTTGCCGGTATAGATCACGCCGACCTCCGGCTCACTGGTCAGGCCGCGGATCCAGTCGATCGCCTGCTGGCTCGCGGTCGCGTCGGCCGACGCGATCTTGACCGTGCCGTCGTCCTCGATGTCGATCTTGGTCTTGGTGACCTCGCAGATCTCGCGGATCACCTTGCCGCCCGGGCCGATCACCGCGCCGATCTTGTCCTGCGGGATGTGGATCACGCTGATCCGCGGCACGGTCTCGCGCATCTCCTCGCGCACCCCGCTGATCCCCTTGGCCATCTCGGCCAGGATGTGCAGCCGCCCGGCCCGGGCCTGGGTTAGCGCGGTCTGCATGATCTCGCGCGTGATGCCGGCGATCTTGATGTCCATCTGCAGCGAGGTCACACCCCGCTCGGTGCCGGCGACCTTGAAGTCCATGTCGCCGAGATGGTCCTCGTCGCCCAGGATGTCGGACAGCACCGAGAAGCGCTCGGCCTCCTTGATCAGGCCCATCGCGATGCCGGCGACCGGGCACGCGATCGGCACGCCTGCATCCATCAGCGCGAGCGAGCTGCCGCAGACCGTTGCCATCGAGCTGGAGCCGTTGGATTCGGTGATCTCCGAGACCAGCCGGATCGTGTACGGAAAACTCTCGCGCGCGGGCAGGAGCGGCCGGACCGCGCGCCAGGCGAGCTTGCCGTGGCCGATCTCGCGCCGGCCGGGCGAGCGCATCATGCTCGCCTCGCCGACCGAGTAGGGCGGGAAATTGTAGTGCAGAAGGAAGTGCTCGCGGTAGTCGCCCGCGAGCGCGTCGATCACCTGCTCGTCCTGGCCGGTGCCGAGCGTCGCGACCACCAGCGCCTGGGTCTCGCCGCGCGTGAACAGAGCACTGCCGTGGACCCTCGGCAGCACGCTGACCTCGGCCTGGATCGGGCGCACGGTCGCGGTGTCGCGGCCGTCGATGCGCCGGCCGGTATCGAGGATCGCAAGGCGCACGATCGTCTTCTCGAGCTTCTTGAACTGGCTCTGGACCGCCGGCTCCAGGGTCGTATCGCCACCGGCGAGCGCCGCCAGCGCCCGGGTCTTGACCGCCTCGATCAGCTCGTGCCGGGCTTGCTTGGAGGGCTCGTCATAGGCCGCCCGCAGCGGCGCCTCGAACTCGGCCTGCAAGCTCGCAAACAGCTCGCCATGGTCGTCGATCTGAAGCTCCCAGGGCTCCTTGGCGCAGGTCTCGGCGAGCGCGATGATCAGATCGATCACCGGCTGGAACTCGGCCTGGCCGAACAGCACGGCGCCCAGCATGGCCTCCTCGGAGAGCTCCTTGGCCTCGGATTCGACCATCATCACCGCGTCCTGCGTCCCGGCGACCACCAGGTCGAGCTCGCTGTCCGCGAGCTGCTGCAGGGTCGGATTGAGCAGGAACTCGCCGTCCTTGTACCCGACCCGGGCGCCGGCGATCGGCCCGAGAAAGGGGATGCCGGAGATGGTGAGCGCCGCGCTCGCGCCGATCATCGCGACGATGTCCGGGTCGTTCTCCTGATCATGCGCCAGGACCGTGCAGATGACCTGCGTCTCGTTCCGGAACCCGTCCGGAAACAGGGGCCGGATCGGCCGGTCGATCAGACGCGAGGTCAGGGTCTCCTTTTCGGCGGGCCGGCCCTCGCGCTTGAAGAAGCCGCCCGGGATCTTGCCGGCGGCGAAGGTCTTCTCCTGGTAGTTGACGGTGAGCGGGAAGAAATCCTGCCCGGGCTTGACCTGACGGCTCGCTACCGCGGTGCACAGCACGGTGGTCTCGCCATAGCTGGCGAGCACCGCGCCGTCGGCCTGACGGGCCAGACGACCGGTCTCCAGGGTCAAGGGGCGACCGCCCCAGATGATCTCTTTGCGGGTGATTTCGAACATTGATGTCTCTGCCTTTCAACAGCCTAGGCCCGCCGCCCGGAGACGGCCGACCTGTCCGGATTGACGCCGGACCCGCGTGGATGGCGGCCCGCCGGTCGCTGATCGCGCCGGCCGGACCGCCTCGAGGAAGTTTCTCGGGCGCGTTATCGGCGTAAACCGAGGCGCTCGATCAAGGTTTCGTAGCGGCTTTGTTCCTTGCGCCGCACGTAGTCGAGCAGGCGGCGCCGCTGACCGACCATCATCAGGAGCCCGCGCCGCGACGCGAAGTCCTTCTTATGCAGCTTGAGGTGCTCGGTCAGGTTGGTGATCCGCTCGGTGAGCACCGCCACCTGCACTTCCGGCGAACCAGTATCGCCGGTCTTGGTGGCGTACTGACCAATCAGGTCCTGCTTACGCTCCTGCGTGATCGACATGGTAGATCTGCCAGCCTCTTGGGTTCAGAGATTTGGGTTCAGAGATTGAAGACCCGGACCGGGCTGAGCTCGCCGCCGTGCAGACGGGCGAGCGCCACCATCTGACCCGCGGCCATGGCGCGCACGGTGGCGTCGTCATCGGCCGCGCCGACGATCAGGCCAGGGGCCACCCGGATGGTCTGGCCGGCGCGCAGGCGGTGGGCCTGGGGCGCGGTCAGCGCCAGCGCCGGCAGATCGCCGAGCGCGGTCCCGACCGGCAGCAGGACCTGGGGCAGCGCGTCGTCGGCCGCCAGCTGGTCGAGGGTCTCGAGCGTGATCGCCGCCGCGGCGCGAAACGGCCCCGCCTGCAACCGTCGCAGCGCCACCACGTGGCCGAGGCAGCCGAGCCGCAGGCCGAGATCACGGATCAGGGCCCGGACATAGGTGCCGCGGCCGCAGACCAGCTCGAAGGTCGCGTGGTCGGAGTCCGGCCGCTCGACCAGGACCAGGCGTTCGATCTCAACGATGCGGGGGGCGAGCTCGACGTCCTCGCCGCGGCGCGCGAGATCATAGGCCCGCTCGCCCGCCACCTTGACCGCGGCGAAGCGGGGGGGCACCTGCTCGACAGCGCCGACGAAGTCGGCCAGCGCCGCCTCGATCTCGACCGTCTCGGGCCGCAGCCCGCTGGTCGCGACGATCTCGCCTTCGGCATCGTCGGTCGAACGCGCCTCGCCCCAGCGCGCGGTGAAGCGATAGTGCTTCTGGCCGTCCATGACATAGGCGACGGTCTTGGTCGCCTCGCCGAGCGCGATCGGGAGCACGCCGGTCGCGAGCGGATCCAGGGTGCCGCCGTGCCCGACCCTGAGGGCCTGGGTCGCCCGCCGGACGCGCGTGACCGCCGCGGTCGAGGTCATGCCCGCCGGCTTGTCGAGGCAGAGCCAACCGTGGATCGGCCGGCCGTGGCGCCTAGCCCGGCCCATCGTCGTCCTCGTGCTGGCGGGCAAGCGTGGTCCGCTCGGCCGTGATCAAGGCTTCGATCCGGGCCGCCTCCCGAAACGAGGTGTCGGGCCGAAAGCTGAGCTCGGGCGCGTATTTGAGATGCAAGCGCCTCGCCGCCTCGCCGCGCAGGCGCGGCGCCGCCCGGGCCAGCGCCTCGCTGAGCTCGGCGCGCAGCTCGCCGCCGAGCTCGGTCACGAACACCACCGCATGGCGCAGATCAGGGGTCATCCGCACCTCGGAGATCGTGAGATGGGACGCGGCGATCAGGGGATCATGGACCTCGCCGCGCAGCAACAGCTCGGCCAGGACGTGACGCAGGCCTTCGCCCACGCGCAGCTGGCGCTGGCTCTGCCCGGCGCCGGCCGGGCTGCGGCGGCGAGCCATGGCGGTCCTCCTCCGATCGGCGCCCAAGGCGGGCGGCCGGCGGCTCGCGGGCGACCACGACGGATGCTCAGAGGCTGCGGGCGACCTGCTCAATCTCATACGCCTCGATCACGTCGCCCTCGCGCAGGTCGTTGTAGCCCTCGATCCCGATGCCGCACTCGAAGCCTTCACGCACCTCCCGCACGTCGTCCTTGAAGCGCTTGAGCGAGCCCAGCGCGCCATCGTGGATCACGATGTCGTCGCGCAGCAGCCGGACCCGCGCGCCACGCCGGATCAGGCCGTCGATCACCCGGCAGCCGGCGATCTTGCCGACCTTCGAGATCGAGAACACCTCGCGGATCTCGGCATGGCCAAGGGTGGTCTCGCGCGCGGTCGGCGTCAGCATGCCGGACAGCGCCGCCTTGGCTTCGTCGAGCAGCTCGTAGATGATCGAATGGTAGCGGATCTCGACACCGTCGCGCTTGGCCAGCTCACGCGCCTGGGCGTTGGCGCGGACATTGAAGCCGAGCACCCAGGCCTTGGAGGCCAGCGCCAGGGTGATGTCGGACTCGGTGATCGCGCCGACGCCCGCGTGCAGCACGCGCACCGACACCTCGTCGGTACCAAGCCGCTGCAGCCCGGCGACGATCGCCTCCATCGAGCCGTGCACGTCCGACTTGACCACGACCGGCAGCTCCTTGGCCTCGCCGCTCGCGAGCTGGCTGAACATCTCCTCGAGCGAGCTGCGCGGCGTGGTCGCGCTGGTCTGCGCGCGCTTCTTGCGCTGCCGGTATTCGGTGATTTCGCGCCCCCGCCGCTCGTTGTCGACCACGACCAGTGGATCGCCCGCTTCGGGGACGCCGTCCAGGCCCAGGATCTCGACCGGCACCGAGGGGCCTGCCTGCTCGACGTTCTGGCCGCGATCGTCGACCAGGGCGCGCACCCGGCCCCACTGGCCGCCGCAGACGATGATGTCGCCGACCTTAAGCGTGCCGCGCTCGATCAGCACCGTGGCGACCACGCCCCGTCCGCGGTCGAGCTTGGCTTCGATCACCGTGCCCTGGGCCGGACGGTCCGGGTTGGCCTTGAGCTCGAGCACCTCGGCCTGCAGCTGGATCGCCTCGATCAGCTTGTCGAGGTTGGTCCGCTGCACGGCGCTGACCGGGACGCTGAGGACGTCGCCACCATACTCCTCGGTGACCAGCTCGTGCTTGAGCAGCTCCTGCTTGACCCTGTCGGGATTGGCGTCGGGCCGGTCGATCTTGTTGATCGCGACCACGATCGGCACCTTGGCGGCGCGCGCGTGCGCGATCGCCTCGACGGTCTGGGGCATGACGCCGTCGTCGGCGGCGACCACCAGGACCACGATGTCGGTGACCTTGGCGCCGCGTGCGCGCATCTCGGTGAATGCGGCGTGGCCGGGCGTGTCGATGAAGGTCACCGGCTGGCCGGTGCCGAGGTCGACCTGATAAGCGCCGATGTGCTGGGTGATGCCGCCCGCCTCGTGCGCTGCCACATCGGCGTGGCGGAGCGCATCCAAGAGCGAGGTCTTGCCGTGGTCGACATGGCCCATCACCGTAACCACGGGCGCCCGCGGCCGCAGATCCTCGGGCCGGTCCTGGATGCCCTCGAGGCCGATCTCGACGTCGGCCTCGCTGACCCGCTTGGCCTGATGGCCGAACTCCGCGACCAGGAGCTCCGCGGTGTCCGGATCGAGCGCCTGATTGATCGTCGCCATGACGCCCATCTTCATCAGCTGCTTGATCACGTCGGCGCCGCGCACCGCCATGCGGTTGGCGAGCTCGCCGACCGTGATCGTCTCGGGCAGGACGATCTCGCGGACGAACGGCCCGGCATCCAGGAGCTGCTGCTGCCGCTTCTCGCGTTCGCGGTGGCGACGGAGCGCGGCGAGCGACGGCCCACGGCGCTCGACCACCTCGCTGTCGCTGTCCAGGACCAGCCGGCCGCGGGGCGCATCACCGCGCCGGATCGCCGCCCGCTTGGCCTCGCCTTTGTCAGTCCGGTCCTCGCCCTTGGTCGGCTTGGGCTTGCCCTTGAGCGCCGGCCGGGCCGGCTCGGCGGGCTTGGCGGCGGGGCGAACAGCCGGCGTCGATTCGGTCTCGGCCGCGCCAACCTCGGGAACGGCGCTGGCGCCGGTCTCGGTCTCGCGCCGGTGCCGCTCCTGATCTTCCTTGGCGAGCAGGCGCGTGGCGGCGTCCTCGGCCTTCCGGCGGGCCTCCTCCTCGCCCTTCTTGCGCGCTTCCTCCTCGGCCTGGCGTTTGACCGCGGCCTCCTCCTCGGAGCGCCTGCGCGCCTCGTCGGCGGCCAGGCGCCGGGAGTTTTCCTCGGCCCGCTGACGCGCCTCTTCCTCGGCCTTCTTGGAGTCGACCAGGGCGCGCACGCGCGCGGTCTTTTCCTCCTCGGTCAAGGGCTTCAGCACCACCGGCCGGCGGGTCTGACCGCGCCCGGCCTCGGCCGCCGGGCGCGCGATCGACGGTGCCTCCGCCGGCCGGCCGCCGGCCGCCCCGCCGCCACCCGGCCGCGCCACGCCGCCTGTGCCCGCAGGCTTCAGATTGCGCTTGCGCTTGACCTCGACCGCGACCGCCTTGCTCCGGCCGTGCGAGAAGCTCTGCCGGACCATGCCGCTGTCCACGGTCTTCTTCAGCTCGAGCCGACCGCCCGGCCGAGACAGCGCGATCCGCGCCGTTGCATCCTGCTCTTTGGTATCGGTCATCGTGGTCCGGTCGTATCCCTCGGCTCGATCGATCCGGCCGGCTCTCCCGGCAGGGTTGACTCCAATGGGCCAGCGCTTCCTGAGGGCACGATCACGTCCGCCCGGAAGCCTGCCAGCCGCTCCACGTCCTGCAGCAGCCGCCGCGCCAGTCCGCCCGGCGCGACGGCGACATGCACCAAACTCTCACGTCCCAGCGCCGCGCCCAGCTCGGTGCTCGAGAAAGCCACGATCAACGGCAGATCCGGCGCCAGCCGGCGGAGCTTCTGGCGCCCGTCAGCCGCACCGTCACGCGCCGCCACCAAGACCGCCGCGGTCCCCGAGCGCAGCCCTTGGCGGACCTGCTCGAAGCCCAGGACGACCTGACCAGCGCGCCGCGCCAACCCCAAAGTGGCGAGTGCCCGCCGCGTCAACAAGCCTTCGATCTGCTCGACGAGATCCGCCGCCACGCGCGCCGGCGCCCGTGCCGCCTTTGCGAAGAGGTTTCTGGCGACGGCCTTCTTTACCACATTCCGATCCGCGCTCAACCACATACCGCGCCCGGGCAGGCGGGCGTCCAGATCCGGCTGCACCGAGCCTTCGGGGTCGAGGACGAAGCGCAGCAGCTGACCCGGTGCCCGGACCTCCCGGGTGACCAGGCAACGACGCACCGTATTGTCGCTCCGCGCGGCCATCCGCTGGCTCCGACACCGGTCCTGCCTCAGGCCTGGCGCTCGGGGCCGCCCGACAAGGCAGCCTCCTCGCCGGCGCCACCATCGGTCTCGTCCTCCGCCTCGCCCTCCGCTTCGGCAGCGTCCTCATCCGCCTGGTCCGCGTCGTCCGGCGCGCCTGCGGCAGCGTCCGCGGCGTCGCGGTGCCAGTGGGCGCGGGCGGCCATGATCAGCTCGCCGCCATCGGCCTCGGTGAGCCCGGCGTCGGGCAACAGCTCGATCAGCTCGTCGGTCGCCAGATCGGCGAGATCGTCCAATGAGGTGATGCCCTTGCGCCCGAGTGCCAGGATGGTCTCCAGGTCGAGAGCGTCGAACGCGAGCAGATCCTCGCTCAGGCCCAGCTCTGCGGCCTCCTGGCGCAGCGCCGCCTCGCGCTCGGCGAGGTAGGTCTGGGCGCGCTCCCGCAGGGCCTCCGCGAGGCTCTCGTCGAAGCCCTGGATCGAGGCCAGCTCGTCGAGCTCGACGTAGACCAGCTCCTCGACCTTGGTGAAGCCCTCGGTGACCAGCAGCTGGGCGATCACCTCCTCGACGTTGAGCGCCTCGACGAAATATTCGGTCAGGGTCTTGAACTCTCGGGTGCGGCGCTCGGCATCCTCGCTCTCGGTGACGATGTCGATGTCCCAGCCGGTCAGCTGCGATGCCAGGCGCACGTTCTGGCCACGGCGGCCGATCGCGAGCGACAATTGTGCATCCGGTACGATCACCTCGATCCGGCGGCTGTCCTCGTCGAGCACGACCTTGCTGACCTCGGCCGGGGCGAGCGCGTTGACCACGAAGGTCGCCGGGTCCGACGACCAGGGGATGATGTCGATCTTCTCGCCCGACAATTCGTTGACCACCGCCTGGACGCGCGAGCCGCGCATGCCGACGCAGGCGCCGACCGGGTCGATGCTGCTGTCCTTGGAGACCACCGCGATCTTGGCGCGCGAGCCCGGGTCGCGGGCGACCGCCTTGATTTCGATGATGCCGTCGTAGATCTCCGGCACCTCCTGCGCGAACAGCTTGGCCATGAACTGCGGATGGGTGCGCGACAGGAAGATCTGGGGCCCGCGCGCCTCCGGGCGGACGTCGTAGACGTAGGCGCGCACCCGATCCTTGTTGCGGAAGGTCTCGCGCGGCTGCATCTCGTCGCGGCGCATGATCGCCTCGGCGCGGCCGAGATCGACCAAGACGTTACCGTACTCGGTCCGCTTGACCTCGCCGACCACGATCTCGCCGATCCGATCCTTGTACTCGCTGTACTGGCGCTCGCGCTCGGCCTCGCGGACCTTCTGGACGATCACCTGCTTGGCGCTCTGGGCGGCGATCCGGCCGAGGTCTATCGGCGGCAAGGGTTCCAGGATGTGATCGCCGATCCGGGCCGCCGGATTGCGCTGGAGCGCCTCGGCGAGCGCGATCTGGATCGCCGGATCCTCGATCTCCTCAGCCACCTCGAGCTCGCGGTAGAGGCCGATGTCGCCGGTCTTGCGATCGACCTCGGCCACGATCTGGTGCTCCTGGCCGTATTTGCGCCGGGCCGCGGTCTGGATGGCCTGCTCCATGGCGACGATCACGTCGTCGACGCCGATCCCCTTCTCATGGGCGACGCTCTCGGCGATCCGGATCAGCTCCAGCCGGCCCAGTCCGGGGGCCGTTTCCAGGCCATGCTCTACCACGGCTCCTAACTCCTTCGCTCCGCCTGGGCCGCCGCGAGCAGATCGTCGGTCAGCACCAGCTTGGCCTTCTTGACGACGCCATAGGGGATACGCTGCTCACCCTCCGGCAACCGCAGGCACACATCGTCGTCGATCACCCCTGCCAGCCGGCCGCGAAACCGGCGCCGGCCCTCGATCGGCACCACCGTCTCGAGCCGCGCCTCGAAGCCGGCGAAACGCTCGAAGTCCGACCGCCGGACCAGCGGCCGGTCGATCCCGGGCGAGCTCACCTCGAGACGGTAGGTGCCGGCAATCGGGTCGGCGACATCCAGGTGTGCCGAGATGGCATGGCTGACCCGCGCGCAGTGCTCGACGGTCATCGGCTCGCGGCTGACCGGCTCGACCATGACCTGCACCGTCGGCCGCTGGCCGCCGGTCATCAGGACGCGCACGACCTCGAAGCCGAGATCGCGCACCGTCGGTTCGATCAGCTCCGTGATCTGCCGGATCGGGTCCACACCAATAAAAAAGTGGGCCGGAGCCCACCTTCCGCTTGCGGTTCAGGCGATTGATTGGCCTTTATATGCGCCTAACAAGACCGGGCTTCAAGGCCTTTTCAGGGCCCGAGGTCGGGCAATTCGGCACACCGACGGTAGCGCAAATAGACCGGGTTGCGGCCGGCAGCGAGCGCTTTCCGCTCATAGCGGGTGGCTGGCCAGTCGGCCGGGCGCTGGCGCCAGTCGGCCGGTCGCTCGGCCTGCCAGACCAGCTCGGGGCGGCGGTTGAGCGTGAGCAGCATGGCGCGCGCGTAGCGGCTGGCGTCGGTCGCCAGGCGCAGCTCGCCCCCTGGCGCCAGCAGCCGGGCGAACTCGGCCGCGGTCGTGGGATTGACGATCCGCCGCTTGTGGTGGCGGGTCTTGGGCCAGGGGTCGGGGAACAGGATGAAGATGCGCTCGAGGCAGGCATCGGGCAGGGTGCTGAGCAACAGGCGGGCGTCGTCGACGACCACGCGCAGATTGTCCAGGCCCTCGCGTTCGGCGGTCGCCAGCAGCCGGGCCACGCCCGCGAGATAGGGCTCGCAGCCGATCAGGCCGACCTCGGGATGGGCAGCCGCCTGGGCGGCCAGATGCTCGCCGCCGCCAAAGCCGATCTCGAGCCAGAAGCGCTTGCGGCCCGGGAACAGCTCCGCCGGAGCCAGCTGCCCGGTCTCGGGCAGGCTCACCTGCAGCTGCGGCAGGCGCTCGGCCAGCAGCCGCTGTCGCCCCGGTCGTAAACGATGACCCTGGCGGCGGCCGTAGATCTGGCGTTGCAGCAGGGGCGGCGGCGCGCCGCCGCCGGCGCCCTCAGGCGAACGCGGCGCGCAGCTCGTCGGCCAGATCGGTCCGTTCCCAGGAGAAGCCGCCGTCGGCCTCCGGCGCGCGGCCGAAATGGCCGTAGGCGGCGGTCCGGGCATAGATCGGCCGCGACAGCTGGAGATGCTCGCGGATGCCGCGCGGCGACAGGTCCATCAGCTCCTGCAGCACGGCGCTGAGCCGGACCGCGTCGAGCTCGGCGGTGCAACCGGCGTCGACGTAGACCGACAGCGGCTTCGAGATCCCGATCGCGTAGGACAGCTGGATCAGGCAGCGCTCGGCGAGGCCCGCGGCGACCACGTTCTTGGCCAGGTAGCGGGCGGCATAGGCGGCCGAGCGGTCGACCTTGGTCGGGTCCTTGCCGGAGAACGCGCCACCGCCGTGCGGCGCCGCGCCGCCGTAGGTGTCGACGATGATCTTGCGCCCGGTCAGGCCGGCATCGCCGTCCGGGCCGCCGATCACGAACTTGCCGGTCGGGTTGACGTAAAACTCGGTCTCGGGGCACATCCAGCCGTCGGGCAGGGTCCCCAGCACGTAGGGCCGGACCAGCTCGCGGACGTCGTCCTGCGACAGTTCGGGCGCGTGCTGGGTCGAGACCACGACCGAAGTCGCGCACACCGGCTTGCCATTGGCATAGCGGAGGCTGACCTGGCTCTTGGCGTCGGGGCCGAAATGGGGCGCCCGGCCAGCGTGGCGGTCGGCCGCCATGCGGCGCAGGATGGTGTGCGCGAGCTGGATCGGAGCCGGCATCAGCTCCTTGGTCTCGGTGCAGGCGAAGCCGAACATGATGCCCTGGTCGCCGGCACCTTCGTCCTTGTTGCCGGCGGCGTCGACACCCTGGGCGATGTCCGGCGACTGGGCATGGAGCAGGACCTCGACCTTGGCATCGGCCCAGTGGAAGCCCGCCTGCTCGTAGCCGAGGTCGCGGACCGCGCCGCGCGCCAGCTGTTCGATCCGCTCGAAGGTGATCTCGGCCGGTCCCCGGACCTCGCCGGCGATCACGATCCGGTTGGTGGTGGCGAGCGTCTCGGCCGCCACCCGCGCCGTCGGATCGGCCGCCAGATAAGCGTCGACGATGGTGTCCGAGATCCGGTCGCAGACCTTGTCCGGATGGCCCTCCGCCACGGATTCGCTGGCGAAAACGTAATCAGCGCGTTGCATGCAGTGCCCCTCTCACACCCTTGAGCCGAGCACGCCGCCCCCAGGCTTGTGACCCTGTCAACGGCGCCATCGGTTCCCGGGAGCATCTTGTGCCGGAGCGGGCGAGGCGCGGTCAAGAGTACTCTCGAACCCCGGGCATACCCGTGGGTGGTCCGGCTCAAGTCTCCGGCGGGCGTGGCTCGTCGTCGAGGTTGGCGAGCGCCTTGGCGAGCTCGAACAGGCGCTTGCGGACCGCCGGATCGGCGATCCGGTAATACGCCCGGACCAGCTCGAGGGTCTCCCGCTTGTCGAGGGGCAGCGCCTCGTCGGCGTGCTCGAAGGCGGCGCGCTCCTCGGCCAGCCCCGGGACCGCATAGCCGCTCACCCCGCCCGCCGCCTCGGGCAGGTCGTCGAAGAAGAACGACACCGGCACGTCCAGGATCTGGCCGAGCTCGAACAGCCGCGAGGAGCCGATCCGGTTGGCGCCGCGCTCGTATTTCTGGACCTGCTGAAAGGTCAGGCCGAGCAGCTCGCCGAGCTTCTCCTGGCTCATGCCGAGCAAGGTGCGCCGCAACCGCAGCCGCTTGCCGACATGGACATCGATCGGATTGGGTTTGCTTGCCATAGGGTGGAGTCGTCCAGCACGTGCCCGAGGCCCAAGGTCGGACGATCCGTGGACCGGCCGACCGCCTGTCACCTCCCAGTACGCTCTGGAGATGTTGTAGCGCGTTTTATGGACTTGGTAACCTCCCGCGCGGCCCGACGTGGTCGCCTTTCGAGGGCGAGCATCAGGAGGCCGGCGAGGGCCGCGAGCGCCGCCACCGGCCCGAGGCCGAAGCGGGCGAACGGCGGCGGCACCGGCAGGGGCGCCGGTAAGGCGGCATCGAGCACGCCGGTCTCATCTAGACCCAGGCGCGCCTGGATGCGGCCCCAGGGATCGACCACCGCCGAGATGCCGGTGTTGGCGGCGCGCACCAGCGGCAGACCCTCCTCGATCGCGCGCATCCGCGCCATGGCCAGGTGCTGGTAGGGACCGGAGCTGCGCCCGAACCAGGCATCGTTGGTGATGTTCAGCAGCCACGCCGGACGAGCGCGCGGGTCGACCACGCCGCCCGGAAAGATCGCCTCGTAGCAGATCAAGGGGCTGAAGGGCGGCAAGCCCGGGAGGGCTAAGGTCTGCCGGCCGGGCCCGCGTTGGAAATCGATGCTGCCCTGGGTCAACTTCTCGAGCCCGAGCCGGCCAAGCACCGAGCGAAACGGCAGGAACTCGCCGAACGGCACGAGATTGCTCTTGTCGTAGACCGCCAGGATCCGGCCGCTGTCATCGAGCGCGAACAGGCTGTTCCAGGCGCGCGGCGGCTGGCTCGCGAGATCGAAGCGCGTCCCGCCGGTCAGCAGCAGCCCGCCTGGCGGCACCACCCGAGCGATCATCCTGCGCGCCTCGGGCTCGCGGTCGAGCGGGTAGGGAGCCGCCGATTCCGGCCAGATCACGACCGATTTGCGATCGGGGCGGGCGCCCGGGGCCGGCCGGGCCGAGAGCTCGAGATAGTGTGCGAACCAGCGGGCACGCAGCTCCGGCTGCCACTTGTCGCTCTGGGCGACGTTGCCCTGCACCAGGCGGAGCTGGACGTCGGTCACCGGGGGCGTCCCTGCCTCCTGTAGGCGCAGTGTGCCGCCGAGCCAGATCAACGCGAGGAGCAGCCCAGCGGCCGCCGGCGCCGGCCAACGCGCCGACGGCCCCGGCTCGAGCAGGGCAGCCGGCAGCGCGCCGACCAGAACCGCAAGCAGGCTCAGGCCCCAGATCCCGGTGAGCGCGGCAAGCTGGCTCGGCCCGGCCCAGTCGGCGAAGGTGTAGCCGATCAGGTTCCAGGGGAAGCCGCCGAACAGCAGGTGGCCGCGCAGCCACTCGGTCAGCAACCAGGCAAGCACCAGCGCGAGCGCCGCGGCACTGGTGCTCCGCCAGCGATGGAGGGCCACGAGCACGGCCGCCAGCGCCGGATACAATGCGAGCCCGGCGCACAGCAGCACCACCGCCGGGATCGCCAACAGGCCGAACCGCTCGGCATCGGTGAAAAAGGCGATCGCGATCCAGTACAGGCCGAGCAGGAAATGGCCAAAGCCGAAGCACCAGCCGAGCAGCAGGGCGCGGCGCGGCCGCCCGGCATGGCGCAAGAGGTGCAGCAGGCCGGCGAAGCCGAGCAGGCAGGGCCAGAGGTTGGTGGGCGGCAGGGCCAGCGCCACGGCGGCGCCGAGCCCCAAGGCGGAGGCGCGCGGCCAACGCATCAGCCCGGCGGCGAGGCGACTGGTCCGGGCCTCGACGGCCGGCTGCGGCGCGCCGCTCAGCCGTCCTCTTCCGGCTCGGCGGCCGCGGGCTCGACCCGCAGGATGCGCAGGCGCTTGATCCGGCGCGGGTCGGCGTCCAGCACCTCGAACTCGACGCCGGCCGGGTGGCGGACCACCTCGCCGCGCGCCGGCACCCGATCGAGCAGGGTGAAGATCAGCCCGGCCAGGGTGTCGACGTCCTCGCGCCGGTCCGGCTCCAGGAGCTGCAGACCGAGCCTCGATTCGAGCTCCTCGACCTCGACCCGGCCATCGGCCTCGAGCACGCCGTCGGGCAGCTCGATGATCCGCGCCGGCAGGATCTTGTCGTGCTCGTCCTGGATCTCGCCGACGATCTCCTCGACCAGATCCTCAATTGTGGCCAAGCCGTCGGTGCCGCCATACTCGTCGACCACGATCGCCATGTGCACACCGGTGTCGCGCATCTGCAGCAGCAGATCGAGGATCCGCATCGAGGGCGGCACGAACAGCACCTCGCGCATGATCCGCTCGAGCGCGAAGTCGGCGCCGTCACCCCAATAGGGCAGCAGGTCCTTGATATGGACCATGCCGATCACCTCATCGAGGTTCGCGCGGTAGACCGGCAGCCGGGTGTGCATGCCCTCGCGCATGGTGTCGAGCACCTCGGCGAGGGTCGCCGTGACCGCGATCGCCTTGACGTCGGAGCGCGGCACCATGACGTCCCAGACCTGGAGCTCGCCGAAGCTCAGCGCGTTGAGCAGGAGCTCCCGCTCGTTCTCGGTGAACTCGGTCCGATCCTCGGTGCCCTCCTCCTCGTGCTCCTCGATCAGCTCCTCGAGCGTCTCGCGCAGCGAGTGACCCTCGCCGTTGCGGCGGCGCGCGAGGACGCGCAGCCGGGTCAACAGGCCCTGGAGCAGCGAGACCTGGCTGTCGCGGGCGCCGGCCGGCAGCTCCTTCATGGGCCCGCCTCCAGCAGCACGCCGCAGGCGGCCTCAGCGCCGGGCGCGTCACCGGGCCCGGGGGCGTACGGATCGGGGATGCCGAGCCCCGCGAGGATCGCCTGCTCCAGCTGCTCCATGCGGGCAGCCGCCGCCGCGTCCTGGTGGTCGTAGCCCAAAAGATGCAGGCAACCATGGACCACGAGATGGCAGACGTGATCGGCCGGACGCTTGCCCTCCGCGGCGGCCTCCGCCCGCACCGTCTCGGCGGCGAGCGCCAGATCGCCGAGCAGCACCGGCCCCGGCCCGGAGGGTGGCAGCGGCGCCCGGTCGGGGTCGAGCTCGAGCGCCGGGAACGAGAGCACGTTGGTCGCCCGGTCCTGCTGCCGGTAACGGGCGTTGAGCCCGCGCATCGTCCGGTCGTCGCACAGCAGCAGGCTGACCTCGGCGGCCGCGAGCCAGGGGGCCGGCGCGGCGCGGCGCAAGGTTGCCCTCACGGCCTGGCGACAGAGCTGCTCGGGATCGTTCACGACGGCCTGCCAGGCCGGCGCGGCGATGGTCACAGAGACCGTACTAGATCCGTCACTGTCCATGAGATGGGGGAAACCCGGGCCGGTCCGGCGGCGGTGCGGTGCCGGCGGCCACAGCTGGTGGTCGGCTGGTCAGCCATGATCGAGCCCCTGGCAGGGCGGCGCGCCGGTCTCGGCACCGGTGCGGTAGGCGTTGAGGATCGTCTCGACCAGCGGATGGCGGACGATGTCCCGCTCGGTGAAGCGGATCACGGACACCCGCTCGACCTGGTCGAGCTTGGCGACCGCATCGTTCAATCCGGAGATAGTCCCCGGCGGCAGGTCGTCCTGCGTCGGATCACCGGTCACGACCATGCGTGAATTTTCGCCCAGGCGGGTCAAGAACATCTTCATCTGGTTCGGCGTGGTGTTCTGGCCTTCATCCAGGATCACGAAGGCATTGGCAAGGGTCCGCCCACGCATGAACGCGAGCGGCGCGATCTCGATCTGGGCGCTCTCGAGCTTGGCACCCAGTTTGCCCTCCGGCAGCATATCCTGCAAGGCGTCATAGAGCGGTCGCAGATAGGGATCGACCTTGTCCTTCATGTCGCCGGGCAGGAAGCCGAGACGCTCGCCCGCCTCGACCGCCGGTCGCGACAGGATCAGGCGCTCGACCACCCGCTGCTTGAGCAGCGTGAGGCCCATCGCAACCGCGAGATAGGTCTTGCCGGTACCGGCTGGCCCGATGCCGAACACCAGGTCGTGCCGGCGCATGGCCCGCAGGAAGGCCGCCTGGGTCGGCGAGCGCGGGCTGATCTGCCGCTTGTCCGTCCGGATCAGCACGTCGTCGCCGGTGAAGCCCTCGGCATCGCCGGCGCCCTGAAGGGCCATGCGCAGCGCCGCCTCGACCTCGCTGCGGCCGAGCTCCAGGCCGCTTTCGAGCCGGCGATAGAGATCCTCCAGCACGCCGGCCGCGGCCGCGATCGAAGCCGGCTCGCCGGTGATCGTGACCAGGTTGCCGCGCGCCGCGAGGGTGGCGGGGATCTGCCGCTCGATCAGCGCCAGGTGCTCGTGATGCTGGCCGAACAGCAGGGCGCAGAGCCGGTTGTCGTCAAAGCGCAGAATCCTGGAGTTGATATCGGCCGCGAGGGTCGGAACCGGTTTCAGGCGCATGCGGTGCAGCCTCGTGCAGCCTCAGCGATCAGCGGCACCGCGGCCAGGCTGTGGGCGTGGCTCGCGGTGATCCGGACGTCGATCAGATCGCCGGGGCGGGCGCCCGGCGCTCTGACGTGGACCGCCTGGAGATAGGGCGTCCGGCCGACCAGCTGGCCCTCGTGGCGCCCCGGCCGCTCGAGCAGGACCGCGAGCGTGCAGCCGACGGTCGCTTCCTGGAAGGCCCGGCTCTGGTCCGCGAGCAGCGCCTGCAGCGCCGCCAGGCGCTCGGCCTTGACCTGGTCCTTGAACTGAGCGCGCATGCTGGCGGCCGGGGTCCCTGGCCGCGGGCTGTATTTGAACGAGAACGCCTGAGCGAAGCCGATCTCCTCGACCAGAGCAAGCGTCGCCCGGAAATCGGCCTCGGTCTCGCCGGGAAAGCCCACGATGAAGTCGGAGGATAGCGCGATGTCGGGCCGCGCGTGGCGCAGCCGCTCGACCATGCGCCGGTAGTCGTCGGCGGTGTGGCGCCGGTTCATCGCCGCCAGCACGCGGTCCGACCCGGACTGCACGGGCAGATGCAGGAACGGCATCAGCTTCTCGACATCGCGGTGGGCCTCGATCAGCGCCGCGCCGAGATCGCGGGGATGCGAGGTCGTGTAGCGGATGCGCGCGAGCCCGGGCGTCTCGGCCAGCGCCCGGATCAGGCGGGCGAGATCCCAATCCCGACCGTCCGGCCCCGCGCCGCGATAGGCGTTGACGTTCTGGCCGAGCAGGGTGATCTCGCGGGCGCCCGCGGCGATCAGATGCCCGGCCTCGGCCAGGATCGCCGCGGCCGGGCGCGAGGCTTCGACGCCCCGGGTGTAAGGCACGACGCAGAAGGTGCAGAACTTGTCGCAGCCCTCCTGGACGGTCAGGAAGGCCGTGACGCCTGGCGGCTGCGCGCGCTCCTCCGGCAGCCAGTCGAACTTGCTCTCGAGCGGGAACTCGGTATCGAGCACAGCGCCCTGGCTGCGCGCCCGCCGATGCAACAGCTCCGGCAGTCGGTGGTAGGTCTGCGGCCCGATCACGAGGTCGACGTAGGGCGCGCGCTCGAGCAGCGCCTCACCCTCGGCCTGGGCGACGCAGCCGGCGACCCCGATCAGCAGATCCTCGCTGCGCGCCCGTCGCCGCAGGCGCAGCTGCTGCAGCCGGCCGAGCTCCGAATAGACCTTCTCGGCGGCCTTCTCGCGGATGTGGCAGGTGTTCAGGATGACCAGATCGGCGTCGTCCGGCCGGTCGGTCACGCTGTAGCCGTGGAGCGCAAGCGCGTCCGCCATGCGGCCGGAGTCGTAGACATTCATCTGGCAGCCGTAGGTCTTGACGAACAGCTTCTTAGCCACGCGTCAGTGGCCGCCACGGGTCGATCGAGGTTGCTCCGGCAAGTTGGTCAGCTTGTTCCCGCGCCTCGCTGAGTGTCCCTCTAACGCGATTGCGTGACAATTTTATGGGTGGCCGGGCGGGGTTCGTCAAGCCGGCCGCGTCGCTTCCGTCGCTGGAAAACGCACCGCGCGCCCACCCCGCTCGTCGCGGGTGGGCGCACCAGGTCAACACACCCCTCCGTCCGCTCGCCGCGCTCGCCGAACGAACCCACTCTCCAACCAGCCGCGCCGCGTCCGGGGCAGCGAGCCAGGCTTCGGTGCCGGGCTAACGACCCCGAACCGCGGCGGTCATGCAGCGCCGCGGCGTTGCCGCGGCCGCGGCTTGGTGCCGAGCCCGATCTTTTTGGCGAGCGCGCTGCGCTGCTGCGCGTAGCTCGGCGCCACCATCGGATAGTCGTCGGGCAACCCCCAGCGCTTGCGGTACTCCTCCGGCGACATGTCGTAGCGGGTCTTCAGATGCCGCTTGAGCATCTTCAGCTTCTTCCCGTCCTCCAGGCAGATGATGTACTCTGGCGTGACGGACTTCTTGATCGCGACGGCAGGCAGCGGTTTCTCGGGCTGCTCGGGCGCAGGGGTCGGCGAGAGGTTGGTCAGGCTCCCGTAGACCTGCCGAATCAGCTCGGGGAGGTCGGAGACGGCGACGGTGTTGTTGGAGACGTGCGACGCCACTATCTCCGTGGTCAGCGCAAGGAGCTCGTTTTGGCTCAACTTCTCGGTCATAACGTTCTGCGCCCTCTGCGAGCTTGGCCTGGTTAATTCTCACCCGGGAATATATTTCAAGATTCCACTGGCGCAAGCGTTTTTTGGCTGTCGTCAGTAAGATGAGGCAAGAAACCGTGCGTGAAGCCCAGTACAGCTTGGACATCTCGGCCGAGACCTGCCCGTTGACCTTCGTCAGGACCAAGCTCTTGCTGGAGGACATGGCCGCCGGCGAGGTGGCGTGCATCCGCCTGGGTGAGGGCGAGCCGCTCGACAATCTGCCGCGCACCTTGCGCGACCAGGGCCACGATGTCCTGGAACTGCGCCCCGAGACGCCGGGCGGGGCGGTCTACCGCATGCTGGTCCGCAAGGGACCGACGCGGGGCTGAGGCCCCGCCCCGCCGTCCTCATAGCCAGCCGCGCGGTCCCGGCATGCCGTTGCCGAGCCGCATCAGGTCGCAGCGCATGGTGTAGGCGCTGACCCGGGTGCCGTCCGGGCGCTGATAATAGCCCTCGCGCTCGCCGACCTCATCGAAGCCAAAGGAGCGGTAGAGCAACTGGGCGGAGCGGTTGTCGGTCGCGACCTCGAGGAAGATCGTGGCCGCCCCGGCGCGCCGGCAGCGCTCGATGCTCTCGCGCAGCAACGCCGCGCCGATCGCGCGTCGCCGGTAGGCCGGACCGACACCGATCGAGAGCAACTCGCCCTCGTCGCGCATCACGCGACAGAGCGCAAAGCCAACTCCACGCATGCCGTCCAGGCCGGCGAGGTTGCGCTCGAACAGCCGGGCCAGCAGGCCGAAGCCGCCGGGCAAGGCCAGCAGATGAGCGAGATCCGCCCGGCTCCAGGGATCATCGAAGCAGCTCTGATGCAGCCGGGCGAGCCGGCCGAGGTCGAACGGACCCACGGTCTTGATGCTGAGACTGTTGGTGCGCTTGAGCGCGAGCATTCTTCAGGCCTCGACTGCCTGGGCACGCGCCGGCGCGACCAAGGGCGTCTGCGGACGAGCATCGGGTGAACGCAGATAAAGCGGATGCAGGGTGGTGCCGTCCTGCGGCCTTTCGCCGCTGGCGAGCCGGTCCGCAGCGCGCCTCGCGATCCAGCGTGCGTCCAGCTCTGCGCTCAGGGCCCCGGCCGGCCGGCCCACGGGCAGCGCCGCCTGGATCAGCGCCGCCCCGCTGCCGACCAGGCGGAGCGGCCCGCCCGGCAGGTCGGCAACCGCCTGCGCGGCGGTCCGCAGGGCCGGTGCGCTCCGCGCCCGCCGGCGGGCATCGAAGATCTGCACGTAGACCTGGCCGCGCCGCGCATCCATGGCCGCGACCAGCGTTCCCGGGGCGTCCGGCACCGCCGCCGCCAGGGCTTCCAGGCTGCCGACGGCGAGCACCGGCAGGCCGGCCGCGAGCGCCAGGCCGCGGGCCGCCGCGACCGCGCTCCGGATGCCGGTGAAGCTGCCGGGCCCGTGGCCGACCGCAAGCGCACCGAGCGCTCCGTAGTCGAGCCCGAGGTCGCGCAGCAGGTCGTCGACGAGGGGGATCAGTTGGTCGGCCTGACCGCGGCCGGGCGCCAAACGACGATGCCCGAGCAGCGCCCCGGGCTCGGGCCGGGCGCAATCCCAGACCGCCGCCGAGCAGGTCGCCTCCGCGCTATCGAGGGCCAGCAGCAGCACGGGATCGAGCGCGGCAGGTCGACGTGGGTCTAGGCGACCGGGCGCACCTCGACCACCTCCGGCACATAGTAGCGCAACAGGTTCTCGATGCCGTTCTTGAGGGTGATCGTGGAGCTCGGGCAGCCGGCGCAGGAGCCGCGCATGTGCAGATAGACGATACCGCGCTCGAAGCCGCGGAACGTGATGTCGCCGCCGTCCTGCGCGACCGCCGGCCGCACCCGGGTCTCGATCAGCTCGCGGATCTGGCGCACCAGGGCGTCGTCCTCCGGGCTCGCGCTTCCGGCCTCGTCGGTGGGCTCGGCACCGGCCTCAATCACCGGATCGCCCGACAGATAGTGCTCCATGATCGCACCCAGCACCGCCGGCTTCAGGACATACCAGTCCAGCCCTTCGGTCTTGGTCACGGTGATGAAGTCGCTGCCCAGGAAAACCCCGGTGACGCCCTCGACCTCGAACAGGCGGCGCGCCAGCGGCGAGCTCGCGGCGCGGTCCGGATCGGTGAAGTCGAGCACGCCCCGCGCGGTGACCTCACGCCCGGGCAGGAACTTCAGGCTCGCCGGGTTCGGGGTCTGCTCGGTCTGGATGAACATCACAAAACGCCTCCTTGTCGCACCGGGGCCAAGATGACCCATCGGGTGGTCGCCGGATCAGCTCCGGCACCGCCCGGGCGCTTCGGTCTGGGCGACCCCTCAACATGGCCCAAGCCGTGGCACCGTTCAAGCGACACGACCGATCGTGGTCGTAGCCCGGAGTCGCCTCGGCCGATTATTTGAGCAGAATGTTGCTGATTTCCCTAAGCTGGGTGCGCGCCCGCAGCAGAAAGAAGCCCTGCGATGCCAGGTGGCTGGGCAGGAACTGGCTGGCCGGAGCGCCGTTGACCACGATCCAGGGCTGCAGCGTCGCGGCCTCGCGGAAGCTTTGCAGCATCTGGGTCCAGGGTGCGCCCAGGTCGCGCTGCTTGATCACGTTGTCGAAGTCGCTGCCGAGCGCGCGCAGCAGCAGGTAGTAGGCGTAGAGGCGGCCTTTGTTGGCATAGAACAGGTCGTCGGCGCCGAAGTCGGGCCAGAAGCCCGAGCGCTCGGTGATCTCGTGGTCAAGCGCGGCGGACGCCGAGCCGAGGTCGGCGGCCATGCGGTCGATAGTCGCCTGCAGGTTGTCGGCGCGGGGCTCGAACACCGCCTTGCCCTGGGCGAGCCGCTGATTGTAGTCGCGGAGTGCGCGCATCGCGCGGCGATACTGGGATTCCGCGCTCGCGGTCGGCCCGAACGAGGTCGACGGATCGAAGATCCAGGTGGTGCCTGGGTATTTCAGCAGGCCGGCCGCGGTGTTCACATCGGCATCGATCTCGCTCGAGCCGCGGGTGCGCGCGATCTGGTCGCCGAGCTCGAGCGTGAAGCGCGACAGCGCGGCGATGATGCCGATCTGGAAGTTCGGCATGTTGTCGAGCAGGCTGCCGGGCATGAAGAACGGATCGTTGGCAACCCAGCGGTGGGTGTTGATCTCGCGATCGATCAGATCGGCGGCCACCGCCACGCTCTTGCTGCCGCCCTCGGGCGCCGAGCTCTGCAGCCCGAAATCGGGGTCGTCGTCGATCTTACTGAGCCAGAGGGCGCCGCCGACATAATAGATCGCCAGCAGCGCCAGCAGGCCGAGGCCGCCGATTCCGATCCGGCGCAGGATCCGGCCGCGCCGGCCAGGCTTGCTGCCGCTCAGCGTCTGCTCGACCATGTCGACTCCAGGTTGGCGGGAAAGGGCGCTCCGTAAACCATGTTGGTGGTCGGACCGTTCCGTCAATCTGCAGCCGTCGCCGGCCGGCCACTGCCAGCGGGGGCGGATCAAGCCGTCACAGTCGCCAGAAAGGCGGCCCGGTCGGTCTGGTTGGCGATGCTGGCGCCGAGCCGGGCGTAGAAATCCGGGCGGTCGGTGGCCGCCCGGGCGGCCTTCCTGACCAGGATGCCGGCAAGCGGCCCGATATACTGCGCCAGCCGGTGCTCGGCCGCGCTCAGCTCCGCCTCACTCAGTTTCAGCTCGCCCGATGGTGCCACCGCCGCCGGCACTGGCTCGCGCCGGACGCCGGCCGGTGCCTGTGCCTCGGACCGGCTCCCTACCGGCGCGGCAGCGAGAAAGGAGGCGCGATCGGCGGGGTCCGGGATCGCCGCGGCGATCGCGTTGCAGAGCTCGCCGACCGAGCGCGCAGATTCCGCCGCCCGCCGGACGATGACCCGCGCGAGCGGGCCGATATAGCGCGCCAGGCGGCCCTCCTCCGCGGCCAGCAATGCGGCCGGCAGCGCTCCGGCGAAGCTGTCGGTCGGCGCGCCCGCCGGCGCCGCCTCAGCGCTTGGCTCGTCGGCACCGGCGCTCGCCGGCACGCCGGAATGCAGGCTGAAGGCGTACAGCTGGTGCTCGCGGACATGCTTGTCGCGCTTGCTGCCCATATAGCGGAACAGGCGCTCGTTGCCCTCCCTGAGGCGCGCCACGACCTCGTAGTAGGAGCGCGACACCAGGATCTCGCCGACCTCGGCGAAGCTCATGATCCGCTGGGCGACGTTGACCCCGTCGCCGACCACGTTGGTCCGGCCGTTGAGGTCGGTGACCAGCTTGATCGGCCCGAGATTGATGCCGGTGCGCAGCTCCTGCGCGGCGGCGCCCGTCGTCTTGCGAATCGCGTCGTTGATCGCGGTCGCGGCGAACAACGCGTCCTCGGGATCGCCGAGGAAGCAGATCGCGGCGCCATCGCCGGTATCGAGGATCACCCGCTCCTGCGGCGCGATCGCGGCCACCGCCTCCGCGATCACCGCATTCAGCCTGGCCTTCATCGCCAGCTGCAGCGAGTCCGGCGCCTCGGAATAGCGGACGATGTCGATGAACACGATGCTGCAGATGATCGTCCGACCGGCCTGCTCGACCATGCGGGCTATCCCTAGCTCTCGATCATCTTGATCGCCTGCTCCAGGCTCCGGCGCATCCGGTTGAAGGACACCGCGAGCCGGCCGATCTCGTCCCGGCGCGCCTCCGGGAACTCGGCGACCCCGAAATCACCGGTGCTCACCTGGTCGGCCGCGACCGACAGGTCGGTGACCGGTTTGATCACCGTCCGGGTCAGCACCAGGTTGAGCACCACGTACAACACCACGAACAGCCCGCAAAGGGACGCCATGAAGCTATAAAAGGTCCGCAACGCCCGCGCCTGCGGCACCGACATCGGCACCGATACGATCTGGGCGCCGACGATGTCATTGAGCTTCCAGCCGAAACCGTTGTCGTTGCCGTACAGCGCCAGCATCGAGGCCGGCGCGGCCGCCGGCGTGCTGTGGCAGCTAAGGCAGGGCTCGCTGGTGATCTTGATCGGGCTCGCGATGTACAAGGACGGGCCGCCCGGGGTCGACCGGATGCCGCTCAGCACGCTGTGATCCGGATCGCGTTTGAACTCCTGGACCAGGTCGGCCTCCCAGGCGACCGCGCGATCGCGCGGATTGGTCGGGTTGAGGGTCGCCTCCTTGTAGAAGAAATCGCGGTACTCATCGGGCAGCGCGCCGAGCGTCTGGGTCGCGGCATAGGCGGGCACCGTCTGCGGCAGGAAGGTGTCTTTCAGCTGGCTGGCGAGCAGTGGCTTGATCTCGTTCACGGTGTAGCTGCGAAACGCCCGCGCGGCCTGGATCATCAGATTGGCGGTATGGACCACCTCCTCGCGCGCGTTCCGTTGCAGCAGGTTGTAGGAGACCAGACCCGAGATCAGGAGGCCGAGCGCGAACACCGCGGTCAGGATGAGGTTGAAGCGAAGCCTGAGACCCATGCGGTGACGTTCTCCTCGAGCGGCTCGCGGCGCGGCGATCGTGACAGCGCGGAATCGACGCTAGCGCGGCAGGAAGCCCACCAGGTCGTAGATCCGGGCGAGGTTGTCGGCAGCCATCGCCTCGGCCCGCTCGGCGCCCTGGCGCAGCACCTGGTCGATGTGGTCGGGGGCGGCCATCAGGCGGCGCATCTCCTGGGTCACCGGCGCGAGCTTGGCGACCGCCAGATCGGCGAGCTCGGCCTTGAAGGCGGCGAACGACGCCTCCGCGAAGCGCGCCTCGACCTCGCTCTGCGGCTGATCGGCGAGCGCGCCGTAGATCGCCAGGAGATTGGCCGCCTCCGGCCGGTTCTCCGGGTCGTAGGTGAGACCCATCTGGCTGTCCGACTTGGCGCGCCGGATCTTCAGCGCGATCGTATCGGCGTCGTCGGTGAGATTGATCCGCGACTGATCGCTGGGGTCCGAGCTGCTCATCTTCTTCTGGCCGTCACGGAGGCTCATCACGCGGGTCGCGGCGCCGAAGATCAAGGGCTCGGGAAGTGGGAAAAAATCGGTCTCGTAGCGCCGGTTGAAGGCGCCCGCGATGTCGCGCGACAACTCCAGATGTTGCTTCTGGTCCTCGCCGACCGGCACGTGGGTCGCCCGGTAGGCCAGGATGTCGGCCGCCATCAGCACCGGATAGACGTAGAGCCCGGTCAGCGCCTGGTCGCGCTGCTTGCCGGCCTTGTCCTTGAACTGGGTCATCCGGTTCAGCCAGCCGAGCGGCGTGACGCAGCTGAACACCCAGGCGAGCTGGGTGTGGGCCGGCACGTGGCTCTGGACGAAGATCGTGGTCTGCGCGGGATCGAGCCCGGACGCCAGAAATCCGGCCGCGACCTCGATGGTCTTGGCGCGCAACGCGGCGGGCTCCTGCGGCACCGTGATCGCGTGCAGATCGACGATGCAGTAGATCGCCTCGTACTCGCCCTGCAGCCGCACCCAGTTGCGGATCGCGCCCAGATAGTTGCCGAGGTGCAGGTTGCCGCTCGGCTGCACGCCGGAGAAGATCCGCCCTTGCATGGCCCGCCTTCGTTCGTTCCCGGATGGATGTGCGGGGAGTTATCGGGATGGCGGGCCGGACGTCAAGCGCCGCGCCGGCCAAAGGCGCCTCTGAGCTCGCGGAAATCGAGGGCGCCGGAGACCTTGGCGAGCGCCAGGAAACCGCCGCCGCCGCCCGCGACCAGCAGGGCCAGGCCGAGCGTCGGCGGCACGGGAGCGAGCCAGCGCTGCGCGAGCCAGAGGCCGGCCGCCATGGCGAGCGAGGCGCTGACGATCCGCGGCAGGCGCCGCCTGAGGCGGGCATCGGGCTGGAGCAGCCCGTCGCGGCGCAGCAGCCAGGCGAGCAGGCCAGCGTTCAGCCAGGCCGAGAGCGCGGTCGCGAGCGCGATCCCGACATGCGCGAGCGGCCACATCAGGGTGACCACGAACACCAGGTTGGCGGCCAGGCACACGAGCGCCACCTTGACCGGGGTCTTGGTGTCCTCGCGCGCGAAGAAGCCCGGCGCCAGCACCTTGATCAGCACGTAGGCGGGCAGGCCGGCAGCATAGGCGGCGAGCGCCCAGCTCGTTTTGAGGCTGTCCTCGGGGCCGAAGGCGCCGTGCTCGAACAGCACGTGGATGATCGGCCAGGCGAGCACGATCAGCGCCAGCGCCGCTGGCAAAGTGAGCAGCAGCGCGAGCTCGATCGCGAGGTTCTGGCTCTTCAGCGCGGCCGCGACCTCGCCCGCGCGCAGCTGGCGGGCGAGCAGCGGCAAGCAGCGCCGTGCCGACCGCGACCCCGATCACGCCGAGCGGTAGCTGGCTCAGGCGATCGGCGTAGTAGAGGTAGGAGACCGCGCCGGTCGGCAGCAGCGAGGCGAAGAAGATGTCGATCAGCACGCTGATCTGGGCGGCGCTGGCGCCGATCGCGCCCGGCACGATCAGCGCGAACAGGCGCCGGATCTCGGGGCTGATCCTCGGCCTGCGGAACGCCAGCGCCATGCCGGCCCGCCAGAGCGAGAAGCGCAGCCAGAGGAACTGGAGCAGGCCCGCGGCGGCCACGGACCAGGCGAGCGTATAGGCCGGCGCATCCAGCCAGACGATGGAGAGGCCCAGCGCCGTGATCATGGTGATGTTGAGCACGACCGGGCTCGCGGCGGCCGCCCCGAACAGGTTCATCGAGTTGAGCACGCCGCTCTGCAGCGCCACCAGCGAGATGAAGAGAATGTAGCAGAATGTGATCCGCGACAGCTCGACCGCGGCCGCGTAGCGCGGGTCGGGCGGCGCGAAGCCGGGCGTGAAGATCGTGATCAGCCAGGGCATCGCCGGGATCGCGAGCAGCACCAGCGGCACCAGGACGCCGACCAGCGCCGCCTGGGCCTGCTCGCCGAAGGCCTTGGCGACCTTGGGCCCGTCGGCCTCCAGCGTGCGCGCGAACATCGGCACGAAGCCGGCGTTGAAAGCGCCCTCCGCGAACAGGCGGCGGAGGAAGTTCGGCAGCTTGAAGGCAACGAAGAAGGCGTCCGCCAGCGGGCCGGCCCCAAGCACGTCGGCGACCAGGAGGTCGCGCACGAAGCCCAGTCCGCGCGACATCAGGGTCATCGAGCCGACGGTCGCGACCGCATGGACCAGCCGCCCGGGCGCGGTTTGCGCCGCCCCGGCGACGGCCGCCGGCTCAGCGGCCACCGTCGGGCGCTCCCTGGCCAGGCTTGGCCGGCGCGCCGGTCAGCGCGGCGGTCAGCCGGCGCTGAAACTGGCGGATCTTGGGCGGCTGGGTGATCTTCAGCCCGAACACGTCCTTGACGTAGAACACGTCGACCACCCGCTCGCCGTAGGTGCTGATGTGGGCGCTCGAGATGCCCATGCCGAGGTCCTTGAGCGTCTTGGCGACGTCGTAGAGCAGGCCTGGGCGGTCGCGGCCGTTGAGCTCGAGCACGGTGTGAGTGCGGCTCGCGCCATTGTCGATCAGGACCCGCGGCTCGACCTCGAACACATCCGCCCGCTGGGGCAGGGAGCGGCGCCCGGCGAGGGTGCGATCGAGCGCGATCTCGCCGGCCAGCGCCCGCTCGACGTTGCGCCGGATGCGCTCCAACCGGGCCGGGTCGGCGACCGCGCCGCGGTCCTCGACGTTCTGGATGCCGAAGCTGTCGAGCGCCATGCCGTCGGTGGTGGTGAAGATCCGCGCGTCGACGATCGAGGCGCCGCTCAGCGCGAACGCGCCCGCGACCTTCATGAACAGCCCCGGGTGGTCGGCCGCGAACAGCACGACCTCGGTGCGAGCCCGGAACTGATCGATCCGGAAGTCGAGGGTGAGCGGGCTCTTGGCGGCCTCGGCCCGGCGCACGAGCTCGGCGTGCCGGACCGAGGTCTCCAGGTCGAAGCTGAGCCAGTAGCGCGGGTCGTGGCGGGTGAGGAAGCGCTCGCGCTCGGCGGCCGGCCAGTCGGCCAGCGCCTCGGCCAGCGCCTGCCTGGCAGCCTCGATCCGGTCCCGCCGCCGCCCGCTCACGTCGCCGCCGGCGAGCGCGGCATCGGCCTCGTGGTAGAGATCGCGCAGCAGCTGGCCCTTCCAGCCGTTCCAGACGTTCGGCCCGACCGCCCGGATGTCGGCCGCGGTCAGCACGAGCAGCAGGCGCAGGCGCTCGGGGGACTGGATGACCTCGACCACGTCGCTGACCGTCTTCGGATCCTCGATGTCACGCTTGAAGGCGACCCGGCTGAGCAGGAGGTGATGGCGCACCAGCCAGCTGACGGTCTCGATCTGCTCGTCGCTGAGGCCGAGCCGCGGCCCGGTGCGCTGGACCAGGCGCGCGCCGACCTCGGAATGATCGCCCGCCCGGCCCTTGCCGAGGTCGTGGAACAGGACCGCGACGTACAGCTCGGTCCGGGACAGGACCTTGGGCATCAGGCCGGTCGCCAGCGGCAGCTCGCCCTCGAGCTGGCCGGTCTCGATCTGATGCAGCATGCCGATCGCCCGGATCGTGTGCTCGTCGATCGTGTAGACGTGGTAGAGGCTGTGCTCCATCTGGGCGACCACGCGCCCGAACTCGGGCAGGAAACGGCCGAGCAGGCCGACCTCGTTCATCCGTCGCAGGGTGGTCGCCGGGTCCCTGCGCGAGGTCAGCATCTTCAGGAACAGCTCGTTGGCGGCCCGGCTCTCGCGCAGCCCGACGTCGACCCGCCGCAGGCTCTGGGTGACCGCCCGCCAGGCCTCCGGGTGGATGTCGAGATCGCGCTCCTGGGCCAGGTGGAACAGCCGCAGCATGGCGACCGGCTCGCGCTCGAACAGATCCGGGGTCGCCGGCATGATCCGCCCACCCTGGATGACCATGCCGTCGACCCGCCTCCGGCCGAAGCCGAGCCGGGCGAGGCCCAGGCGTGGCCGGCGCCGGTGCTGCTCCTCGAGCGCGGCGCAGAAGATCCGGGTCAGCGCGCCGACCTCCTTGGCGACCAGGTAGTAGTGCTTCATGAAGCGCTCGACGCTGCTCGACGCCCGGCGCTCGCGATAGCCCATGCGGCGCGCGACCTCGGGCTGGAGATCGAAGGTCAGGCGCTCCTCCGGGCGCCCGGCGAGGAAATGCAGATGGCAGCGCACGGTCCACAGGAACCGGCGCGCCTTGCCGAACTGGCGCAGCGTCGCCTGGTTCAGCACGCCGTGGGTGACCAGCTCGGCCGGATCGTCGATCCGGTAGAGAAAGCGGCCGAGCCAGAACAGGGTCTGCAGGTCTCTCAGGCCGCCCTTGCCCTCCTTGACGTTCGGCTCGAGCAGGTAGCGGCTGTCGCCGGTGCGCTGATGGCGGGTATCACGCTCGGCGAGCTTGGCCTCGACGAACACCCGGCCGCGGCCCTCGACGACCTCGGCCTCGAAGCGGGTCGCGAAGGCGTCGAACACCGCCCGCTCGCCCCACAGGAAACGCGCCTCGAGCAGGCTCGTGCAGATCTGCAGGTCGGTCCGGGCCAGCCGCAGGCAGTCGTCGACCGAGCGGGTCGCCTGGCCGACTTTGAGGCCGAGATCCCAGAGCCGGTAGAGCGAGAACTCGATCATCTGCTCGATGTGCGGGGTGCGCTTGTAGGGGTGCAGGAACAGAAGGTCGACATCGGAATAGGGCGCCAGCTCGGCGCGGCCGTAGCCGCCGACCGCGGCGACCGCCAGACGTTCGCCGGCGGTCGGATTGGCCATCCGGAAGACGCGCGCGTGGGCGAAGTCGAGCAGGCCGCGCAGCAAGGCGTCGATCAGCCGGCAGCGGCCGTAGACCACCGCCTCGGCGTTGTTGTCGGCCTCGAACTGGTGGCGGAGCCCCGTCTGGTGGCGGTCCAGCCACTCCTTCAGCCGGGGCAGCAGGACGGTCTGGTCGGCGCCGTCGACCGCGCCGAGCAGGCCGTCGACCTCGCGCGCGAGAGCGGCCGGCGCGGGCAGCAGGACAACCGGCGCCGGCGCGCCTGGCAGATCAATCTGGACGGCGAAGGTCATCCGCGCTTCATACCCCGAATGCCCGGGTCCGACCAGATCGGGCAAGGCAGCTTAGTCCGGGGCGCGTGAATGCGTCGTTGCATGGCGGTGGGCAGGGCCGCCAATTCGCGCTATCTGATGGCCGGGATGGCGTGACGCTGGCCCCGGGAGCGGACGGTTGAGCGACTTCTTCGCGATGGGCGGCTACGCGGCCTTCGTCTGGCCGGCGTTCGGCTTTGCCGCGCTGGTGCTGATCGGCCTGCTGGCGCAGAGCTGGTGGACGGCGCGCCGGCGCGAGGCGGAGCTTGAGCAGCTACGCCGGGTCGTGCGGCCGCGTGCGGCCAGCCGGCCGCGCCTGCGTCCGGTGGTCCCGCCGGGTGCAGAGCTCGCCTCCGATGCCGGCGGTCAGGCCGGCGAGCGGGCCTGATGCGCCTGCGCAAGCGCCAGCGGCTGATCCTGGTGGCGGCATTGCTGGTCCTGCTCGGCGGTGCGACCGGCCTGGTGGTCCTGGCCTTCTCGGACAGCATCGCCTTCTTCGTCACCCCGACCGACATCGCAACTGGGCGGATCGACCCCGGCCAGCGCTTCCGGCTCGGCGGCCTGGTCGTGCCGGGCAGCGTCGATCGGAGCGCGGCCGACGGCACGGTGCGCTTCGCGCTGACCGACCGGGTCCACGAGGTGAAGGTGCGCTACCGCGGCCTCCTGCCGGACCTGTTCCGCGAGGGCCAGGGCATCGTCGCCCAGGGCAGCATCGATGGCGGCGGGGTGTTCGTCGCCAGCGAGGTGCTGGCCAAGCACGACGAGAAGTACATGCCGCCTGAGGTCGCCAACGCCTTGAAGGCGGCGGGCCGCTGGCGCGAGGGCGAGACCGCCCAGGAAGCCGCGGCGGCAGCCAAGCCCGGGGACACTCGATGATCGCGGAGATTGGCCATTACGCTCTGGTGCTGGCCCTCGGCCTCGCGCTGATCCAGGGCAGTCTGCCGTTCTGGGGTGCCGCGCGCGGCGATCCCGGCCTCATGGACCTTGCCCGCACCACCGCGATCGGCCAGTTCCTCTGCCTGACGCTCGCGTTCGGCGCCCTGCTCCAGGCGTTCGCGATCTCCGACTTCTCGGTCCGCCTGGTCGCCGACAACTCCTATTCCGGCAACCCGTTGATCTACAAGATTGCCGCCGCCTGGGGCAACCACGAGGGCTCGCTGGTGCTCTGGGTCTGGATTCTCGGCCTCTACGGCGCGGGCGTGGCACTCTTCGGGCGCAATCTGCCGGCGCCGTTCCGGGCGCGGGTGCTGGGGGTGCAGGCGCTGATCGGGGTCGGCTTCCTCGCCTTCATGCTGTTCACCTCGAACCCGTTCCTGCGCCTCGACCCGGCGCCGCCCGATGGCCAGGGCTTCAACCCGATCCTCCAGGACCCGGCGCTGGCCGCCCATCCGCCGATGCTCTACACGGGCTACGTCGGCCTCTCGATGGCCTACGCCTTCGCGATCGCCGCCCTGATCGAGGGCCGGGTCGACGCCAGCTGGGCGCGCTGGGTGCGGCCCTGGACGCTCGCCGCCTGGTGCTGTCTCAGCTTCGGCATCGCGCTCGGCAGCTACTGGGCCTACTACGAGCTCGGCTGGGGCGGCTGGTGGTTCTGGGACCCGGTCGAGAACGCGTCCTTCATGCCCTGGCTGGCCGCGACCGCGCTGCTCCACTCCGCGCTCGTGGTCGAGAAGCGCGCGAGCCTCAAGAGCTGGACCATCCTGCTCGCGATCCTGGCGTTTTCCCTGAGTTTGCTTGGCACTTTCCTGGTCCGCTCGGGCGTCCTGACCTCGGTGCACGCCTTCGCGATCGATCCGGCGCGCGGCGTGTTCGTGCTGGCGCTCCTGGTGATCGCGATCGGCGGCTCGCTCGCCCTCTACGCCTGGCGGGCGCCGCAGCTGCAGGCGGGCGGCCTGTTCGCGCCGATCTCGCGCGAAGGCGGCCTGCTGCTCAACAACCTCCTGCTGGCGACCGCCTGCGCCACGGTCTTCCTCGGCACCCTCTACCCGCTCCTGCTCGAGTCCATGGGCGGCCCGAAGATCTCGGTCGGCCCGCCCTACTTTAACGCGACCTTCGCGCCGCTCATGGTGCCGCTCCTGGTCGCGGTGCCGGTCGGCGCCATGCTCGCCTGGAAGCGGGGCGATCTCGCGGGCGTGCTGGGCCGGCTCAAGCTGGCGCTGGCACTCACCGTAGTCGTCGTGATCGCGGAGCTCGTGCTCGCAGGCGGCCGCGGCATCCTGGCCGCCGGCGGCCTCGCGCTCGCGGCCTGGGTGGTGGCGGGCTCGCTCGCCGAGCTCGCGGGCCGGGTGCAGCTGCTGCGCGTGCCGCCCTCCCAGAGCTGGCAGCGGGCCAAGGGCCTGCCGCGCTCGGCCTACAGCATGACGCTCGCCCACATCGGGGTCGGCGTGCTGGTCGCCGGCGTGACCGCATCCAGCGCCTGGCGGGGCGAGGCGATCCTGGTCATGCAGCCGGGCGACACGGCACACCTCGCCGGCTACGACTTCAAGCTCGACGGCATCGCCGACCATCAGGGCCCGAACTACGCCGCCCGGCGCGCGACCTTCGAGATCACCCGGGACGGCCGCCCGGTCGCGACGCTCAAGCCCGAACGCCGTTTCTACCCGGTCGAGCGCCAGGCGACCTCGGAGGCCGGGATCGACACCGGCTTCTGGCGCGATCTCTACGTGGTCCTGGGCGACCCGGCCGAAGGCGCCAAGGCCGGCACCAATGCCCATGCGGTGCGCATCTACGACAACCCGCTGGTGATGTGGATCTGGGGCGGGGTCGCGATCATGGGGCTCGCCGGGCTGCTGTCGCTGACCGACCGCCGCCATCGGGTCGGCGCCCCGGCGGCCGCGCGCGCCCGGCTCGCCGCAGCTGCCGCCCGGGCGTGACCGGCGCTCCAGCAATGACCAGGCCATGACCCTCCGCCGGCTGCTCTATCTGATCCCGGTGCTGGTGTTCACAGGCATCGGCATCGGGCTGGCGGTCGGCCTGACCCGCGATCCGAGCATCCTGCCCTCGGCCCTGATCGGCAAGCCTGTGCCGACCTTCGATCTGCCGCCGGTCGACGGCATCGACCGGCCCGGCCTGTCGAGCGCGGATCTGAAGGGTCAGGCGGTGCTGGTCAACGTGTTCGCGTCCTGGTGCGTACCGTGTCGCGCCGAGCAACCGCTGCTGCTCCGGCTCGCCGACCAGGGTGTTGCGGTCTACGGCATCAACTACAAGGACAAGCCGGACCAGGTCGACGCCTGGCTCGGCGAGCTCGGCAACCCGTTCCGACGGATCGGTGCCGACCGGTCAGGCCGGGTCGCGATCGACTGGGGGGTCTACGGCGTCCCGGAGACCTTCGTGATCGATGCCGACGGCCGCATCCGGCACAAGTTCGTCGGGCCCCTGATGCCGCAGGACGTCGACCAGACGCTGCTGCCGATGCTGGCGAAGCTGAACGGATGAGACGCTGGCTCGGCCTCCTGCTGCTGCTCGCGGCGTTGGTGGCACCCGAGGCCCGGGCTGCGACCCGTCCGGACGAGATGCTGAAAGATCCGGTGCTCGAGCAACGCGCGCGGGCGCTCTCCAAGCAACTGCGCTGCCTGGTCTGTCAGAACCAGTCGATCGACGATTCCGATGCCGATCTTGCCGACGACCTGCGGCGCCTCGTGCGCGAGCGGCTGGTCGCCGGCGACAGCGATCAACAGATCATCGCCTTCCTGACCGCGCGCTACGGCGACTTCGTGCTGCTCAAGCCGCCGGTCGAGCCGGCGACCTGGGGGTTGTGGTTTGGGCCAGCAGTGCTGCTGCTGGCAGGCGCCGGCGGCATCGCGATCCATCTGCACCGGCGCCGCCGCGCGGAGCCCGAAGCGTTGACCGCCGCCGAGCAGGCGCGGCTCGACACCCTCCTCGCGGGCCCCGAGGCGCCCGATCGCCCGTAGCGCGGGCTCGGCGCCCTGCCTGGGGCTCAGACCACCAGCAGCAGGACGACCGCAAAGTGGACGCTGAGGCCGGCGAGCCAGGCGAGCACGCCCGGCCGGCCGCGATCGTTTCGGCGCGCCCGCCGGAGCGCCCGGCCATGAAAGTCGGTGGCGGTCGTCGTCGCTTCGGTCACCTTCAGTCCCCTTGCGCTGAGGTCCATGGCGCGGCCTTCGGGATAAGCTTCGGCTTCGCCCGGATCTCCGCTCAGCAATGTGCTCGTTTGGCCTTAGGGTTCCGTTAAGGCGACCGCCGTCGCTTTCCCTCAGCGGCCGGCGCTGATAGCTTGGCGCGGGAAAGTCCCGCGGTCGGAAAGCGGGCGACAGGGAGGGCGTCATGGCGGAGTTGCGCGAGATCACGACCGGGCTGAGGTTTCCGGAGGGGCCGGTCGCCATGCCCGACGGCTCTGTGCTCGTGGTCGAGATTGAGCGCCGCTCTTTGACCCGCGTCCTGCCCGACGGTCGCAAGGAGGTGGTGGCGACCCCGGGCGGCGGCCCGAACGGCGCCGCGATCGGCCCGGACGGCAAGTGCTACATCTGCAACAACGGCGGCTTCGAGTTTGTCCAGACCGAGCATGGCCTGCGGCCGGTGGTCCAGGCCTGGGACTATTCGGGCGGCCGGATCGAGCGCATCGACCTTCGGACCGGCGCGGTCGAGGTGCTCTATCGGGGCACGCCTGAGGTCCAGCTGCGCGGGCCCAACGACATCGTGTTCGACGCCCACGGCGGCTTCTATTTCACCGACCTCGGCAAGCGGCGTCAGCGCGACCTGGACTATGGCGCTGTCTTCTACGCCAAGGCCGACGGCTCGCTGATCCGCGAGGTCGCGTTCCCGATGGTGACCCCGAACGGCATCGGCCTGTCGCCCGACGGCACCACGCTCTACGTCGCCGAGACCGAGGCCGCAAGGCTCTGGGCGTTCGACATCGTCGAGCCCGGCGTGCTCGCGCGCCAGCCCTGGCCCTCACCCCACGGCGGCCGCCTGGTCGCCCAGCCGGGCGGCGCCTACCAGCGCTTCGATTCGCTGGCCGTCGAAGCCGAACGGCAACATCTGCGTCGCGACCCTCGCCCACGGCGGCATCACGACCATCTCGCCCGACGGCGGCAGGATCGAGCACCTGCCGATGCCGGACATGCACACGACCAACATCTGCTTCGGCGGCTCGGACCTCAGGACCGCCTACGTCACCCTCTCGGGCGCCGGCCGCCTGGTCGCCCTCGACTGGCCGCGCCCCGGGCTCGCGCTGAACTACCTGAACGTCTGAGACGGAGCGCCTAAGGACAGGTCGCGCCATCGATGAGGACGAGCGGATGTTCCGCGGCAAGCTCGCGTTCAACCGCCCTTTGGTTTCTTGTGCCGACGGGCTGCTGCAGGCGTTGCGCGACGCCGCCGCCGACCGCCTGTCCCTGCAGTCGGAGGGGAGGGCTCGCCAAACGCGACCTCGTCGTAGATCGCCGACAGTGAAACGGTTGCGTCGACACTCACCAAACGGATCGAGGCGTCGCCTATGAAATCCTCGATCACCCAGTGATCGGCCTCGCGCCGTACTCGCACGACCCGCCGCCGCTCGCTGGACACGAAGAGGATCTCCTGGACCGAGGGCAGCTGCCGGTAATCCTCGCCCTTGACGCCCTGATCATGGGCCGCGGTCGAGCGTGACAAGACCTCGACGATCAGCCGCGGCTCGGGCAGATAGGGCCGCTGGCTGGCTGGCTGGTCGCAGGCCACGGCGAGATCGGCAATGTAATAGCGGTCATCGCGCTCCGGCAGGATGATCCCGGCATTGCCGACGACGCGGCAAGGTCGTCGCAATACCTGCTTCAGTTCCGTACCGAGATTGATGACGATGGTGCCGTGGGCGTCGCTCGTCGCCGCCATGGCGACGATCCGCCCCTCGACGAGCTCGTAGAGCGTGTCCGTGCCGTCGTCCCAGTCAAGGAACTCGGCGAGCGACGTCTGGAGCTGCTTGGCGGCCGTGGCCATGGCATCAAGATACGCCCTCGGCCGCGGGACGCAACGTCAGCGGAGCTCGCCGGCGGTGACCTTGACCTCGACCTGCATGTCGAGGAAGTCCGAGGCGGCGCCGTTGTAGCTGCCCTCGATCGGGATCGCCTGGCGCGGATCGCGCGTCACGCCGACCCGGATCAGATTCGGGCCGCCGACCAAGCCGTTGGTCGGATCGAACTCGACCCAGCCGGCGCCCGGCAGGTAGACCTGAACCCAGGCGTGGGTCGAGCCCGCGCCCGACAGGCCGGGACCGGCGCCATCGAGCGCCGGGTCGTACAGATAGCCGGACACGAAGCGCGCCGCGAGCCCGAGCGAGCGCACCGCCTCGATCATGAACAGCGCGAAGTCGCGACAGGTGCCGCTGCCAAGCTGGAGCGTCTCGGCCGGCGCCTGGGTCCCGCGCATCACCCGCTCCTCGTAGCGGAACCGCTGCTGGATCGCGCGCGTGATCCGCACCAGCAGCGCCTCGGTGTTGGTGGTCTCGCCGGGATCGAGGAACTGTCGGGCCCAGGCCGCGACCGCGCCGTCGGGGTCGGGATAGTGGCCCTGCACGGTCGGCAGCAGGTCGACGATCTGATCGTTGTCGTAGCGGAACGGATAGCTGGTGGCGTACTCCCGCAGCATCTTCTCGGGATCGTTGAGGCCATAGTGCTCGATCTCGACCAGGCTCTCGAAGCGCAGCTCGGCGGCCGGCTCGGCGAAGGTGATGAGCGTGATCGAGTTCGAGAACACGTCGTGAATCCAGCGCACCTCGCCGGGCGGGCTCAGCACCAGCTCGGCGTTCAGGACGCGCAGGTCGTGGCTGTCGCGCGGCCGGAACATGGCGCGATGCTCGTTGAAGGTCACCGGTCGCCGGTAGCGGTAGACCGTCGTATGGCGGATGCTGAGGTGCTGCGACATGGGCGGTGGGATGGGCGGCGGGAACTAGTAGCGGTGCCCGAACAGGCCATCGCCGAGTTCGTCGGTGAAGACGATCAGGTGGCCCTGGATCTGGTCCAGGAACTCGTGCAGGCCGGTCGCCATCACGTCCTCGATCGTGGTGTAGCGGGCGACCCCGCGCAGGGTCGAGAGCGCCCCCATGGCCCACGGCGGATCGTCCAGGCCGAGCCGGGCGGCGAGCGCCAGGGCGAGCTCGTCGATCGCGCGGATGCAAAGCGCCACCGAGCGCGGGAACGCGAGGTCGAACAGCAGGAACTCCGCGACCTTGGCCGGCTGCATGCCGCGCGGATGGACCCGGCGGAAGGCGTGGTAGCCGGCGACCGAGCGCAAGAGCGCATTCCACTGGCTGGCGTCGAGCGGCGATCCGGCCTCGTCGACCGCCGGCAGCAGGCGGTGGTAGTTGATGTCGAGCAGGCGCGTGGCCTGATCCATACGCTCGATCTGCTTGCCGATCTGATAGGCGTACCAGCTCTGGGTGCGGTAGCCGGTGCCTTCCATGATCCCGGTATGCAGCTGGCAGTCCTCTTTGATCCGGGCACACACGCGTGACAGATTCGAGAGCTCGAGGTCGGCTTGGCGCAAGGTCAGCAGGCGGTTGTAGAAGACGTTGAGATGGGCCCAGGACTCGGTGCTGATGACGTGGCGCAGCGAGCGGGCGTTCTCGCGCGCCATCTGGACGGTCGCGGCGATCGAGGTCGGATTGGTCCGGTCGAGCACGTAGAAATGGAGCACGGCATCGGCGGTCGCCGCCTCGTGGTCCTCGAAGAAGCGCTCGGCATCCGAATACAGCTGGACGATCGGCAGCCACTCCTTCACGCCCTCGCTGTTCTGCGCGAAGGTCTCGTTGACGTCCAGGATGCGCGCCAGGTTCTCGGCCCGCTCCATGTAGCGGGCCATCCAGAAGCTGTTCTCGGCGAACCGGGCGAGCAGGCTATCCAAGGACCCAGGTATCCTTCGAGCCCCCGCCCTGCGAGGAGTTGACGATCAGCGAACCCTGGCGCAGCGCCACCCGGGTCAGGCCGCCCGGCAGCACCCAGGTATCGGTGCCGGTGACCGCGAACGGCCGCAGATCGACGTGGCGGGGCGCGATCCCCGACGGTGTCAGGGTCGGGGCGACCGACAGCCCGATCATCGGCTGACTGATGTAATTGGCGGGCTCGGCCTCGAGCCGCGCGCGGCACACCTCGAGCTCGGCGCGCGAGGCGCGCGGCCCGACCGTGATGCCGTAGCCGCCGGATTCGCCGACCGGCTTGACCACCAGCTCGGCCAGGTGATCGAGGGTATAGCGCAGGCCCGCGGGCTCGCGGCAGATGTTGGTCTCGACGTTGGCCAGAATCGGCTCCTCGCCGAGGTAGTACCGGATGATCCGCGGCATGTAGGCGTAGATGGCCTTGTCGTCGGCGACCCCGGTGCCGATCGCGTTGGCGAGTGCCACCTTGCCGGCGCGATAGGCGCGCATCAGCCCGGGCACGCCCAGCAGGCTGTCCGGACGGAACGCCTCCGGGTCGAGGAAGTCGTCGTCGATCCGGCGATAGATCACGTCGACCGGCGCGAGCCCGGCGGTGGTCTTCATGAAGACGCGGTCGTCATCGACGATCAGGTCGCGGCCCTCGACCAGGGCGACCCCGAGCTCGCGCGCCAGGAACACGTGCTCGAAATAGGCCGAGTTGAAAACGCCGGGCGACAACAGGACGATCTGCGGCTCGGACGTACCCGGTGGTGCGATCGCCCAGAGCGCCTCGTTGAGCTTCGGCCCGTAGCCGTCGACCCGGCGCAGGCGCAGGCCCGCGACCAGATCGGCGAAGCTGCGCAGCATCAGATAGCGGTTCTCGATCACGTAGGAGACGCCAGACGGCGTGCGCGCATTGTCCTCGAGCACCAGGAAGCGGCCCTCCTGGTCGCGCACGATGTCGATGCCGCAGATCTGCACGTAGCAGTCGTGCGGCAGGTCGAGCCCGATCATCTGGCGCCGGTAGTTGGGGTTGCCGAGCACGAGATCGGCCGGCACGACGCCATCCTTCAGGATCTTCTGATCGTGATAGACGTCGGCGAGGAAACGGTTGATCGCCGCGACCCGCTGCTGCACGCCGGTCTCGATCGTGCGCCAGTCGGCGGCGGTGAGGACGCGCGGGATGACGTCGAACGGCAGGATGCGGTCGATCGCGTCGCGCTCGGAGTAGACCGTGAAGGTGATGCCGAGGTTGAACAGCTCGCGCTCGGCGAGCTCGGCCCGGCGGCGCAGCTCGGCCATGCTCATGCGCCCGATCCGGTCGCGGATCAGCGCGATCCCCGGCTCGGCGCCCTGGTCCCGGCCCAGCATCTCGCAATAATAGCCGGCAGGATCGTAGGTCTCCCACCGGACCTGATCCTGCATCTGGGTCTGCGACTGGATCTGGGTCTGCTGCATCCCGCCGCCGCCTGGGCCCCTGTCCTTTGGATCTTTGTCATTGCAGCTTAACGCAAATTCGGTGCCAGGCCAGCCGTTTCTGGCGCGTGCGCCAGCGCACCCGCGACGCCAAGCTCGCCGGCGCTAGCCGCCTTCGGCGAGCAGCGCCTGGACGCGGCGGCTGAGGTCGCCGGGGTCGAGCGGCTTCTCCAGCACCCGGGCGCCGATCTCGCTGAGGAAGCCGGTGAGGTCGGCGGCGAGCGTGTCGCCGGTGATGAACGCCATGCGCCCCGCGAGCTCGGGCCGGTTGGCGGCGAGCGCGCGATAGAGCGAGGGACCGTCCATGTCCGGCATGTGCAGGTCGCTGATGATCAGATCGACCGCGCCCTCGGCGAGCCAGGCCAGCGCCTCGCGGCCGCTCAGCGCGCGTTGGACCTGGTGGCCGTCGCGCTCCAGGACATCGGCCAGCAGCTGCGCGATGTCCGGCTCGTCGTCGACCACCAGGATCCGGCCGCGGCGCCGTGGACCAGCCATCTCCCCGACGACGACCGGACTGCGATCACCCCCGGAGCAGGGCAGGCGCACGACGAAGCGCGCGCCCTCGCCAGGCCGGCTCACGAGCCGGATCTCGCCCTCGTGGGCGCTCACGATGCCGTGACAGACCGACAGCCCGACCCCGGTGCCGACGCCGCGCGGCTTGGTGGTGAAAAACGGGTCAAAAATCCGCGGCGCGATCTCGGCCGGGATGCCCGGGCCGTTGTCCGCGACCTCGACCGAGACCCGGCTCGGGTCGTGGCGGGTCGTGACGCGCAGCCGACGCGGTCCGGCGATCTCCTGCAGCGCCTGCTGGGCGTTGACGAACAGGTTCGCGAACACCTGATGCAGCTGATCGTCATCCCCCCAGACCGGCGGCAGATCCGGCTTGAGCTCCCGGATCACCTCGATGTCGGCGGTGCGCAGACCATAGGCGACGATCTCGAGCGCTTCCTCGATCGTGGCATTCAGCTGCACCGGGCCGCGCTGCCTGGGCTGGCTGCGAGCCATGGCGAGGAAGGTCCGGACGATGCGCGCGCAGCGGTCCGCCGCCGTCCGGATCTTGACCGCGCGCTCGCGGGTCGCCTCCTCCGGCGCCAGCTCCTCGAGCAGGCCGGCGTGGCCGACCACCACCGAGAGCGGGTTGTTCAGCTCGTGCGCGACGCCGGCGAGCAGCGAGCCCAAGGCACTCATCTTCTCGTTCTGATGCAAAATCTGGCGCTGGCGCTCGAGCTCGGCCTGGATGCGCTTGGCCCCGGTGAGATCGACGATCGCGGTCACGACTGCGTGGGTGCCCTCGAAGGTCATCAACTTCGAGGTGTAGGCCGCCCAGAATTCGGAGCCGTCGGGCCGGCGCAGGCGAACCTCGGCGCCGTTCAGGCAGCCCTCGCGCTTGAGCTGCGCGGCCATCCGCGCCCGGTCGCCCGGATCGGTATAAATCCGCATGGTCGTGCCGCCGACCAGCTCCGGCAGCGGGATCTGCAGAAGCTCGGCGCAGGGCGGGCTGGCGAAGATCACCCGCCCGGTCTCGAGCTCGGTGATGAACAGCGGCACCGGATGCGCCTCGGCCAACGCCCGGAAGCGCTGCTCGCTCGCCCTGAGGCGCTGCTCGGTCGCCTTGAGCTGGGTGATGTCGACGTCGAAGCCGCCGATGTGGGTGATCCGGCCGCCACCGTCGCGGATCGGAAAGCGGATCACCAGGCTCCAGCTGTAGGCATCGAGACCGGCGGTGTACTCCTCGATGACCTGGGCGCGGCCGGTCTCGAACACGATCCGGTCGCGCTCGGCGATGAGCTTGCTATCGTGCTCTGTGTCGATATCGGCGGCGGTCAGCCCAAGCATGCCCTCGGCGGAACGCGCAAAGACCTTGCTCATCTCCGGATTGGCAAGCACGTAGCGGCCCTCGAGGTCCTTGAAGAACATCCCCACCGGGGCGTTGTCCATGAACGCCGCGAGCCGCGCCTCGCTCGCCCGCAGCGCCTCCTCGATCGTCTTGCGCTCGCTGATGTCGGTGACCGCGGTCAGCACCGCCGGCTGGCCGCCGAAGGTGACGGTCCGCCCTGACACCAGGGCCCACATCGGGCGGCCGTCGACCCGCCGCAGCTCGACCTCGAAGCCGTCGACCCGACCCTCGACCGCCAGCCGCTCGATCAGGGTCGCGCGATCGGCCGGGCGCACGTACACCGCGCGCACCGCGTCGCCCTCGAGCCCGGCGCGCAGCCCGAAGGTCTCCTCGGCGCGGGCGTTGGCAAACAGGATGCGCGGCGACTCGATGCGTGCGATCGCGATGCTGAGCGGGACGCCCTCGGCGATCGCCCGCAGGCGGTGCTCGCCCTCCTCGAGCTCGACCTGCTGCGCCTTGCGCTCGCTGATGTCGGTGACCGTGGTCAGCATCGCCAGCTGGCCGGCGATCGTGATGCCGCGCGCCGACAGCAGCGCCCACATGATGGTGCCGTCGACCCGGCGCAGGCGCACCTCGAGGCCGTCGACCCGCCCCTCGGCGCACAGCTGGTCGACCAGCAGCCGGCGCTCGCGGGGGTTGACGTAGGCATCACGGATCGCGTCCGGTTCAGGGCCGAGGCGGAGACCGAACCATTCCACGGCCAGCTCGTTGGCAAACAGCACCTCAGGCTGGTTGATGCGCGTGATCACGATCGGCAGCGGGATGGCGTCGGCAATCCGACGCAGGAGCTGCTCGCGCTCCTCGAGTTCGGCCTGCACCCGCTTGCGCGCCGTGATGTCGCTGGTCAGGAGCACCCGGCCGCCGCTCGGCAAGGCACTTTCGCGCACCCGCACCCAGCGGCCATCCGCGATCCGGAACTCCTGATCCTGGGTCGGGGCGCTACGGTGGGCGAGGCGGCTGGCGACGAAGTCGGCGCCCATGTCCGGATGGTACATGCCGCCGTCGGCGATCGCGGCCCGCACCATGTCCTCGAAGCGGGCGCCCTGCCGCAGCACGGCGCGGAACGCGGGCGGCGCGTGGTCAGGGTAGCGGCTGTTGTGATAGACCAGACGGTCGTCGGCATCGTAGATCGCGAGCCCGTCCATCAGGCTCTCGGCGGCCGCCAGGAACTGCTCGTGGCTGGCGCTGGCGCCGCGCTCGGCGGCCGCGGCGGCGTCTCTCGCAGCCTTCAGCTCGGCGCTCAGTTCGGCGACCCGCCGCTCGAGCCGCGCATTGGCTTCCTCGAGCGCCGCCCGCTCGGGCGTCGACGCGAACTCGCGCATGGCTCGACCCTTCAGCCGCGGCGGGGCCATTCCCGCCTGAGCGCACCGCAATCTACCGCCGCCCGCGCCCCCGGTCGAGGCCAGCCGGCTCAGCGTCCGATCGCGTAGTTCTGCATGAGCCTGGGATTGGCCGCTGCCTTGAGCAGTTCGCCGTCCTTGGCGGCCGCCGTCACGCGCCCTAGCGACCAGTCGTCGCCGACCTCGACCTGATGGCCGCGCCGACGCAGATCCTCGATGGTCGCGCGTGGAAACCGGCCTTCGAGCGCCACGTGGCCGGGCCGGCCCGCGCGCGGATAGAACGAGCTCGGCGCGTGCTCGGTGTGGAACGCTGGCGCGTCGATCGCCTCCTGCAGGTTCATGCCGAAGTGGACGTGGCGCAGGAACACATGCAGCGACCACTGGTCCTGCTGGTCGCCGCCCGGGGTGCCGAACGCCAGCCAGGGCTCACCGTCGCGCAGTGCCAGCGAAGGCGAGAGCGTGGTCCGCGGCCGCTTGCCCGGGGCGAGGCTCGCGGGCCGGCCCTCCTCCAGCCAGAACATCTGGCCGCGGGTGCCGAGACCGAAGCCGAGCTCCGGGATCACCGGCGAACTCTGCAGCCAGCCGCCGGACGGGGTCGCCGAGACCATGTTGCCGTGGCGGTCGATGACGTCGAGGTGGCAGGTGTCGCCGCGGCCGGCGCGCGCCGGCTCGTCGACCGGCGCGACCGTCGGCTCGCCGATGCCCCCCAGCGTGCCATGGGCGCCGGCGTGGGCAATGTCGTCCGCGCTGGGAAGCGGCTGGAACAGGACCGCGCCGCCATAGCCCTCGATCCGGCCCGGGCGCAGCTCGAGCGAGGCGCGTTCGTCGACCAGTTCGCGGCGGGCAACGTTGTAAGGTTCGGAGAGCAGCGCCGCCATCGGCACCTCGACGAACGCGGGATCACCGTAGAAGGCCTCGCGATCGGCGAACGCGAGCTTCGCGCACTCGACCACCGTGTGCACGAACTCGGGGTCGTCCGGGCGCAGGCCGGCAAGGTCAAATCCCGCGAGCAGGGCCAGCTGCTGCAGCGCCACCGGTGCCTGGCTCCAGGGCCCGGCCTTCAAGAGCGTGTAGCCTTGATAGTCGTAGCGCAGCGGCTCTTCGATGGTCGCCTGCCAGCCGGCCAGATCGGCGCCGGTGAGCAGGCCCCGGTGGCGCCGGCCAGAGCTGTCCATGACCGCGTTCTGCCGGCAGAAGCGGTCGATCGCCGCGGCGACGAAGCCCTGGTACCAGGCGCTCCGCGCCGCCTCGATCTGGACCACGCGGTCGCCGCCGGCGCTCTCCGCCTCTTCGAGCACCCGTAGGTAGGTGGCGGCGAGTGTCGGGTTGCGGAACAGACGACCAGGCGCCGGCACCGCGCCGCCCGGCAGATAGACCGCGGCCGAGCTCGGCCATTCGGCGAGGAACAGCTCGCGCACGCGCTCGATCGTGGCGCTGATCAGCGGCACCAAGGGATAACCATTCTGGGCGAAGGCGATCGCCGGCGCCAGCACGTCGCGCAACCGCAGCGTGCCATGGTCGCGCAGCATCAAAAGCCAGGCGTCGAAGGCGCCGGGCACGGTCGCGGCGAGCAGCCCGGTGCCGGGCACGAGATCGAGCCCGAGCCCGCGATAGGCCTCGATCGTCGCCGCCGCCGGCGCGGTGCCCTGGCCGCAGATCACCTGCAGCTCGTCGCGTGCGGCGCTGTAGAGCAGGATCGGCAAATCGCCGCCCGGGCCGTTCAGATGCGGCTCGACCACCTGCAGCGCGAAGCCGGCGGCGACCGCGGCATCGAAGGCGTTGCCGCCCTGCTCGAGGATCGCCATGCCGGTGGCGCTGGCCAGCCAATGGGTCGAGGTGACGACGCCGAACGTACCCAGAATCTCGGGCCGGGTGGTGAAGGCTGGCATCAGCGGTCTCCTCAGCTGCCGACCCGAAGGGCCGCGGTCAGGCTGTTCAGCGCCGCGATCACGCTCAACGCGGTGATCTTGCCGGTGCGCGGGTTCTCCGCGGTCGGGATGTTCTCGATCTGCATCTCGAAGCGGGCGCTGTCGGCCTCCACCAGGATCCGGTGGACGTTGCGCTCGAGCCTGGGATCGGCCCAGATCTCGAGCCGGGTCCGGTCGGGGCCGATGCCAGCGAGGCTGAGGGCTGCGGCGACGTTGACGTTGGCCGGAAAGCCGCGGGCCCCATCGCGGGCGCTGCCCTCAAACAGCTTGTGCGGCGCGTCGAGGCGATCGAGCGCGATGCCACGCTCGGCGAGATAGGGCGCCCCCTCGAGCCCGCCCGGTGGCTTGCGCGTGATCATCCGGACGCTCCGGATCTCGCCCAGGGCGGCGGCACGGACCGCATCGAGGCCGAGCAGCCCGCCGGTCGGGACGATGATCCGGGCACCGCTCGCGCGCGCCAGCTCGATCAGATCGTCCTGCTCCAACAGCTGGCCGGCGCTGACCGCGAAAAAAATCCGGCCGGCCCGGATCGCCGGCTCGGCGACCTGCCGGAACACCGTTGGCGGCGCGCATTCGATCACGATCTCGGCCGTTTCGGCGAGCGCCTCGAGGGCGACCACCGGCACCGGCTGGGCGAAGTCCGCCATCTTCGCCTCGGCTCTCGCGACGTCCCGCGCGCTGACCGCGACCAAGCGCAGCCCGGGCAGCCCCTGATCGAGCCGGCGCGCGACCACGCCGCCGATCGCGCCGAAGCCGCCAAGCGCGACCCGTAGCGGCTCGTTCCGACTTTGGTCCGAGGTCTGCGTCATGATCCAGGGCCCTATCTCATACGGTGCTACGGGTGCGGCGGACGGCGTCCTGCCAGCCGGTATAAAGGCGCAGACGCTCGGCCGCGCTCATGCTCGGCTCGAAGCGCCGCTCCAGGCGCCAGGCTCCGGCCACCGCGTCGAGCGAGGGATAGAGCCCGACCGCGAGCCCGGCAAGGCAGGCGGCCCCCAGCGCCGTGGTCTCGGTCACCGCCGGCCGCTCGACCGACCGGTTCAGGATGTCGGCCAGGAACTGGCAGAGCCAGTCGTTGGCAACCATGCCACCGTCGACTCGCACCGCCTGGTCGGAATCAGCGCCGAGGTCCGCGCTCATCGCGGCCAGCAGGTCGCTGGTCTGATAGCCGACCGATTCGAGCGCCGCGCGCACGATCTGCGGGATGCCGGCATCCCGGGTCAGGCCGAAGATCGCGCCGCGCGCGTCCGGGTCCCAGTGCGGCGCACCCAGCCCGACGAACGCCGGTACCAGATAAACCCCACCGCTACCTTCGATCCCCGCCGCGAGCGCCTCGGTCTCGCCGGCGTAGCCGATCAGCTTCAGGCCGTCACGCAGCCACTGCACGGCCGCGCCGGCAACGAAGATGCTGCCCTCGAGCGCGTAGGTCGCCTGGCCGCCGAGGCGATAGGCGATGGTCGTCAGCAGGCGGTTCGTGGACGTGACCGCCTTGTCGCCGGTGTTGAGCAGGGCAAAGCAGCCGGTGCCGTAGGTGCTCTTCAGCATGCCGGGCACAAAACAGGCCTGGCCGACGGTTGCCGCCTGCTGGTCGCCGGCGATCCCCGTGATCGGCAGGGGCGCGCCGAACAGGTCGGCCGGCGTGGTGCCGAACAGGGTGCTGCAGTCCTTGACCTCCGGCAGCAGGGGGCGCGGGATGTCGAGCAGGCGCAAAAGATCATCGTCCCAGTCCTGCCGGTGAATGTCGTAGAGCATGGTGCGCGCCGCGTTGGTCGCATCGGTCGCATGCACGCGGCCGCCGGTCAGGCGCCAGAGCAGGAAGCTGTCGATCGTGCCGAAGGCGAGCTCGCCCCGCTCTGCGGCGGTGCGGGCGCCCGCCACCTCGTCGAGCAGCCAGGCGAGCTTGGTCGCCGAGAAGTAGGGGTCGATCAGCAGGCCCGTGCGCGCCTGGACCAGCGGATCGTGGCCGGCCTGCCGCAGCGCGCGGCAGCGCGCCGCCGTCCGCCGGTCCTGCCAGACGATCGCCGGATGGACCGGCCGGCCGCTCGCCCGCTCCCAGAGGACCACGGTCTCGCGCTGGTTGGTGATGCCGATCGCCGCGACCTCGGGAGCGCTCAGGCCCGCCCGCTCGAGTGCGTTCCGGCCGGCCGCGAGGGTATCGCGCCAGATCTGCTCCGGATCGTGCTCGACCCAGCCGGGCTTCGGATAGTGCTGCTCGAGCTCGCGCTGGCTGGTCGCGCAGGGCCGGCCGGCGCGGTCGAACAGCATCGCCCGGCTGCTGGTGGTGCCCTGATCGATCGCCAGGACGTAGCGCGCGCCGGCCACCTTCGCCTCCCCGGTTCGCCCACCCGATCCGTGCCGGGTCGTCGTCTCTTATCGCCTCGGGGTGCCGGCGACAACGTCAGGCTGGTGCCCGTGCGGGGAATGGCTGAATGCCCGGCTGGCGCCGGCGGGCCTCGACCGGCCTGCTCAGGTCCGCTTCATCACCGCCGCCCAGAACGCGTCCCGGGCCATGAACCGCTCGGCGGTGTCGTTGGGGCTCGCCGCCAGCAGGACCAGCGCATGGCCCGGCAGCTCGCGCAGCGCCTGCTCGACCGACGCCATGCCGTGGTCGGCGGTCCAGAGCGCCGCCGCCTTGGCGAAGCGCAGGTCGCAGGTCAGCAGGTAGACCAGCGCCTGATGCGGGGTGCTGATCTCGAGCCGCTCCGCCAGATCGAGCAGGACCGCGGTGACGATCGCCCGGCTCCAGCTGGCAAAGCGGGCGGCGCGCTCCTCGATCTCGGGCGCCGGCGAACCCTCCGGCCGCACCTGGCCGCTGATCAGCTCGGTCAACCCCTTGGGGCGCAGCATGGCCTCGGCCTGCCGGAGGAAATAAGTGTCGAAGGTCTCGGCGCGGCCGACCCAGGCCAGATATTCGACCTGACGCACCAGATCGACCGCCATCTGCTGAGCGAACCGCCAGCTGTCCGGCAGCGCGCGCTGCAGGAGGCGTCGGGAGTGGCTCGGCTTGACGGCGTTCGAGCGGACCAGCGTGAGGTGGCGGCGCGGATTGAAGGGCAACGGCGATTCCGATAGAAGTTCATCCGCCACTATTCGACTATAAGTCGAAACCAAATGCAATCTCCGCGTTGCCCGGCGCTCAGCGTCTGATCACCTCGACCACCGGATCGGCCGCGATCATCGAGGTCAACACCACCCGGTCAAACCGCCCGGTGGCGGCGAGCGCCCGCTCCGCCACCTCGCGTGCGCCGGCAAGGCTAGCTTGGTCGTCGACCATGTTGACGATCGGCACCACCGCGGCCATGCCCGCCCGCTGCAGCGCGCCGTGCTCGCTGGTCAGCAGACGGGCGAGGTGGATCGGGCTGAGGGGCTCGCCGATCATCGCGCCGGTCACCGCCGCCACGCGCTCGATCCGATGGCCGATCGCTTCGCCGAGCGGCCGGCCGAGCGCCCTGGCCGAGACCACCGGCAGCAGCGTCGTCATGCCCTCCGGCAGCACCGGCTCGTCCTCGTGCGGCGCCTTGATCCAGCGCATGCGGGCGCCGTCCGCCTTGACCAGGGTGACCGTGAAGCCGCCCTCGGCGTGCAGCCGCGCGATCAGCTCGACCGGCAGACCGCCGAGCCGGCCGGGCTTGGGCGACGGCTGGGCATAGGCGAGCAGACGGTGGCGCGCGGCCAGCGCCGGCACCGCGGCCGCCAGCGCCTCCGGCCCGGCGATCAGGCGGTGGTCCGGCAGCTGCCGGGGCGGTGGTCCCATGGTCACCGTGCAGGTCAGGCCGATGCGCGCCGTGCCCGCCAGCCGGTGCGCCTCCGCGAGGCGATAGAGGGTCGATTTCTTGCCGCCGGCGCCGACCGCACAGACCAGCCCGCTGCGCGCTGCCAGCAGGTCGAGCAGCCGGGCGGCGCTCTCGGGCGTCATATGCGGCTCAGGGAGCTGCGGTCTCAGGCGGCGCTGGCGCGGCGCGCGGGCTGGCTGCCACCATCGGCCAGACAGGCGAGCGCCTCGGCGATCCCGCTGGCACCGACGGGGAGGCCGAACAGCCTGAGCCCCATATCGACGCCGGCAAGGGTGCCGGCCAGCATCAGATCGTTGAAATCGCCGAGATGGCCGATCCGCAACACCCGGCCCGCGAGCCCGCCGAGGCCGTTGCCGAGGGACAGATCGAACCGCTCCAGGATCAGCCGGCGGAGCGCATCGGCGTCCTGGCCGTCCGGCAACCGCACCGCGGTCAGCGAGCTCGAATACTCGCGCGGGTCCTGGCAGAGCACCTCGAGGCCCCAGGCGCGGACCGCGCGCCGGGTCGCCTCGGCGTGCCGGTCGTGGCGGGCGAACACCTGCTCGAGCCCCTGCTCCTGCAGCATCGCGATCGCCTCGCGCAGGCCGTACAGCAGGTTGGTCGCCGGGGTGTACGGAAAGACGCCCTTGGCGTTGGCGGCCAGCATCGGCTCCCATTCCCAATAGGAGCGCGGCAGCCGGGCCGTCGCGGACGCCGCGATCGCCTTCTGGCTCAGCCCATTGAAGCTGAGGCCCGGCGGCAGCATCAGGCCCTTCTGGGAGCCCGCGACCGTGACATCGACCCCCCACTCGTCGTGGCGGTAGTCGATCGAGGCGAGCGAGGAGATGGTATCGACCATGAACAGCGCCGGATGGCCGGCGCGGTCGATCGCGCGCCGGACCTCGGCGACCCGCGAGGTGACCCCGGTCGAGGTCTCGTTGTGGACGATGCAGACTGCCTTGATCCGATGCCCACGGTCCTCGGCCAGAGTCGCCTCGACCCGCTCCGGATCGACGCCGTGGCGCCAGTCGCCCTCCAGCAGTTCGAACTCGAGCCCGAGACGCTTGGCCATGGCGCACCAGAGGCTCGCGAAATGCCCGGTCTCGGCCATCAGCACCCGGTCGCCCGGCGAGAGCGTGTTGACCAGCGCCGCTTCCCAGGCACCGGTGCCCGAGGCGGGGTAGATCACGACCGGACCCGCCGTCTTGAAGATCGGCCTGATCCCCTCCAGGATCTCGCCGGCGAGGCGCACGAAGTCCGGGCCGCGATGGTCGATGGTCGGACGGTCGATGGCGCGCAGGATGCGGTCGGGGACGTTGGTCGGCCCCGGGATCTGAAGGAAATGGCGCCCGCTTCGCTGGCTCGTGGTCATGCTGCCTCTCCGCGCGAAGCTCGCACGGCCGCGCGAGCCGGGGCATTATGCATGGCGACCGTTCGGGCACAAGGCGGGGCGCTGCAAAGAACCATGCGGCAATTCAATCAGTTAGAGCAAAGTGGCGGGGCTCGCCGATGGCCGCGGCCCTGACCCGGACCGATCTCGGCCGCGATGCCGGACGCGCCGGAGCTGGCGGCACGGCTCGCGCGCGCCATCGAGGGCGAGGTCCGCTTCTCTGCCTTCGATCGCGCCCGCTACAGCACCGACGCCTCGATCTACCAGATCGAGCCCGTGGGCGTGGTGATCCCCAAGACCGACGCCGACGTCCAGGCCGCGCTCGGCATCGCGCGCGAGGCGGGCGTATCGGTCGTGGCGCGCGGCGGCGGCACTTCCCAGGCCGGCCAGACCATCGGCCCCGGACTGGTGATCGATTTTTCGAAGTCTCTGAACGGCATGCTCGAGCTCGACGTCGATGCCCGCACGGTCTGGGTCGAGCCCGGGCTCGTGCTCGACCGGCTGAACCGGCGGCTCAGGCCGCACGGGCTGTTCTTTCCGGTCGACATCTCGACCAGCTCGCGCGCGACGCTGGGCGGTATGGCCGCCAACAACGCCTGCGGCGCGCGCTCGATCCGCTACGGCATCATGGTCGACAACCTGCTCGCGATCGATGCCCTGATGGCCGACGGCGAGCCGGTCAAGTTCGCCGAGGTCCCGGGCAACCTTGAGGGCGTCGCCGGCAGCCCCCGCTATCTGCAGCTGATCCAGGACCTGCGGGCACTCGCCCTGCGCGAATCGGACGCGATCGCCGACGGGCTTTCCCAAGGTCCAGCGCCGGGTCGGCGGCTACAACCTCGACCGGGTCCGGCCCGCCGGCCACAACATGGCCGAGCTCCTGGTCGGCTCCGAGGGCACGCTCGCCCTGTTCCAAAGGCTCAAGCTCAAGCTCCAGCCCCTGCCCGCGCACAAGGTTCTGGGCGTCTGCCATTTTCCGAACTTCTATCAGGCGATGGCCTCGGCCCCGGCGATCGTCGGGCTCGGACCGTCGGCGGTCGAGCTGGTCGACCGCTCGATCATCGAACTCGGCCGCCAGATCCCCGCCTACCGGCCGCTGATCGACCGCTTCGTGCGCGGCACCCCGGACGCCCTGCTGCTGGTCGAGTTCGCCGGCGACGAGCTCGACACCCAGCTCGCGGATCTCGCCCGCCTCAAGGAGCTGATGGCGGACCTCGGCCTGCAGGGCGGCGTGGTCGAGGCGATCGAGCCGGCCGCCCAGGCCCGGATCTGGGAGGTGCGCACCGCCGGGCTCAACATCGTCATGTCGATGAAGAGCGCCGGCAAGCCGGTCTCGTTCATCGAGGACTGCGCCGTGCCGCTCGAGCACCTGGCCGACTACACGGCGCGCCTCACCGAGATTTTCGCCCGCCACGGCACCAGCGGCACCTGGTACGCGCATGCCTCGGTCGGCTGCCTGCACGTCCGCCCGATCCTCAACCTCAAGCAGGAGCAGGACGTGCGGGCGATGCGCGCGATCGCCGAGGAGGCGATGGCCATGGTCCGCGCCTATAAGGGCAGCCACTCCGGCGAGCACGGCGACGGTCTGGTGCGCTCGGAGTTCAACGAGGCCATGTTCGGGCCGCGCCTGGCACGCGCGTTCGAGGCGGTCAAGGACGCCTTCGACCCGGGGGCTGTGCTCAATCCGGGCAAGATCGTGCGCGCCCCGCGCATGGATGAGCGCACTCTGCTACGCTTTCGTCCCGGCTACGCGCCACTTCCGATCGCAAGCGGGCTCGACTGGCAGGCCTGGGGCGGCTTCCTCGGCGCCGCCGAGATGTGCAACAACAACGGCGCCTGCCGCAAGGCCGAGCCGGGTGTCATGTGCCCATCCTACCGGGTCACCCGCGACGAGCAGGACGTCACCCGCGGCCGCGCCAACAGCCTGCGCCTCGCGCTCAGCGGCCAGCTCGGGCCGGACGCGCTCGTCTCGGACGAGATGGCGGCGACCCTCGACCTCTGCGTCGCCTGCAAGGCCTGCCGCCGCGAATGCCCGACCGGGGTCGACATGGCGCGGATGAAGATCGAAGTCCTGCACCAGCGACGGCAGCGCCGCGGGCTCGACCTCAAAGACCGGCTGATTGCCTATCTCCCGCGCTATGCGCCCTACGCCAGCCGCGCCCGCGCGCTGCTGCACCTGCGCGACCGGCTGCCGGGTGCGGCGGCGCTCTCCGAGCGCCTCTTGGGCTTCAGCTCCCGGCGCTCGCTGCCGCGCTGGCACGACCAGCCGTATCGGCCGCGCGCCGACGGCGCCTCATTGGCAAGGAACCTGGGGGCGCGGGACGGGCGTGAGAGCGATGGACGCGACGTCGTCCTGCTGGTCGACACCTTCACGACCTGGTTCGAGCCCGGGATCGCGCGCGCGGCCGAGGCCGTCCTGACGGCCGCCGGCTGTCGGATCCACCTGCCGGCGGCGGACGGCTCCCGCCCGCTGTGCTGCGGCCGGACCTTTCTGGCGACCGGGCTGGTCGAGGAAGCGCGCCGCGAAGCCCGGCGCACGCTCAGGGCGTTAGCGCCCCTGGTCGAGCGCGGGCTGCCGGTGATCGGGCTCGAGCCCTCCTGCCTGCTCACGCTCCGCGACGAGTACGAGGCGCTGCTACCGGGACCGCAGACCGCCGCCCTGGCCGGGCGCGCCCTGCTGCTCGAGGAGTTTCTGTGGCAGGAGCAGGCGGCGGACCGGCTCGAGCTCAGGCTGAAGGCACCCCCCTGGCCACGCGCTCTGCTGCACGGCCATTGCCATCAGAAGGCGTTCGCCGCGATGGCGGCGGTCGAAGGCTGTCTGAAGATGATCCCGGAGCTCGAGGTGCGGACCATCGAGTCCAGCTGCTGCGGCATGGCCGGCGCGTTCGGCTACGAGGCGCGCCACCACGCGGTCTCGCTGGCGATGGCGGAGCTGTCCTTGCTGCCGGCGGTGCGGACGGCCGACCCCGATACGGTCCTGGTCGCGGACGGCACCAGCTGCCGGCATCAGATCAAGGATGGCACCGGCCGCCAGGCGCTCCACGTCGCCGAGCTGCTGCAGGCGGCCCTCGCCTGACGATCAGATCGCGCGCCGGGTCCGGCCGCCGCGGCGGCGTCGAGGCGGGGCAGGCGGTCAGGCAGTGAGGCGGTCGGCCGATCGGTCGTAGGGCAGGGGGTGGACCGGCGGGAAGGCGCCCACGGTCGTCTGCGGCGTCTCGGCGAGCAGCTCCAGGATCCGGTCCTTGAGCACCCGGATCTCGCGATGCGCGGGCGAGCCGGGGGCGTGCACGCCGATCCAGGCGCCGGCATCGAAGGCCTCGGCATGCGCCGAGCGCTGCCGGATCGCCGGCCCGACCTTGAGCCCGAAGCGCTCGAGGGTGGCGTGAATCCGCCGGCCGATCGCGGTCCGCCGGTCGACCCGGCTCGGCACCAGCATGCAGGCGGGCCGGGCCGCGCTGCGGATGGCGCGCGCCCGGCGCAAGAGGTCGAGCGCCTTGCCGGTCGCCCGCAGGTCGACCCCGGACGGCGTCACCGGGATCACGAACAGATCCGCGATCAGCAGCGCGGACGCGATGCACGAGCCGACCTGGGGCGGCAGGTCGACCACGACGTGATCGACGGCGGCCTTGAGGCTGATCGCCCGGGCGACCCAGCGCTGGGCATCGCGCTCGCCGCCCAGCGGCAGGGTCTCGACCGGCACCGGCAGTCGTTGCCCGGCATGCCAGTCGGTCGCCGTGCCCTGACCATCGGCGTCGACCAGGATCACGGTCGCGCCGCCGTCGGCGAGCGCGCACGCCAGGTTGACCGCGATCGTGCTCTTGCCGGTGCCGCCCTTGAGGTTGCCAACCGCTATCAGATTACCCATCAAAACCGCTCGCTCTGCTGTGCCCGGCCGACCGGTCCGGCAACGCGCGCCGCGGCCCGCCACCGAAACCCAGCCTGGCAAGCTAGCAAAGCAAGGTTAATGAAAGCCTTATGCGAGGTGCGGCCAGACGCGGCTCAGCGATGCGCGCAGGCAGCGCGCGCGAGCATCTCCTGATAGAGGGCGAGCGTGCGCTCGAACATCAGCTCGAACCGGAACTCCGCCTCGTAGCGCCGCCGGCCGAGGGCCCCGAGAGTCCGCCGCAGCTCGCCCTCGGTGATCAGCACTCTGAGCCGCTCGGCCAGGCACCGGTCATCCTTGCGCGGCACCAGGAACCCGGTCTCCGCCTCCCGCACCACCTCGGACACCCCGCCGACATCGGAGGCCACGACCGGCAGCCCGACGCTCATGGCCTCGAGGATGCTGCGCGGCAGGCCTTCCCAATTGCTCGCCAGGACATACACATCCGCCCCCCGCAGCACCGCGCAGACGTCGTTGCGCGCACCGAGGAAGCGCACCCGATCCGCAATGCCGAGCGCTCCGGCCTGCGCGATCGCCTGCGCCTGCAGTGGGCCGTTGCCGACCAGATCCAAGGTCCAGCCAAGGTGTCGCAGGCCGCCCAGCGTGTGCAGCAGGCAGGCATGGTCTTTCTGGGCGGTGAACCGCCCGGTCATGACGATCCGGACGCCGGCGGCGGGGGCGCCCGCCGGCGGGCATGGCGGGCAGTCATGCACGCCGTTGTGGATCCGGGTGATCTTGCCCGCCGGCGCGATCCGCTGCTCCAGCGCCAGGGTCCGGTCGTACTCGCTGACCGTGACGATGCGGTCGGCGAGCGGCGCCGCCAGGCGCTCGGCCAGCGCGTAGAACCGGCGCGCCCGTTCCGACACGCCGACCGTGAAGGCCCAGCCGTGCGCCGTGAACAGGGCCGGGATGCCCTGCGCCTTCGCGGCCAGCCGTCCGAGCCAGCCGGCCTTCGAGGAGTGGGTCGACACCAGCTCCGGCCGCAGCCTGGCGAGCAGGCCTTTGAGCTGCAGGAACGACTTGAGGTCACGCCAGGGATGCAGCTCGCGGTGGAGCGTCGGCACCGAATGGAACGGGACCCCGCGCTCCGTCAGCTGCCGGCTCAGTTCCCCGGCGCTGCCCGCGATCACCGAGACCTCGTGGCCGGCCTGATGCATCGCGGTCGCGAGATCGCGCACATGCACCTGCGCGCCGCCGATCTCGTCCGCCCGCGTGACGATGTAGGCGATCCTCATCTGTCTTGCCTCAAGCCGTTCTTGCACCGCTCACGTCGGACTTATAGAACTGCACTGCCGACGGCACCTACCGTGTGAGCGCGCGCCGCCAGCATCAAGCAAGCTTGCAGGGGATGGGCCGAATGACCGTACCCGAGACCCGCGTCGCCGTGATCGGCGGCAGCGGTTTCATCGGCACCTGGCTGGTCGAGGCTCTGCTCGACCAGGGGCGTGAGGTGCGGATCATCGACATCGAGCCCTCCGAGCGTTTCCCCGAGCTCGTGGTGCAGGCGGACGTGCGCGACCGGGTCGCCCTGCTCGCCGCCTGCCGCGACTGCGACGTTCTCTACAACCTCGCCGCCGAACATCGGGACGACGTTCGCCCGCCCGAGCGCTACCATCAGGTCAACGTGGAGGGCGCGCTCAACACCTGCGCGGTCGCCGACGAGCTCGGCATCGAGCGGATCGTGTTCACCAGCAGCGTCGCCGTCTATGGCTTGCCGGACGGCGAGGCGGACGAGAGCGCGCCGCTCCGACCCTTCAACGACTACGGCCGCACCAAGCTTGAGGCCGAGGCGGCGTTCCGCAGCTGGGCCGAACGCTCGCACCGGCGCAGCCTCGGCATCGTCCGGCCGACCGTGGTATTCGGGCCCGGCAACCGCGGCAACGTCTACGTCCTGCTGCAGCAGATCGCGTCGGGCCGGCCGGTCATGATCGGCAATGGCGCCAACCGGAAATCCATGGCCTATGTCGGCAACGTCGCGGACTTCCTGGTCCATGCGCTCAATTTCGAATCCGGCGTGCATGTCTGCAACTATGTCGACAAGCCGGACATCGACATGAGGAGCCTGATCGCCCTCGTCCAGCAGACGCTCGGCACCAACGGCAGCCTGCGCATTCCCTATGCCGTGGGCCTGATGGCGGGCCTCGGGTTCGACCTCGCGGCCCGGCTGACCGGCCGTCGGTTTCCGATCAGCGCGGTGCGCGTCCGGAAATACGCCGCCAGCACGCGGTTCGCGGCCGATCGGGTGCTGGCTTCGGGCTTCCAGCCCGCGCATTCGCTGCACGATGCGCTGATCGACACGGTCCGCCACGAGTTTGCCCCCCACCGCCGCGCCGCCGCCCGACCGGGGCCGCGGACCTCGGCGTCCGAGGCCCGCCAGCCGCGCTGAGGGGGCGGCTCCGACCGGCGGTCCGACCGGCTCAGCCGGCGCGCACGAACTTCTGGAAGGCGTGGCAGGTGAGCGGCGCGAAATGCTCGATCGCGCCCGACGCCTTGACCACCTCGCCGACGTAGAAGTCGCCCCGCGAATCCGCCCAGATCCCGTGCGGTACGATGAAGTTGCCCGGCAGCAGAGGCTGGTAGCCGCCGATCTGGGTCTGGATGTTGCCGTCCAGGTCGCAGATCGTGACCCTGGCGATCGGCGCGTGGCCGACCGGCGGATGCTTGCTCCAGGGGAAATGGGGCCGGTCGACGTGCGGCACGTTCCAGCCGAGCTCGGCGATGAAGAGGTTCTCCTGCTCGTCGATGAACAGATCGTCCGGCCGGTTGACCCAGTCCCAGCTGGTCAGGAAGTCGCCATCTTTGGAAAAAATCTGGATGCGCGAGTTCTCGCGGTCGGCGACGAACACCCTGCCACCGCGGTCGACCGCGATCGAGTGCGGCAGGTTGAACTGGCCGGGCCCGGTGCCGGGCTCGCCCCAGGAGGCGAGCAGCTCGCCGGACGGGGAAAAACGGTGGACGCGGGCGTTGCCGTAGCCGTCCGAGATGAACATCTCGCCGCTGCCCGTGACCGCGACGTTGGTCACCATGTTGAACGGACCGGCCGCATGCCGGACCGGCGATTCGCCGACCTTGAAGCCGGTGTCGGCCGGATGCGCCGGATCGCCGAGCGTCATCAGCAGTTCGCCATCGGTCGTGAACTTACGCACCGTGTGGTCGAAATTGTCGGCGCAGTACACATGGTCGTGCTGGTCGATGAAGATCCCGTGCGCGCTCGAGAAGATGCCCTCGCCCCAGGCATCCAGGAAGCGGCCGTCCTTGTCGAACACGATCATCGGATGGGCGCCGCGGTTGAAGACGTAGACCCGGTCCCTGGAATCCACGGCCACGCCCGCGACCTCGACGAACGACCAGCCTTCGGGCAGCTGCTCCCAGCCTTCCAGAACCTCGTACTCCAAGCGGTGCGGGCCAATCGCCATTGGGGATTCCTCCAGGTGACTGCTGGGATCGGGGACGTGCGGGGCTAACCGGCTTCCTGGCCGCCGCGGCGGCAGAGCGCCAGGCCGTGGCGGGCGAGGCGGCTCCACTCGCTGTCCGGATCGAGGACCAGGTAGCGCTGCCAGAGCCGGCCGGCGGCCAGTAGCTCGCCGGCCTCGAAATGCAGCTGGGCGAGGTTGTAGAGCGGGTCGGCATAATCCGGGTCGAGCGCGCTGGCCCGCTCGAGGTAGGCGCGCGCCAGGTCCTTGCGGCCCTCGGCATCGACCAGGAGGGCGAGATTGTACCAGGCGTCGGCGAACTTCGGATCGGTCGCGAGCGCCAGCTGCAGGTAGGACTTCGCCTCGCTCCTGCGGCCCTGCTCGCGCAGCACGTTGGCGAGGTTGAAGGGCGCGATCGGATCGGTGCGGTCGAGGCCGACGCAGCGCCGGTAGAGTGCCTCGGCGGCGGCCAGATCGCCCGCCTGCTCGGCGTCCTCGGCGGCCTCGAACACTTCGTCGACCGAGGGATTGCCGGGGTTGGCGAGCGGCAGGCGCATCTGGCCGTCGAGCTCGGCGAGGCGACCCTCGATCCGGCGCGCGAGCTGGCCGCTGTCGTCGCAGACCAGCTTGAGCCGGGCCAGCGGATGGTCGTCGGCGGCCATGCGCCGGCGGCCGGGCGTGGTCGTGCCCCGGATGATCGCCGCCAGACCGAGGCCGTCTTCGAGCAGGCGGCCGACCTCGCGGGCGGCGACCAGATCGCGAAAGCCCAAGGCGCCGTCCGGGTCGGGCTCGATGATGTCGAACAGTACCAGGAGCCGGACCAGGGCCAGATCGAGGCCGGCCTTGTCGGCGAGCTCCTCGAGCCGGACCGCGGCCGCGACCGGCGCCGCGGGCGGCAACAGGTCGAGGGCGCGCAGCAGCGCGTTCTCGCTGAGGCAGCGCGCGCCCAGCTGATCGGCGCGCGCGAGCTTGGCCTGCAGGCGGCCGTCGGCGAGCTGTGACGCCGCCTGCCGGCCGAGTCGCGACCAAGGTCGTCTGCTGCGCGAGCGCGCGCCGCACGACCCCGCCGCGGCGACCGATCTCGGCCGCCGCGATCCGATTGGGGAGCAGCGCGAGGCGGCCGAGGATGGTGACGGTCTGGCCGGCGAAGTCGATCATCGGGCCGCGCCCCCGGCCCTAACCCGCCTTCCGCCGCTTCTTGCCCTCGTCCGCCGCCGGCTTCTTGTCCTCGGCCGCCGGCTTTTTGCCACCGCCAGAGGCCGCCGCTGCCTTGCCGTCCGCCGCCCGGCGCGGCTTGCTCTCGGCCGGCGGCTTGGCATCCTCGAGCGAGCGCCGGAGCGCGTCCATCAGGTTGATCACTTTGCCGCGCTCGGGCGCCTTGGCGAGCACCGGCTCCTGGCCCTTGACCTTGGCCTTGACCATCTCGATCACGGCGTCCTGATAGCGGTCCTTGAACTCGCTCGGATCGAATTTTCCCGCCTTTTGCGCGATCAGCTTCTCCGCCAGATCGAGCATCTCCGCTTCTGGCTCCTCGTCCTTGATGTCGGTGAAGTAGTCCTTGGAATCGCGCACTTCGTCGGCGGTCCGCAGGGTCATCATCAGGAAGCCCTGGTCGCGGCAGGTGAGCGCGATCAGGCGCTCGCGGTTCGCCAGCACGATCCGCGACAGCGCCACCTTCTGCTTCTCGCGCATCGCGTGCTGGATGACCCGGTAGGTCTCCTCGGCGACCGCCCCGTCCGGCGCCAGATAGTAGGGCGTATCGAAGTAGATCGGGTCGACCTCCTGCGCGTCGACGAACTTCTCGATCACGATCGCCTTGCTCGATTCGATCTGGACCTTGTCGAAGTCCTCGTCGGTGAAGACGACGTACTGGTCCTTCTCGTACTCGTAGCCCTTGACCAGGTCGGAGCGCTCGACCGGCCCAAGCTCCGGATCGTGCGGCTTCATCTGGATGCGGTTGTGGGTGTCCTTTTGCAGCAGGTGAAACGAAACCTTCTCGCTGCGCGAGGTCGCGTTGAAGAGGCGAACCGGACAGGACACCAGGGACAGCTTGAGATGTCCCTTCCAACTCGAGCGTGGCGCCATGGCGAGGGTCCCCTTCCGCAGTTGCGCCGATCTAAGCACGTTTTGCCGGCCGGCGCTCCATTTCCTTGGCCGAACCCGTTCTCCAGGTCAACGTCCGGGCGGCGCCATCGATCCGGCGAAGTCGACGGCGGTGGTATTGCCGCCGCTCACCACCACCCCGATGCGCTCGCCGGGCGCGGGCTGGTAGCTGCCGGACAAAAGCGCTGCGAGCGCCGCGACACCGCCCGGCTCGGCGACCACCCGCAGCGCCTGCCATAGCGCCCTCTGGGCACTCACGATCGCCTGGTCGGTGACCAGCACGACCCGCTCGACATGGCGCTGGGCAATCGGGAACATGAGCTCGCCGACCCGGCGCGGCGCCAGCGAATCGGCCGCGATGCCGCCGGCCTCGGCATCGACCGGCCGGCCGGCCGCGAGCGCGCGGGTGAGCGTCGGCGCGGCTTCCGGCTCGACGCCCACGACCCGGACCCGACCGCCATACCAGGCGGCGATGCCGCCGATCAGCCCGCCGCCGCCGACCGCGACCAGAAGCGTGTCGAGCGCCGGCGCCTGCCGCTCGAGCTCGAGTGCGAGCGTCCCCTGGCCGAGCAGGGTCTCGGCCTGATCGAAGGCATGCACCGGCAAAGCACCCGAGGACGCGGCCCAGGCTTCGGCCGCCGCCAGGGCATCGGCGTAGAGCTCACCGCCGACCGTGAGCTCGGCGCCGTAGTCCCGGATCCGCGCGATCTTGGCCGGCGACGAGATGCCCGGGACGAAGATCCGGGCCGGCACGCCAAGGCGCATCGCGGCATAGGCGACCGCGGCGCCGTGGTTGCCGCCCGAGGCCGCGACCACCCCGGCCGCCGGCACCTCGCGCAACAGCAGATTGGCAAAGGCGCCGCGCGTCTTGAACGAACCCGCGTGCTGCATCAGCTCGAGCTTCAGCACCAGGCGGACACCGCCCAGGCCAAGCTCGGCGCCCTCGATCTCGATCACCGGCGTCCGCCGGATGTGCGGCCGGACCCTGGCGTCGACGGCTTCGATCTCGGAGGGAGAGATCATCGGCTGCGTCCGCGCGCGGGCTTCGGCAGGGCGCGGGCTGAAGCGTCCAGAGCCGCCCAGGGATCAGCGAAATCGTTGCGCTCCACGCGCTCGGGCACGCTCGCCCAGTTCAGATCGGCCGGGTCGTCGAGTCGCCCGAGCTCCTCCCACGCGAGCGGAGTCGAGGCCGGCACGCCCGGGCGCGCCCGCAACGAATAGGCGGCAACCGCGGTGGCGCTGCGCTGGTTGCGCAGATAGTCGAGGTAGATCCGCCCGCGGCGCTGGGCCTTGGCCATGTTGGCGGTGAAGCGGCGGGGCGCCCTGGCCGCCATCTCGCGCGCGAACCCCTCGCAGAAGGCCGCGACCTCGGCCCAGCTCCGCCGCCTTTGGATCGGCACCACCACATGCAGACCCTTGCCGCCGGTGGTCTTGAGGAACGGCACCAGGCCCATGGCCGCGAGCGCGTCCCGGACCTCGAAGGCGGCGCTCGCGACCTCGCGCCAGGGAAGGCTCTCGTCGGGGTCGAGGTCGAGCACGAGGCGGTCCGGGCGCTCGGGCTGATCGACCCGGCAGCCCCAGCTGTGGAACTCGACCGCGCCGAACTGGGCGAGCGACAAAAGGCCGCGCGCGTCCTCGACATAGAGGTAGTCGGCCTTCTCGTCCGAGCCCTGCTCGGCCAGCGGGATGGTCCTCACCGCCTCGGGCATGCCGCTCAGCGCATGGCGCTGGAAGAAGCAGTCCTTGACCTGCCCGAGCGGGCAGCGGACCAGCGAGACCGGCCTGCGGGTCAGCTCGGGCAGCATCCAGTCGCCGACCCTGGCGTAGTAGAGGGCGAGCTCGAGCTTGGTCGGGCCGCCCGCGCCGAACATCACGCGATCGGGGTTGGTGACCCAGATCTGAGCGAGATCGGCGTCGGTGACGTAACGCTTTTTCTCCACTTTTGGCGTCGGCGGCGGGCACGTCCGCGGCGGGCGCGTCGGCCTTGTCGGCGCGCAGCCCCTTGTAGACGGCATGGCGCAAAATACCGTCCGCGGTCCGGTTGCCGTACTCGACCTCGGCGATCAGGGTCGGCCGGACCCAGACCATGCCCTTGCGCTTTTCCTCGGCCGGCAGCGTGACCGGCGCGCGCCTCGTGCGCAGCGCCTCGAGCCTGGCGTGCAGGCGCTTCATCTCAGCCATGGAAAACCCGGTGCCGACCCGGCCGACGTAGCGCAGCCCGCCGTCCTCGGCCTCGGCGAGGAGCAGCGCGCCGATCCCGCCCGCGGCCTCAGACGGATTGTAGCCGACGATCGGGAAATCCTCGCTCTGGCGGCATTTGATCTTGAGCCAGCTCCTGGTCCGGGTCTGCTGATAGGGCGCGTCGGCGCGCTTGCTGACCACCCCTTCGAGGCCGAGCCTCGAGGCCTGCTCGAAAAACGCCCGGCCGTTGCCCTGGACGTGCTCGCTGAGCTGAAGCGCAGAGGTCGGCGAGACGACCGATCCGAGCAACGCGCCGAGCGCCCGCTTGCGCTCGTCCAGCGGCACGCTCGTGAGATCGTAGCCGTCGAGGTGGAGCAGATCGAAGGCGAAGCAGGTGAGCTCGTGAGTCCGGCCTTCGGCGAGCGCGTCCTGAAGGGCGGCGAAGCTCGCGACCCCGTGCGCGTCCTGGACCACGATCTCGCCGTCGATCAGCGCGTCCTGACAGGGGAGCGCCGCGAACGCCTTGGCGAGCAGCCCGTAGCGGTCGGTCCAGTCCTGGCCGGTCCGGGTCAGCAGGCGGACCGCGCCGGCCTCGAGGCGCGCGAGCGTCCGGTAGCCGTCGAGCTTGATCTCGTGCAGCCACTCGTCGCCTTCGGGCACGCGCGCGCTCGGGGTCGCGAGCTGGGGCCGCACGGCCTCCGGCAGCGGCGCCTTGAGCGCGCCCGGCAGCGCCGATGGCCGGAGCCGCCCGGGCTTGCGCGCGGCGGCCGGCGGCGCCCCGCCCGGCGTCTCGGTCGCGAGCAGCTCCTCGACCCGGCGGCCGCTCAGCACGCTCTCCGGCCGCTTATCAAGCAGCTCGTCGCCGTGACCCGGGCGCGCGTAAGGGTCGCGCTCTTTGATCAGGAGCCAGTTGTCGCCGCGCTCGCCGTCCTTGGGCTTGAGCCGGACCAGCATCCAGCCGCCGCCGAGCTTTTCGCCCACCAGCCGGAACTTGAGGGTGCCCTTCCGGTATTCGGCCTCCGCGTCGCCGATCGGGATCCAGCTGCCCCGGTCCCAGACGATCATGGCGCCGGCGCCGTACTGGCCCTTGGGGATCGGCTTCTCGAAGTCGGCGTATTCCAGCGGATGGTCCTCGACGTGCACGGCCAGGCGCCTGACCTTGGGGTCGAGCGATGGCCCCTGGGGCACCGCCCAGCTCCTCAGTGTGTCGCCGAACTGCAGCCGCAGGTCATAATGCAGGCGCCGCGCGGCGTGCTTTTGGACCACGAACAGGCTGGTCCCGGGCGCGATCTCACCGCCCGGCGGCTCCGCCGTCTTCGCAAAATTGCGCTTCGCCCGATAGCGCTCGAGCGCAGCCGCTGTCCGGCCTTCGGCCACTGCCATCCCCGACCCAGGACGCTCCGCCGCCCAGTCTAGCGCAAACTTCGCTCATCGAGACCAGATCCCGGCCCTGATCCCCAAGATCGAACGTCCCGGCCTGTGCCGTTCTGCCGCCGCCGTTCACCCGACACGGATTCCCACGGTCCCATGGACCCTCCGAAGATAAGGTTAAAGGTCATTCGCTAACATTTGGTTAACGCCCGCGCCACATGAGGATCGGTCCGGGGCCATCTTCCAGCAACGGCAGGACTCTTGCTCACGAGGCGGACGACGGGCGCTCGCAGCCCGGCCCGGGCGCGGCCGCGGGACTTCGGGCTGGCCCTCGGCCTGATCCGGCGCCGCCAGGACGAGCGCTGCCGTTGACCGCGATCAAGGCGGCTCGAGGTCGGGATGCCCGACATTGGCGGCGACAGCCCGTGAGATCAAACCATGACCCGGCGAATCACGATCATCCAGGGCCACCCGGACCCGGCCGGCGGCCATCTCTGCCATGCCCTGGCCGATGCCTACGCGGCCGGAGCGGACGAGGCCGGGCACGCGGTCCGGCGGATCGAGGTCGCCAGGCTCGATTTTCCGCTCTTGCGGACCCAGGCGGAGTTCGAGACCGGCGCCCCGCCCGGCGACCTCCGCCCCGCCCAGGAGGCTATCGGCTGGGCCGAGCAGCTGGTGATCGTCTACCCGCTCTGGCTCGGGACCATGCCGGCGCTGCTCAAGGGCTTCCTCGAGCAGGCCCTGCGCCCGGGATTCGCCTTCGAGCTCAAGCCCAAGGGCCTCTGGGTCAAGCGCCTCAAGGGCCGCTCGGCGCGGATCGTGGTGACCATGGGCATGCCGGCATTCTTCTATCGCTGGTACTTCGGCGCCCACAGTCTCAAGAGCCTGGAGCGCAACATCCTGGGTTTCTGCGGCATCCGGCCGATCCGTGCGAGCCTGTTCGGCAGGGTCGAGACCGTGGCCGACGGCCGGCGCCAGCGATGGCTCGCGACCATGCGCCGCCATGGCCGCGAGGCGGGCTGAAGGCGCCCGGGCGTAACCTCCGCCGACAGCGCGTCGCGCGTGCGTCGACAAGCCGCATCGGCTCGCCTCCGTGCTGCCCCTGGCGCGCCCAAATCCAGCCGCGGGCGATCCCCGACCCGGCCAGAACACACCCGGCTACGATCCGCGTTGTTCAGTTGACGTAAAGTATTGTTCGACTTATATCCGGTGCGCTACGTTGGGGGTATTGAATTTGCGAATGCTTAATATCGAAACACCTCTTGTTCTATTCATGTCTTCATGTGAACAGCTGTTCAAATGTTGTTTTGATGGCAAGGGGTGCGGCCGATTACCCGGCCGACGGGTGCGACAGGACGGCGATGACGACGAAGGTGAAGCTGATCGTGTGGGCAGGGCGCGCGGTCCGGGGCGGCGCCGATGGATGCTGAGGTCCGGGCGGTCGAGGACGAGCTGACCGGCTGGCGGCGCCCGGTCGGGCGCGCGAGTCTCGCCGAGGTCTATCGCAGCGTGCCGATCCGCGCCGGCTGGGGGCCGCTGCGCAAGCTGCTCGCGTTCGCCGGACCCGGCTATCTGGTCGCGGTCGGCTACATGGATCCCGGCAACTGGGCGACCTCGCTCGCCGGCGGCTCGGGGTTCGGCTACACGCTCTTGTCGGTGGTCGTGCTCTCGAGCCTGATGGCGATGCTGCTGCAGGCGCTGAGCCTCAAGCTCGGCATCGCCACCGGGCGCGATCTCGCCCAGGCCTGCCGCGACCACTACAGCCGGCCGGCGGGGGTCGCGCTGTGGGGGTTGTGCGAGATCGCGATCGTCGCCACCGACCTCGCCGAAGTGATCGGCACCGCGATCGCGCTCAACCTTTTGTTCGGCCTGCCGCTCCTGCTGGGCGTCGTCCTGACCGCCGCCGACGTGCTCCTGATCCTGGTCCTGCAGGCGCGCGGCTTTCGCTGGCTCGAGGCCTTCATCATCGCGCTGGTCGCGGTGATTTTCCTGTGCTTCGCCTTCGAGATGGTGCTGTCGGCGCCGGCGCTGAGCGGCGTGCTCGGCGGCATCCTGCCGAGCCCGCAGATCGTCACCAACCCGGCGATGCTGTACATCGCGATCGGCATCCTTGGGGCCACCGTGATGCCGCACAACCTCTACCTGCACTCGGCGATCGTCCAGACCCGGGGCTACGACCAGGACGAGAGCGGCAAGCGCGAGGCGATCCGGCTGGCGACCATCGACAGCACGCTGGCGCTGACCATAGCACTCCTGATCAACAGCGCGATCCTGATCCTCGCCGCCGCCGCCTTCCACGAGGCCGGGCGTGCCGACGTCGCCGAGATCCAGGACGCCTATCACCTGCTGGCGCCGCTGCTGGGCGTGCCGCTCGCCAGCACGGTGTTCGCGATCGCGCTCCTCGCCTCAGGGCAGAACTCGACCATCACGGCCACGCTCGCCGGCCAGATCGTCATGGAGGGCTTCCTCGACATCCGCCTGCCGCCCTGGCTGCGACGCCTCGCGACCCGGCTGCTGGCGATCGTGCCGGCGATCGTGGTGACCGCGCTCTACGGCGAGAGCGGGACCGCGCAGCTCCTGATCCTGAGCCAGGTGGTCCTGTCCTTGCAGCTGCCGTTCGCGGTCGTGCCGCTGATCCGCTTCACCAGCGACCGGGCCAAGATGGGCGCGTTCGCGAGCCGCCGCTCGACGGTCGTGCTCGCCTGGGTCGTGGCGCTGCTGATCATCGCCCTCAACATCAAGCTCCTGTTCGACGTCGCCGCCGGCATCGTCGCCTAAAGCCGGCCGTGCCGGGCCGTCGAGGGCGGCGCGCCCCGCTCAGATGACGACGGCGCTTGACCGCCCTCAGTCGACCAGCGCAGCCGCGGCCGCCCGGTCGTAGCCCTCGCTGCTGCTGAGCAATTGCCGGGAATAGGGCTGACTGAGCGCGCCGGTCCGCAGTGCTGTGGTCGGCACCTGCTCGACGATCCGGCCATGCTGCATGATCGCGACCTCCGAGCACATGTGCGCGATCACGGCCAGATTGTGCGACACGAACAGATAGGTGAGCCCGCGCTCCTCCCTGAGCGCCGCCAGCAAATTCAGAATCTCGGCCTGGACCGAGACGTCGAGCGATGAAGTCGGCTCGTCGAGCAGCAACACCTTGGGCTCCAGCATCAACGCCCGGGCGATCGCCACCCTTTGCCGCTGACCGCCCGAGAGCTGATGCGGGAACCGATACCGGAACGCCAGCCCCAGCCCCACTGCCTGCAACGCTCGCTCGACCCGCGCCCCGGCCTCGCCCAGCCCATGGATCGCGACCGGCTCCGCCAGCGTCCGATCGACCGTATGCCGCGGATGCAGCGACCCGTACGGGTCCTGGAACACCATCTGCACCATGCGACAGAAGCTCCGGCTGCGCCGCTCCCCCTGCGCCTCGCCATCAACCACGATCCGCCCCTGCCACCCGCGCAGCAGCCCGGCGATCGCCTTCAAGACCGTGGTCTTCCCCGACCCCGACTCTCCGACCAGCCCGAACGCCTGGCCTTCGCCGACCCCGAACGAGACGTCGTCTGCGGCCGTAAAGCCGCCGAAGCGGACCCCGAGGTTCTCGATCTCGATCATGCGAACCGCGCTGACCTCCCGCTCTAGCAAGACGGCAGGCCCGCCCGCCGGTCAAGCGCAGCGGCGCTTGCCCGGCAGGTCGTCGTCCATCGTCTTGGTGGCGGGGTCAGATCTCTACCGCCCCCCGGGCACACTAGATCCGTCCGCGGAGCGGGCCGGAGAGCCAGGCCGGATCGCGCTCCAGCACCGGCAGCGGGCCCGGCGGGCGGTCGACGTGGGGCAGGGCTGCGAGCAGGCCGCGGGTGTAGGGGTGCTGCGCCAGGTGCAATTCGCTCGCCCGGCAGGTCTCGACCACGCGGCCGGCGTACATGATCAGCACCCGGTCGCAGAACGAGGCGACCAGGTTGAGATCGTGGCTGATGAAGATCAGGCCGAGGCCGCGCTCTTTGACCAGGTCGTCGAGGATCGCCAGGACCTGCATCTGCACGGTCACGTCGAGGGCCGAGGTCGGCTCGTCGGCGATCAGGATGTCCGGGTCGGCGACCAGCATCATCGCGATCATGACCCGCTGGCCCATGCCGCCCGAGACCTCGTGCGGATAGCACTCGTAGACCCGCTCGGGGTCGCGGATCTTGACCGCGGCCAGCATCGCCAGCGCCCGGCGCCGGGCCTCCGCGCGGGAACTCCGGCCGTGCGCGCGGTAGGCCTCGCGGATCTGCCGGCCGACCGTCATCACCGGGTTCAGGGAAAACTTCGGGTCCTGCATGACCATGGTGATGCGCTGGCCGCGCACCGCGCGCAGCGTCGCGTCGTCGGCGGACAAGAGATGGATGCCATCGAAGATCAGGCGCTCGGCGGTGACCACGCCCGGCGCCGGCACCAGGCGCAGGATCGCGCGCCCGACGGTCGACTTGCCGGAGCCGGATTTGCCGACGATGCCGAGCTTCTCGCGGCCGAGGGTGAACGACACCCCGCGCACCGCCTCGATCACGCGCGCGGGCGTCGGATAGCGCACCCAGAGGTTCTGCACGATCAGCCGGGCCGACATGGCCCGAGCTTAGCCGCGCCGGGCGGCCGCCGGCTAGAGCCTGCCGGCGCGGCGGCGGCGATGCCCGGGGCTCACCTCAGGAGCCGTGATCCGCGCTGTCCGGGGTGCCGGGCACCGCCCCCGCGCCCGGCTCGAACGCGTCCGGTCGCGCCGGGTCTGTGAGCGCGGGCCCGGCCGGCGGAATGGCTGCCTGCTCGCCCCAGGGGACAGGCAGATCGCGCCGTTGCGCGTCGAGCGCGGCCAGACCCAGCACGAACACCACCACCGCCGCCGCCGCGGCCAGCGCCAGGAGCGAGATCCCGCGCCCGCGTCGCCCAGACCCGGCGACCCGCCTTGGCGCGAGCGCGAGCGCGGCTGCCTGGTCCGGCGCCGCCACCGGCGAGCGGGACGGACCCGCCCGCGAGCCCGACAGGGTCGCCTCGGTCACGATGGTCGCCTGCGGGCGCCGGGGCGCCGCGGCGGCGCTCTGCGGCCGGCGCGGCCACCCGGCGCGTGACCCGCCAGCCCGGCGCGCCCGCGACCGGCTCTGCCATGAGCGGCCGATCCTCGGCGGGCGCCCGCGACGCCGTCAAGGGCGGCGCCGCGCCCAGGCCGACTGCGCGCGGTCGCCGCCGACGATCATCGCTGCCTCGCAAAAGCTCGTCCTCCATCGTGACGCGGCCGGCCCACCGCCATGGCCATTCGCATCCCTGACCTTCTAAGTGAGGTCGATGGCCGCCCGGTCAAGCTGGCGGCGGGCGCTGCAACGCAGCAAAGCGTGCTGTACCAGGCACACCGTGGCGATTGGGTCACAGTGTGGCGCCCGGCACGCCGCGCAGACCAAGGGCGCGCAGGGGGCGTTGGTTCCGGCGCGTCGGTCTCGGGGTCAATGGCAGCCCGATCGGCGCGACCCGAGGAATCCCTGGAACTCAGGGGCCGCTTCGACTAGACCCCGGGGGAGCAGCAGCGAGGGGCAGCGCATGGTTCAGCAAGCGGCCCGTCACCCGCGGCGGCGGACCAGCCCGACCGCAGCGGTCGCGGCGCCACCGGCGCCCGACCACAAGCACGCGTGGCTCGCCGCCCTGGTCGAATCGTCCTTCGATGCGATCCTGAGCAAGGACCTCGACGGCACGATCACCAGCTGGAACGCTGCCGCCGAGCGCATGTACGGCCACCCGGCCGGCGAGGTGATCGGCCGCTCGATCGAGCTGATCGTGCCCCCGGACCGGTTCGACGAGCTGCGCGCGATGGACGAGCAGCTGGCGCGCGGCGAACGCGTCCTGCCGTTCGAGACGGTCCGCCTGACCCGGGACGGCCGGCGGATCGAGATCCAGCTCACCATGTCGCCGATCATCGACCGGCGCGGCGTGGTGGTCGGCGCGTCCGGCATCGGCCGCGACATCTCCGAGCGCCGGCGCGCCGAGCAACGGCAGAGGCGGCTGATCGAGGAGTTGAACCACCGGGTCAAGAACACGCTGGCGATCGCCCAGTCCCTGGCGGCCCAGAGCCTGCATCACAGCCCTTCGCCCGAGCATTTCGCGGACGCCTTCCGGGGCCGGCTGGCAGCGCTGGCCCAGGCGCACACCCTGCTCGCCGAGGCCGGCTGGGAGGGCGCCAGCCTGCACGACCTGCTCCGGGGCCAGCTCGCGCCGTACCGGACGCCGATGAGTGGCCGGGTGACGATCCGGGGCGAGGACGTGGCGCTCGAGCCGAACGCCGTGGTCGCCCTCGGTCTCGCCCTGCACGAACTGACCACCAATGCCGCCACCCACGGCGCGCTCGCCAGCCCTGCGGGACGGATCGCCATCCGCACCCGGGTGCTGAGCGATGGCCGCGGCCGGCGCCTCGTGCTGAGCTGGCGCGAGCAGGGTGGGCCGCCGGTCCAGGAGGTGCGCCGGTCCGGCCTCGGCGAAATCATGATCGAGCGCGGCCTGGCGTACCAGCTCAAGGCCACCGTGGCGCTCGAGTTCCGGCCGGCGGGGGTGCATTGCCGGATCGAGCTGCCGCTCGCCGATGCGGCGCTGCCGAGCCGATCGGCGGCTGGTTGGGGAGTCCGGAGCTTGACCGCAGCGGCTGAGCTGCAGGGCCTGCGGGTGCTCGTGGTCGAGGACGAGTTCCTGGTCTCGATGGACATCGAGCTCATGCTGCGCGAGCTCGGCTGTCAGGTCGTGGGGCCGATCGGCGACCTCGAAACCGCGCTGCGCGCCGCCAAGGAGCAGCCGCTCGACCTGGCGCTGCTCGACATCAACCTCGGCGGCCAGCCGGTCACCGCGGTCGCGGATGCCCTGGCGGCGCGCGCCGTGCCGTTCGCGCTCTGCACCGGTTACCGGCACGACCAGCTGTCCGGCCGCTATCCGGCGGCGCCCAAGCTGATGAAGCCGTTCCAGATCGGCGACCTGGCCAACGCCCTGCGCGCCGCCAGGGCCGCACCCGGGCCTGGATCCACCCCTACCGCGGGCTCGCCTGCTTAGGGTCGAGGACGTCGCGCAGACCGTCGCCCAAAAGGTTGAAGCCGAGCGCGACCACGAAGATCGCGATCCCGGGCATGGTCGCGACCCACCACTGATCGAGCAGGTACTGGCGGCCCGAGGAGATCATGGCGCCCCACTCGGGCAAGGGCGGTTGCGCGCCCAGTCCGAGAAAGCCGAGCCCGGCCGCGGTCAGGATGATGCCGGCCATGTCGAGGGTCAGGCGCACGATCAGGGACGACAGGCAAAGGGGCATGATGTGGCCCCAGATGATCCGCAGGCTGGAGGCGCCCTGCAGCCGGATCGCGGCGATGAAGTCGGAGTTGCGCACGGTCAGCGTCTCGGCGCGCGCGATCCGGGCGTAGGGCGGCCAGGCGGTGATCGCGATCGCGGTGATCGCGTTGCCGATCCCCGGACCGAGCGCGGCGACGAAGGCGAGCGCCAGAATCAGGCGCGGAAACGCGAGAAAAATGTCGGTGATCCGCATCAGGACCGTGTCGAGCCAGCCGCCGACGTAGCCCGCGACCGTGCCGACCAGGAGACCGATGGGGCCGACCATGATCACCACCAGGCCGACGATATAGAGGGTCAGGCGGGCGCCGTAGAGGACCCGCGAGTAGATGTCGCGCCCGAGCTCGTCGGTGCCGAGCCAGTGGGCGGCGGACGGCGGTTGCAGGCGGTCGGCCAGGACCTGCTGGATCGGCGAGCCGGTCGCGAGCCAGGGGGCGAGCGCTGCGACCAGGAGCAGGCTCGCGACGATGCCGAGGCCGACCATGGCGAGCGGGTTGCGGGCGAAGGCGTGCCAGGCGAGATACGCCCGTCCGAGCCGCGCCTGCAGCCCAGAGGCCGGCGTCTCCGACAGCAGCCAGGCACGAGCCCCCATGCGGTTTGACACAATGACCGCCATCGCAGGCTGTCCGCCGCTTACGCCTGCGGGACCTCACCGCGCACCGCGAAGGCGCGGGCGGTCAGCGCGATCCGGCCGCTGGCGTCGACCGGCAGCACCGACCGCAGCCGATCGCGGAGCGCCGTCCGGTGGCTCTCCGGCAGGCTCATGCAGTAGCCGGGCGCCGGACCCTGACCGCCGAGGAACGGCGACCAGTAGTCGTCGAAGTCGGCGAACACGGTCGGCACGTCGATCGTGGTCGTCCTGACCGCCTGCAGGCCGGCTGCGGTCAGCAGCTCCGCGAGCGGCCCCGGTCGACAGAGCGGAAAGCGCACCGCCTCGTCGAGCGCCTGCGCCGCCGGGTCGAGGGCGACCGCCGCGTCCCAGAAATAGCGCATGAGCTGCATCCCGTCGGCGTAGTCCCAGACGTAGAAGGCGACCGTGCCGCCCGGCCGGACCACGCGACGCATTTCGCCGACCGCCCGCACCGGCGCCGGCACGAAGTTGAGCACCAATCCGGAGACCGCGACGTCGACGGCGCCATCGGCGAGCGGCAGGGCCTCTGCGGCGCCGGGCTCGAAGCGGGCGCGAGGGTCCTCCAGAAGCGCGCGCGCCACAGCGAGGAAGCCGTCGGACGGATCGACGCCGATCAGGGCCTTGGGGTCGGCGGCGGCCAGGATGCTCCCACTTAGCGCGCCGGTGCCGCAGCCGACGTCGAGCCAGTCGAGGCCGGCTGGCCGGTCGAGCCAGGTGAGAAAGTCGCGCGCCACCAGCCGGCTCCAGCGGCCAACGTAACGCTCGTAAGGATCGCCTGCCGCCCAGGTGTCGATGCTCATCTCAGCCCAACTCGGAGCTTGGCGTTCCCAGCGAACGCGCCGCCCCATCATACGCTGGTCCTAACTCGCAAGCACGGGCTCCGGCGGGCGCTGGCGCAGAAACTCGAGCGACGCCAGGTGCGGCCTGCGAGCGCGCCCGAGCTGTCGACCTGGATCACCGGTCCTCGCGCAAGTGATCGAGGTCGGCCAGGAGCTCCGCCAGCGTCATCACGCCTGCGGGCGATGCCCGCCTCGGCGCACCGGGCGGCAAGACTGCCGGGGTGATCAAGCCCTCGCGGACGCCCCGCGCGAGCAGTACGCGTTCCCTGAGCTTGTTCTTGGGGACTTTGATGCCGGCGGCGCGCATGGTTCCGGAAGCCACCTGTCAACTCAGCGCGCACGCGGATCGAGCACGCGATAAAGAACATCGGAGAGGATGTTCAGGCCGATGAACACTGAGCCGACCACGATCGTGCCGCCGAGCACCGCGTTCATGTCGGCGTTGAGCAGCGAGTTGGTGATGTAGAAGCCGATGCCGGGCCAGGCGAACACGGTCTCGGTCAGCACCGAGCCCTCGAGCAGGTTGGCATAGGACAGCGCGATCACGGTGACCAGCGGCACGGCCGTGTTGCCGAGCGCGTGGCGCCAGATCACCCGGGTCTCGGACAGGCCCTTGACCCGCGCCGTGGTGATGTACTCCTGACCCAACTGGTCGATCATGAAGCTCCGGGTCATGCGTGCGACGTAGGCGAGCGAGTAGTAGCCGAGCAGCGAGGCGGGCAGGATCAGGTGCGAGAGCGCGTTGCGGAACACGTCCCACTCGCGGGCGAGCGCGGAATCGATCAGGATCACGCCGGTTACGGGCTCGACCAGGCCGTCGTAGAACACGTCCAGCCGGCCCGGGCCCGCGACCCAGTCGAGCCGGGCGTAGAACACCAGCAGGCCGACCAGGCCGAGCCAGAAGATCGGCACCGAATAGCCGACCAGGCCCACCAGCCGGATCGCGTGGTCGACCAGGCGGCCCTGCCAGACCGCCGCGGCGACCCCCATCGGCACGCCCAGGAACACGCCCAGGAGGGTCGCCAGCGTCGCCAGCTCCAGGGTCGCCGGAAAGACCCGCCGGATGTCGGCGAGCACCGGGTTGGCGGTCAGCACCGACTTGCCGAAATCGCCGTGCAGGACGGCGCCGACGTAGATCACGAACTGCTGCCAGAGCGGCTTGTCGAGGCCGAGCTGGATCTTGACCTGCTCGTAGACGTCCTGGGGCGCGCGGTCGCCGACCGCGGCCAGCACCGGATCGATCGGCACCACGCGGCCGATCAGGAAGGTGACCAGCAACAGGCCGAGGAAGGTGCAGCCGAGCGTCAGGACCAGCTTCAGTGCTGTGACCAACGGGCGCTTGGTCATCGGCCAAGGTCCAGCATCACGTCCTGCGGCGCGCGCCGGCTTCGCTGCGAGGTGGGGCGCGCGCGGGGCTCCGGTCGGGATTTGTATCAGCGCGCGACCCGGTTCGCCAAGGCCGCGCGCCGTGATCGCCTGAGGCGAGGCCGGTGCCGGCTCACTACAAGTTGATCGCATTCCCGAAAGCCCGCAACCGCCGCGAGCGGCCTCGGCATACACCCCTGCGCGCGGCGGGCGGGTCCCGCGGCCGGGGTCGAATTTCGCGGCGCAAGCCGATTTTTCGTATGGTGATCACTGTGGGTCGTGCCTAGAATGATTCTCATCCGTGCGGCGCGCGGGCGGAGCGCGTCCTGAGCACAGGGAGGACAGTCCGATCATGGTTAAGGTTAACGTCAACGGCGCCGATCACCAGTACGACGGCGACCCCAACATGCCTCTGCTCTGGTTCGTTCGCGACGAGCTCGGGCTACCCGGTACGAAGTTCGGTTGCGGCGCCGGTCTGTGCGGCGCCTGCACGGTTCATCTCAATGGCGAGGCCGTACGCTCCTGCATGACCACGCTCGCCGATGCCGCGGGCAAGAAGGTGGTCACGATCGAAGGTCTGAGCTCCGACGGCAATCATCCGGTCCAGATCGCCTGGCGCGAGCTGAGCGTGCCGCAGTGTGGTTTCTGCCAGGCCGGCCAGATCATGCAGGCGTCAGGCCTGCTGGCGCAAAATCAATCACCGTCGGACGCCGAGATTCTCGAGGCGATGTCCGGGAACATCTGCCGGTGCGGATGCTACCAGCGGATCGTCGGGGCGGTCCGGCAAGCGGCGACGGGAGCGTGATCCGATGTTGCACAATCTGAACAAGCACCTCGGGTCGGTCATCCAGCCCGCGGCCGAGCGCGTCCTGATCGAGAATGTCAGCCGGCGCAGGTTCCTCAAGGGCACGGCGTCGGGGGCGGGCCTGATCGTCGCCATGCAGTTCGTGCCCTTCAACGCGGCCGAGGCGTTCGAGCCGTACCACACCGGCGGCTCCGACATGCCGAACGGCCTGGTCACCGACCCGCACGTGTTCGTCTCGATCGCGCCTGACGGCACCGTGACCCTGGTCGCCCACCGCTCCGAGATGGGCACCGGCTCGCGCACCAGCCTGCCGATGGTGATCGCCGACGAGATGGAGGCCGACTGGAGCCGGGTGAAGATCGTCCAGGCGCCGGGCGACGAGCCCAAGTACGGCAACCAGGACACCGACGGCTCGCGCAGCATGCGCCATCACATCCAGCCGATGCGCCAGATGGGCTGCGCCGTGCGCCAGATGCTCGAGCAGGCGGCGGCCGCGAAGTGGGGCGTCAAGGTCGGCCAGGTCAAGGCGGTCCTCCACGAGGTCGTCGATCAGGCGTCCGGCAACAAGCTTGGCTACGGCGAGCTGGCCGAGGCCGCGATGGCCCTGCCGGTGCCGCCGTTCGAGCAGCTCAGGTTCAAGGACGAGAGCCAGTTCCGCTACATCGGCAAGGGCGAGGTGCAGATCTATGATCTGCACGACATCACCACTGGCAAGGCGGTCTATGCTGCCGACCACAGTTTGCCGGGCCAGCTGTACGGGGTGGTCGCGCGGCCGCCGGTGGTCGGCGGCAAGGTCAAGTCGGTCGACAGCTCGGCCGCCGAGAAGATGCCGGGGGTCGTGAAGATCGTCCAGATCCCGGGGATCACCCTGCCGGCGAAGTTCGCGTCGCTCGGCGGCGTCGCGGTGGTCGCCAAGAATACCTGGCAGGCGATCCAGGCGCGCGACGCGCTCAAGATCGAATGGGACGACGGTCCGCACGGCTCCTACAACACCGAGCAGTATCACAAGGAGATGTCGGCGACCGCGGCCCAGCCCGGCAAGGTGATCCGCAACCAGGGCGACGTCGATGCCGCCTTCGCGAGCGCGGCCAAGACGTTCACCCAGGAATACTATCAGCCGCACATGGCGCACGTGGCCATGGAGCCGCCGGCGGCGCTGGTCAGCGTCAGCGGCGACAAGTGCGACATCTGGGCCTGCGTCCAGAGCCCCTGGGGCACGCGCAACGATGTCGCCACCCTGCTCGGCATCCCGGTCGAGAAGGTGACGGTCAACGTCACCCTGCTGGGCGGCGGTTTCGGCCGTAAGTCGCAGTGCGACTTCGTCCAGGAGGCGGCGATCCTGTCCAAGGCGGTCGGCAAGCCGGTGCGGGTGCAGTGGACCCGTGAGGACGACATCCAGCACGCCTTCTACCACACCACCTCGGTCGAGCGGATCGAGGCGGCGATCGACGACAGCGGCAAGGTCACCGGCTGGCGCCATCGCAGCGTCGCGCCCTCGATCATCTCAACCTTCAAGCCGGACGATGGCTACCAGTTCCCGATCGAGTACGGCATGGGCTTGGCCGACATGCCATTCGAGATCCCGAACGTGCGCTGCGAGAACGGCAAGGCCATGGCGCACACCCGGATCGGCTGGTTCCGCTCGGTCTCGAACATCCCGCGGGCGTTCGCGATCCAGTCGTTCGCGGCGGAGCTCGCCAATGAGCTCGGCAAGGATCAAAAGGAGTTCCTGCTCGAGCTGATCGGGACGCCGCGGATCATCGATCCCAAGGCCGTCGGCATGCCGGCCGACCTCTGGGATTACGGCGAGGAGTACTCTGTCTACCCGATCGACACCGGCCGGTTGCGCAATGTGGTCGAGGTCGCGGCCGGGGGTGCCGGCTGGGGCATGAAGCTGCCCAAGGGCGAGGGGCTCGGCATCGCCGTGCACCGCAGCTTCGTGAGCTACATCGCGCAGTGCGTGCATGTCCGGGTCGACAAGGACGGCAACGTGCGCGTGCCCGAGGTGCACACCGCGATCGACTGCGGCTTCGCGGCCAATCCGGAGCGGATCCGCTCGCAGATCGAAGGTGCGGCAGTCATGGGCATGACGATCGCCATGAAGAGTGCCATCACCTACGACAAGGGGCGGGTGCAGCAGAGCAACTACAACGACTACGACGTCGTGCGCTGCGACAACTTCCCCGAGCTGGTCGTGACGCACATCATCCCGCATCCGTTCTCGGTGCATGCATCAGGTGTCGGCGAGCCGGGCGTGCCGCCCTTCGCGCCGGCATTCTACAACGCGATCTTCAACGCCACGGGCAAGCGCTTCCGCGCGCTGCCGCTCGGCGATCAAATGACGAAGGCCTGATCAGGCTCTCCACTGCAACGCGGCGGGGCCGACCTTAGGGTCGGCCCCTTTTTTTTGCCTCGCCGTCCCGGCTCGAACGCGCGGGAGCGCGTGCTCGGGAGCCGGTGAGCACCCGGCGAGGTGTGGCGTCCGCGAAACTGCCCAGATTTAAGGCTGGCCGGCGCCGGCCTGATCAAAATTTATGCAGTCCCGACGCCGGTGTCACGCACCCAACGATCTCACACCCCTGGCACGAAAATTGAAGGACGGTGGCGACTCCCGGGCGTCCAAGCGACCGCGGGTCGGACAACTGGCCAGGACCCAAGCAAACCGAGAGGGCGAGGATGACAGTCGGCATGGCGATCGTCGAACCTGCGAAGTCGGAGCCAGTTCACCCAGCATCGAACAGTCAGGCCGGCAGGGCCGGGCGCGAGCGGACCGGCGCGACCGGTTGGTATGCCATTTAGGGGAGAGGTGACGATGTTCGTAGGACCGAAGGCGGGCTGGATCGAGCGGTCGCTGCGAGCCGCCCATGGGTTGGCTCTGAGCCTGGTCGCCGGCCTGGCGACACTGCTGGCCTCGAGTTCCGGCGCGCTCGCGCAGGCCCAGACACCGCCGCCGACCTTGAATTCCGGCGACACCGCCTGGATGCTGTCGTCGACTGCGCTGGTGCTGATGATGACCGTGCCGGGCGTGGCGATGTTCTATGGCGGCATGGTCCGCCGCAAGAACGTGCTGACCATGTGTATGCAGACGTTCGCGACCTGCTGCCTGACCACCGTGGTCTGGATGATCATCAGCTACAGCCTGGCGTTCAAGGGCGACGGCCCCTATCTGGGCGATCTGTCCCGGCTGTTTCTGCGCGGGATGGACAAGGACACGCTGAGCGGCACGATCCCGGAAAGCGTGTTCATGTGCTTCCAGATGACCTTCGCGATCATCACGCCGGCGCTGATCACCGGCGCGTTCGCGGATCGCATGAAATTCTCCGCCCTGCTCTGGTTCATGGGCCTCTGGGGGATCTTCGTCTACGCGCCGATCGCGCATTGGGTCTGGGGCCCGGGCGGTTGGGTCGGGGCCATGGGCGCGCTCGATTTCGCCGGCGGCACGGTGGTCCACATCAACTCGGGCGTCGCCGGCCTGGTCGCCGCCCTGGTGCTCGGCAAGCGGCTCGGCTACGGCAGCGAGAACATGGCGCCGCACAATCTGACGCTGACCACGATCGGCGCGTCCTTGCTCTGGGTCGGCTGGTTCGGGTTCAACGCCGGCTCCGCGGTCGCCGCCGACGGCCGCGCCGGCATGGCCATGGCGGTCACCCAGATCGCGACCGCGACCGCGGCGCTCGCCTGGATGTTCGCCGAGTGGCCGACCCACGGCAAGCCGAGCGTGCTCGGCATCCTGTCGGGCGCGGTCGCCGGCTTGGTCGCGATCACCCCGGCCTCGGGCTTCGTCGGCCCGGTCGGGGCGCTGGTGATCGGCATCGCGGCCGGCGTGATCTGCTTCTGGGCCTCGACCAGCCTGAAGCGCACGCTCGGCTACGACGACGCGCTCGACGCCTTCGGGGTCCACGGTGTCGGCGGCATCGTCGGCGCGGTGCTGACCGGCGTGTTCGCGGTTGAGGCCATCGGCGGCACCCCTGGCCTGATCGAGGGCAATCCCGGCCAGGTGCTGATCCAGATCTACGCGGTGCTCTCGACCGTGGTCTGGAGCGGCGTGGTGTCGTTCATCCTGCTCAAGGCGATCGACGGTACGATCGGCCTGCGGGTCAGCGCCGAGGTCGAGCGCGACAGCCTGGACCTGCAGCTGCACGGCGAGATGGTGCAATAGCCGCCGCGCGACCGGTCGCCGAGACGTTTCGGGCCCGGGAGGCGTCGCCTCCCGGGCCCTTTTGCCGGTTCGAAGAACGAACGGCCTACCGAGACGTCAGAGCGGTGGCCCCGGTCAGGCGCTGGCCGCGTCGGCGTGCGCGGCCTCCCAGGCGAGCAACGCGCGGCGGCGAACCTGGCCCCAGCGATAGTCGCCCAGCGCCCCGGTCGCCCGGATCACCCGGTGGCAGGGCACCAGGTAGCCGAGCGGGTTGTGGGCCAGCGCGTTGCCGACCGCGCGCACCGCCCGCGGCTGGCCGATCGCGCTCGCGAGGTCGAGGTAGGAGACCACCCGGCCGGGCGGCACCCGCAGCAGCGCCGACCAGACCTTGACCTGGAAGTTGGTGCCGCGCAGCAGCAGCCGGGCAGACGCATCGCCGGTGCCCTCGAACAGCCGCTCGGTCATGCCCCTGGTGGCCGGCCGGTCCTCGACCAGACGGCTGAGCGGCCAGGCCGAGCGGGCATCCTCGATCGCGGCCTCCGGGGTGCCGTCGACGAAGCTGAGCCCCGCGATGCCGCGCTCGGTCAGCAGCAGAAGCGCGTCGCCGAACGGGGTCGGGTGAATGCCGTAGCGGATGATCAGCCCGGCGCCCTGCTGCTTGTATTCGCCTGGGGTCATGGCCTCGTAGCTGACGAACAGATCGTGCAGCCGCGACGGCCCCGACAGACCGACCTCGTAGGTCGCATCGAGCACGCTCTCGCCTGCCTGCAGCGCCGCCTTGGCGTGGCCGACCGTGAGCAGGCCGAGGAACCGCTTGGGGCTGATCCCGGCCCAGCGGGTGAACAGCCGCTGGGCATGAAACGGGCTGAGCCCGATCTCGCCGGCCACGTCCTCGAGGCTCGGCTGATCCACGACATGGGCGTCGAGATAGCGGATCGCGCGCTCGATGCGCCGATAGTCCTGCGCCACCTCGAGGCCACCCATGGCCCCGCTCACCGCCAGATCTGCCATGACTCGCTCCCCTCGTCCCAGAATGGCCGCTCGGCCTCGCGCAGCGCATCGGTGCGCGAGACGCCGATATCCTTGAGCATGTGGTCGTCCAGGCGCAGCAGCGCCCGGCGCTGCCGGGCCAGCTCCTGCCAGCGCAGCAGGGTCGTGATCGCCCGCTCCGCCTGCCGCGCCAGCTGGCGGGCCAGGCTCCGCCGCCGCCCAAGGTGCGGTCGGCCCGTGACCACAAGACGCAGGTCGGTCGACATCGAAGGTCTCCTCTTGCTTGTCCACACAAGCTAGGCGGCAGGGCGCCCCCAACCCACCCGATTCTTGCGCAAAACCGCACGGGAACTGCTCCCGCCCTCCGCGAATTTCCTTCATCGTCGACCGAGCGTGGAGAAGGCTGGAGCCGGACGGGCGCGAAGGGAGCCGGGATGCCCAGAGTCGTTGCCGTCGCCATCGCTCTGGCCATGCTCGCCGGTTGTGCGAGCCGGCCCGCGGTCGCGACCGGGCCGCCGGCAGCGCCCGAGGTCGCCGTTTCCGATCGCGAGGTCCAGGAGCGGATCCGCTTCATCGAGGAGCGGCTGAATTCCCACCGCCTCCACGGCCAGATCTGGTACTGGGGCTGGATGACGATCTTCGCGGGCTCGACCGTCGCCAACGGCATCGGCGCCGCGACCACCGACCACGGCCCGCAGCGCGCGAACGGCATCTCCCAGGCGGTGCTGTCCGTGGGCGGCATCGGCGACCTGCTGCTCCGGCCGCTCGACGCGCGCTTTGGCGCCGATCCGATTCGCGCCCTGCCGGAGGCGACCGCCGAGGAGCGAGCGCAGAAGCTCGAGCGGGCCGAGGCGCTGCTGCGCGCCAACGCCGAGCGGGCGGCGACCCGCACCTCCTGGCTGCACCATCTGGCCAACGCCGCCGCCAACGGGGTTGCGGGGCTGATCGTCTGGGCGGCGGGCGACGGCAAGGCAGGGGCGATCTCCGCGCTCACCGGCACCCTCGGCGGCGAGGCCCAGATCTGGACCGAGCCCTGGGGTCCGGTGCAGGATCTCGAGGACTACGAGCGCTTCCGGGCCGGGCATCCGGCCGCCGCGGCCGGCGGCTGGCAGGTCGTCCCAGCGCTCGGCGGGGTGACGGTCCGGCTCAGCTTCTGATCCCGGGCGGCGGCCGCCGCCGCAGCAAGGAGGAAACCATGACGCGTGCCGACGATCTGCAGCAGCTGCCAGCAAACCTTTTGCGCCCGGTCGACGATGGCGCCTGCGACCACCTGCCCGGTCGGGCGTTGCCGCCGGTCGCGCTGCCCTCGACCGCCGGCGTCGCCGTCGACCTCTCGACCCGGCCCGGGCGCCTGGTGGTCTACTGCTTCCCGCGCGCGGGCCAGCCGGACGTGCCGAGCCCAAAGGACTGGGACCAGATCCCGGGGGCGCGCGGCTGCACGCCGCAGTCGCTCGCGTTTCGCGCCCAGCACCAGGAGATCCAGGCGCTGGGCGCAGACCTGTTCGGGCTCAGCACCCAGACGCCGGCCGCCCAGGCCGAGATCGCAACTCGTCTGCGCCTGACCTTCCCACTGCTGAGCGACGCCGGGCTCGCCTTCGCCCGCGCCTTGCGACTTCCGACCTTCGAGGTCGAAGGCCAGACCCTGATCCGGCGCTTCACTCTGATCGCGACCGACGGCGCCATCGAGCAGGTCTTCTATCCGGTCTTCCCGCCCGACGCCAACGCCGCCGAGGTGGTCGCCTGGCTGCAGGCGCACCCGCGACGGCCGGGCACCCGCACCTGAGCGCCCGGCCGTCCGAATGACCGTCACGCCTGCCCCGACCGGTCTTGCCTTCGCTTCAGGTCAAGGTAGCGTCAGATCGAAGCCGCCATTGAAAAGCCAGGACTTCGGCCAGGCGTTCTTGACCGACTGGTACCAACCGGAGCCTTTGGCGCCGTCGTACTCGCCCGAGCCACCGAGCACTGTGTACTTGCCGTTGGTGACCCCGTCCGCACCCGTCGTATCGTCGAACCGGGCGGTGATCGACGAGCCGTCCTCGAACGTGTACGTGCTGTAGCCGATGTATTGCGACCCTGCCTTCGTCTCTTCGAAGCTGAACACGAAGTACTTCGCAGCAATTCTGCCGTCTTCGAAGGTCGCAGTGCCGTATTGACTGCCGCTGCCAAGTCGATGGCCGTCGCCATCGGGCGCCTCGACCACCTTCATGGCGGCATCGTCGTGGACCACCAGGCGGAACTTGAGGCTTTGCTCGCGCGCTTGCGCATTGGTCAGCGCCATGCCGACCAGGAGCGCCAGGCAGACGGCAATTTTCCGACTGTCGAACATGATTATCCCCTCCAAATGTAAAGCTCCTGACGGTAGCCGAGGTCCGCGTGGCGGACAAGGCATTCGACACCGGAGCATTCAGGCGCTGCGCTCGGCCGGCGCGCAGTGGTTGTCGGCTGGTCGGGCCGCGCGCATGATGGCCGGACGGGTGCGAGGACAGCGGCAGCGGCGATCGGTGGTCGAGCGAATCGAGGCGGGACGATGGATCTGGAGCTGGGCGGCAAGGTCGCGCTGATCACGGGCGGCAGCGATGGACTCGGGCGGGCGGCGGCGGCCAGGCTGGCGGCGGCCGGGGCCAGGGTTGCGATCTGCGCCCGCCGCGCGGCGCATCTGGAGCAGGCGGCGGCGGAGCTGCGCGCGGCGACCGGCAGTGAGGTCTGCGGCATCGTCGCCGATGTCAGCCGGGCCGAGGACTGCCGGCGCTTCGTCGAGGAGGCCGTGCACGCCTTCGGCGGCGTCGACATCCTGGTCAACAACGCCGGCACCTCGGCGGCGCGCGGGCTCGAGGAGGTCGATGACGACGCCTGGTATGCCGACCTCGAGCTGAAGCTGATGGCCGCGGTCCGGCTGTGCCGGGCGGTGGTGCCGATCATGCGTGAGCGCGGCGGCGGGGCGATCGTCAACGCCACGATCGTCGGCGGCAAGGCGCCGGCGGCAAGGGCGCTGCCGACCTCGGTCACGCGCGCGGCCGGCATCAACCTCACCAAGTCGCTGGCCAACGAGTACGCGGCCGCGGGCATCCGCGTGAACACGATCTGCATCGGCCTGATCAAGAGCGCCCAGTGGCAGCGCCGGGCGGGCAACCGGCCGGTCGAGGAACTCTACGCCGAGATGGGCAAACGGGTGCCGCTCGGGCGCATGGGCGAAGCCGAGGACTACGCCGACCTGGTGGCCTTCCTGGTCTCGGCGCGCGCCGCCTTCATCACCGGCACCGCGATCAACCTCGACGGCGGCATGGGGGCCACGGTATGAAGCGGCGGTGGCGGTGGCGCGCCAGCCTGGCTGGTCGCGCTGCTCTGCTGGCTGCCGGCCGCGCCCGCGGGCGCTCAGGACATCGCGGCCGGCCTGACCCAGGCTCTGGTGGTCGGGACCGACCGGGTGGTGGCGCAGCTGGGCAAGCCCGGCGGCTTTCTCGATGATCCGAAGGCGCGCATCCCGCTGCCCGGGCCGCTCGCGCAGGCGCAGGGAGCGCTCAAGATGGCCGGCATGTCGGGCATGCTCGACGATCTCGATGTGCGCATGAACCGCGCCGCGGAGGCCGCGACGCCGATCGCCAAGGACCTGATCATCCAGGCGATCCAGGGTCTGAGCTTCGAGGATGCGGCCGGGATCCTGAGCGGCCCGAACGACGCGGCGACCCGCTATCTCCAGCGCAAGACCGCCAAACCGCTCGCGCAGAAGATGCGCCCGATCGTCGACCAGCAGCTGGCGGATGCCGGCGCCGTGCAGGCGTTCGAGAGCGTCGCCGGCGAATACCGCTCCCTGCCGTTCGTCGGCGGCGCGCTCGACGTCGATCTCACCGGCCACGTCATCACCTACGCCGAACAGGCGATCTTCCTTTACCTCGGCAAGGAAGAAGCGGCGATCCGCACCAATCCGGCCGCCCGCACCACCTCTCTGCTCAAGAGCGTCTTCGGCAAGTAGGCGGCCTCCAGCCGGATCAATCCGAGCCTCGGATTGATCCCGATTGAGCCAAAACCCCGATGTCGCCTCCATCGCCGGGCGCACGCCCGGTTACTCACAAGTGGCGCGTCTTCGACTTCGAAGCGTCGCCTCCATGCGCCACTTGTGTAGCCTTTTTGACTTGCCGAGCCTGGCGATCACGAGCAGGCGTCGGCGCATCAACCGATTGAGATCAGCGCTGACCTCCAGTCTGGAGGCAGCCGCCGCTGAAGCGCGGAAACCCTGACCCCGATCGGCCGCCTGTCATTGATCCTCCATGGAGGCATCAATCTGGATGCCGTGCGCCGGGAGGGCACAGAAGTGTGCCATGTGACGCATCCGCTGCCCCCGACACTCAGCCTTTCGCTGCGCGTCACGGCAGGTCTACCATGGCGATATGTGTCTATGAGCGGTCGGCAGAGGCCACGGGCGCAATGGCCGAGCTTCTTCATTAGTCTGAGCGGCAAGGACAAGCGCCTGGGGCGACTGGATCGCCTGGCAGCTGCGCGCGGCCGGCTACGAGGTCATCTATCAGCATTGGCACTTCCAAGTCGGCAGGACTTTCTTCGCCACATGGAAGAGGCGGGTCGGGAAGCTGAGCGTGCTGCTCGGTCCTCTCGAAACATTATCTTCGGACAGCGAATTTCACGCTGGCTGAGCTGACCCAGTGGATCTACCGCGATCTGGCTGGAGGCGAGGGCACCTCGTTCCGGTCGTGGTCGGCGAGTGTGATCTGGCGGGCTCGCTGCTCGGCCCGAGGGCCTACATCGACCTCACGGGCGCGACCAACGAGGAGAGCGGCCCGAAAGCACTGCTCGACGGGCTGCGGAGAAGGGACCACCGGCAAGCCGCCGCCATTTCCCGGCCGCCAAGAGCCGCGAAGAGAGCCGGCGTTTCCCGGCGCTGCGGCGGCGCGGCCGCAGGCGCGAGGGCATGGCCGCCTCACAACGTCCCGGAGCGGCCGCCGAACTTTCTCGCCCGCCAGGCTGATCTGGACCCGCTCAAGACCGCCGTCCTGGGCGCCTCCGGCCAGGCGGTCGGCATCAGCGGTCAGGCGCACCACCTGGGCCTGCTCGGCATGGGCGGGATCGGCAAGTCGGTGCTCGCGGCTGCCCTCGCGCGCGACGACGAGGTCCGAGCGGCCTTCCCCGACGGCGTGTTCTGGCTGACCTTCGGGCGCGAGGTCGATCCGCGCACGCGGCAGGCGGAGCTGGTCCGGGCGCTGACGGGCGAGGCCGCGCCCGCATTCGACAGCTGGCCGGAGGGCCGCACCTACCTGAGCGAGCTGACGGCGGCGCGCGCGTGCCTGGTGATCCTCGACGACGTCTGGCGGGAGGAGCACGCGGAAGCCTTCACGCGCCTCGGCGACGACTGCCGGCTCCTGGTCACCACGCGCAACCGCGCCGTCCTGCGAGAAGATCGCCGCCGCCGAGCACCGGCTCGATGTTCTGAGCCCCGAACGGGCGCTCGACCTCCTGGCGAGCGGCGTCGGGCAGGCGGTCGACGCGCTGCCCCGCGAGGCATGCCTGAGACTCGCGCGCGAGTGCGGCAACCTGCCGCTGGCGCTCGCCGCCATCGCTGCCTTGATTCGCGCCGGCCGCTTCAGCTGGCAGCAGGCGCTGGACCGCCTGCGCCGCGCCGATCTGGCGCGCCTGCGCACCCCTCTGCCCGAGTACGAGCACCAGGGCGTGCTCGCCGCCCTCGAGCTCAGCGTCGAGGCGCTGCCGGACAAAGAGCGCGGCGCCTTCCTCGACTGCGCGGTGTTCCCGGAGGACGTGGCGATCCCGGAGGCGACCCTCGAGGTGCTCTGGTCGGGCGCTTTCCCGACCCGCTCGACGCCGACGATGCTGCCCAACTCCTGGTCGACCGCCAGCTGCTGCGCCGCGACGAAGAGCGCCGCTACCGCCTCCACGACCTCTACCACGACTATTTGCGGGCGAGCGCCGAGGACCCGCCGGGCCTGCATGCGCAGCTGATCGAAGGCTATCGCGCGCGCTGTCCGGACGGCTGGCATAGCGGGCCGGATGACGGTTATTTCTTCCAGCATCTGCCCCACCATCTCGCCGAGGCGGGGCCGGTGGAGGAGCACCGCGCGCTGCTGTTCGACTATCGCTGGCTGCGCCGGAAGCTCGAGGTCGCGGGCGTCAACAGCCTGATCGCCGATCTGGAACGGCTCGAGGGCGATGGCGAGGCGGGCAGGGTCGCGGGTGCGCTGCGCCTGTCCGCCCACGTCCTGAATGACGACCCGAGGCAACTCGCGGGGCAGCTGCTCGGCCGGCTCGCGCCGGGCGACGGTCCGGCGATCGCGGAACTCCTGAGCGCCGCCCGGGCCCTGGCCGACCACCCGGCCCTTCTGCCGATTCGAAATTCCCTGACGCCGCCGGGCGGACCACTGCTGCGACCCTGGAGGGCCATGGCTCTGGGGTCTGGGCGGTCGCGGTGACGCCGGACGGCCGGCGCGCGGTCTCGGGCTCAGATGATCAGACGCTCAAGGTCTGGGACCTCGAGCAGGGCGCGCTGCTGGCGACCCTGGAGGGCCATGGCTCTGGGGTCTGGGCGGTCGCGGTGACGCCGGACGGCCGGCGCGCGGTCTCGGGCTCTTTCGATAAGACGCTCAAGGTCTGGGACCTCGAGCAGGGCGCGCTGCTGGCGACCCTGGAGGGCCATGGCGATCGGGTCATGGCGGTGGCGGTGACGCCGGACGGCCGGCGCGCGGTCTCGGGCTCTGGCGACCGCACGCTCAAGGTCTGGGACCTCGAGCAGGGCGCGCTGCTGGCGACCCTGGAGGGCCATGGCTCTCGGGTCTGGGCGGTCGCGGTGACGCCGGACGGCCGGCGCGCGGTCTCGGGCTCTTACGACCGCACGCTCAAGGTCTGGGACCTCGAGCAGGGCGCGCTGCTGGCGACCCTGGAGGGCCATGGCGATGGGGTCTTGGCGGTCGCGGTGACGCCGGACGGCCGGCGCGCGGTCTCGGGCTCTGACGACCGCACGCTCAAGGTCTGGGACCTGGAGCAGGGCGCGCTGCTGGCGACCCTGGAGGGCCATGGCGATGGGGTCTGGGCGGTCGCGGTGACGCCGGACGGCCGGCGCGCGGTCTCGGGCTCTGACGACCGGACGCTCAAGGTCTGGGACCTGGAGCAGGGCGCGCTGCTGGCGACCCTGGAGGGCCATGGCGATGGGGTCTGGGCGGTGGCGGTGACGCCGGACGGCCGGCGCGCGGTCTCGGGCTCTGACGACCGGACGCTCAAGGTCTGGGACCTCGAGCAGGGCGCGCTGCTGGCGACCCTGGAGGGCCATGGCGCTGGGGTCAGGGCGGTCGCGGTGACGCCGGACGGCCGGCGCGCGGTCTCGGGCTCTTACGACCGGACGCTCAAGGTCTGGGACCTGGAGCAGGGCGCGCTGCTCGCGACCCTGGAGGGCCATGGCTCTGGGGTCAGTGCGGTGGCGGTGACGCCGGACGGCCGGCGCGCGGTCTCGGGCTCTGACGATGGGACGCTCAAGGTCTGGGACCTGGAGCAGGGCGCGCTGCTGGCGACCCTGGAGGGCCATGGCTCTGGGGTCAGGGCGGTGGCGGTGACGCCGGACGGCCGGCGCGCGGTCTCGGGCTCTTGCGATCAGACGCTCAAGGTCTGGGACCTCGAGCAGGGCGCGCTGCTGGCGACCCTGGAGGGCCATGGCGCATGGGGTCTTGGCGGTCGCGGTGACGCCGGACGGCCGGCGCGCGGTCTCGGGCTCTGACAACCGCACGCTTCGCTTGTGGGATCTATCGACCGGACGAGTGCTCGCCGCGTTCACGGCCGACGGCGCTGTGCTCAGCTGCGCCGTCACGCCCGATGGCCGCCGCGTGGTCGCCGGCGATGCGCTCGGGCGGGTGCACGTGCTCGAGATCCGGCTCTGAGGCCGGTCGGGCCGCGAGGATCGGGCGCGGCGTGTCGGCGGCGTGCCTGCGGCCGAGGAACGTCCCGCCCGGCGGTCAGGCCTGCTCGAAGAAGGTCTCGATCTGGCGCAGGTGCCAGACGCCCGAGAGGTCGTGGAAGCCGAGGTGGCCGCCGCTCTTGGGCAGCAGCGGCGTCAGGTGGGGCTCGCCCGACCACTGGCGCTGGAGGTAGGGGTCGGCCGGCACGAAGGGGTCGTCCTGGGCGTGGATCAGAAGGGTCGGGACGCGGATGCCGCCGAGGAACTGCTGGCACGAGTTGGCGCCGTAGAAGTCGTCGGCGCCGGCGTAGCCGTGGCGGGGGGCGGTGAAGGCGTGGTCGAGCTGCCAGAGCGAGTTGGCGCCGAGGATCGTCTTGCGCTCGGGCTCGGTGAGCTGGGCGCCCTGGCCAGTGCAGTTGCGCTTCAGGTGGGTCAGGATGTAGCGGTGGTAGAGGTAGTTGCGCCAGCGCATCAGCGAGCGGCAGCTGTGCGCGAGGTCGAGCGGCGCCGAGACCGTGGCGGCGCGGCGGACCGGGCCGTTGGTGCCGGTCTCGCCGAGGTATTTGAGCAGCAGGTTGCCGCCGAGCGAGAAGCCGATCGGCAGGACGCCGTGGCGGGTGAGCTTGGGGTCGAGCCGGTCGAGCAGGCCGGCCAGGTCCTCGGTGCGGCCGGCGTGGTACTGCTGGCGGCAGAAGCGGCGGGACGGGCCGGCGCCGCGCTGGTTGACCCGCAGCACGGGGTAGCCGCGCGCGAGGAAATAGGCGGCGGCGAGGATCATGTAGCAGCTGGTGTCCGAGCCGGCGAGGCCGTGGATCAGGAGCACCAGCGGGCGCGCGCGGGTCTCTTCGGGCAGGTGCAGGGAGGCGACCAGGCGATCGCCGCTGCCGTCCTTGAGCCGCAGCATGAGCCGCCGCGCCGCCCGGCTGGGCAAGGCGTGGTCGACGCTGCGCGCGTAGTTGCGAATGGTCTGCAGGTCACCGCCCCACCAGGGCAGGCGGGGATTGAACTCGGACAGGGTCACACCAGCCACTCTCAAGGCACTTCCTCCGTCCATCGACCCCGAAGGGTCGGTGTAGCGGCCTCCCTGTGCTTTTGCCTGTTACCCAGACCACAGTTTTGCGGCAATTGTTGGACAGAACAAGGTAAGTTTAGCTACATGTTGCGGGATTTGATCGATGGCCATCCTGGAGTATGGCGGCGAGCGGCGCCCATCCTAACCAGTAGCTGAGCTCGGCCGGCCGCTGAATCCGCCAGAGCGCAAGGTCGGCACGCAGGCCCGCCGCGAGCGTGCCGCGGTCGGCGAGGCCGAGGGCGCGCGCCGCATTGCGGGTCACGCCCGCGAGCGCCTCCTCCGGGGTCAGGCCGAACAGGGTGCAGGCCATGTTGAGCACCAGGGGCAGCGAGACGACCGGCGAGGAGCCGGGATTGCAGTCGGTCGCGAGCGCGATCGGCACGCCGTGGCGGCGGAAGAGCTCGACCGGCGGCCGCCTGGTCTCGCGCAGGGTATAGAAGGCGCCCGGCAGCAGGACCGCCGTGGTGCCGGCCGCGGCCATCGCCCGCACCCCCGCCTCGCTGGCGTATTCCAGATGATCGGCCGAGAGCGCGCCGAAGCGGGCCGCGAGCGCGGCGCCGCCCAGATCCGAGAGCTGATCGGCGTGCAGCTTGACCGGCAGGCCATGGCGGCTGGCCGCCGCGAACACGCGCGCGACCTCGGCGGGGGTGAAGGCGATGCCCTCCAAGAAGGCGTCGACCGCATCGGCCAGGCCCGCGGCCGCGACCGCCGGCAGCATCCGCTCGCAGACCAGGTCCAGATAGCCCGCCCGGTCGGCGGTAGATTCGCGCGGCAGGGCATGGGCGCCGAGGAAGCTCGTGCGCACCTCGATCCCGGGCCGGCGCCCGAGCCGGCGCGCGACCTCGAGCATCTTGAGCTCGGTCTCGAGGTCGAGCCCATAGCCCGACTTGATCTCGACCGTGGTCACGCCGCTCGCGCGCAGGGCGTCCAGCCGGCGCGAGGCGCTCTCCTCCAGCGCCTCGGCGCTGGCCGCCCGGGTCGCCGCGACCGTGCTCGCGATGCCCCCGCCCGCGCGCGAAATCGCCTCGTAGGACACCCCCTGCAGGCGCTGCTCGAACTCGCCCGAGCGGTCGCCCGCGAACACCAGATGGGTGTGGCAGTCGATCAGGCCCGGCGTCAGCCAGCCGCCCCGGCCGTCGATCAGCACGCCGGCATCGCGGTGCGGCAGGTCCGTCTCGGCGCCGACCCAGGCGATCCGGCGATCGGCGATCGCGAGCGCACCCTCCAGGATCGTGCCGTAGGGCCCGCGCCCCTCGGTCATGGTGGCAAGATGGACGTTGGTCCATAGGCTGTCCCAAGTCGGCATGGTAGGACTCCGCGAGGCTCCGGCTTCAGCGCGATGGCAGCCAAAGCCCGCGCGCTCGTCAAGCCGGTTGACCTGGGGAGTTCTGCCTGTGAGTAACGCCCGGCGGTCGGGAGCGTTCCGGGGCGCGGCTTTTCGGGCGGCGACGGCCATGCGCGAATGACCGTGCTGTGGGCCGAGACCGCCTTGCTGCCGGACGGTTTTGCCGGCGGCGTCCGGCTCGAGATCGACGCGGGTGGCGATCTGACCCTGGTCGAGCCCGGCGCCAGCGCGGCCGGTGCGGAGCGGCTCGCGGGCGTCGTCCTGCCGGGCATGCCGAACCTGCACAGCCACGCCTTCCAGCGCGCCATGGCCGGGCTCGCCGAGCGCCAGGGGTCGGACGAGGCGTCGTTCTGGACCTGGCGGGCGGTGATGTACCGCTTCCTCGAGCGGATCGGCCCGGAGGAGCTGGTCGCGATCGCGGCCCAGCTCTACGTCGAGATGCTGGAGGCGGGCTACACCGCGGTCGGCGAGTTCCACTACCTGCACCACCAGCCGGATGGCAGCGCTTATGCCGACCCCGCGGAGCTGTCGCAGGCGATCCTCGCGGCCCAGCGGCAGGCGGGCATCGGCCTCACCCATCTGCCGGTGCTCTACATGAGCGGCGGCTTCGGCGGCACGCCGCCGGACCCCGGCCAGCGCCGTTTCCTCCACGATCTGGACCGGTTTGGCGCGCTTCTGGAGCATCTTTGCGACGTTGTCGCCGGCGATCCCAACCTTCGCCTCGGAATGGCGCCCCATTCGCTGCGCGCCGTGCCCGACCAGGCGCTGCTCGAGGCGCTCGCGATCATCGATCGCATCGATCCGGAGGCACCGATCCACATCCATGTCGCCGAGCAGGTGCGCGAGGTCCGCGACTGCCTGGCCTGGTGCGGCCAGCGCCCGCTCGCGCATCTGCTCGATAGCGCGCCCGTCGGAGCCCGCTGGTGCCTGATCCACGCCACCCACATGGACGACGACGAGACCGCGGACCTCGCCCGCAGCGGCGCGGTCGCGGGCCTGTGCCCGACCACCGAGGCCAATCTCGGCGACGGCCTGTTCAACCTCGCAGCCTTCTTAGAGGCAGGCGGCCGGATCGGGATCGGCTCGGACAGCCACGTCTCGGTCAGCCCGCTCGAGGAGCTGCGCTGGCTGGAGTACGGCCAACGACTGAACCAGCTGAGGCGCCTGGTCGCAGCCAGCACGGCGGAGCCGCACTGCGGCGCCCGGCTCTGGAACGCCGCGCTCGCCGGCGGCGCCCAGGCGCTCGGCCGCAGGATCGGACGCCTCGCCCAGGGCTGCCGCGCCGATCTGATCCGGCTCGACGCCGACCACCCGGTGCTCGCCGGCCGCTGCGGCCCGACCCTGCTCGACAGCCTGGTGTTCGCGGGCAACGCCAACCCGGTCCGCGACGTCATGGTCGGCGGCCGCTGGCGGGTCCGGGACGGCCGGCATCCCGAGCGTGCTGCCATCGCCGCGCGCTATCGCGCCGCGCTCCGGCGCCTCGCGCAGTGAGGCAAGCCAGGTTCGATGCCTGCGTGATCGGCCGCCGGCCTACTGGACCTGCTTGACGTCGAGCCGCAGCACCGGCCGCCGGTTGACCCAGTCGAAGTCCTCGATCGAGCCGGTGAACTTCACCTCGCTGCCGGAGACCAGGCGGTCGGCGAGCGAAGCCGAGACCGGGAACACCACATCCGGATCGGTCGTGCCGCCGGCCATGCCGTCGAGATCGACCTCGAGCACATTGAGCTCGACGAACTCGTCGCCGTGCTCCTTCTTGACCTCGACCACGCGGCCGCTCCAGGCGACGCGCTGGCCCTTGATGTCCTTGAACCAGCTGCGGAAGCCGCCTCGTCCCTGCCCTTGGCGGCGGCGCTGACGGTGGCGTAGCTGAGGTTCGCGACCTTCGGCTCGCCACAGGCTGCCAGCACGGTCAAGGCCAGGCCGAGCGCCCCTAGCTGGCGCAGGTTCATGAGGCGCCTCACCTCCACGCGGGGCCGACCTCGCGCCACGCTCGGCGGTTGCTTACGCGCCGGGCCGGCCGGCGGTCAAGCGGCGCCCGCGCCATGCTCCGAGGGCGCCGGCTCCGGCGTCCGCCGGCGCCCGCCGCGGAGCGCGGCGAGACCCCGGCAGGCGACGTAGAAGACCGGCGTGAAGACCAGCCCGAACAGGGTCACGCCGAGCATGCCGAAGACCACCGCCGTACCGAGCGACTGGCGCATCTCGGCACCCGCCCCGGTCGCGATCGCGAGCGGGATGACGCCGAAGATGAAGGCGAACGAGGTCATCAGGATCGGCCGCAGGCGCGTGCGCGCGGCCGTGGTCGCCGCCTCGCGCCGGTCGAGCCCCTGCTCCTCGCCCTGGCGGGCGAACTCGACGATCAGGATCGCGTTCTTGGCGGCGAGGCCGACCAGCACGACGAAGCCGATCTGGGCCAGGATGTTGACGTCCATGCCGCGCGCGAGCAACCCGCTGACCGCGGCCAACAGGCACATCGGCACGATCAGGATCACCGCCAGCGGCAACAGCCAGCTCTCGTACTGGGCGGCCAGCAGCAGGAACACGAACACCACCGAGGCGACGAAGATCAGGAGCGTGCCGCCGCCCGCGAGCTTCTCCTGGAGCGCGAGCTCCGTCCATTCGTAACCGAAGCCGTCGGGCAGGATCTGGGCCGCCAGCTGCTCCATCTTGGCGAGCGCCTCGCCGGTCGAGGTCCCGGGTTGGGTGGTGCCCTGGACCTCGGCCGCGGGGTAGAGGTTGTAGCGCGGCACCCGGTAGGGGCCGCTGATGTCGCGGAAGGTCGCGACCGAGCCGAGCGGCACCATCGCGCCCTGGGCGCTGCGCGTCTTGAGCTGCTCGACGTCGCGCAGCTCCTTGCGGAACGGCGCATCCGCCTGGGCCGTGACCCGGAAGGTGCGGCCGAGGAAGTTGAAGTCGTTGACGTAGGTCGAGCCGATATAGACCTCGAGCGCCTCGAACACCTGCTCGGGCGTGACCCCCAGCATCTCGGCCTTGACCCGGTCGATGTCGGCGAAGATCTTGGGGGTTCCGGTGTTGAACAGGGAAAAGACGCGGCTGAGGCCGGGGGTCTGGTTGGCCGCAACCACCAGCTCGTGGGTCGCCGCCTCGAGCGCCTGGAGGCCGCGCCCGCGCCGGTCCTGGACCATCATCTTGAAGCCGCCGCCGGTCCCGATGCCGCGCACCGGCGGCGGCTGGACGACGATGATGAAGGCCTCCTCGATGGCGCTGTAGCGTCGTGACAGGTCGGCCAGGATCTTGTCGACCGTGAGCCCCTGGGCGGCGCGCTCGGCGAAGGGTGCGAGCGGCGTGAAGATCGCGCCGGCGTTGGGCGCGTTGGTGAAGGTGGCACCATCGAAGCCCGCGAACGGCACGGCGTGCACGACCCCCGGCGTGTCGAGCGCGATCGCGGCGGCACGGCGCACGACCGCATCGGTCCGGGCGAGCGAGGCGCCGGGCGGCAGCTGGATCACCGTGATCAGATAGCCCACGTCCTGCGGCGGGATGAAGCCCGTGGGCGCGCGCTGGAACTGCCAGCCGGTGAGCACGATCAGGCCGGCGTAGACCACGAGTGCCACCGCGACCCGGCGCACCAGCCGCCGGGTCAGGCCGCCGTAGCCGAGCGCCAGCCGGTCGAACAGCCAGTTGAAGCCCTTGAAGAAGCCGTGCACCGGGCGCAACAGCAGCGGCGTTGGCCCGGTCTCGGCCCGGGGCGGCTTGAGCAGGAGCGCGCAGAGCGCCGGGCTGAGGCTCAGCGAGACCAGGCAGGAGATCGCGGTCGCGGCCGCGATCGTGACCGCGAACTGGCGGAAAAACTGGCCCGAGATGCCGCTGATGAAGGCGGCCGGGATGAATACCGCGCCGAGCACGAGCGCGATCGCGACCAGCGCGTTGCCGACCTCGTCGATCGTGCGATGCGCCGCTTCCTTGGGCGCCATGCCCTGCTCGAGGTTGCGCTGGACGTTCTCGACCACCACGATCGCATCGTCGACCACGATGCCGATCGCCAGCACCAGGCCGAACAGCGACAGATTGTTGATCGAGAAGCCGAACGCCGCCATGACCGCGAAGGTGCCGATCAGCGAGATCGGGATGGCCACGATCGGGATGATCGAGGCGCGCCAGGTCTGGAGGAACACGATCACCACGAGCACGACCAGGATCGCCGCCTCGTAGATCGTGTGGATCACCGCGTCGACCGACTCGGCGATGAACTCGGTCGGGTTGTAGACGACGTCGTAGCGCAGGCCCGAGGGAAAGCTCTTGGCCAGCTCGGCCATGGTCGCGAACAGGCGATCCGCGGTCGCGAGCGCGTTCGAGCCCGGCTGCTGGAAGATCAGGAGCGGCACCGCCGAGCGCCGATCGAGATAGCCGTTGGCGGTGTAGTCCTGGGCCCCGAGCTCGACCCGCGCGATGTCGCGCAGACGGGTGACCCGCCCGCCCGCCTCGGTCTTGACCACGATGTTCTCGAACTCCTTGGCGTCCTTCAGGCGGCCGAGGGTCTCGACGTTGAGCTGGAAGGCGCCCTGGTCGGGCATCGGCGGCTGGTCGAGGGCGCCCGAGGCGACCTGGACGTTCTGGCCGCGCAGCGCGTTGACCACGTCACCTGCGGTCAGGCCGCGCGCCGCGACTTTGTTCGGGTCGAGCCAGATGCGCATCGAATAATTGCGCGCGCCGAACACCCGCACATCACCGACCCCGTCGAGCCGGGACAGCACGTCCCGGATCTGCAGGTTCGCGTAGTTCGAGATGTAAAGCTGGTCGCGCGAGCCGTCGGGCGAGCTGAGGTGGATCACCATCAAGAGGTCGGGCGAGTTCTTGCGCACCGTGACGCCGATCTGGCGGGCCTGGTCGGGCAGCCGGGGCAAGGCGATCGCGACCCGGTTCTGGACCAGGACCTGGGCGATGTCGAGATCGGTGCCGAGCTTGAAGGTGACCGACAGCGACAGCGAGCCGTCGGCGGTCGCCTGGCTGACCATGTAGAGCATGTTCTCGACGCCGTTGATCTCCTGCTCGAGCGGGGTCGCCACGGTATCGCTGACCACCTCGGCCGAGGCGCCCGGATAGCTCGCGGTCACCTGGATGGTCGGCGGCGCGATCTCGGGATACTGGGCGACCGGCAGGCCGAAGTAGGCGCTGGCGCCCAAGAGCGTGATCAGGATCGAGACGACCGCCGCGAAGATCGGCCGGTCGACGAAGAAATGCCCGAAGCGCATGGCGGCGGGTCCGGCCGCTCAGCCCTCGGACGCCACGGCCGGCGGCGGCAGCTCGATCTGGCCCTCCTTGGGTGTCACCTGCATGCCCGGGCGGACCCGCAACAGGCCGTTGATCACGATCCGGTCGTCGGCCGTCAGGCCCTTGCGCACGATGCGCAGGCCGAGCTCGTGCGGTCCGGGGCGGATCACCTTGGGCACGACCTTGTTGTCCGCGGTCACGGTCATGACCAGCTTTTGCGACTGGTCGGTCACGATCGCCTCGTCCGGGATCAGGAGTGCCGGGTATTCCGGCGAGCCCGGGATCCGGATCGTGCCGAACTGGCCGGGCTGGATCAGATGGTCGGGGTTGAGGAACTCGGCGCGTGCGCGCACCGTGCCCGAGTTCGGGTCGACCACGTTGTCGACGAAGTTCATCTGGCCCTGCCGGTTCCAGTTGTCCTCGTCGACCAGCTTGACGTTGACCACGGTCGAGCGCTCGCGGGTCGAGGGCAGCTTGCCCTCCAGCACCGCCCGCTGGTAGCCGAGGAAGTCGGCCTCGCTCATGTCGAAGTCGAAATAGATCGGGCTCTGCGACACGATCGTGGTCAGCAGGGTCGATTCGGTGACCAAGTTGCCGATGTCGACCCGGCGGTCGGAGATCCGCCCGCCGATCGGCGCCGAGATCTCGGTGTATTCGAGGTTGAGCTGGGCCTGCTGCACGGCCGCCTGCGCCGCGCCCACGCTCGCCTCGGCGCCCTGCCGCTCCTGCAGCCGCTGATCGTAGTTGGTCTGGGCAAAGGCCGGGCTGCCGATCAGCTTGGCGACCCTTTGGAACTCCAGCTTGGCGAGCTCGAGCTGCGCCTGGGCGCTTGCCAGGTCGGCGCGGGCGCGTTCCAGCGCCGCCTCGAACGGCCGCGGGTCGATCAGGAACAGGTTCTGGCCCTTGTCGACGAGCTGGCCGTCGCGGAAGTCGATGGTGGCGAGATAGCCCTGGACCCGGGCCCGGATGTCGACCTGCTGGACGGCCTCGAAGCGGCCGGTGAACTCGGTCCACTCGACCAGCTTCTCGACCCGCGGATGGGCCACGGTGACCTCGGGCGGCGGCGGTGCCGCCGCGGCCTTCTGGTCGGCGCCGCCATCGCAGCCCGCGAGCGCCAGCGCGCCGAGCAGCGTCAAGGCCAGCACCGGCCCCCTGACTGGCGCCGTCGCGTTGCGCACCAGGGCTCGTCGCATCCCGTCACTCCTTGGCCCCGCCGAAACCGATCATCGAACGGCGAGGCGCCCCCAGCTCCATCAGCCGGGCCGCGGCAGCTTAGATAGGCTCGACCGTGGTCAGCGGCAGCCTGGCCGCTCGCGCCGTTTGCGCGCGGCACCTATGCGCGAGCAGCATAGCCCGACCGACCGGGCGCGTCACCGCCGGTCCGATCCAAGCAAGGACCGGACCAGCAGCGCCGGCGCTCAGAAGTAGGGGTGGGCCGGCGCGTCGACCGGTCGCAGCAGGAAGCGGCGGAGGACCTCGCGGTAGCCCCGGTAGAGCAGGCCGCCGTTCTCCTCGAGCAGCTCGCTGCGCCTGGCCCGGTAGTAGGCGGGCAGCGCGTGCCAGGGCAGGTCCGGGCGCTTGTGATGGGCAAAATGCAGGTTGTTGTTGAAGAACAGCAGCCCGAAGAAGCGGCCGGCCTCGACCACCGCGGTCCGCTCGTAAGGCGTCCGGGCCGCCTTGTGCTCGGCGAACGAGCGCACCAGCGTCAGGCTGGCGCCGGGCAGCACGAAACAGACCAGATACTGCCAGAGCGGCAGGCCGCAGACCACGGCCAGCCCAGAACACGACCAGCGCCACCGCCGGCAGATGCCAGAGCCAGATGGCGAGGTTGCGCCGGTCGCCCCGCCGCAGCGCCTGGCCCTCGGCGTAAAGGAACTGGCCGATCACCAGGAACGGCCCGAGCACGAGCCGCCCGAGCAGGGTGTTGTGCACCCGCAGCAGGGCGCGCACCGGTGCGCGCAGCCGCCGCCAGGTCGCCTGATCGACATAGAACGACTCCGGGTCCCGCCAGGGCTCGGTCAGAATCTCGAAATCGTGATGCGCCTCATGGCTCGCCCGATAGACCGGGAACGGCAGCCAGAGGGCGAGCGGCGGCAGCGCCGGCAGATCGTTCAGCCAGCGCCAGGGGGCGAGCTGGCCATGCACCGCCTCGTGCTGCAGCGACCCGTGCCAGGCGATCAGCACGCCGCCGAGCACGGGCAACAGCCACCACGGCAGGGCGGCGTGGAACCAGGTGGTCAGCAACCAGCCGCCGTAGATCAGCACGGCCACGGTCCAGGACGGACCGGCCCGTCTCAACCAGGTCAATCGACCTGGGGCGCCTTCAATTGTGGGCACGCCACGAACACCTCCAAGAACACGCCGAAACGCATTCCTTCGATCGCTCGCGACTACGCGAAGGACGTCAGGCCAAGGCTGGTTCCCCGTACCGAAACAGCCGCGCTCCGGGAACTCGCCCTTCTTGGTGCCTGCTTTAATCGACAGCTTAGCGGATCGCGCGCGGTTCGGCCATCGTAAATTTGAAGGAGACAGCCGGAGCCGCTCACGCACCAAGGGTTGAGAGCGCGGCCGGCCGGGCGCCGCACCCATCCGGGCCCGCCGGCGGCGCGACCGGGCGGCGGTTGACAGTCCGGGGTGATGGACTACTGTCGATCCCAGAGGCGGATTTCGGCGGACGTAGCGGCTTTTCGGCCAGCCCGGCTGGCCCGGCGTCGGAATTCGACGGAGGCAAATCAACAGGGCGGAGACCGACCGTGGCCGACCACCGCAAGATCCATCCCTACATCCCCAAGCTGGTCGAGCAGCTCGAGGCCAGGCGCATCGACCGGCGCGACTTCCTGCGCACCGCGACCCTGCTCGGCATGTCGGCGACCACCGCCTACGGCATCGTCGGCCGCATCTTCGGCGAGCGCGCGATCCCGCGCGCCCGCGCCCAGGGCAAGCCCAAGATGGGCGGCATCCTCAAGGTCGGCATGGAGGTCCAGAAAATGGACGACCCGGCGACCTATGCCTGGGTCCAGATGTCGAACCAGACCCGGCACATCGCCGAGTACCTGGCGATCACCGGCCCCGACAACATCACCCGGCCGATGCTCGCCAAGAGCTGGCAAGCGTCCGACGACCTCAAGAGCTGGACCTTCAAGCTGCAGGAAGGCGTGCTCTGGCACAATGGTGATGAGTTCGTCGCCGACCACGTGGTCTGGAACATCCAGCGCTGGCTCGACCCTGATCTCGGCTCGTCGAACAGCGGCCTCTCGACCTTCTCGGCGATGACCGAGGAGAAGGACGGCAAGAAGACCATGATTCCGGGTGCCGTCGAGGCGGTCGACAAGTACACCGTGCGCTTCAACCTGTCGAAGCCGGTGCTGTCGGCCCCCGAGGACAGCTACAACTATCCGACCGCGCTCCTGCACCCGTCGTTCAAGCCGCCGTTCTCCGACAACCCGATCGGCACCGGGCCGTTCACCCTGACCGAGCTGGCCGTCGGCGACAAATGCTTCCTGAAGCGGATCACCAAGACCACCGACGGCAAGGACCTCAAATACTGGGGCGGCGACGTCTATCTCGATGAGATCCGCTACTACAACTACGAGGCCGACAACCAGCTGACCGCGTTCGCGTCGGGTGACGTCGACACGATCTACTCGTTCGGCATCGAGCAGTACGAGTTCGCCAAGGCGCTCGAGGGCCAGATCGTCCAGGCGCGGACCGCCCAGACGCTCTGCTGCCGCTTCCAGATCAGCCAGGCGCCGTTTGACAACATCAAGCTGCGCCAGGCGCTGGTCATGGCGGCCGACAACAACGTCTATCGCGACCTGGTGTTCCAGGGCGCCGGCGACGTCGGCGAGAACCATCACGTCGCGCCCATCCACCCCGAGTACTTCAAGCTGCCGCCCCTGGTGCGCGATGTCGACGGCGCCAAGAAGATGCTGGCCGACGCCGGCTATGCCGACGGCATCCAGCTGACCATCGACTGCGGCAACACCGATGGGCCCTGGCACCAGACGGTCTGCGAGATCTGGCGCGACCAGCTCAAGGACATCGGCGTCACCCTCAACATCAACGTCATGCCGGCGTCCAAATACTGGGAGATCTGGGACAAGACGGCGTTCGGCGCGACCTCCTGGACCCATCGTCCGCTCGGCACCATGGTGCTGTCGCTCGGCTACCGCACCGGTGTGCCGTGGAACGAGACCCACTACGCCAACGCGGAGTTCGATGCCGCCCTCGACGACGCCGAGGCGACCCTCGATGTCGAGGCGCGCAAGGCGAAGATGGAGAAGGTCGAGAAGATCCTGCAGGATTCCGCGGTCATGCTGCAGCCGGTCTGGCGGCCGGTGTTCACCATGATCACCAACCAGGTGAAGGATTATCCGGCCCATCCGACCCAGTACCACCAGTTCAACAAGGTCTGGCTGGACACCTGATGTTCGCAGCGTGCGCCCCGGGTCGTGGCCCGGGGCGCACGGCCTACCTGCCCGGCCCGGGCATCTGGCGCCTGCCGCACCGCCAGGCGCCGGCCCCGCACCAAACTTGAAGAGCGCCGAGGACCGCCATGCTGCCGCTGATCTCCCGCCGCCTGGTCCAGATGGTGCTGATCATGCTGGTGGCCTCGTTCATTCTGTTCCTGATCTTCGACACCGACCAGTTCAAGAAGAAGATCGCGGTCGCCGAGCTCGGCGGCTTCGCGGTCTCCGCGCTGACCGACGAATCCTACCACAACTGGCTGGCCCAAAAGGGTCTCGATGAGCCCTTCTACCTGCGCTACGTCCACTGGATCGGCGACGTCCTGACCGGCAACCTCGGCAAATCCTTCGAGAAGAACACCGCGGTCGGCCCACTGCTCGCGGACCGGCTGATCAACACCGGCATTCTGGCGTTCTGGGTGTTCGCGCTGATGATCCCGCTCTCGCTGGTCACGGGCGTGCTCGCGGGCATGAAGGAGGGCTCGTTCCAGGACCGGGCGATCACGGTCCTCTCGGTGATCACGACCTCGATCCCCGAGATCGCCACGGCGATCATCCTGACCGTCGTGTTCGCGCTCGGGCTCGGCTGGCTGCCGGCCAAGGCGGCGATGATCAACGGCTTCGACTGGAAGCAGCTGGTCCTGCCGGTGCTGACCCTCGTGCTCTACGACTTCGGCTACGTCGCGCGCATGACCCGCGCCTCGATGGCCGAGGTCATGACCGCGCAGTACATCCGGACCGCGGTCCTCAAGGGCATCCCCTACCAGCGCGTGATCATGAAGCACGCGCTGCGCAACGCCCTGATCGCGCCGTTCACGGTGATCGTCCTGCAGCTCAACTGGCTGCTCTCGGGCGTGGTCGTGGTCGAGGTGTTCTTCGAGTACGACGGCTTCGGCAAGCTGCTCCTGCAGGCGGCGCTGTTCGGCGACGTCTACGTCGTCCAGGCCTGCACCCTGGTCGCGGTGATCGTGGCCGTGCTGTCGCAGATCATCTCGGATGTCGGCTACACCTTCCTCAACCCGCGCATCCGGTTCGCCTGAGGAGGCAGAGCACCATGGCCACGGCCGTCGCCCTCGCCCCGCCCGCCCCCGCCCTGATGGACCGGCTGACCACGCCGCGCGCCCTGATCGTGCTCGTGCTCCTGATGTGGGTGCCGCTCACCCTCCACGTCATGTTCGGCCACCTGCTCGGCTCCGCCCGCAATTTCGTGCTGCTGCCGGCGATCCCGGCGACCGTGCTGCTCTACATCATCGCGATCCGCGCCTGGCGGGAATCCTGGATCGCCATGATCGGCATCACGCTGGTGATGTTCTGGCTGCTGATGGCGGTCACCGCCCCCTTCCTGCCGCTGATCGATCCCAACAAGCCGATCGCGCCGTTCACTCTGCCGTTCACCGAGAAGAAGGACCTGTTCTTCTGGCTCGGCACCGACTTCAAGGGCCGCGACCTGCTCTCGCGGGACATCTGGGGTTGCCAGCGGGTGCTGGTCTGGGGGGTGACCGCGACGCTCGTCGCCTACGTGGTCGGCACCCTGTTCGGCCTGCTCGCCGGCTACCTGGCCGGCTGGTGGGACGAGTTCATCTCGTTCTTCGCCAACGTCCTGCTGTCGTTCCCGGTCATGGTGCTGTTCATCGTCATCCTGAACTACCTGGGCCCGTCGGGCTTCAACATCGTGATCGCGGTGACCTTTGCGTCAGCGCCGGCGATCATGCGGATCGTGCGCGGCCTGACTTTGGACATCAAGACGCGGGACTACGTGTTCGCGGCCCAGACGCGCGGCGAGAGCCCGCTCTACATCATGATCGTCGAGCTGTTGCCGAACGCGCGCGGGCCGATCATCGTCGATGCCTGCCTGCGCCTCGGCTACACCACGGTCGCGATCACCACGCTCACCTTCCTCGGCCTCGGCCTGCAGCCGCCCGATCCGGACTGGGGCCTGATGATCAAGGAATCCGCCAAGACCGCGATGCTGTTCAAGTTCTCCTACATGCTGATCGTGCCGGCCTTGTCGGTCTCGAGCCTGATCCTGGGCTTCAACCTGCTGGCCGACGGCCTGCGCGAGATGAGCATGCGGGACTGAGGGAGCCGCCGTCATGACCGAGCCGACCCCGGTCCTGGAGTGCAAAGACCTTTGCATCTCCTACTTCACGCGCGCGGGCGAGATCCCGGCGGTGGTCGACTTCAATCTGACGGTCATGCCGGGCGAGGCAGTCGGGATCGTCGGCGAGTCGGGCTGCGGCAAGTCGACCGTGGCGCTCGCGATCATGCAGTACATGGGCAAGAACGGCCGCGTCATGTCCGGCGAGATCAAGTTCAAGGGCCGCGACATGACCGCGATGAGCGAGCAGGAGCTGCGCCAGTTGCGCGGCTCCCAGATCGCGATGGTCTACCAGGAGCCGATGGCCTCGCTCAATCCGTCGATGAAGATCGCCGAGCAGCTGATGGAGGTGCCCCGCTTCCACGAGGGGGCATCGGACCAGGAGGCCTACGCGCGGGCCCTCGAGATGTTGGGCAACGTGCGCTTGCCCGACCCCAAGCGCATCATGGAGAGCTTCCCGCACCAGATCTCGGGCGGCCAGCAGCAGCGCGTGGTGATCGCCATGGCGCTGCTCTCGAACCCGGCGCTCCTGTTGCTGGACGAGCCGACGACCGCCCTCGACGTCACGGTCGAGGCCGGCATCGTGCAGCTGATCAAGGAGATCAGCGAGCGCTTCGGCACCTCGATGATCTACATCTCGCACAACCTCGGCCTGATCCTCGAGACCTGCGACCGGATCACCGTGATGTATTCGGGCGAGGCGGTCGAGGTCGGCACGGTCGCCGAGGTGTTCGACCGCATGCGCCACCCCTACACGCGCGGGCTGTTCAACTCGATCCCCTTGCCCGGCGCCGACAAGCACGCCCGCCCGCTGGTCGCGATCCCGGGCCAGCTGCCCTTGCCGCACGAGCGCCCCGACGGCTGCAACTTCGGCCCGCGCTGCGACTTCTTCCGGGCCGGGACCTGCAATCACGGCTTCATCAAGATGGAGGCGGTGCCCGACCAGGCCGGGCACATGACCCGCTGCCGGCGCTTCCAGGAGATCGACTGGAAGACCCGGCCCAAGGCAGCCGAGGGCGGCGCCGCCGCCGAACCCGGCCCGATCGTGCTCCGCGTCGAGGAGCTCAAGAAATACTACGAGATCCGGGACAGCTCGCTCAGGGCGCTGATCAAGGGCAACCGGGTGCGCACGGTCAAGGCCAACGAGAAGCTCGACTTCGTCGCCCGCGAGGCCGAGACCGTGGCCCTGGTCGGCGAATCCGGCTGCGGCAAGTCGACCCTTGCCAAGGTCCTGCTCGGCCTCGAGACCGCGACCGAAGGCAAGGTCGTGCTCGACAACCAGGACCTGAGCCAAGTGACGGTGCAAAAGCGGCGCCCGCAGGTCGTGAGCCACCTGCAGATGGTCTTCCAGAACCCGTTCGACACCCTCAACCCCAGCCACAGCGTGGGCGGCCAGATTGCCCGGGTGATTCGCAAGTTCGGGGTCGAGCGCGATCCCGAGAAGGTGCGCGAGCGGGTCATGCAGCTGCTCGACATCGTGAAATTGCCGCGCGACTTCTACCGGCGCCGGCCACGCCAGCTCTCGGGCGGCCAGAAGCAGCGGGTCGGGATCGCGCGCGCGTTCGCCGGCAACCCGCGGGTCGTGGTCGCCGACGAGCCGGTCTCGGCGCTCGACGTCTCGGTCCAGGCGGCGGTCGCCCAGCTCCTGATGGAGATCCAGCGCGAGAACCGGACCACGCTCCTCTTCATCAGCCACGATCTGTCGCTGGTCCGCTACCTCGCCGACCGGGTGGTCGTGATGTATCTCGGCACGATTGCCGAGCAGGGCACGACCGACGAGGTCTTCGCGCCACCCTATCACCCGTACACCGAAGCCCTTTTGTCCGCGATTCCGATCGCCGACACCTCGGTGCACAAGAAAGAGATCGTGCTCGAGGGCGACATCCCCTCGGCCATGAATCCGCCCTCCGGCTGCCCGTTCCAGACCCGCTGCCCGCGGAAAATCGGCAAGATCTGCGAGGACCAGGCGCCGCCGATCCGGGTGTTCGGCAAAGGCCACAAGATCGCCTGCCACATCGCGCCCGAGGAGCTTCTGCGCATGGAGCCCGTGATCGTCATGGGCGCCAAGGAAGCGGCCGAGTAACAGGCACGGCCTCGACCGGCCTTGATGACGCGTGGGCGCGCGCCAGATTCGCAATTGACGCTGCCGACCCGGCTTGGCCCCGGGTCGCTCATGATCGCCGCGTGCTCGATGAGGAGAAACCAGCCATGAGCGAGGTGCTCGCCGTCGCCTTCGACGATCGGGCCGCTGCCGCCGACGTCCTGCACAAGCTGCGCAGCCTGGGCGCCGAGCATCTGGTCGAGCTCGAGGACGCCTGCGTCGCGCAACGCGGCGCCGACGGCCGGTTGCAGCTCACCCAGGCGATCGGTCATCGGCTGGCGCTGCACGGCCGGTTCTGGCACGACCTGATCCATCGCCTTCTCCATCACCGCCGGGAGCGCGAGCGGGCCGGCTCCGGCGCGCCGGACTCCAGGCTCGAGCCGAGCTTCTATCGCGAGCTCGCCGACGCGCTGCGGCCGGACACCTCGGCCCTGTTCGTGCTGGTCCGCGAGGCCTCGGCCGACGCCCTGATCAAGAGCCTCGAGCAGCACCAGGGCCGGATCCTGCGCTCGACCCTGCCGGAGAGCGAAGAGGCGGCGCTCGAGGTCGCGGTCGGCATGCGGCCGCCGACCCCGCCGCCGGCGTCCGAGCTGCAGAACATGATCGTGCAGGAGGAGGAGCAGACGAGCCAGGCGACCCTGCACAAGCGCGCCGCCGCCGAACAGCGCCGCCGCCACGAGATCGAGCGCCTGCGCCGGGGCGAGCTGAGCCCCGAGGATATCCGCGCGGTCATCCAGCGTTGCACCGACGCCGCCCGCGCCGGCCAGGGCAGCGTGCTCGCCTACCGCTTCCCGAGCGAGGTCTGCCTGGACGGCGGCCGGGCGATCAACAACAGCCTCCCGGACTGGCCCGCATCGCTGACCGGCCAGCCGCGCGCATTCTACGACTACTACCAGACCGTGCTCCACCCCGCCGGCTATCACATCCGCGCCACGATCCTGAACTTCCCGGGCGGCGTCCCGGGCGACGCCGGCCTGTTCCTCAGCTGGGCGAGCTGAGCCGCAGCGCGGCTCGGCCCAACCTGTCGGACCGGACGCTTCTGCGAAGCGGCCGTTGTCCGGCCGGCGGATCGGATGCAAGCTGGGGCATGGCCACCCAGCCCGCCGACCTCAGGATGACGCTCGCCGAGTTCCTCGACTGGGACGACGGCACGGATAGCCGCTACGAGCTGATCGACGGCCGTGTGCTGGCCATGGCGCCGCCAAGCCCGCACCACGGTGCGTTGCTCGGACGGCTCGCCCAAATCATCGGCAACGCCCTCGCGCCACGACGCTTGGTCTTCATCCGAGCCGGCATCGTCACGCCCGATCGGCCCGACAGCTATCTGCAGGCTGATCTTGCGGTCAGCTGTCGGCCACTCGACGAGCAGGAGCACCATGTGGCGGCGCCGATCCTGGTCGTCGAAGTGGAATCGCCGGGCACGGTGCGCCACGACCGCGGGATCAAGGTCGACCGCTACCGCGAGCTTCCCTCGGTCCGGGAGATCCTCCTGGTCGCGAGCCAGGAGCGCCGGGTCCAGCTCTGGCGCCGCCAGGACGCACGCTGGAGCGTCGAGGACGTGATTGGCGACGCGACGCTCCACCTCGAGAGCTGCACGCTTACGATCCCGCTCGCCGACCTCTACGCCGGGCTCTGAGCCAAGGCGGCGGGCACCTTTTTCTTCACTGGACCGAAGGTGCCCAGTCGCCTATCCTTTGGGATCAGCGGCCAGGCAGGAATTTCCACCATGGCGTATAATGACAAGTATTTCGCTTCTACCATGAAGGGTCAGACCTTCCTTCGCGCGCGCGGGTTCGACCCCACGGGCATTCGCAGCGGCGGCATCATCAGCCCGCAACTGGTAGAGCTGCCAAGCGGGAGCTTCCTCTTTCGGCTCTTTCATGACCCTAAAAGGCGTTGGGGTGAGTGGTGGTCTACACCCCACGAATTGTCACTGGTGAGTGAATATTTCGCGCGGTCGGGCCCGGCCTTCGCGGTTGGCCGGACCGAGGGTAAGGGCATCCTTCACGCGACCCTGGCGGTCCGGCACGACTGGTCGGGGAACAGCCAGCAGCATCTCGGGCTCTTTCTGGTTGCCCGCCTCACTGAGCCGCTGAAAGCCTATCACGGCGAAGGCGATCATGCTCCCGATGCCTCTCAAAAGCAGGTGCAAAAAGGCGTCCACATCATCGACCAGAGTCACCGCCAACGCCTCGTGCAGCAGATTTTCTTGCCCAGCCCCTGGGAATATCAGCAGGCGTTCGTCTCGATTCACGAGGGTACGACGGACACCGGCCTGCAAAGTGCGCTCAAGACGTTCCGCCGCGGCCCGTTGCCTTTCGAGGTCTGAAGGCCAGGAATTTTTTTGTTGAAAGGACGGGCCCTATCGACCCGGACGTGATTCACCCTGGAAGAACCTGAGCACCGAGCGGATCGGGTTGGGGGCGGCTTGGCCGAGGCCGCAGATCGAGGCGTCCGCCATCGCGCGGCAGAGCTCCTCGAGGAGCGGCGTCGTCCCAGGTCTCGCGCGCCATCAGGGCCACCGCCTTCTCGCAGCCGACCCGGCAGGGGGTGCATTGGCCGCAGCTTTCGTCGGCGAAGAAGCGGAGCAGGTTGAGGGCGACCGCCTTGAGGTCGTCCTGGTCGGAGAGCACCACGACCGCGTGCGAGCCGACGAAGCAGCCGTGCTTTTCCAGTTGGCCGAAATCGAGCGGGATGTCCGCCATGGTGGCGGGCAGAATACCGCCCGAGGCGCCGCCCGGGAGGTAGGCTTTGAAGGTGTGGCCTTCGGCCATGCCGCCGCAGAACTCCTCGATCAGCTCGCCCGCCGTGATCCCGGCCGGGGCGAGCTTGACCCCCGGCTCCTTGACCCGGCCCGAGACCGAGTAGCTGCGCAGGCCCTTCGAGCCGTGGCGGCCCTGGGCTGCGAACCATTCCGGGCCCTTTTCGACGATGTCCCGGATCCAGTAGAGGGTCTCGACGTTGTTGATCAGCGTCGGGCGGCCGAACAGGCCGACCTCGGCGGCATAGGGCGGGCGGTGGCGCGGCAGGCCGCGCTTGCCCTCGATGCTCTCGAGCATCGCCGAACTCCTCGCCGCAGATGTAGGCGCCGGCACCCCGGCGCAGGACCAGGTAGCCCGGCCGCGCCAAGCCCGCCGCCTCGACCTTCGGGATCTCGCGCACAAGGACCTCGCGGATGCCGGGGTATTCGTCGCGCAGATAGATGTAGACGGCCTCGGCCTCGATCGACCAGGCGGCGATCAGGGCGCCCTCGAGGAACCGGTGCGGGTCGCGCTCGAGGTAGTAGCGGTCCTTGAACGTGCCGGGCTCGCCCTCGTCCGCGTTGACCGCGAGATAGCGGGGCTTGGCTCCCTTGCGGACGAGCTCCCACTTGCGCCCGGTCGGAAAGCCGGCGCCGCCCAGGCCGCGCAGCCCCGAGGTGTTGAGCGCGCCCAGCAGATCGAGCACCGCCTGGTCGGGTCGATGGCCCGCCGGCCTCGAGCCCGAGGTAGTGCCGGAGCAGGCGATAGCCGCCGCCCTCGAGGTAGCGCTCGAACGGGCTGGCATCCGGGACGTCGGCATGGGTGTGACCGGCCCGGACCGCGAGGGCCACCTCGTCGGGCGTCGCGTGGTCGACGTAGTGGTGGCCGACCTCGGCCACCGGCGCCGTGTCGCAATGCCCCATGCAGGGCGCGCGCACCACCCGGACCTTGAGCGGATCGAGCCCCTGGCGGAGTGCCGCCATCAGCTGCCCCGCCCCCATCAGCTCGCAGGTCAGGCTGTCGCAGACCCGGACCGTCAGCGCCGGCGGCGCCGGCTCGCCCTCCTTGACCACGTCGAAATGGGCGTAGAAGGTCGCGACCTCGTAGACCTCGGTCTGGGCGAGGCGCATCTCCTCTGCGAGCGCTGCCAGATGGGCGGCCGAGAGATGGCCGAAGCGATCCTGGATCAGGTGCAGGTGCTCGATCAGGAGAGCGCGCCGGCGCGGCCGGCCCTCGAGCAGGGCGCACACCGCCTCGAGGGCCGCGGGATCGACCTCTCGGCCCTTGGGCCGTGCCAGGCCGCGCCCCTGGCCACGGCCCGGGTGACGGTGCTTGCGGATCTCGCCTCCGGTCTCACCCATCCCTGAAATCTCACCAGCTGGCGCCGCGGGCCGGCGGCCGGGTGCCCCGTACCCGTCGATCCGATGGCCGCCGGCCCCGCCGGGCGCGCCCGGCAGCCTCAGTCTTGACCATAGATAGCGCCGGAGCTCCCGGCAACCTGGGCGCCCCGGCGGAGCTGGATGAGCGCACACCCTCTACCGCCGGCTGACCGACCGTGATAGGTTTACGCGTCTGCCGTTGCGATGGCGACCGGCTCGGCACCGGCGGGCGGCCCCTCCTCCGGAACGTGTGACACGATCGGAGCCGCAGGTGAGGCGTAGTCTGGACGGGATCTTCCGGCTCCGGTTCCGAGCCCTGCTCTGTGCCTGCCTGCTCGTCCTGGGTCTGAATCCCCTCCGGCCGGGCACGGCCGCAGAGGGGGATCCGCTCGGCCTCGAGGCCGCGACGGCCGAGGTGCGGGCGGCGCTCGAGGACATGGCGAACGCCCTCGACGGCGCGCCCCGTCAGGTGCAGACCACGATCGGCGCCGATCTGCACCTGATGGGCCAGGCGATCGCGCGCGCCCTGGACCGGCTCGAGGGTGACGCCGCGTCGGTCGCCGATCCGAGCCTGGTCTACGATCTCAATTTCCTCGCCGACATCGCCCACGCCGCGACCGACGAGCTGCATGCGGTCGCGGCCAAGCCCACCACCGCCCTCGACCCGGATCGGGCACGGCGGATCGATCGGCTGACCGAGGCGGCGGCCGCGCGGCTGACCGAGATCAATCTCGTGCTCGACGGCTGGAGCGAGCGCAGCCGGAACGCCGTGGTCGAGCTGGAGGACGACGGCGGCGTCCTGGTGGTGCGCTCGACCGACCGGCTGATCTACAACGGCATCCGCTACGTCAGCATCGCCCTGCTCGCGGTCGGCCTGCTCGCGGTCGGCCTGCAGCTGCTGCGCACGGGCCAGGAGCGCGTCGATGCCCGGGCCCGCCCCCGCCGGAGCCCGCTGCTGTCGGGATTGGCGGGTGCCGCTCTGGCGGTGTTCTTCGCCGGCTGTGCCACGTTCAGCCTGCGGCCCGGGATGCTCGCGGCGCTGTCGGCGGAGGTTCGGGTGCAGGCGCAGGAGCACCCCTGCGAGCGCCTGGCGGCGCAGCGCGACCGGCTGATCGCCGCCCAGCAGGCCGACCATCCGGGCCTGATCGAGGCGACCAAGCAGCGGATGCGGCCCGCCGCCCAGGACTGTCTCGGCCTGCCGTCGGAAGCGCTGACCGCGGAGGCGATCGAGCGCCTGGCCAGCAAGACCGCGCTCGCCCACAATGAGCCGATGCCGGTCCGACGGCGGGCGGTCGGGCTGGCCACGGCCGAGGCCGGTGCGAGCGACCTCACGGTCGGCGGTTCGCCCGACGTCGCCGAGCTGGCGCCGGCGGAGACCGAGCTGCGCGGTGGCTTGACCGACCTCCTGGCCGGCATCCGGGACAACCAGGAGGCGCCGGCCGGCAGGCCGGCCAGTCCGGGCGGGCCCGTGGCCAGTCCGCTCGAGCCCACCGCCCCGACGGCCGGGCCGGCCGCCGGGCCTGTCAGCCCGGCAGCCGAGGCTGTCAGCCCTGGAGCCGAGCGGATCGAGCCCGCTGCCGCGCCGGTCGAGCCCGCTGCCGATCGGGTCGACCCCGCTGCCGAACGGGTCGATCCTGCCCCCGGGCCGGTCGAGCCCGCGGCGGGGCCGGCTGCGACGGCGGCCGTGGCGACGCCACCGGATCCGGGGCCGTCGAGTTGGCCGCCCGAACCCAAGCCGACGCTGTTCGTCACCACCGCGGCGCTCAACTATCGAGACGGCCCGAGCGTCGACGCGCGCCGGCTCGGCACCCTCGTCCCGGGCGCCCGGCTGCGGGTCCTGGGCGAGGACGCGGGCTGGGCGGAGGTCCGCCTCAGCGACGGCCGCCAGGCCTACGTCGCCACGGAATTCCTCGAGCCGGCTCGTTGAAGGTCGACCCCCGGCCGACGCCCGCCGCTAGATGCCCCTGACGGTGCGCGGGCCGAACAGCAGCCAGATCAGGAAGCCCAGGATCGGAAAGATCAGGACCAGCACGGTCCAGACGACCTTGGCGCCGACCGGACGCGCGCTGCCGAACACATGCACGATCGCCCAGACGTCGGCGATCAGGACGATCAGGCCCAAAAGACCGCCGACCTTGATGCCCATGGTAGCTCCTTCCTCCGGAGCGCCCGCCGCACCCGGCGGCCCGGACCACGTGCGGCGCTGCGTCTGCCAGATCTACTAGCGCAAGACGACCGGCCTGTGCATCGTGCTCGTGCCGGCTCAGGCCGGGCGACAGGGGCACGCAGGTGGACGGGGGGCACAGGTGGCCGAGATCGTGATCAGCGAATTCATGGAACCGGCCGCGGTCGACGACCTGGCCGGCGACTACGAGCTGCATTTCGATCCGCTCCTGTTCGAGCGGCCGGACGAGCTCTGCACGCACCTCGCGCCGGCGCGCGCCCTGATCGTCCGCAACCGGACCAGGGTCGGCGGCGCCGTGCTGGCGGCGGGCCAGCGCCTCGAGGTGATCGGCCGGCTGGGGGTCGGCCTCGACAACATCGACGTCGCAGCCTGTCGCGCGCGCGGCATCCAGGTGCTGCCCGCGACCGGGGCGAACGACGCCTCGGTCGCCGAATACGTGATCGCGACCGCCATGCTGCTCCTGCGCAACGCCTATTTCGGCAGCGCCGAGGTCCTGCGCGGCACCTGGCCGCGCGAGCGCCTGATCGGCCGCGAGCTCGCGGCCAAGCGGCTTGGCCTGGTCGGCCTGGGCTCGATCGGCCGGGTGGTCGCGGCCAAGGCGCGGGCGTTGGACGTGCTGGTCAGCGCCTACGATCCGAACGTGCCCAAGGGCGACCGGGCCTGGCTCGGCGCGGGCCATGCCCGGAGCCTCAGCCAGCTGCTCGAGGCGAGCGACATCGTGAGCCTGCACCTGCCGCTCTTGCCCTCGACCCGCGGTCTGATCGGCGCCGCGGCGATCGCGGCCATGAAGCCTGGCGCCCTGCTGATCAACGCTGCCCGCGGCGGCATCGTCGACGAGGCGGCGCTGGTCCAGGCGCTGCGCGCCGGACAGCTCGGCGGCGCCGCGCTCGACGTGTTCGCAAACGAGCCGCTGACGGCGGCCGCGGCCGAACGCTTCAAAGCCGTGCCGAACCTGATCCTGACCCCGCACATCGCCGGCCGCACCGAAGAATGCGACGTGCGCGTCTCGGCGGTCACCGCCGCCAACGTTCGCCGCGCGCTCGAGGGTGGCTGAGCCACCCACCGACCCTAGAGACGGTAGATACGGACCGCATTGTCGTGGAACAGACGGCGCTGGTCGGCCGCGGGCAGGTCCCGGACGATCGCCTTGAAGCCCGAAAAGATGGCATCGAACGTGGCGCACAGGCGATCGACCGGGAAATTGCTCGCGAACATGCAGCGCTCGATGCCGAAGATCGCGATCGTGGCACGCACCACAGGGGCGTTGGCCTCGACCGTCCAGGGCCGACCGGGCTGGCCGAGGCCCGAGATCTTGACCGCGGCGTTCGGGCAGGCGGCAAGCGTCGTCATCGCCTCGCGCCAGCCGGCCAGGCCTTCCGGGCTGCGGTCGGCGGGCAGCCCGGTGTGGTTGAGGATGATCTGCGTGCTCGGAAAGTCGCGGGCCAGCGCCGCCGCCTCGCCGAGGTGCCACCAGGGCGTCTGCAGGTCGAACGACAGGCCGTAGTTCTCGAGCAGGGCATAGCCGCGCCGCCAGGCGGGATCGCCCATCGACCCTGGCGCATTCTTCTCCACCCGATCCGGAGATGGGGCCGCTCTCGGCTTATGGCGGATGCCGCGGACGCGGGCAAACGCGGCATGGCCCGCGAGCACCGCCTCGACGCCGGGGTCGTCGAGCCGGGCCCCGGCCACGATGCCATGCGGAACGCCGGTCGTCCTGATGATCTCCTCGAGCCAGCGGGTCTCGCCGACCGGATCGGCCGGGTCCCACTCGGTCTCGACGAAGACCGTCTTGACGACCTGATGCCCGGCAGCGTCGCGGAAGTAGTCGGACGGCATGTAGTTGCGCCTGAGCGCGCTGTAGTCGCCGTAGCGGAACGGAATCGGCTCAGGGTCGCACAGCCACGGCAGATAGTTGCGCGCGAGATCCCAGAAATGCTGGTGCGCATCGACGATCGGCAGATCGGTCATCTGGGTCGCCCGGGCTGCAGAGCTCGCGGACGCCGGGGGGCGCATGCCTCAGCGCCGGCGCAGCACGAGGGTCGCGATCATCGTTTCGGAGGCGTGCCGACCGGGCTCGTCCTGGTAGTATCGGGTGAAGCGCTGGAAGAACTCTTCGGTGAGGACGTCGATCGCGGCCGCGTCTTTCGCTGAATGCCCGAACAGATGCAGCCGCAGGGACAACTCGCCGAAGCCGCGCACGTAACCCGCATACAGCCGTGCATAGGTCGCGGGATCGCCGAGCTGGTCTTCGTAGACGTCGTGGCCGTGCGGCTGCACCGGCGCCACGCTCGCTTCGACCACCTCGAAGGCCTCCGCCAGATCCGGCTCGCGATCGATGGGCGCTCGGATTTCGTCCGCGGTCGGAAACCAGAGGGGGAAGACGAAATGGTCGAGGGCCGACTCTGCGAGCGAGCCGGCGTCGACCATCTGGCGGGCGACGTGGAAGATGGCGCGGTAGAGCTTGCTGGCCGACACTCGGATGCCGTTCGGCTCGCGGGCATCCGGCACGCTGCCCAGCGTGGACACGATGGCGAACCCGCCGGGGCGCAGTTCCAGGGCGCGACAGCGCAGGAACTGCGTCCAGTCGGCCCGGGCGAGTGCTGCCATCTCGGCGCGCGCCTCGCCGGTCAGATCGGCGAACCACACCGTGTCCGGCGAACCGGGCGCAAGCGCACGGCTCAGCCAGTGGCACGCGGCGAAGCAGGTGCCGAGCGCGACCGAGCCTGGCGTTGCCATCGGCTGGTAGAACGATCCGACCGCGGCTTCGGTACGAATGCCCGAGCCGGCGCGCTGATAGCCGTCAGGCCCGAACACCAGCGCGAACAGCGCGTTCCAGTCGTTGCCCGCTTGATCGGCGTGGCGGATCACCATCGGGCCTTGCGGGTCGAGGCGTCGGTACGCTTCGATCACCGGGCGGACGGTGTCGAGCGCGCTGCGCCCCGGACCGCAACCATAGTCCACCACGATGAACTGCGGTGCGACGACACCGATCCGCTCGACCAGGGTGCGCAGCCAGTCCGCGTTGCTGCGGACCATCTGGTCCTGCATTTGCGAGTTGCGATCATAGTCGACCATGCGCCCGGTCGACACGAGCTCCTGTCGAGGTTCGTGCGTCATGGCTCGATTCCCCCTCGCCGCGGCGGTCACTCCGGAGTTGCGTTCGCAAATTTGCCGTGCCGAGCCAGAAAGGCAAGGCATGAGCCGGCCGAGCTTCTCAAACCATCGCTAGACGGTCGCGCGCGAGGCGGGTTGTCGCTACCTGCTCAGCGAGGACGTTCAGAGCGGCCGCACCCTGCTTGGCGTCACCTTCGTCAATCCCTTCGCGCCCGCAGGATTGCCGGCGGCGGTCGAGCGCCTGCTCGGGCCGCCGCAATGCTAGGGAACGGCGCCCGCCGCTGCTAGTCTTGCAGCCCTTCGGACCATCGATGGCTGGGGTGCGGTGAGGACGAGACGCGAGCAGCGGGACGGGGGCGGCGCAGCGGGCGGCCAGACGGCGAGTGCCTCGCCGATGATCGCCCAGTACCAGGCGCTCAAGGCCGAGCATCCCGAGTGCCTGCTGTTCTTTCGCATGGGCGACTTCTATGAGCTGTTCTTCGAGGACGCGAGGCGCGCCGCACCCGCCCTCGACATCGCGCTGACCCGGCGCGGCCGCCACCAGGGCGACGACATCCCGATGTGCGGCGTGCCGGTGCACAGCGCCGAGAGCTATCTCGAGCGCCTGATCCGCCACGGCTTCAAGGTCGCGATCTGCGAGCAGATCGAGGACCCGGCGCTAGCCCGCAAGCGCGGCGCCAAATCGCTGGTCGAGCGCGCGGTGATCCGGGTCGTCACCCCCGGTACGCTGACCGAGGACAGCCTGCTCGAGGCCAGGCGCCACAATTTCCTGGCCGCCCTCGGGCGCAGCCAGCAGGCGCTGGCCCTCGCCTGGCTCGACATCTCGACCGGCGACTTCCTGACCGGCCCGGTCGAGAGCGGCACGCTCGCGGCCGAGCTCGCGCGCATCGGGCCGGGCGAGCTGCTCCTGCCCGAGGGCCTGCTCGCGGCCGAGGCGCTCTGCCCCGCCTGGCGAGACCTCGGCGAACGCCTCACGCCGTTGCCCGATCGCGAATTCGATTCGCTGACCGGCGAGCGCCGCCTCAAGGCAAGCTTCGGGGTCGCCGCCCTCGATGGCTTCGGCGCCTTCTCGCGCGCCGAGCTCGGCGCCAGCGGGGCGCTGCTCGGCTACGTCGAGCTGACCCAGAAGGGCCGGCTGCCGCGTCTCGCCCCACCCCGGCGGGTGGCACCCGGCACCCACCTCCTGATCGACGCCGCGACCCGGCGCAATCTCGAGCTGCTCACCAACCTCGCGGGCGAGCGTCAGGGCAGCCTGCTGGCGGCGATCGACCGCACGGTGACCGGGGCCGGCGGCCGGCTGCTGGCGGCACGTCTGGCGGCACCGCTGGCGCGCGCCGAGCCGATCCGGCGCCGGCTCGAGGCGGTCCAGGCGCTGGTCGACGACCCGGCGCTGCGGGCCGATCTGCGCCAGGCGCTCAAGGGCTGTCCCGATCTCGAGCGGGCGCTCTCGCGGCTCTCGCTCGGCCGCGGCGGTCCGCGCGACCTGCTCGCGATCAAGACCGGGCTCGCCGCCGCCGGCCGGATCAAGGAGCGCCTCGCGAGCAGCGGCTCCTCGCTCGCCGCGAGCGGCCAGGCGATCGAGGGTCACCCCGACCTCGTCGCCCGGCTCGACGCGGCGCTGGTCCCGGAGCCGCCGTTCCTCGCCCGCGACGGCGGCTTCATCGCCCTGGGCTTCCAGGTCGAGCTCGACCGCCTGCGGACGCTGCGCGATCAGGCGCGCCGGCATATCGCGGCGCTCGAGACCCGCGTCCAGCAGGAGACCGGGATCGGCTCGCTCAAGATCCGGCACAACAACCTGCTCGGCTACTACATCGAGGTGACCGCGACCCACCAGGCCAAGGTGCCGGCGCATTTCGTCCAGCGCCAGAGCATGGCCGGCGCCACCCGCTACAGCATCGCTGAACTCGCCGAGCTCGAGAGCCAGATCGCGAGCGCCGCCGAGCGCGCGCTGACGCTGGAACTGGAGCTGTTCGAGGAGCTCTGCCGGACGGTGCTGGGGCAGGCCGAAGCGATCGCGAAGACCGCGCAGGCGATCGCCCGGCTCGACGTCGCCGCGGGCCTGGCCGAGCTCGCGGCCGAGCAGCGCTACTGCCGCCCCGAGGTCGACGACAGCGATGCCTTCAAGGTCCGGACCGGCCGCCATCCGGTGGTCGAGCAGGCGCTGGCCGCCGAGGCCAGGCCCTTCATCGCCAACGATGCGGAGCTGTCCGGCAGCCAGCGTCTCTGGCTGCTGACCGGGCCCAACATGGCCGGCAAGAGCACCTTTCTGCGCCAGAACGCGCTGATCGCGGTGCTTGCCCAGATCGGCTCCTTCGTGCCCGCCGAGGCGGCCCGGATCGGGGTCGTCGACCGCCTGTTCTCGCGGGTCGGCGCGGCCGACGATCTGGCGCGCGGGCGCTCGACCTTCATGGTCGAGATGGTCGAGACCGCGGCGATCCTGAACCAGGCGACCGCGAAGAGCCTCGTGATCCTGGACGAGATCGGGCGCGGCACGGCGACCTTCGATGGCCTCTCGATCGCCTGGGCGGTGGTCGAGCACCTGCACGAGGTCAACCGCTGCCGCGGCCTGTTCGCGACCCACTTCCACGAGCTGACCGCACTCGCCGCCAAGCTCGACCATCTCGTCTGCCGGACGATGCGGGTCAAGGAGTGGCAGGGCGACGTGGTGTTCCTGCACGAGGTCGCCGACGGCGCCGCCGATCGCTCCTATGGCGTCCACGTCGCGCGCCTCGCCGGCCTGCCGGCACCGGTCCTGGCGCGCGCCGAGGAGGTCCTGCATCACCTGGAGCAGGGCGAGGCCAAAGGCGCCCCCGCCCGCCTCGCCGAGGACCTGCCGCTGTTCGCCGCCGCCGCGGCCGCGCGGCCACGCTCCCGCGCCCAGGCGGCGCCCGCTGCCGCCGGACCCTCGCCGCTCGAAACCGCCCTGCTGGCCGCCAACCCCGACGAGCTCACGCCTTTGGCGGCGCTGGATCTGGTCTATCGGCTCGTCAGGCTGCTCAAAGAGGCGCCACCGTCGTGACGGCGGGCAGCCGCCGGCGTGCCCCAGGCCCGGGCAGGCTTCCGGTCGGGGCATCTTGGTTTGGCAGCCGATGCGCGCCATACTCACAAAGAGCAGGGCGATGAGGTCATCGCGCCAACGACTGGGGCATCAATGCGCGCTCGGTCCCGCCTGGTCTGGGTCCTTGGCAGCCTGCTGCTCGCGGGTTGCGCCACGCCGACCCCCTACAAACCGGCGGACGGCGGGTTCGGCTATGCCGACCAGCAGATCGAGAACGACCGCTATCGCGTCACCTTCGCCGGCAACTCGGTCACGGCGCGCGATACCGTGCAGAACTATCTCCTGTATCGGGCCGCCGAGCTCACGGTGGAGCACCACCACGACTACTTCACGATCGTCAATCAGAACCTCGAACGCTCGACCGCCTACCAGGGCACCGGCTACGACAACTTCGGCTTCTGGCCGGGGCGTCCGGGCTGGGTCGGCGCGCCCAACTATTCAGCCTACCCGATCGACAGCTACACCGCTTTCGCCGACATCCTGATGGGCAATGGCGAGAAGCCGAAGGGCGACGTCAACAGCTATGACGCCAGGGACGTGATGCGCCGCCTCGGCGTCACCATCGAGCGTCCCAAGGAGAGCTCCTGATGACCCGTGCGCGCTGGCTTTGCGGCCTCGGGATCCTGCTGGCGCTGGCCGCCTGCACGACATCACCGACGCCCTATCAGGCGGCGACCGGCACTCTCGGCTACCGCGACCAGCAGCTCGAGAGCAATCGCTACCGGGTCTCGTTCGCCGGCAATTCCGCGACCCCGCGCGACAAGGTCCAGGACTATGCCCTCTACCGCGCGGCCGAGCTGACGATCGCGAGCGGCAACGACTACTTCAAGGTCGCCAGCCGCAACACCGATGCGACCTCCACAGGCGGCGGCGGACCGAGCTTCGGGGTCGGGGTTGGCGGGGTCTCCGGCGGCGGCGGGGGCGGCGTTGGCCTCGGGCTCTCGAGCATCCTCGGCGGCGGCGGGTCCAGCGACAGCTACACGGTCTCCATGGACATCCTGGTGTTCAAAGGCACCAAGCCTGCGAACGACACCGAGGCCTACGACGCCCGCGAGGTGGTCCGGCGTCTGGGGCCGACCATCCAGCCGCCGCCCGCCTGATCAGAGCGGCTCGGGCGGAGCCGCTCCAGCCACCCGATCGGCCAGCCGGTAGTCGCGGACGACCCGGGCGACCGAGATCCGGAAGTCGGCGAAGATCTCCTGCTTGCCCCTGGCCTGCGCCGCCCGGTGGCGACGCTGTGTCCGCCAGGCCTCGATCGCCGCCTCGTCGCGCCAGAACGACAGCGAGACGTATTTGCCGGGCTCGGCCAGGCTCTGAAAGCGCTCGATCGAGAGGAAGCCGTCGATCTGCTCGAGCTCGGGCCGGAGGGCTGCCGCGAGATCGAAATAGTCCTGAGCCCGGCCCGCCCGCATCGTGACCTGGAACACCACGACCATCATCGGCCCGCCCTCCGATTCTGCCTGCCGACCATCAGATCGCCGCCAACCATGTTCGCCGGCTCGGCTTACGGCGTCGATCGGGAAGCGGAGCCACCCTCGGCCGTCCGGCCTGGTGACCCGAAGGCGGCTGCCAACGGATTGGCGCTCAGACCGTGAGCGAGAACGCTCAAAAGGACGGTGCAGACGACCGTCATGGCGAGCGTAGCGCTCCCAGGAAGGTGCTCATCGAGCACGATGATGATGAACACGATACTGGCCAGCCCTCGGGGTCCGAACCAGCCGATGAACAGCTTGGCGCGGAGCGGCAGGCCGGTCCCGGTCAAGGAGATCAGGACCGGGATCATCCGGATGAGGGTCAGGCTCAGGAGCGCATACAGGACCACCTGCCAGGACAGCGCGTCCTGCGGCAGCGTGACGACCACCGCGCCGAACGCGACCCAGGTCACCAGCGCGAGGGCATCGCCTATGCCTTCGGCCGCGCGCAGCATCTGATCCTTGCGCCGCCCCGCCAGGGCGCCGGCGGTCAGGCCGCCGACGAAGCAGGCGATGAAGCCGCTGCCGCCGGTCGCCTGGGCGGTCGCGAAGCACAGCAGAGTCAGTGCTGGAACCGGGATCTGGAGCCAGATTTCGCTGGTCCACCCGCGCCCGACCGCGAATCGGATCGAAATGGCGGCGACCGCGGTGCAGCCCAGCCCCACGACCGCGCCGATCCCGATCTGGCCGGCGAAATGGCCAAGGATCAGGCGCATCGTCGGTTGCTCGCCAACGGTGTCGGCCGCGAGCGCCAGGAACAGAAGGAGGACCGGGACGCAGATCCCGTCATTGAGGCCGCTCTCGACGTTGAGCCCTTCGCGAATGGGCGCCGGCACCGACGGGTTGGTCACGACCGCCTTGCCGAGCGCGGCGTCGGTCGGCGCCAGCATGGTCGCGAGGAGCGCGATCTCGAGCAGATCGAGCCGCTCGAAGATCGCGACGCCGAGGATGAAGCCGAGAGCGATGGTCAAGGGCAGGCCGATGAACAGGAGGCGCTCCGGAATTGCGAGGCTGCGCCGCAAGACCCCGAAATCGGCGTTCGCCGCATCGGTGAACAGGACGAGGGCCAGGGTGAGCTCGGCAAGCAGCCGCAGCCCTTCTGCGTCGACGTCGAGTTGCAGGATACCGAGCCCCGGGGAGCCTGAGACCATGCCAAAGGCAATATAGATGATCGCGCCTCCGACCAGGGTCCGCTCGAGACGACCGGCGAACACGCTGTAGACGAAGACGAACCCGGAGAGCACCGCAAGATTCCAGTACATCAGGATCTCCTCGCCATCGTCTGGGTCCGGCCGTCACCGGGGCGCCCGCAGGGTCGATGCCGATGCCGCGACAGCACGGGCGCGCCGGGGTCGCGCCCTCGCCGCTGTCATGGAGCTACGGGCCCCGGATCGGCAGCTCAGGCCTCGCGCCAGCGGTGGCAGGCGACCTGGTGGCCGGGCCCCACCTCCTCGACCGCTGGCACCTCGTCGGCACAGCGCTGGATCGCGAGCCGGCAGCGGGTGCGGAACACGCAGCCCGACGGTGGTGCCAGCGGCGAGGGCAGATCGCCCGCCAGTGCGAGGTGCTGCTTCTGGCGCTCGAGCCTGGGGTCCGGGATCGGCACCGCCGAGATCAGCGCTCTGGTGTAGGGATGGCGCGGCCTGGCGTACAGCATGTCGCGGCCCGCGACCTCCATCATCCGGCCGAGGTAGAGCACGAGGACGCGGTGGCTGATGTGGCGGACCACTGCCAGGTCGTGGCTGATGAACAGCAGCGCCAGACCGAACTCGCGCTGCAGGCGCATCAGAAGGTTGATGATCTGCGCCTGGATCGAGACGTCGAGCGCCGAAACCGGCTCGTCGCAGACGATCAGCCTGGGCTTGAGGATCATCGCCCGGGCGACCCCGATCCGCTGGCACTGGCCGCCCGAGAACTCGTGCGGATAGCGGTTGATCATCTGCGGGGCAAGGCCGGTCCTGGCGAGCATGTCCCGGACCCGCGCCCGCACCTTTGCGCGCGCGAGCCCGGGCTCGTGGGCGAGCAGCGGCTCGGCGATGCTGTCGCCGATGGTCATGCGCGGGTCGAGCGCGGCGAGCGGGTCCTGGAACACCATCTGCATCGCACGCCGGTGCCGGCGCAGGGCCTCCGGCGCGAGCGCCGCGAGGTCCTGGCCGAGCCAGACCACCCGGCCTGCGGTCGGCTCGATCAGACGCAGGATCGCGCGCCCGAGGGTCGACTTGCCGCAGCCCGAACTCGCCGACGATGCCGAGCGTCTCGCCGGCGGCGAGCGCGAAGCTCACGCCATCGACCGCCTTGAGCGCCAGCCGGCGCCGGCGCAGCAGGCCGCCGACCGCGACCCCGAAGTGCACGGCCAGATCCTCGACCGCGAGCAAGGGCGCGCTCACGGCAGCCGTTCCCGATGGCAGGCCTTCCGGCGAGCATCCGCAAAGCCGCGCAGCTCCGGCCGCTCGGCGCAGGGCTCGAAGGCGAACTCGCAGCGGGCGCGGAACGCGCAGCCGGCGGGCAGGGCCTGGAGGTTGGGCGGCTGGCCCGGAATCGCGCTGAGCTCGCCCCCCATGGCCGCGTCGAGCCGCGGCATCGAGCGCAGGAGGCCCCGCGTGTAGGGATGCTGCGGGTCCTCGAAGACCGGCACGGCCGGGCCCTCCTCGACGATCCGTCCGGCGTACATCACCAGCACCCGATCCGCGAGGCCGGCGACCACGCCGAGGTCGTGGGTGATCAGCACGATCGCCATGCCGAGCTCGCGCTGGAGCTGGCGCAAAAGCTCCAGGATCTGCGCCTGCACGGTGACGTCGAGCGCGGTCGTCGGCTCGTCCGCGATCAGGAGCTCCGGCGCGCACAGCAGGGCGGTCGCGATCATCACCCGCTGGCGCATGCCGCCCGAGAACTCGTGCGGATAGAGATCGATCCGCTGGCGCGCGGCCGGGATGCCGACCCGCTCCAGCAGCTCGAGCGCGCGCCGGCGCGCGGCCTGCTCGCTCAGGCCCCGATGCTCGACCAGGACCTCGGTCATCTGGCGCGCGATCTTGAGGTGAGGATTGAGCGAGGTCATCGGGTCCTGGAAGACCATCGCGAGCTTGACGCCCCGGACCCTGTTCAGCTGCCGGGCCGGCAGGCCGAGCAGCTCCTGGCCGCGAAAGCGGGCGCTGCCGGTGCAGCGGCCGTTGCCGCGCGAGCAGCCCCATGACCGAGAGGAAGGCCTGGGTCTTGCCCGAGCCGCTCTCGCCGACCACGCCGACGCTCTCGCCCGCCTCGATCCTGAAGCTCACATCGCTGACCGCCGCGACCTCGCCATCCGGCGTCGCGAACCGGGCTGTCAGATGTTCGACCTCGAGAACGGCAGCCATTCTCCGGGCGACCTCGATCCTCGTTGGCGCGCCAGTCTAACCCGCCCGCCGGCCGCTGGCGCCCCATTTGCGATCCCGCTCTCTCTTGCCCTGGCGCCCGCGCACAAGGGTCGGCCTGTTGCCTGGCAGGACTTCGATCGCATATCGGTGATTGCCCTCAGGTCGAGAAGGAGACCACGCTTGTGTCGAATCCATGGCTAAGCCTATGGCTCAGCGCCGCCAACAGCTGGGCGGGTGCCGCGCGCGGCTTCTGGACCGCAGAGCTGCGCCGGCAGCAATCGGCGATGATCGATGAGATGATCCGCCAGACCCTGCGCTTCTGGACGCAGGCTCTAGGGGCGCCGGCTGCCGATCGGAAGCCCAGGCGCCACCGCTGAGTCGGCCGCCGTCCGGAGGGCCGGTGACGGGCTCACCTTGACGTGGTGAGTTTTTCTGATCTAGTCTGACCAGGTCAGGAGGCGCGATTGGAAGTCAACGTTTACGCCGCCAAGACCCACCTGTCCCGGCTGATCGATCAAGCGAACGCCGGCGAGGAGGTGGTCATCACCCGGCACGGCCGGCCGGTGGCGCGGCTGGTGCCGGCTGGGCGGCGAGAGCCGCGCGTCGCCCGGCCTGCTCGAAGGCCAGGGATACTGGATCGCCGACGACTTCGATGCGCCGCTGCCGGACGATCTGCTCGATCTGTTTGAAGGCCGGGTCAAAGAACCGGGCACCGAGGGGCCGTGAGCCTGCTCCTCGATACTCATCCCTTTGTCTGGTTCCTGCTCGATCCCAAGCGCATCCCCACGCGTCTGATGACGCTCCTGACCGATCCGAGCCGGATCGTTCACGTCAGCGCGGTCGCGATCTGGGAGGCGACGATCAAGACCGGCCTCGGCAAGCTCAACCTACCGCTCGACCGGCTCGAGGCGACGATCGCCGCGGCCGGCTTCACGGTGTTGCCCGTGACCGCGGCGCATGCGCTCGAGGTGCGGCACCTGCCGCCGCTGCACCGCGATCCCTTCGATCGTCTGCTGATCGCCCAGGCCCGCTACGAGAAGTTGACCCTGGTGACCTGCGACGCTGCGATCCGCCGCTATCCGGTCCGCACGCTCTGGGATTGAGCCGAGCCAGATCCATCCGCAACCAGCCGCCCTGAGCGACCGGATTTGCGGGGGTACTGGCTGCACGCCGCCCTGCTCGCCCGCAAGCTCGGACCGGCCCAGTCAGTAGAGATTGGGCACCACGTGCATCGCCTCGAGGCCGTCCTGCACGCCCTTCGGCCGCGGCTCGGCTTTCGGCAGCTTGGGCAGGTCGAGGCTGGTTTTCTCGTACGGGATCTGGCTCAGCATATGGCTGATCAGGTTGAGGCGCGCCCGGCGCTGGTCGTTGGAAGGAACGATGTACCACGGGGCGTAGGTGGTGTCGGTCGCCCGGATCATCTCCTGGTAGGCCTTGGTATAGGCCCACCAGCGCCGGACCGATTCGGTATCCATCGGGCTCAGCTTCCAGTGCTTGACCGGCTCGGTGACCCGCGACTCGAACCGGCGCCGCTGCTCGCCCTGACTGACGTCGAGAAAATACTTCAGCAGGATGATGCCGTTGTCGATGATCTCGCGCTCGAATTGGGGTGTGACCTGCAGGAACCGCAAGCTCTCCTCTTCGGTGCAAAAGCCCATGACGCGCTCGACCCCGGCCCGGTTGTACCAGGAGCGGTCGAACAGGATGACCTCGCCGGCGGCCGGGAAGTGCGCCATGTAGCGCTGGCTGTAGAGCTGCGTCTTCTCACGGTCCGAGGGCTTGGGCAGGGCGACATGCTTAAAGACCCGCGGGCTGGTGCGCTCGGTGATGCGACTGATCACGCCGCCCTTGCCGGCGGTATCGCGGCCCTCGAAGACGACGATGATCCGGGCGCCCGCAGCCACCGCCCAGGCCTGCAGCCGCGTGAGCTCGACCTGCAGCTTGGGGAGCTCCCGCTCGAAGTCCTTGCGCGCCATCTTCGGCGGGCGCGCGTCACTGCCGGCGACCGCCTCGGCGGCCTCGAGCTCGTGTTTGATCTTGGTCTTGCCCTTGCTCTTGGCCATCACGCCCACCCCGTCGCTGCCCCGATCGCCATCAGCCGCGCCAGTGTGCTCACCGCAGTCTCTCCCGGCAAGTCCATAGCGCTGCGATCCAGTTGGCGCCACGCGGTCGAGCGCAAATCTCGGTCTCCCTAGTTTGCAGCCCACGGATCGACAAGGACAATCCCGAGGTTCGCGAAATGCCGCGCATTGCGGGTCGCCAGCGTCGCGCGTCGGGCAGCGACGATGCCTGCGATCTGGGCATCGCGGATCTCGACCGGCCGGCCGGCCCGTCGCTGGCGGGCTGCAATCAGCGCCGCCTCGCGCGCGGCCTGCTGCTCGAACGGCAGAATGCGGCCTTCGAAGTCCTCGACCAGCGCCCGGGCGAAGGCGTCTTCGAGCCGGCGGCGCCGGCGTCCCGGCGTGAGCAGCTCCAGGCCGAACTGGATCTCGAACACGCTCACTGCGGTGGTCCAGGCCGAGTCCGAGGGCTGACGGTCGAGCCATTCGACCACGACCGGGTCAACCTCCTGCCGCATCAGGGCGGAGATCACGTTGGTATCGAGGACGATCATTCCTCGAAGGTCGCCGGCTCCGCCGTCTCGCCGCGCAACTCGGGCAGCTCGCCCTCGAGCCCGATGCCGGCGAAGCGCGCCCGCAGACGACTGCCGAGGGGCGTTTTCGCAACGTCCTCATCTCTTACGGCGTTGCGCAGGATTTCACGGACCTCCTCCTCGGTGCTACGCCCGTGCCGCCGCGCGCGGCGCTGCAGGCGCGCCTTCACGTCATCTTCCAGATTGCGGACCACGAGCTGAGCCATTGCCATTCTCCTGTCCTCGATATCACGATATCGAAAACAGGAGAGCCGTTCAAGCCTCACTGCACTACCGGTCCTTGGGGTCGAGGGCGTCGCGCAGGCCGTCGCCGATGAAGTTGAAGCAGAACAGGGTCACGGCCAGGAAGGTCGCGGGGAAGATCAGCAGCCAGGGGGCGGATTCCATCTGGGCGGCGCCCTCCGAGATCAGGACGCCCCAGGAGGTCAGCGGCTCCTGCACGCCGAGGCCGAGAAAACTGAGGAAGGATTCAGTCAGGATCACCTGGGGCACGGTCAGGGTGACGTAGATCACCACGGGCCCGAGCACGTTCGGGATGATGTGGCGGGTCACGATCTTGCGGTTGGGGACGCCGGCGGCGCGCGCGGCCTCGATGAACTCCTTGGCCTTCACCGAGAGCGTCTGGCCACGCACGATCCGGGCCATGGTCAGCCACTCGATCGCCCCGATCGCGATGAAAATGAGGAAAAAATGGCGGCCGAACACGACCATCAGCAGGATCACGAAGAACATGAAGGGCAGCGAGTACATGACGTCGACGAAGCGCATCATCAGATTGTCGATGCGGCCGCCGACGTAGCCCGCGACCGCCCCGAAGGTGACGCCGATCACGAGGCTGACCGCGGTCGCGAGCAGGCCGACCAGGAGCGAGACCCGGCCGCCGTAGAGGGTGCGCACGAACAGATCGCGGCCGTTGCCGTCGGTCCCGAACCAATGGCCGGTAGCAAAGTCGGGCGGCATCTGGATCCGGTCCCAGAAGACCTCGTCGTAGGCGTAGGGGCTGAGCCAGGGAGCGAGCAGGGCGAGCAGCGCGATGATCCCCAGCACGACCATCGCGACCACCGCCGCCCGGTTGCGCAACAGCCGCCGGCGGGCGTCCTGCCAGAGCGAGCGGCCCTCGACCTCGGCTGCCGCTTCGAGCGCCTCCGGGCGGAACGCCACGCTCATCGCTGCTGCACCTTGGGATCGAGCAGGCCGTAGAGCAGGTCGACCGCGAGGTTGAGCAGGATGATCAGCACCGCATAGGTGATCACCGTGCCCATCACCAAAGTATAGTCGCGGTTCAGCGCCCCCTGGACGAAGTAGCGGCCGATCCCGGGAATCCCGAAAATCGTCTCGATCACCACCGAGCCGGTGACCAGCTGGGCGGTCGCCGGGCCGAGGTAGGAGACCACGGGCAAAAGGGCGCCCTTGAGCGCGTGGCGGACGACCACGACGCGCTCGCGCAGACCCTTGGCACGCGCCGTCCGGATGTAGTTGGCGTGCAGCACCTCGATCATGCTGCCGCGGGTCAGGCGCGCGATGTAGGCGATCTGGGGCAGCGCCAGCGCGATCACCGGCAGGACGAGGTTCGAGGGCGCGCCGCCGTTCCAGCCGGCGACCGGCAGCCAGCGCAGCCAGACCCCGAAGACCAGGGTCAGGAGCGGCGCCATGACGAAGTTCGGGATCGTGATCCCGGTCATCGCGCTCGCCATGACGGCGTGGTCGTAGCCGGTGTTCTGGCGCAGCGCCGCGAGCGTGCCGAGCGTGATGCCGAGCAGGATCGCAAGGCCGATCGCAAGGCCGCCGACCTCGAGGCTGGCCGGAAAGCCGGTCGCCAGCAGCTCAGCCACCGTGAAGTCCCGGTATTTGAACGACGGCCCGAAGTCGCCGTGCAGCACGCCTGCCAGATAGTCGCGGTACTGCAGCAGCAGCGGCTGGTCGAGGTGGTAGGCCTTGAGGACGTTCTTCTCGATCTCGACCGGCAGCGCCCGCTCGCGATCGAACGGGCCGCCGGGGGCGATCCGCATCATGAAAAAGGCGACCGTGACGATCACCAGGAGGGTCGGGATGGCGGTCAGCAGGCGGCGGATGACGTAGGCGCCCATGGGGGCGGTTGGCCTTGCCGATTCCGAAGGCGCGGGCGCGGCGCCGCCCGCCGCTCAGCGCTCGAGGCTGAGGTAGCGGGTGCGATGGATGTCCTTGGTGTTGTCGACCCAGCCCTTGACCGAGTTCGCGACCAGGTCCTTGGAGACGTAGTAGAAGATCGGGATGTTGGGCATGTCGGTCATCGCGACCGCCTCGGCCTGGTGGAGCAGCTGGGCGCGGGCCTTGAGGTCGGCGGTCCTGGAGGCCTCGGCCATGAAGCGGTCGAACGCCGGGCTGGCGTAGCCCGCGTAGTTCAGGACCCCGGTCGTGCTCTCCATCAGATAGAGGAAGTTCTGGGCGTCGTTGTAGTCGGCGATCCAGGCGGCGCGCGCGACCTGGAAGTTGCCCTGCTGAAGGTCGTTGTAGTGAACCTTGACCTCGCTGTTGAAGAGCTCGGTGTCGACCCCGAGCTGCTTCCACATGGCGGCGATGGCGATCGCGACCTTCTTGTGGGTCTCGGAGGTGTTGTAGCGGAGCGTCACCTTGAGCGGATGATCCGGGCCGAAGCCGGCGGCCGCGAGCAGCTGCTTGGCCTTGGCCAGACGATCCGGATAGGGCACCTCCTTCCAGTCGACGTAGGCGGGCTCGCCGTAGTTGCCGGTGCCGGGCGGCACGAAGCTGTAGGCGGGCAGCTCGCCGGTGCGCAGGATCTTGTCGGTGATCGCCGCGCGGTCGATCGCCATCGCCAGCGCCTGGCGCAGCCCCTGGTTGTCGAAGGGCGCCTTGCGGACATTGATCGCGTAATAATAGATGCCGAGATAGGGCGCGATCCGGGTTTCCTCGGGCAGGTTCTCCTTGAGCCAGTCGATCTGATCCGAGGCGAAGTCGTACTGGACGTCGATCTCGCCGGCGCGGAAGCGCTTGGTCGCGGCGTTGCGCTCCTCCGCCGGATAGAAGATGACGCTGTCGATCGCGACCTGGTCGGCGTCGTAAAAGGCCGGATTCTTGACCGACTTGATGTGGTCGTTGGGGACCCACTCGACCACCGTATAGGGCCCGTTGCCGACGATGTTGCCGGGCTTGACCCAGTCCTTGCCGAGCTGTTCGACCTTGTGCCTGGGCACCGGGAAGGCGGTGTAGTGGGTCAGCTGCTCGAGGAAGTAGGGGGTCGGGCTCTCGAGGGTGACCTCGAGCGTCCTGGGACCCTGCGCGCGCACCCCGAGCTCGTCAGGGTCGGCGATCGCGCCCTCGTTGATCGGCTTGGCGTTCTTGATCGTGTACAGGAGCGAGGCGTACTCGGCGGCGGTCGCCGGGTCGAGGATGCGATGGAACGCAAACAGGAAGTCGTCGGCGGTCACCGGCACGCCGTCGGACCAGGTGTGATCGCGCAGCTTGAAGGTGTAGACCAGACCGTCGTCGCTCACCTGCCAGCTCTCGGCGGCCCCTGGAATCACGCTGCCGTCGGCCGCCTCGGTGGTCAGGCCCAGGAACATGTCGCCGATGATCCGGTTCTCCCAGGTTCCGGTCACATGGTGCGGGTCGAGGGTGTCGGGCTCGCCGGAGTTGGCGATCCGGAGCTCGCTGGCATGGGCCGGCGCGCCCCCGAAACCCGGAACCAGACCCAGGGTCAGGACCAGGCCGAGAACGGCCCGGCGCGCGCCGATGCGATCCGGCCACATGGCCAACCTCCTCCGCTGACCCGGCGCCGGCTCGCCGACGCGCGCATCAGGTGCAAGCTCGCCAAGGAATCTAGCACGCCCCGATACCGTCACAAACGCAAAGCGCGCAGTGGGCCTGAGGAACCCAGGAGGGCCTGGTTCAGGGTCGCGGAACGGCGCCAGGGCCTGCCTTACGAGGCGTGGCTTAGAAGAAGCGCTCCGGCACGCTGATGATGTCGCCTGGCTGAACCGGAGTATCGACCCGCGTCGGGAACGAGCAGCCATTGCGCTCGATCGTCGCGCCCGACTGGTCGGCCCGGTAGGTGTACCCCCCGGCGAGTGCCACCCCGTTGGTCAGGGTGATGCCGTCCCGATATTCGTAGCTGCCTGGCTTGTTGACCTCGCCGAGGACGTAGAAGGACCGGTAGGTCTTGAGCTCGACGTTGACCTGCGGGCTGACCAGGAACTGGTCCTTTTTCAGACGCTCCTCGATCTGGTCCTCGAGCTCGCGCGTGGTCAGGCCGCCGGCTTTGAACTCGCCGACCAGCGGCAGCGCCAGGAAGCCCTGGCCGTCGATCGTGAACGGGCCGGACATGTCCGGCTGCCGGAAGATGGTCACCTGAACGCTGTCGGCCGGCCCGAGCCGGTAGCCGGCCAGACCCTCGGCGGGTGGCACGCCGCCTTTGCACGCCGGGACGCTGTTGGAGGAGCACGCCGCCAGCCAGGCGACGCCGAACAGCACCAGAGCCAGCCGCTTCACGCGCTCGGCCGATCGCGGCGCTGCAGCCCAGCGAGCGCGAAGAGCAGTCCGCCAAGCAGCATGAAGACCATGGGCGACCATCCGACCGACGTGAGCGGCACGCCGATGCAAGAGCTGACGAGATCGAGCGCTGCAAGCAGGAAACACAGCAGACCAAGAAGCGACATAGTTGAGGTACCTCGTTGGTGCTAGCGGATTGGCGGTCGGTGGGCAAGCCCTTCGAGCGGATTGGCGCACCATAGGCCGCATCGCCGACGGCTCATGCCCCCTCGCTGGGGCGGCCGGGAGCCGCGGATCTACTCGATGTGCGGGCTCGCGATCGCGGGTTCGATCGTGCCCAGGCGGGCTGAGCGCGCCCCGGTCGGCGCGGCATCGGTGGCGCGCACGACGCTGAACGTGGCACTCTCGCGGCCGGTGCCCTGATAGCGCACCGACCCGAGCGCACCGTCGCGGCAATTCATCGTGATCCGGCTCGGCGCGACCTCGTCCTGCCCGAACAGGGTCGGCAGATGCAGGGTGGCGTCGACCAGCCGGACATCGCGCCGCTTGCCGTCGGCGCTCGGATCGAACAGCAGATAGACCCGCCCACCGCCCTCCGGCACCTCGACCGGCCCGACCCCGAAGGGCAGGTCGCCGACCGCCGCCCGCACGGCCTGCAGCGGCACCCCGAAGCTCGCGGTGAGCGGCGGCACGCCGCACGCGATGCTGCCGATCTCGACGATCTCCGGCTGGCTCGCGATGCGCGCCCACGCGTAGCCGCTACCGAACGCGACGGCGACGGCGAGGGCGAGACAGCCAGCGAGCTTGATCCTGGCCGTGGTCATCTCGGCCTCCGTCACTTCGCCTGGATCGTGGAGCCTTGCTTCGTCCGCTCGTACGCCCTCTAGAGGTGGTCGGCGGGCTCCTCCGCCCCGAGCTCCGAGGCGATCGCGACCAGCTGCGAGTCGGGCGTATCCGCGACCAGCGCGTAGGTCAGATCGCCATCGTGCCAATAGCCGGCGGTGAGGTCGCCGACCTCGACCAGCTCGACCTCCTGTCCGAACGCGGCCGGCTCCGACGACAGGCACAGGGTCAGCCGGTGACCGTCGCCGTCCTCGTAGATGAGCTGCGCCATCGGCCGGTCGCCGGCGGCCAGGAGGCGCCCGCCGACCAGCCGCAGGCCGAGCGCGTCCAGGACCGGGATCTCGACCGGCTCGCCCAGACGGCTGGAGAACCAGGCGGCCATCTCGACCGTGGACGCCGCGGTCAGCTCGACCGGCCGCCGGGTGTCCTCGCCGAACACCTGATGGGCCTGGGCCGCCTTCAGCACCAGCGCCGGGATCCGGTTGTCGAGATAGTTCTGATACAGCTCGCGGCCCGACCACCCGGTGACCAGCAGCAGGGCGACGGTCGCCACCCGACGCAGCCAGCCGCGGTAGCGGGGCCGGGCCAGCCGGCCGGCGAGCGCACGCTGCAAGCGCATCGTGGTCGGATCGTCGGCGGCCACGTCGAGCGCCTGCAGCCGGCGCCGGAGCGCGTCCTTGTCCCGGGCATAGTCGGCTACGCGCCGAAGGTCGTCGGCATGATAACCGAGATAGGCGAGCACGGCGGTGCAACGGCCCTCGGACAGCTGACCGTCGACGAACCCCTGCAGCTCGTCCTCGTCGATGTCGGACGGGCTCATCGCTGACCTCCGATCACCCGCAGCGGACTCCGCCCCTCCTCATGCATCATCTGACGCAGCGCCTCGCGGCCGCGCGCCAGGCGCGACATCAGGGTGCCGAGCGGGATGCCCTGGATCCTGGCCGCCTGCTCGTAGCTGAAATCCTCCAGCGCGATCAGGCTGAGGGCGGCGCGTTGCGCCTCGGGGAGCCGCGCGAGCGCGGCCAGCACGTCGTGGACCTCGAGCCGGATCAGCTGCGCCGGCGGCAGGGCGACCGCGACCGCCTCGTCGTCGAGCTCCACCGTCGGCGGACGGCGCTGGCGCACGCCGCTGATGAAGGCATTGTGCATGATCGAGAACAGCCAGGCGCGCAGATTGCCGCCGGCGCGGAACAAGGGGGCCGCAGCGAGCGCCCGGACCAGGGTGTCCTGGACCAGATCCTCGGCCTCCTGCTGGCCACCGGTCAAAGCGAACGCATAGCGCCGCAGGCCGGCGATCTGCTCGGCGAGGCCCTCGCTCACGCTGTGGCTGGTCATGATGCTCCTTCGGGCTCTTTTCCCCGATGTACGAGCCAGCCGCGAGCATAATCCGTCCGCCGCGGGAAAATCGACAGGGCGGGTCCGGCCGGGTCAGCCGGTGGCGCGGCCGAAGGGGCAAAAAGCTTGGTCTTTGACCCTTGCCGGCCCGACCGACGCCGCCAACCTGTTGGCCATGCGTGCTCGCCCCACCTCGGGACCGGATCGCCGCGCCATCGGTCGGTGGCTGGTGGTCGCCGGGCTGACCCTGGTCGTGCCGGCGTGCGCGCCCGGCGGGCCCTGGCAGCACGGCCTCGGCGACGAGCACCCGCTGGCCGGCCGGATCTACCAGCCCGCGACCGGCCGTTTCGTCGACCAGGCGACCCTGGTCGCCGACCTCGCGCGCGCCGACTTCGTACTGATCGGCGAGCGCCACGACAACCAGGATCACCATCGCCTGCAGGCGCTCCTGGTCGAGGCCCTGGAGACGAAGAGCAAGCGCCCGCGCGCGGTCGCGTTCGAGATGATCCCGAGCGACCGGCAGCTGGCGCTGGTGGAGTACCGGCAGACCCATCCGGGTGAGGTGGCCGGGCTCGGCCAGGCGGTCGGCTGGGCGGCGCTCGGCTGGCCCGACTGGGCGCTCTACGCCCCGATCGCCGAGGCCGCGCTCGAGCGGGGTGGCGAGCTGGTCGCGGCGGATCTCTCGCCGGCCCAGGCCGCCGCGGTGTTCCGCGCCGGGCCGGCGATCCTGAAGGCGGCGATGGTGCGCCGGACCGGCCTCGACCAGGATCTGCCGACGGAACTGGCGGATGGCCTCGCCGACGAGCTGCGCGCCGCCCATTGCGGCCAGATCCCGGAGCCGGTGGTCGACGGCATGTTCCGCGTCCAGCGGGCGCGCGATGCGATGATGGCCGATCGCCTGGCGACGGTCGCCGGCCGGGCGGGCGCGGTGCTGATCGCCGGCAACGGTCACGTCCGCACCGATTGGGGCGTGCCCTGGTACCTCGCCCGCATCCGCCCCGGGTCCAGGATCGTCAGCGTCGGTCTGCTCGAGGTCTGGGACTCGGTCGACAGCGCTCCGGCCGACCTGCCGTTCGACTATGTCTGGTTCACGCCGCGGGCGGGCGACGATCAGCCGTGCACCGGCGCCGAAGAGGGCCCGCCCTCCGGGTGATCGGTGGAGGCGGCGCCTGGCGCCGCTCGGCCCCGCTTCTCGAGCCAGAGACTGCTGGCCAGGCCATCGCCCCGGGGCAGCTCGCCGAGGATGCCCGCGTCCAGCCGCTCGCGCCGCCGGGTGGCGACATAGTGGCTGGCGAAGCGGAGCGCGTAGCCGCCGCCCTGCAACAGCGCCGCGACCGCCTGCTGCTCGTTGTAGCCGCGCCACGCCCAGGCCTCGGGATAGGGATCGGGCAGGAACACGTCGTGGACGTGGACCAGGACGCCCGCGGCCAGCTCCGGGAGAATCCGGTTCAGCAGCCAGTCGACGTCGGTCCCGGGCATCAGGATGTGGCTCGAGTCGACGACCAGCAGATCGCCCGCCACGAGCTCCGAGAAACAGCTCGCCGGCGCCCCCTGCAGCGTGACTTCGAGCCAGCGCAGATCGAGACCGCGAAGCGTCGCCCGGGGCGCCGGATCGATGCAGAGCAGCTCGGTCGCGAGGCTCCGATCGGCGATCGCGCGCGCCAGAAACCGGGTCGAATGACCAGAGCCGACCTCGACGATCCGCCGCGGGCGCAGGGTCGCGACCAGGGCGTAGGCGGCCGCCGCGTCGAGCGCGGGGAACCAGCCCTGATCGAAGCGCGGCGCCGGCGCCGGCCCGCCCAGGCGACGCAGCGCGGGCGCCAGAGCCTCGATCGCCGTCAGGATTTTCTCGAACTCAGGCCAAGCCTGCTCGAACATCGCCTCCAGCGCCGGATAGGCGCAGGGGCTCACCCGGTCGGCATAGCGATGCGGGATGAAGAAGCCCCGTGGCCGGCCGCCGAGCAGGGTCGCGAGGCCCATGGCCAGCCGCCGGCGCCGGCCGCGCCGGTTGTCCGCCACGCTTGATCCGGACCGCTCGACCACGCGCGCCCGCCCCGGCTCAGGGGTGCAGCACCAGGCCCTCCTGCGCCACCTGCGAGCCGGGCAGGGCGCGCCCGAGTTCCTCGGCGATCCGGTCGAGGGCGGCATCGTCGTGGTCCGGATCGTGGTGGAAGGCGATCAGCCGCTCGACCCCGGCCGCCTGGCACAGACGCACGCCCTCGTTCCAGGTCGAGTGTCCCCAGCCGCGATAGGTCGGATACTCCGCCTCGGTGTAGGTGGCGTCGTAGATCACGATCTGGCTGCCCCGGATCAGCTCGAGAATGGTCGGATCGAGCTCGCCCTCGCGATGCTCGGTGTCGGTGACGTAGCAGATCGACTTGCCGGCATGCTCGATCCGGTAGCCGGTCGCGCCGTTCGGGTGATTGAGGGGTGCGGTGCGCAGGATCACGCCCGGCACCGGCTCGAACGTGGCGCCGGCGGCGAAGTCGTGAAACGCGATGCAGGCGTGCATGATGTCCAGCGGCACCGGGAAGATCGGCGCCCGCATCAGATCCTTGAGCACGCCCTGGAGCGCTCCCTCCTGGCCGCCCAGGTGGCCGGCCCAGAGCTGGAAGCGGTTGTCGGGGTGATAGGCCGGGCGGAAGAACGGAAAGCCGCCGATGTGATCGATGTGGGTGTGGGTCAAAAGGATGTGGGCCTTCAGGCCGTGCTGACCGTTCAGGCTGGCGCCGAGCGCACGCAGCCCGGTGCCGGCGTCGAGGATCAGCCGCTGGTCCCCGCACATCACCTCGAGACACGCGGTGTTGCCGCCATAGCGGATCGTGTCCGGTCCGGGGCACGGCACGCTGCCGCGGACCCCCCAGAAGCGCAGCCAGAACTCGTCCTTCGCCGCCATCGTCGTCCGCCTCGGCCATCAGCAAATAGGAATTTCCGGCCGAGGACAAGGCCCGACGATCGCGTGGCGCCTCGGACTCTCCAACTCTAAGTGTATTGCGTCAACTCAATCCGAGACGTGACGGTAGAGAAAGTAGCGCTCCCGCGCGACCGCCTCGGGCGGCGGCAGCGGCCGCGAGCGCGCCCGCCCGCATCGGCTGATCGGAGATCACCCAGGCGCCGGGTGCCAGCAGGGCGGGCAGGACCTGCGCGAGCCAGGCCGCGAGCTCGGCGTTCTGCGCCGCATCGCCGGTGCCGACATCGCTGTGCACCAGCGCCGCGGGCGCGCCGATGCGGGCGCCGGCCGCCGGCAGGGTCTCCCGGATGTCGCCCAGGATCAGATGCTCTTCATCGGGCATGGATGCCGGATGCGCCGCCAGCTGGCGCTCGAACACGAAGATCGCGCGCCCCGGCAACAGCTCGCGCAGATGATCATAGGTCCGCCCGTTGCCGAGCCCGAGCTCGAGCACCGGTCCGGGCAAATCCGAGATCGCGCGCGCCGCCTGGTCCAGACACGCCCGCTGCGCCTCCAGCCGGCGGATGAAGCTGTCGAGACGGCTCATATCGAAGACCCGGCTCTTAGCTCGCGGTACCTGCTAAGGCGAGTGGTCGCGTCAATCGCCGGGAAAAGAGCCAGCATGTTTGGCGTCACTGGTCGCCGGACGTTTGTTCCGAGGGAGCGGGCGGTGGACTGGGGAGCTTCGAAGCCGGTGGAACGCCCGACCCACCCTGCGGCGGACGCATGGTCTGTGATGGAGCGGTCGGGTGGACCCCCTCCCTCACTGTCAGGCGTGGACCGTCGGAGGAGTTACCTTTGGTGCCGGTCATCGCGTGTCTCCGCTGGCTTGGAAAAGTTCTATGAACTCATAGTCGCTTGGACGCAGTATCAATCCCTGAGTGGCGGGCACTCTTTCCGCAAAGCGTCCCGCGTCGTCCAGCTTCCAGAGCTCCTCCAGATATAGATGACCCGAATTGGGGTACAAGCTCGCATAGGATTTTTCCGCGTATCGCCCTCCTATGCGACGGCCATCTTTGAGATGAACAATGATCCAGCAAGGCTGCCTTCTTGTAAAGAAATCATCCCACGCGGTCTTGTGTCTTTGCAGGATGATGTTCTTCCGTTCGAGCAATCGGAACAATAAGAGAAGGAGTACAGCCCAAGCGATCGGCGCGACCAGAAAAATCAATATTACAAGGGAATATGCGACGAGAGGATGCGACGCGACAAACTCAGGCTTCGCGATTAGAGTAATCGGCCAAAATAACAATGCGAAATTTACAAGACCGAAGGCAATGGCCTCAAGAACATTGTCTTTCAGGGTGATTCGTTCTATTGGATGAAACGCCCCATACGCCTTCATGGATATGAAGCCGGGGACCAGGAGAGCGATGATGATCACGAGCTTCGATGGCGAGAACACATCCATCGGCGCCTAGCCCTCCAGCCCTGCCCTAAAATCAAGTCGCCTCTCGACCCGAACAAAGGTCGACTGCATCCCGCCAACGGCAACGTTGTCAAGCCGATCGAGCATGCTGACAGCATAGCAAGCGCTCTGCAACGAGTATCCCAACTCGGGCGTCCGGGCAAGCCGCCGCTGGCTTCACTTGAAGCGCGTTTGCATTCGACTCCGACACTCACTTCAGCCGGAGGATCGCCAGCGCGAGCGCTTTGGCGCGCGGGATCAGGCTGTCGAGGTGGCAGGCTTCGTCGGGGCTGTGGGCCTTCTCGCCGATCGGGCCGGTGGCGCAGACGGTGGGCGCGCCGAGGGCGGCGGTGAAGCCGGAGTCGGCCGAGCCGCCGGTGTATTCGCCGCCGATCGTCATGCCAAGCTCGGCCGCGGCCGCGACGTAGTGCTCGAACAGCGCGCGGTTGGCGGCGTTCGGCTCGAGTGGGAGAAAAGCCGCCTTCTCGGTCAGGCGCGTGGTCGTGCCGGCGAGGTGGGTCTCGGCGAGGATCCTCTCGATCGCCGTCTCGGCCGCCGCCATCGCGGCCATGGTCTTGAAGCGCACGTCGACCCGGCAGCTGGCCAAGGGGGCGACCGTGTTGACCGACTGGCCGCCGTTGATCAGGCCGACGTTGACCGTCGTGCCGCTGGCGTAGTCGGTCAGCGCATGCAGCTCCAGAACCTTGCGGCAGAGCTCCTCGATGGCGCTCACGCCCTGGTCGTGCGAGGAACCGGAATGGGCGGCCTTGCCGGTCACCTCGACGGTGAGGAACATGGCGCCTTTGCGGCCGGAGACGATGTTGCCCGACGGCCGTCCGGGCTCGGCGTTGAAGACCGCGCGGGCGCCGCGGGCGGCGGCCTCGATGGTCGGGCGCGAGGCGGGCGAGGCGATCTCCTCGTCCGAGGTCACGAGCATGACCAGCGGCCGGGCGGCCCCGCCGTGCGCGCGCGAACGCCTCGAAGCACGAAGGCGTTCATCACCAGGCCCGCCTTCATGTCGGCGACCCCTGGCCCATAGGCGCGGCCATCCTCGACCCGGAATGGCCGCTCGGCGACCGTGCCGGTGGGGAAGACCGTGTCGCGATGGCCGAGCAGGAGCACGTGCGCGTTGCCGGCCGCGGGCTGGCGTGGTGCCACCGTCGCCTTGAGCGAGAGGCTGCCGTCGGCCTGAGCAATCGCCTCGCAGGCCAGACCGCGGCTCTCGAGATGGCGCCGGATGACCTCACCGGCGCGCGCCACGCCGGCGGCATCGAACGAGCCGGAATCGACGTTCACCAGCTCGCCCAGCAACCCGACCATCGGCTCGTATTGCTCCCCGAGCCAGGCGAGCAGCTCGGCCTCGCGCGCGGTGATCGACATCGGCTCCTCCAATCGGCGGTCGCGGTCCGGGATCGGAACGGTAGCCCGTCGGGCCACGGCCGGCAAACGGCTCGACAGGCGGACCTCCGAGTGCTGTGCTGGCCTGCCCGAGGCGAAGGGTGGGAAAGGCCGATGAACTGGCGCGATCTTGACGCGGATAGGCTCGAGCAGGCGTTCAATCCGCGCCGCTCGGTCCCCGATTTCGAAGCTTTCCAGACAGAAAAAGCGCAGCTCAGCGCGAGCGTGCGCACACGGCTGGCAGGCCACCTGGACGTGCCCTATGGCGACACGGCGCTCCAGAGGGTCGACGTGTTCACCGCCGGCGGCCGGACCGGCGCGCCGGTCCACGTCTTCTACCACGGCGGTTACTGGCGGGCGCAGGACAAGGCGAATTTTGCCTTCGTCGCCGAGCCCCTGGTCGCCGCCGGCATCTGCACGGTGATCGCCAACTACGACCTGTGTCCCGCGGTGACCCTGGATGGCGTGGTCGCCTCGGCGCGCAAAGCACTCGCCTGGACCTTCCGGCACGCGGCCGAGTTCGGCGCCGATCCCGCCCGCCTCACGATCTCAGGCAGCTCGGCCGGCGCGCATCTGCAGGCGATGGCGCTGGCCCACGACTGGCCGGCCGAGGGGCTGCCCGCGGACCTGATCAAGGGCGCGGTGCCGATCAGCGGCATCTACGATCCCGAGCCCGCGCGCCACATCTCGGTCAACGCCGAGATCGGGCTGACCGAGGCGATCGCCCGTCGGAACGACGCACTGGCGCTCGCACCCCGGGTGCGCTGCCCGGTCGCGCTGTTCGTGGGTGGCGACGAGCCGCCCCTCTGGCGCCGGCAGACCGAGCTCTACGCCGCCCACCTTCGCCGCCACGGCCTCGATCCGTCCCTCACCGTCGTGCCGGGGGCGCATCACTTCAGCATCCTCGACCAGTACCTCGACCCGGAGAGCCCCGTGATCCGCGCGATCGCCGCGATGGCGGCCTGAGCCTTGGCGACGGAGGAGCCGATGACCACCAGACCGCTCGCCGGCCGCACCGCCCTGGTGACCGGCGGCGCCGCCGGCATCGGTCGCGCGACCGCGGGCGCGCTGGCTGCGGCCGGCGCCGATGTCGGCATCGTCGATCTCGACCCGAGGGTCGGCGAGGTCGCGCGGGCGGTCGCGGTCGAGCATGGCGTGCGCACCGCGTCCGCGATCGGCGACGTTGCCGATGAGACCGCGGCCCGGGCGGCCCATGGCGAGATCGTCGAAGCGCTCGGGCCGGTTACGGTCTTGATCAACAACGCCGGCATCATGGCCCAGGAGGTGCGGCCGTTCCACGAGCAGCCGATCGCTCATTTCGACCGCATGCTGGCGATCCACCTGCGCGGCAGCGCCCTGTTCAGCGCGCTCGTGGTCCCGGGCATGCGGGCCGCCGGCTTCGGCCGGATCGTCAATCTGTCCTCGGTGCTGGGGCTGGTCGGCCTGCCCTACCGCCTGGGCTATGGCGTCGCCAAGACCGCGATCATCGGCCTGACCCGCGCGCTCGCCATGGAGAACGCCCGCTTCGGCATCACCGTCAATGCGCTCGCCCCCGGCTACATCGCGACCGAGACCAACCTCGAGCGCGGCCGGCTGGGCCTCCTGAACTATGAGCTCTATGCCGAGCGCACGCCGGTCGGTCGCTGGGGCCGGCCCGAGGAGATCGCACGCGTGATCGGGTTCCTCGCCGACCCCGCCTCGGCGTTCATCACCGGCGCCGTGATCGCGGTCGACGGCGGCTACACCGCGCGCGGCGACCCGGGCGACGACCTCGGCCCGAGGCCCCCTGCCTGACCCCGCCGCCCCACCTCGACGCCGGACCCCGACGCTCTCGGGCCGGTCTCAGCCTTCGGGAGCGTCCGGCGCCAGCTGATTGACCATCTGCGGCGGGCTCACGTCGTCGTCGTGGCCGAGGCCGGCAATGAACCCGGGGGCCATGACCAGCAGCGCCAGGCCGAGCAGGACGATCAGCGGTGCGACCAGTCGGAGGCGGCGCACCGCCGGCGGGTCATAGGCGATCTGGCTGCTCATCGTCATCAATGCGCGCTCCATCGAGCCGACCGTCCAATGGTCGGCCCGTCTCTTGTGGCATCGATGCCGACCCGGAACCTGTGAACTGGGTCACACGGCGACGCCGATTTTTTCCGATGACTCCCGAGCGACGGTCAGACGCCGAGGCGCCAGGCTCGGGGGCCGCGTAGCAGGAGCGGTGCTGCCGCCACGCGATCCCCGAGGTTCCCCTAAGATCAGGCCTGCTTCAGAGCGTCGTAGAGACCGCGCTCGAAGTCGGCGTACAGCTGCAGCACCTGGCTGTCGGCGAACGGCAGCAGCTGGGTCATGATCGTGCCGGTCACCTTCTTGGTCGGGTCGATCCAGAAGTAGGTGTTGAACAGCCCGGCCCAGCAGAGGCTGTTGGCGCTTCGCCCGTTGGGCCCTTCCTCGGTGTTGATGTCGAACGACAGGCCCCATTTGTGGACCATGCCGGGGAAGAAGTTGGCATCGTTCGAGAGGTCCGGGCGCACCGTCTTGAGGGTCACGACCTCGAGGTCGCCGATGTGGTTCTGGCGCATCAGCGCCACGGTCTCGGGCTTGAGCACCTGGGCGCCGTTGAAGGTGCCCTCGTGCAGCAGCATCTGCAGGAACTGCATGTAGTTCCGGGGCGTGCTGAACAAAGCACCGCCGCCCATGAAGAACTCCGGCCGCTGCGGCATCTCGAACGCCATCGATTCGAGATGGCCGTCGTCCTTGCGGCTGTACATGGTCGCGACCCGGGCCTTTTGCGCCGTGCTGATCAGGAAGCCCGTGTCGGGCATGTTCAGCGGCTCGAAGATGTGCTCGCGGAAGTAGACCTCGAGCGACTGGTCGCTGACCGCCTCGACCGCCTTGCCGACCCAGTCCATGTTGATGCCGTATTCCCAGCGCTCGCCCGGGTCGAACATGATCGGCGCCAGGAACGAGCCGTTCTTGCACTCGCCGATGAACGGGATGCCGGTCACCTTCTCGTACTGACCCATGGGCGCATCCCAGATGCTGTAGACGAAGCCCGCGGTGTGGGTCAGAAGGTGACGGAGCGTGATCGGCTGCTTGGCCGGCCGCAGGATCGGCGCCCCCGACGCGTCGAAGCCCGCCAGCACCTTCGGCTCCTTCAGCTCCGGCAACAGATCGCCCAGGGTCTGGTCGAGCTGCAGCTTGCCCTGCTCGACCAGCTGCATGCAGGCGGTCGCGGTGATCGCCTTGGTCATCGAGGCGATCCAGAACAGGCTGTCGGGCGAGACCTCGGGCCCGCCGTCCATGCTCTGGGTGCCGAACGCACCCTCGTAGACGATCCCCTTGTCGGTCGCGCCCATCGCGACCACGTGCGCCACGCGCTTGGCCTCGACCGCCTGGCCGAGCGCCCGGTCGATCGGCGCCACCGCGCCGCTCGCGAGCTTGGCGTCGGCGGCCCGCGCGCCCCGGCCGGCGATGCCGGCGACCGAGGTTGCGGCGACCATGGCGGACGCCGACTTGAGCACGTCACGACGACTTGGCTGCTTCCACGTCATTGCTTTAGCCCCCCGGTGGCTCTCCGCCCGACTGTCCCTCGATGTCGGTTGCCGCGGCCACCCTCGATCAAAGCTTACCAGCGCCGAAGGCCCATGCAACTGCTGCTTTCCTCATGGCGGGCCGAGATCCACCGACCGGCGCGTGCGCCCGCGCCGCATCTGTGCCAGGATGGACGACGCGCGTGCGGGTAGGTCGGGGAGCTGCAGATGGCCATGCTGATCAGACTTGCGGATCAGGACAACGTTGCGGTCGCGACCGCCAACCTCGCCAAGGGTGTCGCGGTCGAGGTCGAAGGCCTGCGGCTGGTCACCCGGGATCCGATCCCGTTCGCCCACAAGATCGCGATCTGGCCGATCGAGGCGGGCGCCCAGGTCTTCAAATACGGCGTGCCGATCGGCCGTGCCAAGGTCAGGGTCGAGGCGGGCCAGCACGTGCACGTGCACAACATCAAAAGCGACTACGTCAACAACGAGGTCGACTTCTTCGAGGAAGCGGCGATCGACGAGCGAGCCACGGGAGCGGCATCATGATGCTGGGCTATGAGCGCCAGGACGGGCGCAAGGGCATCCGCAACTACGTGCTGGTCGCCTACCTGGTCGAATGCGCGCACCACGTCGCGCGCGCGATCGCGACCCCGTTCGAGGAGGGCGGCGTGCAGCTGATCGGCTTTCCGGGCTGCTACCCGAACGCCTACGCCCAGCGCATGATGGAGGCGTTCTGCACCCACCCGAACGTCGGCGCGGTGCTGGTGATCTCGCTCGGCTGCGAGCAGTTCAACCGGCCGCGGCTGATCGAGCTGGTGCGCGCCTCGGGCCGCCCCTGCGAGCTCCTGGTGATCCAAAAGAGCGGCGGCACGCGCTCGACCATCCAGGCCGGGCGCGACTGGGTCGGCGAGACGCTGGCCGAGATCAGCCGATTGCCGCGCCTACCGGTCGAGGTTGCCGACCTGATCGTCGCGACCGAATGCGGCGGCTCGGATGCCACCAGCGGGCTGACCGCCAACCCCGCGATCGGGATCGCCTGCGACCAGGTGATCGAGGCGGGCGGCACCGCGATCTTCGAGGAATTGGGCGAATTGTTCGGCTGCGAGGCGCACATGGCGGCGCGCGCGCTGACGCCGGCGCTGGGCGAGGAGATCAAGCGCGCCATGGCCAAGGCGACCCGTCACTATGCGGCACTCGACCAGTCGAGCTTCGGCGGCGGCAACATCACGGGCGGGCTCTCGACCATCGAGGAAAAATCGATCGGCGCCTACGCCAAGAGCGGCACCAAGCCGATCGTCGGCATGCTGCGCCCGGGCGTGCTGCCGCCGAGGTCCGGCCTCTACCTCATGGACATGGTGCCGGACGACGTCAGCAAGTGGGGCTTTGCCAACATCAACGACAACGCGACGATCGTCGAGCAGATCGCCTGCGGCGCCCACATCGTGCTCTTTTCCACGGGCCGCGGCTCGGTGGTGGGCTCCGCGATCTCCCCGGTGATCAAGATCTGCGCCAACCCGGAAACCTACCGCCGCCTTGCCGACGACATGGACGTCGACGCCGGCCGCATCCTCGAAGGCCGCGGCACGCTCCAGGAGGTCGGCCAGCGAGCTCTTCGACCTGATCCAGCAGATCGCGGCCGGCGACCCGACCAAGTCGGAAGCGCTCGGCCACCAGGAATTCATCCTCGGCTACAAATCCTTCGAACCCCTCGGCCCCAGCTGCCTGCCGGTCTGAAGCAGGGGCGGGGTTGGAAGGCCAGTCTTGTCGTGATATAGCTAAGATGCTATATACATGCCGGCAAGCTGGTCGGTCGAGACGCTGGATGCGCGGGTCGATGCCGAGATCGCAGCGTTTCCTGATGATCTTCGTGCTCGTCTTGCTCGGATCGGCTTCCTGATCGAGGACATGGGTCTGGCGAGGCTGCGTGAGCCTTACGTCCGACATCTGGAAGGCCCGCTTTGGGAGATCCGGTTGCAAGGCCGAGATCGAATCGCCCGGGCCCTGTACGTCACAGCGGCAGGTCGACGGGTGGTCATCGTACGGGCGTTCGTCAAGAAGACGCAGAAGACGCCACGCCGCGAAATCGAGTTGGCGCTGAAGCGTGCAAGAGAGGTGCCGAGATGAGCAGGCTTCGCGATTTGCATGAGGAGTGGTCGAAGGAGCCCGCGTATCGGGACGAATTCGAGCGGCTCGGGCCCGAGTTCGAGCTGGCGCGCGCGCTGATCGAGGCGCGGACGATGGCCGGGCTCACCCAGGCGGAGCTCGCCCTGCGCATGGGGACCACGCAGTCGGTGATCGCCCGGCTCGAATCCGGCCGCGTCCAGCCAACCACCGCAACGCTCCAGCGCCTGGCACGCGCGACCGGCACCCGGCTCAGGATCGCCTTCGAATCGGTTGGCGCCGAGAGCTGATTGGAGTCAAGTCAGGACAGCGATACGATCGCTGCTCAGAACCGCGGAGCCGCGAGCTCCGCCAACAAGGGAGGGTCGGATGACGGGATGGCATGGTCGGCTGCGAGGCTGGCTGGTCGGGATCGGGGTTGGCGCCTTGGCGCTGGCGCTCGCCGGGCCGGTGGCGGCCAAGGACCTGGACAAGGTGACGCTCAGGACCAACTGGCTGTTCTATGGCTCGCACGCGATCTTTTTTCTCGGGATCGATCGCGGCTATTACGCCGATGAGGGCATCGACCTCGTGGTCAAGCAGGGCAACGGCTCGTCGAATGCCGTCCGCCTGGTCGCCAACAAGGACAGCGACTTCGCCTACGGCAGCTCGGCGACCATGATGAACCTTGCGGCCCAGGGGGCGCCGGTGATCTCGGTCGCGGTGATCGACGCCCAGGGCACCGAGGCGATCCTGGTCCGGCCCGACGCCGGCGTGAAGGACATCAAGGACCTCGAGGGCAAGAAGATCATGACCACGGCCGGCGCCGGGGTGAACACCTTCTTCCCGGTGGTCGAGAAGAATGCCGGGCTGGATCCGAGCAAGATCGAGCTGGTCAACGTCGCCGAGGGCGCCTTGGTCTCGAGCTATCTGCAGAACCTGGCGCCGGCGATCCTGGGCGGCATCGACGACAAGCCGGCCGAGATCGTCGCCAACGGCGGCGCCGAGCCGGTGATTTTTCCCTACAGCGACTACGGGGTCTATCAGCCGGGCTATTCGATCGTGGCGCGCAAGGAGATGGTCAAGGACGACCCGGACCTGGTCGGCCGCTTCGTGCGCGCGACCTTGAAGGCGACCCAGGCGGCCAAGGACGATCCCGATGCGGCGATCGCGTCCCTGATCAACTGGTCGGCCAGCGTCGAGGACCAGAAGGCCCAGGCGCGGCGCGTGCTCGACGTCACGCTCTCGGTGCTCAGCTCGCCGAACGGCAAGGGCGAGCCGCTCGGCGCGCACGTCGCCAAGGACTGGCAGAGCGCGCTCGACCTTTTGAAGCAGTACAAGGAGCTGAAGACCGACATGGCGGCTTCCGACTTCTACACCAACCAGTTCGTGCCCGCCGCGAAGTAGACGGCCGGCAGCCACGGCAGCGCGAGGCCGGTCGGCGCCGGTCGGCCCCGCCCTCAACGTCTGACCTGCACCGGACCGATGAGCGTCTCGGTCGAGCTGAAGGGCGTCGCCAAGGTCTACGAGTCGCGGGCCGGGCCGGTGCACGCTTTTGGCCCGGTCGATCTTTCGGTCGAGGAGAGGCGCTTCGTCGCTCTGGTCGGGCCCTCGGGCTGCGGCAAGAGCACGCTGCTGCTGATGATCGCGGGCCTGCTCGAGGGCAGCGCCGGCGAGATCCGGGTCGCGGGGTCGCCCGTGCGCGGGCCCCAGACCGACGTCGGCATGGTGTTCCAGAACCCGGTCCTGGTCGACTGGCGGACCGTGCTCGGCAACGTGCTCCTGCAGATCGACCTGCGCGGCTTGCGCCGGCGCGATTTCCAGGGCCGGGCCGAGCAGCTGCTGGCTTCGGTCGGACTTTCGGAGTTCGCGAACCGGCACCCCTACGAGCTCTCGGGCGGCATGCAGCAGCGGACCGCCTTCTGCCGTGCCCTGATCCACGATCCGCCGCTCATCCTGATGGACGAGCCCTTGGGCGCGCTCGATGCCATGACCCGCGAGCAGTTGCGCGCCGACCTCGAGCGCCTTTGGATGCAGACCGGCAAGACCGTGCTGCTGGTCACCCACTCGATCGAGGAAGCGGTCCAGCTCGCCGATACGGTCGTGGTGATCTCGCCGCGCCCGGGCACGATCGTGCGCGAGATCCCGATCGCCCTCCCCCGCCCGCGCACCCTCGAGGTCTGCGAGACCCCTGAATTCCACGCCCACGTCGCCGAGATCCGGCGGATCTTCTTCGGCTATGGGGTGATCTGACGGGACTACGTCTTCGGAAAGGGTCGTGGTTCAGACGGCCATTTCGATTTACCGCGCTACCGCGGATTGCCCTATACCGAGAGACAGGTTGTCGCGCGCAATCGTGCGAATTTGATTGTCGATGAAGTAATAGATTGCGCCCATGACATTGTCGACCCGAGCGTTCATATTGTGTCTGTTCAAAACCGTGTAGAGCGGGCGCACGCTCAACAGCTTCAGTCCGTTGGCCGGAAGAACACGCTGATAGGTGGCTAGACATCTTGCTTGCACATGTGCGGCGATGGCTTGGTCCTCCGGCAGCCCCAACCAATCGGTGAACAGAAAAAGGCCGTCCGGGTTCAGGCAGTCCTTGATGTTAACGAGAGCGCGATCGAACCCGTTTTGATCGACGATATGATAGATCACGTCCCACATGTTCACGATGTCGAACGGCCCGCGAACCGGGAAAGCAGGATCGGTGATGTCCGCGACTTGGAAATTCGCATCGAGCTTCGCGGAAAGCCGCTCGATCGCCAGCGCCGTGATATCAACTCCCGTCACCTTGGCACCCCGGCGAAGATACCACTCCACGAAGAATCCCGTGCCGCAGCCGATATCCAGAACCTGTTTTCCTTTCAAGTCCACGTTCTTGAAGAACTCCTCGATGCAGCGGCGCTTTCTTCTATACAGCCAGCCGTTATAGGTGGTGCTGAAAGCGATGTGACCAACGCCCTTGAGATCGAAATGTTGCGATAGCCGTCTTTCCCAGAAGCGCTTGGGCTCATAGGTCGGTTCCGCGTCGGTCATGTCCCCGGATCCTTCGGAAGCTTGTGCTCGCACGAAATCGGCTTCATCATTGAGGCCGCATGCCACCGCAACCGGAACCAGAGGTCAAGTCGGATCTCAAGTCCTTTCGCCTCCGTCCTGGTGCATCGCTGCCAGACCATCAAGGCGGTGCGCTGGGGCCCAGGTAGGACCGCGTGAAAATGGCGGAGCCGTGACTCCCCCTCCTCTTATGGCGCCGCAGCATCTTCCCGTCGGCGACCGTCTCTCGACCGATCCGATGAGGGGACCGCCCGCGATCGGCGATTTCGCATGTGCTGGATCCGCGAACCTGGCGGTCCGGGAGAGGGCCTCGGGGCGGAGGCTGAGAGGACGCGGTCGCGATGCTCCGTGAACTGCTGGCACCCCCGGTCGACTGGCTCGCACGCTCATGAGTCTCGATCGCCTTCGCGGTCGGGTTTTTCCTGCTCTGGGAGGGGATCGTCCAGGGCTTTTCGGTGCCGCGCTACATCATCCCGGCGCCGTCCGCGATCTTTTATCAGTTCTTCCGCAACCTGCCGCGCATCTGGGAGTATACGCTGGTGACCGGCGGCGAGACGCTCGCGGGCTTTGCGGTCGCGATCCTGCTCGGCGTGCCGCTGGCGCTGACCGTCGCCTTCTCGAGCTTGTTGCGCAAAACCTTCTATCCCGCCGCGGTCACCCTCGAGATGGTGCCCAAGATCGCGTTCGCGCCGTTGTTCGTCACCTGGCTCGGGTTCGGCTATCTGCCCAAGGTGATCATCGTCTTTCTGGTCTGTTTTTTTCCGATCCTGCTGAACGGCATCCTGGCCTTCACGTCCTTGACCGAGGATCTGGGCCGCTTTTGCCGCTCGACCGGGGCGGGCGTGCTGCGCACGTTCTGGTACGTGCGCCTGCCGGCAGCGCTGCCGCAGCTGTTCGTCGGCATCAAGGGGGCGGCGGTCAACGCCACGGTCGGGGCGACGATCGCCGAATGGATCGGCGGCGATGCCGGCTTGGGCTACTACATCCAGATCGCGACCGGCGATCTGCGCATGGACCTCGCGTTCGCGATCATCATGATGCTCGCCGCCTTGGGCCTGGCCCTGTTCGGGGCCGTCGTGCTCGTGGAAAAGCTCCTGATCCCCTGGCACATCTCGCAGCGCGCCCCGGTTCAGGGCCAGGGCTGAGGGAGCGCGACGGGGGCCGCGCCGAGCGCCCGGCGCGCAGGTCTATCCCGATGATGGTCCTTGATCGCCGGCTTTTCCGTTTGACGGCGGTGAGCCGAGGCGATTGTCTCTGGGGCCCTTTGCCTGTCAGCGGGACGCACCGTCATGGCCGAGCCGAGCCACATCGTCGTGGTCGACGACGAGCCCGAGATCCGCAGCATGCTCGTGGAGTATCTCGGCCACGCCGGCTTCGCCGTCAGCCCGGCCGAGGACGGCGCCGCGCTGCGGCGGATCGTCGAGGAGCGGCCGGCCGATCTGGTGATCCTGGACCTCAACATGCCGGGCGAGGACGGCCTGTCGCTCGCCCGCTGGCTGCGCGCCCATACCGAGGTCGGCATCGTCATGCTGACCGCCGCCGGCGAAGTGGTCGACCGGATCGTCGGGCTCGAGATGGGCGCCGACGACTACATCGCCAAGCCCGTCGACCTGCGTGAGCTCCTGGCCCGCATCCGGGCGGTCCTGCGCCGGCTGCCGGCGGGCGGCGCGCCCCGCGCTGTGGCCGAGCCGACGCCGATCACCCGGAGAGTCCGCTTCGGCGGCTGCCGGCTCGATCTCGACGCGCACAAGCTCTACACCGCCGAGGGCGAGGAAGTGCAGATCACCAGCATGGAGTTCGACCTGCTTAAGGCATTCGCCGAGCATCCGAACCGCGTGCTCAGCCGCGATCAGCTGCTTGACCTCGCCCACAACAAGAACTGGGAGCCGTTCGACCGCTCGATCGACATCCGGATCGCGCGCCTGCGGCGCAAGATCGAGGCCGATCCGGCCAAGCCCCAGGTGGTCAAGACCGTGCGCGGCGCCGGCTACATCTTCGTGCCCCAGAGCGAGTGATCGGCTCGGCTGTGTACGCCTGGGAGTCAGTTCCGCCTCATCATGGCTTGAACAGGCGCTTGAGGTCGCGTTTGGCGTGCAAGACACGAACCACCTCAATCCCGTCCGCGAGCGGTCGATAGAAGACCACATAGTTCCCAAACGGCAAGGATCGGAGGCCGGGGGCGAGTTCAACCCGCCGGCGGCCGAGCCCGGGTGAATTCGCCAGCAGTTGAAACTTCGAATCGATCGCATCGATCAGGCGTTCGGCAGCCGCGAGATCATCTCGAGCGATGTAGGCGGCGATCTCGAGCAGGTCATCGTCGGCTTGAGGTCTGACGACGACACGGGCCATGGATACCTATCTGGAAGGCCCGCTGTCGCCTAGGCGATGCTTGAGCTTGCTCGCGTCGAACGGGCGCGCTGGGCCGCTGTCGAGCCCTGCTTGAATGTCCCGTCGCAATGCCTCGAGGCGCGCCGCTTCCTCCCGATCGCGCTCGTCGAGCAGGCTCAACGCCGCGCGGATGACGTCATTCGACGAGGCGTAGCGACCGCTCGCGACCTTGTCTGCGACGATCCGCTCGAGCTCAGGCGGCAGGGCGACATTCACACTCTTCAGCCTTCGATGGACGCTGTAGCGCCAATATGGCACGCGGTTCAGGCGCATACTAGTTAGACGATCAGGCGAAGCATGCATGGGGTTGAGCGCCGTCTACTGGGCGAAGCGCCGAACGCTGAAGGGGGACTTGAGCGCATGAAGGCGATGGTGCTCGACCGGCCGGGCGAGGCATTGCGGCTTGCGGAGCTGCCGATGCCCAGGCCGGGACCGGGGCAGGTGCTGGTCAAAGTGACCGCCTGCGGCGTCTGCCGGACCGATCTGCACGTGGTCGACGGCGAGCTCGCCGAGGCGAAGCTGCCGATCGTGCCCGGCCACGAGATCGTCGGCCGCGTGGTGGAGGCGGGCCCGGGCGTCGAGCAGTTCGAAAAAAACCAGCGGATCGGCATCCCCTGGCTCGGCTGGACCTGCGGTCGCTGCCGGTTCTGCACCTCGGCGCGGGAGAACCTCTGCGACGACGCGCGCTTCACCGGCTATCAGATCGATGGCGGTTACGCCGAATACACGCTCGCCGACGCCCGCTACTGCTTTCCGATCCAGGGCGACTACGGCGACGCCGAGGCGGCGCCGCTGCTCTGCGCCGGCCTGATCGGCTGGCGCTCGTTACGGATGGCGGGCGAGGCGGAACGGCTCGGCATCTACGGCTTCGGCGCGGCCGCGCACATCGTGGCCCAGGTCGCCAGACATCAGGGCCGCCAGGTGTTCGCCTTCACCCGGGCGGGCGACGCCCAGGCGCAGGCGTTCGCCCGCGAGCTCGGCGCGGTCTGGGCCGGCACTTCGGACGAGCGGCCGCCAGAAGAACTGGATGCGGCGATCATCTTCGCCCCGGTCGGGGCGCTGATCCCGGCGGCACTTCGAGCGGTCGCCAAGGGCGGCGTCGTGGTCGCGGGCGGCATCCATATGAGCGACATCCCGAGCTTTCCGTATTCGATCCTGTGGGGCGAGCGGGTGGTGCGCTCGGTCGCCAACCTGACCCGCGCCGATGCCGAGGCCTTTTTGGCACTTGCCCCCGAGGTGCCGGTCCGGACCACGGTCCAGCCCTATCCGCTCGCCGACGCCAACCGCGCGCTCGACGACCTGCGCGCCGGCCGCCTGCGCGGCGCCGCCGTGCTGCTGCCGGATGAATGACGCGGTCGCCGATTCACGCGGACCCGGAGAAAAGGACCGATGCGACTGACGTATGACCCCGAGGCGGATGCGCTGAGCCTTCGGCTGAGCGATGGTGCCGTGGAGAGCAGCGAGGAGGTCGCCCCGAACGTTGTCCTCGACTTCGACGCCGAGGGTCGCGTGGTCGGCATCGAGGTGCTGTTCGTATCGCAGCTGCCGGACGCCAATCCGATGGAGCTGGCCTTCAAGGTTCATCGCGAGCAGGCAGAGCGGGCGGCGTGAACTCGCCGGTCAGTCGACCCGGTAGCGCTTGATCCCTTCGGGATCGAGCTCGATGCCGAGGCCGGGGGCTTCGGGGACCGCGATCCGACCGTTGACCGGACGCAGCGGCTTGGTCAGCACCTGATCGCGCAGCGGGTTGTCGCCGACGTCGTACTCGATCAGGGTCGCGGCCGGGATGTGGTCGGTGTGCGGGTAGTCGGGCAGGGAGGCGACCAGGTGCACCGCAGCCGCGAGGCCCACGCCCGTGCCCCAGACGTGCGGCGAGAAGCGGACGTTGTTGAGCCGGCAGAGGAGTGCTATCGCCTTGGCCTCATCGAGGCCGCCGCAAAGGGTGATGTCGGGCTGGACCACGTCGACCGCGCGCGCCGCGATCAGCCGGTTGAAGTCCCAGATCGTGTAGAGGGCCTCGCCGGTCGCGATCGGGATCGGCGCGCGCGCGGCGAGCAGCTCGTAGCCGCGGAAATCCTGCGGCGGCAGCGGCTCTTCGTAAAAGTGGATGCCGTAGGGCAGGGTCCGGCGCATGCTCTCGAGCGCCAGATCGACGGTGTAATTGCCGTTGACGTCGACCAGCAGCAGCATGTCGTCGCCCAGGATGTCGCGGGCGAGCCGGACCCGCTCCTCGTCGGACTTGGGATTGAGGCCGATCTTGAACTTGGCGCCCGGGAAGCCCTGGTCCGCGATCCGCTCGAGCTGCTGCGGCAGCTGGTTCTGGGGATCGCCGGTCATATAGCCGTCCGAGGCGTAGACCGGCACCCGGTCGTGGCCGAGGCCGCCCAGGAGCTTGCAGACCGGCAGGCCCAGCGTCTTGCCCATGGCGTCGTAGATCGCGATGTTGATGCCGCTGGCACAGGCGGTCATCTGGTTCTGCAGGCCCAGGTGATAGCGCCGGCTGATCAGATCGCTCCAGATCCGCTCGCGATCGTACAGCTCCCGGCCGATGTAGGCGGGCTTGATGAGCTCGAGATAGCCGGCGGTCGCCTTGGCCGGGCCCCAGGCCTCGCCGATCCCGATCACGCCGTCCTCGGTCTCGACCTCGACGAGGTTGCTGCCGCGCTCGGTGACGAGCGCTCGCGCCATGCCGTAGGCGCGCACCTCCGGCATCCGGTAGGCGAGCGGAATCAGGCGGATGTCCCGGATGCGTGGCATGCGATTCTCCTGCTTTGCAGCGGCGCGGTGCGGGCGCAGATTAGCGGTGAATCGGCTCGGGTCAAAGCGCCCGCGAGCAACAGCCGGAGGAGGCCATGACGACGATCCAGAGTGAGAAGGCAGCGGCGTTCCGGGCCTTGCACGAGGGCCCGGGCGCGTTCGTGATCCCCAATCCCTACGACGTCGGCACGGCGCGCATCCTGGCCGCGCTCGGTTTTGCGGCGCTGGCCACGACCAGCATCGGCTGCGCCTTCGGCCTCGGCAGGCGCGATGGCGCGATCACCCAGGGCGAGGCGCTGGCGCACGCCCGGGCGATCGTGGAAGCAACGCCCCTGCCGGTGTCCGCGGACCTCGAGAACGGCTTCGGCGATGCGCCCGAGGCGGCGGCGCTCACGGTCCGGCGCGCGGCCGGGGCGGGCCTGGTCGGCTGCTCGATCGATGATGGCAGCGGCGATCCGGCGCGCCCGATCTACGATTTCTCCCAGGCCGTCGAGCGGATCGTGGCCGCGGTCGAGGCCGCGCGCAGCCTGTCCTTCCCGTTCACGCTCACCGCGCGGGCGGAGAATTTCCTGCACGGGCGGCGGGATCTGGATGACACGATCCGGAGGCTGCAGGCGTTCGAGGCGGCCGGCGCCGACGTGCTCTTTGCGCCGGGCCTGAGCGAGCTCGAGCCGGTCCGGACCGTCTGCGGCGCGCTCAGCCGTCCGGTCAATGTGCTGGCGGGCTTCGGTCCGAAGCCGCTGTCGGTCGAGCAGCTGGCGGCCGCAGGCGTGCGCCGGATCAGCCTCGGCCCGCAGCTCATGCGGGCGGCGCTCAGCGCCTTCCTCGACGCGACGCGCGAGGTCAAGGAGCGCGGCAGCTTCACGTTCCTGAGCGGCACCGCCTCGATCCACGATCTCTCGGACTTCATGGTCGGCCGCTCGTCCTGAGGTCGCTCAGGCGCTGAGGTGGCCGAGGTCCGGCAGCGGGCGGGCGAGCCGGTCGCCGAAGCGCCTGCCGCAGACCTGGATGCCGAACGCCGATCCCGACCACGCCGTCCTCGGTCTCGACCTCGACCAGCGTGTTGCCATGCTCGGAGATGATCGAGCGCGCCATGTTTCTGGTCCTCTGAGTTGGCGGCCGCGACGATCGGCTCACTGGACGGCGAATGAGCTTGTCAAACGGCGCGATGATCAACTGTGTGGAACCTGGCCATCGCATCAACCCTCTCTGCCGTGGGAGCCGACTCAGGCCGAGCTCCCCTCCTAGGCTTGTCGTCAGAAGACTTGCTCCCACCGGAGGTTAACGTCAATAGGCCCTGGAGGATCCGGGCGCCAAGAGCACGTATCACGTCGGCAACTCCCCCTGCCAGCTTCCGAAGCCAGGAAAGGTACTGCCAGCCCGATTAACGACAGGTGACTGGCGCGTTGCCTGCCCATAGCAGCCCCACCGCGGGGCTCGCTCAATTTACACCACGGAGCCGCTTTCGCCAGGGGGCAAGTGCTTACGCGAACCTGCAGGGAGTGGATCTGGTTCATCCCTGCCCGGCCGATGATCGAAAAAGCGCACTACTGAACCATCTCGGCTATATCCGAGACCGACCACAGCCGATCCGTCACGCCTGCCGCGCACGAAATTGTAGTGCATGAAGTGCAGCGCGACCGCGGCCGCGTGGTTGGCAACCTTGTTGCTGAACGCGTTCGTGAGCCGGGTGAACCGCCGCGTGGACATTCTCATGGTCGGGTTCCGGCGCTCGATGTAGCTCGTGCTGACGTGATCCGGATCGGGGTTGCCGGTGACAGCCTCGCGCTTGGTTCCGATGCAGACGGCCGGGCTATAGCGGCCCTTGGCGGCTTCGGGAACCGTACCGTAGAGCTTCTGCAGGGTCGCAAACTGACCCACTACCCGAGCGCGCCGCGGAGGAAGCCATGACCGCCGATCAGTCCGAAAAGGGGAACCCGTTTCGCGCCCTGCACGAGCGCGCGGGCGCCTTCGTGATCCCGAACCCGTTCGATGCCGGCACGGCGCGCATCCTGGCCGGCCTCGGCTTCGAGGCGCTGGCCACGACCAGCGCCGGCTGCGCCTTCGGCCTCGGCCGGCGCGACGGTGCGATCACGCGCGAGCAGGCGCTCACGCACGCCAGGCGATCGTGGCGGCGACGCCGCTGCCGGTCTCTGCCGATCTCGAGAACGGTTTCGGCGATGCGCCTGAGGCCGCGGCGCTGACGGTCCGGCGTGCGGCCGAGGTCGGCCTCGTCGGCTGCTCGATCGAGGACTCGACCGGCCGGCCCGAGCAGCCGATCTACGAGTTCGACCACGCGCTCGAACGGGTCGCGGCGGCGGTCGAGGCCGCACGATCGCTGCCTTTCGCCTTCACCTTGACGGCCAGAGCAGAAAACTTCCTGCACGGCCGGCCCGACCTCGACGACACGCTCGCGCGCCTGCAGGCGTTCGAGGCGGCCGGCGCGGATGTGCTCTATGCGCCAGGCCTGCGGGAGGTCGAGCCGATCCGGACGATCTGCGAGGCGCTGAGCAAGCCCGTGAACGTGCTCGCGGGGCTCGGCCCGACGCCGCTCACGGTCGAGCAGCTCGCGGCGGCGGGCGTGCGCCGGATCAGCCTCGGCGGCGCTCTCTCGCGGCTGGCGCTCGGCGCCGTCCTGAACGCCGCGCGCGAGGTCAAGGCCACCGGCACGTTCGGCTTCATGAGTGGCGCCGCCTCCCCCAAGGAGATCGGCGACTTCATGCTCGGCCGCTCGTAACCAGGGCTCAGCCGGCAAGGGCGGCGAGGTCGGGCAGCGGCCGGGCAAGTTCCGCAAGCGTCTGCAGATGGCGCTCGAGCGCTTCGGCGATCGCGAGCGCACGGGCATCGCCGAAGCGTCGGCCGCAGACCTGGATGCCGAACGGCATGCCGGTGTGATCGCGGCCGCAGGGGATGCAGGCGACCGGATGCGCGGTGAGCGTCAGGCCGTAGGGCAGCGCCAGCCAGTGGAAGTAGGTGCGGAGCTTCCGGCCGTTGATCTCGGCGACGTAGCGCTCGCGGTGCGGGAACGGCGGCACCGCCATGGCCGGGCAGATCAGGACATCGTAATCGGCCATGAAGTCGAGGAAGGCGCGATAGAGCTCGGTGTGCCGGCGCATCGCGCGCGCGACGTCCTCGAGGCTCATGGCGAGGCCCTGCTCGACGTTCGCCCGGATGTTGGGACCCTGGACCTCCGGACGCTCGCGATAAGTGGCGCCATGCCTGGCGACAAAGCTGAGCGCGCGGGTGACCTCGAACACGTCGTGCGCGCTGTCGTCGAGCGGCGGATCGCGATCGTCCGCCCGCCCGAACACCCCGCGAAAGCGCAGGGTCGCCTGCCGGAACGTCGCGCGGATGCGATCGTCGACCGGGGCAAAGCCGAGATCCTCGCTGATCGCGACCTTGAGGCTGGCGAGATCCACCGGATCGCCGGCCGGTATACCGATGGCGGGCGCCGACAAAGGATCGCGCGCATCGGTCCCGGCCATCACGCCGTGGAGCAGGGCAGTGTCGGCGACGGTGCGGCCCATGGCGCCTTCGACGCTGAGCGGTGACCAGCCGAGCACGCCCAATTCGTGCGGCGCCGGACCCGGGCTTGGCCCGAAGTGCGGCACCGCACCCGGGCTTGGCCGGAAGCCGACCACGCCGCACCAGGCGGCGGGATTGCGCAGGGAGCCGCCCATGTCCGAGCCGGTCGCGAGCGGCACCATGCCGGTCGCGAGCGCCACCGCCGAGCCCCCCGAGGAGCCGGCGCAGGTCTTGTCCGGATCGAACGGGTTGCCGGTCGCGCCATAGACCGGGTTCACGGTGTTGGCGCCGGCGCCGAACTCCGGCGTATTGGTCTTTCCCACGATGATCCCGCCCACCTCACGGATCACGGCGACCTGGCGCTCGTCCGCTTCCGGCACGAAGTCGGCGAACTGCGGCGAGCCCAACGTCGTCCGCAGGCCCCCGGTCAGCGCCAGGTCTTTGACGCCGATCGGCAGGCCGTGCAGGGGCCCGAGCGCCTCGCCCGCCATGACCGCGCGCTCGGCCGCGCGAGCCTCCGCCTCGGCCCGGTCCCAGCAGGTCGCGACGAACGCGTTGACAGCACCATTGACCCGCTCGATCCGCGCCCGGCAGGACGCCAGCAGCTCGACCGGCGAGACCTGCCTGGCGCCGATCAGCCGGCGCAGCTCGACCGCGGTAAAGTCGCAGAGCTCGCTCATGAACACCTCGCTGGTCGCCAGACGCCTCATTGTCGGCGCGCGCCAGCCCGGTGCGCAAGTCGCAATCGTCCGCTGTGGGCTGGGTTTTGGACGGGAACTCGTCGCGGCGCCGCGATCGGCGATCCTCGCCCTCATCGCCCTGATGTCAAAATGGGTTTTCAGCGTCGTGCCAAACGCAATACCATGATCGCGGGAGAAGGCGGCCATCCGGGCTGCTCCACGATATAGGGGAGAGATGGACATGGACAGCCAATCACGGCGCGATTTCCTGAAGATCGCGGCAGCCGGTGCGGCCGGCGCCGTCCTCGCACCGGCGGCGGGCCGGACCGCCGGCAAGACGGTCACGATGCTGCACGAGAGCTCGTTCATCCCGCCCTTCGACGAATACATCAAGACGACGCTGGCGCAGGAGTACGAGAAGGCAACCGGCGTCAAGGTGGTCTACGAGACGACCGCCGTCGGCGGCCTGCCGACCCGGATCAGCACGGTGATCGAGACCGGCGCCGGCGCGGACGTGTCGATGATGGCGCTGCTGCAGCCGTTTCTCTACGCCAACAAGCTGATGGACGTCAGCGGCATCGCGGAGGCGATGGGCAAGGCGCAGGGCGGCTGGTACCCCTCGGCCAAGGAGGCCGGCGTCCGCGACGGCAAATGGATCGACATCCCGTTCGCCAACATCGGCCAGCTGATGGTCTGGCGGACCGACTGGTTCGGCGAGGTCGGGGTCAAGACATTCCCGGAGACCTGGGACGAGTTCTACGAGGTCGGCAAGCAGCTGAAGGCCAAAGGCTATCCCTACGGCCTCGAGCTCGGCCACGGCTTCGGCGACAATCACGGCTGGATCTATCCGTTGCTGTGGTCGTTCGGCGGCCACGAGGTCGAGGCCGACGGCAAGACCGTCGTCATCGATTCGGACGAGACCGCGCGCGCCCTCGATTATGCCCGCAAGCTGTTCACCGACTGCGTGCTCGAGGACTGCCTCGGTTGGACCGACGTCAGCAACAACAAGGCATGGATGGCCGAGCAGATCTCGTGCACCAACAATGCCGAGAGCATCCTCTGGTTCGCCAAGGAGCATTTCCCGGAGATCGCCAAGGTCACCGATCACGCGCAGAATCCGCAAGGGCCGAAGGGCCGCTTCCATCTGCTCAACTTCATCAGCCACGGCATCTTCAACTTCAGCCCGGTGAAGCAGGAGACGCACGATTTCGTGACGTGGCTGATGCAGGAGAAGCAGCTGGGGCGGTGGTACGGCGTTGCCGACAGCTACTACCAGCCGTTCCTGCACGCTTACGACAACGCGCCGATGTGGCAGGTCGAGCCGCGCAACATTCCCTACCGCGACGCCATGGCGAGCGCCCACCTGCCGGGCTGGCCGGCACCGCCCAATCGCCAGCTCGCCGAGAACGTCGCCAAATATATCGTCGTCGACATGTTCGCCGCAGCGTGCAGCGGCACCTCGACCAAGGACGCGATCAAGAACGCGGACAACCAGCTGAAGCAGATTTACGGCGCCGCCTGAGTCCTCTTTGCGGGCCCCGGCATGTCGGTCCGCAGCTTCTCGTTGATCGGCAGGGCGCGGCCCGCGCGCCCTGCCCTGTCTCTGGCCGGCTGGCTCGACCGCGAGGACGTGTTCAGCTGGCTGATGATGGCGCTGCCGCTGTTGTTCCTGGTGGCCCTGGTCGGCTATCCCCTGGTCTATGGCGTCCTGCTCAGTCTCCAGGACCGGGTGATCGGCAAGCCCGGCCATTTCGTCGGGCTCAAGAACTTCATCACCGATTTCCACGACCCGATCTTCTGGAAGGTCGCGGTCAATACCTTCGTCTACACGATCGCCGCGACCATCCTGAAGATGATCGGCGGGCTCGGCCTCGCGCTGGCGATGAACCAGCACTTCCGGATGAAGAAGCTGGTGCGCGCGGTCCTGCTGCTGCCGTTCATCGTGCCGACCGTGCTCAGCACGGTCGCCTGGCTATGGATGCTCGACCCCGCGTTCAGCGTCGTCAATATGCTGTGGGTCGCGCTCGGCGGGATGCGGCCGGGGCCGTCCTGGCTCGGCAACGCGAAGCTCGCGATGTTCTCGGTGATCATGATCAACACCTGGCGCGGCCTGCCGTTTTACGGCATCACGCTGCTCGCCGGCCTGCAGACCATCCCCCCCGAGCTCTACGAGGCGGCGACGATCGACGGCAGCACCGGCTGGCAGCGCTTTCGCTACGTGACGCTGCCGCTGCTCAAGCCGGTGATCCTGATCGTCACGCTGTTCTCGGTGATCTTCACCTTCGCCGACTTCCAGCTCGTGTACGTGCTGACCCACGGCGGCCCGAACAATGCGACCAACCTGTTCGCGACCTATGCCTTCGACATCGGCATGACCGCGGGCCAGCTCGGTCTCGGCGCCTCGATCGCGCTGACCATGCTGCCGGCGCTGGCGCTCCTGATCGTGGCCCTCACGCTCTACATCCGGAAACCCTGATGGTCACCGGCCACGGGCAGGTCAATCAGGCGCTCCGGGTCTGGCTGCCGGTCGGCTTTTTCCTCGTGCGTGGCGCTGTTCCCGTTCTATTGGATGGCGATCACCTCGATCAAGCCGGATTCCGAGCTGTACAACCGGCACCTGATGCCGCTCCTGATCCGCAATCCGACCCTCGAGCACTATGTCGACCTTTTGACCAAGACGCATTTTTTGCGCTGGACCTGGAACACGATGCTGGTCGCCGTGATCTCGACGGCGATCTCGCTGGTGTTCGGCACGATGCTCGCCTACCCGCTCGCGCGCATGCGGTTCGCCGGCGCCAGCCTGATCGCGATGACGGTCGCGGCGACCTACCTCGTGCCGCAGCCGCTCTTGTTCCTGCCGCTCGCCGACGTGATCAACCGCCTCGGCCTCGGCAACACGCTGACCTCGGTGATCCTGACCTATCCGACCATGCTGGTGCCGTTTTGCGCCTGGCTGCTGCTCGGCTATTTCAAGAGCGTGCCGCGCGACCTCGAAGAGGCAGCGCGCATCGACGGTGCCAGCCGGCTGCAGACCATGCGCCGGATTTTCCTCCCCTTATGCACGCCCGGCTTCATCTCCGCCGGCATCTTCGCCTTCACGCTCTCCCAGAACGAGTTTCTCTACGCCCTGATCTTCCTCACCAAGAGCACGGTGCGCACCGTGCCGGTCGGCGTCATCACCGAGCTGATCCGCGGCGACGTCTTCTACTGGGGCCAACTGATGGCCGGCGCCCTCCTGGGCTCGATCCCGGTCGCCCTGATCTACTCGTTCTTCGTCGACCACTACGTCGCCGGCCTGACCTCAGGCTCGGTCCGGGGCTGAACGCCCGCCGCGGGGCGATCCTCA